>NZ_LDJX01000003.1 GCF_001306415.1 Croceitalea dokdonensis DOKDO 023
ATCGTTCCATGTAAAATACTCGAAGTGACAGTTGTGGTTAGATTGGAGTATTGCATGATGTCCGTTCAAGTGGCGTCCTGAAAAAGACGTTGTTCCCGATACTTCGGGGGAGAACCATTGTAACAAGAGAGCTTCTCGATACATTTTCCATCTCACTATCGTTCCATGTAAAACACTCGAAGTGACAGTTGTGGTTAGATTGGAGTATTGCATGATGTCTGTTCAAGTGGCTTCCTGAAAGGGACCAGGTTCCCGATACTTGGGGAGGCCAGGGGAACACAGTGAGCCTACCGCAACCGGCATGACAAAAAATAGTAACTTCACCATCATTAGCTAACTATTTATGCCCAAAAACAACGTTACCAAGACCTTGTTAAATACAATAATGGAGCTGATTGAGGTATTTTTCAAAAGTTCACGTGCCGTTGATAGGCCTAGAACATGGCACCAGCATGTAGTACCCTATGAAGACGGTTGGGCAGTAAGACGGGAAGGTAATAAACGCATCACCTCTAAACATCAAAAGCAATCTACTGCCATCACTAAAGCCAAAAGATTGGCAAAAAAGCATAAAGCCGATGTGATTGTCCACAGAGCGGATGGTACGATTCGCGACCGAATTAACTATGATTGAATAGTTACTATGAAGAAAAAGTTTAAACCCAGCGATATTTTCTTTTTAGTATTCATCGCATTACTGATGATACCGCAGACCCGAAAACCCATTCAACTGGCGGTCAATAAGGCCAAAATATGGGTTTGGTCACCAAGTGAAATAGCTGCTGAAGACCAAAAACAGCTGAGTCCTTTTGATTACCCTGTGCTTACCTTAGATGGGCAATCGAAAACGATTGAAGTGGGTAAAGGCAAGGTTACTTTTATAGGTTATTGGGCCACATGGTGCGCTCCATGTTTGGCAGAACTGCCCACTATTGAAGCCTTGTATGCCGATTATGGTGACCAGGTCAATTTTCTTTTACTGACCAATGAACAGCCCAAGACCGTAAAGGCCTTTCTTCAAAAGAACCCTTATGACCTACCGATATATACCTCACAAATTACGCCTCCAGACCTGTTATTGAATTCCAGTATCCCCACCAATTATTTGATAGGCCAAAATGGGCATATCCTAAGCAAAGAAACCGGTGCCGCAGATTGGAACAGTGAACGTGTAAGGGATATGTTAGAGGATGTACTACCTTAATCAGCCTTTAGCGCCCGTACCGATTGCAGCACAGTGGGTATAAAGTAAACCAAAGGTGTATCCTATGGTATCATTGCTATCAAGGTAATGGCATCGCTTACCAGCTCTTTTAAATGTGCTGATGTTTGATTTTAACAGTTTGGGTTGGCTACGCTGGTATTTTTGGATTGGAAACATTAAAATCAAAAGCCCATAGGGTTCCCATACCCTAATTCCCCCGAGTTAGAATATGGTACTGCCCATAGGCTTTTTTGCTTCACTAACTCGCCGTAAATAAACAAGGAACCACTGCGCTAGGCAATACCCATAAATCGGTATTTTTTAAAAAATCAGGTAAGAAAAATCTGATTATTAGAAGAAACTTTGGAAGAATAGGGAAATAAGGAGTAATAATTTGTTAAAAAGAGGAATTTATAGCACCTTATACTGGTTGGTGAAGGGCAAATAGCATCATCTAAAATACCTAATGATGGGGATACGGTCGCCAACCATTATAAACCACCTTTGTATAACTAATTTTTTGGTATTACATGCAAACTCACAGGAATTGGGACATTTACTTGGCCGTAAAAATGGCACTACTGGAAGTTGAACAACGTTGGTATGATAGAGAGCCTGCCCTAACCTCATTAAGAATTACAGCTTTGGAGGACGACGGTTCTACACTTTGCATTGAGGCTGGCGTAAAAGCAGGGGTATTGGGGCTAGTACCTAAACTTAAAAAAGAAAAAGGCTATAATTTACCAGAATTTTTAACCCTTTCCGATCGCCATGTCAAGGATGGTATCATTGGTTTTCCAAAAAATTTCACTAAACGGATACAGGTGATTGCCAAACCTCGCCGTACTTTTTATGGTATTTCAAATCATTTAAGCAGGCCCTTGGTGGGCGGTGTTAGCAGTATGAACAGTAATTATAAAGGACCCGGAACTTTGGGCGGACTTTTAAAGCTTAAGGATAACAGGCATATTTACGCTATCTCCAACTGGCATGTTTTTGTGAATTCAAACGGGAGGCTGGGAGATAAAATTCTGCAGCCCTGCAGGTATGATGGTGGTAAGTTCAAATCTAATCAGATAGGGGATTTGGTATGGTACCGTCTTGATGCATTTATGGATGCAGCCCTGGTAAAAGTGTCTAATGATATACAAATTGGCACGGGCACAAAAGGACAAGGAAAGTTGTCCGGTACCATAGCGCCTGTAAAGGGAATGGTAGTAGAAAAGTATGGGCGTACCACGGGCAACACCACAGGTGTAATCGAAGGTTTTTATGAAAGCATCAAAGTAAGCCATCCGGAATACCCCAACGGCAATATGATGTTTAGGGACCAGATATTATGTAATTTAAAGGCAGATTGGGGGGACTCTGGAGCTTTATTGACCACACCCAAGGGTGAGGTTGTGGGCCTGGTGTTTGCCTCGGATTTTGATGGCGCTTGTCTTGCCAATACATTGCAGTTTTCCAGGCCTTTACAAGCTGGGGGCAAAACGGGTAAAATGCATGGAATCATTAAAACATTAGATATAGAACAGTTTAACTAAAAACAATCAGCATGGCACATGAAAGATTACGATTTCCGGTATTATTGAACAATACCAACCATCCAGAAGAAACCGTTTACCAGCCTATTTTTTCCGATCAGGGTTACGGTACACATTTTGGCCTTTTTGCCAATTTTAAAGGTAAGCCTGTGGATGATGGATATCATTTAGATGGCATGGAAATTAAGATACAGGGGTATACCGGCGACGTTACTTTGGGAATCACAAAGGTTTTGGGTCATCGGGAGAAAGCGCTGCCCGATCAGTTTAAATTAACGGGCTTTTCAACAGGCAGATTGATAAAGTTATATGTGCTCTTACAGGCATTTAACCACAACAGTATCGCCAACTATCCGGAAAAAATAGCTAACGGGGACGCGAAAGGAGATGATGGGGAAGAAAATCAGGAAGCAGCGGCTAGCCCTTCCCTTAACCTATTACTAAGGCACGGAGACGTTGTTGAGGTTACGGTTTTGTACGAACCGGTAGCCAATAAAATTTCTCAGATCAAGGAAGATTCAGATACAAGAAATACCTACTCCCTTTTTGCAGACCCCAAGTTTCTGTTCAGGGATGGGGAAGAAATTGGCTGGTTAACGGGTGCAAAGGAAAAAATGGAAATCATTGAACTTGCAAAAAAGAAGGGGTTAGATGCTGCTATTGCCTTGGCTGATTCCCGGGAGCTGCACAGTTTTGTGGCAGAATCGTTCACAGAAGAAGATCTAGAGGATAGGTTGTTTGGGGCCATTGGGGGTGGCAGACCTTGTAAAATGAAATTGTCCGATGTTTATATCTTGAGATAATCACCAATGAAAACTACCGCCTTTATTTTTTTTATCCTGGTTTCGGTCTCTTTTTATGGACAAGAAAGAGAGGCGGTAGATTTTTTGAGGAGGTATGAGCTAGATGCGGCCCAATCCATGATTCTTCAAATTGAAACGGATTTTCAAGCCCCGCTATTATGGCAATTGAACATGCTCTATAAATTTGATTTTTCATCCGGGGTAAGCCCTCCGCAATCCAACCTTACAAGTACCAGTGTGTATTCCAACTTTTATCAGTTGGTCAATGAGGGGGATTTTTTGTTTTATTCCATGGAAGGGGAAAATCTTAAAGCATTGGAAAAATACCAAGAAGCCTTGCAGTATGCAGAAAAGAATGACAATGTGCAGTTGGCCTGTGAAGCGCTAAAAAAAATATTGACCCTACACCGTATCTATTATTTGTATGACAACCAAACGTACACCCAATATTTGGAAAAGTACGGATCATTGGCCTATGACGATTTTGAAATGGCCAATTACCATTATTATAATTTGATTCTAAACTTTAAGAACTATTATACGGACCAATGGAAACTAGCCTCCCAGGAATGGTTGGACACTTATTTTAAGACCCATAAAGAACCTTATCTAATGGCTAGGGTGTACAACGTTTACGCAAGTTATTATGAGGAATTGGAGCAGTATGATAAAACCAACGTATACATAGAAAAGGCGGCAACCGCTTACGATAAGGTCCCCTATAAGTTTAAGAGAACAAGAGTGAACCAACTGTTGGCCTTTGGGGCAAGGATTGCCGCAAGCCAGAACAAAACCGATGCTATGGCCCGTTATTTGGCAGATTTTGACACCACCTTGGCCAATAAGACAGATTTGCAGTTTAAATCGCTTTACCATTATTACAGCTCGGTTTTGGATACCTTCCAAGGAGACTACAAATCTGCTTACCACAATTATTATAAGTATGAAGTTTCACAGGACAGTTCCAGACGTTATCGTTATGATAATTTATTGAACGACCTAGAGGTAAAGTACCAGACCGCCGAAAAGGAAAAACAGCTCTTGGTAGAAAAGCAAAGGGCAACCGCCAACAGAAATGCCCTTATAGCCGCTTTGCTTCTTCTTTTGGTAGGTGGTGTTGTGAGTGTGCTCCTCCAAAAAAACACCGCCAAAAAGCGCCAATTGGCAGAGCAGGAAGCCCTATTGAAACAAGAACGGGTAGATAATTTGTTAAAACAACAAGAACTGCTGAGTATAGACGCCATGATCAGCGGGCAAGAGAAAGAACGCCAGCGTGTGGCCAATGAACTGCATGATGATCTGGGAAGCCTTATGGCCACGATTAAACTCCATTTTGACAACTCTAAAATCAGTAAAAAGGACCCCGCACTTAAAAATGCCCAAAAGCTATTGGAAGAGGCCTATCAAAAAATCCGTGGGATGGCCCACACCAAAAATTCCGGGGTAATGAGCGATCAGGGCCTTTTACCCGCCATTAAAAAAATGGCCCAGGTAATTACGGAAACCAATGCCTTGGAGGTAACCGTAGAAAATTTTGGAATGGGAGACCGTTTGGAAAACTCTTTGGAGCTTAACCTTTTCCGTATGGTCCAAGAACTCTTGGCCAATGCCATAAAGCATGCCCAGGCCAGTAAAGTGGTGATTCAACTCACCCAGCACAAGGACAGTCTCAACATTATTATCGAGGACAACGGCAAGGGTTTTGACCGGAGCAAGGTGGTAACCAACGATACGGGCATGGGCCTTACCACTATTGAAAAACGCATTGAACATTTAGAGGGCAGCTTTACCGTGGATAGTATCTTGGGTAAGGGCACCTCTATTTTAATTGATATCCCAGTATGATCACCGTAGCCATAGCCGAAGACCACCAAGCCCTTATTGATGGCATTAAATCCTATGTAAAACATGAAGATGATATCCAAGTGGTGGGCCACGCCAATAATGGTGAAGAGCTCCTAAACTTGGTGCGTTTAAAACAACCTAAAGTAGTGCTCACAGATATTAGGATGCCCAAATTGGACGGTATAGAAGCCACCAAAATAATCCTGGCAGAAATGCCCCACACCAAGGTAGTGGCCTTTACCATGTTTGATCAAGATGATGCCGTGGGGCAGATGTTGGCAGCAGGGGCACAAGGCTATATTTTAAAGAACAGCAGCTTAAAGGTGGTGTTGGAGGCCATTAGAACGGTAGCTACTGGCCATACTTACTATGACAAGAAAATACATCGGCCAGAGGCCCAAAAAAACAGCTCTAAAAGTATCCTCTCTTCCCGTGAGCGAGAAATATTACAGCTTATTGCCAAGGGTCAAACCAGCCACCAAATAGCAGAGGAACTCTTTATAGGCAAAAGCACGGTAGATACCCATCGTAAGAATATGATCCGCAAACTTAATTTAACCGGGGCGGGAGAGTTGCTCCGCTACGCAGTGGAGAAGAAATATGAGTTTTAACCAAACAAAATAACCATAAATCCAAAACACATGAAAATCGCACCAAGTATCCGGGCCTTTACGGCCATTACCTGCCTTTCCATTTTTGTCTCCTGCGAACAAGACCAGGTAGAAGAGGAAACCGTTCCCGTTCCCGTAAATGAAGCACCCATTATGCTAGACCAATCCTTTGATGTTTTGGAGAGTGCCAGACCGTTTGAGGTGGTGGGCGCCATAGAAGCTAGGGACCCAGAGGGCGAAGACCTGCTTTTTTCATTGGAGACCGATGTTGACCTTTTGGTAAACCCCGTTACCGGTGTCATTACCAATAAGGGCACCACTATTTTTGACTATGAGACCGCTACGGTACTGAGCATTCAGGTAAGTGCCCGGGATAAAAAAGGGGCCACTACCAGGGCAACCATTACCTTTAATGTGGTAGATGTGGAAGATGGCCCACTGACCAATTACCAAAAATCCTTTGTGGATGAGTATATCTACCTCACCTACAAATTGTCCCCAACCGCAAGCGGGGGCTCCCTGAGCGAAAAATGGCGGCAACCCATTAAACTGTATATGGATGGCGACCTGCCAGACAATTTTTTACAGACAGTGGAGGGCTACCTGAATGAGTTTAGGGCCCTCATGCAAGAAGGAACCACCATAGAGTTGGTCAACAGTCAGCAAGAATCCAACGTCCACGCGGTATTGGGGCCTACGGGCGCCATAGCTAACCTATGGCCAGATATGTTTGCGCTCATCAATAATCAGGGTTTTGGGGGTTATGCACTGTACAATTCAGATGGTGATTTTTCCATTTTTAACGGTCGTATTTGGCTGGGCAGTACGGATGAGGGGCTTTTTAAACATGAGTTGGGGCATATCATAGGCTTGGGGCACACCTCCGACGCCTATTGTGAAGACCAGGTCACCAGTGTTATGTGCTCTGGGGCAGCGGACGAGTTTAATCTTTTTGACCGGGAAATCATTAAAATACTTTATGACCCCAATACCCCCGTAGGCCTTAACCAAATAGAAATGCGGGAGCTGGTCACCCAGCTGCTCATCAATGGAGAGGTCTCCATTTAGGCAGCCGCACCCCTTTTTTGCGCAGCTGGGCTGGGACTGCCCGGTCTTCATTACCCGGTAAGCACAACAGGGCGAGGTTGGCAGTGTTTGGTACGGGCAAGGCCAAAACCAAAGCCAATGTTGCGCCTAAAAGCCCTTAGCCAAAATAGCGTGTTAAGATATGTGTCACAGAACCCTTGTAAGAAGTGCCAAACAAATTTAGATGCACCAACAAGTAGTACAATTGGTAGAGGTCACAGCGTTCCTTGGCCCCATCTTCTTTGGGGACGACCTCATGGTACGCCTCGTAAAACCTATTTCCAAAACCGCCAAAAAGTGCTGTCATGGCCAAATCCACCTCATGATGCCCATAATATACCGCAGGGTCTATCAAATAGGGCTCCCCTTTGGCTGAAATCAAAAAGTTGCCGGACCAGAGGTCGCCATGCAGCAGTGACGGTTTTACGGTAGGGAACAAGGTTGTACAAACCTTTATGAGTGTATTTTCTGATGGAACTTCCGTAGGATGCAGCTTTTGGGCATCTACGGCCATTTGCAATTGCGGTAAGAGCCTTTCCAAAACATAAAAGCTGGTCCAATCCTCATGTAAGGTGTTGGATTGTGGTAGGCTCCCAATAAAGTTAGACGTTTTAAAACCAAATGGACTGTTCTGCTCCAAGTGGTGCAACACCGCCAAGTGCTGCCCCAAACGTTCAAAATCCAATGGGTTGGGCTGTTGGGCCTCTATGTATTCCATAATGAGAAAGGCCTCAGCTTCAAAGGTGCTACAGAACAGTACCTTGGGAATGGCTATGGATTTGGAATCTGCCAAGACTGCTAAGCCTTTCTGCTCTGCCCTAAACATGGGGAGTGCCTGCATACTGCTGTTAACCTTACAGAAAAAGCGCTCGCTATCCGTCGCTATCAAATACGCCCGTGAAGTATCACCACCTGCAACTGTGCGCACTGCATTGATTTTGATACAGAGTAGGTATTCTAGGTGGGTTTTTAGGGATTGGGTCATTGGGTATCGGTCCTGGTGTTTTCATAAAGATACGGAGAGGGATGGTGTAATGTAAGAATCTTTTAATTGATTTATTCACAGATAGTTGCTATAAAAATACCTAGGAATGGGGATTGAAGTTAACTGCTTTCTATTTTACATTTAGGTCCAAATTAAAAGTTATAATCATGAAAAATTTCTTCACTGTCGTTGTTCTGCTTCTTTTTTTTAGTTGCAAGTCCTATGACATCAAACAAACGGAACCCATTACGTTAAAAGACGGGATTCAGGATATTATAGAAGCATTGAACCATGCCGGAGACTTAAAATCCAATAGATATAATGGTTTAGTACCTGCTGAATTCACTGTCGAACTCAATTTATCCACTTCTGATAAAAGGTCTGATAGCGGCTCTATTGAAATAGCACCAGCGTCATTTATACCAAAAATTGGTGCAGGATGGTCTGCTGAAGTAAATAATTCCACGGGCAATAAATTGACCATAAAGTTTAAAAGCATCTTATTTGCCAAGCAAGATGAATTTTTATCTTCACGTAGTCCAGATTCCATAGTTAAATTCTACGAAAAGTTAAAGGAGTTAAATTGGAATGCAACAATGAATTAGTGGTATGAAAAACTACATTCAGAAATTAGAAATATTACTTGCCGTTTTTTGTATTCTTATACCAATATTCTTAAAAATAGCTGATGGCTGGAAACCATTTAAACCAAGTATTAGCCATTACGTCTTAATGGAAAACAGGCATGTTTTTGGAATGGTAATTACCATTGCCGCCATGTTGTTTATTTATAACGGAGCAATACAGCTAACACTCCATTCTGGATACACAATTGTTACAGGTAAATTTTGGAAGAATCATGGTTACAATATTATTTTAGGATTGTTTCTTTTTGGTGTATTACTATTTCCTTTGAACACCCATCCTAAATTGCACTACTTTTTCGCTGTTTTATTTTTTGTTGGTGCCGCTTTGAGTATTGCCTTTTTTGGAGATAACCATGATAAAGTAGTACGTTATACAATAGCGGTTACATCTATTATTGCCCTTGGAATTCATATTTTAAAGCCTTCAATTATCAATATGTTTTGGGCTGAATGGATTGCTCTTTTTGTGGTGGGAATACACTTTATACTTGAAGCTAAAGGCATAATTTCTTTTACCTAGTTACCCCGTCATCCCATTAACAAAAACTTCAACGAACCGTCTCATTTTTTCAATGATGCGCTCTCCAATTTCGCGTGCTTTTAAGATGCTTGGTCGGTTGTCCAAACACTTAAAAACCTCATCTCGAATAGGTTCCTGTCCACTATAGATATAGCTTTCGATGAGTGCATTAAACTGTTGTTTATCCAAACCTTCATCTTCACACAATTTTGCCAAAGCCAGAATTTTTTGTTCCTGCCAATAGTTTTCAAATTCGTCTTGAATGTCATCGGCGTCATCAATTTTGGGAAGATTTTCCTCAATGAATTTTTCAATCAATTCGCGTTTACTCCGTAATTCCACGTCTCCAGCCAGTAAATCGATAATGGCTTTTTTCTGTGCTTCAATATCAGACTTTTTGGCTTCTTTGAGTTTGGCCAGCAGTTTTAGGATGTAAGCGACATTAATCTGGTCGCGATGAATCAGTTCTAACTCAAAATCAATATCATCTAAAATGGAAGTTTTATGTTTTTGTCGGTCCATTTTAACCTTATCGTATAGGTCTAAATATTTACTCTTATAATCCTCAAAAGTTTGCTCATCGATTTCTAAATCGTCCCAATCAAAATCTACATAAGACTCCAAGACATTTTTAGCGCGAAGTAATTTTCTAAACGCTTGAACGAATGCCAACTCTTGTTCTTCACCTAATAAATCATCAACGCTTTGATAGGTTGGCGTGAGTTGTAATAGATTTTCTAATGCCTCATCAAATTTAGAAGCAATCGCTTCGTAAGGCGGAACAATAATATCTTCTTTTGCGTCTTTGTTTGAAAATAAGGTAATTGCCTCGTCTGTGACATTTTTGAGATTACGGAAACATAAAATATTACCTTGGGATTTTTTCTCGCCAAGAATTCGATTTGTTCTTGAAAAGGCCTGAATTAAACCATGGTATCGCAAATTTTTATCAACGTAAAGTGTGTTTACTTTTTTAGCATCAAAACCTGTAAGCATCATGTTTACCACAATAACGATATCTAAACGGTCTTTGGCATCATTAAAAGTTGCCTTTTCACGGTCTTTTAATCGTTTGCTAATGTCTTTAAAATAGTTTTCAAATTGTTGTCCATCTTTAGTTGAAAAACTGGTATTATACATGGCATTATAATCCGCGATGAACTCGTCTAGTTTGTCTCTCGTATGGCTTGTTTTGTATTTAGAAGCTGGTTCTGCTGCTAAATCATAATCATAGTCTGGCAGATAGTCTTGTGCATCTTTATCCTCTTCGTTTGCACTATATGAAAATATAGTTGCGATTCGCAAATTGTGCTCGCCTGCTTCCTTTTTGCGTTTGAAGATGTCGTAGTACTTAATCAATGTATCAATGCTACTTACTGCAAATAAAGCTGAATACTCCTTATTGAAGGTTTTTTGACCATGATAGGCAACAATATAATCGGCTATTTTTTCCAATCGTTTTTCATCAGCGAATACTTCTGCTTTGTCAATGTCCTCAACCTCGATATCTATGAAAGTGTTGCCTTTTTGTTTGTATTTACCAACGTATTCAATACCGAATTTTAATACATTTTGGTCAGCAATGGCATCGGTGATGACGTATTTGTGTAAGCATTCTCCAAAGAGGTCTTTAGTAGTTCGTTTCCCTAAATCGTTTTTTGAGGCATTATCTGCAAATATTGGTGTGCCCGTAAAACCGAAGAGCTGATTGTTGGTAAAGTACTCAGTAATACGTTGGTGTGTGTCTCCAAACTGCGAGCGATGACACTCATCAAAGATGATGACCACTTTTTTATTTTTTAAAGATGCCAAGCGTTTTTTATAATGGTCTTTGCTAATGGCATTGTTCAATTTTTGAATAGTGGTCAATACCAATTTAGAATCGTCTGTGAGTTGCTTTACCAGATTGTTGGTGTTGTTGGTGACATCTACACTGTCTTTTTTAAAGCTGTTGAACTCTTTCATGGTCTGGTAGTCCAAATCCTTACGGTCTACCACAAATACCACCTTGTCAACAGAGGGCAAATCCATGATAATCTGGCTTGCCTTAAAAGAGGTCAAGGTCTTGCCAGAACCGGTGGTGTGCCAGATATAGCCATTATCTGTATTAGTTTTTACTTGCTCTACTAATTTCTCAACCGCATAATATTGATAGGGACGCAGAATCATTAATATCTTATGCGTCTCATTACGCACAATATACTTGGCAATCATTTTGCTTAAATGGTCTTGATTGAGAAATGCTGATGTAAACTCTGTAAGCTCTTTAATGTTTTTGTTATGCTCATCAGACCAAAAGAAAGTTTGCTTAACGGATTGTAGTGCGTTGTTAGCCAAATATTTGGTATTAACACCGTTACTTATAACAAAGAGTTGCACATATTGAAACAAACCATGATTGCTCCAAAATGAATGACGTTGATAGCGATTAATTTGATTAAATGCTTCTTTAATCTCTAGACCGCGACGTTTAAGTTCTATTTGTACCAATGGCAAGCCATTGACTAATAGTGTGACGTCATAGCGGTTTTTGTAAGTGCCTTCTTGAGTGATTTGGTGCGTAACCTGAAACAGATTTTTTGTCCAATCTTCAGAATCAAAAAACTGAATATATGTTGGCTCACCAGCATCATTGATAAACTGAAAACGTCCGCGTAAAGTTTTAGCTTTCTCAAACACATTGCCTTTTGCTAAATGATTGAGGATCGTCTCAAACTCTTTTTTTGAAAATTTAATGTTATTAAAAGTCGCTAACTGACGTTGCAAATTAGCTACCAAATCCGCACCATCTGGTATTGCTACAGATGTATACCCCAAACCAACGAGTTGGTTAATGAGATTTTGTTCTAATAGGGCTTCTGATTGTTTGGTCATTACTCTTCTGCAATTAATAAGTTGACCACTACTTTAACCATCATATCTTTATCCTCAGGATGACTTTCTGCTATCATGAGTGTTAAAGCTACAAGGGTATTCTCATTTATTCGCCTAAACCCTTTTTGATTAAGTAAGATTTTATTGCGTTCTAGAAACCAAACAAATAAAAAGGCTGCAATACGTTTATTTCCGTCTGTAAATGAGTGGTTTTTTACTACAAAATAAAGTAGATGCGCTGCTTTCTCTTCTATAGAACTATATAAATCCTTTCCATCAAAGGTTTGGTAAATAGTATCCAATGACCCTTTGAAGGAATCATCTTTTTCTTTACCGAACAAGCCTTCAAATTTGGTTTGTCTACCTAATGCGTCAATAGCTTTTCTTGCTTCGGTATAGCCAATTTTAAAAACCTCTAAGTGTTTGGACTCTGGTATCTTTAAGCGTTGGTGATCATAATCATCTAAAATATCTAAGGCTTTACTATATTGACTTATTACGTGGATTAAGCCTTGCGTTTCATTAGTATTGAGCGCATAATCCGTAAGCACCTGCTCCTGTAAGGCCACCACTTTCTTTAAGGACTCTAATTGTGCTGTCTTTTGTTGTAAACGTTTTTCATTAATAGCATAACCTTCAACTAAATAATTTTTTAAAACACTATTTGCCCATATTCTAAATTGAGTTCCTCTTTTAGAATTGACACGGTAACCTACTGATATAATAACATCTAGATTATAGTGGATTCTGTTTCTTGTTACATTTCTATTTCCTTCTTGTTGAACTGTTCGGAAATTCCGAACAGTTGCTTCTTCACTTAATTCTCCCGAACCAAAAATATTTTTGATATGTTCACTAATATTGGCTTTACTTGAATTAAAGACTTTAACGATTTGCGCCTGTGTTAACCATACGGTATCATCTTGCAACGAGACCTGCAATTCACTTTTACCATCATCGGATTGGTAAATTACTATTTGATTGTCTTTATTCATCTAATCTATTTCTCTAAACTTCTGCCATTTTTGTACTGGTTGCTTTTTCATTTTAAATTATACATTTTACAAAAATAGCTGCCGTAGCAGTCCCTTTTTTGTTCTCGACTGCGCTACAACTGACATTTAGACTCCGCTCAATGCAGGCTCTCTCTAAATTTATACTTTCAATTCTTAATTTCTTAATAATCTCATACGAATAGTTGTTGTAATAAACCCTTTTTAAAGAGTTGGGTGGTTTCTATTTGCTGTGTAACGGTTTCTATTTTGGTATCGAGCGCAGATAAATAATTGGCGATTTGTTGTTGTTCTTCCTCTGAAACTGGAAGCATGAATTTTGCTCCATTTAAGAAATCATCGTTATTAATGTTCATAGTGTTCTTTGCTCCCTTTTGTACCAATGGCACCAAATAGTTGTAGACATTAACCCATGAGAGAAAATAACAATGAAACATAAATCCAAGACTTTCAGCTTGTGGTCTTGTAACTACATAAAGTGGCGACACCAAACCTTTTCTGCCAGTTAGATTTTGCTTTATGATTCCAAATGGAAAATCTTTAGTTGGACTTTTGGTATAAATTAAATCACCTGGAAAAGCCACCTTATAATGTAATGTGGAATCAGCGGCATAAGAACGACCTAAATGCTCAATTTGATTTATTACTCCTTTTTCTTTAGCAACCGAAAACACTTCAGTTACAGTGCCATCAGTATTTTTAGTTTTATGTTCATCAAGAACATCTTTTAACTTCTTCTCTTCCCAATCTGGAAAGTCGCTACCATCGGGTTGTTTAAAGCGCAGTTGTTGGCTAAAGAGTTGTTGCATCACGCCTTTTTTGTACTGCTGTAAGAGCTCCTTTTTACCTGTGAGTTGCTGTAGTTTGGTATCTACTGCGGTTAAAAAACTGGCGATTTTTTGTTGTTCGGGAAGAGAAGGTAAAGTTATATACAATCCTTTTAAATCAGAATTATAAACATTGCTGATACTCACACCTTTCGCTAATGATGCAATTTTTCTTTTTAATTTTTGATTAATGTAGTAGGAAGCGTATATCTGCGAGTAAACCAATTTATTTTTTGGTTTTAAAATATTTATTGTCCGACCTATTGCAATATTTTCAATTGTAAGAGCTGATGCCGAACCAATGTCTAATGGGTCTTCACCTGCCGAGGGCAGTAAAATTTCATCACCATCACTGAATTTTAATTCACTTCTTTCAAGGTTAGTTTTATTTATAACTTTATGAATTACTTCATTGTACATGTGATATAATTCTCCATATCTAACGCAAGGAATATCAAATTCGGGCGAGGCTTCATTCTGTTTAATGTTCTTCCCTGTTGAAAATTGGAATATATCTTCAAAGAGGTTTTTAGTAAATGCATCATTTAAAAACTCTGCAAAACGTAATTGTGGAACAAACTGTTTTTCGGTTTTGGTATGTTGTGTTTCGGTGTTCATATAAGGTTGCTACATCGTTCTCGACTGCCCTTGAACTGACAGTTGTTGTTGTGATTTAAATACCGTATTTGCTTAACATATTTTCAAAACGTGTTAACGAAAATGCACTTTGGTTAACATATTGCATATCAAAATGGAGTATTAATACCTAATTGCTGGCAATAGTTGGTTATAGTAGCGTCGGTTGCCTTCATATCTTTTTCCAAATCTTTTAACTGCTGTGATACGGCTTGCAGGTCTATGGGTTCTTCTTCTTCAAAAGTGTCTACATAGCGTGGGATGTTGAGGTTGTAATCGTTGTCTCGTACTTCGTCCAACGTGGCCACATAGCTGTACTTTTCAATGGTGGCGGGAGATTCTTCACTACGTTCAGAATGACAATAGGCACGGTAGGTGCTTACAATCTTGTCTATATGTTCTGGCAAGAGGATGTTTTGGGTTTTTACCTTTTCAAAAGCGTTACTGGCATCTATAAATAGGATGCTTCGACTGCGCTCAGCATGACATTTAGAGCGGTCTTTTTTAAGTACAAGTATGCACGTTGGGATGCCTGTACCGTAGAAGATATTGGCGGGTAGGCCAATGACGGCATCGAGCTGGTTTTTGTCTTCGATGAGGTATTTGCGTATATGGCCTTCGGCAGCGCCACGAAACAACACCCCATGGGGCAAGACGCAAGCCATGGTTCCGTTATCGTCTAACTGATATATCATGTGCTGTACAAAGGCAAAGTCGGCTTTGCTTTTGGGTGCCATTTTACCGTAAGTTGAAAAGCGCTCGTCGCTAATAATGGCATCGGGATTCCACTTGGCAGAAAATGGTGGATTGGCCACAATGGCTTCAAAACGTTGGTCGCTGTGTTTTGGTGATGGGTTTACCAAGGTGTCTTCGTTATAAATATCGAAACGTTTGTAATGTACATCGTGCATGATCATGTTCATACGGCACAAGTTATAGGTGGTTGGGTTGCTTTCTTGTCCGTAAAATGAACCAACTTCCTTCACTTCTTTGGCAACTCGCAAGAGTAACGAACCCGAACCGCAGGTTGGGTCGTAAACGCTCTTGAGTCGGTCTTTGCCTGTGGTAACTAACTGCGCCAATATTTTTGAGACTTGCTGTGGTGTATAGAATTCGCCTGCTTTTTTTCCTGCACCAGACGCGAATTGCCCAATAAGGTATTCGTAAGCGTCACCCAATAAATCACTTTCTTGGTTTTCTAAATCGAAATTAATGCCTTCTAAATGTGTGAGCACTTTTACAATGAGTTCGTTTTTGGCTTCTTCCGTTTTACCGAGTTTGCTAGAGGTTAAATCTAAATCTTCAAAGAGGTTGCCAAAGTCGTCTTCGCTTTCGCTTCCCATGGTGCTTTGCTCGATATTGGTGAGTACTTTTTGCAGGTCTTCTAAAATGAACTTGTTGACACCACCAGAGTTCCCACGTTTAGCGAGCTCGCTAAAGAGCTCCGTGGGTTTTAGGAAGTAGCCTAGGGCATCCAATGCATCGAGTTTGATTTCATGAATCAACTCTTTTTGCATGGGATGGCCAATCACTTCGTGATATTCCAATCCATCGGGTTTGAGAATTTTATTGGCATGTAACGCCATTTTTCGACTGAGGTATTTATAAAAGATAAAGCCGAGTATGTAATCTCTAAAATCATCGGCATCCATATTACCACGAAGGTCGTTGGCAATGTTCCATAGGGTTTGATGTAGTTGCTGTTGGTCTTCGGACATTAAATTGTTTTTATAGTTTGTGGAGAATTTAATGGTTGACCTAAAATAGGCATTACCCCCTTAACAAAAAACAGAAAGCCGTTATTTGGGGTTTTACCCTAGTCAAGTTGTGGTTTCAGGATAATAATGAAAGAATGTTCTTGATTGTAGTGTGGGTCGAATAGGAGGTTGAAAGAGGTATCATGACCAAGGTTTGCCCTTTTACCCCTCCGACCCCGACGAAAAAGTCGGGGCCACCTCCCCTCGAAAATGAGGGGAGGAGCTTTTATTATCTAGGGCTTATAAAGCTCCCCTCTTTAGGAAAGAGGGGAATGAATTCTGTAGTTAAGGACAAGAAGAAAGGGGAGATTGCCTTTTGTGCGAGGAGTTTTATTTGGGGTTTGGGACAGTTCAATCCCTCCGTCAACGTTGCTTCGCTTGTTGCCACCTCCCTTTTCCAAAGGGAGGAGCTTGGTTGTGTTGTGCAGAAAATCTTGCGGCTCCCCTCTTTAGGAAAGAGGGGAATGAATTCTGTCGGTAAGGACAAGAAGAAAGGGGAGATTGCCTTTTGTACGAGGAGTTTTCTTTGAGGTTTGTGATAGTTCAATCCCTCCGTCAACATTGCTTCGCTTGTTGCCACCTCCCTTTGCCAAAGGGAGGAGCTTGGTTGTGTTGTGCAGAGAATCTTGCGGCTCCCCTCTTTAGGAAAGAGGGGAATGAATCACGACTTTATTGTCGTGAGAAAGGGGAGATTGCCTTTTGTGCGAGGAGTTTTCTTTGAGGTTTGGGATAGTTCAATCCCTCCGTCAACGTTGCTTCGGTTGTTGCCACCTCCCTTTGCCAAAGGGAGGAGCTTGGTTGTGTTGTGGAGAAAATCTTGCGTCTCCCCTCTTTAGGAAAGAGGGGAATGAATTCTGTCCGTAAGGACAAGAAGAAAGGGGAGATTGCCTTTTGTGCGAGGAGTTTTATTTGGGGTTTGGGACAGTTCAATCCCTCCGTCAACGTTGCTTCGCTTGTTGCCACCTCCCTTTTCCAAAGGGAGGAGCTTGGTTGTGTTGTGCAGAGAATCTTGCGGCTCCCCTCTTTAGCAAAGGGGGGAATGAATTCTGTCCGTAAGGACAAGAAGAAAGGGGAGATTGCCTTTTGTGCGAGGAGTTTTATTTGGGGTTTGGGGTGTTCAATCCCTCCGTCAACGTTGCTTCGCTTGTTGCCACCTCCCTTTGCCAAAGGGAGGAGCTTTATCACTTTGCAAAAAAAATAATGTCAACTATCTTTTTGAGTAAGATATACGTCCTATCAGTTCGAGTGGCGTCCTGAAAGAGGCGTTGTTCCCGACACTTCGGGGGAGAACCTTGGGTGCCCGGATGCTTCTCGATACATTTTCACTTCCGCTATCGCTGCACTGAAAACACTCGAAGTGACATTGGAGGTCTCCTTTAGGATTTGCGTACCAATTATACGTTTTGTCAGTTCGAGTGATTCGCTGCAAGCGAATTATATCGAGAACCTTGGGTGCCTGGATGCTTCTCGATACATTTTCCATCTCACTATCGTTCCATGTAAAACACGCTAAGTGAAGGTAGTTATTAAAGCTCAATCAAAAGCGAGCTGTACCTCAGGATAATCTACCTTTTCAATAATCCCAGGGTAGTTGGAAACTACACTACGGCTATACAAGTCTTTGGTCACTGGGTGAATGCCCAGTTCGCCTTCCCACAGATCATTGTCCATAATATCCTGCACATCAGAGGCCGTGTTGCCATCATGTAACCAAGCGTCAATATCGTTTTCAGCAATTAAAATAGGGCGGCGTTTCTTGTCATTATGTACTGCTGCAAATTTTGGCGTGGCAGCTTTGGTCAAGACTGCAAAAGTCCATCGCTCGTCCGCCGTTTGGGTATAAATGCCCGCCAAGTACAAGGGTTCACCATCCTTCCTGTAAAAATAAAATGGCACTTTAAAATCCTTGCCTTTTACCTTCACCTTGGTATTATGGGGTTCAAAAAAACCATCTATGGGTATCACACAACGCTGCTGCTGCCATGAATAGCGATAGATAAAATGGTCGAACAACTTTTCAGATTTGGCATTAAGCCCTCCAAAAGTCTTTGGGTTTTTAAAGTACTCTTTGTAATTGGCCTGCTTTTCACGTGCAGGCATCAGTCCCCACATGGCAGGAAGCAGGTGCTTGGGATACTCTTGTGCCACTATCCATAGGAGGGGATGTTCCCATCCGTTGGCATGGTAGTGTATTAGTTCTAAATTGGCACCACCGTCCTTAAAGGCAGAGGTGAGCCTTAATTTTTGCTGTATTGCTTCCCTTGTCCGTGTTTGCCGTGTACTGTAGCACATAGGCTAAAAATACAAAAAACAGCAGCTACATGTAGAGAGGGGCATAGGTGGGTACATGGGGCATGGCGGTTGCAACCTTTTTCTCGCCTGTGGCCCGCAACTGGTGTTATGGGCAAGCGCGCAGTCAATACCCCATTTCATGGCTGCAATTAAAAGGATATATTTGGAGGTGTAACGTACTGCCAATGCGACCCTTTTTTTTACAGGCTTTTCCTGATTTTAACCTCTTTAGCACGCCATTGCTCATCTTGGTGCTCCAAGGGCTTGTTTTGGCAGCACTCTTATACCTGCGTTTTGTAAAGGAACGGAATGTCCCGGACTTACTTTTGGCCTGTATCATACTCATTATGTGCTATCACCGCACCACCTATACCATTGGTTTTATGGGTTGGTACGATACGTTTAGGAACACCAAGGTCAACTACTTTTTGGTGAGTATGGAAATGCTCACGGCCCCCTTACTATATTTTTACGTAAAAAGTGTGGTGACACCAGGTTTTCAATTGCTCAAAAAGCACTTTTGGCATGCGGTACCTTGGTTGGTCTTTTTTCTGGTGAAAACGGTAATCTATTTGTACGATGCACAACAGCCAGGCTTTGCAGACGTCCAAAATGGCTATTTGGTAGAACAATTGCAGTGGCCCTACCTTAATCCATTTTTCAGTATTTTTTCTGCCATGCAAATGTTGCTCTACCTGGCTTTCTCCTTTCAGCTGTACGCTACCTATAAAAAGGGCGTGCCACAGTTCTTTTCCAATATGGCGTACAAGGAGCTTATTTGGATTCGTAATTTCTTGTGTATATACAGTTTTATCTTTCTCTACGGCCTTGTGCAGGTATTTATTAATGAGTTGGTCATTGAGATGAGCTGGAAACAGAAATGGTGGATACAGTTCTTTTCCGCTTTGGCCATATTGTATTTTGGAGTCAAGGGTTACTTTACCAATTTTTCTTTTTTAACTGATTTTCAGGCACCAGATTTGCCAAGGGGAGGCAAAACCAAGAACGGGGCAGCAGCAGATTACATCGTAAAAAGAAAGCAGGACATCCATAAATTGATGGAAGAGGAAAAGGTGTACTTAAATCCGGAATTAAACCTAAAACAACTGGCCGAACAAACGGGACTGCAAAGGGCTGAAGTATCGGAAGCCATTAACCAAGGCTTTGGAAAGAACTTTAATGATTTGGTAAACCAGTATCGGATTGCGGAATTTAAACAACGGGTGTCTGCGGGGGACAACCAAAAATTTTCCTTGGTGGGCCTTGCATTTGAGTGTGGGTTCAATAGTAAGGCAACTTTTAATAGGGTGTTTAAGAAACTGGTGCAAAGCACCCCAACGCAGTACGTGGAATCGTTAAAGAACTAGCGTCTCAAATCGTATGGGACGCCTCTTTTTAATTTAAGTCGCCCAAGGCAGACCGTTTTCACACCTTTGTCCCAATAACGGTTAAACATAAAAACATCATGAAAAAAGTAGTATGTAGTAGTATCCTTCTTTGTTGGTCTGTATTCTCTTTAGTAAGTGCCCAAAAGTCTGACCTTGAAATTGCCCCTGGCACCTCCTTGGATTTTGATTATGCAGAGTATGAGCTGTATGAGCTACAGTTAAAGAATAAAACGGGAAAAGAAATAGAAGTTAAGGTGGAGGACAAAAAAACAGGGGAGTTTAAAAGGGGGTTTGGTTTGGGACCCACGGGCAAGGCGGTGGTCATGGTAGAGCGGGAATCCAAAATTACGTTGACCAACAATTCTTCCAAAATGGGCAAACTTACAGTGGTGGTATTGAATGCCAATGCACAATGGCAGGATACCTCTGGTATGCAAATGGTTGATTTTACCCTAATGAATACCAGTGCTAAGCCCATACCGTTGATCATTCCCAATGTCATGAACCCTAATTTATCCCCTTTCTCCAATAGCGGGGTAGAATTAAAAATGGGGCAGGAATTATTGTTTAGGCAAGGTGGAAAACGCTATGTGTTGTTAACGGTGGACAATACCATTAAAAATGGCGATAAGATAGATGTGGCCAAGTTGCTCAAAGCACGAAAAAAAGAATTGGGGCTTAAGTAGGGCTTTGGCCAAATTTAAGAAAGGCCCATGGCTCTTTGTAAAAGAAGGGCGATGGGTTTTTTAGGGTTGATACGCCACAAAATCCATGGTGGTCTCTACGTACAATGGCCGTAAGCACCATATCCAAGGCTTTGTCGGGGGTAGGTTGCCGCAGAGGCCTAAAATAGGCCGTCCACAAGGGGTGGTTAAAGTCAAATTAAAGGTGCGGTCTGCAATAGACTACCTACAGGCACCCGGTGCAGGTGGATAGCCTTGACGTTTCAATAGGCTCTAGAGCAGTAAAAAAATGGGATTAAGCACCCACCAATCCGTGGGTCACCAAATATTCCGCAATCTGTACGGCGTTGGTGGCGGCCCCTTTTCTGAGATTGTCTGCCACAATCCATAGGTTCAAGGAGTTGCGTTGGGTCTCATCACGGCGGATGCGGCCTACAAAAACCTCGTCCTTGTCATGGGCGTAAATGGGCATGGGGTAGGTGTTGGTATCCGTATTGTCCTGCACGGTAACCCCTGGGGTGTCATTTAATAATTGACGTACCTCATTAAGTTCAAAATCGTTCTGGAACTCTACATTGACCGATTCTGAATGTCCTCCAGAAGTAGGAATACGGACAGCTGTGGCGGAAATGGAAAAACTACGGTCGTCCAAAATTTTCTGCGGCTCCCGTGCCAATTTCATTTCTTCCTTGGTGTAGCCATTTTCCAAGAATACATCACAATGTGGCAAGGCATTTCTATTGATGGGGTACGGATAGGCCATTTCACCCTTTACCCCGGCCATTTCGTTTTCCAATTGTTGTACCGCTTTTACCCCAGTACCGGAAACCGACTGGTAGGTAGAAACCACCACCCGTTTCATTTGATATTTTTTGTGGAGAGGATGTAATGCCATGACCAATTGAATGGTGGAACAATTAGGGTTGGCAATGATTTTATCCTCACGGCTAAGTTGGGAGGCATTAATCTCAGGAACCACCAATTTTTTGGTAGGGTCCATACGCCAGGCAGAGGAATTATCGATGACCGTGGTGCCTACTGCTGCAAATTTTGGTGCCCATTCCAATGAGGTATCCCCACCAGCGGAAAAAATGGCAATATCCGGTTGGGCCGCAACCGCATCCGCAAGGCCAATGACAGTGAATTCTTGATTTTTGTAGGATAGCTTTTTGCCAACCGAGCGTTCAGAGGCCACAACCAATAATGTTGTGATCGGGAAATTACGTTCTGCCAATACTTTTAACATCACCTCGCCTACCATACCGGTAGCACCAACAACGGCTACTTTCATCTTATGTAAATTTTAAGCCCACAAAGGTAATTTTACCTAGGGAATGGGCAAGTAAAAATTCCAATAATTTAAAAATACAACAAAAAGTTGCAAATATAACAGTTATTAATCGTTTCTTATTCCAATGGTTGATTTGGGTTGGGGACGCCCAAAAAATAACCCCCTATCAGGATGCTGATAGGGGGCTTTAGAATTAAAAAAGTGATGTAACGGCATCCTTAGAATTGCTCCTAAGAAAACTTACTTTTTAAGGGCATCACGTATTTCGGCAAGCAATTCCTCTGTTGTTGGGCCTGCTGGTTCTGCCGGAGCCTCTTCTTCTTTCTTTTTCATATTGTTGATGCCTTTCACCATCAAGAACATCACAAAGGCTACAATGATAAAGTCAATGACGCTGGTTAAAAACGTACCATATTCCAAGAATATCTCGCCCACCGTTTCTCCGGCATCATTCACCACTCCGTCTTTTAGTTTCATACGCATGGCTTTAAAATCAGTGTCAAATAATAGTCCGATCAGCGGGGAAACGATTCCTCCGGTGAAAGAAGTTACCACCTCTTTGAAAGCGGCACCCATGACAAAACCTACGGCAATGTCCACCAGGTTGCCTTTCATGGCAAACTCTTTAAATTCTTTAAGCATATTGTTTATAGTTTACTGGTTAATACGCCAGCAAGGTACAAAAAAAGCTAAAATTATGTTAACGGCCGCAAAAGAATTTCATTGGATGATACGCCGGCTTACCCGTTGGGATATGGCGGTTAAAATTTCGTAAGAAATGGTATCGGCAGCGTGGGCAAATTGTTCTGCGGATTGTTCGGCTCCAAAAATGACAACAGAGTCCCCTTCCTCGCAGTTGATATGGGTAACATCTACCATGATCATATCCATACATACATTTCCCACGATAGGCGCCTGCTTCCCGTTGATCACAACGGCTGCCCTACCCCTGCCGTACTGCCTCCCAATACCGTCTGCATGCCCAATGGGCAAGGTAGCGGTAATCATGGGGTTCTGGGCTATATGTCCGTGATTGTATCCTACGCTTTCCCCTTTTGCAATGTGGTGTATCTGCGAGATGACAGTGCTTAACCGCGCAACTGGTCTAAGCATTTGATCTATATTGGCATCATTCCCAAACCCATATAGACCAATACCACTGCGCACCATGGTAAATTGGGCTTCTGGGTAATGCAGCACCCCAGATGTATTTAACAGATGGCAAATGGGGAGGTACCCCAGGGCGCTTGACATCCTAGTGATGATTTCCCTGAATTTGGTGATTTGTCCTTGGGTAAATTCCGTCTGGTCCCTATCATCGGAAGCGGCCAAGTGTGAGAGCAAGGACTTTACCTTAATGGCTTTTTGCGCACGAATTTTTTCCGCGATGCCCGGTATGGCATCAGCTTTAAACCCCAATCGGTTTAAGCCGGTGTTGAATTTCACATGAACGGGATAGTCCGCCTGTTTTTTTTGTGTTGCCGCGGCAATAAAGGCATCCAGCACTCGGGTCGCATATACGCTGGGTTCCAGGCAACGGTCTATAAGCTCCCCAAAATTCTTGGGCTGTGGGTGTAGCACTAAAATGGGTACGGTGATTCCCGCATCGCGCAGCAGCACACCTTCTTTAACGTAGGCTACGGCAAAATAGTCCACTCCCAGTTCCTGCAGTTTGGTGGCCACGGAAACCATATCGCTGCCATAGGCAAATGCCTTTACTACGGCCAAAAACAGGGTATCCTTGTGCAGTCTTTTTTTTAAATAGGCATAATTATGCGCCAAGGCTCCAAGGTCAATTTCCAGGGTGGTCTCTCCAAGGTCAGTCATTCAAAGGTTTCTTTTTGGGGCTAATGGCCTCTGTGTTTACCTCAATATTCTTTACCCGTTCCTTGAGCATGGCCTTGTAAAAAGCGGCCCTGCTCAGGGGTTCATATTCATCGGTTTCCCCCAGAAAGACCAAGGAATCATTACTGGATTTTCTAAAACTGTAGTTGGCCAAATTGCCCGTTCTCGTACAAACGGCATGTACTTTAGTCACGTATTCTGCCGTGGCCATCAATGCTGGCATGGGTCCAAAGGGGTTTCCTTTAAAATCCATATCCAGACCGGCGACTACCACCCGTATCCCCAAGTTGGCCAAATCATTGCAGACCGTTACAATTTCATCATCAAAAAACTGTGCTTCGTCTATACCTACCACATCACAACCGTCCGCCAAAATGCGGATGTTGGCCGCAGCTGGCACGGGTGTGGAACGAATCTCATTGGCATCATGTGATACCACCATTTCCTCATTATAGCGGGTGTCTACCTGGGGTTTAAAGATTTCCACTTTTTGTTTGGCAAATTGGGCGCGTTTTAACCGTCTTATCAGTTCTTCCGTTTTGCCTGAAAACATGGAGCCACAGATCACCTCTATCCATCCGAACTGTTCTTTGGGGTTTACCGTGTTTTCAAGAAACATATTGTACTTTTAAACGAAATTAAGGGTTTGTAGGTTTTAATTGGACAAAGCGTAAAATTAATCTAAAAAAACGCCGTTTCTAAGGATGGAATTTAACCTTTTGTTGAAAAATTGCAATGCAAAATCATAGTACATTTATACGTAAAGAATTGAAACCATGAAACGAAAGCTAAGAGAGGAACTGGTTAAACTTTCTACCGACATTATTACCTCCCGGGAGGACAAGGAACTTACCGCATTGTATGAAGTGGCCAAGGAACTTTATGAGAAATTGGCCGTGCTAAAGTTCATAGAGGAGAAATTGGCAGATGTGGAGGTGGACGTTTCAAAAAATGTCATTGCTGCCCGTTTTGAGCAAATGGCCAATGCGGTAATGAATGAAAACCGTGGGGTGCCAGAGAGCAATCCACATAAGGAGGATATCATTACCCCGGGAATGGATACGATTAAAGATATGGTTTCGGAAATGCCGCCGGATGCGATTGAGTATATTTTTGGGGAGTTTATGGCCAAGCCCATGAAAAATGACAAAGAGGAGCTTTCCCCAATACCTACCAAACAAAACCTGGTTCCCAAGCCAACCTCTTTAAATGACCGTTTGGTCAAGGATTTTAAAGTGGGGCTCAACGATAAATTAGCTTTTGTAAAACATTTGTTCGATAACAATATGGAAGATTACACCAGGGTCATCTCCCAATTGGCCACCATTGATACGGAGGAGCGTTCCAAGGCATTTATAGATAATATGGTAAGGCCAGAGTATAACAACTGGGAAGGTAAGGAAGAATATGCAGAACGTTTTATGCAACTGATAGAACGCAAGTTTTCCTAGTCCGTTTCCAAAACTTATTAAATAACCGGAGGCTTTTTGCCTTCGGTTTTTTTATTTTTAGCCGATGGGAAAATTGTTTTTAGTGCCAACCCCGATTGGGAACTTACAGGACATTACCCTGCGGGCCTTGACGGTTTTAAAGGAGGTGGATTTAATTTTGGCCGAAGATACCCGTACCAGTGCAAAACTGTTGCAATATTTTAAAATTAGCACCCCAATGCAGTCCCACCATATGCACAATGAGCACAGGACGGTGGCCGGTATTATTGAAAAGTTGCAATTTGGGGAGACTATTGCCCTAATTTCCGATGCCGGGACCCCGGCCATATCCGATCCCGGTTTTTTATTGACCAGAGCATGCGTGGAACACCAGATTGAAGTGGAATGCCTGCCTGGGGCAACGGCCTTTGTCCCCGCTTTGGTCAACAGTGGCCTGCCCAATGATAAATTTGTTTTTGAAGGTTTTTTACCTGTAAAAAAGGGGCGCCAGACCCGTTTGGAATTGTTGGCCGATGAAACCCGTACGATGATTTTTTATGAATCGCCCCATAAATTGGTCAAAACCCTGGGCCAGTTTACGGAGTACTTTGGACCGGACAGACCAGTTTCCGTTTCCCGTGAGCTGACCAAACTCTACGAGGAAACCATAAGGGGCACTTTGGCAGAGGTTTTGGAACACTTTGCCCAAAAGCCGCCAAAAGGGGAGTTGGTGGTTGTGGTAGGAGGCAAGAAATGAAAGCGCTATTATCAGAAATCAGAAGATGCACGGTTTGCAAGCAGCATTTACCGTTGGGCCCAAGGCCCATTGTTTCGGGTAGTACAAATTCTAAAATCATTTTGGTGAGTTAAGCTCCGGGAAGAAAGGCACATGAGCATAACAAAGCTTGGGATGATGCCAGCGGAAAGGAACTTCGCAAATGGTTGGGGGTTACGGAAGAACAATTTTACAATCCAGATAATTTTGCGGTAATGCCCATGGGTTTTTGTTATCCGGGTAAGGCAAAGACGGGGGATTTACCGCCGCGTAAAGAATGTGCCCCACTATGGCATCATGTGATGTGGAAAGCGTTTACCCATGTAAAATTGATTTTACTGATTGGTAAATACGCACAAGACGGGTATTTAGGGAAGGATGGCAAAAGAAACCTCACGGAAAATGTGCGTCACCATCAAGAATTTTTACCCAAGTATTTTCCATTGCCACATCCATCTCCAGTCAATAGGTTTTGGCGGATAAAGCATCCGTGGTTTGAGGAGGAGGTGGTAGGGGTATTGCAAAATTATATTACTAAATCAATCCAATAATGTTATTGTAAATAACAAAAAATAATATAAAATGTTTTTTAAGATAACCATAAATATATAATTTTGTTATTGTAAAAAACAATAATGCAAGAATTATTTGCCCATCAAGAATCTTTAATTGCCCATGCTCCGCCCAATGAACGATATCTAGCAAAAGAAATAGATTGGTCAGACAGGTTAATAGCAATAAAGGGTGCAAGGGGCTCCGGAAAGACCAGTTTATTGCTTCAAAGAGCCAAATTTCATTTGGTTGACAAAGCATATTTATATACCACTTTAGATAGTCTTTACTTTTTGGAAAACACCCTTGTTTCACTAGCCGATGAATTTGTTTTGCAAGGAGGGGAATATTTATTGTTGGATGAAGTTCACAAATATCCAAGATGGTCTAGAGAAATAAAACTTATCTATGATAAGCACCCCAAGCTTCACCTAGTATTTACTTCATCTTCCATGTTGGAAGTGTATAAAGGGGAATCTGATTTGAGTAGAAGAGTGGTAACCTACCACTTAAAGGAATTATCATTTAGGGAGTTTTTATACCTCGATAAAGGGCACAAGATATCAAAGGTATCCATGGCGGATATTTTAACAGGTCATAAGGACATTGCCAGAGCCTTTTTGAAGGACATAAATCACCCAATAAAAGTATTTAAAGAATACCTGCAATACGGGGCTTACCCATACTTTTTAGAGAATAAGGAATCCTATGGCGAAAGACTTCTCCAAACCATTAATTTAATTATTGAAAGTGATATGGCAGCCGTGGAAAATATCACCTATGATGACAGTAGGAAGATAAAAAAGCTTTTGATCGCCATATCACAAAGTGCCCCGTTTACGCCTAATATTAAAAAGCTAAGCGAACGGTTGGGAATAAACCGTACTTTTTTAATCAATGCAATCAAACTTTTGGATAGGGCAGATTTGATCATATCCCTTTTTAAACCAGATAAGGGTATCGGGCAATTCACAAAACCAGAAAAGCTGTACTTGAACAATACCAACATCGTAAATGCCCTCGGTAAAGGCAATGCAGAAATTGGTACGGTTCGTGAAACTTTTTTTGCCAATCAATTCAAACATTTAAAGAACTGCGAGATTCATTTAGCAGAAAAAGCGGATTTTATAATTGATAGGAAATTTACTTTTGAAATTGGTGGAAAAGGCAAATCGTCAAAACAAATTAAAAACGTGGCCAATAGCTATGTAGTGCGAGACGATATGGAAGTTGGCGCATTAAACATTATTCCTTTATATCTTTTTGGGTTGATGTATTAGTCTTTGTAGAGGGTGACCTACATTTAAAGACCTTTTGATAAGTTGCAATTGCTTTAATTTTACATTTGAAAGTTTTCCCAGTTCCCTAATTCTTTTTAATCTGTTGATTTCTTTAAGGTATGTACGGAAAACACAGGTGATTGAAATGAGAATTGAAGGAATAGAAAAAAATATAGGTATCCATTTCTTTTTAATTTTTACCCAAGTTAATTTATTTATTTACAGTTTATGGTAACCTGAAGAATTCGCATCCACAAATTACATCAAATCTCGATAGGCATAAAACAGTCTTAAAAAAAGTAAAGCTATCTAGAACAAGTTTCAGAAAAATGAAAGAATAAAAACCCCACCAATCGACAGGGTTCAAAATCTCAGGTCTTAAGTCTTCTATCTAGTCTCTAATACCTACCCCCGTCATGCTTCCCTTTCTCCCATCCGTGTTTGCCTAGGTATTGGTTGGCACTTTCAACGGCACCGTCCTCAATATCGGTACCTTGGGAATCGTTCCAGCGGTTCAGGTACCCAAAGAGGGAAATAACACCCAGCATTTCAACGATCTCACCTTCATTCCAGTATTGGTACAGGCGTTCTTTAATTTCTGCATCCACACCGTTGGGCACTTGGGAGGCCTGCAGGGAAAAGTCTAGGGCAGCACGTTCTGCTTCTGAGAACGAAGGATGTGTTCTGTAGTCCCAAATATTATCCAGTTGCTCTTGTTCCGCTCCGTAACGTTCTGCCGCCCGTATTGCGTGCGCCTGACAATACCGGCAGCCTGTGGCATTACTGCTCACCCAGGCAATCATTCGTTTTAAAGCAGAGGTTACCCTGCCCTCATTGGCCATGACCGCTTTGTTTAGATTGATAAACGCCTTTGAAATCGCAGGCCTATGCTGCATCGTTAAAATGGAATTAGGACAAAAACCCAAGGTTTCGTTAAAGAACTCCGCCAGTTTTTTGGTTTCCGGGTCATGATTGGGGTCTAAAGGTGGTACTAAGGGCATAGGATATGTATTAGTGAACCAAAATACGAATTTAGATTTTGGGAGTGGGAAAAAGGGAGGCCAGAGGTAGGGTGCATGAAAAATACCCCTTATAATCAAGGGAGGCTGACATGGAAAAACTACACAGTGCCAACCACACAGCAAGGATTATCGTAATTTAGCGACCGTATTAGAAATAAAATAGTATGGGAGCAACAAATCATATCAGTACTAAGTGGAAAGGCGGAATGGCCTTTGAAAGTAACAACCCTTCTGGTCTTAATGTAACCATTGATGCCGGACCTGAGGATGGTGGCGAGGGTAAAGGATTACGTCCAAAAGCCTTGATGCTTTCTGGATTGGCAGGTTGTTCCGGATTGGATGTGGCCTCATTGATTACAAAAATGAAGTTGGAAGTAGATGATTTTAGTATTGAAACCATTGCCAACCTTACGGATGAACATCCTAGGTACTATGACCGAGTGGCCATTGAGTACCATTTTCATGGGTCCAATTTAAATGAGGAAAAATTACAACGTGCCGTAGACCTATCCGTAGAAAAATATTGTGGGGTCATGGAAATGTTCAGAAGGTTTGCGGAGTTGGAGATTAAGACAGTGTTTCATAAAAAGTAAATATGTAAAAGCTCCCCGCCTCAGATGAGGAGGGGAATGAATTCCGCCCAGCGGAAGAAAGGGGAGGTTGAAAGCCCAAGCCTTAACGTATCAAGCGTAACTCTAGGTTTTTTATTAAGTCGTGCATAAAAACCCCTCCGCTTTTCCATCCGCCGCGGCGGAGAAAACCACCTCCCCTTGAAAATAAGGGGAGGAGCTTAAATTAAAACCGAAATGAATCCATGCGTTGGACGATTAAGCCAATTCCTGAAAAACAAGAAATCCAAAAACTCTCGGATGAACTGAAAGTTAACACCTTAGTGGCGCAATTGCTTCTACAACGGGGAATTTCTTCCTATAAGGAGGCCAAAAGGTTCTTCCGCCCTCAATTGACAGACCTGCACAACCCCTTTTTGATGAAGGATATGGATGTTGCCGTATCCCGGATTGAACAAGCAATCACATCTCATGAAAACATCTTGGTTTACGGGGATTATGATGTGGATGGGACTACGGCAGTGGCCTTGGTCTCCTCGTATTTGCTACAGGAATATCCCAATGTGGCAACCTATATTCCCGATCGTTATGGAGAAGGCTATGGGGTGTCATTAAAAGGCATTGATTTTGCCGATGATAATGATTTTAGCTTGATCATTGCCTTGGACTGCGGGGTAAAGGCCGTGGCACAAGTGGAATACGCCAAGCAAAAGGGAATTGATTTTATCATCTGTGACCACCATAGGCCCGGTGAATCCTTGCCAGCCGCCGTGGCCGTTTTGGACCCCAAGAGGGAGGACTGTAACTATCCGTATGATGAGTTGTGCGGCTGTGGCGTAGGTTTTAAACTGGTACAGGCCTTAGCCTCCAACAAAGGACAGACCATAGAAAATCTAATCCCCTATCTGGACTTGGTGGCTACGGCAATTGGGGCGGATATCGTACCCATTACCGGGGAAAACAGGGTGTTGGCCTTTTTTGGGATGCAGGTCATTAATTCCAATCCCAGAATTGGATTCCAGGCCATCATCAACCAGGTAAAAAAGAAAGAACTCACCATTACCGATGTGGTGTTCATCATTGCGCCACGCATTAATGCTGCAGGTAGGATGGAACACGGGCAGCACGCCGTGAACTTGCTTACGGAAACAGATTTACAACAAGCGGAACGGTTTGCCGCAGGTATCGAAAAATACAATTTTGATCGTCGCTCCCTGGACCAAGAAATTACCCAGCAAGCCTTGTCACAGATTCGGACAAATAAAGAAGAAGAACGCTTTACCTCTGTTGTCTATCAAGAAAACTGGCATAAAGGCGTTATTGGAATTGTTGCCTCTAGATTAACGGAAACCTATTACCGCCCAACCTTGGTGTTTACAAAAAGTGGTGATAAGCTGGCCGCTTCCGCACGTTCCGTGAAAGGTTTTGATGTCTACAATGCCCTTCAGGATTGTGCGGAATGTATAGAACAATTTGGCGGTCACAAATATGCGGCGGGACTCACCCTACTGGAAGAACAGTTTGGGACTTTTAAAGCCAGGTTTGAAAAAGTAGTGGCGGAAACCATAGACCCACAATTGCTGACGCCAGAAATAACCATCGATGCCAAAATTGAATTAAACCAGATTACCCCAAAATTGATGCGTATCCTAAAACAGTTCGCCCCTTTTGGACCGGGCAATATGACCCCTGTTTTTATGGCAGAAAATGTGCAGGACACTGGGTACGGCAAAGGGGTTGGTGAAGGAGGGAAACACTTAAAATTGAGCGTCACCCAGAAAGGCTCAAAGCCAATGGGTGCAATAGGTTTTAACCTTGGTGATAGCATAGGGCGAATAAAGAAAAAAAATAGGTTTGACATCGTTTTTCATTTAGATGAAAACGAATGGCAGGGACAAGTGAACCTTCAACTTAAGCTTAAAGATTTGAAGTAATTGGGATGGAGAACAAAATTGACCCATATGCCGCCCTGCGCTTTAAAGAATTCAATATTTTTCTAGGAGTACGGTTTGCCATGGTCTTTGCCTGGTCCATGCAGTTTATCGTCATTGAATGGCAGGTCTATAGTCTTACCAAAGACCCTTTGTCATTGGGAATTATCGGGTTGATGGAAATCATTCCCGCTGTGAGCATCGCCCTATTTGCAGGGCACATCGTGGACCAAAAAGAAAAACGAAGTCTGCTTGTAAAATGTATTTTAGGATTTTCCGTGGTTAGTATGGGATTGTTTCTGGTTACCCATCCTTCGGTAGAAGAGGAGTATACCTCTAAAAGCATCTTATATACTATTTACGCCTTAGTATTTTTGGGAGGTTTGGTCCGGGCGTTTATTGGTCCCACGATATTTTCGCTCATTGCCTTGATCGTACCCAAGAAAATATATCCGAATGCTGCCACATGGAGCAGTTCCACCTGGCAAATGGCATCCGTGCTGGGGCCGGCCTTTGCAGGGTTTTCCATAAGTTGGATGGGGGTGCATTGGAGCATGTGCATCATCTTTGCCTTTTCTGTTTTGGCATTACTCTTTTTGTTCCAGATTGCTAAAAAGCCCATTTTAAATCCCAAGATAGGCGAGCCCGTGTTCCAAAGCCTTAAAGATGGATTACGTTTTGTGTTTGGGAGTACCGCTATTCTTGGCGCATTAACCTTGGATATGATCGCAGTGTTATTTGGTGGTGCCATTGCCCTTCTGCCTATTTATGCCCAGGACATTCTTCATGTGGGCTCAGAGGGTTTTGGTATTTTAAGGGCAGCCCCTGCGGTTGGGGCATCCATAACCATGCTGGGCTCTACCCGTTTTCCGTTGCATAAAAATGCGGGCAAAAAATTACTTTGGGCAGTCTTTGCCTTTGGCATCTGTATCATTGTATTTGGCTTATCCACCTATTTTTGGCTTTCGGTCATTGCCCTGTTTTTAAGTGGTGCCGTAGATGGGGTGAGTATGATTATCCGTCAGACCATCCTACAATTAAAAACGCCAGATCATATGAGGGGCAGGGTGGCATCCGTTAATTCAATTTTTGTAGGCTCCTCCAATGAACTTGGCGCTTTTGAGAGCGGGGTGGCGGCCAAACTGTTGGGTACGGTCACTGCCGTGGTATTTGGTGGTTGTATGACCTTGCTCACTGTGGGCACTACGGCATTGGTGTCCCCTAAATTTAGGAGGTTGGACCTGTCCAAAGATGTGGCAGACCATGACCAACAATAAGTCTTTTGGGCATTTTTATTTACGTAATGCCAAAAGTTGGTGAGTACCTTTTAAAACTCCCGATACGCACCTTTTAAAAATCTATTGGCCTCCGGTTCCGCAAATTTTGCGTTGTTGGCATCCCAATGTAAGGTCTGGTTGGGGAAACGGCCCGCAATGACCCCTAAGAGAATGGTTTCCGTTAGTTTTGCCGCATAGCCAAAAGGGGCGGAGCAAGTAGCCTTTCCCAGACAGGCATCCACAAATTCATGATAGTGTTTTGGGCCCTCGCTGTCATAGTTCCTGATGGGCTGGCCCAGATTGTGCTTGGCAATGTCCTTGGAAATATCCACATACTTACCACGCTGTATTTTACGGGGCAATTGCATAAAATGGGGCAATAACAACCTTCCTTTTGTACCCACAAACATGGCGCCCTGCTCCGGCAACTCCCCTTTTGCTGCCTTTTTTGCGTCCAAGGAAATATCGGTTGCTATAGCCGTCCGCCTTTTATGGGATATCCCATTCCCATCTGGCAAGACTAAATCTTCGTGGGCAGGTGGCATGCCAGGGCCGTCATACCAAATCCACTTTAAGGTGTCACTGGTATAGTCCGTGCCAGGAAATTCATAGGTGACGATATTATTTTCTGGGTACCCGAACCCGTTTGTTTTTTGACATTCATTCTTTATGGTCATTGGTACGTTAAGCTGCAGCGCGTTGTATGGCGTGTCCATGATATGTACCCCCATATCGCCCAGAGTGCCACAACCATAATCCATAAGTTTACGCCAGTTCCCAGGATGGTAATATCCTTCCTTATAAGGGCGTTCCGGCGAGGTTCCCAGCCAGAGGTTCCAATCCAGTTGTGCGGGAACATCATCCTTGCCGGTAGGTTCCGTACCCTTATAACCCCAATTCTTTGGGCTCCAAGCGTGCACGGTATGTACCTTGCCAATAATACCATCCTGGATTAAAAGGGTGGCCAGTTTATAATCATAAAAGGAGTGTACCTGAATCCCCATCTGGGTGACGAGCTGTTTTTCTTCCGCCAGTTTTTTGAGTTGTCTGGATTCCGCTACAAAGTGCGTTAGCGGTTTTTGGCAGTATACGTGCTTGTTCATCTGCATGGCATGCGCTGCTGCCGGGGCATGGGTATGGTCCGGGGTTGAGATGACCACTGCATCAATGGTATCCTTCATATCTGCCAACATGACCCGGTAATCTGCAAATATTCTGGCCTTTGGGTATTTTTTCCGGGCGGCGGAAAGGTTTATGGCATCCACATCGCAAAGGGCCACCACATCTACTTGCGGGTGTGAGGCGATATCACGCAGGTCTTCCGCCCCCATATTGCCCACACCAATATGCGCGGTGCGCAGACGCCCCCCCGGTTTCAAGGCTTTTATTTTTTTATTGGCGCCAAGAATGGAAGGTATTGCCAGTGCTCCCAGTGCACCAATCCCTGTTTTTTTTAAGAAGTCTCTTTTGTTCATATGCTATTGGCTTAATAGTAATGCTTTTTTTGTTTTCCCTACTAAGGTGAGATCAAGGGAGGCTTTATAGTTGTCTGATTTTAATAGTTCTGAACCCAATAGCGCTTCCATGGTCTTGTAAGCTAATATAGCCTATTACGTCATGGATACGGGCGTAATTTTCATCATCTATCAATTGGTATTCGGGGGCTACCATGGGCAGGCTACTATACCCCTCTTTGATATGATAAAGAATAGCGCGTTTGCCGCCTGGGGGAAGTTTCCATTCCGGATACCGTTCAAAGCTATCAAACTCCTCGGCTCCATACATAATAGCTTCTCTACCTTTAGCGTCCTGATCAAGTCCAAGGGAGGTATCAAAGATGAGCGTACGGTCACTTTTCGTCCAACTTGGGGATAAGGCATCCCTACCATAACCGCGCCAACCTTCTGGACTTTTGTCTTTTAACAGATAGCGATAGCCACATGGCTTTAGGGGTTTTGTTATGTTAGCGGGTCGGTTAAAAGGCTCATTGCTGTTCCTGTTTTTGCAAGATAAGAACACACACATCAAAACAAGGGTAAAAAGGGAAGGTCTCATTGTTCCGGGAAAATCACTTTGGTAAATTACAAAATATCTATGTTTTCATTTTTCATTACTTTTAGTAGCAACTAATTCAAAGAACCTAAAAAAATGAAAATGCTATTCTCCAAGGCAGGTATTGCCCTCCTCTCGCTATGTTTTGTTGCCTTTACCGGTGAATCCCAAAGAAGAAAGAAAAACACGGCTACACCAGAGATTCCCGCTGAGTTGTATTCCAGTTTGGAGTACCGCTTGGTGGGGCCTTTCCGTGGTGGCCGATCGGCAGCAGTGACCGGGGTTCCGGGTGAGCCCAATCTGTTTTATTTTGGGGCCACCGGTGGTGGGGTTTGGAAGACCTTGGATGGTGGCCGTAGTTGGAAAAATATTTCAGACGGTTATTTTGGGGGTAGTATTGGTGCCGTTGAGGTGGCCAAAAGCGACCCCAACGTCATTTACGTTGGTGGAGGTGAAAAGACACTTCGTGGAAACGTTTCCAGTGGTTACGGCGTTTGGAAAACCGAAGATGCCGGAAAGACTTGGCAAAAAGCCGGGCTGGAAAAAAGCCGTCACGTACCACGCATCCGGGTGCATCCTACCGATTACAACACGTTATATGCAGCGGTTTTAGGGAATATTTATAAACCCACGAAGGAACGTGGCATCTACAAAAGTACCGATGGCGGCAAGAATTGGAAGCAGGTCCTTTTTGTGAACGATCAAGCGGGAGCGGTAGACCTCACCTTTGATCCAAATAACCCCAGAATTTTATACGCAAGTACCTGGCGCGCAAAGCGGACACCTTACTCATTGAGCAGCGGGGGCGATGGTTCCGCTTTATGGAAAAGTACGGATAGCGGTGAAAGTTGGACGGAGATTTCCAAGAATGATGGTTTTCCTAAAGATACTTTGGGCATTATTGGGGTAGCGGTATCACCCGTAAATTCAGAACGGGTATTTGCCATAGTGGAGAACAAGGAAAAAGGTGGCCTGTACCGGTCCGATAATGGCGGGAAAACTTGGATGCAAATCAACAGTGAAAGAAAACTAAGACAGCGTGCTTGGTATTACACCCGGGTGTATGCGGATACGGAGGATGAAGATGTGGTGTACGTACTAAACGTACGCTACCATAAGTCTACGGATGGCGGAAAATCCTTTAAGACCTTTAATGCCCCCCATGGGGACCATCACGATTTGTGGATAGCCCCGGAAAACAGCCAGCGCATGATCATTGGGGATGATGGTGGTGCCCAGGTCTCCTATGATGGTGGAGAAACGTGGAGCACCTATTACAATCAGCCTACGGCTCAATTTTATCGGGTGACCACGGATAATGCCTTTCCGTATCGTATTTATGTTGCCCAACAGGATAACAGTACGGTACGCATCAACCACCGTTCTGACGACGGCAGTATTGGGGAGGATGACTGGGAACCCACCGCAGGGGGAGAGTCCGCACATATTGCCGTAGACCCAACCAATAATGATATTGTCTATGGCGGAAGCTATGGCGGCTTCTTAACCCGTGTAAACCATGATAAAGGTACGGTCCGTGGTATCAACGTTTGGCCAGATAATCCTATGGGATACGGTGCAGAGGGGATGAAATATCGTTTTCAATGGAACTTCCCCATCATTTTTAGTAAGCACGACCCCAAAAAACTGTACACTTTTAGCAACCATGTGCACCTGTCCACCAATGAAGGCCAAAGCTGGGAGTTGTTAAGTGATGACCTTACCCGTAACGACCCAACAAAACTAGTGAGCAGTGGTGGCCCTATTACCCAAGATAATACTGGGGTAGAGTATTATTGTACCATTTTTGCAGCCAATGAAAGCCCTTTAAAGGAAGGCTTGCTTTGGGTGGGTAGTGATGACGGACTGGTGCATGTGACCAAGGATGGAGGTAAAACTTGGGAAAACGTGACCCCAACCGGTATGCCAGATTGGATGATGATCAACAGTATTGAACCCTCTGCATTTGATGAAGGCACCTGTTATATTGCCGGTACCAGATACAAACTAGGTGATTTTGCCCCCTACCTTTATAAAACCACGGATTACGGTAAGTCATGGACCAAGATCACCAACGGTATCAAGAATGAACATTTTACGCGGGTACTGCGGGAAGACCCTAAGAGTAAGGGCTTGCTTTATGCCGGTACGGAAACTGGAATGTACGTTTCCTTTACGGATGGGGCCAATTGGGAACCTTTTCAATTGAACCTTCCCATTGTACCGATTACGGATTTGGCCTGGAAGGAAAACAATCTCATTGTTGCCACCCAAGGGCGCAGTGTTTGGATGATTGATGATTTAACCGTGCTGCACCAGTTGCACAAAGACAAAACTGCGGGCAAGGCCAGGTTGTTTGCCCCAAAAGATAGTTACCGCACAAAAGGTAGGGCGGCAAGTAAGCCAAGTTTAACTGAAGGACAAAATCATCCTAATGGGGTGGTCACGCATTTTTATGTGAAAAAAGCTACAGAGAAGGATAGTATCAGTTTAACGTATACCAGCATGGCCGGTGATACGCTTGCCAACTACAGCACATTTAACACAGAAAAAGGGAAGAAGTTAAAGGTTAAGGATGGCGGTAATACCCATGTTTGGGATACGCGCGGAAAAGGTGCGGAAAAACTAGAGGGTATGATTTTGTGGTGGGCCAATTTAGACGGTGCCAAAGCGGTCCCCGGAACGTACAAAGTGCATTTAAATGTGAACGGCCTTACCCAGACCGAGGAATTCAAAATTTTGCCCGATCCGCGTGCAGAGGTTTCCGTGGCCGATATGCAAAAGCAATACGATTTCATTACCAGTATCAATGAAACGGTGGACAATGCGCATCAGTCCATCAAAAAGATAAGAAACATAAATACAAAGCTTAACGCTTTTACCAAGCAGTATAAAGAAGACAAACTGGTCAAAAGCTTGGTGGACAAGGCGGAAGAACTAAAGAAAAGTTTTACAGAAATTGAAAAAACGCTGTACCAAACCAAGAATAGGAGTGGCCAAGATCCGTTGAACTTCCCAATTCGCCTGACCAACAAGCTAGCACACCTGAACAGCCTTGTCAGTCTAGATGATTTTCCCCCTACGGAACAGGATATTGCTGTCAAAAATGAGATGACCACTAAAATAAATGCCCAATTGGATGCATTTAATGCTTTGGTGGATAAAGAAATGAAAGCGTTTAATCAGCAGTTCAATGCAATGAATTTGGAATACTTGGTGATAGAAGAGTAAAAAGCTCCCTCTATCTCCCCCAAAGGGAAATCACCTTAAATGTGTGTTTTTTGCAGAAGACTATACGCTTTGGGTCTTGCGCCTTGCACTTTTGGAATGTCATGTTGAGGCACGAACGCCCCCTAGCCCCAAAGGTGGAATACTAACCGTTGAGAAGGTTCTCTGACTGCAGGCAGAAGGGTTTATAGTTGTATTTGTCATGTTGAGATATGAAACATCCCACGTATCAGTGAGAAGAGCTAAACCTTGACTAACAAAGCCCATGGTACGTCCTAATTTCAAAAGCTTGGGCCATCAACCTCCCCTTTCTTCCGCGATGCGGAATTCATTCCCCTCCTCAGCTGAGGAGGGGAGCTAAAGAAACCGCTTAGGTTTCATTTATAGCCTTAACTGATGATTATGTTGCAAGAAAAAAGCTCCTCCCCTTATTTCAAGGGGAGGTGATTTTCTACATTATTTTGGAAAATCGGAGGGGATGAAAGCCCGAGTTTTAGCTAAAACAGATTTCCCCTCCTTGGAGGGGCTAGGGGGTGGTTACATGTTGCATCAATTTAAAGTCCGAGAGAAAAATACATCTTTAAGACTAAAGGTTTTACTTAAGTTTGTGTTTTCAGTTAACATGAGTGAACCCAAAGACCCCAAATCCTTCTACGAAGGGCAGTTGAGCCAACACCAAAAAGCGGTTTTGGAACGTACCACGGTAATGCGCTGGTTGGGGCTTTGCAGATTGTTGGTGTTTCTGGGTTTAGTTGCCGCTACCTACTTCTTTTGGGGAAATACCCAGTTGCTTCTGGTGTGCAACGCCATTGCTATCCCACTTTTTGTCTTTTTGGTAGTACGATATCAAAAAGTGAAGTACCAAAGAGCACTGGAAAAAGCATTGGTTAAAACCAATCAGACAGAATTATTGGTTTTGGAGGGGGATTTTCATACGTTGCCGGATGGAAAAAATTATGCAAACGACCAGCATTGGTACAGTCAAGATATTGACCTGTTCGGGAAAGGGTCTTTTTACCAATATCTCAACAGGACTGTCTTAAAAAGCGGAAGTGATTTATTGTCGGATGTCTTATTATCCAATACTATTGAAGATATCCCGGGAAAACAACGGGCAATCCAGGAATTATCAGGACAGCCCGAATGGCGGCAGCATTTCACGGCAGTTGCTTCCTTGGTAAAAACAGAGGTAAATACAGATACTGTAGTAGCATGGCTCTCTGACTACAAGGCTTTTTTGCCAAAAGGGATACGCTGGGTCAGTATCGGTTTTTCTGTACTATCCATCGTAGTCTGGATCCTTTATTTTCAGGATTTGGTATCGGGTTATTTGGTCTTTGGAGTGTTTTTGCTTGGATTAATGATTACTGGGCGTTTTTTACCCAAGTTCAATCAGTTGTCCGGACAGGTTACCAAGGCCCAAAGCACGTTTAGGCAATACGCCACTTTACTTCAATTGTTGGAAAAGTCGGAATTCCAAAGCGCGCTATTATCGGAACAAAAAAAATTGGTGCATAATGATGAAGGTTCCAGTTCTGGGGTGTTACAACGTTTTTCAAAGTTATTGGATGCTTTTGACCAACGGAATAACATCCTTATAGGCATAGTGGCCAATGGATTTTTTTTAAGGGATATCTATATAGTCAAGGGGATTGAAAATTGGATTGAAGAACATCGGCTTAAAGTACCCAGCTGGTTCCATGCCATTGCCTTTTTTGATGCCTACAACAGCCTTGCTAATTATGCGTTCAATCATCTAAATCACGTATATCCTAAAATTGTGAATGAGGGGCCTACCCTTGTAAGTAAAGGTCTGGCACATCCGTTACTGCCCAAAGAAACTGCTGTTGCCAATGATATCACCATAGGCCGGGATGAGTTTTTTATAATTACTGGAGCCAATATGGCGGGGAAAAGTACCTTTTTGAGAGCTGTTGGCCTACAACTGGTCATGGCTAATGTGGGTCTGCCGGTATGTGCAATTGATGTGAACTATAGGCCTATCAAACTGATATCAAGCATGCGCACTACAGATAGTTTGACGGACGACGAAAGCTACTTTTTTAGCGAACTAAAACGACTAAAACACATTATAGATACCATTGCGGACACCCCACATTTTATCATTTTGGACGAAATATTAAAGGGTACCAATAGCACGGATAAGGCCGAGGGTTCCCAAAAATTCATTGAAAAACTGTTAGGACTCCAAGCAACAGGATTGATTGCAACGCATGATTTGAGCCTTTGTGCCGTGGCTGATAGCTATAAAATGGTAAAGAATCATTATTTTGATGCTCAGATTAAAAATGACGAACTCTTTTTTGATTATACCTTTAAAGATGGGATTTGTCAAAACATGAATGCCAGTTTTCTGCTTAAGAAAATGGGGATTGTATAACCAACGATAGAAATACCACCAAAATGAAAAAATCAATCTTTTTTGCTTTGTTGTTTGTCCTTACGGGAGCTTTTGCCCAAACGGCCAACGACTATTTTTCACCGGTAAAATACCGAAATATTGGACCCTTTCGTGGGGGAAGATCCGTCTGCGCAACAGGCGTTGTGGGGGATGCCATGACCTATTACATGGGCACTACCGGGGGAGGCCTTTGGAAAACCTCCGATGCGGGACAACATTGGAACAATATATCGGATGGTTTTTTTGAAATGGGTTCCGTTGGCGCGGTTGCGGTGGCACCTTCCAACAGCAATATCGTTTACGTGGGCATGGGTGAACATGCTCCCCGGGGGGTGATGACCTCTTATGGGGATGGCGTCTATAAATCTACGGATGCCGGAAAGACTTGGGTGAATATTGGCCTTAAGGAAACCCAACATATTGCCCGTATCCTGATACATCCCTCCAACCCCAATATTGTTTTGGTCGCTGCGCAGGGTGCTTTGCACGGGCCAAATAAGGAGCGCGGCATCTTTAAGACAACAGATGGGGGCAAAACATGGAGAAACGTCCTGTTCGTGAATGAACTTACGGGTTGTTCCGAGCTTTCCATGGATACCAACGTGCCCGAGGTGCTTTATGCCACCATGTGGGAACACCAGCGTAAACCAGAAATGGTGGTCAGTGGTGGCCAAGGAAGTGGTGTTTATAAGTCTACCGACGGTGGGGAACATTGGAAAAAGATAGAAAAGGGCCTGCCCAAAGAAAAAGGAAAGATGGCAATTGCGGTAAGTCCGGCAAATTCAGACAAAGTCTATGCTCTCATAGAGAGCGATTCCAATGCTGATAAAGGAGGTCTTTTTGTATCCAATAACGCTGGGGAAAGTTGGAGCATGGTTAGTGGGGATAATAGGTTGACCCAACGGGCGTGGTATTATACGGAGGTGTTTGCCGACCCCAACAATGAGCATGTGGTCTATGTGTTGAGCGCACCCGCCTTAAAATCCATTGATGGCGGAAAAAGCTGGTCCGTGATGAACGGTACCCATGGGGATTATCATGATCTTTGGATCAATCCTGACAACTCCAACAACATGATTTTGGCCGATGATGGCGGGGCAGCGGTCACTTTTAACAACGCCAAAACCTGGTCTTCCCTGGACATTATGCCCACGGCGCAATTTTATCGCATCAATGCGGACCATCTTTTTCCCTACCATATTTATGGCGGTCAACAAGACAATACCTCGGTAAGAATAGCCAGTCTTTCCTTGGGTCGCGGAAGTATTGGAAGACAGGATTGGGATTATTCCGCTGGGGGCGAAAGTGCATTTTTGGCGTTTGACCCAGATAACCCAAGATATGTGATGGGGGGAAGCTACTTGGGCAATATCAACCTTTTAGACAGCCATTCCAAAGCATCAACCCAAATCTTGACCGCACCCATTCAATACCTGGGAAGGCAGGCTAGGGACATGAAATACCTTTACAATTGGAACGCCCCCATAATTTGGTCCCAACATGAACCCGGAACGTTTTACCATTGTGCACAGTTGGTGCTGAGAACTCGGGACATGGGGAAAACATGGGAGGAAATCTCACCAGACCTTACTAGAGATCAAGATGAAAAACAAGGTAATGGGGGTGGCCCGTATACCAATGAAGCCGTGGGGGCAGAAAACTATGGGACCATAGCATACATGATAGAATCTCCGCATGAAAAAGGGTTGTTTTATACCGGTAGTGATGACGGTCTGGTGCACATCACCAAGAATGGGGGTGCCACTTGGGAAAACATCACCCCAAAAGGACTGGAGGAATGTTTGGTCAATGCCCTAGAAGTTTCTCCCCATGACCCAGCCACGGTCTATATGGCCACTACACGGTACAAGTTCAATGACTACACGCCCGCTTTGTACAAGTCTACCAACTACGGAAAGAGTTGGACCAACATCAGTAATGGCATTCCCATGGGGTCTTTTACGAGGGTGGTCAGGGAAGACAAAGACAGGAAAAACCTCTTATATGCGGGTACGGAAAAAGGCATATATATCTCTTGGAACGGAGGAAACGACTGGGAGCCCTTTCAACTTAACCTCCCCAAAACGCCCATTTTAGACCTTAAAGTGCACCAGGGGGACTTGATTGTGGCAACATCTGGCCGTTCCTTTTGGATTTTGGATGATTTAAAATTGTTGCAATCCTACACAAAGCCTAAAAATGAAGTCACGCTTTACACACCGGAGCCAGCGTATAACGGCACTTGGTACAGCGCTTTAAATGGCAACAACCCCAATTTTAAAGGTTCACAGCCATTTACAGGGGTAAATCCCGCCAATGGGGTGGTTTTGTATTATGAGCTGCCCGCCTTGGACAGTACGGATATTACTTTGGAAATCAAGGATATGGACGGAAAATTGGTGAATTCCTATTCCTCCAAAAAAGATAAGAACTTTAAGCAGTATGATGGTGGACCATCTGCACAACCGGTACTAACAAAGAAGAAGGGACTCAACCGTTTTGTATGGGATATGCACCATAGAACCATGCCAGGTATCCCGGAAGCCTACATTGAGGCCAATTATAAAGGCCACCGTGCCATTCCCGGAAGCTATAAAATCCAATTAAAAGCGGGGGGTATTGCTGTAGATACCGAGGCCCGTATAATAGAAGTTCCCTTATATGAAACCACCCCGGGACAGTATAAGGCCTATGACACGTTTATGACGGCCACGGAGGCGACCTTAACGGAAATGCACCAAACCGTAAACCAGTTGTACAAGACCAAACAACAATTGGAAACAGTGTTAGAAAAAATACCGGAGGGTTTGTTGAAAAAGGAGGCTAAAGGGCTTCTGGTACAATTGGAAGCTTGGGACAATGATATGGTACAGCGTAAATCCAAGGCTTACGATGATGTGGAAAATTTTCCCAATAAATTTACGGCCGAATATCTTTTTTTAATCAATGCCAGCGATAGTTCCATCCCAAGGATCAACCAATCCTCCATAGATCGTAGAAGAGAATTGGATGCACAGTGGAAAGGCTTAAAAGCAAGGGCAGAAGCCTTTAAAAATGATAAGATACCAGAACTCAATAAAAAGTTGTGGGCAGCAGGTATCGGGGCAGTACAGTTGTGATTTTCGCTATACGCTATACGCTATACGCTATACGCTATACGCTATACGCTATACGCTATACGCTATACGCCATACGCCATACGCTATACGTTGTGAGCAGTAAGTATTAGACTCAAAAGAATATTTAAATTACGGAATAAATAAAAAAAGACTTGAGTTTAAATTTTCTTAACCTTAAACTATAAACAACCAAATGACCGATATTTACCCATATATCAAATCCCTTCATTTAATCTTTGTGGTGACTTGGTTTGCAGGCTTGTTCTATGTGCCCAGACTGTTTATCTATCATATAGAAGCCCACGCAAAACCATCACCGGAAAAGGAAATCCTTACCCAACAGTTAAAATTGATGACCAAGCGTTTGTGGTACATCATTACCTGGCCTTCTGCCATTTTATGTACCTTTTTTGCCATTTGGTTACTGATCGTGATGCCGTCCTGGCTCCAATACCCTTGGATGCACGTAAAACTGACTTTTGTGTTGTTACTTTTTATATACCATCTTAAGTGCCACCAGATGTTTAGGCAACTGCAACGGGATGAGGTTAACTATACCACCAACTTTATGCGTATTTGGAACGAGGTTGCCACCTTGGTGCTGTTCTCCATCGTGTTTTTGGTGATATTAAAGAATGCCTTTAACTGGGTCTATGGCCTTATTGGTATCGTGGTGCTTGGAATTTTGCTGATGCTTGGAATCAAATTATACAAAAGGATCAGAACCAAAAATCCAGAGGCGTAGTGCTGGGCTCTAGTGTATGCTTTAACCAAAAACCGTTTAAGAATACCGTAAAGTATCAGAGGAAAGGGGGTTTGGTCGTTTACTGCCCTTTACATCTAAAACTCAAATCCATAGCCATACCCGATTTGGTTCGATTATTGTTAACTTTAATGTCCTAAGGATAAACTGTATTGTTTAAGAGTAAATCGCTTCGTTCCCGGATATTTTTTACCATGATCATGTTGGTGCTTATAGCATCGGTATTGATTGCCGGGGTCACCTTGTTCCAATACAAAGAACAGTCACAGGATTATCATGAGAATAGGTTGGAACGGAAAGAGGAGCAAATTATCCAAAGCATCAATTATGTATTGCGTGAGACCACCTATGAACCCAGTACGGAAAACCTTCAGTATATTTTTAAGGATGAGATATATAAGATTGCGGATGTACAGAACGTCAACTTTAATATTTATGACCTAGAAGGGGAGCTGATCAAAAGCTCCAAGCCCGCCTTTGAAGCAGATTCTGTTTCTAATTGCCTGGATGCAGAGGTGCTGAACAATCTTTTGAACAGCCCGGACAAGCGGTACGTAGAAGAAAAAAGTACTGCCGGTGATAATTACCAGGCCACCTACAAATACATTAACGATCCTAAATTTAAACCAATTGGTATTTTAAATCTACCCTATTTTGAGGACAATTCTTTTAATGATATGGAATTGCGGGAATTTTTTGTAAGGCTGGCAGGGGTGTACCTGCTCATGTTGATAGCCGCAGTGGTACTGGCCTACTTTATCTCTAAATACATCACCCGATCCCTGCAAACGGTGTCCGATAAAATGACCAAAACCAACCTCACCCATAGGAATGAGAAGATATTGATTGACAATCCTACCGAGGAGATCGGTAAGCTAATTTCCTCCTATAATGGGATGATAGACGAGTTGGAGGCAAGTGCCGCTAAATTGGCACGCAGTGAACGGGAGCAGGCGTGGCGTGAAATGGCCAAGCAAGTGGCCCATGAAATAAAGAATCCCTTGACACCAATGCGGTTGACGGTACAAAGTTTTGAACGAAAATTTGAACCTAACGACCCCAATGCCGAAGAAAAAATCCAAGAATTTTCAAAAACCTTGGTGCAACAGATAGATACCATGAGCAATATCGCCTCCGCCTTTTCCAATTTTGCAGATATGCCGGCCCAGCAAAAGGAAACCTTGAATGTGGTCCATGTTAGTAAGTTGGCACTGGATATTTTTAATGAACCCTATATCCATTTTATAGCGGATGAGGAGGAAATCATTGCCAAATTAGATCGGACACAACTCATTAGGATCGTCACCAATCTGGTGATGAACGCCATACAGGCCATGGGTGATCAACAGTATCCACGGATATTGGTTACTGTGGCCTCCGAAGGTAGCTATGTAAAAATATCGGTGGCGGATAATGGCGTTGGGATTGCGGACGAATTTAAAGAGAAGATTTTTGAGCCCAAGTTTACCACCAAAACCAGTGGTATGGGGCTTGGTTTAGGGATGGTTAAAAACATTGTTGAAAATTACAGGGGCAGTATTAATTTCACCTCCCAAATTGGGAAAGGCACTGTTTTTACCGTCAAGTTTCCCAAAGAGTAGGAAGTCTTGATCGGTGCCCAATACATCACAGCAGATAACACTTAAAAAACCAATATGGATCAACTGCTTTGAAAAAGGTTTGCTAACTTTTAACTTCTAAATTCTCAACCTATGGAATATAAAAACATCTACATTGAAGAAGAGCGCAACTTGGGAACCATCACCATAGACCGCCCTAAAAAATTAAATGCCTTGAACAAGGCAACGATCGAGGAACTTCATGTGGCGTTCAAGGAATTGGACGCGGATAAGAACATTAAAGCGATCATTATAACTGGCAATGGGGAAAAAGCTTTTGTTGCCGGTGCGGATATTTCCGAATTTGCGCACTTTTCAGAAAAGGAAGGAGGCGTTTTGGCAGCAAAGGGGCAAGAGCTGCTCTTTGATTTTATTGCCCATCTTTCCACACCGGTTATTGCAGCAGTTAACGGGTTTGCATTGGGTGGTGGATTGGAACTTGCCATGGCGTGCCATTTTAGGGTGGCCAGTTCTAATGCCAAAATGGGATTGCCAGAGGTGTCCTTGGGGGTTATCCCCGGCTACGGTGGCACCCAGCGCCTTCCCCAGCTGGTGGGTAAGGGCAGGGCCATGGAAATGATCATGACGGCAGGTATGATCAGTGCAGAACAGGCCTTGGATTACGGTCTCGTAAACTATGTGGTAGAACCGGAAGATTTAATGCCGTTGTGTACCAAGTTGGCGAGCAAGATATCGAATAATTCCCCTGTGGCCATTGCCCACGCAATAAATGCCATAAATGCGGGTTATAGCTTTAATACCAATGGCTATGCCGCGGAGATTGAGGCTTTTGGTGCTTGTTTTGGCACTAACGATTTCAAGGAAGGAACCACTGCCTTTTTAGAGAAGCGAAAAGCAAACTTTCCCGGGTCGTAGTCAGGGTCCCCAAACCTGATAAAATGAAGAACTTTTTATGCTTTCTGGCCTTTTTGGGTCTTACTATGACCGTTTTTGCCCAAAAAATGCCCGTTTCCTATGATTTTAGTGAAAAAATAAGTGATCGTTTCCGGTACTCCAACTTAGTGGCGCTCGATAATGATGATGATGGTGGGTACGTATTGGTCCGGGCGTATTACCAGGGATTGATACTAAAGCCAAGGGGCTATCTTATTGAACACTACAATAGCGATCTAGAATTGGTAAAAGAGTACAATTACAAACTTAAAGGACTGCAGTTTGTAGATGGTTTTATCAAAAATGGGCAGTTACGCCTATTGTTCTTTACGTATAATTTTGAGCTTGGGTTCTACGAGTACCAAGCGCATACGACCAATCTGGTTAATTTTGACTTTAAGCAAAAACAGCTCTTAAAGTTCAAAACACCCGCAGTAGAGGGTGCGTTTGGCAAAAATTATTATAATAGGGACTTTAATAAGGGCTTCACCACCACCTTGTTGATGAACGAGACCAAATCTGGTTTTATCATTAGTACACACCATAAAAAGGGCAAGGAGAACAAACATACCATCCATTTGTTCGATGACGATTTAAACAAAAAATGGGAGCATGATTTCTCAGCAGCCATTGAAGAGAAAAATTATGCTTTTGAAAGTTTGGCCATTTCACCAAGCAGGGATCAAGCGTATCTCGTAGGTAAGGCATATTTTAAGAAAAAACGCTTTCAGGCAGGTGATCGCAAGTTTCAGTATGAAGTTGTTAAAATAGGTGACGGTATGGCAAAAACCCAATCATTTAATGATGAGGGCAAGTATCCAGAAGCCTTATATCCCATCTTTAAGCAAAACGGGCTTTATCTCGTAGGCTTTTATGCGGACCGGAAGGACAACCGCTACAATGGACTTTCTTTTTTTGAACTAGATGCAATTAGCTTGGACATAGAACGTAAACGGTACAACCCGTTCACCCCACAATTTATGGAGGATAAATTTGGTAGGGGAGAGGATGATATTGCCGTAAAAAACCTGGTCTTTAAGAACGTGTACCTAACGGATAACAATGAAATACTGTTTAATGCAGAAGAGTATTTTATGACTAATAGCATCCAACGTACAGGTTCAGGGGAACGCATCCGTATGGAGCGTTTTCACCACAACGATATTGTCAGTGCAAAGTTGGACATACAAGGCAATATGCTGTGGGCAAGGAATATTAAAAAGGCAGAGGTTACCCAAGGAGACGGCGCCTATGCTTCCTACAGCTCTTACGTAAAGGACGGGTCTACCTATTTCTTTTTGAGTACAGCGGCGGAGAATCCGCAGCTCATTAATGGGGAACGTTTAATTTTTAAGCAAGGGTATTCCGGCAACCGTAATGTCTTCCTTATATCCTTGGATGCTAACGGAAAAATGGATTATGAAAAAATCATAGATGCCAAAGAAGCAAGGTTGCCCCTGATGGTTTCCATTCCCTTAATTGATAAAAAGGAGGATGAGATGCTTTTTTACGCAAAACGGGGATCCAAAAAGCAATTGGTAAAAGTGGCTTTTAATTAATTAAAAAAAATAGCGATGATAACAAGAACCCTTAAACTATGTTGTTTTATAATGCTATTGGTCTTCGTGTCCTGCAGTGAGGATGAGGCACCGGTACAGACCCCTGTTGGCGGCAATTGGAGAATTACCGAAATCAAAGTGTCCAACGCCACCTTAACCCAACGAACGTTGGACAATGAGAGGGTTACCTTAAATTTTGCGGATGATGGTACCTTTACGGGCAGTACGTCCGTAAACCAGTTCAGTGGCACCTATGAGGTTGAAAATACTACCTTGACCATGTTGTCCTTTAGCTCCACAGAGGTACTTGACACCAACTTCGGTGCTGCCTTTTTTGCTGCGATTACCGAAGCACAGGTACCAAACACCACCTTTGCCCAGTTTGCATTTCAGTTGGATAGCGGCAATTTATTGTTAAGTTTTGGTGATGGTGGGGAAATGATTTTGGAATAATTGCCACATGGATGACCATCTGGTTTAAGATAGGTTCTAAGGGGTATATTCCCCTCCACCATCATCATCCCTTTCGCGGTTACCTCCATCTCGTTTTTTCTTTTGGTTGATGCGATATACAAAGGAGAAGTTAATTTGGCGTTCTCGCCACTGAAATTCGCTGTCCGAACTAAAGAATGGCGTTTCCGTGCTCCTGATACGCTTTCTTGAATTCAATAGATCGCTCACATTTAGGGCGATGGTGCCATTGTCCTTTAGAATATCCTTGCTAAAGGCTAGATTAAGAGTGAATATACCTTTGGTTCTGGTTTGAGCGTTTTCAGTAGGCCCTCGATAAAAAGCATTGGTCTGCCAGTCAATTTTCCCCGGTAAGCTTATTTTTGAGCCCAATCGTGAAAACCAGCTTGTGTTGGTTGCCCCAAAGTCTGTTCCTCGGAAGGTGCCTTCTGTATTAAATTCAAAGAAATTAAAACTGGTATTGATGCGCCACCATTTTGTGGGGTTGTAGAGAATACCCAGCTCTGCGCCTACCCGTTCATTTGTAGAAAGATTTATGGGCAGTGAACGGATGATCACGATACCATCAGAGGTTACCTCACCGGTCTCTTCTTGGATGCGTTCAAAGGAATTGGTCTCTTTCTGGTAATAAACGGATGAGGTTAGGGTGAGGTTTTTCCATCGTTTTAGATAACCAACATCAAAGGCATCCGCAAAGGCAGGATCTAAATCCGGATTCCCCTGAAAAACATTGGTTCTACTGCTACGGGAGGGGAATGGATTAATAAACCAGCCTCTTGGCCTATTAATTCGGCGATTATAGCCTAGTGTAATGTTCTCATTCTCCCTAAGCTCATAGGTAAGGTTTAATGTGGGGAATAGGTTGAGGTAGTTTTTATCAAACTCAAGCGCTACGTCCTCCCCCAATAGTTCTTCCAGGGTTTCTGTATCCGCACCAAGGACCTCACCTGTTAATTGGGTGTTTTCTAAGCGTAATCCTGCCAAAAAGCTAAAGTTTCCAAATTTGTCGCCATATTGTGTATATATCGCATTTACATTTTGGTTAAAGACAAATTGGTTGGAAAGCCCAGAATTTGCCTCAAATTGACCTGTGGCCAAATTGAGTTCCTCCAGATTAAAATTTGTCTGGTTCTCCTCAAAATTACCGCGGTAACCTGCCTCAAACTGTGCATCTCCTATAGGCAGTACATAATCTACCTGAATCAAAAATTCATTTTGTTCCTCTGTTTCCAAGATGTTCTCTGCTCCTACGGTTTCCGTATTGGGAAAGGTGTTCTGCTCCGTAATGGTAATAGGTTTAATTTCTTCATCGTAAGAATATTGTACGTCCACGGCCAGTTCTTGCCCTTCATCATTAAAATTGTTGATGTAGTTCAGCGAAAATTGGTAGGAGGCTTCGTCCTCAACTTCCGTCTCGCTCCTTATGGTCCTGCTATCCAAAGCGCTATTGATAAAACGTACGGTATTGTTCACGGTAAGGTCCTCACCATCATTTAGGCGCCCAAAGACACTGGCAGTGATGGAGGAGTTTTCGGTTAGAAAATATTCAAATCCCACATTACCGTTAAAACCGCTATTGGTCCTTGAAATATCGCGCTCCTCGGTAATTCTGTCAAACGTTCCCTGTTGGTAGGTATTGTCAAAAAAAGCATTTCCGGGGGGCGTGCTGTAACTGTATCCAAATGTGGTAAATAGGTTGAATTTGTCTGTCCTAAAGTTAAGGTTTGGGGTAAAGCTAAATCTATCTGGAGTGCCGGCTACCGTATTAATGACACCGTTAAAGCCCCTGGTTTTATCCTTCTTTAATACAATGTTGAGGATACCGGCCGTACCTTCTGCATCATAGCGCGCTGAAGGACTCGTGATGACCTCCACTTTCTCAATGGCGTCTGCGGGAAGCTGCCGTAGGGCATCGGTAGACCCAAATCCCGCAAGGGCAGAGGGTCTTCCGTTAATGAGTATACGTACATTATCGTTACCGCGTAATGCTATACCGCCTTCAACGTCTACAGTAACGGAGGGGATGTTATCAAGGGCATCACTAATGGTGGCCCCACTATTTGTGAGGTCTTTCCCCACGTTATATATTTTTTTATCCAAGCGCACTTCTACGGAAGTCCTCTCCGCAACCACCTCAACAGCCTCTAGTTGCGCTACATCGGGCTCCATTTCTAAATTTCCAAGATTTATGGATGCATCAAAGGTTCTAGCAGGGAACTCCAGGGTTTTATAGCTCAGGTACTCTATCCTGCTTATGTACGTTCCTGCCGTAGTCCTAATCTTAAATTTTCCTTTTAGGTCTGTTATTGCCCCTGTTACGTTTTCAGGGTTGCCTGCATCCTGTAAGACAAAGGTGGCGTATTCCAGAGGTTGTCCGCTACCTTTTTCCGTTACGGTACCAGATATTACAATGCTTTTGGATTGTGAAAAAGCTTGTGCCGTAAGCAATGAACACAAAATAAGATAAAACCGTAGGTTCCCTAAAAGCCTCATGCAGATTCAATTTTTTTTCAAAAATCTGAACAATCGGAGAAACCAAAAATTATAATCCCCCAACACCAAAACAAAGCCCTTGAACGACCCTAAGAAAGTGTTAAAAATAAAAGATGGGGTAAGATCAACGGCAAAAATGGTCAGTCCTTTAACACCTGTTTCATAAAGGCCTCCTTATAGGAGCGTCCAATAGGAAGCTCTGTACCATCTTCTAAATACACCCTATTGCCCAAAAACCTTGAAATTTTTGTGATATTGATGAGGTAGGACTTGTGTATTCTAAAAAAGGACTGCTTGGCCAGAGTGTCTTCCCAATATTTTAGGCGCTCCGCTGAGAGGTGCTTGGTATTACCGGTGAAGATAAAGGTATAATCGGTATCGGATTGAATATAGTTAATGTCATTTACCTTGATTTTACGGTATTCATGGCCAGATTTTACAAAGAATGCGCTGGTACCTTGCATAGGTGCCAAAGCATGGGAACCACTACTTTTTTGAACTTTGCCAACAGCGGTAAGGAAACGCTGAAAAGAAAAGGGTTTTAGCAAATAGTCCACCACATGTAGCTCATAACTTTCCAGGGCATATTCAGAAAATGCCGTGGTCAAGATAATATGGGGCCTATCGTTTAAAGATTTTAAGAATTCAATACCCGTAAGCTTAGGTAAGTGGATGTCAAGAAACAAGATATCTACCCTTTCCGTTTTTAAAAAATCCATGGCCTGCATGGCATTGGAAAAAGTGGCCTTTAACTCCAGTGTTTCCGCATCTTCTATGTATTTCTGCAAAATACGTTGTGCAGGTACTTGGTCTTCAATAATGACGCAGGTCATACCTTTAAATTTTTGTCAGTTCAATACTCAGGTCCACCGCGTACTCATTATCGGTTTCATGGATATTTAACTCATGTGCGTTTGGGTAACTCAAATGTAACCGCTTTTTTACGTTTTGCAGTCCAATACCGCTGCTTAGACTTTTGTGTTGCTCCCCGCTGTCGTGGTTGTTGATACACGTAAAATGTAAGGTATCGCCCTTTAAAGTTACATCAATCTTAATGCTGATATCGTTGGATTGTCCGGCTTGGCTGTGTTTAAAAGCATTTTCAATAAACACTATCAATATCAGCGGGGCTATTTTATGTCCAGTTGCCTCCTTGGAGGCGTTAAACGTCACTGTGCCGCGCTCCTCAATCTGCAACTTGCTCAAGGCAATAAAGTTCTGTAGTTGCTGTAGTTCTTTTGAAAGGGGCACATATTTTTCTTTGCATTCGTAAAGCATGTATCTTAAAAGGCCGCTGAGCTCTAGTATGATTTGTGGGGTTTTTTCAGAACCTTGTATGGCGTAGGAGTACAGGTTGTTAAGGTTGTTGAATAAGAAATGTGGATTGATCTGGGATCGTAAAAATTGTAGTTCTCCCTCCTCAATGATGCTCTCCAGTTTTTCAATCTCCTGTTGTTTTTGCAAAGCGTCCCAGCCAAATTTAAACCCTGATAAAACGGTGAGTACAGGAAGTACCCCAAGCATGGAATAAATAACCCCAGGAAAGGAAGATGCCCTTCTGGTACCGGGAAAAAAGAGCGGTTCCAGTATCAGTTCTTCCAAGACAATGAGGACTGCTATGATAATGAGGACAAAAATGGTGAAGGGAATGTATTTTTGACGGTATAAATACCTAGGCATAAGATAGAATCCAATGATGATGGATGCGATGACATAGGTAGAAAAGAAGACCAGTTGGTGAAATTTGAACCCAGGGGCGTTTCGATCAAACGAATAAAAGAGAAACACCATTACCAAGAGCACTGCCTGAAAAAGCAGCTCCTTTTTTGATATGTTCCATACCGGTTTTACCATAGGTGAACAAAAGTATCCTTTCTTGTGCCAACTCAAAAAAAACTTGGTCAACGGCAAGCTTAAGCCATTGAACAACAGATTACTACTAACCTAATAGTCTGGCAATGATATGTGTAAGGTTGCCACTAAAGCTTTACATAAATCCGGCATGGCTGGGTGTGAACCCGTAAATGTGATGGATGTCTAAAAAAACCGTAGGAGTAATGGGTCACCATTTACAATGTTTTTGTCCAACACCGTTCTTCCCTGTATCCGAATCTGTACTTGTATGGTATTAGTGCGCTCCACTCTATTAAGGGTAATGGTCAGGGGCTTCCCTGATATGTAGACGTCTTTTAGTTCCAAAAAATTCCATGCTTCCGGTAGTTTGGGACGTAGTTCCGTAGTTTTAAAGCCAATGGGCTCCATGCCCAGTACACCTTCTGTAATGATGCGGCAGTACAGGGCACTTTCCGTAGAAAGTTGTTTTGTCATATGTCCCGGGTAGGCTTCAATGGCATAAGGTGCCCGTTCCCCCAACAACCTCTTTTTGGAATAGGCCGCTAGTTTGGCATAGGCAGTATCCACCAGGCCCACCCTAAAGGCACCGCGTAAGGCATGGAGCGTTGCCCTGTCCAAAATCACCGATTCTTTTTGCGGAATATTTGTACTGGTCTGGACCAAGACCCCATTGGGTGTCCATAAACGCTCAAAAAGTGCACGTAGTGTTCCTTCCTTACGATCGTCAATGCCCATGGCCAAGGGCAGGGAAATCCAATGACCAAGTTGGGTGTTGCCGTCATCCTGCCTATAGGTCTCCAATCCGTCCAGGACAGCCCCAAAGTAGTTTTCAATATCCTGTTTCAGTACTTCTGCACGCCGTTGAAAAACCTTTTGTTTCACCGTTTTGCCCAATTCTGCCGCTAAGCGGGATGCATATACCAGCCCACCGAAGTACAGACTCGATGTTGCTAAATTGCTCTTTCCTGAAGTAGCTTGTACCACACCATCTTTATTGCGCATGTCGTGACAGTATTCAATGGCGTAGGTGATCAAGGGCCATAATTTTTCTGCATCCCTTTCATCTCCAGAAGTCAATAGATATAATGATGTTCCATAGGCCACCATGGCAGCAGCACCCCTGTCCAAATGGTCCATAACCAACATTCCATCCATTTCAAAGGCGTGCGGCAGGCGGGAACCGTCTTTAGGGAGATGTTTTAAAAATTTAACATAAGCATGGTAGGCCGCTAAATTTCCTTGCACGTATCCTAAAAAAGGAAAAAATGGACCACTATGGGCAATCTGGTCATTTGCCCAGACACCGGCATAATAATTGCCTCCGCCAGGGGAGTGTACAATACCCATGGAAGAATCAAAGATACTTTCTGCCGCCCTAATTTTGGAAAAATAGAAAAAGGTATTGATGACTGGGTCCGGGGTCTCCAATTGCAATTTAGAATACATTTCATCTAAAAAAGACTGTCTTGTCCGTAAGGCCTGTTGGTGGTTAAAGCTAGATTTCCTCTCTTCATCAAGGGTGGCACCATAGTAGATTGGAAAGCTATACGTTTCGTTTTTGGCCAGTTGAATGCTGTCCAAGGCCGTGCTAAAGGCTTGGTGAGTGTAGTTGCCCTTGTGCCCAAGCTCTTTTTGCGTTAGCGATACGTTAGAAAATTTAAGGGTCTTTACGCTGTCCGAGGTATTGCTAAGCTGGTACTCCTCCACAATAAAGCGCTGGTCCATGGAAGGGTAGAAGGTCCGGATTATTTGAATGTCCTTTATGGGGCTATGATAAAAACGAAGCATTCCTGAAATTGTGACGGAATCTATTTGGGACGGCACAAGAAGCGTGTCGTTTAGGATGATTTTAGGCCTAATGGCGTCCGAATAGTTTCTCCTGAAATAAGCCCGGTACTTTTTCCATTCGGGTTCGTTGGATCTTGGATAGGTCCGTAACTGCGGAAAGATGACATCGCGGTTTACGCGCAACACACCAAGGGAATCTATCTCATAATCAATAATGCTAGAAACCTTTCTTCCAGAAAGCTCCATTTGGCCTGTATACGGCAGTTGGGTACTGGCGTTCACCGGAAGTGTTATGCTGTTGATATCAGAAATTTTCCAATACGTGGGCACCAAAGTGTCTTGCGCAGCGGAAGTACATAGGCAACAACAGGATAATAACAAAAGTAAGCCTCTGCAAGTACGATGCGCGTTCATTATCCTTACCTTAAGATAGCCGAAAATTCGGAAATTCTTAAGAAATTGGTTTTCCATTTAGGCGGTATTATTGTTTGGACGCTTCGTGGGTGGTTTGGAATAGCCCAGCAGTTGGGTAGCCCTTTAGGATATTTTAGGTAATTTCCCAACCAGGCCTATACTCCCTGCTTACCCACTCGTTGGCTTTCTCATAATTGGTGATTTTCATGCGCTCCCCGTCCCATAGCAGTTTTCTGCGTCCGGGATACTGGTAGGGGTCCCAATCACCTACTTTTTTTCCTTCTTTCAGGATTTTGTACTGATATGCCTTTACTGCTAAATTCCCCATTAAAACCGTTTCTGTCAATGGTCCCGCTTTTGCAAAATCCGAAGATGTAGCGGCCCCGTTTAGGCATCCATCCACAAAATTTGCTATATGGCCACTTGTTCCACCGGGAATCCTTGGGTATTTGGCTGCAGGGGTTTTGTAGAGGTCCATCATCTCTGAAGGAAGAAGCCTGGCGTTCATTGAATAGGTATCCGTAATCAAGGTACCCTTATCGCCATACATAATGGTTCCACCACCAGCATTGCCAATGGTTTCGTTGTCTTTAAGTTCATCTGGTAAATCTGGTTTTAGGCCACCATCATACCAATTGAGTTGAATGTCACCGTGGTGATCATGTTTAAATTTTAAATGAATTTTAGAGGACGGTGGGCAAGAGGGGCTATAGTCTGCCTCTATAAAATCACCTACCCATACGGTGGTGCAACTGGCTTCTGCCTCGGTAGGATAGCCCAAGTCCAAGACACTAAATGGCGTTTCCATAATATGGCAGCCCATATCGCCAAGGGCTCCTGTACCAAAATCCCACCAGCCGCGCCATTTAAATGGTAAATAGGCCGCATTGTAATTCCGCATTTCTGCCGGGCCTAGCCAAAGGTCCCAATCCAATCCTTTGGGAATCCGTTGCCTTTCTGTAGGCACTGGAACGCCCTGCGGCCAAACGGGTCTGTTTGTCCAACAATCAATGGTATGTATTTTTCCTATGATTCCGGACTCTACCCATTCCCGGGCAATACGGCTATCATCACTGGAAGCCCCTTGGTTCCCCATTTGCGTTACAATGCCATTTTCAGCGGCCACCTTGGTCATTAATCTAGCTTCCTTGATATTATGGGTGAGCGGTTTTTCTACATAAGCATGCTTTTTTTCCCGCATAAACGGCAAAGCTATGCTAGCGTGGGTGTGGTCTGGGGTGGCTACCATGACGGCATCAATGTCTTTAAGGTGGTTGTCGTACACCTTACGGAAATCTTTGTATTTTTTAGCATTGCGGAAAGTAGCATAGGTGTCCTTTGCCTGTCTATCATCAACATCGCACATGGCTACAAACTTTACCTTCCCCGTTTCGTTTAAGCCATTGATCACGCCTCTGCCTCGACCACCAACACCAAAAGCCCCAACATAAAGGGTATCACTTGGCGGGACATGGCCCTTTCCTAAAACAAAACTGGGTACAATGGTGAATGCAGCTGAGGTTGCAGCAGCATTTTTTATAAACGTTCTTCTTTCCATGGATGTTGTATCTGATTTAATGCATGGAAGATACTAAAAATTAGATTTTTATTTCAGGGATGCAATCTTAGAATAGGAAAAACTATCATTGTTGACCTAGGATAAGTTTCCACCGTTCCATTCCTTATAAAATTGCGTTAAGAATTGCAGCATGAACTGGTGGCGTTGTTCCGCAATTTTCTTTCCTGTCCTGGTATTCATTTTGTCTTTTAAGAGCAATAGTTTTTCATAAAAGTGGTTAATGGTAGGCGCCTTGGATTTTTTATAAGCTTCCTTTCCCATACTAAGGTTTGGTGCAATTTCCGGGTTGTAGAGCGCTCGGTTTTTAAAGCCCCCGTAGTGGAATGCCCTAGCTATACCAATGGCACCAATGGCGTCCAAACGGTCTGCATCCTGCACAACATCCAATTCCTTGGAATGAAATTTTTGGCCACCTTTTTCCAAGGAGTTTTTATAACTGATATGTGTTATGATGTTCACTACATGGTTCACAACATCAGGGGCTACCTCATGTTCACCTAGAAAGTCTTTCGCTATTTTGGGTCCAATGGTCTCATCCCCATCATGGAATTTTGCGTCTGCTATATCATGCAAAAGTGCGGCAAGGCTAACCACCAAAACATTTACTTGTTCTTCTTTTGCAATTAAAAGGGTGGTATTAAAGACACGTTGTATATGAAACCAGTCGTGTCCTGCCTCAGCATCCTTGAGTCTGGATTTGACAAAATGTGTGGTTTGTTCAATTAGATCTACTGTATGCATTAGGCTACAATGTCTTTGATGATGATTTGCTCAATTTGTGTGATAAGCCCATCCACATCCGGAGTGATCTCTAGGGGTTGATGTACCTTAAATTTCACATAGGCTCCTAAGCCCATCGGGAATTGCCCATACCGAAGCAGTTTCCATGAATTGTTTATGGTAATGGGAACAATAAGTGCGGAAGGAGCCTTGCGCATCAGCATTTTTAGCCCCATAGGTTTAAAAGGTTTGGGATGGCCGTTTCGGCTTCGGGTGCCTTCTGGAAAAATGACCGCGGCCCTTTTGTGTTTTTCAATGTAGGTGCCCAGCTTTCCAATTTCGGTTATAGCTTGGCGCCCATCCTTTCTATCTATAAGGGCAGAACCGCCATGCCTTAGGTTAAAAGATACACTGGGGATGCCTTTGCCCAATTCTTTTTTTGCCACAAATTTTGGGTGGTACTTTCGCATATACCAGATAATAGGCGGAATGTCATACATGCTTTGGTGATTGGTAACTATGATCAAGGGCCTGTTTTCTGGGATATCGTGGATATTTTCAAATTGATACCGTGTTCCCAGGATATTGGTGCAACGCATTAAAAACCAATTAAGGACGCTTACGGTGCGTTTCTGTGGTTGGTACCCAAAAAGGTTGAGTGCTAGCCACTGTATAGGATGAAAAATGACCAAGGTAGCCCCAAAGGCCAAGAAGAACAACAAGGTGATGGGGTAGGAAAGGATTTTTACCATGCCGCAAAAATAAAAAACCATCCGCTATGGGCAGATGGTCTTGATATAGAATTCCTTTTTTTGATAAGGTTGGGCGTGACCTAACAATGCTCATTATACGCTTCTACCAAATTTTCGGCGATCATTTCAGCAGGCCTTCCCTCAATGTGGTGTCTTTCTATCATGTGCACCAACTCACCATTCTTAAAGAGTGCCATACTTGGTGATGACGGTGGAAAAGGGACCATAGCGGCTCTTGCCGCATTTACGGCTTCTGTATCCACCCCGGCAAAAACGGTGGTGATGTGATCCGGTTTCTTGTCGTTCTGCAAGCTTAATTTTGCAGCGGGACGTGCATTGGCAGCGGCACAGCCACAAACGGAATTCACTACGATCAAAGTGGTGCCTTCTTGTTTTAAGGCATTTTCAACGGCCTCACTGGTATATAATTCTTGGAACCCGGCAGAGGCCAAGTCGTTTCTCATGGGTTTTACTAATTCTTCAGGATACATAGTCTTATTTTTATCGAAGGTAAAGATAGTGCATTTGTACATTTTTCCGGGACTGTTAACAAAGCCTTATTATTCTGCTTTGGCTGCAATCGCCTATCTTTACAGCTTTAATTTTTGGAGCATGATCAAGTGGTTTGCCGCCATACTGGGATATACTTTTTTACGGTTGCCAGGAGCCATTTTAGGTTTTTTGTTGGGTAGTTTTATTGATAATTTCAATACAACGGGGCGTAGCGGCCCCAGAAGCGTTTTTCGCGAATTTACCCAACAGCAGGTTTCACCGGCAGATTTTGAGATCAATCTGCTGTCCCTTTGCTCTATAATTATTAAAGCGGATGGGCAGGTAAGTCAGGGGGAACTGGATTATGTGCGTCAATATTTTTTGAGTACGTATGGCAAAGAAAAGGCCAATGCCATTTTTAGGACGTTTAATGAGGTCATCAAAAAAAGGGAAGTATCTGCCCAACGGATTTGCCAATATTTAAACCAGCGTACCCGGTATGAAGTACGGTTGCAACTCCTACATTTTTTGTTTGGCATAGCCCAAGCAGATGGGCAGATCAGTAGTGCGGAAATTAACAAGTTAAAGGAATTGGCGGGCTATCTGCGCATTGGAAACGTGGATTATGACAGTATCATGGCGATGTTTGTAAAATCTGCGGATAACGCCTATAAAATTCTGGAAATTGAACCGACGGCATCCAATGATGATGTAAAAAAGGCTTACCGTACCATGGCTAAAAAGTACCATCCGGATAAGGTGGTCACAGAGGATCAAGCCATAAAAAAAGGGGCAGAAGAGAAATTTAAAGAAGTTCAGAAAGCTTATGAGTTGATACAGAAAGAACGGGGAATGAGTTAATTTTAGAACCTAAGGGTCAATAAGGCGTGTAAGAATAAAGCGCGAATAAGGCAGTAGGCAAAATACCAAAGTAGCTTCCATATGAAAGGGATAAATTTGCATTAGTTAAAAAAATGAATAGGCAATTGATGCTGTCACCAAGATATGTAGGGAAATGAATGAATTAAATTGCGCACCAAACATCCAGGATTTGTGAGCGTTGGCTGTTAATTCCCAAAGCTGCATTATCCAAAGCCTTCAGTAAATAAAATGGTTCAAGAAGCATGCAAGGACATAGTCAAGTTGATTGATTTTTCCTTTCTCAAAGAATAATGGATGATTTCTGTAGACGGGATAAACTAAAAAGTGATCACGATGGCGCGGTTTGGACGGCAGTAATGAAAATTATAAACCATCAACTTAAAAACGAATCAAATGCAAGACTTTTGGTTATACACAACATTAGGATTGGAGCATGTGCTGGATTTTGGTGCCTATGACCATATCCTATTTTTAGCGGCTCTGGCCGTGCCTTTTACCTTTAAGCGATGGAAACAAGTGGTAGTGTTGGCTACCATTTTTACTATTGCCCACTGCACTTCCTTGGCATTTTCCGTGTACGGGATAGTTTCGGTAGATGTAGGATTGATTGAGTTTTTAATACCCGTGACCATTGCATTTACGGCCTTATTTAATTTTTCAAAGGTCATTAAAAAAGAACATAACACCGGAATTTACTTCCAAGCCTTGGCCACGGCATTTTTTGGATTGATACATGGCTTTGGTTTTTCCAACTATTTTAATATGCTCATGGCAGAGGAAGAGCATAAAGTTACGCCGCTCTTGGGTTTTGCCTCCGGGATAGAAATTTCCCAAGTTGCCGTCATTTTGTTCGCATTGTTGGTGGCCTATGTGCTACAATCCATGGTTGGTATGAAACAGCGCATTTTTATTATGGCCATGTCCGCACTTATCTTTTTTATCACAATACCCATGCTCATAGAGACGTTTCCCTTTTAAGAGAATCGTTAAAATTACCCGAATAGGGTTGTGCGTCGTTTTCAAAGCAGGTATATTTAAATGATTTCCCAGAGCATTCATGAAAGAAAGCAAACAAGAAAAATACGATAAGGCCTATTTGCGCATGGCAAGGGAATGGGGCAGGTTGTCTTATTGTAAGCGCAAACAGGTGGGTGCAATCATTGTAAAAGACCGTATGATCATATCTGATGGATACAACGGAACCCCAACAGGTTTTGAAAACTTTTGTGAGGATGATGAGGGCTATACCAAATGGTATGTTTTACATGCGGAGGCCAATGCCATTTTAAAGGTTGCCGCTTCTACACAGTCCTGTGAAGGTGCTACCTTGTACATCACCTTATCGCCATGCAGGGAATGTAGCAAGCTTGTGCACCAGGCCGGAATAAAACGAGTGGTATATCAACATGCTTACAAAGATGGTTCCGGGTTGCAGTTTTTAAAACGCGCTGGTGTGGCAACGCACCATTTACCTATTTTAGAAGAAATGGTTTAATACATCCTTTAACCCCAAATGAAAAACAAGTACAGTTATATCTTACCTACCATCCTTGCATTGGCATTGGCACTTGGCATCTTTATAGGGGGTAAACTTCATTTTAACGATACCCCAGAACGGCTATTTTCCACCAATAGCAAAAAAGACAAGCTCAATAGGTTAATAGATTATATTGATTACGAATATGTGGATGATATTGACACTGACAGCATAGTGGACATTACCGTAAACAATATTTTAGGTAAGTTAGATCCCCATTCCGTATATATTCCCAAAAGTGAAATGGACGCTGTATCAGAAAATATGAAAGGCGATTTTGTAGGTATTGGGATTCGGTTCAATATGTTTAAAGATACCCTTACCGTGGTGCGCACCATAAGGAACGGGCCATGTGCCAAACGGGGTATTTTGGCCGGGGATAAGATCTTAATGGCGGATAAGGATACCATTTTTGGAAAAAGAATACCCAACAGCGAGATTGTGGATAGGCTTAAAGGGCAGTTGGGCAGCACGGTAAAGTTGCATGTATACCGTAAAAGTGAGGATAGAAGTTTTAATGTTTTGGTAAAGCGGGATGTGGTGCCCATTAAGAGCGTAGAGGCACAATTTATGCTGGATAAAGAAATGGGGTACATTAAAATAAACCGTTTTGCGGAATCTACCTTTAAAGAATTTAAAAAAGCCTTGACCAATCTACAAAAACAGGGTGCTACAAAATTGGTTTTGGATTTACGGGACAACCCTGGAGGGTATCTTGGGGTTGCCGAGAAAATGGCGGACGAGTTTCTAAAAGATGGCAAACTCATTCTTTTTACGAAAAATAAGAAGGGTAAGATCAGTAAAGCCTTTGCCACGAGCAGAGGCACCTTTGAGGACAAGCCCGTGTACGTTTTGATCAATGAACGCTCTGCATCTGCCAGTGAAATCATTGCCGGCGCGCTGCAGGACAATGATATTGGTACCATAGTGGGCAGAAGGTCTTTTGGTAAAGGTTTGGTGCAACGGGAAATGGATTTGGGAGATGGTTCTGCCGTAAGGCTAACGGTGTCTAGGTACTACACCCCAACAGGCCGATCCATTCAAAAATCCTATGAAAAAGGCCATAAGGATTATTACCAAAAATACATGGATCGCTACAACAGCGGGGAGTTGGTCTCCGTGGATAGCATTAAAGTGGCCGATTCCTTAAAATTCACCACCCCAAAAGGTAAAATAGTCTATGGAGGTGGCGGAATTATACCGGACGTTTTTGTGCCCATTGGTTCTTTGGATGAAGAACGCATCAAGAGTTTGGATGCCACCGGGTACTTTTCGGATTTTGTGTTTAAATTTTTAGAGAAGGATAGGACACGGTTTAAGTCCTATCCCCAGAAGGAGTTTATGGAGGAATATCGGGTAGATGATATTATTTTTGAGCGCTTCATTGACTATCTGCTCAATGCCAAACCACCTATAAAATTCGATTATTACGGAAACGAAAGCAGGATAAAATCTTACTTAAAAGCAAATCTAGCAGAGCAGCTGTATTCTCCAAATGCTGCTTTAAAAGTTAAGGCCTCGCAGGATAAAATGCTCAAAAAAGTCTTGGAGATTGATAAAAACGTTCTTGACCTCATGGGTGCAGATGCTGCACTTTTACCCAATTAAGGATTAGTTGATTTTATCGGCTATCCTTTTGGAAGTATGGTAAATCAACAATAGCACCACGGCGCAAAGGGATGCCAAAATCCCGATACAGGCAATTAAACTGTCCCCTTCAAGGATGGCCTCAACGTTTAAAAGGGTAACGTTATATCCCGCCAGTGCCAATGCAACTACAATTAAAATTAGGGTAAATGTCTTGTTCATAACGTTAAATTAAGACCTTAGAATAATTCATTGATATTGGAAGCAAACAACTTCACCGATATTGCCAATAAAATTACGCCAAAAACCTTTCTTATCACACTTAAACCGTTCTTGCTGAGGAGTTTTTCTATTTTTTTGGAGGATTTTAACACCAAATACACAAATAGGCTGTTTACAAGAATGGCAACGATGATATTTTCCACATGATATTCTGCACGTAGGGCAAGAATAGTGGTGAGCGTTCCCGCACCGGCGATAAGTGGAAAAGCAATGGGTACCACTGATGCCGTCTCTGGCTCTTCATCCCTGTAGAGCGTAATGCCCAAAATCATTTCTATGGCCAAGAAAAAGATTACAAAGGCACCGGCCACGGCAAAGGAATGTACATCAATGCCAATAAGGCTTAAGATTCTTTCGCCCACGAACAAAAAGGCAATCATAAGAAGGATGGCTACCAATGAAGCTTTTTCGGACTGGATATGTCCTACCTTTTTTCTTAGCGAGATAATGATTGGTATGCTGCCCAAAATATCGATAACTGCAAAAAGCACCATGCTGGCCGTTGCTATTTCCTTTACACTAAAGTTCATTTTCTGTTTGGTTTAAAAATCTTGCAAATCTACGTGGAATCTTTTGTGTTGGATGACGTAGGAGTTGATTAAATTTGCGTTAAGACAATAGCCGATGTTTCAGATAGACAAAACACTTATTTCCGAGGATATAATTGAGCACAACTTTGTTTGCAATTTAAGTGCCTGCAAGGGGGCTTGCTGTGTGGAAGGGGAATCTGGAGCACCTTTGGAAGAAGAGGAGACGGAAATCTTGGCCAACATTTATCCCAAGCTAAAACCCTTTTTACGCGAAGAAGGTATTGGGGCCATTGAAGCCCAAGGAACATTTGTTAAAGGCTGGGATGGGGAATGGGAAACTCCATTGGTACAAGGTAAGGAATGTGCCTATGTCACTTTTACGGATAATGGAATCGCTAAATGTGGTATAGAAGAAGCGTATAATGAGGGTATTGTGGATTTTAAGAAGCCGGTTTCCTGCCATTTATATCCCGTACGCACCCGTGCATACACGGAATTTACGGCAGTGAATTACCATAAATGGGAAATCTGTGATCCGGCATGTAGTTTGGGAGCGGAACTACAGGTGCCCATTTACAAGTTTGTCAAGGAGGCATTGGTCAGAAAATTTGGAGTGGCCTGGTATGAGGAATTGGAGCAAGTTGCCCAAGATTATCCTACTAAACCATAGGGATTTCTAACAGGATTTTGGTCCCTTTGGCCTCCGAGTTGTTTTGAAATAAATCAATGATTTCTACATTAAAATCATATTGATAGTCTTTTGCGAAATTGGCCAGGCGTTCTTTGGTAATGTCAATACCAACGGATTTTCTTTTTAAGACCCTGTTTTCCTTTAGCTGTTCTGAGACCTTTCTTCCCACCCCGTTATCCACAATACTGATTTGAAGATGGCTGTCGTCCTTTTTTGACACATGGACCTTAAGGTGCTTTTCTCCTTCTTTTGCGGAAAGACCGTGCCAAATGGCATTCTCCAAAAAGGGTTGTAATACCAATGAGGGAATCTTTATGCGTTCTGTTTCCACATTATCCTCTACTTGTATGGTATAATTGATTTCATTGGAAAACCGGATATTCTCAATGTTTAGATAAAGTTCTACCGTTTCCAGTTCCTCGGATAAAGCGGTTTCCTTTAAGCTAGAACCCTCCAGAATGCGCCTTACCAGTTTAGAAAATTTATTGAGGTAATGGACTGCATTTTTCTGGTCATTGTTAATGATGTATAACTTTATGGAATTAAGGGAATTGAATAAAAAGTGTGGGTTCATTTGGCTCCTTAACATATGCTGCTCTAAACCTAATAGCCTTTTTTCATTATTGGATTGGTACTGCCTGTACATAATGAACATTATGGTTGCAAAAAGACCAACCACTAGACCAATGACCAAAATGGTGGTCTGGTTTTTTCTTAGCCGTAGCTTTACCAGTTCGTTCTCTTGGGCCAGGTCAGAAATTTGATTGTTCTTCTTCTCGCTTTCGTATCGTAGTATCAAATCGTTAATATATTGGAGGTTGCGTTCATTCTGGATATTTTTTTCGAACGCGTTGGCTTCCTTAAAATAGGCTAGGGCCACTTTATGGTTTCCCCTTTTGTCTTCCAGCTCAGAAAGCCGCTGGTTGGCATACATGACCAAACTTGGAATATTGCGATCCTCTGCCGCTTTTTTTCCCTCTATCATGAGGTTTCTGGCAATGCCATACTTTTTAAGTTCCATGTTGGCCCAGCCAGAATTGATGAGAATGGAGGAAAGAATGGCCTGATCTCCCAAATTTCTTGCGGGTTCCAATAATTGGTCCAACAATTGTAGTGCGGCCGTTGGCATTTGTTTTTTTAAATACACCTGGGCAATACTGTTCTTACAAATAATGCGGCCATAATCATTGTCAATATCCTCGTTAAGGGCCAAAGATGTTCTGTAAAATTCCAGTGCTTTTTCCAGCTCACCTTTTTTCTCGTAGCATTCACCTATATTTTGATTATTAATGGCGAGGCCAAGTTTATTGTTGAGTTGGGTTTCCAGTTCCAGGGCACGTTTAAATTGGGTAATGGCAAGATCATACTGGCCAAGGGTTAAATAAAGATTGCCAATTCCGTTTAAAGAAATATTAATGTGCCTAAGAATATGATGTGACGGATTTTCAACGGCCTCTGCAAGCTCTAAGGCCTGTTGACTGTAATCTAGCGCAGTTTTAATAGCATCTTTTCTCCTATAAACTACGCCAAGCATGTTTAGGCTCAGTACCTTTAGCTCTATATTCTTTGCAGCGTCTGCAAGCTGTAGCGCTTTGTTATGGAGGGCTATGGAATTTTTAAATTCTGAAAGGTTGCGGTATACCGTACCCAACTGGTTATAGGCATAACTTTGTCCTTCTAGGTAATTTATGGTCTTTGCCCGGGAAATTAATTGCTTAAGAATGATGCTGTCCCTTCTAAAACTTCTAAAAGCACCATCCAACTCTTGATAGGTTAGGGGTTTTGCGGTTATGATTTCTGAGATGATGGCGTCCGCTTTTTTTTGCTGGCCTTTAGCGTTTAGGGAAAATAACAATAAAAGGGCACAGATAATACATTGTAGCGGGGGCCTTTGCCAAAAAGGGGCTGTTAGATTCAATGGATACACCTGGCAGATTGCTTATAAACGCTCTAAAAAATCTGATTTCTTTTGGCGCGAAACCGGAATTTTATGTTTGGATTCCAAGACTACATAGCCATCTGTCTTTAGGAACTCTTTTATTTTACCCAAGTTCACAACATAAGAGTTGTGGATTCTAAAAAAGCTTTCTGAAGGCAGTATTTCATTCACTTCCTTAAGTTTTTTGGTCAGTACTATTTTTTGTCCATCTTGTAGATAAATGGTGGTATAATTTCCATCGGATTCAGCATACAGAATTTCGTTGCTTTCTAAGAACAATAATTTCCCATCTGTGCTTAAGGTTATTTTTTTTTGGACGGAACTTGCATTAAAATTAATCAGGATTTCTTCTAACCGTTCAGCAGTTAGGTTCTTGGCATTATACTTTTTAATTTTTTCAACGGTTTCCGCAAGGTCATCCGTGTCAATGGGTTTTAGCAGATAATCAATAGCTTGGTTTTTAAGGGCCTTTAGTGCGTATTGATTGTAAGCCGTTGTAATCACCACGGGAAAATTTTTGTTTCTCAAGTTTTGGATAAATTGAAAACCATCCATTTTTGGCATTTCAATATCCAAGAAAAGGCAATCTGGGGTGTTCTTGTCCAAATAGTCCAAAGCCTCGTGCGCATCGGTAAAGCTCGCAGTAATCTTAACCTCATCACTAAGATTGCTCAGTTCCCAACTAAGACTTTCCAGCGCTTTGGATTCATCATCAACGATTACGGCATTTATCATAGCTATTTATTTCATTGTAGAAGCATTATCGCCTTTGTGTTGGTAAAAAGGTTTATCCCATACCCCTTAAATTATAAATCTACGATTTATTTGGTTTAGTGCTTGTAAACTTGTGTCGTTGGTGAAGTATAAATTATAGATGGAAAATATTGGACAAATATGGTCAGTTAAGAAAAGTCTTACATCATAATCATAGACAGGCCAAAAGACCACAAACTGCCTAATTCCATTGACACATCATTTCCTGCAAGGTATACATACTTTTATCCTTAAACCTTCATGGTAAGGTATTTTTGATTGCGTAAATGTACTATGATAAGGAAAGCTGGACTTTCTAGAAAAATCAGGGTACGAGATAAAATTACCATCGTACGGCCAACCAACACGTTAATCCGTGATAACAAGTCTGGTTTTTTTTTGGGGAATTTTTGATTTAGGTTTCGGGGGAACTACCTAAACAAAAGCTTAACCAATACGAACCAAGGCCGTACGTTTTTTAACTATGTTAATTAGACCAAAAGGTATTTGTATTTGATACTTTTTGGTCTTTTTTATTTGTGCTTTTTTGTTGATAATCAGCTGATAACAGCCTATATGGCCTAAGCCTAATAAACATCGCTGGCTAACCTACATTTCAACAGTTCGTGTTAAAAACTTTGGACAGTATTCTCTTAAACAGTCTTTAGTTTATTAGGGCATTTTACAATCTTTGTTACTCCCTGCCGTAAGGTATTTTCAAGAAATCAATTACTAATTAAAAAAAAGAACACTATGTCCGCTGCTGTTGAGCCTATTTTGCAAGAAAATGAAGACCGATTTGTTATTTTTCCCATACAACACCATGATTTATGGGAATGGTACAAAAAATGTGAGGCATGCTTCTGGACGGCAGAAGAAATAGACCTTCACCAAGACCCCATAGACTGGAACAACAAATTAACGGAGGATGAGCGTTTCTTTATTAAACACATCCTAGCCTTCTTTGCAGCATCTGACGGTATCGTAAATGAGAATCTGGCGGAGAACTTTGTTAGTGAGGTGCAGTATTCAGAGGCTAAGTTCTTTTATGGGTTTCAAATTATGATGGAAAACATTCACTCAGAAACCTATTCTTTGTTGATTGATACCTATGTAAAGGACGAGAAGGAGAAAAACACCCTGTTCAAGGCCATTGAAAATTTTCCTGCCATCAAGAAAAAGGCGGACTGGGCACTTAAATGGATAGAGTCGCCAAGTTTTGCGGAACGCTTAATTGCCTTCGCCGCGGTTGAAGGGATATTCTTTTCCGGTGCTTTCTGTTCTATTTTTTGGTTAAAGAAAAGAGGGTTAATGCCAGGGTTAACCTTTTCCAATGAGCTAATCTCCAGGGATGAGGGTATGCATTGTGATTATGCCGTACACCTTCATAACAAACACTTGGTCAACAAAGTTCCCAAAGAACGTATCACCGAAATCTTGGTGGATGCGTTAAATATAGAAAGGGAATTTATCACAGAATCGTTACCAGTAAGTTTAATTGGGATGAATGCCAAGTTGATGACACAATACCTTGAATTTGTGACAGACCGTTTGTTGGTGGAGCTGGAGTGTGACAAGGTCTATAATGCTTCCAATCCGTTTGACTTTATGGACATGATCTCCTTACAGGGAAAAACCAACTTCTTTGAAAAACGCGTTTCTGAATATCAAAAAGCAGGGGTGTTAAACAAGGAAAAGGATGGCGAGGCACAAAAAATTAGCTTTGATGCTGATTTCTAATTTGTGGTAAGCCTTAGCTGCCCCATCCAAAAAAAAATAGGGTAATCCATGTGATGGCCAAGGAAACATGGAAACCCGCAGAACAGCGTAAATCTAGAAAATAATGTATGTAGTAAAAAGAAACGGAAGAAAAGAGCCGATGATGTTCGATAAAATCACGGCAAGGGTCAGAAAGTTATGTTATGGCCTCAATGGTTTGGTAGACCCAGTAAAAGTGGCCATGCGGGTCATAGAAGGGCTGTATGATGGTGTTACCACCTCAGAGTTGGATAACCTAGCTGCCGAAATAGCCGCTACCATGACCACCACACATCCAGACTATGCCAAATTAGCCGCCAGGATTTCCGTTTCCAATCTCCATAAGAATACAAAAAAATCCTTCTCTGAAACCATGAAGGATTTGTATGAATATGTTAATCCAAGGACAGGTAAAAAAGCACCCCTCCTTTCTGATGAGGTGTATAAGGTCATTTTAGATAATGCGGATAAGTTAGACTCCACCATTATTTATAACCGTGATTTTGGGTATGATTATTTTGGTTTTAAAACCTTGGAGCGTTCTTACCTCCTAAAAATAAACGGTAAAATTGCAGAGCGCCCTCAGCATATGTTAATGCGTGTCTCCGTAGGTATCCATCTGAATGATTTGGAATCCGTAATGGAGACCTATGAGCTCATGTCCAAGAAATACTTTACCCACGCAACCCCAACCCTGTTTAATTCTGGCACGCCAAAACCACAGATGTCCTCTTGTTTTTTGTTGGCCATGAAGGAGGACAGTATTGATGGAATTTATGACACCTTAAAACAGACCGCCAAAATCAGTCAGTCTGCCGGTGGCATAGGGTTGTCTATCCATAACATTAGGGCAACAGGTTCTTATATTGCCGGTACCAACGGCACCTCCAATGGCGTTGTGCCCATGTTACGGGTATTTAATGATACGGCGCGTTACGTAGATCAAGGCGGTGGAAAGCGTAAAGGTAGTTTTGCCATCTACGTAGAGCCATGGCATGCGGATATTTATGACTTTTTGGATTTAAAAAAGAACCATGGAAAGGAAGAGATGCGTGCGCGCGATCTGTTTTATGCCATGTGGATTCCAGATTTGTTTATGGAAAGGGTACAGGCAGATGGCGATTGGACCTTAATGTGCCCCAATGAATGCCCCAACCTTTTCTCTACCCATGGGGAAGAGTTTGAATCGCTGTATTTAGGCTACGAGTCGCAAGGGAAAGGTAGAAAAACCGTAAAAGCCAGGGATTTGTGGGAGAAAATCTTGGAGTCCCAAATTGAGACGGGCACGCCCTACATGCTCTATAAAGATTCCGCCAATAGAAAAAGCAATCAAAAAAACTTGGGCACCATCCGTTCATCCAACCTATGTACAGAGATTTTGGAGTATACATCCCCAGATGAGGTGGCGGTATGTAACCTGGCATCCATTGCCTTGCCCATGTTTGTGAAAAACGGAAAGTTTGATCACAAAGAACTCTTTAAAGTCACTAAACGTGTGACCAAAAATCTTAATAGGGTTATTGATAGGAATTACTACCCAGTGAAAGAGGCGGAGAATTCCAATCTACGGCACAGGCCTATAGGACTTGGGGTACAAGGTTTGGCAGATGCTTTTATTATGCTTCGCTTGCCTTTTACGAGTGATACGGCCAAACAACTCAACCAAGATATTTTTGAAACCTTATACTACGCCGCATTAACGGCGTCTATGGAGGAGGCCATGGCAGAAGGCACCTATTCTTCCTATGAAGGCTCCCCCATTTCAAAAGGGGAATTTCAGCATAATCTTTGGGGCATCAAAGATGAGGAACTGTCTGGAAGATGGGATTGGGCAAAGTTAAGAAAGCAGGTGGCCAAAAATGGGGTAAGGAACTCCCTTCTAGTGGCGCCCATGCCAACAGCATCAACCTCCCAAATATTGGGCAACAATGAATGCTTTGAGCCTTATACCTCCAATATTTATACAAGACGGGTATTGTCCGGTGAGTTTATTGTTGTGAACAAGCATTTGTTGGAAGACTTGGTAAAGCTGGGCCTATGGAATGAAAATTTGAAACAGGAGCTTATGCGAGCCAACGGATCCATACAGCATATAGATGGTATTCCGGAGGATATTAAAGAGCTTTATAAAACGGTTTGGGAGCTCAGTATGAAAGATATTATAGATATGAGCAGGCAACGTGGCTATTTTATCGATCAGAGCCAATCCTTGAATCTGTTCATGGAAAATGCAAATTATGCCAAGTTAACGTCCATGCACTTCTATGCTTGGAAAAGTGGATTAAAGACCGGAATGTACTATTTAAGAACCAAGGCTGCGGTAGACGCCATTAAGTTTACTTTGGACAATACCAAGAAAAAAGAAGTTCCGGTAGCAGTTGGGACGGATGCTCCGGTAGCCACTACGGTAGCGGCGGAAGGCATGGAGGTGAAGCCTACCCCTGTAAACCAACAAGATTTGGATATTAAGCCGTTGACACCGGCCGAGATGAAAGAAATGATTGCACGTGCCAAGGAAGGCCAAGCAGACGATGATTGTCTGATGTGCGGATCATAGTGTGATAGTGTTTATTTTAAAAAAAGCCCCAAATTATCCTTTATAATTTGGGGCTTTCTTATTGGGGCATCGGTGGGTACTATAGCGACCAAGCCTTGCCTCCGGTAAGCTCTTCTACATCCCCACAGGCAATATATTCGCCGGGTACGGGCAAGTATGCCAGAACTTCCTCTCCAATATATTCAGATGATTTGTATCCCCAAGTAGCTAGCCCGCGAATACTATCGGCAAAGGCAAAACACGCTACTTCCTCATCCAAAGTGGAGGCCTCACCTTTTATTTTAGCTTCCATAAATTGGCCAATGGTCTTTTGATGGGCTTTTTCTTCTTCGTCCGACCGTTTTTTTAGGTATTTGGCCAGCAGTGGTTCAAAATCTACCCCCTCAACATCCAAGAGGGAGTCCTTTTCAGAAGAGGCTAAAACCTTATCAAAAAAAGTATCCATTGCCATTTTCATAAACTCTTGTTGTTCAGCCGGCAACACTTCTTTTGCAAAAGTGTCAATAAAGACATGAACGTTTACGTCCGTTGCGGATGGCGTGTCCGTTCTAGGCAGAATAACGTCAATCATTTGCGCTAGTGCATACCCTTGGTCCTTTGGCAAAAAATTAGGTGTCCAATCCGCATAAGGCATTTTTTCCTTGCAGCTTTGGGCTAGGCTAATTAGGGTTGGGGTCGCAACGGCATAGCCAAAAGCCATACCAATATTTTTAAGTGCAGATCTTCTTTCCATTAGATATTTCCTTTTTTAAGTTCTTCAACAGCATGGTTTGCCGCTCTTGCCGTAAAGGCCATATAAGTGAGAGATGGGTTAACGCAGGCTGCAGAGGTCATAAATGAGCCGTCCGTTACATAGACATTCTTACAGGCGTGCACCTGGTTATACGCATTAAGAACCGATGTTTTTGGGTCCTTGCCCATTCTAGCAGTTCCCATTTCATGTATTCCCAGCCCAAGGGCGTAGGTATCATCATAGGTTTCAATATCCCTAGCACCAGATTTTTCTAACATGGCTGCTGCCTGTTCTTGCATGTCTACACGCATCTTTAATTCATTTTCCCTGATTTCTGCATCAAAGGTTACCGTAGGCAAGCCCCATTGGTCCAATTTTTCATAGTCCAAGGTCATTTTATTGTCGTGGTAAGGCAGTATTTCACCAAAACCGAGCATGTTCATATTCCATCCACCTGGACTTAGAATAGCATCTTTATAGCTTTTGCCAAAGGATGCCTCGGCAACCATATCCTCATAATCACCTCTTCCTGCACCGCCTTGATATCCATAACCTCTGGTGAACTCTTTCATGTTGGTGTTGCCACCAACATTTCTAAACCGTGGGATATAAATACCATTAGGTTTCCTGCCCTTATAGTATTTGTTATCAAAACCATCTATTTTTCCCCGCGCGCCAGCCTTAAAATGGTGATCCATAATGTTATGCCCCAGCTCTCCTGAGTCATTCCCCAATCCGTTTTCAAAACGGTCAGACTTGGATTGCATCAGTATGGAGGTGGAAGCTATTGCAGAAGCACATAGGAAAATCACCTTCGCCTTAAATTCAAACGTCTCCTTGGTTACCCTATCTATCACCTTTACGCCTGTAGCTTTTTTGGTGTCAGGGTCATACATGATTTCGTGGACAATGGAATCTGGCCTTAAGGTCATGTTCCCCGTTCTTTCCGCAGCGGGCAAGGTAGAGGAAACACTGCTGAAGTAAGCTCCAAAAGGACATCCCCTAATACATCGGTTACGGTACATACACTTGGATCTACCATCTCCTTCAAATTTTTTGTCCCCGGTAATGTGTGCAACACGTCCAGCAGTAATTACCCTGCCATCAAAATGCTCGGCAACCTTATTTTTTACGTGTTCTTCAACACAGTTTAAGGGCATCATGGGGGTAAACTGTCCATCGGGCAATTGTGGGAGTCCCAAAAGTTCTCCAGAAATGCCAATATAGGATTCTACCTTGTCATACCATGGGGCAATATCCTTATAGCGAACCGGCCAGTCAATGGCAACCCCTTCATTTTTGTTGGCGGTAAAATCAAGATCGCTCAAACGGTAACTGTGGCGTCCCCACATGATGGATCGCCCACCCACGTGGTAGCCCCGCATCCAATCAAAACGTTTGGTCTCATTATAGGGGTGTTCCAAATCGTTCACAAACCAATGTTTTGAGGCTGCTTTGTTGGTGTATCCGGTCCTGTTTTGTTTCTCTTGCTTGGCAATGTCCTCTTGCGTAGGTTCCCCACCATTGGGAAAATCCCAAGGGTCTAGATTTGCCGTAGGATAGTCCTCTCGGTGTTTCACCATGCGCCCTCGCTCCAGTACCAGTGTCTTTAAACCATTTTCACAAAGCTCTTTTGCGGCCCATCCGCCGCTAATACCAGTACCAACAACAATTGCGTCATAGGATTCCTGTTCCTCGTTGTAATAGAATTTGCTCATGTAGTCCTAACATTGTTTAGTTCTTAAAAGTATTAAATATTAAATTAATTTTCTACATTTATTCCCTAACTATATTGAGAAATCAGTACTATAACGTTATAGTTTTAACTAAGGCACTCAAGGACAAAAGCTAACCAATTATCTTATGAACCGCAGAAAATTCGTAACACATACGGCAAAAGCAGGTGCCGCATTATCAGTAATGGGCACCTTTGCCTGTAAAGAGGACAAGAAACAGAAGGAACCGAAAGATGAAGCAGCAACCTTGGATGCCCCAGTTGACCCCTTCTTTAAACTGTCATTGGCCCAGTGGTCCATTAATAAAATGATTCGTTTTGAGGAGGTAGACCCCTATACCTTTGCACAAAAGGCCAAGTCTTGGGGTTTTGAGGGTTTGGAGTATGTGAGCCAACTCTACAACAAAGAACTAGAAGCTGCTGGCTATTCCGATCAGGCCATGAAAAGCTTTGTGGATAAGTGTAATGCAGCCGCCAAAAAGTATGGACTTAGCAATGTGCTAATCATGGTAGATGGTCAAGGAGATTTGGCAGCAGAAGACACAGACCAACGTAGAGTGGCAGTGGAAACCCATTACAAGTGGGTGGATGCCGCCGCCGCAATGGGTTGCCATGCCATCCGGGTAAACTTAAACGGGGTGCAAGAGCCCCAGCCGTGGAAAACTGCTTCCGTGGATGGCCTTACACAGCTGGCTACCTATGCAGCAGGGAAGAATATCAATATCATCGTGGAGAACCACGGAGGACTTTCGTCCAACGCCGCTCTTTTGTCAGAGGTTATGGCAACAGTGAACATGCCCAATTGTGGCACCCTTCCTGATTTTGGTAATTTTTGCATCAAAAGGGAATCTGGGGATTACTATGAGTCCAAGTGTTTGGAAGAATATGATAAGTATACGGGGGTCAAAGAATTGATGCCCTATGCCAAAGCGGTAAGTGCAAAATCCTACGATTTTGATACTGCAGGGAACGAGACCAAGATTGACTATACCAAAATGCTGGAAATTGTCAAAAATGCTGGGTATACCGGATATATTGGTGTGGAATACGAGGGTGAGGGGCTTTCAGAGGAAGCAGGTATTCTAGCCACAAAAGAATTGTTACTAAACACTGCCAAAAAACTTGGCTAAGGAATAACAACGGATGAAGACCTTTTTTAATCAATTATTTGATTACAATTTTTACTGCAACAAGAAGCTAATTGAACAGGTTTGTACCTTTGACAAGGTGCCAGAAAACACTAAAAGATTGTTCAGCCACTTGTTGAACGCCCACCATATTTGGAACCACAGATTAACAGGCGAGCCCAAAGCCTTTGATGTGTGGCAGCTACATGAGGTAAAAGACTGGGGAGACATCCATTATGAGAACCAACGAACCACTTTTGAGGTCATTAGCAATACTGAGGACTTTCACGTGCGCATTGATTATGAAACCACTGAAGGGCGCTTGTTTGCCAATGATCTTAGGGATGTACTTTTTCATATCATTAACCATTCTACGCACCATAGGGCTCAAATTTTGATGGATTTTAGGACCCATGGTGTTGCCCCAGAACCTCTAGACTATATTCTATACAAAAGATAGTTGGGCCATGACCTTGCAGACCAAGACAAAACTGTGCCTGATGATGTTTCTCGAGTTCTTTATTTGGGGAGGATGGTTTGTTACGCTGGGCACTTTTTTGGGTGATAACCTTGGTGCTTCAGGGAGTGAAATTGCCCAGGCATTTTCTACCCAGTCCTGGGGCGCCATCATTGCACCCTTTATCATTGGCCTTATTGCGGATCGGTATTTTAATGCCGAACGGATTTTGGGGATTTTGCATCTTTCTGGAGCCGTTTTAATGTACCTCATGTATACGTCAGAAAGTTTTGGCGCTTTTTATCCGTATGTGCTACTGTACATGATTTTATATATGCCAACCTTGGCGTTGGTAAATTCAATTTCTTTTAATCAAATGAAAGACCCGGCAAAAGAGTTTTCAGTAGTTCGGGTATTTGGTACCATAGGGTGGATTTTTGCGGGCTTGATCATTAGTTATGTGTTCTTTTGGGATTCTCCAGAAGCACGGGCGGAAGGAATGCTAAAGAATACCTTTTTAATGGTTGGCATTGCCTCTGCCGTATTGGGCGGTTTTAGTTTTTTCTTGCCAAAGACACCTCCCAAGGTTACCAAAGAAGAGGTGACGATTTCGGGAATCTTAGGATTGGATGCCCTAAAACTTTTAAAGGATAAGAATTTTCTAGTTTTCTTTTTATCGTCCATTTTAATCTGTATCCCTTTGGCTTTTTATTATCAGAACGCCAATCCTTTTCTGTCTGAGATTGGAGTTGCAAATCCAACAGGGAAGATGACCATAGGCCAAATTTCCGAAGTTTTGTTCCTTCTGTTACTGCCCTATTTTTTTAAGCGGTACGGATTTAAAAAGACCATTTTGGCAGGCATGCTGGCTTGGACCATTAGATATGTGCTATTTGCTTATGGCAATGCGGATGAACTCACGTTTATGCTATTGTTGGGTATTGGCCTGCATGGAATTTGTTATGATTTCTTTTTTGTTTCTGGCCAAATCTACACGGATACCAAGGCGGGAGAAAAATATAAGAGTGCTGCACAAGGATTGATTACCTTAGCGACGTATGGTGTAGGGATGTTGATGGGTTTTTGGATTGCCGGTAAAATTACCGATACCTATGTCCTGGAGGCAAACATGCATCATTGGGACAGAATATGGTTGTACCCTGCGGGATTTGCTATATTGGTATTTGCCGTTTTTGCACTCACCTTTAAAAATGAAAAAGTAGCGTATAAGCAGTAAGCAACGTAACCAATCAAAAACAATAAAAATGGAAAGTACTATTAATAAGAATAAACTCTTTTTTGCCGCCTGTATTTCTTTAGTGGTCACCTCAATGACCTTTGCAATTAGGGCAGGAATTTTAACGCAGTTGGGGGTAGATTTTGAAATCAACAATACCCAATTGGGCTACATCAACAGTATGGCATTTTTAGGGTTTCCCTTAGCCATGCTCATTGGAGGGTTGTTGTATAACGCCTTGGGTCCAAAGAAGTTGTTGATTACGGCTTTTATTTGCCATTTATTAGGTTTGATTTTAACCATATATGCCGGAGGATTCTGGACTTTGATCATTTCTACCTTCTTTATTGGTTTTGCCAACGGTTCTGTGGAGGCAGCTTGTAACCCAATGATTGCAGATATGTACACCAACAATAGAACGGCAATGCTCAATAAATTCCATGTTTGGTTTCCTGGTGGGCTGGTCATTGGGTCTTTGGTGTCAAAATTTATGACCGATGCGGGGCTGGGCTGGCAATTACAGATAGCCACCATGCTGATACCTACACTGATTTATGGTTTTTTGGTCTTTACCCAAAAATTTCCAGAAAGCGAAAATATAGAGTCCAATACCACTTCAAATATTAAGGCGTTGGGTAATCCTTTGTTCATTTTTATGTTGGTTTGCATGACCTTGACCGCAACCTCTGAATTTATACCCCAACAGTGGGTGGAGACCATATTGGGAAAATCAGGGGCTAGTCCTATGTTGGTTTTGGCCTTGGTAACCGGCATCATGGCATTGGGCAGGTTCTTTGCGGGTCCAATAGTCCATCGTTTAAATCCAATAGGTGTATTGTTTATGTCTGCAATTGTAACGGCCAGTGCCATTTATTTTATGAGCATTTCAGAAGGAGGAATGATTTATGTAGCAGCTGCATTGTTTGCCTTGGGTGTTTGTTACTTTTGGCCTACCATGATTGGTTTTACTTCGGAGTATACTGCAAAAACAGGTGCACTGGGCATGTCTTTAATGGGCGGTGCGGGAATGTTTGCCACTTCTATTTGGAACCCCATCATAGGCTCACGTTTAGACGCAGAAAAAGCCAATGCCATCAGTTCTGGCCTTGTAGGCGAAATGGCCGATATTGAAGCAGGACGTGCCGTTTTGGGTTTTATGGTATATTTTCCGTTGGCTTTAGTGGTGCTTTTTGGGATTTTATTTATACTTCGTAAAAGAATTGAAAAAAGTAGGATAAGCCATACGGCAACAGAAACAGCGTAACATATATTCAACATCAAAATTAGTGTAATGCCAAAAAAAATTAGATTAGGAATTTTAGGGGGAGGAGGAGATTCACTCATCGGGATTTTACACCGGGTGGCTTCCCAAATTAATGATAATTACGAAATTGTTGGTGCGGTCTTTAGTCCGGTATACCAGGAAAGTTTGGATTTTGCCAAGGAAATTGATATCCCCACCAACAGGATTTATAAAGATTTTGATGCGCTCATTGAGGAGGAACTAAAACTGCCAGAAGAAGAGCGCATTCAGGTTTGTTCCGTACAAACACCAAATTTTCTACATTATCCTATGGCTAAAAAGTTGCTGGACAATGGTTTTCACGTTATCTGTGAAAAGCCAATGACCATGAACTATGAAGAGGCCAAAGCATTGGAAGCTTCACACCAAAAATCTGGAAAAGTATTTGCCTTAACACACACGTATACTGGTTACCCCATGGTACGCCAAATGCGTGAAATGATTAAAAACGGCGAATTGGGTAAAATCCATAAGGTGGATGCCCGCTATTATCAAGGCTGGATAAACCCTATTATCCACGACAAAGAAAAACGTTCCTCGGTTTGGCGATTGGACCCCACCAAGGCCGGTATCAGTTCCTGTATGGGGGATATTGGAGTGCATGCCTTTAATATGGTAGAGTTTACCACAGGGCTTCGGGTAAAATCACTATTATGTGACTTTAATTATCTTTACGAGGATAACCAAATGGATGTTGATGGTACGGTATTGATACGTATGGATGACCACGTAAAAGGCGTAATACGTTCCAGTCAAGTGGCCACTGGCGAGGAAAATGGCCTTGCCATCGCCATTTATGGTGAAAAAGGTGCCTTTAGATGGGAGCAAGAACGCCCTAATTTTTTGTATAAAATGAGCGATACCCAACCTACACAAATCTATAAGCCCGGGCACGCCTATAATTCTGAACTATCGTTGGATGGAACTAAGCTTCCTCCTGGACACCCGGAGGGAATTTTTGATTCCATGGCCAATATTTACCTGGGTGCCGCACGGGCCATCAGGGGAGAACATTATAATGATGGGGAATTCCCTACCATGCAAGATGGGGTTCGTGGAATGAACTTTATTGAAAGCACTGTGGCATCGCACAAGCAAGGGAATATTTGGATAGATTTGGATTAACAAATAAGTGTCCCCGTCAGCATTGGGGATTCATGGCCTTTTAAAGTCTATATTTAGATGGTTGCTTATAACCATTGCCGCTGTGGCGTTAGGACACTTTGGGGTTGCCATCAAAGAATTGTAGTTTCCAGAATGCTGGTGCGGTAAAGATTTTTAGGACATCTTTTAAACATCAGCAAAACATCCAAACGGTATTGGATATATCTTGGTGGACGGCTATCAATTGTCGGCCATAAGGTTATCATCCCAGGTAAGCGCCCTTGGCAGGGGTTGTATCCGTTGCTTTACGTTTAGGTACGCTTGCCATTGGTACGATTCCAAAACATCTGCCATTTCAGAAGTTTCACGCACATATAAGCGCTTGTATAAATGGTATTTTTCTCTTGGCGATAATTTTGGGTCTCCTGCCACCGCTCTTTTTTTTACTAGAAATCTGGCTACCGTAGATTTAAATTGTAAGCGCTGATTGGCACCCATGACCAAATAAGGTTGGTATTCACCTGTTATTTTTTCCGCTTCCGAACGAATGTTCCTATCTATTTGCAAGGCATAAAAGGTCTGGGATTGCAATGAAGAAGACAACAGGATTATACATAGAAAAATTGTGGAGCGCGCTAGAGTAGTTAGTATGTTTTTCTTAGAATTACCATCGGTCATCATAGCGTTGTATTTTAAGTTGATTCCTAATGTGGAAGAAAAGAGTAAACATTATATCTATTTTCCTTGAATACAGGGCGACGGGTTTTAAACCATATCTTTCTATATGGCTCCATAATATTTGATTTTTCAAGAAGGATGCCAAATGGAATTTTGTCATATATCTGTTAAATAAATTTTAAGGGATTTAGAGGTTGTTTGTCAATTTGACATTCAACAGGAACCCAATCTACGCAAGCCCAAGGGAGTTAAGGAATTGGAACGGTGTTTGCCTTACCCTTTTTAAACAATGGTTAACTTTTTAATTTTTTTGGATTATGAAGAACGGCCCGATCAAAGTAAAACTCATCGAAAAAAAAGGAAACTCCTATTTGATTCAATTTCCCAACTTAAAAATTCCCGTCACCGTAAACGATAATTTATACCAAAAAATGCTCCACAGCACCATGTATGAATTTGGGCACGACAACATTCATTTTAGCACCCAATCAAATTCAGCCTAAGGTTTTGGCTAGGCCTTTTATGATACATCTTAATGACCAAGTTGTTGGGCCACGTTATCGTAATAGGTATGGGTTACCATCTCAGTCCATACCGTTGGGGTTTCACCGCTATAAAGGGCAATATAGGTTACATCACTGTTTTTGGTGGAAGAATGCCAGCGTTCGGTTTCTTTTTTACATCTTACCACATCGCCGGCCTTTAGGATAACAGGCTCTTTTCCCCTTTCTTGATAATAACCTTCTCCTGCTACGTATATGAGGACTTGTGCGGACCCATGTTTGTGCCAATCCAAGGTGGCATTGGCCTTAAAAGTGGCTTTGGTGATATGGATATCTAGCTCACTGTCCGCCTCAACCAAGCGGTTTAACCAAGCCTCACCAATATAATGGGTGTTAGGTGCCTTAAAGCCCTCTTCTAGGTAAGAAGAGACTTCGTACAATTTTTGGGCGGAAACCATTAGGGGTAAAACCAATAGGATAACGATGGGTTGAATTTTCATCTATAGTTGTTTTAGTACAGAAAGTAATGGTAAGGTATGCTTTTTCATCACATAAGGAATCGTTCCCAACTTATTAAACAATGCATCCAGCTGTGGTTGCCTGTTGGTACGGCTCAATACTAGGGCATAGTCCATATGCGCCTAAAGTTAGAATACCTTCTGGAACCTTTCAAAAACAACGATCATACTTTCTAGGGGCCTCCTATTGAATTCTGCCAGTTCTCGCGTATAATAGTCCCAGTGGACTTTTTTCCAATAGGCTAGGCTCTTATCACCCTCTCCCTCTAAACGGGCGTGTTCCTCATGGATGGAAAAGTAAGGAAGCATTTTCACCGAGGTGGTCCTAACAAGGCACTTGGCGTTGCCATCCCAATCCGTGACCACAAAAAAATCGCCAATTTTAGGAAGTATTTCACCTCTTAATTGCAAGCCTAAAAGGGAATGGGAGGTCGCTTTTTTTATGTCATTGACGGTAAGTTCTGCAAGTAAGTTGGCATCCTTTTCATTATCCCCAAAATATCCAACTTCTGGGGTCTTTTCAGTTGCAAATTCTGGGTGTTTGTCCAAAAAATCTCCCCAAAGCTTTTTTGCAGAGCTATTATCCATGTGGTTATCTTTTTTATTAAGCGAATTTACCTAATTTGAATTGTTCTGCCGCATGGTTGGCAGCTCTGGCCGTAAACGCCATATAGGTCAAGGAAGGATTGACACAACTTGCCGAGGTCATAAAAGCACCATCCGTTACATACACATTGGGTACATCATGTAGTTGATTGTTTTTATTGACCACCGATGTTCTTGGGTTCCAGCCCATACGTGCCCCGCCCATTTCGTGAATGCCTAGGCCGGGGCCTGTTTCGGTGTCATACGCCTGGACGTTCTTAAAACCTGCTGCCTTTAGCATGGCAACGGCCTCTTCTTTGATGGCCTCGCGCATCTGCAGTTCGTTTTCTTTGAATTCCACATTAAAATCCAATTGTGGAAGTCCCCATTGGTCTTTTTTGTCCCTGCTTAAAGTAACCCTATTGTCATGGTAGGGTAACATCTCACCAAAACCGGTCATCCCAATTTGCCAGCCACCGGGTTCCAACATGGCTTTTTTATAAGCGGCGCCATAGCCCAGTTCTGCAACCATTTCCCCCCAGTTCTCCCTGCTTGCACCGCCCTGATACCCAAAGCCCCTTAAGAACCCATCACGTTTGGTTTTTTGGTCCAGATTGGCAAACCGTGGAATATAAAATCCGTTTGGCCTACGGCCTTTGTAGTACTTGTCCAAATGGCCGTCAATCTTTGCAGAGGCTCCCAATTGGTAGTGGTGGTCCATAATGTTGCGTCCCAATTCATCATAATTATTGCCCATTCCATTTGGGAAACTTGGAGATTTTGATTGTAACAAGACCCCTACGGATGCCATTGCAGAGGCACATAAGAAAACAATTTTACCTTTGAACTCTAGTTTTTCCCCAGTAGCTGCATCTATTACTTTTACACCGCTCGCGTGTTTAGTGGTTTGGTCGTAAACTACTTCATGGACAATGGAGTTGGCCCTTAAGGTCATATTCCCTGTTCGTTCCGCGGCGGGAAGGGTTGAGGAATTACTGCTAAAATAGCCACCAAAAGGGCAGCCCCGCCAGCAGCGGTTGCGGTACTGGCATGGTCCACGACCTTCAAAATCAATGGTGTTTTCCGTAATGTGGGCAACGCGGCCAATGGTCAGTAACCTCCCGTCATCAAACGTACTGCGCAGGATTTTTTGTAGGTCTTGCTCCACACAATTAAGTTCCATGGGCGCTAAAAACTGCCCGTCTGGCAAGTGGGGCAAGCCTAATTTTTCTCCACTCACCCCTATGTAAGATTCTACTTTATCGTACCAAGGTGCAATATCTTGGTACCTCACGGGCCAATCTACCGCAACATCCTCTTTAAGGTTGGCCTCAAAATCAATATCGCTCCACCGGTAACTTTGTCTTCCCCAGGTAAGTGACCTGCCCCCGACTTGATACCCACGAATCCAGTCAAAACGCTTGGTTTCTTGGTACGGATGTTCCAAATCGTTCACAAAAAAGTGTTTGGTGGCATCCGTTGGGGCCCAACCGACCCTTTTTTGTTTATGGTATTTTTTTTGGTCCTCTTCAGATAATTTGTTGCGAAAAGGCAAGTCCCATGTATCCTTGTTCATGGTTTTATAGTCTTCCACATGCTTTACCATGGGACCACGTTCCAAAACCAAGGTCTTTAAGCCATTTTCACAAAGTTCTTTGGCTGCCCAGCCTCCTGTAATTCCCGTGCCAACCACTATGGCATCATAAACTGTTGTTTGATTCACATTCATCATTTTCATTATCGGCTAAATCCCTATATTTATGATTTCTCAGATGTTATCTTGAAAAATTAGGAATATAGTTTTTAAATATAGACGATTCTCCTAAAATGCTAAGGAAAAAATCGTTTTAAAAATCCAAATTACAATGAAGACAATTAAAGGACCTGCAGTTTTTTTGGCGCAGTTCGTAGATAGTAAAGCGCCCTTTAATACCTTGGAAGGGATGTGCCAATGGGCATCCGATTTAGGATATAAGGGTATACAGATTCCTACTTGGGAATCTTTTTTGATCGACCTTGACAAAGCGGCAGAAAGCCAAGATTATTGTGATGAACTCAAGGGCAAAATAAATTCCTATGGATTGGAAATTACTGAGCTCTCTACCCATCTTCAAGGGCAGTTGGTCGCGGTGCACCCTGCATACGACATTATGTTCGATAATTTTGCTCCCGATGCCTTAAAAGGAAATCCAAAAGAGCGCACCGCCTGGGCCGTGGAAACGGTTAAAAAAGCCGCAACGGCCAGTCGTAGACTAGGGATTAAGGCCCACGCAACTTTTTCAGGGGCATTGCTTTGGCATACCATGCACCCCTGGCCCCAACGCCCCGCAGGTTTGGTAGAAATGGGCTTTGAAGAGTTGGCCAAACGCTGGATGCCCATCCTCAACCATTTTGATGAAGAAGGGGTAGATGTCTGTTATGAAATACATCCAGGGGAAGACCTTCATGATGGGGATACGTTTGAGCGTTTTTTAGAAGCGACAGGAAACCACAAAAGGGTGAACATTTTATATGACCCCAGCCACTTTGTGTTGCAGCAATTGGATTATATCACTTACATAGACCATTATCACGAATTCATCAAATCATTTCATGTAAAGGATTCTGAGTTTAATCCAACAGGAAAAAAAGGGGCTTTTGGAGGTTATAATGATTGGGGCAACAGGGCTGGTAGGTACCGTTCCCTGGGCGATGGACAAATTGATTTTAAAACTATTTTCTCCAAGCTTACCCAATATGGATGTGACGTTTGGGCCGTGATGGAATGGGAATGTTGTATTAAAAGTCCGGAACAAGGTGCCCGGGAGGGAGCAAGATTTATTCAGGACCATATCATTGAAGCCACGCAAAAGACCTTTGACGATTTTGCTGGAGCCGAAATTGATAAGGAGGAGTTAAAACGAATTTTAGGATTATAGAATGCAGTTAAATATGAAAAAATTAATCATTTTAGCGTTGGTTACCTGTGCCCTTGGTTGTAAGCAAAAAGACCAAAAAGCGGAGGCAGGGGAGGCAAAAAAAGAACCGGTAATGGAAACGCTGCCCAAGGACTGGGTCACCCTTTTTGATGGCACTTCCTTTGACGGTTGGCATGAGTATTTGGCCCAAGGCGTTTCTGAACATTGGAAGTTGGAAGACGGTGCCATGGTGTTTTATCCGCCGGCTGAAAGACATGGTAAAAGCTTTAATCTGGTAACGGATAAGGAATATACCAATTTTGTACTCTCCCTAGAGTGGAAGGTTAGCGAAGCAAGTAATAGTGGGATTTTCTGGGGAGTTTTTGAAGATGCAAAGTATGGGCAGCCCTATGAAACGGGTCCGGAAATACAGGTATTGGACAATATAGCCCATCCTGATGCCAAGGCCGGAACAACACACCAAGCAGGGGCCTTGTACGATATGATAGCTCCTAGCAAGGAGGTAGTTAAACCTGTTGGGCAGTGGAACCTTTGCATTATTACTATCGATCATGAAAGAAACATTGGCAGTGTTCGCCTTAATGGGCAAAATATTGTTGAATTTCCCGTTCATGGTGAGGAGTGGGATGCCATGGTGGCCAAATCTAAATTTGCAGATTGGGAAGGTTTTGGCAAATACCAAACGGGAAAAATTGGCTTGCAAGACCACGGAGACGTGGTGGCCTACAGAAATATTAAAATAAAAGAGCTATAAGGATGAGGCAGTACCTTCTTTGTTTTTTAGTATGTGCGGCGATAGGATGCCAAGAAAGCACCAAGAACATGCCCAACGGCCAAAATGCCGCTAAATCTTCACAAAATGATGTGATAGACCAAGGGGTAGAGCCTACGGAGCCGGAACAAACAGAAATTTATGAACCTGTTCCCCCAAAAGTGGACCTTGGTGAACATGGTGTGCCCAGTGATGCCATAGTCTTGTTCAATGGTTCAGATTTTTCGGAATGGGTTCATGTAGCGGATAGCGCTGCCGTAAAATGGCTTTTGAACGCAGATGGGAGCATGACGGTAAAGGACAAGACTGGCAGCATACAGACCAAACGTAATTTTGGTAGCGTGCAACTTCACCTAGAGTGGAAATCTCCAGGAGATATCCAGGGGGATGGACAGAACAGGGCCAATAGTGGCGTTTTTCTGCAAAACAGGTATGAAGTACAAATCTTGGACAATAATGATAACAACACGTATACCAATGGACAGGTAGCTTCTATTTATAAGCAATCCGTGCCCTTGGCCATGGCCTCCAGACCCAGTGGGCAATGGAATGCTTATGACATCATCTTTCACGCTCCAGAGTTCAATGAGGTAGGTGAACGTACAAAAGCGGGAACCATTACGGTCTTGCACAATGGGGTACTGGTACAGGACCATTATGAGCTAAAGGGCACTACCGAATATATCGGCTGGCCCAAAAATGTGGCCCATGGCAAGGCTCCCATTCAGCTTCAGGACCATAAAGACAACAGCCGCGTAAGCTACCGGAATATTTGGGTCCGGGAACTATAATGGACTGGGAGCTGTTTTTTGGAACCCTGCTTACCCCACTTTTGCTCTTGGGGTTTGGATGGTACTGGAAAATAAATCCACCTAAAAAAATTAACCATTTATATGGGTACAGGACCCGGCGGAGTATGGCCAACCAACAGATTTGGGACCACGCCAACCGTATTGGGGCCAAAATGTTGCTCTGGCTTGGTTGGGTGACATTGGCCATTAGCGTGCTACTGTTTTTACTGGTGCCAACCTACGCGATACTGATCGCCACTTTTATTTTGCTCATCGGGATAGGTATGGGTATGTACTGGTGCGAGACCCAACTCAACCGACATTATGATCGCAACGGCAACCCAAAACCTTGATTTAACTACCTTTGCCAAAATTTTGAGTAATATGATCCAATCCATGACGGGCTATGGCAAACATGTGTTACAACTGCCATCAAAAAAGATTACCATTGAACTAAAATCCCTCAACAGCAAAAATTTAGATCTTAATGCCCGTATTCCCCAGAGCTATCGGGAAAAAGAGCTTGAGCTTAGAAAAAAAATCGCGGCCGTCCTCCTAAGGGGCAAAGTGGATTTTTCCCTTAATTTGGAAATTACAGGACAAGATACCACGGTGGAGGTAAATGCCGGAGTGGTCAAAAAATACATGTCCCAACTGCGGGAGATTGCAAGCGGTGACGAAACTAAGTTGTTGGAGATGGCGCTGCGTATGCCAGACACCTTAAAGACGGACAAGGATGACATTGACCCGGAGGAATATAGGGCGATAGAAACCGCATTGGAAGAAGCCTTAAAAGCCATCAGTGCCTTTAGAACAGAGGAGGGCAAGGTGTTGGAGGTAGATTTTAACCAACGTTTATCCAGCTTGGAAAGCTTATTGGAGAGTGTTAAGGTCATGGATCAGGAACGCTTGGAAACCATCCGTGAACGGTTGGAAAAGGCTGTGGCCGATTTAAAGGTAGAGCTGGATGAAAACCGCTTTGAGCAGGAGCTGATATACTATTTGGAGAAGTATGATATTACCGAGGAGAAGGTACGTCTGGCCAATCATTTGGATTATTTTAGAACCACCATGAACTCAGCCGATTCCAACGGAAAAAAATTAGGGTTTATCTCACAGGAAATCGGAAGGGAAATCAATACCATAGGATCCAAGGCCAATTATGCGCCCATGCAACAACTGGTGGTACAGATGAAGGATGAACTGGAAAAGATCAAAGAACAAATGCTCAATGTGTTATGACAACTGCTGGTAAGCTACTTATTTTCTCGGCGCCATCGGGAAGCGGTAAAACAACGATAGTAAGGCACCTTTTGGCGAAACCAGAGCTTAATTTGGCATTTTCGGTATCTGCAACCTCAAGACCAAGAAGGGGCAAGGAAAAAAATGGGGAACATTACTATTTTATGTCCATCTCCCAGTTTAAGCAGCATATCAAAAACGATGATTTTTTAGAGTGGGAAGAGGTTTATCGGGATAATTTTTATGGTACCCTAAAAAGCGAGGTAGAGCGCCTCTGGGCAGAAGGTAAACATGTGATTTTTGATATTGATGTCGCCGGTGGGTTACGCATCAAAAAGAAATTCCCAAAACAGACCTTGGCCGTTTTTGTAAAACCACCTAGCGTGGATGAACTTAAGATTCGGCTTAAAAAAAGAAGCACGGAAAGTGACGATAAAATCAATATGCGTATCGCTAAAGCCTCTGTAGAGCTGGCAACGGCACCACAGTTTGATGTTATTATCAAAAATTACGACCTTGAGGTTGCCTTGAGGGAAGCCTATGCTTTGGTGGCAGATTTTGTGGAAGCACCCAAAAATAATGGCTAGGGATGAAAAAAGTGGGATTGTATTTTGGCACCTTTAACCCCATTCATGTAGGGCATTTGGCCATTGCCAACCACATGGTGGAGTTTTCTGACCTGGATGAGGTATGGCTGGTGATTACTCCCCAAAGCCCTTTTAAGCAAAAGAAAAGCCTGTTGGATAACCATCATCGGTATCAAATGGTGTTTGAGGCTACGGCAGATTACCCAAGATTAAAGCCCAGTAAAATAGAGTTTAACCTTCCACAGCCCAACTACACGATTAACACCTTGGTACATTTGGAAGAGCAATACCCAAAAGGATTTGCCTTTTCCTTGCTGATGGGTGAGGATAACCTAAAAAGCTTTCACAAGTGGAAGAATTACGGGGTTATTTTAGAGCGATATGATATGTACGTATACCCAAGAATTTCTAAAGGAACCGTGGAGCACCAATTTCAAGGGCATCTTAAAATACACAAGGTAAACGCCCCTATCATGGAAATTTCATCCACCTTTATCAGAAAACAGCACGCTCTTGGTAAGAATGTGCGTCCGCTCTTGCCAGCTCCTGTCTGGAATTATATGGATGAGATGAATTTTTACAGGTAGCAATTATTCCTAGTGCTTTTCTTTTTGGTATGCCTCTACGTACTTCTTTAGGTCCATTCCATCTATAAACACATTGTCCAACACGCCAATGCCGTCTTTGAGGTAAACCAGTCCATAACAGTTTTTAAGGCTGTCCCGTTGTGCCCTCATTACAGAGATTTCAGCGTCATAAGCCTTATTTTCGTTCATGTAGAACCGGTTAAAAGGCAGTTCAAAATATATCGTACAATTATAAATATAATTGCTTTGTGCAATAATGTAATCTTCAGGGATGTCCAAAGGTGTTTTACTTACCGTTTTTACCTGTGCAAAACCAGCCTCATTTTGGAAGAGATAGACATACACCATCCCAGAATAGTTTTCCCAGCCGTTTTCGTTGGTCTTAAAGGAATTGGCCTCATAGTTTAAGGTGATGTATTTGCCCCTAAAAGGATCATTAGGGTCAATGGGCCGCGTCTTAAACTTGTAGGGCACTCCAGTTTTTAAGGTGTTTTCTTGCCGGAATATCATCCTAGCTGGAACAAATAACTGTAGGCAAAAAACCAAGACTATTAAGGTTGTGGGCGCAGTTTTATACATTATCTTCTTTTTTTGGATTTAAGGTAAGTTTGTTGCGTTGTTGCTTTTTAAGCAATAAGAAATTAGTGAAAAAGAACCCCATGCCAATGGCAATAAATAGGGTGCCACGTAGGATAAAGTCAATATTTGTATCAAAAAATCGACATATTATAATGGTGCTAATAATTAATAAACCATAGTTTAAAATGGCGTAGTTAGCTTTGTTAATTCCTTTGTATACAGTCTTTAGGCCTATGGCGGCCACCAAAATATTGGTCAGAATCATTTGAAGCACATCTCCTAGGATTGCGGTTAGGTATAGCACTCCAATAATTAAAAAGGCATATTGTAAAAGTTGGTAGCGTTGGGCATAGTGGTTACGTAAGTTGTATGCCAAGATTCCCAAAGCCGTTGTATGTATTACAAGGGTGATGATGATGGTTTGGCCATGTTCCGTTTCAAGTTTTGCTTCTTTCCAATACCATTCAAACGTCATCAAAATTAGCAGAAGAACAGTGCCTAAAGAGCCAAGGGCGGCATAACCGTTTCTTCTTAATTTTTGTTTTTTAAAGTGTGGCAATTGACCAATATTATAAAACAACCCAAATAAGCCTAAGTACAGTAGTATGGAGAGACCGGTTTCTTTGGCAAATGCTCCTAAAACAAGGGTGAGGCTTAACGGAAGTAGCCAGTTGAGCACCCCAATGAGGTGAGCTTGTCCCCCTTTTTTCAGGGAGTTGATGTAAAATGGGACCATCCATGCCAGGAACACCCAATACCACCATGGACTTATCCCTTTAAAATCGTAGCCAATTTCACAGGCATAATATGTGCTTAGGACAAGATGAAAAATCACCGCTGCATTGGAACGGAACAGATACATCACCGGGGCTGTGACAAAAATCCAGACCAGTAAAAAGTCGCTTATATCACCTGGAATATGATATATCTGGCTTACAAGGGAAATGGTGGCACCTACGGACAATAGAAGGAAAATGGAGGATGATTCCTTCCAAGTGTTCCCCTTGTTCTTTATGGTAGCGTAGGCGCATAGCGCTTGCCCAAGGAGCAAGGGCATAAAAGCCAAAACACATTTTAAGGTCTTGCCCATCCCGTCCCAATTGTGGGCTATGATCAAAATAATGCCCAGCCCACTTAGTAATGCGCCTAAAACACCAAAAACGGTAAACAACCTGTTGGGCTTTTCGGCATGTTTGGCCGTGTAGTAGGCTTCAATGTCATTGGCCGTGGCTTGCTGGATAACGGAGGCGTCTACAAGTTCGTTAAGCTGCCTTTTAAGATGTTGGTTCATGCTTGTAATTTAGGTGATGCTTTAGCGGGGTTGTTTGGAAATGATGATAACAACCGTATCACATCCTGCCAATGGGTATCTGTTGCACCATGGCAACAGATACCCTTAGGGCAAGAAGATAGGTGTTGGTATGCCCATAGGCACCTAGGCATCACTTTCTTTGGCTTCCAAGAATTTAACATCCCGGGTATTTTTTTGAACCGCTACCGCGGCAAAGAGGCTTAAGGTATAGGACATGGCATAGAACCCTTTTTCACTCAGTTCCATGTCTGCATTCCACAGGCCAATGGTCAATAAAAGTACGGATGCAATGGTGGTGAACCAGCTGATGCCATAGTAGGTATCCGTAACGGGAAGCCCTTCTTGCCGGTCCCGGACACTCTTTTGTACGGAAACTACCGAGAACAAGCCAAATAGCAACAAGGTAAAATAGTACCCTTTTTCATTGAGCCACATATCGGCGTTCCACAGGCCAACGCAATAGGAAACCATGCCTATCAAAAGGGCGGTCCAAGATGCTGAGATAAACGCAGCGGTAGGTTTTAGGCCGTTCTCCCCTTTGCTATCTTTTTTAGTTAAAATCGTTTTCTCTTTTTCTGAAAATGATTGATTTTCCATAATACTCGATTTTGAATTATGGAGCAAAGATGTGGGTGCCTCGTCAGTTCAGCAAAACAATTTCCATTAAAAACTAATGATTAAAATCAAAAAAAATATAATTAAACAATTGTATATTAGATTTTTATATTATAAATATATAATGATTAAATGTTAGAGATTACCACGATATACAACGCTCTTTCCAATACCGAGAGAAAAGAGTTCGAATCTTTTTTGGCATCACGTAATAGAAGGAGTGACGTGAAGAACCTACGTTTTCTAAAGTTGTTGGCTGCAGGAAGGACAAAGGAAATTTCCACCAGACTCTATGGGAAACCTTCTACTGCAGCCTTTCATGCCCTGTGTAAACGTATTTATGATGCCCTAATCGATTTTGTGGCCAGCAAAAGCTTTGCCGAAGAGACACAGGGCGAATTGGAGGTGTTAAAATTGTTATTGGCGAGCCGTTTGTTCCTAGAGCAAAAATTGTACAAGACCGCGTTTAAAACCCTGTCCAAGGCCGAGGAGAAAGGATTGTTGTTAGACAATTATTCCATTCTAAATGAAATTTACCTCACGCAAATACAACATGCCCATTTGAACACCAAATGGGTATTGGCCGATATCATTAGAAAGTACGAAAGCAATCAGTTAAAAGCACAGGTGGATGTGCGTTTGGGCATGGCCTACGCGGAAATAAAGGCAACATTGGGAAAGACCAATACAAACTCGGTGCAAGAACTAGTGAACAGCGCCTTTGAACGCTATCAGGTTAAAGTATCAAAGGACCTTAATTTTAAATCGTTACAGCAGCTTTTTGAGATTACGGCCACCACGGCCAAGTTGCAACAAGATTTTTACTCGGTAGGGCCTTTTATGCAGTCGTTGTTTGCCATGGTAAAGCAGAAAGGACCGGTAAAAGAGAAGCATCGGTTTAATTATTTGAATATCCTATATTTTATGGCGGTCACGGCCTTTAGAAACAAAAGGTTCAGAGAGTCGGAAGGATATTTGGCAGACATGCAAGAAAACCTGTCACTTGGAAAGAAATCATACCATGATGTATTTTCAGAAAAAATGTTGGAATTAACAGCCCTCAACCAGTTGTACCAGGGTGGTTTGGATAGGGCTGTCCATTTGCTTAAAGAGGCTACAAGGCCAAAACTCAATAGGCTACTTTTGTTGAGCATGTGTTTTTTTCTACAGGAAGATTTTGCAAATGGTTACAAGGTGATGACATCCTTTCAACATTCTGATGGCTGGTACCTTAAAAAGGCAGGTTGGATATGGGTGTTAAAAAAGAATCTCATTGAAATTTTGCTCTTAATGGAGCTGGATAAACCTGATATGGTCATACAACGGCTAGATCGTTTTTTTAGAAACTTTCGTAAACCGCTTTTAGAATTGGGCGAACAGCGCGTTTTGGTATTTATGGATTTGGCCCAAGAAATTTATGAGCATCCAAAAAAGGCCACTACACCAATTTTTATGGACAAAGTAGAACGTTCCTTTACATGGTTGGGGCGCGATCGCGAAGACATTTTTGTAATGACCTTTTACGCATGGCTCAAAGCAAAAATGGAAAATAAGGCGCTTTATGAGGTAGTGCTGGATTTGGTTAACATTGAAGACCAATAACCTTCCACAGCCAAGAATCCCATTTTACTACTGCGAAAAATAGTAAGCTCATGGTTTAGTGCCAATATGATAGGATACACACCAAATCACCGGGTAAAACCTAGTTTTTGGTAGGTTGCCAACTTACTTTGCACACCATACTATCTGCAGTGCCGTAGTAGAGGTGCCACTGGCCTTTAAAGAATACCAAACCCTCTAAAAAAGTAGTTCCATCTGCGTACTGTCCAGATTTTTCAAAAGGTAGCTCAGGCTTTATGAACGGCACATCTGTCCTATCCAACAGTTTCCATGGCTTGCGCTTGTCAAAAAGGGCTTGGCCCCCTGTATAAACACGGTTTCCCAAATTTTGTACCCCTACATTTTTACTGTTGCCCGCATTGTACAGTACAACGATGCCGTCCTCTGTAAGTACTGGCGGGGGTCCCGCTTCTACAAGCCAAGAATCAAAATAGCCTGTTCTAGGACTTAGAACTGGGGCAAGCTTGCCCTCATGGGTTTCCAAAGGCGTCCAATCAATGAGATTTGTAGAACTTGCCAGCCAGATATGCGGCACGCCAAAGTACATCCAGTACTTACCATTGATTTTGGCGGCCACTAATTTTCCGTCCATCAATCTGGTTACGATGGCACCAGATTTGGTTTCTTGGTTGTGATATTTACCTTGGCCATACTCCTCAAAGACGGGTCCGTGTTTGTCCCAATCCTTTAGATTTTTTGAAGTAGCAATGGCCAAGCGGGGAAATTCCCTATTCCATTGGGTGTACGTAAGCACGTAAGTGCCGTCTTCTGTTTCCACAATTCTGGGATCTTCCGTCCCTCCAGGCCATTCGTATTTTTTTTGTGCATCGTTATCTGGATAAAAAATTGGGACGTTTTGTCTTATGTAATTTACTGCGTCTGCGCTTACGGCAAGGCCAATACGGGAACGATGTCCACCAATCTCTTTATCGCCCAATTTTTCCTCAGCACGGTAAAACAGATAAATACTATCATTTTTAACCATGGCAGCGGGGTTAAAGGCGGCCATTGACTCCCAGTGCGCCAAAGCTCCAGTAACGGGGTCTTTGAACACGGAAGCCGCATTTTTTGAAATAATGGGCATTGCATCGGCATCCCTTAGAAAAGGGCCGAGCATCCAAGGTTTTTCATTGGTCTGTGAAAATAGGTTGGCCAATGAAAAACAAAAAATGGCATACATCAAAGGGTGTTTTGCCATGTTTATTTATTTAGGATATCCGTACCAAGATAAGCATCATCTTTATTATAGTACCATGCCCTTGTTTTTGGCATTTTAATTCCGTTGATGGTTTCCAGACCGCTCAGAAGAATGTATTCACCGTCATTCTTGGATTCATCATGAAAAAATTGATATGCCTCCATGGCAAAGGTGTTGGGGTCAAAGTAAAAATACCAGATATCCTTACCTACTTCTGGGTCATAGGTCACTTTTAACCGCAGATATGCCTTGCCCTTAAATTTTGTTAAGGCCACTACTGGGTCTATGTGCGTACCGGGGTCCTTTAATTTCATCGGTAGGCCAAATAAATAGCTGTAATAGTCTTTGTACATGGCCGCACGCTCGCAGCTCAATCTATATTTTTTTGAGTTTTCCTCAGAAATATTCTTGGTTCCATTAAGTGAAATTTCGCAGGAATCCTTGGCTAATGTAAAGCGATATGTAGCGTTGTCCTGTTGTACTTCCAATGAAAAAAACCTGGCAGGAAAGTTAAGTTGGATGTTGCTTTGCCTCCGGGTCTTATCGGCATATTCCATGGTCACCTTAAAACTACCAATAAAATCTTGCCAATTAGCTTTGGGGTCATGGTATTCTATGGTTTTTTTCAACAGTTCCTCTGCTGTGAGCTGTTGTGCCCCGGCAACGGTAAGGCTGAGCACAAACAGAAAAAGTGAGCCAAATTTCACCATGTTTTACGGTTTATTTATGGTAGCAGGTGTTACGGAACTATCATGCTCCGTATAATAAAGCTCCAATAAGTTCATGGCCGCTTTGATCAAATCTTTGCTTTCGGTAAGAATGGAAAAATAAAGGGTGGTGTTTTTGGGACTGGACTCCTCGGTTCTGGTACGGGCCACCTGTTTTTCAATTTTCCCATCTACCAATTCAAAATAAGAATTTTTGGTAGACAACATACTGCCAATACGCTCAAAAGACCTGTTTTCAAAAGTCTGGGCGGTATCGTTCAATAATTCAGAAATGTGGTTGTCCAAATCCTTGAGTTCCTTGATCTGGTTGTATTTTAACTTTCTATGGTTGTTGTTCACGTGCTTATGTCCTACCCGTGAAATATATTCCAAGGATTGATTCAAATCTTGGAGGTTGCCCAAAAGGGAAATGTAAAAGTTACTGGCCCCTCCTACACTATTGTCGTCCAAGTTTTTGATGAAGTAGAAAATATTGTTCTTTAGGTCTTCAATTTCATTGGATATTTTATTGACCTGCTTTTTGTTCTTTTTAAGCGCTTCCACATCGTGCTTTGCCAAACCATTGATGGTGGCCGTATAATGGGATTTGGTCCTTTTGATCATGTTGGCAATAGTGTCCGCACTTTCTTCTATTACCCCTTGGATGGAGCTGCTCTGGGCGCGTCTCAAGCTATCTTCTGCCTTGATCACCTTGGTCTTTTTATTGTGGGCCATGTAGTTTCTGAGCAACAGCATGGCCGCCACTAAAAGCAGTAAGACCAGGGCAATGAAGCCACCCAAATGCAAGAGGTAGGCAATGATTGCCGCAGCGGTAAAGGCACTAAAGGCCGTAAAAAACCAGCCCCCAATAACGTTAAGCACCCCTGCAACGCGGTAAACGGCACTCTCTGCGCCCCAAGCCCTATCAGCCAAGGAGGTTCCCATGGCCACCATAAAGGTGACATAGGTAGTGGACAAGGGTAATTTCATAGACGTGGCAACGGAGATGAGTACACTGGCCACCATCAGGTTAACGGCTGCCCGCACCAAATCAAAAGCCGGCATATCCTGCACCTTGTTTTTGGGGATATACGTGTAGGGCACCTCAAACTGTTGGTCAATTTTAGCTTTTAAGGCGGGTGGTACAATAGCTGAAAAATTATCGAATGTAGCTGCGCTGAACTTTACAATTTGGCGGGAAAGAAAGTTTGGCTGAAAACGTTCGTCGCCTTCATCTTGCCTGGCCAAATCCACACTGGTTTTTACCACGCTTTTGGCCTTGGAGGAAAACCAAAGTGTAATGACCATAATACCCCCAGAAATTAACAATAAGAGGGTTGGGGTTTGTACCGCTGCCGATAGCCCTTGCATATTAAACTCCATTGCCGCTACCCCGGAACCTTGCCAGTCTTGGTAAGATTGCATTGCGGCTATGGGAACCCCTATAAAATTGACCAAGTCATTGCCTGCAAAGGCCATGGCCAACGCAAATGTTCCCAAAATAATCACGACCGTATAAATGTTCCAGCGAAGAAAGGTAGCCGCCAACCAAGATATGACGGTCCAAGCGGCCAGGTTGCCCAACAAAAAGAGTTCTGTGGAGTTGTAGATAAAGTTCAAAATGGCGGCATCAAGAATGGCAGCACTTTTTAGGCCCTTTACCAAGATAAAATAAATGATTGCCGTGATGGCCACACCGCCAAAAACCGCTTCTATATACTTTGGTTTGTTGTTGAATTTAAAGGAGATAAGTACTCTGGATATAAATTGGACCAAGGCCCCAATGGTAAACGCAATAAAAACGGACAGTAAAATCCCAATAATGATTTCAGTGGCCTTTTCCGTGTTGATATAGTTTGCCAAATCTGAAAAACTACCCTCCAAACCAACTATCTTAACCAAGGAAATGGCAACTGCAGCCCCTAAAAGTTCAAACACAATGGATACCGTGGTAGAGGTGGGCATGCCAAGGGTGTTGAAGAAATCCAACAGTAAGATATCCGTAATCATGACCGCCATAAAAATGATCATGATCTCAGCAAACACAAATTCGGAAGGATTAAAAATTCCTTTTCTGGCAACCTCCATCATGCCGCTGGAAGACAGCGCCCCAAAAGCAATGCCCAAACTGGCCACGACCATCACCGTTCTAAAGGAAATGGCCTTGGAACCAATGGCAGAATTCAAAAAATTAACGGCATCATTGCTGACACCTACCACTAAATCCGTGATTGCCAAAACGGAAAGGGCAACCACCATAAAAATGTAAATATTCTCACCCATGTGTGTTTGATGAAGGTATGCAAAAATGCTGCTATAATTTACATTCAAGGTTAAAATAACGTTACGAATTTACATCTGCTTTTGGCTTGCCCATGGGATTGCAGTGAAAATAAAACCCTAGTTTTACGGTCTTAAAATGGTAAACATGAACTGGCAACAACTCCTTTCCTTAAAACGTTTTGGCGATACCCAGCCAAGACTGCGAAAATTACAGGATGAGACCCGACTCGGTTTTGAAGTGGACTATGACCGTATTATTTTCTCCTCTGCCTTTAGAAGTTTGCAAGATAAGACGCAGGTGGTGCCCATGCCCATTACCGTTGGCTCCAGCCGTGAGTTTGTCCACACCCGTTTAACGCATAGTTTGGAGGTTTCCGTGGTAGGGAGAAGTCTGGGGCGTATTGCGGGAAAAAAGATTTTAGGGATGCATCCGGAATTGGAAACGGATTTAGGCTATAAATTCAATGATTTTGGAGCTATTGTTGCCGCCGCCTCTTTGGCGCATGATATTGGTAATCCGCCTTTTGGGCATAGTGGTGAAAAGGCTATTGGAGCCTTTTTTGAGTCGGGGAACGGGGCCAAATATCAAACTGAAATGACCGAAAAACAATTTCGGGACCTTGTGGATTTTGAAGGGAACGCCAATGGGCTTAAATTATTGACCGAATCCAGAAATGGGGTAGAAGGAGGGCTGCGCCTAAGCTATGCCACCTTAGGTGCTTTTATGAAATACCCCAAGGAGTCACTTCCCTTAAAACCTTCGACTCATATTTCGGATAAAAAGTTTGGTTTTTTCCAGTCTGATGTTGGTATTTTTAAGGATTTGGTCCAGGAGTTAGGGCTGCTGCAAAAACAAAGCGCCGACAGCCTACGGTACCATAGGCATCCGTTGACCTATTTGGTGGAGGCTGCAGATGATATTTGTTATACCATTATTGACTTTGAGGATGGCATTAACCTTGGGCTAATTTCTGAGGATTATGCACTTGAGTATTTTATTAAGTTGGTGAAAGACCGAATTAACACCAAAAAATACAACCAATTGGAAACCATGCGGGACCGGTTGAGCTATTTAAGGGCTTTGGCCATTAATACCTTGATCAACGATGCCATTAGGGTTTTTGAAGAAAATGAGAACAACATACTTTCGGGAAATTTTGAGGTTGCCCTGTTGGACAAAAGCAGGTATGAGGCGCAAATCAATGACATTATCGGGTTGAGCGTTTCCAATATTTACCAATCCAATGAGGTGTTGGAGAAAGAGTTGGCGGGCTATAAAATTATTGCAGAAATCCTAGAGGTGGTCACTAGTGCGCTTATGCACCAGAAAAATGGAATGGCCACCAGTTATGATGCCCTTATATTGAAAACCCTGCCCAAGGAATACTGCAACGGAGGGTCTAGCACCTATAGGACCTTGTTAAATGCCGCTTGTTATGTGGCAAGTTTGTCTGATAGTGCCGCTGTGCATTTGCATCAAACTATCATGGGAAGAAAACTGTAGGCATTTAAAAGCTATAACCAAAACCAATACCTAGTATTTGTTTAAACTGCAAGCGCGGTTCACCTTCGTCAACTACGGTGCCATCATCTGCGACCACTTCATCAAACTTAATGTCATCATCATATATCAAATGTGTTCCAATATTGGCTTCCACATTTTTGTTGACCTTAAAGGTGAATTGAAGTTCCCAGTCCAAATCTATATTGCCAAAACTTCGTAGGTAATCCGTATATAAACTGATACGGTGGTTCATTTGAATGTTTTTTGCCACTTGGGTATCCCAGGAATTGGTTACCAAAAACCCTAGTTCAATAAAAGTACGCTTCCCTTTTTCCACCCCAAAAGCTCCCTGTTCGGATAAGGCATCATCCAAAACAAACGTCGCTTTTTGTGTGAAAGGCGAGATGTACAGATTAAATTTTTTGTCTTCTGGTATAAAGGAGGTACCCGCTCCCATAAACAGATAGCCAGGGGCCATAAACCGCGAAATTGGGTTTTCCCGGTTTGGATATTTAAATCCGTTGGAAAATTGGGTGTTGAACTTAAACTTGGCAGAGTAGTACCAATTGGATAGCGTATCCCTGCGGTACCCAAATGTGGAGGCCAAGCGAATAAGGTCTTCGGTCTTACGGAGTTCACGTCCTTCTTGGGCATTGATACCGTACCTAAGCCGTAGCTCGTTTTCCCAACTGATATATCTAAACTTGTAATTTCTGGCAAAACGCACATTGGCCAGGGCGGAAACTGAATTTTCCCCACCAGCGTTCCAGTTAACAAAGGCTACTTCGTTAACATTAAGGCCAAATCTGTTCTCTTTTTCCCAAAATGAAATTGGTGTAAATCTTTTGGGACGTTCTAGCAGAGGTTTTGTGTTTTTAAAGGAAATCCTTGGCCGTCGCAGTTTTACCCCCCTTGGAATAAAGGTGATTTTTTCTTGTGTCCAGCGGATGACAATGGTGTCTGGCGCGGCAGTTTGTGCAGCCAGGGAATCCGTAACCCCTGCTTGCCCAGAAAGCCCCCCCGAAAGGAAAAGGGTAAAAACAAAAAATACGATGTTTCTATAAAATCGATTCAAGATAGGTTGTGATTGCTTGCCGATGTAAACCGCAAATATCATACAATTCTTCTACACTGCCATGCTCTATAAACTCATCCTTTATGGCAAATACCTTTATGCTACCGGTATAGCCCTGCCTGTTGGCGTAGGAGGTGACAGTACTGCCAAAACCGCCCAATTCACAACCATCTTCCAGCGTAATAATATGGTCATAGGTACTAAATACAGTCTCTAGCAATTGGGTGTCCAAGGGTTTTAAAAACCGCATATCATAATGTCCAAAAGCTTCTGAATTTTCAATGGTTCCCAGGAATTCTGCGATGCCGTTACCAATATGGCCCAGGGTTAGAAAAGCCACCCTATTTCCTATATTGAGGGTTCTTCCCTTGCCAAATTTGATGCTCTTAAACGGGGCTTTCCAGTCCAAGTGTACCCCATGTCCACGTGGATAGCGAATGGCCAAAGGACCAGAAATTCCCAACTGTGCGGTGTACATGATATTCCTAAGTTCCATTTCATTCATCGGTGAAAAAATGGTCATGTTTGGGATGCAGTTCAAATATGCCAAATCAAAAACTCCATGATGGGTAGGCCCATCTTGGCCAACAAGTCCCGCTCTGTCCAGGCAAAAAACCACTGGTAGGTTTTGTAAGGCCACATCATGAATCACCTGGTCATAGGCGCGCTGTAAAAAAGTGGAATAGACATTGCAGAACGGTATCAGACCTTGGGTAGCCATGCCGGCTGCCAAGGTTACGGCATGCTGTTCTGCTATCCCTACGTCAAAGGCCCTATCGGGGATGGCTTCCATCATAAACTTTAAGGAGCTCCCAGTGGGCATGGCCGGGGTAATGCCAACAATACGCTCATTTTTGTGGGCGAGCTCTACCAGCGTATGGCCAAAAACATCTTGGTATTTAGGCGGCTGTTCTGTTGCGTTTTTTTTAAGCCTTTGGCCGGTTTTTACATCAAATTTACCTGGGGCGTGGTAGGCGACCTGGTCCTCTTCTGCCTGTTGCAATCCTTTTCCTTTTTTGGTGATGATGTGCAGTAATTTTGGTCCTTGTATATTTTTAAGCCGTCTAAGCTCGCTTAAAAGCTTATCCAAATCGTGTCCATCCATGGGACCCGAGTAATATAGGTTAAGGCATTCAAAGATATTCTCATCTTTTGCGGTACCTTTTTTTACGTTGGTCAAGTATTTTTTTAACGCGCCCACACTGGGGTCTATGCCAATGGCATTGTCATTGAGAACAACCAACACGTTGGCCTTGGTGACCCCTAGATGGTTAAGTCCTTCAAAGGCCATTCCGCTAGCAATGGAAGCATCTCCAATAACGGCGATGTGCTGTCTTGTAACCTCTCCTTGAAGTTGCGCTGCGATGGCCATCCCCAAAATAGCGGAGATAGAGGTAGAACTATGGCCCGTCCCAAAATCGTCATAGATGCTTTCACTGCGTTTGGGAAAGCCGCTAATACCGCCCAATTGTCTATTGCTATCAAAAATATCTTTCCGGCCGGTTAAGATTTTATGTCCGTAGGCTTGGTGGCCAACGTCCCAAATAAGTTTGTCCTTGGGGGCATCAAACACGTAATGCAAAGCAACCGTAAGTTCTACCACACCTAAACTAGCGCCAAGGTGCCCTTCTTTCACCGCAACAATATGGATGATGAATTCACGCAGTTCCTGGCATAGCTTTCGCAATTGTAATGCGGACAGTTGCTTTACATCCTTGGGGCTATTTATTTGGGACAGTATGGACTCCATACGTCAAAATTAGGCAAAATGGCCATGTAGTTTGCTGGGAATGGTGCAAGAGTATACCCTGCGCTAAAAAAACCATATCGCATTTCACGTTATTTCTAGTGTATTTCACGACATATTTTTTTAAAACCACTGATAATCAGCGATGTTTGGACCATAAACATTTTTGGTTAAGGCGCCTTTACCATTTACAAATCAAAACTAAATCATGGTAGAATCAATGAACATTTGTCCAGTGATGGCGATACAAATTACAGCGAATTTAAATATGCTTTGGAAAGATGCCAACCTAGTGGAAGTCCAAAAAAATGAATTTACGGGTAGGGAGTTGGAAATTATTCAACTTATTGCCAAAGGTCTAAATAGTTATGAAATTGCAGATAGGCTTTACATCTCCAAACATACCGTAGATACCCATAGAAAGAACATTTATCGCAAGGGCCGGTTCAGGGGGGTACGGGAAGTTATTCTTTTTTCTTTAATGATTTAGATACGTGCTTCTTACAATCTTTTTAAATTTATAGCTCAACCAATCATTACTTCTTTTATGAAAACCACTATTTTTTTAGTTATTAGCGGCGGCCTATTGCTTTTAGGTGCTTGCCAAAACAATAACCAGTCAGATTCAGCAACGGATACAGCAGAAACAAAAGATTCCACGGCGTTTGATGCCAATTATCAATTTAGGCATACTACAGACCAAGGAAAACTTGAAGTGAAAAAACTAAATGATATTCCGTTAAATGTAGATGTAAGACCCGTACGTTCTAGAGGGCGATTAAGTACTTTAAACCCTTACCAGTTGGTGCACCTAGAAATTTCTGATAGCCTATCTTTTGGCATCCTTGGAAAATTTGAAGGTAAAGTTAGCGGAAACAGGTACAATAATGCCAACGTACACTTTATGAGCCATACTGTTTTTCCGGAAACAACCAACATAAAAATAGACTCTGTGAACACCAAAAGCTATGAGGCCCATCGTTTGGATATTAACCTCTTCATAAGAGCTATTGCTGCGGATACCCAAGCTGTTAGTTTGGGCAGTGACTATAAAATCCCGATACGGGATGTAAAACGGAATACGAAATTAGATTTCCATTTAATGATTTGGGATGGTAAAGACTACGTAGAATATAAACGTAAAGATAAGGATCCGGCGCTCTTTGGAGACCGTGCTTGTACCGTTAACCTTTCCTTCTGATTGAAGACTCCTAGCCTGTTTTTAAAATTATATTGCCAGCTCACATTGGTTGGTTGTGCAACCGTTTGTCTAGGTCAAGATGGAGTTAAGGGCTACCATGAAACCATTGTTGATTTTGTGCAAGCGGTTGCATTACATGATACCTTGGAGGTTAACACGTTCATAAAAGAGGCCCAATTACCTAAAACGTTACGGAGACCCATGCGGTATCACAGTTTTCTGTTTTTGTCAGATTCACTCCCACATGATTTTAGCTTCAAGAATGTAGATTTAAAAAATAAGGGTGCTGCCATCCTTCACCTTCTTAATGGCATGAAGTGGCACGCACTTCAAGAGGAAGATAGTTTGGCTTTTGATTATGGGACAAAAGCATTGTACAAAGCTAAAAATTTTGGTGAACACCGGCTGGTTGCCTATGTTTTTCAAAGGTTGGGAGAACAGCTATTGAATAATCCGGAGCGGACGGAAGATGTTGCCTCCAACTTTTTGGCAGACTATTCAAAGGGCATTTTTAACCAAGAACATCAATTTTGGTTAAGCTATTTTAAGTCGCTCTTTGTATTTCAAAAAGCCAATGGCACCACAGATTCTGTTTTAAAAAGAACAATTAAAGACTATAAAGGCCTACAGGATAATTTGCCCGATAATGATTTTATCAAGGGCCGCTATTTCCAGTCTTTAGGTATTGTTCATGCCAATTTTTTGCAAGACACCCCCGGTGCTATAATACAATATAAAAAAGCAATTGAGCAATATCAAAAAGTCCCGAGCGGTATCGCGGAACAGGCTATCGTTTCCTGTGGGTTTAATATTGCGGTAGAGCATTTTCAGCTTAAAAACTATGTACGGGCCATTCATAGGCTACGGAAACTAGGCAACGCCCCGGCCATTTATAAGGTGCCTTACGTAAGACGCGCCAGATTAAGTTGGTTGTCAAAGGCCTATGATAGTTTACGGCAAAAAGACAGTGCTCTGTTCTTTCTAAAAGCCGCTAACATGGAGGAAAAAAGGCAGCAGCAAATTAAAAAGGCACTAGCCATGAAGAAGATAGATAAGGAGTACCGGCTGCATGATGTGCAACAAAGCCTTAGCACTATCCAGGTCCAGAACGAGGTGTTGGGCATTAGAATGCAGCTTCTTATTTTTATCTTACTGATGCTGTTGGCGGTGTCGTTCATAGCTTTTTGGCTGTACAGACGCTATTTTTCAAAATCCAGAAGCCTTATAGAGGAGCAATCGGAAACCTTACAACGGTTAGATGAGCTAAAACAATTGGTAATCAAAAACCACATTGTATTAAAGGACAAGACCAAGATATACATTTCGGATTTGATGTACATAAAGGCAGAAGACCACTACCTTAAGTTGTTTTTAAATACAGGGAAACAACATTTGGTAAGGGGGAAGTTAAGGGAAATTAAACAAGAATTGCCTCCAAATTTTGTGCAGAGCCATCGTAGTTATATCGTGAATTCCAATTTTATAAAGCAGGTAACGAACAAGGTGGTTATCCTATTAAACGGTGATGATATCCCAATATCCAAGACGTTTAAAAACGGTTTGTCTTAAAATATAAGGTGCTCATTGGTCATCCAGACCAGAAACCTGATTGGATGGAGGATTATTCATACCGAAACCTCCGCCCCGCATACCTGTATCAGGTGCACAATAAGCAACTAAATTATACCTCCCGTTCCCTTTGTTGCCGTTTCTAGCGGTTACCTGAGCAGCAAATAAAACAATGGTTTTAGCTCCCCACAGCAAAGGGAAAACCCGGTTTTTGGTGGGTCTTACCATAAAATTACCTAGTTGTAGGTATGGTCTAGTTACCTAGTACCGTTTAACTTGCAATCTTAAATGAGTTTAAAATGAGAAAATTACCGTTATTTATGTTGTTTTTGTTGGGTTTGGTATTGTTCAATGCCTGTTCTGGGGATGATACCCAGGAGAACCCAGAAGAGGAAATGGAACAAACTGGGGACCCTACGGATGATGACAGCGCTGAGGTTCCTGATGATCCAAGCATTCCATTGCAGAATATTGATTCCGGGATAAGTATTGTTGGCGCTACAAGAATAACGGGCACGCCTCCGGCACCTTGGATTTTGACATAAATGCTACAGACCAGCCTGGTTATTTGGATACGGGTTTTGTTATAGATTTCTCTTCAGAAGACGCTGTTACAGGAGCGTATATTCGGTTTAAAGATGAAACAGGTTCACCGGCCGATGGTTATTTTAATGTTCCATTTACTACCGGTAAGAAAGCTGTAAAGGATAGAAAAAACAAGCTCAATAGGGGAGTGGCCATTAATACGTTGCTGTCCAAACAAGTGGGCGAAGAAGAGATTGAGGTGCTCTTTGGGGAAACGGTACCAACGGGGAGGTTTTGTTATGAAATTTGTTTGTACGATAGTAGCAATAACATTAGCCAAATTGTTGAGCGATGTGTAGATGTGTCTGCATGGGGCGGGAACCCCACATTGGTTGGAGAATGGAAAATGGACCGGGTTTTTGAAAATGATATTGAGGTAGAAGAATTTGATATTGCACAAATTTCCTGTGACAACGGTAGCATGGGTTCTTTTTTGGAAGAACTATACGAAATTAATGATTGGATATTGGTCCTTAGGGAGAATGGCGATTATTTTGAGGAATACATAGAAAGGCTACAGGTACTGGATTTTGACGCTACCGCGGCATCTTGTGAAGCAGTATATGCACCTGATGTTGAGGAATTCTATGATCGCTACCTTGGGAAATGGACCTACACCGCAGATTATGGATTGTCCATTGTTGACTTTGCCTATGAAAATGAGCTCGATGCCTCTGAAAACCAAACCTATGATGGCGGCGAGATTTACTTTGATGGGGTAGAGGCCGTTGTGGTCAACAATGAACTGATTCTAACGGAAACTGAGGTGGTTGAGGGCGAAACCTTTGTGTATAGGGCAATTTTTGTGCCTAACAATTAGCGTTTTTTTAGGTTGTTTTTATCTAAGGAATCCTATTATAAGTGAAGACTTTGGTAATTTTGCCAAAGTCTTAAATTTCTCTTGGTTGAGCGAACTTTTACATCCTTACGACGATACGTACTTTATGAAAAAAGCCTTGGAGGAGGCAGAAATTGCTTTTGACGGCGGTGAGGTGCCTGTGGGCGCGTTGGTGGTGGTCAAAAATCGTATTATCGGTAGGGCGCATAACCTAACGGAGCGATTGAACGATGTGACGGCACATGCCGAAATGCAGGCCATTACCTCCGCTACCAATTTTTTGGGAGGTAAATATTTGACGGGATGTACGCTCTATGTTACATTAGAACCCTGCCAGATGTGTGCAGGTGCCTTGTACTGGAGTCAAATTTCCAAGATTGTGTACGGTGCAGCAGATACAGAGCGGGGTTTTACCGCCATGGGGACCAGCTTGCATCCAAAAACCCAAGTGGTGGGCGGTATCATGGGAAAGGAGTCCGCCACACTTCTAAAACGCTTTTTTATTCAGCGGAGGAATTTGAATTAGCCTTGGGTTACTTTCTGGATTCCTGCTCTTTTTCCCGCTTGTTCATTTTTTCAATATTTTCTTTGGTAAGCATATAGTCTTTCATTTGCTTGCCTTGGCTCTCTTTGATCAAAAATAGGGGCATGGCCACCAAAAAAAGACCTATGGTGCCAGACCCTATATATTTATGGGCCAACGACTCATTCTCCTCTTTTAAGATAAAGCCGTAGATAATGGCTGCAAAGGAAGCTAGCACCACAGCAATCACCACATATTTCATTTTAATTTTCATGGGGTATAATTGATTAGTTTTCTGCGATAGGCCGTTAATAGTTTTGATTTGGACACAAAGCCCATATACTTTCCATTCTGGACCACGGGCAGGTTCCATGCACCGCTGTCCTGAAATTTTTGCATCACCTGTTTCATGGAGTCTTCGGCGTAAAATATATATTCTGGTGCAGCGTGCATGACATCCTTTACAAAAGTAGTATCGTATAGGTCTTTGTTAAACATAAATTCCCTAATATCATCCAACAAAACAATACCAACTATTTTATTCTCACCGTCCAACACCGGATAGATGTTACGTGTAGATTTTGCTACGGATTTCATGAGCATTTCACCGAGGGTCATTTCTGGGGAAACGCTTTTAAAATTGGTTTCTAGTACATCATCTAACTCCATTAAGGTTAGAACGGCCTGATCTTTATTGTGCGTCAACAGTGCGCCCTTCTTTGCCAGTTCCTTGGTATAGATGGTATGGTCCAAGAAGTTTTTGGTAATTAAAAAGGAAATACTGGCGGTAATCATCAAAGGAATAAAGAGCTCATAACCACCGGTAATTTCCGCAATCAAGAAAATGGCGGTCAATGGGGCATGGATAACCCCTGCAATGAGTCCGGCCATCCCAATGAGGGTAAAATTGCTTTCCGAGACCCCTAAGCCCAATCCAAGGTTATTGATGGCCTTGGCCACGGCATTACCCAAGGCACTTCCCATCACCATCGTGGGGATAAAGACCCCACCGGCGCCCCCTGCGGCCAAAGTAGTTGTCATGGCAATGGCCTTAAAAACGGTAATACCAAAAAGTAGGGCAATAACCACCCAAATGTTGTCCAAAAACGCATCAAAAGGAGTTTTTCCCAGTGCCTCAATATGATTGCCGTCCAATAAATTATTGATAAAACCAAAACCTTCACCATATAGTGGCGGAATAAAGTACAGCATAACACCAATGGTCAGTCCGCCCACCAACAATTTGTATTTAGGACTGCGAAACCGCTTAAAGAATTTAAAAATGGCAAAATACATCTTGGTAAAGTAAATGGAGGAAAAACCGGTGCCCACCCCCAGTAAAATATAGAATGGCACATCGCCCAATTGAAAATCTTCGGTCAGCGAAAAATTAAAAAGGGCTTCATTTCCCAAGAAAAAATAGGAGGTAAGCACCCCGGAAATAGATGCCAATAACAGGGGTAAAACGGAAAGCATGGTCAAATCCAGACTAAATACCTCAACCGCAAAAATAATGGCCGCAATGGGCGATTGGAAAATGCTGGAAATGGCACCTGCCGATGCGCAAGCAATCAAGAGGGAGCGCGTTTTAACATCAATATGTAAAAACCGACTTAGGTTGGAACTTATGGCCGCCCCGGATTTTACCGCCGGCCCTAACAACCCCACGGAGCCACCAAAACCAACCGTCAAAGGCGCAGTCAATAAAGGGGTATACGTTTTTCTAATGGATAGCAGTCCTTTGTGTTTGGACAACGAAAGTAGTATGGAAGGTATTGCCTGCGATATGGGGTGCTTGTTGATGAATTTGGTGTAAAGATAAACCAAGGTAAGCCCCACAATGGGCAGGATAAAATACAGTTGGTAGTCAGAGAAGACAATGGCCTTCCCTAAAAGCGACTCTATAAAATACGTGAGGTTCTTTAAGGTTACGGCAGCTAACCCGGCCAATAAGCCTACCACAACGCTCATCAATTGTACAAAGGTCTTGTTGGAGATATGTTTATACCTCCATTTTAAGAATTGTTTTACGTACGTTTTGGTGTTGGGCATTTTGGTACGGCGTTCAAAGCGTTTTTTTAAGATGGAGTTTCGCTAATTGCGGTGTCTTCCTCTAAATATCTAAAACACTGGACCAAAATTAGCGCATTATTTCAGATTTAAGCGCTTCTAGGTCTGATAAGTAGATTTGGTAAGGCATCTCTACATAATCATGGTAAATGGCATATTTGTTTTCAAGGTCTTCCTTGGCCTCCTCCAAAAACCTTAACCCCTGGTCCAAGTCCCCATTTTCCAAAAGAATTTTGGCGTAATAATATGTTGTTTCCGCGGAGGTGCTATAGTAGCCAAGAAGTTTGTCAAAATTTTCCAATGCCTTTTGGGGATGACCAGCTTATTACTGGGCAATGCCCCTATACAGGAAGGCTTCCAATTCTACCCAATCTTCGCCAGAATCCTTGGTTTCTTTGGCGATGTGTTTGTTCCAATAGGCGATGGAATTCTTATAGTCCTTTAAACCCAAATAGGCGATTCCCCTCCAATAATCCACACTGTGCCCCTGGGGATAATCCAGAAAAGGGGTCAAGGTATCAGAGGCATTAAAATCTGCAATGGCCTTGCGGTAATCGCGGTAAAAAAGAAGGTATAGGTAGCCTCTCATGGGAACCCACGTTTGGGGGTCTGCGGCCACGCCTTTAAATATCAGAAGGTGGTGTTCGCTATTCTCTTATGCAGGTTTAGCCAAGCAGGTTTGGGTGGGATTCCTTGCCCGTCTGCAAGCAGGTTCCGTGCGGCCAGAATACACTGTGCTTCACTACAACCCTTAAATTAACGGCACTTTTTTAGGAGGCCAATCGTAAGCATTCTAATTTGCCTAAGACTTATGGTCCAACTTTAAATGTAGTTCTTTTAATTGATCGTTATCGATGGTTGCAGGGGCATCAATCATCACATCCCTACCGCTGTTGTTCTTAGGGAAAGCAATAAAATCCCTAATGGTCTCCTGTCCGCCCAGAATAGCGACCAACCTATCCAAACCAAAAGCGATACCGCCATGTGGTGGGGCACCGTACTGAAAGGCATCCATAAGAAAGCCGAACTGTGCTTTGGCTTCCTCCTCCGTAAAGCCCAGATGTTTGAACATAATGGCTTGGGTCTCTTTATCATGGATACGAATGGAACCACCACCAATTTCGTTCCCGTTCAATACCAAATCATAGGCGTTTGCCTTAACGGCGCCCAGATCAGTGTCCAGGAGTTGTAATTGTCCAGGTTTTGGTGAGGTGAAGGGGTGGTGCATGGCGTGGTAGTGCCCGGTTTCTTCATCCAGTTCCAACAATGGAAAGTCAATTACCCAAAGGGGCGCAAATTCATCAGCTTTGCGCAATCCTAAACGTTCTGCCATTTCCATTCGGAGCGCACTCATTTGCGCTCTAACCTTATTGGTTTCTCCAGAGAGGATACAAATTAAATCACCTGGTTTGGCACCGGTTGCATTGGCCCACTGTGCTAAATCTCCTTGGTCATAAAATTTATCGACAGAGGATTTAAAGGAACCATCGTCATTACAACGGCAATATACCATTCCTTGTGCGCCAACTTGTGGACGTTTGACCCAGTCGATTAACTTATCAATTTCCTTTCTGCTGTATGCGTTACCACCGGGTACGGCTATCCCTACCACCAATTGGGCGGTGTTGAATACCTTAAAATCCTTGTGCTGTGCAACGGCATTCAACTCCCCGAACTCCATACCAAAACGAATGTCTGGCTTGTCATTGCCATAACGGGCCATGGCCTCATCATAGGTGATTCGCGGAAAATCCTGTACCTCTACCCCTTTAATTTCCAGCAGCAAATGTTTGGTAAGCCCCTCAAAGGTGTTTAATATATCCTCTTGTTCCACAAAGGCCATTTCGCAGTCTATTTGGGTGAATTCCGGCTGCCGGTCGGCACGTAGGTCTTCATCCCTAAAACACTTTACGATTTGAAAATACTTGTCCATGCCACCCACCATGAGTAGTTGTTTAAAGGTCTGTGGCGATTGTGGAAGGGCGTAAAACTGACCTTGGTTCATACGGCTGGGAACCAAAAAGTCACGGGCGCCCTCAGGGGTGGATTTAATTAAATATGGTGTTTCAACATCTATAAACCCTTGGTCCGATAGGTATTTGCGTACCTCCATGGATACCTTGTGCCTAAACATCAGGTTGTTCTTAACCGGATTTCGTCTAATATCCAAATACCGGTATTTCATTCTAATGTCCTCACCACCGTCAGTATCATCTTCAATGGTAAACGGGGGGAGTAATGAGGTGTTGAGAACCTTAAGTTCAGAAACCAAAACCTCAATGTCACCGGTGGAAATATTCGGGTTTTTGGAAGCACGCTCAATCACTTGCCCCTTAACTTTAATTACGGTTTCGCGCCCCAAAGACCGGGCTTGTTCCAATAATTCCTTGGAGCTTCGCTCTGCATCAAAGACCAATTGGGTAATTCCGTAGCGGTCCCTAAGATCTATCCAAACCACAAAACCCTTGTCCCGTAGTTTGTGCACCCACCCACTCAATATTACTTCTGTATCAATCGCTGTAGCCCCCAAGGCGCCACATGTCGTAGTTCTGTACATTTCCACATAAATAAGTTGCAAAGGTAATTAGTTCTTATGGTAACTAAAACATCTATTACCAGCCATTTTAAAGGCTTGAATATGACTATTTGTATCGGATTACAAGTAAAATAGAAGGTAACTCATCGAAAAAACAACAACTTTACTAATCTATTAATAAGCTTAAAAACAACTACTTATGGGTTTAATGTAAATTTAATGTTATGTAAATGTTAGTTAAATAAGTATTTGATGTAAAATAAATGCTATATTTGTTACGTTAGTGTAAGGGAATTGTGAATTAAAAATATAATGATGAAGAAGGGAATTTTATTAATAGCGTTGTTGTTTTCAGTGGTGACTTTTGCCCAAAAGATGAAGCCAAATTTTGAAAAAGAAGGTAAAATGGTAAAAGCCACGTATTTCCATGATAATGGAACGGTTGCCCAAACGGGATATTTGTTAGAGGGCAAACTGCATGGACAGTGGTATATGTACAACCAAGAAGGAAAAAAATTAGCTACCGGAAAATATGCCCATGGCATCCGAACTGGGAAATGGTTTTTTTGGAAAGATGCTATTTTAAAAGAAGTTGATTTTGAAGACAATCAAATCGCTTACGTAAAAAACTGGAATCAAGCTGAGGTGGTTGCCGTGAATAAGTAATATACCTGTAGTTTCAGCATATAAAAGCCCTCAAGACATTTGGGGGCTTTTTTATTTTACTATGTAGGGTTTGGTCATCTAGCCCTTAGGAAAATCCTGTTCTTGCCAACGCCCAATAGACGCTTTAAAGTGAAGCATTGTAAGCTGAAACGTCCATGCTATCACCAAGACGGGAATATCCATATATTCACGGTAAATGAAACTAAATATGGGGCCAAAGTATGCACAATAATGAGGTTAACACCTTGGCTTAAAGTCTATTTGAGATACAGGAAGGCTTACTTTGGTCTTTCTACCAAGCTTGGGTCTTTTTCAAAATTGATAAAAAAGTTTATCCAAATGTTCCGAGCCAACCGCATAATAACAGGCATGAGAAGGACCAATATGCCTATAATGGTAAAGAACGAGCCCAATAGGGAAAGTTGAAACACATACTGCGACACTATAAAACCACCAACACCTAAGGCGGTGCCAAGTGCGTAGCTTACGTACATCGCCCCAAAGAAAAATGAAGGCTCCATCTTAAATTTTAGTCCGCATGAGGCACAGTATTCATGCATTTTGTATACCGTGGACAAGTAATAGGGATTCTTATTAATGTACATACTGTCCTTGTGGCATTTGGGACAAGAGCCGGTGCATATGCTGTATAATTTAGTGCCTCTTTTGAACATTTTACCTTTTTTATAAAGTTATTTAAATAGGGTCAACGGTTCTGGTCAAACAGTTACTCACTATCAGGTCTGTTAAACCTTTAATTTTAATGCCTTGTAATTGTTTATATGACGCTGGTACTTGTTTTTCAACATTTGATGGTTCTTTATAAAAAAAGCGTCACAATCAGTGGTGTCGCATTCTATTGCCTTTTCCAATGATGAGCGGTAGATGTTTAAGGAGCGCAATAGTAGTTTATTTTCCCGTTGCAAGCTCATCATTTCTTGATAAAGCCCTTGCACTTCCATATTCCTTGGCGTAGGGGCGAGCAGCTTAATAAAATCGTCTTGGATATACGCAAGGGTTTTCCACCAATTGGCAATATCCTTTTTTTGGTCATTGACCATGGCCCCATTGTGAAAGCTATTTGTTTTTGTAACTTTTGTTTCTTCCATTTTACATTAATCATTGTATGTTCTACAAGTCTTCACTGGTTAAAGTACCATGTCTAGGTTAATGTGTTTTTTTCCCTGAACTACGTTTTCTATCATCAATTGCTGTTTTCCCGATGGAAAGTCCCAAACTATAGTGTCCCCTTTTGCGTATCCTATTACGGCAGAACCCATAGGGGTAATAATGGAAATTTTATCTGCTTTAAAGTCACTGTCTTTGGGCATGACCAATTGAAATGTCTTTTGCCAACCCGTCTTGGAAGTTACGGTAGTCTCTGAATGGAGTCTTACTACATCTATCGGCATTTCCGATTCGTCCAGGATGTGGGCTGTTTCCAGTTCTGCGGATAGTTTTGAGATGGATTTGCGTAGGACATCATCCTTGTAAAAACCAGAAAGGTTCATCAAACGCTTTAACAGTACGTATTCCTTTTTTTCAATGACCAAACTTCCGTATTTCATCTGTTGATTTTAATTTTTATGTATAGCTAATCTTATCCGTTCAAAAACCGGTTTATTTTACCATGAACCATCACGGTTGCGTTGGTATATCATGGCTTTAATTTCTTTGGGTTTAAAGGCTTCCGCTCCAGAGGGCGGAAGCCCCTTATATCAAACGCTCATGGTTTAGGGAAAGATGCCCCTTTGCACATATGCTTGCTCTAAACGTTCAATGGCAATCATAAAAGCTGCTGTTCGCATATCCACGTTTCTTTCCTGTGAGGTCCTAAAGACTTTTACAAAAGATTCGTGCATCTTTTTCTCTAGTTTGGCCATTACCTCCTCTAACTGCCATATTTCACTGTTTTTGTTTTGTAGCCATTCAAAATAACTGCCTATGACCCCTCCTGAGTTGCACGTGATATCTGGAATGATGTCAATACCTTTTTTTAATAATATTTCCTCTGCTTCCACGTCCGTTGGGCCGTTGGCGCCTTCGGCGATGAGATAAGCTTTTATCTTTTTTGCGTTTTTGGCCGTAATTTGGTTTCCTAGTGCAGCCGGGACACAAACATCACAATCAAGACCAAAGAAATCAGAATTGTTTATAGTTCTTGCCCCTGAGAAGCCTTGGATGCTGCCGTTGTTGGCCTTTGAATATTCCAATAGTTTTTCAACGGGAATGCCTTCATCGTTTACGATGCTTCCATAGGCATCCTGTACCGCAGTCATGATGGCCCCTTCCTTTTCTAAAAAGTGGGCGGCCCAATATCCTACGTTTCCAAAACCTTGTACTATAAATTTCTTGTGCTTTAAGGCCACTTTCTTTTGCTCTGCCCAAAATTTGATGGTTAGGAAGACCCCGTACCCCGTGGCCCTATCCCTACCTTCGGAACCGCCAGCACCAATTGGCTTACCGGTTACCACATGCATGTTGGTGGAGCGTTCCGCGGGTGGTTTTGTACTCATATAAGTGTCTAAAATCCAGGCCATGGTCTGGGGATTGGTATTTACGTCCGGTGCCGGGATATCCAGTTCAGGACCAATATTGTCCCCAAGGGCATAGGTGAACCTCCGTGTGATACGCTGTAATTCTTCTTGTGAATATTTTTCCGGATTTAATTGGATACCACCTTTGGCACCGCCATACGGCAGTCCGGCCAAAGAGGTTTTCCATGTCATCCACATTGCTAGGGCGCGCGCCGCGTCAATATCTACCGTGGGGTGGTAGCGAAGACCACCTTTGTATGGCCCCAAGGCATTATTGTGCTGTACCCGGTAGCCCGTGAATATCTCCACGGCACCATTATCCATACGTACGGGAAAATGAACCACTAGCTCATTATTGGTTACCTCCAAAATTTTTCTGATGTTTGGATTCAACCCTACCATATCGGCCGCATGGTCAAATTGGCGCATAACGTTGTCTAGCATACCCTGCTTATGGGCCTTTTTTGGTCTTTGTGTCAATGTTGTCATTATTTCTAGTTTAGTATCAATTCTTTGTTGTCGTTTTTGCGTTCTCGTATACTGAAAATAGTAGTTTCTTCATTGGTGGATACGGGCGGCAATTTTTCTAAAGTATGGACATATTCACTACAAGAGCTCACCTTGGTTTTATCCTTGGATAAGCAACACAGCACTAAGTGTCTGCAAGTAGAACATATACTACGGGCATATTCTCTGGTTTTCATTACAAATATTTTTTTTGACATCGTAGGCTTAGTTTTCCGGTGCAAGCTCAACCTTGGGCTTTGGGTAAAAAATCATAAAAATCATGGCCGCTCCAAAAAGTATTAAAAAGCCCACCTCAAGTTTGGAAAGCATTATATTCATACCCAGTGACTTGTTGGAAAGTTCCGTCAACTGCTCACTTTCCGAAAGTTGTATGGCAGCAAGTGCATCAAGGTTTTTTTGCATTTCTTTAAGGGTTTTAATACCCACAATGCCCAAATCTGCCTCAAAATCAGCCGTCGGATTGGCCACTTTCCCTTCCAGTTCCTGTATTTTAGAAAATTGTTGGTTTAAAGTAGTGAGGAGTCGCGACTCATTTTGGGTAAGCTTGGTGCCACCAAAGTTTAACAAGAGTTCATCTATTTCTTTATTTTCCTTCACCATGTCAGTAAAATTCCCGTTACGGATAAAACGCAATTCTTTTTTATGGAAGAGGTTATTGATACGGTATATGATGTCCTGCACCACTACTCTGTCCTTGTATACCGAGTTCACCGTATTTTGGACGGTAGAAAAATGCTTTTGGTCTAGCCTGTTGGAGCCTAGGACCAAAAGAAAGGCCATGGCCAAAATAAGGCCAGTCTGTATACGTTGGGTAACTCTTGGTTTTATTAACATGGTTTCTAAATTTTATTGTTGTCTTAAATGCACTCTATTTTGGTGTAATCAGCAAAATCCCACCCGCTCACCCCTGTTTTTGAGCAAATCTTTATGAGGGCTGCGGATGGGTAGCATCCACCAACCAAAATCAGCTATAATGGCATCAGTTCTCCTGATTCCAGTGCTTTTAGAAAATCAGCGTTTACAACACTGTGGGTTTCAAAAAAGCGCCCTCCATCGGTAGGTGTTATTTTTATCCTTGTGGTGCCATCTTTTCTTTCCTTTACATCCGTAACTACCACTTTTTTACCTTCAACACGTTTATAATTGGCGTTACCACCTTTCTTGATGATAAAATTGGGCTTTGGAAATTTAATGTGTTGGTACATGTTTGTTTCAGGTTTTCCTATTTCAAAGACATCTCCTACTTCTACATCTTGCGGCACTACGTTTACATTATCCTGTGCATTGAGCACGCTAATTGAAAATAAAAAGGCAATTGCATATTTCATCATGACTACATATTTAAGGTTAACAGATTATGTTTTCTTTTTAACACTAATTTTTTTAGCTCTTCTTTGGGAATGAATGGTATTACTTTTGATTTGGCTTGCTGTACGTTGGTAATGGTTAAATGTATTCTGCTGCCAGGAAGGCCAATAGTAACTTTATCACCTTCTGCCAAACCTATGACGGAAGCACCCAGACTGCTGATAACCGATACTTTGTTCTCCTTAATATTCTCTTCACAAGGTGCAACCAGTTGAAAGGTATCTTCCCAGCCCAATGTGCATTTTACGGTAATGTGGGCATACATTTGTACAATGTGTGACGGCATGTCATTGGCCTCCAACACCATTGCCTCCAACATATGCTCATTAAGCAGGTCTAGGCTGTTCTTATGGGAATAATCCTCATAGACCAAAAAGTCTTTCTGATACTTTTTTATCATCAAGAAATCCCCAGCACTAAAAACAAGATTACCGTGTTTCATTTCTTTTTTTTCTAGAATTAGAATTTTGTTTCCTTTTGTCCGATATTTTTTGACTATGATTGTCCCTATCCTTCCTGCGGCTTTTTCCAAGATTTATGAATGTTGGTATAAAGACTACCATGGTAAATATTTTGTTTCATCCTTTAAATGGCAAAAGTGGTGCCTAGATAAAACTAAAGTGTGCCAAAAAACATAACATACTGATAATCAGAATATATATTCTTATGAATTTTATATAAGGATTTTTTGGGGTGGAGAGAAAATCCCCATTTGGGGAGAAAATTACCAGGTCTAGTGAAGTTTGTCCCGTAAGGTCTTACGATCGATCTGGAGTATTTTGGCAGCCTTTGTCTTATTGCCCTGAGTATGTAGCAATACACGTTTTACATATTCTTTTTCCATGACTTTTAGAGGGACAAAGCCTGTTTGGGGAAACTCAATTTCGTATTTTAGATAATCAGGAAGGTCTTTCACTCCAATAAGCCCATCAGCCATAATTACAGCGCGCTGTATGCTATTTTCTAGTTCCCGTATATTTCCTGGCCAATGATGACGTTCCAAAACTGATAGTGCTTCGGGAGAAATCTTTAGTAACCGGTCTTTGTATTCAACACCATATTTTAGCAAAAATTTATCTACCAATAAGGGAATATCGGATTTGCGTTCGCGTAATGGCGGGACTGTGATTTCTACCACGGTCAACCTGTAATAGAGGTCTTCCCGGAAGTCTTTATTTTTTATATTCTCCATTAGGTCCGCATTGGTAGCCGCAATGATTCGGATGTCCACTTTTTCTGGTTTTTGGGAACCAACTTTTGTGATTTCCTTCTCTTGTAAAGCACGCAGTAGCTTGGTCTGTACCGCTAGGGAAGCCGTGCCTATTTCATCCAAAAACAGTGTTCCACCCTGTGCAGCTTGAAAGAAGCCATTACGATTTTCATTGGCACCTGTAAAGGCACCTTTGATATATCCAAAAAGCTCCGCCTCCTGCAGGTTTTCTGGTATTGCCCCGCAGTTGACCGCTATAAAAGGAGCACGGGAAAATTTGCCTGTATAGTGGATGGCGCGTGCAACTAGTTCCTTTCCAGTGCCGCTTTCCCCTTTAATAAGCACAGTGGCTTTATTATCCTTGACCCGATCAATGATATTGGTAACTTTCTGAAAACTCCCTGATGCCCCTACCATATCCCCGTATTTAGTTTGGGTCGGTGCTTTTTGGACCTTCCTTGTTTGGGATTTTCCATGCTGGTTGGTGACGGCTTTTGCCACGGCCAGCCTTAATTCTTCCTTGGTAAAGGGTTTGGTTAAATAGTCCACCGCACCAGACTTGAAGGTTTCTAGTGCACCAGTTACGGAGGGATAGCCCGTGACCACTAACTTAGGGATGTCCGGGTAATGCTCGTTGGTGAATTTGAGCAACTGTAATCCGTCTACTTCTGGCATTTGAATGTCCGTTATTAAAAGGTCTATAAAGGTGTCCTTTAAGATAAAAAGCGCCTCTTTGACGGAAACTGCCTTAAAAGTATGGTAGTCCAATGACCGCAGGTGTCGTTGTAGAAGTTCTAGGATGTGGATGTCATCGTCAACGATTAAAATATTTTCCTTGCGTAGGGTCATGTTCACAATTTAGGCAAATTGATGGTAAAAATGGTTCCTTTTGGGTCATTTGGTGTATGGGCTATGGTGCCCTTATGGCTACTGATGATACCGTGGACCACGCTTAGTCCCAAGCCTGAACCATCACCGATGGGCTTGGTCGTGAAAAAGGGTTCAAACACTTTTTCTGCCAATTTGGGGTCGATGCCCACCCCTTGGTCAGAGATTGTAATGTGTATGTGCTGTCCCTTTTGAGAAATGTCAATTTTTATGGTTCCTCCTTCGGGGGAATAATAAGCAGCATTCATGATAAGGTTAAAGAGTACTTGGGTCAATTGTACGGTGTCTGCCCGTAAGAAGATTGGTTTTTCCGTGAATGTTTTTTTTAGTTGAATATTTTTTGCCCCTAGCTGAGGTTTTAAGAGTTTTAGCACATTTTCCACGGTTGGGATAAGCTCCACGACCTTCATCTCTTGTGGCATTTCACAAGCAAAGAACATCAGTTTTTTTACGATTTCCCTGCTAAAAATGGTATTGTCCATGATTTTTTGGAGGTCACGGACATTGTCCTCATTTTTCACTTTTTCCTTTAAAAGTTCTGCAAACCCCAATATATTGGCTAATGGGGTGTTGAGTTCATGCGCAATGCCTGCCGTTATTTCACCCAAAATGTGCAGACGGTCCGCACGTTCCATTTGTCTGCGTGTGGCCGCTTCACTGTCCCGTATCTGTTTACGCTCCAATAGGTTACCCACTGCAAGACTTATGTTGTTTAGGAGGGTCTGTTCCTCGGCAAGAAAATCGGTCAATTTATACTTGCCTGCTGGATAGCCAATCGTAATTTGTCCATCAACTTTATTAAAAACCTTTATGTCAGAAGTTAGGGTTACCCTGTCTATATCATAATTATCGGTCCGTACCTCGTAACCACTGGCCGTTAAACTGGCCTCTGCATCTTCATTAAACTGCCACCCCCTTTTTAAGCAATATAAAATAGCTTCTAAAGAGGTATGGAGTTGGTCATAATCTGAGTTAACGATAATGGAAGTAACCTCATACAGACAAGTGAGCTCTTTTACGCGTTCCTTTAATTTTGCCTCTGTTGATACCATAGTTCCAAATTATGTGCATATTTAGTAATGTGCTAAAGTCCTTAAATCATCTATTGGGACTGAAATTTAGTAATAAAAACTGGTACCTTTAAGTTCATAGTATTGATGGAATCCAACATTTTCCTTCGTCTGGTTAGAGGCTAAAAAGCCTTGGATTAGCCTGCCCATAAAGGCCGTCAGCCTTTTATTGCATGCTAGTGGTATGGGGTACAACTTTCCTTTTTTAAGAACCAGATGCGTTTAACCATCTGCAGAGGAGCATTTAAAGTTGGTCATAAATCAACTTTATTCTTTACCTGTTACCATAGGTTTTTGGGTAAATAGTGAGCACCAAGCCTTTGTTTAATGGGGCTTTATACTCTAAAAGAAAAAAGCCCTCAAGACATTTGGGGGCTTTTATCGTTCAAAATGTTTGGGTTTGCTATACGCTTTCCCAAAATTTATTGAGACGCATGTACATACCTAAATTTGCAGCAACCTACAATCAAAATACCCATTCGCCACCTTCTTTGGCCTTAGCCTTAGGTAACAGTTGTATGACGCCGCTCTATTTGTGCAAAAGTTCCCTTTTGAACAAAGCTCCTTTTGTTTAAGCCGCCTGGTCTGCGATTGGCTTTGATTCTAGGACCGTTCTTTTGCCGCGCTGCAAGCCTACCTTAATACGATAGACAATATTGAACAGCACTGGGACTATGATCAGCGTTAAAAAAGTGGCCACAATGAGGCCAAAAATAACCGTCCAAGCAAGGGGCCCCCAGAAAATCACATTATCACCGCCCATATAAATATTGGGGTCAAAGTTGGAAAATAGCGAGAAAAAGTCAATGTTCAGTCCAATGGCCAACGGAATTAAACCTAATACTGTGGTGATTGCCGTTAGGATTACCGGACGTAAACGGGCTTTTCCACCCTTAATGATGATATCTGTTGCCTCTTCCATGGAAAGCAGCGCTTTATCGTCAAGCCCAAGGGCCACTTTTCTACGGTCTATGAGTATTTGGGTATAATCTAGCAGTACTACCCCATTATTTACCACAATACCTGCCAAGGAAATGATTCCCATCATGGTCATTAAAATAACAAAGGGCCAACCAGTAATCATTAGGCCTCCAAAAACACCGATGAAACTTAGAAAAATGGCAATCATGATGATCAATGGTTTGGAGATGCCCCCAAATTGAAAAATTAGGATAAGCATTATAAGTCCCAAACCAGAGAAAAAAGCCCCGACCAAAAATTGCATTTGCTTGTTCTGCTCTTCTATCTCACCTGTATAATCCACGTTGACCCCAGGCGGAATACCATCATAGTTTTCCATTGCCTGTTTCACCTTTTCTACAACGGCTGCTGGGTTTCCACCCGCTTTTAATCCGGAATAGACGGTCACAACACGATTTCCATTTTTATGTTTGATGGCACTAAAGCCCGATGAATTCTTTTGGGTGGCCACGGAGGATACGGGAATTTCCTTGATTTTACCAGTTGCTTGATCCCTGAAGATAATGTTCTGATTGAATAGGGCATTCTTGTCGTACCGTAAATTGCTGTTAAAACGTACGTTAATGTCGTAGTCTTCCCCGTCTTTTTTATAGACCCCAGCTTTTTCACCAAATAGGGAGCGTCTTAACTGCTGCCCTACCTGACCCACGGCAACCCCAAGTTCCCCGGCTTTTTCGCGGTCTACCAATACTTGCATGGAAGGTTTGCTTTTATTGACATCTAGCTTTAATTCTTCTATGTAAGCAATGTTTTTGGTGTTTAAGTAATTTCTGATGTTCTCCCCTACGGTGATAAGCTCGTCATAATCCTTACCTTCCAGCTCAATGTTTACCGGGTACCCAGCCGGAGGGCCATCCGCATTTTTCTCCACGGAAATGGACACCCCTGGGTATACCCCAGTAAGTTCTTCTTGAATGGCACCCCGCAGCTCCTCTGTATCCAGTCCGTTTCTATATTTGTATTCCCTCATGGATACCGTTACTTTGCCACGATGTGGCATTTCTGCCGCGGAACCTCCATCCGTCTGTGGGTTTCCGGCCCCTTCCCCAACTTGTGAAACCGCAGATTCCACGAGATAGTTGTGATCGCCATTGGTATAGGTATCTCTATTGACCACGCCATAGACACGTTCCTCAATACGTTTGGTGAGATGGTTGGTTTTTTCAATCGATGTTCCTTCTGGATATTCTATATACACATAAATTTCATTGGGGGTGTTATCCGGAAAAAATTCCACCTTGGTCCTTCCAGAGCCCAATGACATTCCAAAAAGCATAAAGGTCCCCACCAATAGCAGTGCGGTAAGTCCAAAATACCAATAGACGTTCTTGCCTCGTAGCGCATGGGTGATTTGTTTTTCATAAAAATTCTCAAACCGTACCATGGTATTTTCTTGAAACCGTCTTGCCCATTTTTTAAGCACGTACTTGTAGACCCAAAACATAATGGCCGTTACGATCATTAAGGTACCCAAACCACGATAGGCTCCGCCCACAAGGAGAACAAACAGGCCAATGCCGCCCATAATACTGGTGGTGCGAATAAGTTTTTTTACGGGCAGTTCTTTTTCCCCCAACTCCATAAATTGGGACACCAACATAGAGTTCATGAAAATGGCCACAAATAAAGAAGAGCCCAATACTACCGAGAGGGTTATGGGAAAGAAGATCATAAACTGCCCAAAAATACCTGGCCAGAGCCCCAATGGAACAAAGGCCGCCACCGTGGTCACTGTAGAAATGATAATGGGGAAAGCTATTTCACCAATCCCCTTTTTTGCAGCTTCGGTTCTGGACATGCCCTCGCTCATAAGCCGATAGACATTCTCCACCACCACGATACCATTATCTACCAGCATCCCAAGTCCCATGATCATCCCAAACAAGATCATGGTATTTAGGGTGTATCCCAACAGGTTCAAAATCATAAAGGACATAAACATGGACATGGGTATGGCAAACCCTACGAACAGTGCGTTTCTAAATCCTAAAAAGAACATTAGAACCGTAACCACCAAAAGAATCCCAAAAATGATATTGTTTACAAGGTCATCTACTTGGTTTAAGGTGCGATCAGAAGAATCATTGGCCACGGAAATGTTCAAATCTGCGGGATAATAGGTTGCCTGTGCCTCTTGAATAAGCTCCCTTATTCTTTTGGTGGCGGCAATGGTATTTTTGCCAGAACGTTTTTTAATGTCCAGCATTACCACGCTATTCCCAAATTCACGGGCATAGGTAGTCTTATCTTCCTCTTCAAAGGTGACTTTGGCAATATCTTTAAGGTAAACGGCACCATTTTCAGATTTTACCACAAAATTTTCCAGTTCTTTGGGGTCTTCTATTTCCCCCAAGACCCTAATGGTCCTTCTTTGTTCCGATGTTTTAATATTCCCCGCCGAAAGGGTGGTATTGCCATTGGCAATGGCACTGATCACATCTTGAAAACTAATTTTAGCGGCCATCATTTTGTAGATGTCCACGGCAACTTCTACCTCTTTTTCCTGTGCTCCACGGATATCCACTTCTTTGATTTCTGGCAGGTTTTCTATCTGATCTTCTAAATACTCTGCAAATTCTTTCAGTTTTTCTACTGGATAGTCACCGGTAAAATTCACGTTCATTATAGGAAAGGATTCGGCCAAATTTAAGTCGAATACGTTGGGTTCTACTTTGGCTCCATTAAAGGTGGGCCAGTCTTCTCCGGCTTTTTCGCCATCCACTTCATCCTTTACCTTTTGTTTTGCCTGTTCCACCGTAATATCTTCATCAAACTCTACCGTAATAATGGAATAGTCTTCTTGGGAGGTAGAGATGGTTTCCACTACATTGCTCACGTTCTTTAGGCGGTCTTCCAAGGGGTCCGTTATCAATCTTTCGATATCTTCGGCGGTATTGCCAGGGTAGGGCGTGCTTACATAGATTTTGGTCTCTACAATTTCCGGATAATCTTCCCTTGGCATGGCTTGGTAGCCCAGGAAACCAATGTACAAGAACAGCCCGATCATCACATAGATCACAGACGGATTGTCAATGGCCCAAGATGATAGCCGAAACTCTTTATCAATGTTTTTATTTTGCTTGCTCATTTAAATACGTCTTTAGTGGGTAGTTTGTACTGGTTTCTGTGTCTTTACTATTAGTTTTCTCATCAGACGACCCATAAACCGGGCTATTAGTTTTTTAAATATTTCTGAAAACCTATTGTCATTTTTGATTGTTCCTGTAGCCTTGTAAAACCCCTTTTATTCTCCAAAGGCAAATCGCACAGTATCTATCGCAACAATTTTCTAGGATTTAACTACTATTGATTAATGGCTGCTGTCTAATTAGCCAATATTTTCACGCTCTGCCCATCTTTTACCGTTCTGGCCCCCTCATTGACGAGTAGGTCTCCATTAGAAATTCCCGCAGTCACTTCTACCATACTACCCGTTGTTAGTCCGGTTTCTATAATTTGCCTTCGGACAGAAGCGATTCCGTCTTCACCTGATTTTTCTGCCAGGTAGATGTATTGTTCCCCCTCGGAGTTTTCTGAAATAATGCCTTGCGGAATAAGAATGGCGTTTTCATTGGTGTAATCGTTAAGGCTCACTTTTGCCGTAAGGTTGGGTTTTACCATGCCAGATGTGTTGGGAACCGGGATTTCTACGGTAAAGGCCCTGTTACTTGGATTGATAAAGTTTCCCGTCTGTCTTATTTTAGAGTCCACGGTTTCTCCCAGAACAGGGAAAAACACCTTTGCTTCCTTTCCCGCTTGTATCCCACTAAGGTAATTTTCCGGCACCTCTACCTCCACATACATATCGGAAAGGTTTACGATTCTAAATATTTCTGCTCCCGGCCCAGGGCTCACCACAGTGCCTTGATCTTTGATAACATCATCTATAATCCCGGAAAAGGGAGCCCTAATGTCGGATTTTCCTACCTGGCTCTGCATTTGGTCTACGGCGCTTTTTTGGGCTTCGTAATTGGCTTTTGCCTGCAGAAATTGAATTTCAGAACCAATGTTTTGGTCCCAAAGACGTTTTTGTCGCTCAAAAGTGGTTTCTGCCAAGGCCAATTGGGTCTTCATTTGTGCCAGTGAGCTAGACAGACCACCGTCATCTATACTGGCCAATAGTTGGCCTTTTTTTACCTTTTGGCCTTCTTTTACATAAACACGTTGTAGGGTCCCTGCCATTTCTGGGTAAATCAATACATTTTGTTTTGTGGTGACATCTCCCTGTAATTCCAGAAAATGGTCAAATTTTTCCGTTTTGGCCTCAATGGTGGTCACTAGGGGCAATTTTGCGTTGGCATCCAATTCCGCAATGGCAGAATCCAGCAATTGGATTTCTTTTTCCAAAGCCCTATAGGTTTCCGTGATTTCATTTTTTTTAGCGCGAATTGCCGTAAGGTCCTTTGCTTCCACAATGGCTTCAACGCTTTCTGTTGTACCACCACCACAGGACGAGAGTAGGATTGTGGTGGCGATGATGTAGCTGATGTTTTTCATAATACTAAGGGTGATTTATAGTGTTTTTTGATTGATTTATTGGTTTAATATCACTTCTAACTGGGTTCTTCGGTTAATGACATCAACCATGGATTGTAGGTACTCTTGTTGGCTATTGTATAGTTGTGTCTGTGCCTGCCGCAGCTCAAAACTAGTGGCCAGCCCTTCGTTATATTTAATTTCATTTTTGGTTTCTATACGTTCTGCTAGGGCCAAATTCTCCTTGGAAGTTTGGTACTGTTCTATGGAAAAAGTGTAGTCGCTCTTTGCCCGATCTAGCTGTAACCGTATTTGCTGCTCTGCTTCTGTGAGTTGGGTTTTTGCTTTTTCCAAAGCAATCTTTGCACGTTGGGTAGACGCACTCCTGCCCAAAGAACTGAAGATTGGGATGCTTAAGTCTAACCCTAAAATGGATTGTTCAAACCATTGTTGGCCAGGGCTTAAAAAATTAAATCTGTCACTGAAGGAGTTGGCACCATAGCTCAAAAAACCGTTTAAGGTGGGCAGTGCGCGGCTCTTTGCCAGTTTTAGTTCATAAAAACGCTGTTCGTTAAGGTTAAGGGCAAGCTTGTAATCTATGTTGTTCTCAATCTGAAAAGCTTGTGTTAAGAAGTTGGAATCCATGTTTTGTTCCGTTAGACTAGTTAAGTTATCTAAAAGTGTAGTTGGGTTCTCTGTATCAAGGCCCATCATCAGATTCAGCATTTGTAAGGTGATTTTTTCTAATCTAATGGCGTTCTTTAATTGATTGTCCACGGAAGCCAGCGTAATCTGCAGCTGGTCCACACTTTCCTCATCGCCCAGGCCGTTTTCAAAAATCTTTTGCGTTTCCACTAAGTTCTTTTCTAGATTGGTTTTGTTTTTTTGGAAGATGGCCACACTCTCCCTGGCAAGTAATACATTTCCATAAGCTTCAACCACCGCTTTACGGACCTCTAGGGCAGTTTTCTCCTTATTGTTCTGGCTGTAGCTCAGAAAGGACTTGGTGGCCTGCACGCCAACAATGTAAGAACCGTCAAAAATCTGTTGTCTTAGCGTTGCCGATGCGGTCGCCGTTTGTGGCGGACCAAATACGATGGGAATAAAGGTGTCGGGATCTTGTACCACTCCTTCCGGTAAAAACTCTGGGGGCACCAAAATAGAGGGAAACTGGGCGATGGGCTGTATGATTTGGTTTTGGTAACCTACCGCTCCAGTTATTTGCGGTAATCCGCTTGCAATGACTTCCCACTTTTGCTTCTGGGCATCAAGAATATCCCTATCTGCATTTATGGCGCTATAGTTATGCTTTAACGCGTAATTGACTGCGTCTTCCAGGGTAAAGGCCGTAGGTTGTTCCTGCGCAGTTATAAAGAAAGGTGCTATAAGCAATAGCACAATAAGGTGTAGTCGCATTTATTCGTGATTAGAATTGATGATGTTGTTTAATATTTTTCTGCCTTCAGGGGTAACTATGCCACGAAGGTGGTATTCCAAATAGTTTTCCATAAGGCTGCGCATGGTAAATAGATGATTGGGGAACAAGCGGCTGTCCTTGATACTGGTTACCCCGGTAAAATAGATGCGCACCACAAACTCCACATTTAGGTTTGCTCTGTATATCCCTTGTTGAATGCCGCGCTCCACATTGTCTTTAATGCAGGTTTGCATCATGTGGAACTGCTTTTCCTTTAAGTTCCGGTGCACCTCCGGATAGTATTTTTGCAGTTGGTATTCCGGGGAAGCGGCCTCATCGTTTAAATGTTCCATGACAAAACGCTTAATGTCATATAACTCCTCAATAGGGTTCTTGTCAAGCGTGCAAATGGCATCAATACCGTTGGATATCTTTCCAAAAAGCTGCATAGTGCAAGCTTCTACCAATTGCCCTTTATTGCTAAAGTGGGTGTAAATGGTTTTTTTGGATATGCCCATTTCTTGGGCCAAATCGTCCATGGTAACACTCTTAAAGCCTAGGTTTAGGAAGAGTTGGGTGGCGGTATGTAGAATATTTTCACGCATTAAGAGCGGCAAAAATAAGTCGGAAACTTTAAAAACAAATAAAGTTTCCAAAGTTTTACGTTTTTTTAACCTTGTGTGATTTTTCAGTAATTCCAACTATCAAGTCACTTTATAAGCTTAGGCAATACCATTGGTAAGGAGTAAAACTAGCCTGTTGTGTTTTTGTACGGGTCAGATAACTTTCGCCCTTTATTCTCGGAATTTATTTGGCTCGTATTTATGGCTAGCCCAAGACTCCAAAAAAATAACTTGTGACGATATCGATTTTGATTGTTATTGCTTTGGGTTTTCTTCTTCATTTTTTCCTTTTTCCAGTTTACTTAAATAATTTTCAAACGCCTGTTCTCCTTCGCTCTTCCAAAACTCATCATAATGCTTCCATTTAGAAAACTCGTTTCTCATTGGTCCACACTTGCGTGTCAAGGGTCTGTTTTTGGGCATTCCTTTTTTGCCAGGTCCACCGCTGCCAAAACCAAAGAATATTTTGGCAAGCACAATGAGGCCTACCGCTTGCCAATAACCAATGGTTGATAGGCTAAATAGCTCTGGCATAAGCCAGTTCCAAAGGCGCATGACCACGTAGCCCACCAAAAAGACAATGAGCGCCCCAAAGCATATGGCGAAAATGATTTTCACCCCTTTTTTTACGTAGTTGGTTACTTGGTTTTTTACCTGATGTTCCATTTGATGTTTACTTTTCATACGCGTAGTTTTTATGTTTTTCCAATTTCTTTAATAGTAAGGATATGGCCCTATGCCTTCTAGACATTAAGGTTCCTTGGGAAATGCCGGTTTCCTCTGAGATTTCCCGGTAGCTATACCCCTCAAAATCCATAGCTAGAATAATATCGCGGTAGGCTGGTTTCAATTCGTTTATTTCAATTTTAAGGATGGTCTTTAGTTCTTCCGTATAGGATAGTTCAGAACCGCTGTAAAAGGAGGCAGCAAAGTCCGTCCATAGTGCTTCAATTTCTTTTTCGCCCCTAATACGGATTTTCTTTCCCCTCATCACATCAATCACCCTGTTTTTTAGAGCGCTGTACACAAAACCGGGAATATTATTGATGGGTACAGCGTCCAAGGGCCTTGAGAACAATCGCACTGCAACATCTTGAATAATATCTTCGGCCTCGGCATCCACAGTTTCATCTATTCTGGACCGTACATAATTCTTAAGTGCCGAATATTCATCGGTAAAGAATTCTTTTATGGACGGATTGTTGGTTATGGATTCCATTTAAGGTTGTTATGTTGCACCTCACCCCTAAAGACGATGAAATACAAATCCATTGCATCTTTTTTACTTTTTTTTAAAAATGCAGCTGCTAATTAGACTATCACACAATCAATTTGTAACAATGACCGTATTTTTGAACAAATTTTAAAGCATGCAATCCATAGCATTTTATCAAGAAGAGTTTGTCTCCTATCTTGAAAAAAGAAATCAGATTAAAGAGCCCAGAAACCTATACGAGCCTGTAGCCTATATTCTTGGTTTGGGCGGCAAACGCTTACGTCCGGTACTCACCTTAATGGCAGCGGATTTTTTTGGAGGGAACCATAAAGATGCTCTTGCTGCCGCCATGGCCGTTGAGGTGTTCCATAATTTTTCCTTGGTGCATGATGATATTATGGATGATGCGCCCCTGCGGCGTGGCAACCCTACCGTGCATGAAAAATGGGATGTGAACACCGGTATACTTTCTGGGGATGCGATGCTGATTAACTCGTATCAACTTTTTGAGCAGTATGATGATGCTACCTTTGCCCGGTTGGTCCGCCTCTTTAGTGCAACTGCCATAGAGGTTTGCGAGGGGCAGCAGTACGATGTTGATTTTGAAACACGGGATGATGTTAGCATCCCCGAGTATTTAAAGATGATAGAATATAAAACCGCTGTTTTGGTGGCCTGCGCCTTAAAAATTGGTGCCATTGTTGCCGGTGCACCAGAACGGCAGCAAAATTTGATCTACGATTTTGGCAGAAATCTTGGCATCGCCTTTCAGATTCAAGATGATTATTTGGATGCCTTTGGCGATCCAAAAACCTTTGGCAAGCAAATAGGTGGTGATATCATAGAGAATAAAAAAACCTTCCTGTACCTAAAAGCATTGGAAAATGGGAACAAAGAACAGCAAAAGCAGCTGTTGGACCTGTATTCCATCCAACCCAATAACCCAGAGGGTAAGATTTTTGCCGTTAAAGAGGTTTTTACATCCACTGCCGCCGTGCAAGCAACCGCAGAGGCCATTGAAGCCTATACCCTAAAAGCATTTGAAGCGCTTGATCAAATAGATCTGCCTAAAGAACGCAAAGCGATATTGGTAGAATTTGGAAATAACCTGATGAAGCGTACCACCTAAAAAACCCTTCCCAACAAGGCTTTAATAAAAGGCCACGGGTTGGGGGCCATCATAATAAACACATCTTCCACCAAAGAAGTTTCCTCATCTAAAAATTTGAAAATGAGTTGGGGTTTTCTGTTCTTAAAAAGAGATTCAAAAATAGGTTGCCCTAAGGAATTGTCCCGGTGCAGTATATCCAATAGTAAAAGGTCATAAAACCAAAAGCGGCTTTTGGTGGAAAAACTGATGGGTTCTTTTCCGCGCTTTAAGTGGGCCACAAGTGCCTTTACGTTTTTTTGGCTTTTTTTAAAGGTGTATCCCGTGCTTGCCTTGGCCCAACCACCCGCCATGCCTATGTTGAAAATAGGTTCGGAATTGTGCTGGCCAAAATCATAACAGGTCATGGGGATGTTACCGCGTTCCGTTTCCGTAATATCAAAAGTACCGGCATTTTTATCCTTTAGGTACTCTTTAATGGCATCTTCATATTCTGCCTTTGGAAGGGGAGTTTCGGAAAATAAGGTGTATTCCACCAATGCCTCCGTCTCGGAAAACGGTAAAACATACATAAAACGGGTATTTCCCTTTTGCGGAATGGAAAAATCCATGAACGTTGCTTCATCAATCTTAAAAATGGGCCTTTCGGTCTTAACAAACCAGCCCAAAAAATGCTGTTGTAGAATGGGAAATCCGGTGTCTTTTTTAAAGTTCCGATAATCAAAAATACTATTGAATACTTGCTTGGTTTGGTAGTTGTCCTTGCCAGTTACCAGTACGCTGCCATCTTCCAAAGGCGTGATATCCGTTACCTCTTCTTGGATAAATGTAATATTTGGATAGTCCCTAAGTTTGGAGAGATAGTAATTGTAGAAATCCAATCCCCTGACCATTTTATATTGGTACGGGGCAATGGCGGAAGATTGTCTTAATTTTTTACCGGCAAAGTATACCTTGGGCCACGTTTTGTGGACCATAGCGTCAAATTCTCCCTTTCCAGTTTCCCAAAAACACCAAGTACGGTCATTTTTCTTTTTATCGTCCTTATCTAGAATAGCGATTTTTTTATCCACAAAATAAGGGTCGCTTCCAAGGGCATCGGCCAAAAGCAGGCCGGACGCACCGGCACCAATGATAATGTAGTCGTACTTGGGCATTGGTCAAAAGTACGCAAAGAAATGCAGCCCTTTGATCTTGTTGTAAGGAAGTCCTATTTTTTTTACTGTAGGTTGAATTAAATACCTTGGTTTAATTGGATAAAAACGCGACTCCCTGGGCAATAACACTGTCCGTTCTTAGGATACGGAAGTGGCCGGTACCCTCTACTTCTAAAAGGGTGGACGCTTTCCAATGTTGGTGAACATTTCTGGCACGTTCAATTGGGGTCGCCGTATCGTTTTTGTCATGAAGGATAAGGGCTTGTTTTACGTTAATATGTTTTACAAATTCACTAACGCTTAAGGCGTTTACATCGGTACCTGTTTCCCGTTGTAATTTTAAGATAAGACGTTGTTTTACGGCATTGGTTATGCCCGTCATCCCACAAACATCATCAATACGTTCGGAGAATTTATCCGGCACGGTAAAGAGGAGGTAATTGTCTATGGCGATATCTTGGTTTTTATATAGCGCGTAGGTAGTGGCCACACCACCAAAGGAGTGACTTATCAAATTTTTTACCTCAAACTTTTTAAGTAGGGCAATGACGAGTTCCGTAAACTGGAATGGACTGGTGCGGCCTTTTGAGCTATAGCCATGTGAGGGTGCATCAAAGCCATAAACGGTAAAGCCTCTCTTGATAAGCGCTTCAATAATTTCGGAAAAATTACCCGCCTGCCCTTCCCAGCCATGGATTAATAGCACACTTTTTTCACCGCCTTCCCAGGTATAGCATTGAATGGTAAATCCTTGGAACATAAAGGGCACTTTTGTGGCCTTATTTAAAGTACTTTCTTCATGGGTCCTTAATTTCCGCAACTGTGGATTGGTAAGCTGATCATATGCAAACCGGGTAAGCCGCCTTGGGAATAATTGGCAAGCTAGGCGTGTCAGGGTTTTTTTCATGAATCTAATATGGTTTATCTTCTAATGACACCATGGCCATGTATAACACCGTAGTTCTTAAATCCTTTCTTAGCTAACCTTTCTTACAAGATGTAAAAATGAATCTTCATCTAGGGTCATTTAACATTTAACCTCCGTATACATGCATCGCGGTTTGTTTTTAAGGAACATCTAGGTCCGGAGTATTGATGTTTTAGGTTATCCATAGTTGGTGTTAAAGGCCAAAATAGTACTTTCTGCAGAATTGGTATTTACCGAAAAGCAGCTTAAGCCATTTGGTATGCTGTAAACAGCTGTAAGTTCAACCTTTATTTTGCCTTGGATTTGGTGTGTCAATTCTTTTCTTGACGCAATATTTTTTCCATTTTTTTTCCCTTGGCCAGTTCGTCCACCAGTTTGTCCAGATACCGTACTTGCCTGTAGGGTTCAAATTCAATTTCCTCTACCCGATACCCACAAATAACACCCGTGATTAGGTGGGCATTGGGATGGATGGAAGCCTTTTTAAAAAACTCGGCAAAAGAGGTTTTTTTCCTGATAAACTCTTGTAAGCTTTCCTCACTAAAACCGGTAAGCCATTGGATTACGGAATGCAGTTCCTCTTTGGTTCTCCCCTTTTTTTCAATTTTATTGACGTAGTGTGGATACACCGAGGAAAAGGTCATTTTTCCGATTTTTTCGTTTTTTTCTGCGGTGACTACCATGGTTTATATGCATTTGTATGTTGCATTAGTTTTTTTAGAAAGTTACCCTTTTTTTTTGGTTCATTCTAAAGTCTACCTGGGATAAGGGTTGGTTTGGGTATAGGAAAACAGCGTTCGGTCAAAGGTTTTGAGTAGCTTTAAAGCCGCCTTTAAACGTGCAGGTCATTTTTCTGTTTTTCCTTATAAATCCTTTGGTTGTTATTGCAGATGCTGTTCCAAAACCTCCTGTAGGGCCTTTGGGGACAGGTAGTTAAAGTAACGGGCCTTTACCTGGAATTTTTCATTGAGCACAACCATGGCTGGCAATGAGAATGGCTGTTCTTCCCGGCTTGCCAATAGTAGTGCCATATCATGAATGGGATTTCTGCTTTTCCCAATAAACCGGTTGGTTAGTGTTGTGCCCTCAAACACAATGGTATCTTGGGTCTGCGCATTCATTTTAACGGCATAATAGTGCTTGTTTAGCTCGGAAACCACCTCCTTATTTTTAAAAGCCGCGACATCCATTTTTTTGCAGTACACACACCAATCTGCATAAAAACTGATGAATACCTTTTTAGGTTGTATGGCCAAGGAATCCTCCAATTGTTCAAAAGTTAGCCAATTGATGGATGTTTCTTGGGCCGTAGCAAGTTGCGGTACCGTAAGGTTTAGAAGCAAGAAAAATACCAGAAACAACTTATAACCACCCTTTAAAGGAGGATCAGGTAGGGCGGTATATTTCCTTTTGGGCAAGGAGGGGCAATTAACAAGGCACTTTGCCTCATCCCTACGGTGAGATAACCCGGGATTTTTAGTTAAGTCCGTTTGGGATATGCGGCAATTGCACATGGTACGTCTTTTGAAGTGCCGCATGGTTAAAATCCATTCATTTGGTTTGGAATACAGCTGTGTTTCATTCTAGTGAAATTTACCAAATTTTAATCCCAAAAAGAAGGTTCTGGGTGCATCCGGGCCATAGACATAATCAGAATCTCTAGTAGGGCCTACATCAAAATCGTCCTGAAAGCTATTGAAGAGATTGGTGACCCCGCCAGAAACGGTCACCATAAAATCGTCGTTAAAATCAAAATGGGACTCTAATTTAAGGTTGAGGTCAAAGAAGGTTCCAGATTCGTTCAAGGCCAAGAATCCCGTTTCGCTTATGACCCGTGGTACCGTCATATTACCGGTGTAGGTACCCGTTATGTCCACGTTAAAGGCCTTATTGGGAATCCAGGTGGAATTAAAATAGCCATAAAAATTGGGAACGCGAACAAATTGTTCCACGGATAAATCCGATTCCCCTACAGTGCCATCACTCTCAAAAAGCAATTGGGGGGCGTCCCATTGGGCACGTTGCAGGGTGCCGCCCACTTGAAATTGCCAATTGGGGTTTGGGGAGAGCCCAAATTCAAAATTGGCCCCAAACACTCGGGCACCCTCACCATTGCGGACTTCCTCCAAAATGGCCCCGTTTTCCAAAACTGCCCCTGTGCTCACCAAGGTAAAAGGGTTTTCCAAGGTGGTATAAAATCCTTCTATCAAAAAATCCATTTGGAGTACGTTCACGGTCTTTGCATAATTCAAGGAGCCGGTAAATGCATTGGAATATTCGGTCTCCAATCCTTCCGATAGAATAACGAATTGCGGCTCGCCGCCCACACTGGAGATATGCAAGTCTTCATTAAACGCCTGTGGTGCCCTAAATCCCCTGGCATAGCCACCGCGCACCCTTAAGGATTCCGTAAGCTTGTATGACAGCGTGAGGCGGGGGGAAACGGCAGTTTGGTCCAAATCCACATTACGTGATATACCACCAATGGTATAATCTCCATTGACGCTGACGCGGTCCAGACGACCGCCCAACATGGCCGTAAAGTTGGAAGTAGGTTTCCATTCGTACTGGGCATAGCCGCCCAAGGCTTGTACGTTTTGGTCAATGGTCCTGTTATATCCCGGTATTTGGTCCTCTGTGGAGTTAATGTTAAGCTCGGCACCTGTCGTTAAAACATCATCGTTCTTAAACGTTTTGTTCCACTGTAGCCCATTGACCCAGGCAAGGTCTTTTGTAGTTCCAAAGGCATTATTGGCGGTGATACTGTCTTGTTTGGTTCTTCCACCGCCCAATCCGCCATAGTAACTGTCCCTGTTGGTGTAGGAGGCAGATGTGTATGCCTGAAATTTACGTGTGTTTTCTGGGTTGTTGATTTCGTAATCTATCCCACCAATAAAAGTGTCATGGTCCAGTTCTTCCGTGATGTCCGTAAATTGGGGAGCAAGGTCCAAGCGATCACCGCCCCTTCTGTATTCCCGTATGGCATTGAGGTTCATAGAGAGCCTGCTCAGGTCCGTTGGTCTCACAAACCCCTTGGCACCCACCGTGGTGTTCCTTATCTCTACCAGTTCCGTAAAGCCATCATCATTGGCATCAAACGCATCCCGATTTCTGTAGGTACCAAAAAGTGTCACCCCGCTATTCAGGTCGTCTGCCACGTTAGAGGTATTAAAGTTCACCATGCGATCTATTGCCTTACCGCCAATACTGGCCAAGCTGCTCCCTATTTCCCAGGTGTTGAGAACAGGGTCTTTGGTGATGATGTTCACCGTACCTGCAATGGCATTGGAACCATACAGGGCAGAACCTCCGCTGCGCACTACTTCCACACGTTCAATGGTATTGGTAGGTATTTGTTCCAGTCCATAAACCCCAAGTAAGGAGGTATAAATTGGTCTACTGTTTAATAATATTTGGGTGTAACCACCATCCAGACCATTTAAGCGTACCTGGGTAAAGCCGCAATTTTGGCAGTTGGTCTCCACGCGCACCCCTGGGGTAAAGTTTAGCCCCTCTGCCACCGTTAAGGATTGTGTTGCGGTAAACAGCCTTGGTTTTAAGGTAGATACCACTACGGGCGCGCTACGCCTCTCCACACGGTTTCTAGTGGCGCTTACTACAACCTCCTCCAGGCCTAGGATGTCTAGGACCAAAGAGATGTTTAGGATTTGGGCTTCGCTTTCGGTTATGGAAATGGTTCTTTTTACGGTACGGTATCCTTGGGCCTGCACCACTACGGTCACATCCCCTGCCGTTAGCCTAAAACTGTAGTTCCCGTCTTTATCGGCCACGGTACCATAGTTGGTGTTTTGTACATAAATGCTGGCAAAGGGTACGCCTTCCCCATTATGGGTTATGGTGCCTGAAAGGGTGGCGGATTGCCCCCAGAGGATTTGCCCTATGGCCAATAGAACTATCAATATATATTTTTTAATCATCAAAATTAAAATTTAGACAAATCTAAAAATATGTTTTTATAAATAAAAATGTATTTTTGGTGAAAGCTATTTGCGAGGCCTTAATTTTTTTTGGATGACACGAGCAGAAGAAAACTACATCAAAGCCATTTTTCATTTGGGGGGTCATGGAGGGACGCTAATTTCTACCAATGCCCTTGCCGCTGAAATGGAGACCAAACCTTCCTCAGTTACGGATATGGCTAAAAGATTAGGGGACAAACAGCTACTGGACTATGTGCCTTACCAAGGGGTTTGCCTTACCCAAAAAGGAGTTAAAACGGCTCTGGCAGTGATTAGAAAACACCGCCTTTGGGAAGTATTTTTGGTAAAGAAGTTGGATTTTACATGGGATGAGGTGCACGAGGTAGCGGAACAATTAGAGCATATCAAAAGTGAAAAATTGATAGATAAGCTTGATGCCCTATTGGATTTTCCCAAATATGATCCCCATGGAGATCCCATTCCCACCAAAAACGGGGAATTTTTAGAACGGGATAAAGAACTCTTAAGTGACATTCCCATTCCCTCCTCCGGAATCTGTTTGGGGGTCAAGGATACCTCGGCCAGTTTTTTAAAGTTCTTGGATAAAAACCGCATTGCATTGGGAGATAAGATAACCGTGATGGAAAAAGAAGCTTTTGATGATTCCCTCCGCATTAAAATAGGGAATCGGGAGCTTCAGATATCCAATCAAATAGCCACCAACCTGTATGTTAAAATAGAAGCCTGATGGAACAGATAATAGCCTATTTTGAAGCAATAAATCCCATTTTAGGTGCATTTTACGCTACTCTTTTTACCTGGGGACTAACGGCTGCCGGTGCCGGATTGGTTTTTTTATTTAAAAACCCAAGTAGGGCTCTCATGGATGCCATGTTGGGTTTTACCGGCGGTGTTATGGTGGCTGCAAGTTTTTGGAGTTTGTTGGCCCCCGGCATAGAGATGAGTCCAGGGGAAGGCTTTGTTAAGGTGATTCCTGCGGCGGTTGGATTTCTGTTGGGTGCTTTTTTCCTGTTTGGGTTGGATAAGGTACTGCCTCATTTACACCTAAATTTTAAGGAGGCCGAAGCAGAGGGAATTAAATCGCCTTGGCATAGGACTACCTTGCTCACCTTGGCCATAACACTTCATAATATACCAGAGGGTTTGGCAGTGGGTGTTCTTTTTGGGGGCGTTGCCGCCGGATTTGACGGGACTACCATTGGGGGTGCCGTAGCCCTGGCCTTGGGTATTGGCCTTCAGAATTTTCCAGAGGGCTTCGCAGTAGCCATGCCCCTTAGAAGGCAAGGCCTATCTAGAAGGCGAAGTTTTCTGTACGGCCAGGCTTCCGCAATTGTGGAACCCATAGCTGCGGTCATTGGAGCGTGGGCGGTCATCACCTTTCAGCCCATTTTGCCATATGCCTTGGCCTTTGCTGCCGGTGCCATGATTTTTGTGGTCGTGGAAGAAGTAATACCGGAAACACAGCAGGACAAACATTCAGATGTTGCCGTGATGGGGTTTATCGGTGGGTTTATTGTGATGATGACCCTAGACGTAGGACTTGGCTAAAACACCATCCAACTGTTAGCATGACTTGTTTTAATGACCAATCATCAAAATCAAACATATTCTCCCAATGATGTTTACCTTTGTTCCCTAAGTTTAATTCATGTACGTCAAAAGCATTTTTAAATTCTTGATTATGGGTTTTGCAGTTCTAAACTGCTCCCAAAAGGGTAACTTGGATACGGATGAGGAAGTATCTGTGGTTAATAACCTGTTTTACAGAGATGAAATGCGCACGTTTATCCAGAATATTAGTGCACATGCCAAGGCTAAAAAACCGGGTTTTGCCATTATTCCGCAAAATGGCATTGAACTCGTAACCACCAACGGGCTGCCCACAAGTGCTATAGAAATGGACTATTTAAGCAGTATTGATGCCCATGGGCAGGAATCCTTGTTTTATGGGGATACACGGGATAACGGTAAGACAAAGGAATCACGTTCCACCTATTTAATGAATCTCCTGGACATCTCAAAGAATACCGGGAATACGATTATTGTAACCGATTATTGTAGCACTGAGAGTAAGGTGGATGATAGCTATGCATTAAACCTACAACACGGTTATGTAGGATTTGCGGCCGATGATAGAAACTTGACCACAATACCTGCATACCCCCAAGAGCCTATTTTGGTGAACGATGAAAATATCCAAGACATCCAAAGCGTAAAAAACCATATTTTTCTTTTAAACTACGCAAAGTTCCCAACCAAGGAAGCATTGATTGCCGCCTTAAAGAATACCAATTATGATCTTTTGGTATTGGATGCCTTTTTTAATGATGGTTCGCCCTTTACCGCGGATGATGTAGCCCAATTAAAACAAAAACAGAACGGTGGGGACCGGCTGGTGGTGAGCTATATGTCTATTGGAGAGGCCGAGGATTATAGGGGATATTGGGACCTGAATTGGGATTTTGAGGCACCGGATTGGCTCGGAGAGGAAAACCCAAGATGGAAGGGAAATTACAAGGTAAAATATTGGGACCAAGACTGGCAAGACCTTATTGCGTTTTCAGAAACTTCATACCTCAACGGTATCATAAATGCAGGTTTTGATGGCGTCTATATGGACATCGTCGATGCTTTTGAACATTTTGAGGAATTAGAGGGAAACTAGTCTTGTAAGAAAACTTGGAACAACCTTCCCTTCAAAGGATAATTTTACCTTTGGTCTTGCAAAATTGATAGCACCATACTTCTGTGCTTTTTTTGTAAGTACGTTTAGAACTGACCGTTAACGTACATACTTTGGAGCACAAAAAAAATGTCTTATTAATTACTGAGGGCACCTATCCGTATATGGGTGGGGGTGTATCCACATGGGCGCATCACCTTACCCAACGTATCACCGGGTACGATTTTTCCATTTATTCCCTAAATGCGGATGTGGTAGATGAACCAAAGTTTGTATTGGGCAGTTCTGTCAAAGAGGTGCTACAAGTACCCATGTGGGCACCAGAAGAACCCTATGACTGTGTAGATTACAACCAGAAATATTCCCAAATCTTACTTAGGCGGGAACGAACCAATGCTGCGGTAATCATTAACCGCTTTCTACCACACTTTAAAAAATTTTTAGCATATACCTTTTTTCCTGAAACTACGCAGGACGATGCTGAACAAAGTGGCTTGCTGGAGGCCTTTCAACGAATGTGGTCATTTTTTGAAGTCTATGATTATAAAACCACGATGGTCAGTGAACAGGTTTGGAGTTGTTTTAAGAACAATTTAATTGCCCATTGGCCAAAGCAGGAAATGGCAGGGGTAAAATTAATGGATTTGACCATGGCGCTCCGTTTGCTGTTCAGGTACCTGATACCTTTGGCCATTAAAGTGCCCAAGTCCGATGTTTCCCACCTTACCATTGCCGGTATTGGGATTATCCCGGCCTTAAAGCAAAAACAACAATTTGGCAATCCTATCATATTAACGGAACATGGGGTGTTTATTCGCGAGCGAATGATAGCGATAAGCAATACGGATTATTCCCAATTTTTAAAGAAGGTTTTGATTCGTTTTTCTGAGGCAATGACCAGACTTACCTATGCCCAAAGCGATAAAATTATCTCCGTAAGTAAGTTTAACGTCATTTGGGAACAACGTTATGGTGCAGATGTCTCAAGAATACAGGTAATCTACAACGGTGTGGACCATCAATTATTTGCCCCGCAAGAGGATAGCACAAAAAAAGAAAGACCTACCGTTGTTGCGGCTGCAAGAATCTTTGAGCTCAAGGATATTTTAACGATGATCAAAACCTGTGCCTACGTAAAAAAAACCATCCCTAATGTTCATTTTCTGGTTTATGGTGATAAAACTGCGGTTCCGGATTATACACAAAGCTGTGAAGCAATGATTGCAAAATTGGGGGTAAAAGCCAATTTTAGTTTGGCGGGTTACCATGATACCCCAAGTGCTCTTTTTCATGAGGGCGATATCTCCATTCTCACCTCCATATCCGAGGGTTTCCCTTTTACGGTCATTGAATCCATGAGTTGCGGCATTCCTATTGTTGCAACAGATGTGGGTGGGGTTGCTGAGGCCATTGAAGACGGTGTTACTGGTTTTATTTGCAAACCTAAAGACCATAAAAGCCTTGGAAAAAGGGTCGTTCAGTTATTGGATGATGTTAAACTAAGGGAACAGATGGGTGCCAATGCCAGGAACAAGGTTTTGGAATCCTTTACCATTGAGAAGTTTACGGAATCCTTCTCTAACGCTTATGCGGAGGTGCTGGACACCCCTAAACTTAAATCACTAAAGAAAAAAGATAAAGGCAAAAAAAATAAGAAAGACAAGAAAGGCAGTAAAGACAGGAAAAAGAAGCAAAAGAAATCAACTAAATCAGTACAAACGATTTAATCATCATCCGGTTGGGCAGAAAAAAGAATTTTGAAAAGCTAAAGAAGAAAACCTTTCAACGGGTAGGTATTCCTGTTGGGGAGTGGACCGTTTTGGCCACCATAGAATCCTTTGGCATACGGGAGGTGGATGCAAAACCGGATTATGGCTATGATTCCTTAGTAGAATTGGCTCATGCCATAGAGGAGTCTATTGCAGGAAATACCAAGGATTGGCAGAAAGCTTCTAAAAATGGCAGTAAACTCTATCCAGTAAATGCCTACATGCAGGTGCCGGTAAACTGGTTTTTTCAATATTATATCTCTGGTCTCGTACAATTGTTCCCAATCCTTATCCAGATTATCGCCATTATTTATTTTAATTATTCACTTTGGACCTATTTGGATTTTAACCTGTATCAATCTACCGCCGTGGTACTGGGCGTCATTTTAGGTTTTGTCATCTCTGGTGGGTTTGTACAGGTTATAGGTAGGCAGTCCTTCTTTTACTGGCAGCACAAAAAATACGATAAAGCCAAAGATGTTATTTATACCTTTTTAAGGTTGGGAGCAAAAGGTATGGTATTGGCTCTTTTGGTATTGATTGCCGTTAATTTCTTCTTTAATTTATATACCCAACGTTTTATGTTGGTTTTGGTGGTCTATGCTTTTCTGGTAGGATTTTTACTCATTACTTTGGCTCCCTTTCATCCTTTGAACAAAAGATCGATCATAACCTTGAGTATTTCCGTGGCCACCATTCTGGCCTTGGTGCTTTTTAAGTTTACGGACCTTCATGTTTATTTTACCCACTGGTTAGGTATTGGCGTGGCCATTTTAATTAACCTCCTTTGTTTAAAGGCCTATCTGCCAAAGCAAAAAATTAGCGAAACCGTAGTACAACGGCCTAGAAAATTAATGGTGGCCTACAAAACCTATCGGTATTTCTTTTATGGAATACTCATATTTGTGTTTTTCTTTATTGATCGTTTGTTGGCTTGGTCCGTGAACACGGATTTAAACAGTGCATTTATTTTTCAATATGAAAAAAACTACGAGATCGGTATGGACTTGGCCATTCTCATGTTCTTTTCACTCGCGGGAGTTTTGGAATACGCCATCAGTACTTACAGTCGTTTGTTGGATCAATGGCAAAAGTCCTTTACTGTTTTGGAGGCCAACCGTTTTAACCAAAAGTTTAAACAGCTGTACAATCGCCATCTCCTAGTATTTCTGGTGACCAGTGTGGTGGCAGGTTTGTTGATCTATCTCATCATTACCCAACCCTGGGGCTACCTAGCAAATTTTGGGGTAGAGGTACCCCTTTTGAGCATCCATGTTTGTCTTGTAGGGGCAATAGGCTATGTTTTTCTCACTTTGGGAATGATGAACGTTCTGTACATGTTTACGCTTAACCGTTCCAAAGAAGGCTTAAACGCCTTGATTGTGGCTACGTTGGCCAACTTTATCATAGGGTTCTTAAGTAGCCGGTTTATAAGTTATGAATATAGTGTTGTGGGCTTATTGTTTGGAGCTATGGTCTTTATGGTAATGACAACCCATTCCGTAAAAAAATTCTTTAAAAAAATGGATTACGAATACTATGCGGCATATTAAAATGGTTATGGTCACACTCCTTTTCGCGGTCTTTGCAAAGGCACAACATACTCCCGTTGTTCCATCCACCTTTGTTGTATGCTACGGGAAAGTGTACCCTTCGCAACTTAGTGGTATAGAACTGGCCATAGTGGAGCCTGGTCATTATGATGAAAAAGGGGTAAAAAGGTTAAAGGCAACTGGCGCCAGAATCCTGGCATACCTAAGCTTGACAGAAATAAATACTGCCCACCCAAAGTTTAGGCGTTTGCGTTCATATTGTGTACAGCGTAATGAAAATTGGAACAGCTATTACATTGATATTGGAAACCCAGCCGCACAGGACATCTTGGTGGAACATGCCAAGGATTTAATGAAACTGGGCTACGACGGACTTTTTTTTGACAATTTGGACAATACCAACCTATGGGGCAAGCTGAGCCATCAGCAGCAAGAGCTTGAATATTTGGTACAACGACTAAGAGATCATTTTCCAAAAACAACATTTGTCCAGAACGGCGGGTTTCATTTATCCAAAGAAACCCAGAATAAGACGGATTATGTCCTAGTGGAGTCCGTGGTAACCACTTATGATTTTAAGAACCAGAGGTATCTAATTCGGGATTATGAAGATTTTTTGCAGCGCTTGGCACTGATTGAAAAGTACCAACAAACCTATAACAAACCAGTATTGGCTGTAGAATACCAAAAAGATAATACCAAGCATAAATTGATAAGAAGAAGGTTGGAAGGATTTTCCACATCAGTGTTCATAACAACTATAGACCTCCAAGAAATACCTAAACAAGGATAGTAAAATGCTCAACAAGATCGTAGACAACATTACGGCAGCACCGCTAAGACTAATTTTATTGGTCTTGGCCTTTTTTGTCCTGCACCAATTGTTGACCAGACAGAATATGGCTAAGTATGACTATCGTTTCTTTTTGGTTCGTTTCTCTATTTATGGTGCACTTACTCTTATTTCAATCTTTTTGCTGATACAGTTAAATATGTACCATATTTTTTCTGTGCTGGCGCTTTTATTGGTTTTAATTGGTCTTAGGTACTTTAATTTAAGGGAGCTTATTGCCTATTCCCAAAGTGGTGGTAGGTTTAGAAGGGCCACTCTTCTGGGTTTTTTCAGGTTTATTGAAAAAAGGGAGACCATTGTTAAAAAGAACTTTAAAAACATGCTCACCGTTTTAAGGCCTAAAAAGGTGGATTATGGTTTTTTCCTTATTCTGATGGTTGGAATAAGTGCCGTAATCGCAAGGGTGGTCTTTTTGGAAAATGATGTGTACACCTTTTCAAATCTATGGGTGCAAACATTGGAAATAGTTAAAAACTTTGATAATAACCAATGGTTTGTACGTGGGCGCAGTCAGGTAGTGGGGGAGCTGGCAGCTATGAATTTCTACGCCAACCTTGTTGGTATCAGCAAAGAAATGGCCATATATACCTTTGGATTGTTAGAGAGTTTTCTAATGGCCGCCTTTGTGTTCTATACCGTTAATGCCCTTACCAATTCTAGGTATTTTGCACCTTTGGTAGCCGGTATTTCGTTTGCATGTCTTTTTGCGTTTTTACCCATAAATATCAATACCCTTTTTCAGCATTCATCTATTTACCTGAGCTTGCTGTTTGCATTGCCGTTACTTATTTTTTCTTTGATTCCCGCGGAATTGGGAATGCTAAAGAGACGGTATTTTAAAATACAATTGGCCTTGGCCATCGCCACAGCGTTTACGGATTTCTATGTCATGTTCATTATTTTACCTGTCTTTTTTGTAGTGGCATGGGCCGTGAATTTTGGTAAGAAAAGTATTGGGCAGACAGTTCTGGCCTATTTGGGAGGAGTGGTCTTTGTCCTGTCCTTTAAAGTTGTGGTTAGCTTTATAAAAAACATCGATTTTTTAACCTATTTTTTGGGGAATATCATTGTCTTTGAAAGTTATAGCTATACACCTCAGTTGTTGGTATCGGAAAGCCAATTGGGGGTGTTGTTCATCGCGCTTGGACTATCCGCTTTGTTTGCCGCCCTTGTGTTGTCGATCTTCTTCAAGGCTAAAAAGCGCGCTGCCCTAACCTTTATTTTATTCTACCTGGCACTGCTTGTCATCAACAGCTTAGAGGTTTCTTGGTTAGATGCCGATTTATTTAACCAAACCCTTACGGTTTTGGTACCCATTATCATAGGATTTAACGTCTCGTTATTTGGCAAGTTAGTAGAAAAATTGAGCCCTACCCTCACTTATGTTTATAGTGCCGTGGTGGCAGGAATAATGATTTTTTTAATATTTCAGGGCTATTCCCATAGCCTCAGGGGCCAAAAGTTTCAAGATGTAAACAAGTTAAAAATAGACTTGTTAAAGGTGTATGACCAATTGTCTACCTATCAAATGAAAAATAGTTATGCCATTGTCAATGAGGCTTATGGGGTAAAACTCAGTGGTAAGGAACATATTTTTATCAATTACAGCGACTTTTTGGAAAACTATCTGGAAAGGGATTCCGTGTATCACCAAATTAAGGAAGACGTAAGGCTGTTGAATGAAAATCCTGAGTATATCCTTCCCAGCAGTGTTTTTGTGTTTATTTCGGATACCACCCGTACCAACGCAAAGGACTACTTTTTAAAAACACCGGGGGAGGTAGCCAATGCATTAAACACACAATTGCAACAACTAAAAAACAGGGGCAGGCAGGTGAACACCTACTACACCTCAGAACAGTTAAAAGTACTGGAAATTGTTAACAACGCTAATGGCAGCAACTTAAATGACATGATTTTTGCCTATGAAAAGGATAAGTAAAGCCATACTACCTTTGGTAATGATGCTCTGGGTCGTCTCCTGTAAGACGACCACGGACGCCTATGGTGATTTTGAGACCTTGGTAAAGAGTGGGGAGGCTCCATTGGTCACCCTATTGGTGGATGATGTAGAGCATGTCCAAGAGGACCCCTTTACTCAAATAAAGAAAGCCGCGGATTACGCAAAAATAGCGGTCACGGAAAAACCTATGAGCGTTTTTAACACATACGGAAAAATAGCACCGTCTACCCGTATCATTTGTATAGAAGATACCTACCCCATTAGTGATATGGCGGTAGATTCCTTGCACACTTTTGTGGCAAAAGGCGGTACGTTGTTTTTGGCCAAGACCACCTTTGATGAACGTATGGTATTTTTAATGGGGCTGTCCCCCAGCTATAAAATGGTTGCGGATACAGAGGCCACGGGAATAAAGTTTAAGGAAAATGTACTTCCGGAAATGGCGGGTTTGCACATTGTAGAGGACACAAAGCACACCGGCCTAAGAGGGGAAAACTTCTCCCAGCGTACCAAAGTCTTGGCAACAGCCTTGAATTCTGATGATTTTCCGGTGATTACCTTAAATAATGTCGGTAATGGAAAAGTGGTGCTTTTTAATTCTGTTTTAGATTTTGATAAGCGTACAAGGGGCCTGGTGTTTGCGCAACTTCTCGCAGGGTTGGAAGGTGTTCCATATCCAGTGGCCAATGTGGCCAACATCCATTTGGATGATTTTCCCGCTCCGGTATACGATATTTACAAAGAACCGGTAAAGACACAAATGGGCTTAAACATGTCGGACTATGTAACCAATGTCTGGTGGCCAGATATGCAAGATTTAGCACGTAAACATGACTTAAAATATACGGCATACCCTGCTTTTGATTACAACTATAGTGTAAGTCCGCCATTTATTTTTGAAGAATGGGAAGCCAATAGGTTCAACAAAAATGACTATGATCAGGAAATTAGCGGATGGCTGGGCAGGGATGTGCTTAGGAAGGGTCACGAACTTGGTTTTCACGGGTATAATCATGTTTCCCTTACCCAATATGAATGGGATCAACCAGATTATATGGTTACCGCGCTAAATGCTGCCGCCAAAAAATGGAAAACCTCAAAATTTAGGAACCTACCAACTTCCTATGTACCTCCGTCCAATATTATAGACAGTTTGGGCTTGGCAAAACTTAAAGAAGGTATGCCCTCCTTAAAGTATATGCAAAGTATTTATTTGGGCAAGCGGGAAGACGGCGGAAATAGGGAGTTTGAACCAGACCCCTACAATCCCCATTTTTTTGATGTTCCAAGGATTTCTAGTGGTTATTTTTTGAAGGATAAATCAAAATTCAATATATCCTCCTTGTTTTTGCTTACCGGTATTTGGACGCATTTTGTGCACCCGGATGATGTTTTCCAAATTCCCGATGGGAGCAACGCAACCACGGCAGGAAGTTATGGGTATAGAAACCCGGAAGAGTTGCCTTGGCGCACCTTTAAAGGCAAAAAAGGACTTTTGGAAACTTTTGATGGTGAACTTACCCTTTTTAAGGAACATTACCCACTTACCAGGTTTATGACGGCCACAGCTGCTGCGGAGTCCATTGTTAAATGGAGGTATGCTTACTATCAACATATAAATAAAGATGGCCTTTATGCTGTGTTGAGCGATGATTTCATGGACGACGAAAAATTTGAGAATTACTGGTTTACCTACGTGAGCGAGGCAAATGATGCCCTTTTTGAGCGCAACTTGGAAAGCGAGGTGATGTTCTACCACAAATCCAAATTTTTAGATGGATATCTTTATCAGATAAAGACAGATGGTGCCTTTATATCCTTGGTGGATTTAAAATATGAGAATCAGGGCAATGAACAACAGCTTAGTGCCATCATAGAGGAAGAGCGCCAAAAGTTTCAGCGGGCAAAATTTGATCTTCTTCCCTTTTTGACCAGGTTAGAAGAGCTTAAAAACCTAGGGGAGTACAACACTGCCGCCAGTTTGGTGGAAAAGGAGGTAAAAAACGGAAAAAACCTGCCCTTGGCAGAATGGATGACTTACGCCCAGCTCCTGTCTTGGCAAAATAATCCAGGACGTTTTTGGTCCTTTTTAGAGGAAACGTATCAAGACAACCCGTCCAACAATTTAATTTATTTGGCCTTAAAGGCCGATAAAACCTATGGTGTGCCAACCCAAGACATCTCGGAAAGATGGCTCTCCCGTGCCATTGGGGCCAACTTGGGCGGCTTGCCCATTTTACGGGAGTATGCCCAGTCTTTTGATACAGAGGGGAACCAAGAAAACATAAAACAGACCTTGTTCAAAATTTATAAGCTCACCGGTAATGATGACGATCAGTTGGCGTACTTGCGTTATTTGGTAGATTCCAAGGATGCCAATCTTATCACGGAGCTCAACAATGCGGTTCCTTGCAGTGGTAAATTAAGCGATATAGCTTATGATATTGCATGGGCCTATGCAGATAACTTTGATTTTAACGCTGCTTACCAATGGTCTAAATGCAGCACCCAAATAGATAGGGAAACTGCTGATGATTGGTTCTACAAATCCAAATATTTTGAAGAATTAAAGGACAAGGAACCCTACACGTATTTTGGCATTTTATTGCGTACCGATGAGAATAGGGCTTTTAAGGAATTGGAGTTGGTACAGATATGTACAAGGGAGCTAAGGCCACTGGCAGGCCAAATTGCAGAGTTGTTTGGGGATAATGAGGACTACCGGGGTGCCGTTGCATGGTCCAAATGCGCTAAGACCGTACCCGTAAAAAAATTGATGCTATGGCAATACGAATTAAAAAACTATGTGCAGGTAAAAAAAATCTACCAGCATTATATCATTGAGCATCCCAAAGCCTATGATGTCATGACGCAAATGGCCCGTATCCATTTATACATGGGAGATTTACAATCAATGGCAAAATTGGTGGCACAATTACCTCCAAGTACAGACTTTGTGCAGCTGCGGGGGCTCCTCAACAAAAATATTGAGTATGCAGATTTAAAGTTAAAGAAGCATCTTATTTATACCTATGATGCACTTTTTAGTGAAAAGACCAAAAAAGAGATCAAAGAAGAAATAAGGGTTCAGCGTGGGAATGATTTCTTTTTTCAGGGCAGTTCCATGAATGATCGTTTTGACCCCACCCAACTGGAGTTTACGGGAGGGTACGATCTCATAGACAAAAGAGAGAACATCCATAGGCTCGCGGGGGTTCGGGGCTTTGTGTTCCCCATCAATTTTATTACCAATGAACCAGATAATCTTGAGCGTAATTTAATAGGCTTGCAGTATGGCTTTACCAAAAAACTGAATGAAAAAAATGAAGTGGGCCTTATGGCAAGGGTAGAGGGGGATAATGCCAACAACACCTTTTTACAGGCCGGTGCTTCTTGGAACCGTACTGGCTCCAATACCTTTTTGGCCACACAGTTAACTTACCGTCCGGTACAGACCGGTCCGGGTTACGTGCGCAATATTTACCAGACCTTATTTTCATTGTATGCAGAGCTGGGAACCACCAACCGTATCAAACCAATTTTCACTTTAGAGGGCAATCAGTACTCAGATGATAATATGGATGCGACTGTCAACACCAGGATTGAGGCCCAATTAATAAAAGGAGCTGTTTTGGAGCTAACACCCTTGGTAGAAGGTGCGTATTCCCTGGCTACGGATGATCTTCGAGATGGCTTTCCATACTGGATGGCAGATAATCGCTTGATTGCTGGTGGAGGCTTGGCACTTCGTCTTGGGAAATTGGAGAGCAAGTTCTATTTGGATACCAGTGCCACGTTGTTTTACGAAAATCAGGGGGAACCCACTTTTGAAAGATATTTGGCAAATTTAAACGTAAAGATCAAAAAGTATTTTACGGTCTCCGCAGGGGCGGAATTCTATACCATAGAAAGCTTTTTTTCCAACGCCTTTAACTTAGGTCTCAAATATGATATCAGTCCTTTAAAATAGATGGCTTTTTAAGCGGTACACTTTAAACCTGGTAGACCAAGAACTTTCTTGATAGGAAAAACGTACTCTATTTCCCACTTTAACACCTCAAGAATAGCGATAAGAAGCAATACTAAAAGCCATCTATTGGAATAGATCGGGATTCGTTATTACGTTCCCTCACCGCCCTTAGCATATTGTCCAAGGTCTCCTTGGGATACCATCTGCCTTTGGAGATTACCCCTTCTATAGTTCTGGTATTGCCTATTTGGCTAAGCGGATTTTCTGAAAGCAATACCAAATCTGCATCAAGTCCGCTGGCGATACTGCCGGTATTGTTGCCCATCCATGCAGAGGCTTTTTTGGTTGCTGCCTCCAAAACCGCTCTAGGGTCCATTCCGGCCTCTTGCAGGCTGGTAAGCTCATCGTGCAAGGAGAAACCGGGTACGGTAACGGGGCAGTTGGCATCGGTACCCGGCAAAACGGTAACCCCATTGGCCACCATGGACCGTAATAGGATTTCATTGGCTTTGGCATAGGTTTGCCAGTAAATTTTGCTGTCCTCTTTTTCCTTGGGGCTCATGCCTTCCGGCCATCTATATATATTCACCTTTGGTAACCAGCCCAACCCCCTTGAGGTGATTGGGGTCCCTTCTATCAAGCCCGTATTTGCATACGTTAAACGAACCTCTGACAGTAGCTTGGGCAGATCAGCTTTTTGTCGGACAAAACTTTGCATTAACCACAGGGTAGAAGTCACCGTAATGCCCTTTGCTGCAATCTGCTTGGATAGTTGATTACCACGGCTTTGCACATAGGCCAAAAATTCTTGGGCGTTTTCACTGGTATAGCCGCCAAATTCACGGTTCAGGAATTTCATGAACTCCTCAATATGGGCCACTTCCTTTTGATTGGATTGCCATAAATCCTCCAAGGATACCTCCAACGGAATATGGCCTACCAAGCGGATGCCTTGTTCACGGGATTGCTCACTAACCATTAGGTAATGTTCCCTATCTAAAAAGGTGCCTATTTTCAATCCATCAAATCCCTTGCTTTTTAGTGTTTTAATTTTAGCAGCTACCTCGGTACCTTCATCAATGGCTATAACGGGTTGGGTCCATTCTGTCATATATTTTTTAAAGCCGCGGTAAGAATTCATTTTTTTAGAACAAATGAACAACTCCGGTCCTGGACGCTCACCTTTTATAATGTCGGCCTTCCATTGCAAATGTTGCTCAGTTCCCGTCATTTCCCTTATTCCCGTTACCCCATTGGCCAAATAAAGCAGTAGGTCATTTGGACTTCGCAACAGGTGCGCGTGGGAGTCTATAAGTCCTGGAATTAAGTATTTATCGGTTCCGTCAAGGATTACGGCATCATCTATTGCTGGTGAAATGGAATCTACGGACCGGATTTTCCCCCCTGATATATAGACAAATTGCCCTGGAACCATAACCAAGCTATCCGTGGAAAAAATGGATACATTGCGGATAAGGACGTTTTCTTGGGGTCGCTTAAACTGGTTGCTATCTACTTGCCCAACATGGCTTCCATACATCGCATTTAGTTCATAATCAATATAAAAATAGCTTACGAGCAGGCCTATGAGCCCAACTAAAAGTATTCCCAAAAACCACGTTTTAATTTGTTTTGCCTTTATCATGTTCTGGTTTTCTAAAATGTGCCATAAACTTAAGCTTTTTACTCCATCATCGGATACCCAAGGTGCATCGCCTTAAAAGGAAGTCTCGTTGCATTTGCCATAGCTCCTTTAGAGACGCACCATGATGCCCGCTACCCTTGGAAAAGACAAAAAAATCCTAATGCCCTTACTTGAATAATTTAAGGGCATTAGGATGTGAACAAATTAGGTATGAAGCTATACCGTTGTTAGGTGCGGCAATGTCTGCTACAAGCTATCCATTAGCGCTTACTTGGGGTCTGGTGTAATAAGCATTGGCGTTTTGCCATCGGTAACGATTATTTTACTATTGGGGGATTTGGAAAGTTCCCTAAAGGCCTCAATGCTTCGTATTTGTATGATTTCTTTGGTTAAACCCTCCGATAGAATTTTTTGGGCATCCCGCTCTCCTTCCGCTTCAATAATTTTTCTGTCTGCCTCTAGGCGTGCCTGCTGCAGGATAAATTCCATCCGCATCGCATCTTGTTCCGCCTGTAATTTTTGCTCTATGGAAGTAGAAAGGCCTCTTGGTAATTGAATGCTTTTCATCAGTACGGCCTCTATGATAATACCTTGGATTTTTAGGGTTTCGTCCATTTTTTCCATGATGGCCTGTTCAATCTCGGCACGTTTTCCGGAATGCATATCTTTTGCAAAAAACTGCGAACAGACATCTGCTGATGCAGACCGAAAAACACTGGTGACAATTTCAGGATAATTTGGACCAATGTTTTGAAGGATTTCCGCGACCTTGGCAGTTTCTAGCCGGTATAAAATGGAAATTTCAGAATCCACGCTCAATCCTTCCTTACTGGGCAATCTTAGAAAAAGTTCTAAGTTATTGGTCTGGATGGAGGCCTTTACCACCCGAGTGGTAAATGGATTAAAGGTGATGGTGCCCTGTGTAGTGATTTCATTGTCAAACTCGCCCAATCTTTGCTTTACCCCAGCCTCACCTGGCCTTATTACGGCACAGCTGGTGAAAAGTAGCGTGCAACCTAAAATGCCTAAAGTTGATCTCATAGTCATCTGATTTTATGTTTTACTCGATAATCGAGTGTTTATATACTTGGATCCAAGTAAGAACACCATCTACATTACACGGTTAAACCCAATGATGTCTGGCAGGACCCGTCTTCTTTTTCATAGCCTATTTTGGCTAAGGAAAGATAAAATGAAAAGAGGTGTACTTTTGTTAAAGCCCTCATAATGGAGTGGTAACTTTACCAGTTATTTAACAAATTTTATGCCGCTAAAGGAAGAAACAAAAGAAAGTGTCCGTTCTTATCAAAAAGAAATAAGACAATTTAGTTAGGTCCACCTTTTTCTTGCTTGCGGATTAGGAAATGAGGCCAGGAAATACGTAAATAAACCTAGTTAGAAAAAGAAGGTTTTGATGCCTAAGTAATCTAGGGTTCTGTGGTCTTTAATTGATCTAAAAGCTGGCCGTAATCATACTGCAGATCTTCATGCAGAACATCTATTTTCTTTTCTACATAACCCAACTGCCTTTGGTATAGATTCATTAGGGTAGCGTTTCTGGTAATGGGCGGATGCATGTGCTTCATCTTTTTACAAAAATAAAGGAGAAGGACAACTTCAGTTTCCTTGTTCCCGGAATACCGCACGTATTTTTTAAGGGTCCTAAGGATTTTACGAACGCTTTTTTTAATGTAAAAGTAACTAGAGGTATTGATAAGGTTAAACTGCTGGTCTACCTCTTCTTTTACCGCATTTACATAGCCCTCTTCATGCTCAGCTTCAAATAACAGATAGGTAAGCAATTCCTTGTTTTCCTTTTTAAACCTGGCTAATTTAAGACATAATTGCAACAGCTCATCTGGATTGCGATGTTGCAGTTCTTTTTTAAGTTGGGCTACGGTTGCTGCTTTCATCGTACCAACTTAACTCCTTAAATAACTTGCACCATTTACGTCAATAATGGTCCCTGAAGAATAGGCGGCTCCCTCGGAAGCTAAAAATAGGATGGCATGGGCCACTTCTTTGGGTTGTGCCATGCGTTTAAATGGAGATTCCCTCAACAGGTTTTCACGTTCAGCAGGGGTTAGGGTTATGGCGGCCATCTCCGTTTCCGTAAATCCAGGGGCAACTACGCCAACATAAATTTGGTAAGGGGCCAATTTTTTGGCCAAGGATTGGCTCATGGCGTTTAATGCCGCCTTACTTGCGCCATAGGCAGGTTTTGTAGGTTCTCCACGAAACGCTCCCCTTGAGGAAACGTTCACAATATGTCCTCCGCCAGATGTCATCATGGCCTGGGCAGCCCAGTAACTGGTATTGGCAACGGCAAAAAGATTGGTTTTAAAAGTTTGTTCCCAAGCATAAGTCCAATCCTCAAAACCTACCTCGTCCAAATCGTGGAAGATGGAGATTCCCGCATTGTTCACCAAAACGTCCAATTTGCCGTATTGGGTTACAAAATCCTGTATAAGGGCTTTGGTTTCTTCTTTTTTGGAGACATCATAAGCAAATAAGGAATGGCCAGTGCCTTTAAGCTCTGCAAGGGTTTTATTGGCCTCTTCCGTATTATTTCTGTAATTGATGCCAACCTTTGCACCTTTTTCCGCAAATGCCAATGCGGTAGCTTTGCCAATTCCCCGTGATGCACCCGTTATAAGAATATTTTTGTTCGTGAAATCCATGCTGTTTGGTATTAATGTGCGTTTATAAATTCCATAGTTTGTGTAATCCAATCCCGGTCATACTCCAATAGCATATCTGGTTCAATTCCCTTGGACTCAAATGGCAGATATTCCTTATGTCTTTTTGAAGTTACAATGGCTACAAACTTGCCACATCCCAGCGGGTTGGAAATGTTCTTTTTTAATTCATAGGCTAAGGTGCCCTGTGTACGATCACCAAGAATGGTGGTATTGGGCAATTGCTTTAGTTTTAACGTAAACTGTTCCGCATTACTTGCTGTATTATGGTTGATAAGGACGTAAAGCTTATTGTTCTGGGCATATGTAGTTAGTAGCTCCAATAAGATATTGGAGTTGCGCTCCCCACCACCTGTATTGTCCCGTAAATCTACGATGAGGTGTTTCTTTGTGAGCTTGTCTTGGAGTGAGGCATAAAAGGCCTCGGCATCAGCTAGTTTTGGGTAAAACGAACTAAAACTACCTGTTTTTATGTAGCTTATGGCATTATCCAGTTCTTTTTTAATAAACAGGGAATCTGGCTCTGGTGCCAAGTGGAACGCTTGGGCTTCCTTATTTTTCCTTAACCCTAATTTTAGAAACATCCCGTGTTTAATGCGCTCGGAAACGGCCACGATGCGCTTGCTTTTTCCTTGTCCAAAAATGGCCAAATGTAAATCTTTACCGTATGGGAGCAAGGTATACATGATGTCGCCTGCGTCCCAATTGGGAAGTTGGGAGGCAAGAATTACACCAATATATGTTTCTTGTTCTTTATACAGGCCCAAAGTTACATACTTGGGGAGGCTATAAACCCCTTCTATAGCAGTAAAAGGCTTGGCCGCCAACGCCTGTTCCAAACTATCCAAATTCATTTTGGTTTTCTGAATTTTCACCGCGTTTTTATCGGCTAAGCCAAAAATATTGCTATGGTTGTCATTTAGGCCAAGCGCCAATCTGTTGAGCAGGACCAAACAGTCATAATCCAAGGAAACCTTCCCCACTATAGATTGGAGCTTTAGATGGTTTTCCTCATACGCTTTTTTGTGATCCTTGTACGCCGGTGTTTTGCGCAGCAATAGGTTCAACTGGTCAAAATCGGTTTTGCAACGGCAATCCTGTGCTTTTACGGTATTCCCGATAAGAATACCCATTAAAACCATACAATAGATAGTGTGCTTCAACTTTTCAAATTTTATAGTCCAACAATCGCCGCCTCTGCGCAACGTTCTCCGTCCATAGCTGCAGAAACGATACCTCCGGCATAACCTCCGCCTTCCCCACAAGGGAACAAACCCTTAATTTCTGGATGTTCCAGCTTTTCCGTTCTCGGTATGGTAATGGGTGAAGAGGTTCTGGATTCTACCCCAACAATATTGGCCTCCTGCGTATAATAGCCTTTCATTTTTTTTCCAAATTGGACAAAACCTTTCCGCAGCCTACTTCCAATCAGCTTTGGAAAGAGAGAATGTAGCGGAGCAGCATTCAATCCAGGCTGGTATGAGGTAGGGTTTACGTCTTGTGACATCTTACCTTCCACAAAATCTGTAAGGCGTTGGGCAGGTGCTGTTTGCGTCCTGCCGCCGGCGGTGAATGCCAATCGTTCCAAGGTCTTTTGATATTCCAATCCCTTAAAAACCCCAAATTTTTCATAATTGGGCAAATCTTTGTCCACATTAATTTCTACCACTATCCCGGAATTGGCAAATTGATTGTTCCTTTTTGAAGGGGACATGCCATTGACTACTACCTCGCCTTCTGCGGTTGCAGCCGGAACAATAAAACCTCCCGGGCACATACAAAAAGAGTATACCCCGCGGTTATTTACCTGCTGTACCAGGCTATAAGCGGCCGCGGGCAACAGTTTGCTGCGTTCTCCAGGACAATGGTATTGTATGGAGTCTATGATATGCTGTGGGTGTTCTACCCTAACACCCATGGCAAAGGATTTGGCTTTTAAGCTGATGCCTTTTTGGTGCAAAAGCTCAAAAATATCCCGTGCAGAATGGCCAGTGGCTAAAATTACACGTTGCGTGGCCAGTTCCTTTTCATTATTGACCACTATGGCATCCAACCGATGGTTCCTTATCTTAAAGTCGGTCACCTTGGTGTTAAAATGCACTTGGCCACCAAATCGTATGATGGTCTCCCGTATGTTTTGGACAATTTTGGGAAGTTTATTGGTGCCAATATGTGGATGCGCATCCACAAGGATGTCTTGTGTAGCCCCATGGAACACCAAGCTTTCAAAAACCCGGCGAACATCCCCCCTTTTTAAACTTCTGGTGTACAATTTTCCATCGGAATAGGTGCCGGCGCCGCCCTCCCCAAAGCAGTAGTTGCTTTCGCTATGGACTTTATGGTCTTGGTTAATGGCCTTAAGATCCCTGCGCCTTTCCCTGACATCCTTTCCACGTTCCAACACAATGGGCTTATACCCCAATTCCAAACAGCGTAACGCAGCCCACATTCCTGCAGGCCCAAAACCAATAATGTGGATGGGCTTTGCTTTGGAAACATCTTTATACGCAAATTTAAATCCCTCACTGTTGGGCATAGGTTCATTGATGTAGACTTCTAGTTTGTAATTAAAGTAAATATTGGGTTTACGCGCATCAATGGACTTTCTTTGTACTTTAAGTTCAAATTGGTCTTCTGAAATACCCAAATACTTGGCAGTTTTGGTCTTAAGGCCGTTAGGTTGCCCTTCTTCCTTTAAACTGATCCGTATCTGAATGTTTCTCACCATGTGGTAAAACTAGTGGATTTTAGCCATACTTTACCCCTCGTGTTCCCAGAAGTAACTTGCATTTTGTGTGTAGTACAAATCCATTTAAAAATTTTGGAATGGGCATTGCCAAAAGAGAATCCATTTAAAGACCGCCCCATCTCTTACAAACGGTTGATTACGTCCCCAGATTTCGCGAAAGGTAAGCGCTTTTTAAGTTTTTGATGGGTTGGCTTTGGTTAGCAGCGGAACTGCAATTGGTGGTGTAGGGACATATGGGAGCGATTTTGGGGATTACACCGTAATAGGCCTTACCCTTGCTTTTAGGTAGTATATTTTGGATATACCTTTTTATAGCGGTAATAAGGGTTTTGGTTAAGATTCGCTTTGGGGTAATGACGGCTTGCGCTTGTGAAGGACAAGCCTTTCCGTTACCTTTATGCTTTTGGAGGCGGCATGAAAAAAGGTAATTGGTTCTGGAATTTGGTGATTCTCCTTACGGTTGTGGTTTGTGTGGCCGCCTTTGTGCTGCATTATAAAAATTGGGCCAAATTAGAGGAGGGAAACTTTGGTATTACTTCGGGTATTTACCGTAAGACCATCCCAATAAATGATATTTCTGTGGTGGCTTGGGTGGATAAAATTCCCCAAATGGAAAGGAAAAATGGCTTTTCTTGGGGAGTAAAGGAAAAAGGGATTTTTATGGATTCCATTACTGCAAAAGAGGTATTTGTGTTTGTGGACAATTTAAGGACAAGAAAAGTTCTACTTAGTTCCAAAGATTCCATAGACCTTTATTTCAACTTTACCGATAGTACGGAAACCCAACGGATGTATCAGAAAATAAAAGCATTGCTAACACAGCAACAAACCGTGAAACCATGAAATGTATAACCCCAATTTTACTCTTGCTAAGTGCGTTATGTACGGCACAACATACTATAACGGTCAGTGTGGAGAACGTAAAAAATAGCAATGGGGCCATAAGGGCGGCACTTTATGATAGCTCTGACAGTTTTTTAAAATTTGATGCCGTTTTTGCCTCTACCGCATCCAAAGCCACACCAACAACCACGGTTTTGGTCTTTAAGGATATTCCTAGCGGGGCCTACGGTATCGCCCTTTTTCATGACGAAAACGATAACGGCGAAATGGATACCAATTGGATGGGTATTCCAAAGGAGAAAGTAGCTTTTTCAAAAGCAAGGATGAAGGCCTTTGGCCCGCCGGATTTTGAGGAATGTAAGTTTGCGGTACAAAAAGACATCAACTTGGTCATTGAACTATAGGGTAGTTATTCCACTGTAATCTCAATAACGCCCTGTCCGCCCCTGGACCCATAAATAGCAGCATCCGGTCCAGATAATACTTTAATTTCCTTTACCATAAAATTATTGATGGCCTCATCTGCCAGTCTAATGGAATTGCCTAGAATTTGACCGTTTAGGACATAAAGGGGTTCTCCGGTATTTTCAGGGGCTAGGGAATTATTGGCTTTTAGTAGCACGGGAACCCCATTGCGCAAAATAATTCCCGGTTGTTGCCGTATTTGGTTCAGCAAGGAAAAGTTTCCCCGGTTCTTTTCTTCCAAATCATCCCTTAGATCGGTATTGCCCGCGGTTTTAGTGGTCTGGCAAGAAATGCCCAACATCAGGATAAGCAGTAGGAAACGGTATGGATTCATCTTGGTTTATTTAGATACAAAAAAAAGTTATCCGCAGCCGCAGTTAGAATTGCTACAGGACCTTGTTGCTTTTTCTTTGGGTTTGGACAACAGGCGTTTTGGTAGAACAAAGGTTTTTACCAAATATGCCATGGCAATTAAAACAATAAGGTATACCAATATTTCCTGCATAGGTCAATTTAAGGTTTGAAAAGCCACCAATGCTACAAGATAAGCAAAAACGCTCATGAATCCTAGTTGTACCATGGGCCATTTCCAGCTATTGGTTTCCCGTTTTACGATGGCCAATGTGCTCATACATTGCATGGCAAACGCGTAGAACAACATGAGTGAGATGCCCGATGCTAAATTAAAGAGGGGTTTTTTGCCGCTATCATCCAGTTCTGCCGCCATACGGTTCTTTATGGTCTCTTCCTCATCGCTGCCAACACTGTAAATGGTGGCCAGGGTACTTACAAAAACCTCCCTCGCCGCAAAGGAAGTCAATACGGCAATACCAATTTTCCAATCGTAGCCCAAGGGCTTTACAATGGGTTCAATGGCCTTTCCGGCATATCCAATGAAGGAATGTTCCAACTTATAACTCGCAATTTCTTGTTGTACCGCTTTTTTGGTAAGTTCTTGTTTCACTATGACCAAGGAATCTTTTGGAAGGTCCACGGCGGCCATACGGTTATTGATGTAGTTTTTACTGTAGTTATTTAACCCTTCCTTCTCAATCCGCTGGGTGACAATGGAATCTGCATTTTTAAATTTTTCAGAAATGCCGTTAGAACCCAAAAACCAAAGTACCACTGCTATGGCGAGAATAATTTTACCCGCTCCAAAAACAAAACTCTTGGTCTTTTCAAGTACGGTGTAAAAAACATTTTTAAACAAGGGAAGACGGTAGGCGGGCATTTCTATCATAAAAAATGACCTGCTTTTGATGTTAAGTATTTTGTTCAATACCGTGGCAGACGCAATGGCCATGGCAAACCCCAAAATATAAAGTAACATAAGGGTGAGCGCCTGGTAGCCCAGACCAAGAAAACTACCTTCCGGTATCACAAGGGCAATCAAGATCAAGTAGACGGGCAAGCGGGCAGAGCAAGTGGTGAAAGGCACCACCAATATGGTTATAAGCCGTTCTTTCCAGCTTTCTATGGTGCGTGTTGCCATTACGGCAGGTATGGCGCATGCCGTCCCAGAAATTAGGGGCACAACACTTTTACCGCTAAGTCCAAATGGGCGCATGAGTTTATCCATTAAAAAAACCACCCGGCTCATGTAACCAGACTCCTCTAGTAAGGATATAAAAAAGAACAAAAATGCGATTTGCGGAACAAAAATAGCAATACCCCCAATCCCAGTAATGATGCCTTCTGCCAATAAATCCGTTAGCACCCCAGGGGGCAAGGTGGCTTTAATCCATTCTGCCGTTGCAGCAAATTGGGCGTCTATCCAATCAGAGGGATAGGAACTCCACTCAAAAATGGCTTGGAAAATAATCAATAGGATGAAAAAGAAAATGAGATAGCCCAAAATCCGATGGGTGAGAATCTTATCTAGCGTGGCACGTAAGCCTACGGCACTGTTTAGATCTACCTTATAGGTTTCCTTTAAAACTGCATTGATAAATTGATACCTAATTACGGTTTCCTTGTGTTGTAGTTTTTTGAGTTGTTCTGCCGATTTTGTTGAAAAAGAGCCCGCATCCGCGATACGTTGTTTTTCAATGGGCATAAAGTTCACATCCTGTGTAATGACCAACCACAGTTTATAGGTGTCCTCTTCTGGAAAAGCCTTGGTCAAGGCTTCAAAATAAGGCCGGTCAATGCTGCTAATGTCTATATTGGGGGCTACAGGAAGGTCTTTGTAATTGGCTATAAGGGTTTTGATGCGTTCAATTCCCTTATTTTTTCTTGTGCTTACCAAGGCAATCTTGGTCTGGAGTTTTTGGTTGAGCCTTTCAATATCCAGTGAAATGCCCTTGCGCGACATCCGGTCTGACATATTGATGACAAGGATAGTTGGTATTTTTAAATCCTTTATTTGGGTAAAAAGCAGTAAATTTCTTTTTAGGTTCTCCACATCTGAAATCACCACCGCAACGTCCGGATAATCGCTACTGTTTTTGTTGAGCAGCAACTCCACCACCACACTCTCATCCAACGAGGTGGTATTTAAGCTGTAGGTGCCAGGTAAATCCAGAATACGCGCCTTTTTTCCCTCTGAAAGCTTGCACAAGCCTACCTTTTTTTCCACCGTGATGCCGGGGTAGTTTCCCACCTTTTGTTTGAGACCGGTAAGTTGGTTAAAAACAGAGGTCTTCCCGGTGTTGGGGTTTCCTATAAGGGCTACGTTAATGGTTCTGCTCATAGAGATTCCGGTGCTACAAGCTCAATCTCAATTTTTTCGGCAATGTGTTTCCGTATGGCAATATGGCTTCCGTTAACATTGAGGTAAAGCGGGTCTGATAGTGGCGCAATATGCAATAACTCAACGGAATTTCCGGGGAGGCAGCCCATTTCCAATAACTTAATGGGTATCCTATACTCCACAAAATGCTTGATAATGCCCTTTTGTCCTTGTTTTAGCTGTGCAACCGTTGCCAATAGACCTTATTTAGATTGATTTTAATTAGCAAATGTAACTTAAAATTTTGAAAGCTTTGGGGTGCTATTGGTAAGATGCCTTTAGAATTTGGATATCGCCCAAAAGCTTTTCAATCTCTTCCGTTTTGGTGCCATCATAAAACCCTCGGATACGTCTTTCTTTGTCCACCAAAACAAAATTCTCTGTGTGTATCATATCGTAGGGTCCACCATCGCCATCACTTTTAGCTGCCAAATAAGATTTTCTCGCCAGTTCATAAATCTGCTTTTTATCACCCGTGACCAAATTCCACTTATGGTCAATGACCCCTTTTTCCAAGGCGTATTTTTTAAGCTGTGCAACGGAGTCTATTTCTGGGGTAACGGAATGGGAAAGCAACATGATATCATCATCGGCTAGGATGGCCTCTTGTACCACGGCCATGTTTTTTGTCATAATGGGACAAATGCTGGGGCAGGTGGTAAAGAAAAAATCGGCCACGTAAATCTTGTTTTTGTACTCTTGTTGCGTTATGGTATCCCCGTTTTGGTTAATGAGTTTAAAGTCTGCAATCTGGGCCTTTTGTTTTTGGTAGTGTAAACTACTATCAATTAGCTCGGTGTTGACCATGTTGGGGGTATAGATGGGCAGTCTTTTCTCTATTTTTAGCGCATCATAGATAAAGTAGATGATGATCAAGGATATGACTCCCAGGACACTACCAAATAATTTAAACTGTTTTAAAAAATTTCCCATAGGATACAAAAATAGGGCAGCACGTGGTATTGCTCAATTTTCTTTGCGGTTTTGGTGCTAAATGTTTCTTAAAAGCCCAAGGCAAATAAAGGCTATGGTTTTGTAAGCAGCTATAAACGCTTACTTTTGTCGGCTTACAGGAAAGAATTTAGAATGAATCCGATAGTTATACAGGTCATACAGTTTTTTTTAAGCCTCTCTTTATTGATCGTTTTGCATGAGCTTGGGCATTTTATACCTGCCAAGTACTTTAAGACCAGGGTAGAAAAGTTTTACCTCTTTTTCGATGTTAAATTTTCCCTCTTTAAAAAGAAAATTGGAGAAACGGAATATGGGATAGGTTGGCTGCCGCTGGGAGGTTATGTAAAAATATCCGGGATGATTGATGAGAGCATGGATACCGAAGCCATGAAAGAGGAACCAAAGCCCTGGGAGTTTAGGAGCAAGCCAGCTTGGCAACGATTGATCATAATGTTGGGCGGGGTAACGGTAAACTTTGTCCTTGCAGTGATCATTTATATTGGTATGGCCTACCAATACGGGGATGAATTTATTCCAATGGAAAGCTTAAAAGATGGGGTTTGGGTGTTGGAGAAAAACATCGGGGATAAAGCAGGCATTAAAACAGGGGATAAGATTCTGGCCATTGATGGCAAGAAAATAGAAACCTTTAGCAGCGTGTACCTGGAATTGGTGAACGGGAACGTGGTCACTATTGAAAGGGACGGACAGCGGATGGATATGCAAATGCCGGTTGATTTTATTGAAACCTTGATCGAGGATGAAGATAAGGTACGGTTCTTGTATCCCAGGGTCCCCTTTATTATTGGCGAGGTGCCGGAAGATTCGCATAATTACACATCTGGTCTACAGCCAGAGGATAAGGTCACCAAAATTGGTGGCCAGCCGATTACCTATTACGATGAATATGATGAGATTATTAAAAAATATAAGGGAGGTGAGGTAGATTTTACTGTAGTAAGTCCCAATGGGCAAACCAAAAATATTCCCATTAAGGTAAATGATTCTGCCAAAGTAGGCATTAGGGCGGGCATTCCAAATTTATTTGATTTAGCCGAAACAGGTACGGTGGACATAGAGACCACAAAATATACTTTCGCGGAGGCCATTCCGGCAGGCATTAACAAGGGGGTTGCCACCTTGACCAGCTATGTAAAGCAATTAAAAAAGATTTTTAATCCGTCTACCGGGGCATACAAAGGGGTAGGTGGTTTTGCCGCCATAGGGAAAATGTTTCCAGATACTTGGAATTGGGCCGCTTTTTGGTCTACCACGGCGTTAATATCCATTATTTTGGCCTTTATGAACATATTACCCATTCCGGCATTGGATGGGGGGCATGTCATGTTTTTGTTGTACGAGATGGTGTCTGGCCGTAAGCCCAGCGACAAGTTTATGGAGTACGCCCAGATGGCCGGATTTTTTATTTTGATCGCCCTGTTGCTCTTTGCCAATGGCAATGATGTCTACAAAGCTATTTTTAAATAAAATGATTGATTTTTTCTTTGCGGTGTGTCAAAGAAAAATTTATATTTGCAGCCGCTTTGGATAAATTCCTCCTTACCTGCCTGCCGGCAGGCAGGGCTCAGAACTGAGCTTCTACCGTAAACCGGCAAAAAGTAATGGAGTTAGGTCATAAAAGGCCTTACAAATAGAGTAATATTCCTCCTTAGCTCAGTTGGTTAGAGCATCTGACTGTTAATCAGAGGGTCCTTGGTTCGAGCCCAAGAGGGGGAGCAGCAACAGCAAGGCTTCAGAGAAATTCATACTCTGGAGCCTTTTTTATTTGCACGCAGATTGATAAAATTTTTATTTAGGGTCAAACTTTAACATTTCAGTCTACATTTATCCAGAATAACCAGCTATTTGTCCCATTTCTTACCTGAATACTTAGCGCATGGATCCTATTTCAATTTTATAGTATTCGGGAAGATAAGCGTAAAATAAAATTGAAATAGGGCGCTCCTACAAATTTTAGTTTTATTCCTTTTCTCTTTACTGGTATTTTGCGAATACCAATAAGAACCAATTGAGTTCAAAAATTATTTAGTAAAAAACACTGTTCAAAATTCAACAAAGAGGCACAAATATTATTTTTTGCGACAAAATTCTCCATTGTTTACAGGGGTTTTCTCTCCTTTTGTCGCAATTACTAAAAATCACATTCGGTTTATTTCATAATTAAATGATATTCATTTACTTAAATAGAGAAACATCGCTTTAGCGTGTTACCCTCTTGCTTTACATTCTTCGTCCTGCAAGCAGGACAGAATTTATAAACATAAAGTGCCTTTCACGTCAATCATATTGAACCAAAACAGTCAAAATTTCATTGACTTATAATTTTTAGAGAAAATCACATTATGAAATTATTATATAAACCTATTTACTATTAATTAAAATCAAAATATGATAAGAAACAGAATATGCGTTTCAAACCATCCAATAAAAGGTGAATTAACGAAACTAATAAAAGAGACCACAAATGGGATTTTTAAAGAAATGGCCTTTTTCCCTTATGAAACTGTCTTATTAATCGGCCCTGTTAATCCATTTCAATTGAACAGTTGCACTCATCTTTACTTTCTACAATTGCACTAGACCGATTTTCTAAAATATGAGATGAGGGTAATTACGGTTCTTTTTGGCAACAAACAAAATCCATTTATCTTTCATTGGTTATACACTAAAAAATAGAGTCATAAGTATTCAAGACTGAAGTTAGATTAGGCAACTTCGTAAATTTAGTTACATTTGAGTAAAATAATGAGAAATTCTAAAGACATAAAAACAGTTATTAGTATTCCCAATTGTTAAACTAGGGAATGATATTTATTTATAAAAAAAAGGCCATCCCAACAGGGTGGCCTTTTTGTTTTGAATAAAGAAAATGCAAAAAACACAAATTAATATCATTATAATTTTTAATTCCGAATAACGGATTACACCTTATTGTTACAACATAGGCCACTCCAAAAAGGGTGGCTTTTTTTATTTAATACTGACAAATGGAAGAAACAAAGACATTATTTGAATCCAAATTGAGAACTCCAATGCAGATGAGTGGAGCCGAATCGGTAGTCCACAGCTTAATAGCAGAGAAGGTCACTACTTTGTTTGGCTACCCAGGTGGAGCAATCATGCCTGTTTATGACGAACTTTTTAAATATGATAACAAATTAAAACACATACTCTGTCGTCATGAACAAGGGGCCATACATGCGGCTCAAGGTTTTGCGAGGGTCAAAAACGGTGTTGGTGTGGTTCTAGCAACCTCAGGGCCTGGAGCAACCAATTTATTGACGGGTATCACCGACGCTCAGATAGATTCCACAGCATTGGTATGCATTACTGGTCAGGTAGATAGTAAACTTCTTGGTTCGGACGCCTTCCAAGAAACAGATATTATTTCGGCCTCTACCCCTTTGACCAAATGGAACTTCCAAATAACTAGAGCATCAGAAATCCCATCAATAATGGCCAGAGCATTTTATATCGCAAAATCAGGGCGTCCTGGCCCCGTTTTAATTGATATTACGAAAGATGCGCAATTTGAGCTTGCGCAATTCCATTATAAACCGTGCACAGCTTTGGACGGATTTGTTCCATACCCTAAAATTGAAATGCAAAATATCCGTGCGGCCGCAGAACGTATAAACTCAGCAAAGAGGCCTCTCGTAGTATGGGGGCAGGGAATCCTATTGGGTAATGCCGAATCGGAATTCAAAGCCTTTGTTGATAAATCGGGGATACCTTCGGCATCGACTATAATGGGAGCGTCCGCACTTCCTACGGCACATCCGTTGAATATGGGTATGCTGGGTATGCACGGTAATTACGCACCTAATGTTTTGACCAATGAATGTGATGTTCTTATTGCCTTAGGTATGCGTTTTGATGATAGGGTCACCGGAAACCTAGAATCATACGCTAAGGACGCTACCGTGATTCACTTTGAAATTGATTCCGCCGAATTGAACAAGAATGTCATCGCGGATATTCCGGTTCTTGGTAATGTTAAGGAGTCTTTGCATAAAATCCTCCCTTTAATTCAAGAAAAGGAATATCCTGCTTGGTACAAGAGATTCGCGGATAAAAAATCAATTGAATTCAAGGAGATTATCAATTACGATTTAAACCCTAGTAAGGAAGAATTAACCATGGCAGAAGTGTTGGAAACCATCAATAAGGCGACTGGCCAAGAAGCTATAATTGTATCGGATGTAGGTCAACATCAAATGGTATCATGTCGTTACGGAAGCTATAAAAATTCGCGTAGCCATATTACCTCAGGGGGCCTGGGCACGATGGGTTTTTCCCTTCCCTCAGCTATTGGGGCGAAATTAGGGAGTCCACAACGAGAAGTGGTGGCAGTAATTGGAGATGGTGGATTTCAGATGACGCTTCAGGAGTTAGGCACCATTTTCAATATAGGATTGCCGTAAAAATCGTAATTCTCAACAATAATTTTCTGGGAATGGTAAGGCAGTGGTAAGAAATGTTCTTTGATGGAAGGTATTCCAAAAAGTACGAAGCCAACATCTTTTTTAAAAGGGAAGACTTACAAGAAGTCCGTTCTTATAAAATAAGGGGAGCTTATAATAAGATGAGTTAATTGAGCCGTACGGAAAAAAGAAAGGGGGTTATTTGCGCTTCAGCTGGCAATCATTCTCAAGGGGTGGCATATTCCTGTAAATCACTAGGTATAACCGGAACGATTTTCATGCCGATAACCAGGCCCATTCAAAAAGTTGAACAGGTCAAAATGTTCGGTGAAAGCTTTGTGGAAGTTGTGCTTTACGGAGACACTTTTGATGATGCAAAGGCAAAGACTGTCAATGAAAGCAAAGATCAAGGCAAAGTTTTTGTGCACCCATTTGATGACCCTAGAATCATTGAAGGTCAAGCAACAGTCGGACTGGAGCTAACTGAGCAAGCGGACTTCCCGATTGACTACATATTCGTGCCAGTTGGAGGAGGTGGCTTAGTTGCTGGAATCTTGACCATACTAAAGCATTTATCACCAAAAACAACTGTTATTGGGCTAGAACCAGAGGGAGCGGCTTCCATGCTACTTGCTATCGATAATGGCCATGTCTCATCCTTAAGTGACATAGATACGTTCGTGGATGGGGCTTCGGTAAAACAAGTAGGAGGACTAAACTTTTCTATATGTCATGGGCATCTTAAAGAATTGCTCAGTGTCCCCTCCGGTAAGGTAGCGAAAGAGGTAATTGAACTATATAATAGGGATGCAATGGTAATTGAACCAGCGGGGGTCCTGTCAGTTTCTGCGCTGGATTACTATAGGGATATCATTAAGGAGAAGAATGTGGCCTGCATTCTCAGCGGGGGTAACAATGACATTTCAAGGACACCTGAATTCAGTGAACGAGCATTATTATTTGAGAACCTCAAACACTATTTCTTGGTGAATTTCCCCCAAAGGGCAGGTGCTCTGAGGGAATTTGTAATTAAAATCCTCGGGCCTAATGATGATATTACATTTTTTCAGTTTATTAAGAAGAATAATAGTAGTAGAGCCATAGCCGTGGTGGGAGTGGAATTAAAATCCGTTGAAGATTTACAACCTCTCATACATAGAAAAAAACTACACGGCTTCTACAGTGACCATCTGAATGGGAAGCCGGAACTTTTGAAGTCTTTGGTTTGGACAAGTCTTTTGTAATAATGAATTACAACCGATAAAGTTCTTAATAGTAATGAGTTCTTACAAGTGGTTTTCAAAATTTAAAATCTTCATTTTTTTTAAGAAACTAGTCAACATTCAATATCCAAGATTTACAATCTAACTTTCCAGCAATCCATATTCTTAATCATCTTTTACAATTCAATGGAATCTTAAAGGTTTCAAAAAAGATTTTAAATCTGGAATGGTAATTACAGCGGTTATTAATTACAAAGGTTATTCTAAAGGCAGTCGACATGTGAATTGATAAAATGGAATTTTGACATAAGAGAATAATTTATATTTTTGAGTGAATGTTCATTCATTAATTAGAAAGCAATGAAAACAATTAATAATCCAATAATCATCCTTCTATTCCTCTTCGCTATTCATTTTCTAGCTGCGAATACTAACGAATACGTGCTCCCAAGAGAGATAATATCTGATTCCATAATTCCTTTTTATAAAGGCCCATACAAAGTACGCGTGGAGCGCAGCCATTTTATCAAAATGCGAGATGGGGCGCGACTTTCTACCGATTTGTATTTTCCAGTGGATTACGAAGGAAAGCTTCCAGTTATCTTGGAGCGTACCCCCTATGACAAGGCCAATAGAAGAATAGCCGACCCAGAGGCACCTATTACCATGAATAATCAGGCTTATTATTACGCGAGTCATGGTTTTGTGTTTGCAGTACAAGATAGAAGAGGCAAGTTTGAATCTGAAGGAGATTACACTATTGGCTATGGAGATGTTAACGATGCATACGATACCTTAGAATGGTTCGAAAAGCAAGACTGGTTTAACGGTAATGTTGGAATGATTGGTTGTTCTATTCCAGGGGGCAACGTAATCAAAGCTGGCATGAGCCAACATAAATCTCTAAAAGGTCTGGTACCTCAGTCAGCAGGTTTTGGGCACGGTACGGCCGGAGGCACTATGGCAAGGGGCTTTTTACGTGGAGGGGTTCAGAATATGTGGATGCCACTTTGGACTCATGGTTTTGGGTCCAAACTGTTTTATCGCCCATCAAAACGATTAAATCGAGAAGAGTATCTCAAAGTAGCAGATAGATTTGATTTTAGACCAAACGTCAATGATTTAGTGGAATATATGGATCTTACCACCGGTGCTTTTACAAAAAAAGGCTTGGAGACCATTATGCACCTCCCGTTGGTTGAGATAGATGACCTTATGGGCTCCCCACCATCTGATTGGGACAATTTAATATCCAAACCACCTATGGACCCCTGGTGGCTGGCCGGCGATTATCTCGAGGACGAGGATGCAGTTAGCGGAGGAGCCTTGCACGTTAACTCATGGCACGATTACAGTGTCCATGAAACTATGCTTCAATTTGAACATTTTTCGAAAAAAGGTAAAACTGAATGGGATAGAGAAAATCAATACGCAATCATTGGACCGTTGGGACATTGCAGACTTGAAAATCTCACTTCAAACACTATTAATGTTGATAGGGAATTGGGTGATGCCAGATTTGATGCCTGGGGTACGTATCTTAAATGGTGGGATTATACCTTAAAAGGCAACAAGGATGCTTTTGAAGGGACTCCAAAAATCCAGTATTTTTTACCCGGGGCCAATGAATGGCGTTCCTCGGACGAATGGCCAATTGCCGGAACTGTTCCAACAAAACTCTACCTTTCAAGTAACGGGAGCGCCAATACCCGTCTTGGTGATGGAAGCTTAAATTGGGAAAAAGCAAAAAGTGATGAAATAGATGAATATGAATATGACCCTTCAAATCCAGTTGGAAACTTTGAAGAAGCTGTAAACCAGGGCTCATCGGATATGTCAGAATTAGAATTACGCAAAGATATACTGGTCTATTCTACATCGCCTTTAGAAGAAGATATCGAAATGACAGGAAAAATTCGAGCTAAAATTTGGGTATCTACCAATGTACCGGATACCGATTTGGCCTTAAAGTTGGTAGATGTATATCCCGATGGTCGCGCTTATGCCATAAAAGAAACGTATTTACGATTACGTTACCGAGATGGATATGATAAGACCGTCATGATGGAACCTGGAAAAATATATCCCATTGAGCTTGGTACAATGACCAGTGCAAACCTTTTTAAGAAAGGCCACCAAATACGTATTGAAATTACCAGTTCCAACTTCCCCACCTTCGCACGAAACTTAAATACGGGAGGTAACAATGCCACGGAAACTGAATTTCAGAAAGCTAACGTAAAAATTCTCCATGGTAAGAGACATCCATCACATATCGAATTACCGATAATTAAAAGATAAAAAATTTCCCAAATGGAAAGCTGGGAATATGGATAATATGCTAACCAGAATGCTCTAATCACATAAACCAAAAATGAATATGACTAAGGTAAATGAGCATTTTTTTCATTTAAACTTTAAAAATTTAAATAGTATTATGAGAATTTGGATTATCCTAATGTTAGCAATAGTAAGTCCAATTTTAAATTTTGCTCAGGCAAATCAGGAGGGGTTACAACTACATATTTCTCCCGCGGAACGCCTCTTAACGGATTCTGCCAAAGTCATCATTACAGGAGCGCCACCTGGAGCGGAGATTACACTCCTGGCAACTTTAAAGGATAACGGCGGACAGACGTGGTCATCAAGGGCTATTTATTATGCTAATCGTGATGGCTCAGTAGATTTATCAAAAGATGCTTCATTGGCCGGAACCTATCAGGGTGTGGACAACGAAGGTATTTTTTGGTCCATGCAGCCAGCAACTTTAGAAGAGCTGGGTAATATGGGTATGAGCGAACAAAATATTGACCACCCTCGTCGCATACCTGATTTTGATTCATGGAATGCTGCTTATTCTACCTTCAAGAATGGCGTGGACATTGTGTTCAAAGCAAAAATCACAGGAGCAGTCGCTTCATCTTTTCCAAAAGTGGTGATAGGCAAACAACATATACAGTGGGTGAAAAGAGGAGTGAAAAGGATAGAGATCAAGGAAGGTGGATTACGAGGTGTTTTGTACGAGGCTGGCGGAGAGGGTCCCCAGCCCATTGCGCTCGTGGTTACAGGTTCAGGAGGCGGAGCTTATGAAAACAAAGCTGCCGTATTGGCCTCCAATGGCATCACGGCCTTTGCTTTGGCACATTTCAATTATTCGGATAGGCCAAAAGAGTTAAAAAATATACCGTTGGAGTATTTTGAAAGTGCTTTGGATTGGTTATCCAAACGTTATGATTTGGAACGCATTGCCCTATTTGGTGACTCACGGGGTGGCGAGGGTGTCCTATTAATAGCCTCAACATTTCCCGACAAAGTTTCCGTAGTAGTGGCTGGGGTGCCTTCAAACGTGGTCTGGAGTGGCTATTATGGAGTTCCTTCGTGGACATTGGAAAATCAAGCTTTACCACATATCCCGTGGGATTTTAAATTAAGGGAAAGCGATATATCACCAAATTCCATGGAAGCGAGGGACTTATTCTTGAAAGGCATGACTTCATATGACTTCGATGACCCGCACTGGATTCCAGTCGAAAAAATTCAATCACCAATACTGCTTGTGTCTGGTGATGCAGATGCCATTTGGCCATCCAGTATAGCTTCTGAAAAAATAGTGGAGCGTCTTAAGAAAAGGAGATTCAATTTTCCGGTTGAACATCTGGAATACAAAGGTGCCGGTCATCAAGTTACATTTCCTATGTTGGTCAAAGGTAGATTGACACAGATGGAAGAAAAGAATAACATTTCATTGACCTTAGGGGGCACACCACAAGGCAACGCGAGGGCCCAAACAGATGCCTTCCAAAGAATATTGAGTTTCATCAAACATTATGCCAAAACAAATTCTTCCGTTAATGAGTGATAATTCATTTGAAATATCGTCAATATTGATTACGATAACTCCTTTATAAATGACGGATATACAGAATAGGGAGTTCAAGTTGAAAATTGGCAGAACATATTGTAGATAGATGAATTTCTGATAAAAATTTTGATATCCCAACATTTTTTTTATTTTTGAATGAATAGTCATTCAATAAAAGATGCCAAGAACACTTGAACAGAATAAAAAAATTAAAGAAGCCTCCAAAAAGCGCATTATGGAAGCTGCTTTAAAAGTCTTTGGGGAATATGGTTTTGATGGCGCCTCCGTAAGTCAAATAGCTAGAGAGGCAGGTATAAGTACCGGTTTAATGTACAACTATTTTGCGAGTAAGGATGATTTGGTCTTGACTATCGTGGATGACTTTTTAGAACATCATTTTGGCGAATGGGGAAAGAAAATTTCCGATGCTCAAACACCTTATGACAAACTGGTTGTAGCTGTTGACCGATACGTCATACCGCTACAGGAAGATGTAAACAAATGGCGATTGATTAGGGAGTTGTCAGTGAGAAAGGAATTCAAGGATGAGTTTTGGAATATTGTCTCTCCTATCAGAAATGTTTACGCAAAACAATTGGAAAGTCTCTATCTGCAATTAGGAGAAGACCCAGTTAAAGGATTCTGGGGCCTCCAGACTTTCCTCGAAGGAGTCGCGAGTTGTTATTGTAGCTACGGAGAAAAATATCCAATTCAGCAAATAAGAAATCAATACTTAAAGGGATATAGACAAAAGCTTTACGAGTGATAATGGAAAGGGGGTTCAATGTTCCACCATCCAAACCCCCAATACCTTGTATCAATTACTAACGTGAATTACTAACTAATACTTTTTAAAATGACCACAAAAATGGAAAAATTTACAGAGAAAACGAAATCGTGTGTATTTCAGGTTCGAAAAAAGGCAAGTTTTCTACTGAGTGCTTTACTGCTAATCTTCTTTAATTTGGCTTATGGAAATAAAAGCCCTTTGCCAGCACAACAGCAGGTAACGATTTCTGGAAAAATAAGTGATTCCAATACTGGGGAGCCATTGGCAGGAGCCAATGTAGTTTTGATGGGCGGTACACAAGGTACTACGGCAGATTTTGATGGTAATTATAGTTTCACCATTACTTCGCAAGATGATGCTGTTCAGTTAGAGGCCAGTTATATCGGGTATGCTACTAAGGTGACCTCGGTAAATATAACCGGAGCCTCGGTTACCGTAAACTTTTCATTGAACCAATCGGCTCAAGCGCTCGGAGCCGTAGTGGTTACCGCAAACAAACGTGGTGAACGTCTACAAGATGTTCCCAGTTCAGTTCAAGCCCTTACCAGCGAGACTGTTGAACAAATTGGAATACGCGATATCAACGAAGTATTGGCCTTTGTGCCGGGGGCTTCTGAAGACCTATCGTTTGGAGCCGGTCTAAGACAGTACCAGTTGAGGGGTATTCCCCAAGGTCCTGGCGACCCTACCATAGGGTATTACGTAGATGACATCCCTTTTAATTTTTTTGGTTTTCGCTGGGCACCTTTAGGTAGAACCTTTGACGTGAGTCGCGTAGAAGTGCTGAGGGGCCCCCAAAGTACCTTGTACGGTGCGGGAGCAATGGGTGGTGTTATAAAGTTTGTGACTAATAAACCCAATTTGTATGAATTCGGCGGAAAAGCGGTTGCTGGTTTGACCACTTTGGCGGATGGGGATTCAGGTTATTATACTGATTTGGCATTGAACGTACCTATTATTAAAGAAAAATTAGCAATTCGACTTACCGGAAGTTTAGAGCAAATTGGAGGTTACGCAGATAACAATCCAGAATTATTGCAAGAAGACTTTGCAAAGAATATAAATGAGGCAGATATATCGCAGTTCAGGGCTCAATTGCTATACCAGCCCACAGAGAACTTCCAGATAAGAGCATCTTATTATAGGAACGAGAATGAACAGGATGGTGGTACGTTTCTGTCTGAGCTTGACCCCGAAATTTTATTGGGTTCAAAAAATGACATAGCCAGAGCAAATTGGGAAGTTTTCTCAGGTACCTTACAATATGATTTTAGTTTCGCTACCCTTACTTCGACATTTAGCTCAATAAATGTGGAATCAACAGTTTCTACAAGTCTGTTTTTAGGTGATGTATTCGGCACGGGAGAACCTCTGGGTTTGTTGACCTCATTTAGTGACAACAATGTTAAAGGCTTCAATCATGAGACTAGAATAACTTCAAGGGGGGATGGTCCTTTTAAATGGCTTGGTGGCTTCTATTTTGTAGAATCGGATGCTACATTCGATTCCTTTATTGTTCCCGAACTAGCGTTCTTCCCTCCCTCAGAGTCCCTTTCACAATCCGTATCACCCTCATTTTTTGGAGAGGTTTCCTATGGATTTTTGGATAATAAATTGGTTGCGCTTGCGGGCTTGAGAACCTTTAGAGATCGTCGAACTTTTACCGAAGACTTTATCTCATTTACTGCCGATGGTGCTGTGCCAGTAACGGACCAGCAGCAAAACACCTTTACTAGTATCAATCCACGATTAAACCTTTCTTATCAACCTAATGAAAACACCAATTTCTATATTAATGCCGCCAAAGGATTTAGAGGCGGACAATTCAACAGCAATGCCGTTGTTGCGGAACATACTGCTTTTGGCTTACCGGCATCCAACCTTATAGAATCCGATGAGATTTGGAGTTATGAAGTTGGTTCTAAACTATCATTGGCAGAAAATCAAGTTTCGGTTGAGCTTGCAGCCTATAGACAGAATTGGAGTAATGCCATTCTTCAATTTGCCGTGGTATCTTTTGCCGACTATAATGTAGGAGACGTATTGGGGCAAGGTATCGATTTAGGAGTGGCCTATGCCCCTGCGAACACCCCATGGACCTTTACCGCAACTGCAAACTTGAACAGTACTGAATTTGATGATATCCGCCCGGAACTTTTGGAAAGCATAGAGGTTCCTTCTGGTGTGGCGGATCCTCCAACTATTGAAGTGCAGCCATTGGGCTTCCAAAATGGTGATGCCTATCCCTTTGTTCCAAACTTCACCTTCGCTGCCAGTATCAATTACAACAAGACGTTTGGAACCAAAGGATGGGGTACCAACAATACTGTCTCCTTCTCACATAGAGGCGAACAGCCTGGTAATGGGGATATTGTATCCGACCCTTTGTCTTTGATGCGTTTACGTCTAGGGGTGACCAAAGATAATTTTGCTATAACCTTATTCGGAAACAATCTGTTCAATGATAGGGATTCTAATTATGCACAACGCACACCTGCATTAACCGCCTTTACACCTACGCTACCAAGACAACTTGGTTTAGAGGTAAGTGTCGGATTTTAATCTTAAAAGCTACCCAAATGACAAAAATTAGAAAAAGTGTACTCGGAATAATTCTGATAGTACTTCTATGGAGCTGTCAATCTGAAAAAACCAAGCAAATTGAGGCCGATTGGCTTATCGCCAATATTACCGTAATAGATGTGGAAACTGGTGATGAATTACCAAATTCCTATGTCGCGATTATCGGGGATAGTATTTCTGCGGTGCTTGATGAGCAGGTTACAATACAGGATACCACCAAGGTAATAGATGGTACCGGAAAATATCTTATACCCAGTTTTTGGGACATGCATGCCCATGTAAGTTTTAACCACAAGTATCAGCAAGGTCTGTTGGTCGCCAATGGAGTTGCAGGCGTTAGAGAAATGTGGGGCAAAATGGATATCATAGACTCGATTAGGCAAGAAACCAAAAAAGGTAACATGATTGCCCCGGAGATCTACACGTCTTCGGCAATAATTGGGGGAGACCCCCCCTACTGGCCAGGTTCCGACATTGTAGGAAACGCAGAACAAGCAAAATCAGTGCTTCAAAACCAAGCTAATGAGGGTGTTGATTTCTTTAAAATATATAGTCTGCTCAACAAAGATGCTTATATGGCTATTGCCGAAGAGAGTAAGCGTTTGGGAATACCTTTCGCGGGACACGTACCTGAATCGGTTTCGCTCTTCCAAGCCATAGATGCGGGACAAGCAACCACCGAACACTTGATGCGATTTATTCCTTCTTGCTCCACCGCTGAGGAGGAATTTTATGGAACCGCTGGCCTGTCCAGCTTTGTAGCTGAAAAGATTGAGCGTTCTTTGGAGACATTTAGCCAAGAAAAGTATGATAGCCTAGTTCAAAAATTAGCCAAAAGTGACACATGGCTAGTTCCTACCATGGTAACGAAAAGGGGTATCGCCATGGCTACTGATACAATTTTGCTTAGCGTTGATCCAGAAATAAATCCTCTAATCAAATTTATGCCTGCCCATTCCGTAGCGGTATGGAAAATGATGCCACAATTTGCCGAAATGAAATTTGGTGATGGTTTTTTTGAAGCCAATAGGAAAAGATATGAAAAGGAAATGAGCCTACTTGGTGATATGCAAGATAAGGGCGTCAAGTTTTTGGTCGGTACCGATTACGCCAATCCACATTGCTATCCTGGTTTTTCAATGCATACAGAGATGCAGCTCTTGGTCGAAGGAGGCTTTAGCCCTTTCGAGGCATTACAGGCAGCCACTTATAATCCCGCCCTCTTTTTCAAAAAAACAAATGAAATGGGTACGGTCGCAGATGGAAAAGTTGCCAATTTAATTTTGCTCAATGGAAATCCGCGTGAAGATATTGGCAATACCGAAACAATAGAGGCTGTTTTTCTTCGTGGCGTTTACATGGACAGGAATCGTTTGGACGGACTAATTGAAGAATCAAGGGCCTTAGCTGAAAAGGAAATCAATGAAGTGGAGTTACCAGGAGGGATGCCTATTCACATGCACATGCACTAATTTTCGTTGGAAATAACAATAAGTTAAGGATATGGTATTAATGCGTTTTACGCGGCTTATTTGATATTGAAAAAACAAGTTTAAGATATTTCGATGAACTCTTATACCTCTATATCCGCCAGTACCTAAAAATGTTTAAATGGAGAAAAACACCCAGAAAAGCGATTCATTAGGTAATCATCCATACGATTTCCCACTTGCGGCTAAAATACCTCAGGAGGTCTTGGATAAAGAAGTGGAAAAACTGGAAGGGCTTAAAACCGCACCACTACATAAAAAGCTTTTAGGCTATGCAAAAATGGGTGGTCCAGGCTTTATGGGCGCTGCGATTACCCTTGGAGCCGGAACTTTGACCGCTTCTATGTTGTCCGGGGCGGAGTTTGGGTATAAGACACTTTGGATTTACTGGGTGGCTATGGGACTCTCCTTGTTCATGATGGCGGCTATGGCTCGTTTCACATCCTTCGGGAAGGAGCCTTTCATAAGAACCCAAAACCGATATCATGGCCGTATCATTGGTTCGTTCCTAACCGCCTTTATAGGTCTAGGCGCTGTAGCGGTCATCTTCAATTCAGGTCAGTACAGTTTGGGTACCAATATTTTGGAAAGTATGACCCCGCTTATTGGGTTTGAGTTTCCACGGCAATACAATTGGGTTGTTTATATGGGCATAACCACTTGGCTGACCCTTAGCTACGGAAAAGGTTCAAAGGGTACTAGGTTGGTTGAAAATTTCATGAAGATTTGCATAGGTATAATGATTTTATGCTTTGGGGCCACCTTGATTTTGGTAGGAATAGACTGGAATCAATTTTTTAAAGGCGTTTTTGTGCCTTGGTTGCCTTCCGGAAGCGCTGGGATTGACCTGTTCATAGCATCTTCCGCAGCTGCGGTCGGAGTGGCCGATTGGATGTTTTTTCATTATTCAGGATTGGCCCGTGGATGGGGGAAAAAACACGAAAGTTTACAACGTTCCGACTTTTCAATGGGCCTTTTCATTCCCTTTGTATTGATAAATTTCTTGGTAGTGGCGGTTTTCGCGCAGACCCTTTATGGCGAAGGCACCATTCCCCAGACTGCTGCGGAGCTTTCCAAGGCGCTTGAACCTTTATTGGGTGCAGATGCTGCAATGTTGGTATTTTATATTGGCTTCTTATCAGTTCCAATATCCTCTAGTGTGGGCCTCGGTATACTTTCCGGACTTGCGTTTCATGAAGCGTTTGGATGGAAAATGGATACCTCTTCCTGGCGTTGGAAATTAACCGTTTTACTTCCCCAATTTGGATTTTTGGCTGTTTGGTATCCCAATCCTGTTTGGCTGGTCATCATAATAGGTGCTTTTCTGTCGTTGACCAACAATGTTGTGGGTTGGTCGGTCTATCTCCTCTTGAACGATAAGAGGGCTTTGGGAGATAAAAGAAGTTCTTCCCGTTTCTGGAACACGGGGGTCTTGATACAAATCACCTTATTGAACATGGTGGCAATTTTATATGTTTTAAATCGATTGGGATTATGGATTTAGATAAAAAGTACGGCTTGGCCACGTTGAGGGTTTGGGGGTTAATTTTAAACTTCATGATGAATTTCTTGACCTTGTTTGGAGCTGCTAATTATTTGCGCGGTGATACGGATGCAACGGTTATGATCGTGGGGATTATCGGGACCATAATTTGTATAACGGTTCTTTCCAAACCCCAAAATTAAAAATGAATACATGGATTTAAAGAAATTATTGCAGAGCTCTCCCTTTCATCGCTTACTCGGATTGAAATGGATTTCCTCAAATATGAACGAGGTCGTATTAGGTGTCGATTACAAGAAAGAATTGGATGGTAGCGACGAAGGAGTGAACATACACGGAGGGGTTATAGCCTCCCTTATTGACGTATCGGCTTGCTTTGCCATGATGAATGCAATTGGTGGTGATGCTCCAAACATGAACTTGGAGGTACATTATACCCTAATGGCGGCCTCGGGAGATTCTTTGAAAGCCACGGCCAAGACACTTAAAGTAGGACGAACAATCGGAATCGCTGATGTCATAGTGACAAATCAAGATGGAAAGCTGATTGCCGTTGGACGTTCCACACTAGCAAACGCAGCACCATCTCGGGATAAATTAACGAAATAGAAATACTAACCTTTAACAAAAAACATAATGAAAGCGATAGTACTGCACCAACACGGCGGCGTCGAAGAATTCAAATTTCAAGAGGTTCCAACACCAGAATTGGGCCCTAAGGATGTAAAGGTAGCCATTAAAGCGGTGAGCCTTAACTTCCTTGATATTCTCGTCCGAAGGGGTAGTCCCGGACTCCATGTAGAATTCCCGCACATTGGAGGTGGCGACATGGCTGGAGAAATAGTTGCCACAGGGAATGGAGTTTCTGAATTCTACGTGGGTCAACGAATTTTGGTTCAAGCCATATATACCCAAGAAAATGGGAGGCCCGCACTTATGGGCGAACAGGGCAACGGAGGACTATGTGAATACATGGTGTTGCCCAAAGAACACATCATACCCATAGCCGATAGCTTAAGCTATGAAGATGCAGCCTGTTTGCCCGTGGCTTATGGAACAGCATGGCGCATGTTGATGACCCGCGGTAAGCTGACCAAAGAAGATAGCATATTTATTTTGGGTGCAGCGGGTGGCGTAGGTACCGGATGCCTCCAAATCGCAAAAATGGTGGGATGCAAGAAGATTTTTGTTGCGGCAGGATCTCAGGAAAAATTGGAATTACTTAAAGAGCTAGGAGCGCATGAATTAATAAATTATAAAGAGGAACCTGAATTTCACAAAGCAATAAGGTCTAGAAATGATGGAAAACCTGTTGATGTAGTTGTAAATTATGTAGGAGGCGAAAGCTGGGCCACAAGTTTAAAATGCCTTAAAAATGACGGTCGTTTGTTAACCTGTGGTGGTGCCGCGGGATATTGGCCCAAAACAGATCTCAGATATATTTTCGGTAAGGAATTGAATATAATCGGTTCCGATGGATGGACCATGCAAGACCTAAAAGATTTGATTAAGGCTACGGAAGAGGGGCGTATCAAACCCGTTATAGATAGTGTGATGCCCTTCTCCAAAATTGCAGAGGCCCACCAGCGGATTGAAAATCGAGAAGTCATTGGAAAAATTGTGCTCACACCTGATTTTGATTGAATAACATGGATGCGATTCAGTCAAATAATTTAGGCACACTTTTTTATGGAGCAGTCCTACTCTATCCTAATAAGGTCGCCATTGTCCAAGATGAACGCTCAATCACATATAGCGAACTTCAACATCGGACGTTAAGACTAAAATCATATTTGACCGAGCTCGGCATAAGGAAAGGAGATAAGGTTGCTATCTTGGCCGAAAATGATTTTCGTTTCGCTGAATGTCTTTTTGGTATTATGCAGGTGGGAGCAATCGCCGTGCCAATCAACATAAAGATGGGTGAAGAAATTCTGGACTATATTCTCGAGAATTCAGAAACCAAGTATTTAATATGTACCAAAACCTTTGAGGATTATGCGAAACACGCAACATCAAATAAATTAGATTTAATAGGCTATTTGATTCTTGATAATCAGGAACTGTATGAGCAAAAAATATATCAAAAAGCACAACTGGATATAGTTGTAAGGGTTGAACCCGAAGATACTGCATTGATTATGTATACCTCGGGATCCACGGGTAAACCAAAAGGTTGTCAACTAACCCATGGTGGAACCCTTTGGATGATAAAAACAACAGTACACAGTTATTTCGTGGACAACACGGATAGTTCTTTGATTACAGGTCCATTATACCATGCCAATGCGCTTTGGTGTACATTTTATCCCATGATATTTTGTGGTGGAACGGTTTACGTTCGTTCTGGTTTTGAAGCGATGGACGCGCTAAAATCCATTGCCAAGTTCAAACCAACCTATATCGCTGGGACACCAGCTATGTTCGCTTTGTTGTTGCGAAAAATTGCTGAGAAGGAAATCCCAAGTTCGTCAATGGCCTGTTTACGTTTTCTGGTCTTTGGGTCAGCTCCTGTTTCACAAAAATTATTGAATGACATCCAAGCTCAATGGGATTGCGATATATTGGAAGGTTACGGTTCCACCGAGGCAGGTATCGTCAGCTGTTTGCCGCGATGGGGAATGAAAAAAATTGGAAGTATAGGCATTCCTTTTAAGGATGTGGAAGTTAAAATCATTGATACCTCTACAGGGGGAGAATGCAAAGTTGGGGAGGTGGGTGAATTGTATATCAAGTCCCCAGCTCTGTTGTCTTGCTATTACAAAAATCCAACGGCTTTCGCAAAAAAGATGAAATCAGGTTGGTTTACATCGAACGATTTGGTCGTGATGGATAGCGATGGCTATCTCTATTTTAAGGGCCGAACCGATGATATGATCAATTGTGGAGGAGAAAATATTTTCCCAAAAGAAGTTGAACAACTGCTGTTGAAACATCCCATGGTAGCGGATGTCGCTGTTCTTCCGGTTAAACACCCACTGAAAGGTAGTGCCCCAGTAGCATGGGTGGTATATAAAGATAGTGAAGAACCATCCGAAAAAGGCATAAAAGATTATGCCCTTGAAAATGGACCGGCGTACGCACATCCTCGACGTGTGTTTTTTATAGATGAACTACCGCTCAATGGAACAAAAAAGGTGAACTACAAAGAGTTGGAAACACTTACCAAAGAAGAATTGCCACATGGACTTTAGCACAAATATTTCAATGGGATTTTTTTATGGGATTTTTGTTATTCCAATAATGATTCAGAAAATCTGTGAGCTTCCAGATAAGCTTCATATTCACATCACAGGATTATTTATTGACAAAACCCAGGTTGGGTACCAATCTAAATATAAAATAAGATGATAAAATCCTTAGACCATTTTGTGCATTTAGTGCTCAACTTGGATAAAGCAAGAGAACACTATATAAAATTAGGATTCAATGTTAGACCAGCATCACAACATTTAGAACTGGGCTCTTCAAACTGCGTGATTCAATTTCCGAAAACCTATTATGAGCTGGTCGACCTTTCTGAGGGTGAAAAATGGTTGAGCGATCCATATCTGAATCGATTTAAGTTAGGTGAAGGCTTGGCACATGTTTCCCTCGATAGTGAGAACCTCGTTTCGGATAGGGCTCGATTAATTGAATTAGGTTATGAGCCCGAGCCAATTGTAAGTGCTAGGAGAAAGATTACCATGCCAGATGGCGCTGTTGATGAAACCGATAGCGACTGTTTTTATGTATGGAGAAAAGACAACCCTTATTTGTCCCTTTTTACCAGTATTCACAATAAACCCGAGACAATATTCATTCCCGAATTCCGTCAACACCCAAATAAAGCCATTGCCTTAAAGGAATTGGTCTTTATTACAACAAGGCTAGAGGAGGATATTGTTTATTTCACGGACCAATATGGCAAATCTCCAGATGAGATTAGTAATGAGGGTTTTAGCTTGGTTGGTAGACGTGGCGATGTTGCTAAAGTGATGACCCCAAGTGTTTTTGCAAAAGAGTATGGTGACATCGCGCATTCAGAATTGGGTCCGTTATCTGGCATTCCCAAAGTAGTTGTATTCAAAAGCCATGATTTATCAAAAACCCAACAGTATTTTGAAAATAGTGGAATTCCGTTTAAAAAGCTGGCAAGCAGTATTGCGGTGCATGAAGATAATGGGATGGGAGCAGCAATGATTTTTACATAATGGTATGAAGCAAATATTAGACCCATATGAAATTACAGGAGGTGGTACGGCCTATGTCTACTTGGATGGTAAACCTTTTTTGAATTTTGGCGGAAATAATTATCTGGCCCTGAATTCAAGAAAGGAACTTAAGCAGGCAGCTTTAAGGGAACTTGAAAAAACCAACGGCTATTCCATGCACTTACCCGATGCCTACGGTGCCAAAGAAGAAGCTTTTATGTCAGTTGAGGAAAAAGCGGCCCTCTTTTTTGACACCGAAGCAGCTGTCTATTTACCTTCGGGGTATTTCATTGCACACGCTGCGATGTCGGGTCTAGAGGGCCTATATGATGCCATTGTCATTGATGAATTGGCCCATTGGTGTACACAGGATGCTGCAAATTTATCGGGCCATCCCGTTCTCTATTTCAAGCATAACGACCTCAAAGACCTGGAAAAGGTATTAACAGATTTACCAGCTAGTTATAGGCCTCTGATTGCAACGGATGGATGTTTTGCTACAACGGGAGAGATTCCACCAATCAATGTTTATGAAAAACTGGCCAAAGAAAAAATGGGTGTCGTATATGTCGACGAATCACATTCCATTGGCGTAGTGGGGGAAAATGGTCGTGGTGCAAAGGAGTTCTGCAGGGCTGGTGATAGTGTTCATGTTGGTGCTACGTTGAGTAAAGGGATTTGCGGCCAAGGTGCGGTATTCATCGGCACTCATGAAATGGTCAAAAAAGCAAAAACTTCTACGGTTTTAAGGGGTTCTTCAAAAGGGTCTCCCATCTCTGCCGCGGTATCCGCAACGGCCTTGGAAATTGTTAGGAAAAATCCGAAACTGGTAAAAAGTCTTTACGACAAGACCAAATATTTAAAAAGTAAGTTAAGTGTTGAGTTAGTCAGTGAAAACTCCCCAGCACCAATAGTTTCCTTTTCGCTGGGGAGTTTCAAAAAAAACCGTGCACTTCAAGAATTCTTATTCAAGAGAAACATTTACGTATTACATTCTAACTATATCGCTTCAGGACCGTCAGGTATAATCAGACTTTCCATTTTTGCCGATCATCAAACTAAAGACCTAAATATTTTTATTGAAGCCTTAAACGATTTTTTGAACAAAGATTCTTTTACGAAATGACGAAAGCCAAAACACTTTATTTCGATAATGCGGCAACTACGATGATGCGGCCTAAAGTACTATCCTTAATAGCTTATGTAATGAGGGAAAACTATGGAAATCCGTCCTCCGCACATTCTGAAGGTCAAAAGTCAAGGAATATCATTGAGAAGGCAAGAAAAGCCATTGCCAGGGAACTAAGAGCAAAACCTAAAGAAATTATCTTCACATCAGGTGGTACCGAGGCTGACAACATGATTCTTTATACCGCAGTAAAGGACCTCGGCGTTGAAACCTTGATAACAAGCAAGATTGAGCACCATGCGGTTCTAAATACCTGTGAAATGCTGGGGAAGAACTTTGGGGTATCAGTTGAATATGTTGATTTGAATTCCTTTGGAAATATCGACTACAATCATTTGGAACGACTGCTAAAAGCGGATAAGTCGATTAAAATGGTAAGCTTGATGCATGTGAACAACGAAATCGGAAATATTACGGACATTCATGCTGTAGGTGATTTATGTTCAAAACACGGTGCTTATTTTCATTCTGATACGGTACAGTCCATCGGGCATTACAAATTCGATCTGGAAAATACCCCTATTGACTTCTTGACCGCTTCGGCACATAAATTCCATGGTCCAAAGGGAGTTGGTTTTGCATACGTCAGGACGGGTATTCCCATTTCGGGAATGATATTTGGTGGATCACAAGAATCTGATCTTAGGGCCGGTACGGAATCCTTACATAACATAGCTGGCATGCATTGTGCTTTTGACATTGCTTATAAAAATCTTTCCATTGAAAGAGCTCATGTGCAAGGTTTGAAAGAATATTTCATTGAAGGATTGATAACCAACATTCCGGAGATTTCTTTTAATGGCCTTTCTTCTGATATCACAAGAAGTACCTACACCTTGTTAAACGTAAGCCTGCCGTTAGAACATTCAAGAGCGGCCATGGTAATGTTCCAATTGGACATGAAAGGAATTATCTGTTCAAAGGGTAGCGCATGTTCAAGTGGTAGTTCAAAAAGTTCCCATGTCTTAGAGCAAATTTTACCTGAAGGTGAATTAAGCAAGCCATCCTTACGCTTTTCATTGTCATATCAAAATACCAAAGAAGAAATCGATTTCCTTATAAAGGAACTCTCAGAAATTTTAAAATCCATAGCATGATGAAAAAATTAATCGCAGTGTTGATTCTAGGTTATTTGTCCATAAGTGTACGTGGTCAAGACTCCTTAAACTTGAAGATAGCCGAACAGGTTGAAGTAATTGAACACCTTGTTAGGGAGCCCATGTTTGTTGAACATCCTTCCGGGAGTTTATTTGTTAGTGGTTATAGCAATAAGACAGCCACTCCCCACTTGTGGCGCAGTGATGATAAGGGTAAAACATGGAATATATTGGATGTTGGTACCCAATCAGAAGGTGCCGATGGAAATTCGGATGTTGATCTTGCTGTAGATAGCCAAGGTACTCTGTATTTTATCACAATGCGTTACACGACTTTTCCAGAGAACATGGATGATTTTGATTTCATGAAAGCTAAAGGAAAACATATAGCCGTTGGTGTTAGTAAAGATGAAGGCAGTTCTTGGAAATGGAAATATATTTCTAAAGAGGATTATGATGACCGGCCATGGATAGTTGTGGATTCGGACCATGGAGCACATATCATCTGGAACAATAATAAAGGAGTACATTATGTCAAGAGCAAGGATCAGGGAGAAACCTGGTCGGAAAAAATGACCATTTCCCCCAAAGGTGGTTCTAGTCATTTTGCAGCAGGCGAAAATGGTCTTCTTGCTGTACGTGTTTCAGCCTTATCAGCTTCAGCTACAATTTATAGTTCAGGCACTGATTTTGTCAGTATAAGTAAGGACAATGGCGACACATGGAATTCGGTAAAATTACCCGGCAAACGTTCTTGGAAAGGAGAAAGGTCAAATGGGGTGGATCGATGGGTCGATCCATTAGCTTGGGATGATAATGACATACTATATCATATGTGGTCAGAAAATCAAACCCTTTACCTTGGTGTGTCTGAGGACTACGGGCAAAACTGGAATATTATTGAAGTCCTAAAAAATGAAGACCAATTGTATTTCCCCTTTTTAAGCATTAAGAACGGTACTTTGGCTTTCTCATGTCTTTCTGGATATGATAACGATATACGTCATCATGCCGGGGTGATAAATCTCGTTGGAAACGAATACAATGTAAGTGCAATTGAGCCATTAAAATTAGAGAATCTTAAGGGAAGGTTTGGTTCGGATACGCTGTCCCACGGTGGTGAATACTTTCCAATTCAAGTTTTGAAGGATGGTGACCTTGGAATGGTAACTACAATCCAGGACTATGGTAAAAATCAACTTGGGTTCACTTGGTGGAGATTGAAAATAGAATTGGATTGAGGTTTTTTAAGAAATATTGGGTCCTTATCATGTATTTTGCAATGTAAAACATATTGCATAAAAAAAATCGAATGAGGATTTAACTCAAGGTCCATATTTGTTTCTTAAAAAGAACGTTTTATGGAACTACAGAAAATTGGATATTATTTTTCCTATTGCCGATAGATATTTAGAAGAAAGGTTTATAATCAATTTATAAGGAGTTCAATTCTAACTGATAGGAATCGAGTATGTTGTTTGGTAAGGACTTGAGGTAAATTTGTGTTGTACTTAACTTATTGTGACCCATCATAGCGGAAATTGCCTCTAAAGGAACTTTTTTGAACATAGCATGTGTTGCAAAACTATGTCTGGATACATAGGAGGTCAAACGTTCTTCAATACCACACTTTTTAGCTATTTCTTTCAGCCCAACATTATATCTTCTAAGTTCCCATTGAGCATCTTTGTATTGTAACTCTATTGTGTCCCTATAGATTATAGGTAATAAAAAACCAGATGGATTAGGATTTTCCAGATAGTATTGAATTATGGGTTTAATCTGATTTGTAATGATTATATCATAGCGCTTTCCTGTTTTCCGTCTTTGGAATTTAACACGACCATCGATTATATTATCTCTTTTTAGAAATGCCATATCAATAAAGGACATACCCAACATAAGATAGGAAAGAATAAAATAATTACGATAGTGAAAAAAATTGGAACCTATCTCAGTTTTCATTTCAAGTATTTTCTTTATGTTTTCAATCTTAATAGCTCTTTTTTCAGTCGGCTTGGTTTTGATTGTATAGTATTTAAAAGAATATAGAACTTCATCCACCATGCCCTCCTTGATTCCTTTATTATAAATGGCCTTTATCGTTCTCATATATGATGCAATTCCATTAATGGTATTGCCTGGTTTCGATAAATGGTGCCTTTCAAACCGTTTTAGGAATTCAAGATTGAGTTCATTGAATTTTAAATCTCGGTTATTGGTAAACACCTTTAGTCTTCCTATAATTCCGGAATAGTTTCTGGCGGTGCCAATCCTTTTTTCTCTTATAAGCTCTTCAGCCTTTTGAAGACCGAACTCATAGAACGAGTTTAACCTTTTTCTATTAACGATTTTATCGGCAATATCTTTTGCGGTAAGTCTGTCCAATTGGTCATTATCGGCCAGTCTATTAATTACTTCTTGTGCCTTGAGTTGTTTTTTTAATAAAAGGGTATTCAACAAGTGAACCGAATCAACATCTGGAAAATTTCTTTTTACTTTGCATCTGTGATTATCCCAATATTCCTCTGGCACATAATGGCCTGTTTTTATCGAAGTAGTTTTTCTGAAATGGGTAAGCCTCAAAATAATAGGAAAACATCCATTTTGGGTCATTCTACGGGTGTCCAAACTTAGTTTTATACTCGTGTTCATGAACATAAGTTATAAAAAAATTTGCACGCAATTTGCACGCAAAAACTTGGTTTCAATTGATTTGATTTGACTACAAGAATTATTAAATACTTGATATTCAATAAAATATGTAATTTTTAAAATTTGCTTATACCCCATTTGGCGACGCTGTTAAAATTCAACAAAGAGGCACAAATATTATTTTTTGCGACAAAATTCTCCATTGTTTACAGGGGTTTCCTCTCCTTTTGTCGCAATTACTAAAAAATTACATTTTGTTTATTTTATAATTATATGATATTCAGTTAATTAAACAGAGTAACATCGCTTTAGCGTGTTACCCTCTTGCTTTACATTCTTAGTCCTGCAAGTAGGACAAAAATTGCAAACCTAAAGTGCCTTTCACATCAATCATATTAAACCAAAACAGTCAAAATTTCTTTGACTCATAATATTTAGAGAAAATCAGATCAGAAGAAATATTATATAAATTTATTTGGTATTAATTGAAATCAAAATGTGAAAAGAACTAAAATATGCGTATAAAACCATCCTATAAAAGGGAAATTAGTGAAATACTGAAAGAGTCCACGAATAGTACTCTTGACAAAATACCATTTCTACATTTTGAAATTGTTTAATTTAACAATCATTTTAAATCCGACTATGTGATAGTCAATTTTACTACGGAGACTTTCTTCTTATATTAAATTATACTTAGAAAAGATATTTTTTGCATCAAATTGCAAAACCTATTCTGAATCGCTTAATTTGGATTTTTTAGGTTAAAAGATAAAATTGGAAGAAGGTTTTTTAAACATCAATATTTGGTATGCGGCGCTAATAATTGTCTTCTACCTGTTCAGTCAATCGAAACTATTAAGGAGTCATTCTTCGGTAACCAAGTTTATTCCATCAAGTCTCATCATTGGTCTGGTTGTATCTATTGTAATCAATGCTATTCCCTATAAAATTGAATTTGAGTCATTTTCAACAATTGCATTTCATATTTTCAATTTGAGTGTCATTTCAATGGGATTAACATCAACCGAGAATGATGGAACTAAAACAAAACATAAAACTATTTGGGGCGGAATTTGGATGACTGCAATCTTCACCGCTATTTTATGCCTACAGTCAATAACTGGTTTTGGTAGTGTTACCTTGTTCAATGCTTTTGGTGAGAATAGTTTTTTTGAGGGCTACGGACTTTTATCTGGTCACGGGTTTGCACAAGGTTCAGGGCACTCTATGTCTATAGGTAGTATTTGGGAAAGTAAATACGATTTAAAAGGTGCCATCTCAATAGGATTAACCTTTTCAGCAATCGGGTATTTGATAGCTGTAGTAGTTGGCATACCATTCACGAAATGGTTTTTAATGAAAAGTAATCCGAGCTTAATTCATGAGAAAAATGACGAACCCTTAGTACTTGAAAGTGAAATGGAGGAGAATGGTAGAACAAAAATTTCTGATTATACTTCTAATATTCTTGTTCTTGTAATCATCTATATGTTAAGTATTTTTATTGCTTTCTTCTTGAGAGATGTTGTTTTAAAAGATTGGCTTCAAGAATATAACTTCGCCCAAACCCTTGCTAATATTATTATGGGATTAATTTTTGTCATCGGTTTGGCAATGGCCATTATTTTCAAGGCAATTTTATTTAAAATTAAAGTGAATTCAGTTTTAAATAATCAGATTCAAAAAAGATACACGTCATCATTAATCGATTTATTAATTATATCAACATTCTTGTCAATTAAGTATGCAATTATTTCAGATGTTGGTATTCCAATCATAATGGTAATCGTCTTTAATACCCTGATAACCTGTTTCGCATTCTACATGATTCATAAAAAGAGTAGGGCTAATTACTTGAGTGAAAGAGTAGCGGCTTTATTGGGTACTACATTTGGTTCTTTAGCAAATGGCCTAATTCTCTTAAAAATTTTAGACCCAAAAATTAAGTCTCCTGTGTATTATGAATTGGCTTTAATGAACTTTTATTCAGCATTTACCCTCGGTCATATAATGCTCATCATATTTGCAATAGGCGAATGGAATTACTTAGGCGCTATTACTGGAATCTATTTTATTACTTTGATATTGAGTCTAATTGTAGCTCGTTTCGTTGAAGTGAAATTAAATAATTAGGTTATCCTAAATCTTTATGTAGATCTAAAATAAAATGCTAATGAGTCGTTATCTAATCCTCATTGGTAGTTATGCCAGTTCCCCTTCTAGTGATTTTACTTTCTGTCCATTATACATTTTTCTGCTTGATTAAGAATAATGTACAATCTATTCCGAACAATCTACCTTCCTTAAGATTAAGTAATCTTATAGGTTTGTATGGCTTTAAGGAGCACAACACCCAATCAAATACAAGTTATTACCATGGTAGCAAAGAAGGTAAAAATTGCCCAAATTTCTAATCTTAAAATTAAGGCACCTACACACGCATTAGTAAAAAATACCGATTTGGTGATTACGAAACACGAACACGGTATTTCTGTACTTTATGGACATTGTCTTCATAGAGGTGCTTTGATGTCTGATGGTTATGTTGAAGGCCATAACCTGATATGTGGTGTTCATGGATGGGATTATAGGGTAGATACTGGCGTCTCAGAATATAATAACAAAGAGGTGCTTCATAAATTTCAAGAAATTATTGAAGGTGATGACCTTTATGTTGATGAAAATGAGATTCTTGCATTTGAAAGGGAGAATCCACAGCCATTTGACCGTGAATCGTATTTAGGAACTTATGCAGATACACATCCTGAAGATACGGAACCGTATACCGGTTATATTAAGGAATTGGCCCAAAATGGATTAAAGAACATTGGGCATCACGGATTTTCGGCATCTATGGGGGTTGATAGAAATACCTTACCAAAATGGAACGATATCCAATTTCTTCCAGCTCAATTGGCCACAAGGCCTTTATTGGATGAAGAATCCGTAGCAACAAAAGTGGTGATTGGTCCTAACTCCAAAAAACCACTACACCTAGATATACCACTTTTTGTCTCTGACATGAGTTTTGGGGCATTATCCAAAGAAGCAAAAATAGCATTGTCTAAGGGCGCGGAATTAGCAGGAACAGGAATCTGTTCTGGTGAAGGTGGTATGCTACCAGAAGAACAAGCAAGTAACTCTAAATATTTTTACGAATTGGCATCTGCTCAATTCGGATTTTCTTGGGATAAATTGGATAATGTACAAGCTTTTCATTTTAAAGGAGGTCAAGGTGCAAAAACAGGAACGGGCGGGCATTTACCAGGTAGTAAGGTTAGTGCTGAGATTGCTGAGGTAAGAGGTTTAAAAGAAGGAGAGACAGCTATTTCACCAGCTGCAAATCCTAATTTTCATTCGGTTGAAGATTTTAAAATGTTTGCAGAAAAAGTGCGTGAACGCACTGGAGGGATTCCTATCGGATTTAAAATTGCAGCCAGCCATATTGAAAAAGATATTCAGTTTGCATTGGACGTTGGCGTCGATTATATCATTCTCGATGGTCGTGGAGGCGGAACAGGTTCTGCGCCAACAATTCTGAGAGACCATATTAATGTACCAACTATTCCCGCATTAGCTAGAGCCAGAACATATATGGATAAGGTCGGAGCAAAAGATGTTACTTTAATAATTACAGGCGGTTTACGTGTTGCCGAAGATTTCGCCAAAGCCATGATGCTAGGAGCTGATGCCATAGCGGTATCCAATTCGGCATTACAAGCCATTGGTTGTTTGGGTATGCGGGCTTGTGGAACTAATAATTGTCCTGTTGGTATTGCTACTCAAAAAGAATCGCTACGTAGTCGATTGATTATAGATGCATCTGCAAAACAATTATACAACTATTTTAATGCAACAAATAGTCTCATAAAAGTGGTGGCTAGGGCTTGTGGCTATGATAATATTTCGAAATTCAACACTAATGATTTGTCCACTTTTAATAGAGATATTCATGAACTAACAGGTATCAATTATGCTGGCGTTAAATCATAAGACAATATTGATTCTTTTGTATCTCTTTATGAGCTGCAATATGGTTGCACAAGTAGCACCACCAACCATCATGCCTGGGCTTGCGGCTACATATTCTACTAAACTTGATGCCGTAGGAGTTAATGCGAGATTATATTATGCAGCAGACCATCATTATTGTTTCGGACCAGAAGTGTCTTATTTTAAGAAAACCTTTGAAGAAGGTGAATTATCTTTATTTGAAGCGAATGCCAACCTGCATTACATTATAGATTTAAAAGATGGTTTAGGTTTTTATCCTTTAGGAGGAATCAATTATTCTCAAGAAACAGAAACGCTTAATGATGAAATGGAACAACATTCTAAAGATGCCTTTGGATTAAATGCAGGTGCTGGGTTCCATTATGCTAACGGACGTTTTCTGTTTTTCGCAGAATATAAATATGTTATAAGTGAATTAGATGACCATTTTTTATCCATTGGCGCCTTGATTAACTTTTCATTGGCTAAAGAGCCTAAACAAAAACATTAATAAATAGAAAAAAAAGAAGCTGAACAATGCAGGAGAAAAAAATTATTTGGCATAAAGTATTATCAAACAAAAAGGAGTTACCAGAGGGTCGGGTGAAAACAGTTACTGCTGACCACAAAGGTATTTGTCTTACACATTATAAGAGTAAATTCTCTGCGTTGGACAATCGTTGTCCACATCAAGGTGGTCCATTAGGGGAAGGGTCTATTGAGAACGGTATGCTCCGCTGTCCATGGCATGGCTGGGATTACGACCCGTGTACAGGCCAATCACCAGGAGGCCATGACGATAGTATTGCCACCTTTGCTGTCAAAGAAGAAGATGATGCTATTTACGTTGGTGTTGAAGAAGAGGCGCCACATGAGGAAACCATTTCTGATGTCATGATTGAAACCATGGTGAATTGGGGAGTTAATACGGTTTTTGGAATGGTGGGGCACTCCAATTTAGCAGTTGCGGATGCGATGAGAAGGCAAGAAGAGAAAGGAAATCTAAGATTTTTTGGTATTCGTCATGAAGGTGCTGCTGCCTTTGCAGCTTCGGGCTATGCGAAACTAACGGGTAAGCCGGCGGCTTGTTTTGGTATTGCTGGGCCAGGTGCTACAAATATGTTTACAGGAATGTGGGATGCGAAGGTAGACCGAGCACCTATGCTTGCACTTTCTGGGCAGGTAAATACACAAGTGGTTGGTACTGGTGCTTTCCAAGAAGTTGATTTGGTACATGCATTTTCTAGCGTAGCACAATTCAATCATGCGGCACACTTAAATTCCGACCACAGCGAACTGATGTCTTTGGCTATTAAAAATGCGCTTATTAAAAGAGATGTTTCACATATTACTTTTCCTGATGAAGTGGCATTTACTAAAAAGCCTAAACGCGCAAAAGCACAAACTCCAGAAAATAGAATTACATCGTTTAAGATTGCTCCTCCCAAAGAAATGACGGAAAAGGCGGTGAGCCATATTAAGTCATCCAAACGTCCTGTGATTATTGTAGGTCACGGAGCACGATTTGATATGGAAGCGATAATAGCATATGCAGAAATACTTAATTGTCCCGTAATTACCACCTTTAAAGCGAAAGGTTTAATCGCTGATAACCATGATTTAGGCTGTGGCGTTTTAGGAAGAAGTGGAACACCTATTGCTTCTTGGTTTATGAATGAAGCAGATTTACTCATCGTATTTGGCGCCTCGTTTTCTAATCATACTGGAATTACTCCAAAAAAGCCCATTATTCAAGTAGATTTTGACCCAATGGCCTTGAGTAAATTTCATAAAGTAGATGTAACACTCTGGGGAGAGATTTCCGAAACGATTATGCTTCTTACGGAACAAACAGATGGTAAAACAAAAACCACCGACCAGCGTCCAGAAATTGCAAAGCGTTGGAAATTGTGGAAAGAAGAAAAACGGAGTCGATTAGAAGATTCAAGTGCGATGGGTCTAAGTTCTATTGCTGTTTTTGAAGCGATGAACAAGATAACGCCAAGTAACGCAGTCATTGCGGTTGATGTTGGAAACAACACCTATTCTTTTGGGCGTTATTTTGAACCTAAAAATCAAGCTATCTTGATGTCCGGATATCTAGGGTCAATAGGTTTTGCTTTACCTGCCGCCATTGGAGCTTGGGCTGCTGAAGGACATAAGCGTCCTATATGGTCAGTTTCAGGTGATGGGGGTTTAGGCCAGTATTTAACTGAAATTACGACTTTGGTGAAATACAATATGAACGTAAAACACATCGTATTAAATAACTCGGAGTTAGGCAAGATTGCCAAGGAACAACGTGCTGCCAAAGTTGATGTCTGGCATACATCGTTAAAGAATCCAAGTTTTGCTCTGTTTGCTGAAAATTGCGGTGCTTTGGGAATTAGGGTTGATAAGTTAGAGGATTTAGAACCTGCGATGGAAAAACTCACAAATCATAATGGTCCGGCACTACTAGAAATAATAACCGATGTGAACTTAATATAGGTATAGACAACCCTATTACTGAAATTGTAACAGAAGTGGTATACTCCAAACTCAATCATACATCTAGAACATGATCACTATAATCAACATATTTTTAAATGCTCTCGGAATTTATTTTCTATTGGGATTACTATTCGGATTGTACTTTGTTTTAGCAGGTGCAACCAAAATGGACCCCTTAATGCTAGAAACCAAGAAGAAAGTTCGCTTTCTAATTTTACCAGGTGTCATAGCAACATGGCCTTTACTTATTGGAAAAATATTCAAATCAAAAACGCTTTAATTATGACTTCGGGATTACGAAAAGCACATCGATATATTTGGCTGATTTTAGTAGTAGGTATTCCTATAATCATTGTTTTTGCTATAAAGGACCTGCAATTTACAGATACAAATACAGTGCAAATCACTACTGAAGAGTTTACCAAGAAAAACGCAAAACCAGATTTCGAAAATGAAATCTTTAAGGTAGCTTTTTATCAGAATGATATAGAATTGATTTTAAAGAAACCATTGAAAAATGCTTCTTCTGCAGTCTATGCAATTGATGGTAATAATGTGAAAATGGTTTTAGGCCAATTGACTACCCCTGGAAAATATCAATTTGACGTCAAAAATACCCCTAAGAACATTATGGTTTATGATGAGATAAAAGATAGTTTAATCACCAAAACTAATTTTTAATGGGACTTTCTTATAAAGTAGTTCTTTGGAACAATTACAAAAAAAACTACGATAAAATAATTGTGCTTGGCATGCTAATTTATCTTGTAGCATTTGCCGTACTTACAGTAGTTCTTAATCCAGAGACAACAGTAGAAACCCTTATTCTAAGAGCGTTTGGTTCCTTAGCCATTGTCATGCTGCACATTATATTGGTAATTGGACCATTATGCAGATTAGATAGTAAATTTTTACCGATACTATATAACAGAAGACACTTAGGAGTAAGCATGTTTATAGCGGCCCTGGTTCATGGTGTTTTCGCGATAATACAATTCCATAGTTTGGGAAATGTGAATCCGATTTATGCTGTTTTTACTTCTAATATGGACTATGGCTCACTCACAAATTTCCCTTTTCAGGTTTTAGGTTTTTTAGCGCTGCTGATCCTATTTGTGATGGCATCAACAAGTCACGATTTCTTTTTGGGCAATTTGTCTGCCAAAGTGTGGAAAAGACTGCATATGATGGTGTATATAGCCTATGCGCTGATAATATCACATGTTTTTTTAGGGGCATTTCAGCAAGAAACATCACCATTCACTATCGGTATTTTGATTTTGGGTTTTCTTATTGTAGCTCTATTGCATTTAGTTGCAGCGTATAAAGAGCGTAAGGTTGATGTTGAAAATACAGTTGAAAAAGAAGGATGGTTAGAAGTGTGCAAGATTTCTGAAATTGAAGAAGATAGAGCCAAGATTTTTACCATTGCAAATGAACGAGTCGCTATATTTAAGTATGACGGAAAGCTGTCCGCCATAAACAATGTTTGTAAACATCAGGGTGGGCCTTTAGGTGAAGGTAAAATAATTGATGGTTGTGTAACTTGCCCATGGCACGGATACCAATATTTGCCACATAACGGACAATCGCCACCACCATTTACTGAAAAGGTTGCAACTTATCAATTAAAGGTGGCTGATGAAATGGTTTATATACATCAAGAAGCTTTTGAAGAAGGAACCGAAGTAGAACCCTGTAACTATTAAAGCCATGAAGAAAAATGACGAGTTTTACGTTTCGTACATAGAAGGTAGTTTGGGAGAAAAAACAAAGAACAGGCTCAAGAAATTTGTTTTTGCTGCCATACTTTTTATTGTTGGTGCAGCATTGGTGTTTGCACTATCTCAAAAAGAGTTCAAAAATAGTTCATTTGAATTGTCTTCAGACACAAAGATTATTGGTATTTATCATGAGAATCCCTACCCGATGCTTCGGGTACAGCTTGCCGAAAACACCTATAAAAATGTCCTCTTGTTAGGATTTGGAAAATTAAGCGTCAATCCATATTTAAAAGAACTAAAGTCTGAGGTAGGTGATTTGAATGGAAAAAAAATATCGATAGAAGGAAATCTCATTTATTACAATGGGAAAACACTAATCCAAATTACCGATAAAGAAAAAGTTTTCTTGGAAGCACAGACTGCATTTAATATTCCGAAAAATGAATTACTAAGCGAGATGACTTTGGAAGGTGAGGTTGTAGACCCAAAATGCTATTTCGGCGTTATGAAACCAGGTAATGGTAAAATTCATCGCAGTTGTGCGGTCCTTTGTATTTCAGGAGGTATACCACCTGTTTTGGTTGCTACAGATGCCAATAATTTATCCGAATATTATTTATTGACGGATATCAAGGGAAACCCAATTCATAAAGACATATTACCTTTTGTTGGTAAACCTTCAGAAATTAAAGGCGTTGTTGAGAAAAATGAGGATTGGTACACTTTTAAGATAGATGTGTCTAACATAAAATTATTAGATACCCCATCAAACATATATTATGATATTAGTATGCAATAATCAAACAGCGTTCGCTTCACAATGTTTTTAAGCTATTTAAACGAATTAGATAAGGGAAGTTTCCATATTGCAGATTTTTGCTGTAAAGATTCCTTGCCGTTACTCAAGAAAAAAGGGTATTATAAATTTATGTGGGCTTTAGATAATGATGTTCGTCTAAATGTGGACGGGTATGATCTCATTTTAAATAAAGGCCAATTAATTTTTTGTACACCATCTGATAAGGTTACCATGGAGATAGGTCAGACGGGTTGCATTTCTTATGTTTTTAATCGCGAATTCTACTGTATTCGAGACCATGATTATGAGGTATCTTGTTATGGATTATTATTTTATGGTTCGAGTCAGCCGAGGGTTATTTCTTTAAATGAGAAGGACTCCAATAGCTATATAATGATGAATCAAATCATGATAGAGGAGTTTATCACCAAAGATCATGTGCAGGGAGAGATGCTGCGCGTTGTTCTAAAACGAATGTTGATCAAATCAACACGTTTAGCAAGAAATACAATGCCAAATCCAGAATTGCCTGATTTTAAAGTTGACTTAATTCGCCGGTTTAATGTGTTGGTCGATGACAATTTTAAAGAAAAGCACCAAGTCTCTGAATATGCTAAAATGTTAAATAAATCTCCAAAAACATTATCCAGTCTTTTTAAAAAATATAGCGACAAAACAGCACTTACTTTTATCAATGAACGGATTCTTTTAGAAGCAAAACGTCTGTTGTTATACTCTGATAAAACATCCGAAGAGATATCCTATGAACTAGGCTACAAGGAGTCTGGTCATTTTTCAAAGTTTTTTAAAAATCAAGTAGGTAAAACCCCAATTGAATTCAGAAAAGCGGCAAGGTCCAAAGCTGAATAAGAACAATATACAAGGACTTCAGGATAATCTACATGTTATAGAACATGGTTTCAAACTAAATTTGATTTTGTTGAGTAATTCATTGAAGAAAACTGTTGAATAAATGAAAATTTACAAGGCAATATTAATTTCAGCTTTTCTTATCATATGTTCCTGTCAGGAAAAGCAAAAAAAGCCGAACACAAAAACACAGGTATTAGAAGACAATAAAGTTCAAGAGAACAAGGATGACAAGCATTGGTCTTATATGGGCGAGACAGGGCCCGAACATCGGGCCGAACTCGAGAAACAATCTGATTGTAACGGTGATCAACAATCCCCAATTGACATCATTGATTTTGATGTAACAAAAGACCCTTCTTTAAGTCCGATGAGTTTTCATTATTCCAGCAATGTTAAGCTGCATCAGATAACCAATAATGGTCATTCTATTCAATATAACTTTGAGGCGGGAGATTATATTAGGGTTAATAATCAAAAGTACGAATTGGCCCAGTTTCACTTTCACGAAGCCTCCGAACATACCATAAATGGTGTGCGTTACCCTTTAGAAATGCCTTTGGTGCACATTGGTGATGAAAAAAAAATTGCTGTTTTAGCCATTATGGCGCCCGAAGGTGCCAATAGTGAACCTTTTGACTTTCTTGAAAAATACTTGCCGATTAAAATGGGACAAACAAAGCAAATTAATACTGGTTTTAATCTTAGCATGAATTTACCTGAGGATAAAACCTATTACATGCATAAAGGCTCGCTAACCAACACCACCTTGAACCCAAAATGTAAGTTGGTATATATTTAAAAACCCTATTACAATCTCAAAAGAACAGATAAACAAATTAAAGGTCTTAATGCCCAAGAATAATTATAGAACTGAACAAGCCCTTAACGGAAGAAAAGTTAAGATATATACAAAGCAATAATCATAATCTACAAATTAGCTCGATAAATAACGGATAACACTTTAGGCAATAATGACTATAACGACAATTACGATTAATCACTTAAACCAACTAAAGAAGCTGGTAGAAAACCTTACGGATAATCAACTATCGGAAACCCTAACCGTACTAAACAACGCAACGATAGGTGGACATGTAAGACACATTCTGGAATTCTACATGTGTTTGTTTGAATGCGCCAATTCGAAACATTTAAACTACGATAATCGAAAGAGAGATGGAAAGATTGAGATAAGTACTGAAAAATGTGCCTTGACTATCGAAAACCTGTTGAATCAGATGAAAAAACATCAAAAGGACTTTGAGATAAAACTCTCTGCTGATTATGGTACCGGTCAAGTAAGTAAAGCAGTTTCAGTACAAAGCACGTTTTTCAGGGAACTTCTATACAATATTGAGCACCTTGTACACCATTTGGCTATTATTAAAATAGGGATACAATCCTTGGAATCTAAAGTTGAAATATCAGATGATTTTGGTATTGCAGCATCTACAATAAGAAATAGAAAGTTATGTGTACAGTAAGTTACGTGCCTTTGGATGTAGGGTACGTGCTCACCTCTAATAGAGACGAGAATCCCGCTCGCCAAACCAAAGTTCCGAATAGAATTCATTTAAAAAATGGCACGGTCATTTACAGCCCTCTCGATGTTTTAAAAGGGGGATCGTGGATCGCAACCGATGAAGATGGGAGAACCGCGTGCTTGCTCAATGGAGCGTTTTTAAAACACAAACCTGAACTCACTTATAGAAAAAGTAGAGGTCAAATTGTTTTGGATGCTTTTAATGCCAAAGACTTTAATACCTATGTAAAATCTATTTTTTTAGAAGGCATCGAACCTTTTACGCTCTTGTTGATAGAACCCCATGGTATTCAAAAGCTTGTCTGGGATGGTGTTCAAAAGCATATTGATCGGCCATCAGTTAATGAGTACCATCTATGGTCGTCTGTTACCTTATACAATTCCGATGAACATGGTAAAAAAGAGGCGTATTTCTTCGAAGAAATGAGCAGAAGTGGAAGCAGTATAGAGCAAATTCTTCAAGTGCATGGCAAAGATAAGGTCACCCCGTTTATATTGAATCACTCAACCTTACAAACGGTGAGCATTACTCAAGTAATTTATAACGGGCAAAAATCAAGTTTAAAATATGTTTTAAAAGATAATACCAATGAAACATCCAATTCTCTTTCTCTTATTTGCAGTTAGTGGAATCTCCCTTTTAGCGCAAGACACAACGAAAAGTTCAATATTTAATATGGAAGATGGTATCATGGTACAGGGCTATGATATAGTCAGCTATTTTAATGAAAAGCCTTTAGAAGGCAAGGCTTCTATTACTAAGAGATACAAAGGCGCTACCTATCAATTTCACACGGAAACTAATTTAACTGCCTTCAACGCGAATCCTGAAAAGTATATTCCAGAGTTTGGTGGTTATTGTGCCTATGCTATGGGGGCTAGAGGAGAGCTAGTTGATATAGACCCTGAAACTTATAAGATTGTAAACGGGAAGCTATATCTTTTTTACAACGCCTATTTCAACAATACCTTAAAAAAGTGGAATAAAGATGAAACCAATCTTTTGAAAAAAGCGAATACAAATTGGAAAGAACTTTTATAAAATGAAAAATAAAAAAATCTATTATTTGGAAAGAGCAGCAGCTTTTATTGCTGCCATTATTTTTATACAAACCCTGTATTTCAAATTTACTGGCCATCCAGATAGCGTTCATATTTTTACAGAGATTGGCGGAGAGCCATACCTTCGAATAGGGTCTGGTGTAATTGAACTAATCATCGCCTTATTATTGTTTTATAGAAAAACCTCTCTAATAGGTGCTATATTAGGCCTAGGGGTAATGATAGGTGCTATTGGGCAGCATCTGTTAGTGCTCGGTATTGTTGTTAATAATGACGGTGGAACCCTGTTTATACTAGCGCTAGTTACTTTCATTTGCTGTCTTATCGTTATTGTAATCAAGAGAAACGTTTTAATGGAGTACCTTAAAAAAGTTAGAAGCTGAGGATGCTTTCATTAAAATATAAACCTTGGTATATTAAACTATTCAATGTGGAATATTGGCCTAGTTGGTTTTTCTATATTCCGGTTTGGATTCAACATACATGGCTCGCTATAAAAACAAAAAATTTATTCTTCTTTTTAAGCACAAACCCAGCCATTGATGGTTTTATCCTAAGTGATTCCAAGTTCAAAACGCTACAGCTTGTTCCTGAGGCATATAGGCCAAAAATGTTATTCGTAAATACTACCGTTTCTGACAGTGAGCTATTTGAAAGCATGAAGAGTGCTAACATCAATTTTCCAATAATACTTAAACCAGATATTGGTTTTAGAGGATTAAAAGTTAGTAAAATTGACAATATTGACATGCTCAAAGCAGCTTTGACTGATTTGCGCGTTGATTATATTATTCAAGAATATATTGAAGCCCCTTTAGAGGTAGGGATTTTTTACTACAGATACCCGAATGAAATCAAAGGGCACATTCCTTCGGTAACTGTAAAAGCATTTCTAAAGATAACAGGCGATGGAAATCATTCACTTGCTGAATTGGTCTATCAGAATCCTCGTGCTCTTTTACAAAAAGACATCCTTTGCAAAAAGTTTAGCAAAATATGGAATTCTGTTATCCCAAAGGGAGTGGTCCTTACTCTAGAAGAGATAGGAAACCATAATAGAGGAACCAAATTCATCAACGGTAATGATTTGGTCGATGATGCTTTATTGGAAGTGTTTGATAATTTAAGCCATAGTATGAAGGAATTTTACTTTGGAAGGTTTGACATTAAGGTGGCATCAATTGAAGCACTTAAAAAAGAGGGGGATTATAAAATCCTTGAGGTAAATGGGGTAGGAGGAGAACCTACACATATTTATGATTCCAATACAAGTGTTTTTAAGGCTTGGAAAGACTTATGTTTTACTTGGCGTGTAGCAGCAAAAATTGCCGCAATAAATTTTGAAAAGGGTATTGAAAAACCGACTTACCGTAAGGCCAGAGCAAAATGGGATTTGTACGCGTCTTATAAGACAAAGCTTTATTCTTAATGAATTTCCGTAAGGATATAAGTAAAACCCATATTTGCCAAAACTATACTATATGACATTCATAAGTTATTTTCTAATTGGACTTGCAGCAGCTTTAATTGGTGCTTTGCCACTTGGAACGACCAATGTTGCTGTAATTAATACAACCATAAAAGAAAATTTACAGAACGCAATGAAGATTGTTTTCACTGCGGCGCTAGCAGAGTTACTTCTCATTTTAATTGCCATCAATTTTAATACCCAAATAGAACTTTTTATCTATATGAATATATGGATACAATATACAATCGTAATCATTCTACTGATTGTTGGAATCATATTTGTTAAAGGCAGAAAAGAATGTGTAAAAGATGTAAATGAAGAATGTATTTACATTAAAAAAAGAAGATTTCACATTTCAAAGCAACTTTTAGGATTCGTCTTAGGTTTAGTTAATCCATCTGTATTGGTTTTTTGGATACTAGTAATTACTTTTTTGAATAAGCATATGGTTCACCTAACTATGGACATTGAATACACGCTTCTGGTTTTGTTTTTTGCTGGTGCTTTTTTAGGAAAAGTAATAACACTTTATGGGTACGGTAGATTTAGTTATATGTTAAGGGTAAGAGTAAAAAACATTACGACCACTATCAATAGAGTAATAGGGGTTTTATTGATTTGTATTTCAATTTTTCAGGTTACTAAATTAGCTTACTCTTAATTTTAGGTTTCATGTAATTTTTTGAATAAAGTTGTCGACTAGTTGTTTAATTAATTGCTAGTGAAAGCATTAAACTTCTCGCTTATTAAGCGCCGTTAATTGAAAATCAGTGAATTGAACTTCTTTAAAGATTTTCTTATTTCTTTTATGTAGCCCTACAAAACGAACGTTTTATGGAACTACAGAAAATTGGATATTATTTTTCCTATTGCCGATAGATATTTAGAAGAAAGGTTTATAATCAATTTATAAGGAGTTCAATTCTAACTGATAGGAATCGAGTATGTTGTTTGGTAAGGACTTGAGGTAAATTTGTGTTGTACTTAACTTATTGTGACCCATCATAGCGGAAATTGCCTCTAAAGGAACTTTTTTGAACATAGCATGTGTTGCAAAACTATGTCTGGATACATAGGAGGTCAAACGTTCTTCAATACCACACTTTTTAGCTATTTCTTTCAGCCCAACATTATATCTTCTAAGTTCCCATTGAGCATCTTTGTATTGTAACTCTATTGTGTCCCTATAGATTATAGGTAATAAAAAACCAGATGGATTAGGATTTTCCAGATAGTATTGAATTATGGGTTTAATCTGATTTGTAATGATTATATCATAGCGCTTTCCTGTTTTCCGTCTTTGGAATTTAACACGACCATCGATTATATTATCTCTTTTTAGAAATGCCATATCAATAAAGGACATACCCAACATAAGATAGGAAAGAATAAAATAATTACGATAGTGAAAAAAATTGGAACCTATCTCAGTTTTCATTTCAAGTATTTTCTTTATGTTTTCAATCTTAATAGCTCTTTTTTCAGTCGGCTTGGTTTTGATTGTATAGTATTTAAAAGAATATAGAACTTCATCCACCATGCCCTCCTTGATTCCTTTATTATAAATGGCCTTTATCGTTCTCATATATGATGCAATTCCATTAATGGTATTGCCTGGTTTCGATAAATGGTGCCTTTCAAACCGTTTTAGGAATTCAAGATTGAGTTCATTGAATTTTAAATCTCGGTTATTGGTAAACACCTTTAGTCTTCCTATAATTCCGGAATAGTTTCTGGAGGTGCCAATCCTTTTTTCTCTTATAAGCTCTTCAGCCTTTTGAAGACCGAACTCGTAGAACGAGTTTAACCTTTTTCTATTAACGATTTTATCGGCAATATCTTTTGCGGTAAGTCTGTCCAATTGGTCATTATCGGCCAGTCTATTAATTACTTCTTGTGCCTTGAGTTGTTTTTTTTATAAAAGGGTATTCAACAAGTGAACCGAATCAACATCTGGAAAATTTCTTTTTACTTTGCATCTGTGATTATCCCAATATTCCTCTGGCACATAATGGCCTGTTTTTATCGAAGTAGTTTTTCTGAAATGGGTAAGCCTCAAAATAATAGGAAAACATCCATTTTGGGTCATTCTACGGGTGTCCAAACTTAGTTTTATACTCGTGTTCATGAACATAAGTTATAAAAAAATTTGCACGCAATTTGCACGCAAAAACTTGGTTTCAATTGATTTGATTTGACTACAAGAATTATTAAATACTTGATATTCAATAAAATATGTAATTTTTAAAATTTGCTTATACCCCATTTGGCGACGCTGTTAATCAGAGGGTCCTTGGTTCGAGCCCAAGAGGGGGAGCATTGCTACGGAAAGCCTTTCGAGAAGTCGAGGGGCTTTTTTTGGTTTCTGCGTTTTCTGGGCGAGAAGCCTGTCCTGAGCGAGGCACGAGCCGAAGGGAGCCCAAGAGGGGGAGCATTGGTACGGAAAGCCTTTCGAGAAGTCGAGGGGCTTTTTTTGTTTCTGCGTTTTCTGGGCGAGAAGCCTGTCCTGAGCGAGGCACGGGTAGCAGGGTAGAAAAGGGATGCCCGCAGCTATGTGAAACGTATGGAGAAAAAAGGGGAGCACACACGAGTATGGCTCCCTTTCTATAAATCATATGAACGCTATTGTTTGTTCTGCTGATCTCTAATGGTATCCTTTTCGATATCGAATTTGTTGGTATCGATATTCACATTGCCCGTCGGATTGGTAGGGTCACTCTGTTCTTTTTTTCGTTTAAACTTCCTTTTATCTTTAATAATTCCCATAATAGGTATGATTTAATAGTTAATAAATATTTTCATTGTTTCTGACTATTCCATAGTCGATATCATTGGTAGCGTTCTGATTCGCTATTGTGATGGTAAACTTCTCGTTATTAAAATCTTTGACATAAAGCCTATCGTCCTTGGAAAATAGTTTACGCCCTGCTCCATTTAAGGTCTTTAATTTTAGAGGTGTTTCAGTAATTGTAATCAAAGCAATTCTATCTGCTTCGCTCAATGCTGTTGGCACCACCTAAGCCAAAATCCAACGATGGTCATTTTTTTCAGAAGATTCAAGAACCCTAAATTTCTGATTGGCCTTGCGGTATTGAATGGAATCAACTGGTGCAAAAAACGTTGCGCCCTGAAAATCCTCAAATGTTTCTAATAGACCATCATCGACCAAAATAACATCGAGCGGTTGAAATTTTGGATTCCTCCGAATGACATCTCCCATGGAATAAAAATTGCTCGGTACCATGTCAGTTGATACGGTATTCTTAAGGTCCTTTTACAACGTATCCGTTGCTGCGAACCTATTGTTTTGTTTCCTTTTAGTGGTTTGATAACAGCCACTTATTACAAAAAGCACAATTATGGTTAGCATCGAACATTGGCGAAATAGCGGTAACATCTTGTTTGAACCCTAATCAAAAACTTTTACTGCGGTAGCAGAACACTTTCGATGCCATGTACCACCCCGTTTTTAGCTTCCAGATCAAATATTGTCAGTTTGGATTGAAATCCGGTTTCGTCATTAATGAAGACTTTGCCATCTTCTAGGGTCAATGCAACATAGCCTCCATTTAAGGTCTTCAATCTTAAAATATTTTCATTCAGACGTATAGTGGATATGAGGGTTTCCAAATCATATTCTTCCACAATCAAATGATAGTTCAATAAATGCTTCATTTCATCCGTCCCAGCCGGAGTTTGCAAATTTGCCAATTTGGCCTCGGTGATACGATTAAAAGCTTCATTGGTAGGGGCAAAAACGGTCAACTCATCAATACTGTCAAGCTTTGTGGCCATACCAGCTGATTTCAGTGATTTATGAAAGGTGTCAAATTCCGTTCGTCCACTTAAAATACCGAGTACCGATCGGGCATCATCCAAAGTAAAATCGGGCTTCAACCCTAATAGTTCTTCTTCCATAATCGGAGTTTTATCGTCAACGGACCGTGAGATTTCAGTTTTTTTGGTGCGGTTACATGAAATCGTTACAAGTCCAACTATTATCAAGACCATCAGTGATTTCGGAAAATTCTTGTGCATTGTTTTTCTTTTTCTGCCAAAGTAACTTGGATTTGAGGATGGGAATGATGCAAAGCCTTTAAATCTTAGCTCAATTACAACAAGGCGAGATTCTTGTTGCTTAAACAGGTACCGCCATCATATCAGTTTATAATCAAACGGATACAGCACGCCATCGGGCATCTTAGAAATTAACTTTGAGAACAATAGGTGAATAGTTCATCTATTGCCTATAAATCGTAAAAACTTTTAATATGAAACTGGAAAATAAAAGAATAGCCATATTGGCTACGGATGGATTTGAGAAATCAGAACTTTTTGAGCCTTTGAATGCTTTGAGGAACGAGGGGGCCCAAGTGGATATAATTTCCACCAAAGAAGGAAGTATAAAAAGTTGGGATGAAAACAATTGGGGAGAAGCCGTAAAGGTCGACAAATTGGTAGAAAATGCCAACGAGGCCGAATATCATTCATTGGTGCTACCTGGTGGAGTGGCCAACCCCGATAGCCTGCGCACCAATGAGGGTGCCCTAGAATTTGTACGCGATTTTTTTAAAAACAGCAAGCCCGTCGCTGCCATATGTCACGCCCCTTGGTTGCTCATCAGTGCCAATGTGATAGAAAATAGAAGGGTAACTTCATATCACAGCATAAAGGACGATGTGGTGAATGCTGGAGCGAATTGGGTCGATGAAGAAGTTGTGGTCGACGAAGGTTTGGTCACGAGCAGAAACCCCAATGATTTGCCGGCATTTATTGACAAGGTCATCGAAGAAACCAAAGAGGGCAAGCACGAAGAACAAGAGGTGAACGCATAATTTTAAGATTCATGGTTTTCCATGATGTGGTAGTGGTTGGTAACCGATGTGCCCAGTGGCACATCGGTTTTTTGAATTATGTTGGTTTGCATCAACAACAGTTTTAATACGGTCAATGGCAGTGTATGTTTCTCAAGAACTTTACCAAAACGATAAATCTAAATGAAAATAGCGGTATACAGTGCACATGAGTTTGAGATTCCTTTTTTGCGTGAGGCCAATGACGACGGTCACGAGTTACATTTTGTTTCCGAAAAGTTGAACATCCAAACCGTTGGGCAGGCCAAGAATTGTGATGTGGTGGCCGTTTTTTCTTCCGATGAGGCCTCAAAAGAAGTGATTGCCAAATTAGCCGAATTTGGTGTTGAATTAATAACGACCCGTTCTGCCGGGTTCAATCATATTGACTTAAAATCCGCCAAGGAATGGGGAGTTAGGGTGGTCCACGTTCCTGAATATTCCCCACAAGCCATTGCCGAGCATTGTATGGCTCTATTGCTGGCCCTTTCGCGAAAGTTGATACCATCGTATGAGCGCATTCGCACCTATGATTTTTCGCTCAGGGGATTGACCGGGTCGGAAATCAACAAAAAAACGATTGGTGTTCTAGGAACGGGTAATATCGGTTGCAGCTTAATTAAAATACTCAACGGATTTGGGTGTACCCTATTGGCTTATGATGCAGAAGTCAATGACAAGGTAGCTGAAATGAAAAATGTCAACTATGTTGAACTAAACGAGGTGTTCGCCCAAGCGGATGCCATTTCCCTTAATCTACCATTGAACGAGGGCACAAAGCACATCATTGATTCAGCGGCCATTGAAAAAATGAAGAACGGGGTCATCTTGATCAATGCTGGTCGTGGTGCATTAGTTGATACCCAGGCCGTAATCGATGGTATTAAATCAGAAAAAATAGGAGGTTTTGGAATGGATGTTTACGAGCATGAGAAAGGGTTTTTTTACGAAGACCATTCCGAAGAAGTTTTCAAAGATGACCTGTTTGCCCGCTTATTGACCTTTAAAAATGTTGTGGTTACGGCACATCAGGCGTTTTTGACAGAGACCGCTTTGAAAGAAATTGCTGAGACGACCATGAAAAACATCAGCGATTTCGCGAAAGGCCGAATCCCAGAAAATAAAATTGAACATCACCAGTAAATAATAGAAATCATGGTAGCAAATTATGAGAGCTGTATCAAGGCCTGCCAGCAGTGTTTTATCGACTGTCAAAATTGTTTGGCAGAAATGGCCGGAAAAGAAAGTATGAACGATTGTCCACAATGTTGCATACAGTGTATCGAGGCCTGTTTGGTCTGCATAAAGTTCATGGTTTCCGACAGTGCCTTCAGCAAGGCATATTGTGGGCTATGTGCAGAGGTGTGCGAATGGTGCGCCCAACAGTGCAACCAGCACGAACATGAACATTGCAAGGTTTGCGCAGCTTCATGTTTGGTCTGTGCAGAAGAATGCAGAAAACATGCCGCCTAAAGAAGTTCTAATTTTAAAATACAGTACGATGAAAAAAACAGATTATACAAAAGAAGGAAAGGGTATACATAAAGTACGACAATTACTAGGAAGTGCTCGGGTGTTTATGATGGCCACAAATTTGGAAAAGATTCCTTTTTCAGTTTGCCCAATGACTTTACAAGAAATGGACGATAAAGGCGACCTTTGGTTTTTTACGCCCAAAGACAGTGACCATTTTAAGGATATTGAACGGGATAACCGTGTTCAATTATTGTTAGTGAACGAAAATCAACAGCAGTACCTATCCATTTATGGCAATGCAACCCAAGTTATTGATGTAAAAAAATTGGATCGACTTTGGAACCCAATGTTGCGGGCTTGGTTCAGTGGTAAGGAAGATCCGAATTTGGCGCTTTTGAATATCAATATGGAAAGTGCCTACTATTGGAACAGCGACCAGAATAAGTTGGTCTCCCTCTACCATTTAAATGAGACGGCGCGTACCGGAAATCATTCAGAAATGGGCGAAAAAGGGCATATTAATCTACAACAACATTGATTCAATGGCGATATTAGGAAATATCATCAAGGGGGTCATCCACGCTACGGATATGGTTTCCCTGCAATTTGATGCGTCGAAAGACCAGCAATCGGTGCTCATGGATTTGTTGCGTACCGCTCAGGATACTAAATTTGGTAAAAAATATGATTTCAAAGGCCTATTGGAATCCGATACGATTGAAAAGGATTTTAGGGCAAAAGTTCCTTTTTTTGACTATGACCAAATTACCAAAAACTGGTGGCACTGGGTTCAGGCGGGCGAAGAGAATGTTACTTGGCCAGATAGTCCCGATTATTTTGCATTGAGCTCTGGCACTACCGGAAAAACAAGCAAAAGAATACCCGTCACCGACGCTATGGTAAAGTCCATTCGTAAGGCGGGAATCCAACAAGTTCTTGCACTTCGCAATTTCAATTTACCCGCTGACTTCTTTGAGAAAGAAATTCTCATGCTGGGCAGCTCAACCGACCTTGACGAAAACAATGAAGCTTTAGAAGGTGAGATAAGCGGTATCAGTGCCAGTAATATTCCGTTTTGGTTTCAAGGATATTATAAGCCCGGAAAGGAAATCGCACAAATTGATGACTGGGACCGACGTGTAAAGCGCATTGCCGAAAAGGCCCCTGAATGGGATATCGGTGCATTGAGCGGTATTCCTTCATGGATGGAACTAATGCTCCAAAAAGTTATAGCGCATCACAAATTGAACCACATACATGACATATGGCCCAACCTTCAGGTCTATACTTCGGGTGGAGTGGCCTTTGGGCCCTATGAAAAGAGTTTCAATGCCCTGTTGGGAAAACCCGTTACCGTTATTGACACCTATTTGGCTTCCGAAGGTTTTATCGCTTTTCAGCAACGACCGGATACCGATGCCATGAAACTGATTACGAACAACGGCATTTATTTTGAATTTGTACCCTTTAAACCGGAATACATCAATACCGATGGTTCACTAAAGCAAAATTCACCATCATTGACCCTGGCAGAGGTAGAACTGGACCAAGATTATGTTCTGGTCATTAGTACGGTTGCAGGAGCTTGGCGCTATCTAATCGGAGATACCATAGAATTCACTGATATCGAACGTGCAGAAATAAAGATAACCGGCCGTACCAAATTTTTTTTGAATACCGTTGGTTCGCAACTGTCGGTAGCGAAACTCGATGATGCCGTTCAGCATCTTGAAAAGCAGTTTGACGTTGAGATTCCAGAATATACTTTATGTGCCAAGCGCATCGGGAAGGACTTTTATCATTGTTGGTATTTGGGCACCGAATCCGAAACTGATGACAACGAACTGGCCAGAGTATTGGATGCCTTTCTGAAGAATGCCAATAAAAACTACAAAGTGGCCCGTTCCAAAGCATTGGAAGGTGTAAAGGTTAAGACCGTTTCTCCGAACGTTTTTCACGAGTGGAGCGGAAAGAACAAAAAAAAGGGCGGTCAGGTAAAGATGGAACGCGTCATGGGTGAAGAACGTTTTTCTGAGTGGGAAACCTTTGTGAAATCTACTTGATTGTATATGCCACAATAAGTAACCTTTTTGGTTCAAATAAGGACACCAAGGTATTACCATGTAATGATAGAAAATGTATTATAATGATTTAAAAAAGAAAGAAATGAGTGATAAAAAAAGTAAAAAGTCAGAAATAGCAAAAATGAACAATGGTGGAGCCGAGGACAAGGGTCAAAAAAAATCCGAGAAATCTTCAAAGAAAAATGGCAATAATTTTAGGATAAATGATAATATGGTGGGCGAGAATGAATAGAAAGATGAGGGGGGGGTAGCTTTAGGTATTGGTGGTTTGATTTAAAATAATTGCTGCCTAATCACTGCCCTCTTCACGCTCTTTGACCAAAACCATAATTTCATCGGGAGACAAGTAGTATTTCTTGATTCGTTGCTTATAGGTGTCCGATATATCGGCTTGATTCAATATGAAGGCTTTTGTTTTTAAGATATAGTCCTCCATGCCTGAGGCAACCGCGTAGGTGTCGGCTGCACGCTCCGCTTCTTTGATGTAACTGTCAGAAAATAGATAGCGTATGCCGAACCAGATAAGATTTACGCTACTGCGGTTTTGATAATCCCTGATATGGCCCAGTTCGTGGCCCAGCCATCCAATCACAATTTCTTTGTCCACATCAATGGTTTTGAATTTCTTTCCTGAAATTTCAATATAGGGGTCAATTAAAATCAGGTATTTTCTTTTTTGACGCGACTTAAATAGGCTCCAAAAAACGGGCTGGGCCAGCATGGTCGATTTTTTGATGCCGTCTTTGAAACGAAACTCGATTGGGGTATCCTTAAGCTTAGGATAAAAGGACAATGCCATTTTGGCCTCTTTTTCAATAGCTTGGGGTATAAGGTGTTGTGCGCTCATTGATTTTACGCTTATCATGAATAGTATTAGAATTAAATAATTCACTCTTTTTGTGCTTGAATAGCTGTTATAACAATGGGCTGAAAAATTTGGCCATGCCTTCCATAAATCGTTGCCATAGGGGCCTGTTTTTAAATGTTTTATAATCCAGCCTATTGCAATTGGAACAAATACGATCGAATTCGGCTTTGATCTGTTCAGTCAATTCGCCATCATAGAGCAGTGCATTGGTCTCAAAATTATGCTCAAAACTGCGATAGTCAAAATTTCCCGATCCTACAGATGCAATTTCGCCATCAACTATAATCATCTTGCTGTGTGAAAAATCAGGTCTAAGGTGTATTTTCACTCCTACTTCCAGTAATTGTTCAAATCGAGAGAACATACTGAATTTGGCCATGCGCGAATCTGATTTTTCGGGAACCAACAATCTAACCTCAATACCACTTAGTGCAGCAATTATCAAAGCCTGTAGTATAGAAGTACCTGGTATAAAATAAGGATTGGCAATACAAATGTATTTTTCGGCAGAATTGACCATGGCAATATATTGCTGCATGATGGCCGGTTGTTTTGAATCGGGACCCGCGGCGGCAATTTGTACAATATGGCTACCTCGAGGTTCGACATCTGGAAAATAGGTCTTGCTCATCAAAAGGTCTTCATCACTGGCAAAATGATAATCCTTCATAAATATTCGATGAAGGCTGTTCACTGCCGGACCTTCAATTTTTACGTGCAAATCCTCCCAGATTCCGAGATCCGAAATGGGTTTAATGTATTTATCACTGACATTGACCCCACCCGTAAAGCCGACATGTCCATCCATGATCAGTATTTTTCGATGGTTTCTATAATTTAAGGTGAAAAGGAGGTTGCCAAAGCGAATGGGCATCATTGGGTACACCTGAACGCCAATCTCTTGGAACTTTTTTTTGAATTTCCCCCGGAAGGAATAACTGCCGAACGAATCGTAAATCAGACGTACTTCAACCCCTTCTGCTATTTTTTTCTTGAACAGTTCAAAAAAACGTTCGGTCAGCTCACCCTCAGAAAAAATATAGTATTGCAGATGAATGAATTTTTGCGCCTTTTGCAAGGCCTCAAAAATACTTTCGAAGGTTTCCGCCCCCCCATTGAGCACGGTGACCTTGTTACCGTCATAAGGAGTCAAAAAGGTACTGCTCTCAATCAACTTGGCAAGTTTCGCCACTTTGACTTGTTCAGGTTCCTTCCGATTGGCTTGTTCACTTAAGTCTTTGTATTTTTCATCAAACAGTTTTCGTTTTTCGGTCTGTTTGAGGCGAAAGAATTTGAACTTTCTACGATTAACTCCAAAAAGGTAATACAAGATGGGTCCAGCAAAAGGCAATAACAAAATGGCCAACAACCAACTTAACGATTTCGTGGGTCGGCTGCCGTGAAGTATAATGCTGATAATGCACCAGAGCGTCAGTACCGCATATAGAATCCACCAGAACGTATTCATTTATTTTTCCCTTTTGTCTTAATTTGCAAGATAAAGAATCAGTGAGCTACAAATGGTAATCCGGAGCAATTGGGGCAGTAAAGAATCGGATAACGACAATTGAAACAATGATAAAAAATTAATTTGCCAACTAACTTAAAGATATGGGTGTGATTGCAAAAAACAATAGAAAATTGACCATTTACTATCATTCTGGAACGTCTATAGGGGAGCAAACCTTGGCCTATGTGCAAGCTTCCAACAAAAAATTACATGAGGTGGACATTGCAAAGACCAATGTTACCGGTACACAGTGGACAGAATTGGCCAATGGCTTAAATACCAACGTTTCTGAACTTATCAATACGGAACATCCAGAATTCATCAATACCTATGGGAAAGAATCGCCAAGAATGCAAGAGCATGACTGGCTAAAAGTACTAGGGCATGAACCGCAGCTGCTTAAATTTCCTATATTGATTGATGGTGAAACCTACCTACAGATCAAAAGCGCTGCCCAATTCAAGGAGTATCTGGAACCCGATAGTGCAGGTATTGATAAAAAACCGTTGAGCGACCAGTTTACAGATAAAGACAGTGCCTAGTAGAAAAGGTAGTAAACTACTTCAAAAGAGTTTGGGAATGTACTATTGGGGCAAAAATATTTAGCGAACCACGCGTTTTATCAATCGCGTTTTTTAAAACTGGGCCGCTGTCTCCATACATCTTAATTTTTCCTCGACGATGGTGATTTGTACCTCAACATCACCAATATTTTCTAAATCGTGGATGGCTTCTTGGTAGCATTCGCGAAAATAGGTTTCACCTCGGTCAAATCGTATCATATCAATGGCACCATTTACATTTCTGGACAACAGTAGGCCATCTGTCAAACAATTGCAGCTATAAGTTTTGCTGTGCCGTCTAAAGGGAAGCCTTTCGCCTGGCTTCAGGTTAATTTGCCATAATTTAAATTCCTTGTTCTCGAACAAGGGTCTTCCTATTTCTTCACTAATTTGATTTTGATGTACTTCCAATAGCGTTTTTGGGCTCCAGCAATCAAAATTCCCGACAGGATTGATATTGGTTATGACCATAATTTAAAGCATTGATTACGCCTGTCTTTTGTTCAAAGTAAAGCGTCCGTTATTCTTAAAAAAGGCGCAAAACTAAAAAAAAAGCCCTTTCTAATTGTGCGAAAAATTCCTTAAAAATGAAAGTATTAACATTATTTAGTATTTTCAAAGTATGCTTTTGAGCTGCTAGGGCTTTACTTAGAATTTGTTTAGCCTTTAGGGGCGTTATTAATGCAACACTATAGTTGGGTTCTGCCGATGGGATTGCTTTGACTTTTCTACATTTTTGTGCTGTGAATATGTACTAGATGCCAGGTAATAAAAGGCAGCCAGTAGGGCTACCGATAGACCGGCACTAATGGTACTTCCGTTCATGGAAAACAACAAAAAGATACAGCCCAAATACCCAGAGTAGGAAGCAATATGGTTTTTGGAGCTTGGTACCCTGGACCATCCCCTGAAAACGGATATTTTCTGGATGAAACAAGCGCTACGCATATTTGAGCATAACTACCGTCAATTCCTGGAAAGATAAAGATACCGGGTCCGACCATGCTCCCTACCCCAATAAAGATTTTTGCGGTAACCGCCATGTTTCGGTGAAGTTGAGGATTTTTAAAATCGTTTTCCGTTTCCATCGAACGTTGTGAAACTATTTTTCCACCTTTCTATTGGTTGATTTTTATTGAAAATTTTAAAACGAAGAAAGTACATCAACCCGTTGTGCATTTTGAATGCTTTTTAGATTTAAAACCGCCAGTTGGAGTTTTTTCTGGAAGAAAAAGTATCGAGAACAAGGTTCCATGGCTAAAATTCTGATTCTCGATACTATTTTCCGATACTTCGTATCAAAAAATCACTCGAATCGACGAATTTTCATCAAAATGCACAATGGGTTATATCACAACAATACTTGGCATGGATGCAGTCAACCGTTTTTTCTGATTGAATTGTTGGCCGAAGAAGAGCCATGACCCAATTATCGAGATGCCATATCGCTGTTTATCCGAAGGCTGATGCTACCGAACCGCCGTCGATACGTATGTTGCTTCCATTGATGTAACTGGCGTGTTCTGAACAGAGAAATGCCACCACCGATGCAACCTCTTCGGGTTTGCCACGACGTTGCATGGCAATGTGAGGCCGTTTGTTTTGGGCAAACCATTGTACAGCTTCTTCCATGGAGCTATTTTTTTCTTTGGCCAGTTCTTCCATCATGGCATCGGTCATTGGTGTCTCAATAAACGCCGGAGAGATACAATTAAAAAGAATGTTTTCTTTGGAATATGATCGCGACAAACATTTGGACAGATTTATGATCCCCGCTTTGCAAGCATTGTATGGGCTTTCTTCATCATAGGGCTGAAAGGCATTTTCGGAAGCTACGAGAATCATACGGCCCCATCCTAATTTCTGCATTTGGGGAATAAAGGCCCTGGCGACCCTAACGGCTCCCATTAAATCAACTTCAATGGTCTTCATCCAATCATCATCGGTCAACTCCAGAAAATCCCCCGCCGCACCCCTGGCTCCGGCAGAATGAAATATGATATGGGCACCCCCAAATTTTCTAACTACTTTTTCGGCCAGACGCAAAACCTCTTTGTTGTCTGAGATATCACACCCCATGGTTATCACCTCGGCTCCATGTCTACTGCGCTTTTTCACATCTTGGGCCGCATCGATCAGCGCTTGGCCTTCTTCCTTGTCAGTTAATACGATGTTGACTCCTTCATGTATTAGAAATTTTGCAGTTTCCATCCCAATACCCGAGTCGCCTCCGGTAATCAGTGCTGTTTTTCCTTCTATTTGTAAATCCATAGCATTATCTATTATTGTATTGTGCGATTTTCTTAGTTAGTCATGGTTTGGTTATTTTATTGGGCCTACTGGCCAGAATATCTGGCTAGCCGTTCTGTGTAAAACCCGGGTAGCAGGTCATTCCCCCATCTACAAATAGGGTAGTGCCGTTGATGTAATCAGATTCATCGGAAGCTAACCAACTGGCAACGCTGCCAATATCGGAGGGTTCGCCAATTCTACCATAAGGTATCAATTTGAGCATTTTTTTCTTTCCCTCTTCGGTACTCCAGACATCTTTGTTGATATCGGTTTTTATCGCTCCAGGGGCAATACTATTGCACCTTATCTTCTTTGGCGCATATTCTTGGCATATACTCTGCATAAGCATTTTGAGCCCCCCTTTGGATGTAGCGTAATTGGCACGACCGGCCCATGGTATCACTTCATGAACGCTACTTATGCAAATGATTTTTCCCAACGCATTTGATAGCTCTGGGCGCATTCCCCTTTTCAAAAATTCTTTAATGGCAGCTCGGGCGGTCAGAAATTGTCCGGTGAGGTTCACATCAATGACCTGCTGCCAGTCTTCCAATTTCATTTCGTGAAGTGCATGATCTTGTTGAAGTCCGGCGTTGCCTATGCTGATATGCACCGTGCCAAACTCAGCTACGGTCTTTTTAAAAAGTTCAGAAACATCGGCTTCTTTGCTCACATCACCACCAATCACCAAGGCTTCTCCGCAATTGGAATTTTTTGCAATCCAATCTGCCGTTTCTTCGGCGCCTTCTTTGTCACTGTGGTAATTGACCACCACATTGGCACCTTCTTGTCCTATGGCCTTTGCGATGGCCGAACCGATTCCATTACTGGACCCGGTGACGATGCAGGTCTGTCCTGCTAATCTATCGTTGGGTTTTTGCATTTTTTTGTTTTAGGGATAAGATAATCTTAAGAAGGTTCTAAAGAAGAATACGAACCTTTTAGGAGAAGCATTTTGAGTGATTGCGTCAAATAATTTTTAGCGATAAGCAAAAATCTTTCAGGGTTAATCAAAGCGGCTCGGTAAATCTACCTTGTGACAATAATTCACAAATAGAAATCATATTATGGAAACAATGAAGACCGCTATTGGAATCAAGGGAGATAATCGTGAAGCTGTGGTAAATATGCTCAAGCAGTTATTGGCTGATGAGTATATTATGTACACCAAGTACCGTAATGCACATTGGAACGTTGAAGGAATCGACTTTCACAGCAAGCATGTGTTCTTTGAGGAAGAATATGGCAAACTTGAAGAAACCATTGACAGCGTAGCAGAGCGTATTAGAATGCTCGGATTTTACTCACCCGGAACCATGCAACAGTTTTTGGAGCTTTCTGCGCTCAAGGAAAATGGGCCAGAACAAAATGATAGTGCCAGTTTCATGGAGGTATTACTCCAAGATCATCGCACGATCATTACATTTATTCGTAAAAGTATCGGTGAAAATGCTGAAGCTCACAACGACGAAGGTACGGCCGATTTCATTACTGCCATTATGCAAATGCATGAACAGATGGCTTGGATGCTTCGTTCATCGTTGAAAAATTTTGACTAGTGGCATTAGGTAAAAAAGCTAAAACGGCAGAGGAAAACCTTTGCCGTTTTTATATAAAATACACACTATGATCGTAAAACAGTCCAACAAAGGATGGCGCATGATATACCAGGCGGCACACGGTCTGTTGGCCGGAAAAATAGCTAATGAACTGGCGCACCGTTTGCGTCCCGAGCATTGGTTGGAAACCTTGACGGCCATTATTGAACATGACGATCACCAACTTAATTTTGATGAGAAAATGTATTTGAATGAAATAGGTGTGCCCATAGATTTTGTGCCAGAAAATACTCCAAACGAAAAGGTGACGGAACGCGCTCAAAGAATTTATAAAAAGGCACGCATAAAGTCTAAATATACGGCAATGTTGGTGTCCCTCCACTTAGAGTTTCTTTATGGGGACATGGAAGATAAGGAAATGCGGGAATTTTTAAAAACGATTGGTAAAGACCGGCAAAAATTTCAAAAATTGTATGGTCTGGAGGCAAAAAAAGTACAATCTACTTACCAAATATTACGATTTTGTGATCGCTGTTCGTTGATTTTGTGCAAAGAAAGTTTGCCTACCAACCAACGTTCTTTAGAAATTAATACCTCTATAGAGGGCAAGACGTATTACATCTACCAATCAGAAAAAGGGCATGTGATGATCAATCCTTGGCCATTTGAAAAGGAAAATTTCCTAGTAGCGGTGGAGGAATTGTTGTTGCAAACGGCAAAATTTAAAGACAACCAAGAACTGCAGACTGCCCTTAAGGGAGCAAAGACGGTATTGCTTTCATGGAATTTTAAAAAGGAATAATCCATTAACTAGTATAAATGTCCAAATCAAAGGAAGAAATCTATAACGAATTTAACGATGTGGTCAATATGGCCCCCAGCGAGCTTGAAGATTGGTTGCAGACCGATAAATCTAAAGGCGTAGGGCAAGACAGTGGCGACGGAGAGGCCATAGGCCATAAAAGTGGAAAGAAAATCATTGCGATAAAGAAAAAAAACAAAGAAGATTTGACCCAAGCCGACTATGATCACATGAACAAGGTAATCGGTTATGTAAAACGGCATAAAGCACAAGAGCCCGAAGGTAATGTTAGGGAAACTGATTGGAGGTACAGTCTACAAAATTGGGGGCACGACCCTTGTAAGTGAATGGTTCACCTTAAAGAAATAAAAAATGGACAAATGGTTTGAGTTTTCATTGAATGGGTTGTTGTCCATTACATTGACCGCGGTAGGAACTTACGTTGCGGTCATTCTTTTTACCCGCCTAGGGGGTAAACGAAGTTTTTCCAAGATGAGCAGCTTTGATTTTGCCATAACCGTTGCCTTAGGTTCAATGGTGGCGACCACGGTCCTGTCCAAATCGGTAAGTCTTTGGCAGGGTATGACCGGACTAGCCGTTCTTTATATACTTCAATTAGGTACCGCCTACCTACGCAGGTATCCCGTGGTATCGGCCATCACGGATAATCGCCCCATGTTTTTAATGAAGGGGGCGACTGTCCTCCATAAAAATTTAAAAAAAGCCAAGGTTACCGAATCAGATTTGCGGGCCAAACTTCGTGAAGCCAATGTTTTGGAACTTTCACAAGTGCGTGCCGTAATTTTTGAAACAACAGGCGATATTGCGGTATTGCATTCGGCCAATACCCAACAAAAGATACAGGATTGGATTATTCAAGGGATTGAGGAATAACCTCTTCGATATTGTATTTTTCTGAATTTTTTTTAATCACAACAACTGTTTAAACAAAAAAAAACCTGTTACAAACCAGTGGTCCGTAACAGGTTAATTGCTTTGTAAATACTAATCAGTCAGAAGATACCGCAGGATACTCATCAAAAATTTCATCTACATACTGGGTGATTTTTGCTGAGGTGTCATTTTGGTAAATAGCCTCCTCAGCGGTTCCTGACCAGAGTCTGTTTTTGGTCTTGCGGTCAATGATGTCTACGATGAGTGTTCCTACTTCATAATTTGAATAATCAACATCGTACCCAACAAATTCACCGTAATTACTGTACCCATAGTAATAATAGGGGTCATAAAAGGGACTTACTGGATATCTTGTGGTATAAGGATAAGTGGCATAAACTGCGTCAACATCACGCATACGTTCTTTATCAAACTTAGTGGTCAATAACACCAACAAATCCGGATTTTCGCGATTTAGGGTATACCCAAGTTCTTTCATATTGTCATTCATGGCCCTGATCACTGATTTGCCAACCTTATCTTTCTGTCCGGCCAAATTGTCGGGAACTTCAAAATTTGTATTGGGCAAATAGGCAAAGCTCTGGTAATTGCCCAAGTCTTTTTCTGTCATCTTTGTAGTGGTCAGGGTAGGCCCGCAGGCAATTACAATTGCGAATGTGGCCATTCCCAAAACCCATAATTTCATTTTTTTCATAGTACATATATTTTAAGTTAACGTTCCTTAAGATACGCCTGGAGTTTAGCATCACTTGATCATAACGGGATAATTATTGATAATAAAACGTTTTACCTTCCACAGGATAAAAAAATCCGCCCGTTAGGGGCGGATTGGGCGCTCATGCGTGAGTGTATATATTATGCTGTCGCAGCTACCTGGTTTTGGCGGTCTTGATAATATTTAGGACTACAATTATATTTTTCTTTGAATATTTTGGAAAAGTAACTTCTACTGGTCAACCCTACCGTATAGACAATTTCAGATATGTTAAGGTCGGTGGTTTTAATTAGATTCTCAGCGGTTTCTACCCGTACGTTTCGGATATAGTCAGACACCGTGCGGTTATGTAACAATTTAAAGCCCTCTTGCAGTTTTGCTGGTGACATACCCCCTTTTTTGCTCAGGTAGGCTAAACTATAGTTTACCTCGGGATAATTTTGGATAAATACCGATAGTTGATGGATGGTATCCATTTCACTTCTGGTGAGCGATCCGTAATTGTTCTCCGCATTATTCATATCTCTGTTGTGTTGCTCTATTTCTAGGGCCAACATGGTATGTGCAATACCTTTGATCAATAGCCTGCGAACAATGCCATGTTGCTTTATGCTTTCCAAATGCTTTATTTTTTCCGCAATTTTTAAATTGTAAGATCCTATATAGGCAAAGATTTCCGAGTCACCCTTAGGTATAAAGGTTTGTAAAAGCTGCTGTTGTAAAAGGTTGACCGCTTCATTTTCCGCTTTGCTAGAATGCGTATTCACGATAATATTGGAGAGTTGAACGGGCTGGTCCTTTCTAAAAAATAAACAAGAACTTTTGCTGGGTTCACTGGCAAAAATACCGGTCTGAAATTGGTTGAGGGCCCTTTGTTTTCCATATAATCCAAAACTGTGGCTTACTTGGCCCCCGGCGCAGTATAAAAAATAGATAGGGTTGGTCACGGGCGTATTTCTAACCAGTAAGGTGTCTTGTTTAAAAATCACATCATACTGTATGAAAGAAATATTTTTGTTGATGGACATTCCAGTAATTTCCCCATCTACCATTTCATTGTCCATTTTTAAGGTATACTCTTTATCATTGGATTGCAGTGTTCCCCCCAGTTCATTCCCAAGGTGAACTATTAATTGCTCTATGTGTGATGTTTTTAATTCTATTGTTTTCATGTTGTCCTTTATTTTACGGTTAATTGTTATTTTTCTTTTAGTGCTATAATTATGGTCACTGCGGTTGCCAAGAACAGAAACAGGTCTGCATAAATACTTATGTCGCTAATGAAAAAACTGGTTATCCAACATCCAAACAAAAGCAAAGCTGTTATTTTAAGAAATATCAAGAATTTCAATAGATTATGGTTTAGTAAGACAATGGGAAGCTCAAAATTAACTTTAGGAATCTGGGTCACTTCCAATTTGGTTGGTCATGCCCATGATAAAATTGCTGATGGTGACGTCTTCTTGCGTTTTAGAAATTGTTTTTGGCCTCACCTGACCTATGCGTGAATTGGTTCTGTAATCAGTGCTGTTTTTTTCCATGATATTCTGTTATAGGGTTTAACTAAATTTTCTTGTCTTTTTCTTTTTACAAATTTCAATAAATCAACGCTTTAGCTTGTTATACAATTTCTTCATAGTGTTATATGATTCTTAGAAAACTACCTATTTATGACACAATCCCTATAAATGTTAATGTGTTTAAACTAATACTGGCCTCATCATTGCCATTTGCTGTACATTGATGCAATGGCTACGATTGGGCGTAGCATCATATTAGAATTCATGTATTATGGAAATGGATAATTTGGATTACGGGATTATTGGCAACTGTAACAGTGCCGCGCTCATTTCCAAAATGGGCAGCATCGACTGGTGTTGCCTTCCTGAGTTTGATTCGGCTTCGGTGTTCGCAAAATTACTGGACAATAAGATTGGGGGAAGTTTTGGTTTTGACGTAGATGAGGAGTATACCATTAGCCAAGTTTATGAAAAGGATACCTGCATTCTAATCACCAGTTTCAAAAAAGAAGACGCCTCTTTTGAGGTCCACGATTTTATGCCGAGGTATTTCTTGGGGGAGCAGGAGCATTGTTCACCACCAGAAATTGTGCGGTATATTAAACATATAGCCGGTAAGCCCCGCTTTAAGATAATCTACGACCCAAAACTGGAATACGCCCGTGGGGAGACCAAAACCTATGTCAAAAAAGATTTTCTGGCCAGTTTAACAAAGCAGGAAAAGTTTGACACTGTTTTTCTATACACCTCTTTTGATAAGGATAAGGTGGTCAATGGCAAGGAGATTACAATGATGGAAGATGGTTTTTTTCTTCTTGGATATAACGAAAAAGTTCTCTTGCCCACGGTAAAAAAAGCATATGTGGAGCTTGAGCGGACCAAAGCGTATTGGCTCAATTGGTCACAACGCACCGCTACCTACCAAAAGTTCAATACGGAAATTAAACGGAGCGCCCTTACTTTAAAGCTTTTGAGCTTTGACAAATCCGGGGCCGTCCTTGCAGCGGCCACCACCTCCATTCCGGAGGTCATTGGGGAAGAACGTAATTGGGATTACCGGTATTGTTGGATAAGGGACGCCTCAATGATGATTAAAGTCATAAGTGCCTTGGGGCATAAAGGTATGGTAAGGCGCTATCTTGATTTTATTATTAGCCTTATGCCGGATAAGGATGAGAAGCTACAAATTATGTACGGCATCCACCAAGAAAAAAAACTAACGGAAAAGACCTTGGATCATTTTGAGGGTTACAAAGGTTCAAGGCCAGTGCGTGTGGGCAATGCCGCATATGAACAAGTTCAACATGATATATACGGTATACTTATGGATGTTATCCATAAATTAATGACCCAGTTTTCCATTGGTTTAAAAGATGGGGAAAATCTTTGGGGCATCACTAAGGGCATCGTTTGGATCGTAGAGCAACATTGGAAGGAACCGGACAAGGGTATATGGGAGTTTCGGTCAGAGAAAAAGCATTTTACCTTCTCAAAAATTTTATGCTGGACGGCAGTCGATCGCGCTCTGAAGGTGGCCCGTCTACTGAACAAAACCCATAAAATGGAAAAATGGCGGCCCTTGGAAGCGGCCATAAGGCAAGATATTATGGAAAATGGTTGGAATGAGAACAAGCAGGCCTACACGCAGTCTTACGGGTCTGAATACATGGACGCATCCATACTTTTAATGGAATCTTATGGCTTTATTCCGGCCGATGACCCTAAATATATCAGTACGGTACATGCCGTAGAAAAAGACCTTTGCAGGGATGGTTTATTATATCGCTATACCAATAGCGACGACTTTGGTAAACCTTCCTCATCATTTACCATCTGTACCTTTTGGTTCATCAATAGTCTTTTTAAAATTGGGGAGAAGGAGAAGGCGTTGGGGCATTTTGAGCGATTATTGAAACACGGCAACCATTTGGGCCTTTTTAGTGAAGATATAGATTTTAAGACCAAACGCTTGCTGGGCAATTTCCCACAAGGGTACTCCCATTTGGCATTGATCGAATGTGCCGTTAATTTCTCTGAACAAACCAAAGAATCGCTGCTTAGAAAAGAATTGCGCTAGTCCAATATTTATGCCCTGCCCAACCCCACACCTTTACCTGAATATTATCCGGATTAAAACAAAAGCCATTTCGGTCAACCTTGGAAACAGGAACTTTGTAGTTTACCAAAATAAATTAACCTTATGTTTGAAGTCTTTTCCAATGCCGATGCATGGGTAGCCTTGGTGACCTTAACTTTTCTTGAAATTGTTTTGGGTATTGACAATATCATATTCATTTCCATTGCGGCTGATAAACTGCCTGCCGAACAAAGAAATAAAGCCACCAATTTAGGCTTGGTCATGGCCATGGTACAGCGCATTTTGCTATTAATGGGCGTATCTTTTTTAATTGGCCTCGGGGAACCCTTTTATATCCTAGAAACCTCATGGATTTCTATGGGAATTAGTTGGCAAGCCCTGATACTTTTCTTTGGAGGGCTTTTCTTGCTGTACAAGAGCACCTCGGAAATCCATGATAAGTTGGATAACTCTGGGGAAGGGGAACGGCAACTACAGGCTAAGAAAATCACTTCCTTCCGTAGTGCCATCGTTCAAATTATGTTGATTGACTTTATTTTCTCCATAGATTCCATTTTAACGGCAGTGGGCATGACCAACGGTATTGGTGAAAATCCCAATGATGCACTGATTTTAATGATTTTGGCGGTAGTCATTTCTATAATGGTCATGATGCTGTTTGCCAACACCATTCGGGTTTTTATCAGCAAGCATCCCTCCATGCAACTGTTGGCCCTGTCTTTTTTGATTTTGATTGGTTTTATGCTGGTGACGGAAGCGGCACATTTGTCGCATACAATCATCTTTGGTCAATCGGTGGGGGCAATACCTAAAGGGTACCTTTATTTTGCCATTTCCTTTTCACTACTGGTAGAATTCTTAAACATGCAATGGAGAAAAAGAACCGTGGTCACAGAGCAAAATGGGAAAGAGCATGGGTAATGAGGCCCAACAAACAAAATGCAATAGAAAATGGAAATTTTAAAATATCGTTCAGTTTTTCAATCTAAAAGAGGTAACAAAGGCGCGCTACTCATTTTAATGGTCTTAATGTGCGGTTGTGACGCTTCTAGAAAAGTAGTTGAAGAAACCGTTCTTTATATCAATGAGCGTGAAAGCAACCCCATGAAAAATAGCCATGAAGACTTGGAAAGGATACCGTTATTGTGGCAAAATCCTGAGGAGCCATCAACAATTGTTATAGATGCCCCAATATGGAGCAAAAAGGAAGCTCAAAGATTATTGCAACGAAAAAAACGTTCGGCCAAACACAATCGCCAATACGGCACCGCCGTGAGCCCTGTAGCCCTAAAAATCGTGGAGAATTATGAAAATAGTGAAAACAAAGAACCAGGCGGACACTGCTTGGCCGCTTGCAGGTCAAGATTTTTGACAGCTTATAAGGATGTTCACGGTACCTCGGTATATAACGATCTGCCCAGCGACATGGCCACTAAATATTACAGGGCCGATGAGGTCTTTGATCATTTGTATGCCTCTACCTTTGGGGCGCACAAAGGGTGGCGTACCCTTCCCAAAAAATATCGGGGTCGTGGGGGTGCGGGAGCTGTTGCACATGCGGGTATGGGTACCCTTGTAGATTGGTTTGGTATTTGGAGTGGAAAGTTACGCCCGGGTGCCATTATGCAGGTATGGAAACGCAAATCGGACTACAACAAGGTAATCCGTGGTAAACGGGGAAATAATTTTGATCCGTTCGGTCACTCATTTATTTTTTTGGGGTACGAGCGCGACACGGCGGGCAAGATAATAGGCCTCAACATTGCAGACCAGGGATACCAGAGCTATAGGCCATTACGTCCCCGAGATTATGAGGTATGGTGGGGGGCTAACCTAAATGTATAAGTTAAACAATCAAGGAAAAAAGCAGTGATAGAACTATGTATTTAGTGAGTTTTCGCAAGTTGATCAACAGGCCCAGTTTGGTTTTTGGCATATCTGCAACCCTTTTTGCCCTAGCAATGTATGGTCTTTCCTTTCAGTCCATTTTAAAAAGAACGCAATTGGAGACCTATCGGGAGTTCCTTGATTTAGGTTTGCATGATGCCCTTGTAGTATCAGATAGCGTGTGCAGTGCGGAATGGAATGCCCTCGGAATTAAAAAGATTCCAGGTCCAAAATCATATACCGATGCCAAGATAGAGGTTTACACCCTTAAAAAAGAATTGGCCGAGCAACACCGCGCGGGAACTATTTCCTTGGATAGTGTTAAAGGCCTGTTTGCAGAAAATTTATTGAATACGGTCATTCCATACTGGTACGGTACACCATGGAGCTTTGAGGGGCATACGGCCATTCCCAATAAAGGCAAAATTGCCTGCGGCTATTTTATTTCCACCACGCTTAGGGACATGGGGCTCATGCTTAATAGATACAAATTGGCTCAAAAGGGGCCTCTGGAGGAGGCAATGAGCATTGGTTGTGGAGCCCCGGTTACCACTTTGGTCACTAAAAACCACAATGAAGCCATTGCCGCGGTTGAAAGTTTGGTACAAGACGGTATTTATATTATTGGTTTTGGCGCGGGACATGTAGGGTATCTGCTACAAAGAGAAGGGTTATTGTACGTCATTCATTCCAATTACTTATATCCGGGTGTCGTAGAAATAGAATGTTTGCGGAATTCAAGGGTTTTCCAAAGTTTTTCCACCTTTCACATCGTCAATGTATCACACAATGATTTTTTGATACTAAGGTGGTTAAATTCCCTTGCCATAGAGCAGTGAATGCAATAAATGGCCCATACGTTTTGTGCCTTTGCCAAGGCTGCTATTCTTTGGGTTAAAAATGATGGTGTCTCGGTTACCCTCAGCAAATGATTTACAATAATTTCCCTCTATATCTAAAGATGTAAATATGGGATTATGGATATTTATTTTGGGGACTGCGGTTGTAGTCATTTTCATAGTGGTCATCTCCCGGAAACAAAAAAAGGTTTTGTCCAAAAAGAAAACTGAAAAAAATTTGCAACAGTTTAAAACCTATGCCTTTCTACCAGAGCGTATGATAAGTTGGCCAGATTTGGAAAAGGAAAATGATACGGATGTATCAGAACTGGCAGTGAATACGGTAAACAAAAATATGATCAGTTTGGGATATGAACTTAACTTGACCAACCCAGACCTGCTGGTATTGTTAAAAACGGGCAAAGTACGGGCCAACAAACCTGTATATGCCTCCTTTCCATATTCGGCAACGCTACCTACCCATCCCGTCTATTCCGCCTTTTCTTACAGGGGGTATCAAATTTTTAATGAAATTAAAGGGTACAACACCGCTCCTGCTACCGATGGTGTTTGGCTGCGAATAGATATCGTGGAACAAAAAAACAAAGAGGTCCTCTGGACGGCCGCTTCCAACGAGGCCATCTATTTTAAAAAAAAACCAGAGGAACTTATTGCTTATATAAATGAAATGTTCAAAGCTTATCCCCAATCCAAAAATTAAGACGGCCTTTACCTTGTTGTCTTGCTAAAATCCCCTTTTCCGTTGTTAAAAAAAGGGATCAAAAAAGCTGTTTATAACAGCAATTAACTTACAGCTTCCCCAGTATTTGGGGAGTTCAAAATTTTTTTTTATGAAAAATCCCAAAGTTGCCTTTCTTTTATTGTTGGTATTTATCACAATGCATGTCACTGGCCAAAAGGCTAGCAGCATTTACGAATGGAACTGGAGAAAAGATGGTATTTGGTTAGGTACCGGGATGGGTGCGTCCATTGCCGGATTGCTCGTTGGAACCCAAAAAACGCCTTATACAGAAACGGAATTGAACCATCTTGAGAGAAAGGACGTATTGGTGCTAGACCGTTGGGCCGCAGGCTACTATTCAGAATCTGCAAGTGTAGCCAGTGATTATCCATTTTATGCATCCTTTGGGGTACCTTTTTTTTTGCTATTGGACAATAAGGTAAGTAAAGAGTCTGGCACTGTTATTGGGCTTTATCTGGAAAGTCTGTCTACAACATCCGCATTATTTACCCTAACCGCGGGTTTGGTAGATAGACCTCGGCCCTTGGTGTTCAGCGAGGATGCCCCTTTGGATAGAAGGCTTAGAAAAACAAGTAAGCGATCTTTTTACTCCGGTCATGTGGCCGCATCCGCGACTGCGCTGTTTTTTGCGGCGAAAATCTATAACGACTTTTATCCTAATTCCCCCCTAAGGCATTATTTCTGGGTGGCGGCCTTTAGCGTTCCGGCGACCATAGGTTACCTACGCGTAAAAGCTGGAAAGCACTACCTGTCGGATATTGTGCTTGGTTATGCATTAGGTGCCCTAACCGGTTATTTGGTTCCTGAACTTCACAAGAAGACAGACAACCGCTTTAAGTTAAACGGTAGCACAGAAATGACGGCAAACGGGCAACTGTTCACCGGCTTGGTATTACGTTATTCCTTTTAGGCATAGTTTTCCCTTGTGCAGTATTTATACATTTTACCTGCGGATAAAACCGCGCCAATACTAATCGTAAAATAAAGACCAATGAAAAAATCAAATTACCCAGTAGCCTTCTCCCACATAGGAATTACCGTGCCGGATATGAAAAAAGCGGTTAAATTCTATGGGGAGGTAATGGGTTGGTATATCATCATGCAACCGTCTACGGTAAAAAAAGAAAAAAAGACGGCAATAGGCCAGATGTGTATTGATGTTTTTGGCGATGATTGGGAGGAATTTGAAATTGCCCATATGGCTACCTCCGACGGAATCGGAATCGAGTTGTTTTCTTTCCCGCAGGGTCAAAAAGAGGCACCTCAGTTCAATCCGTTCAATACAGGACTTTTTCACTTTTGCATTCAAGACCCTGATATTGAAACCTTGGTGGCCAGGATTGTTTCCTTAGGTGGAAAACAGCGAATGCCCATTAGGGAATATTATCCCAATGACAAACCCTACAAAATGTGCTATGTGGAAGACCCTTTTGGCATTGTGTTTGAAATCTACACCCATAGTTATGAACTCACCTATTCCTCCGGGGCCTATAAGAACTAAATTCTAAAACAGGACACACGCCATGCCAAACAGTGGCTTAGTAAAGCTTCCCAAGCCTGGAAAGCTAGATCTGGTTTTACGGGCAAACATCAATCCTTTAGAGTCAATAGGTTGGTTTACAGTACTTAATTTTGGGGTAATATGGAAAGGCTTAGGGACTAATCAAAAATAACGCGTCCAGAGCGTCTTTAATTTAGGTACCTATTCCTAAACAAAAATAATAACCTTAAAATAGTAATATGATGAAAAAAAGAACACAACAATTAATGATTGCGACACTGATGATATTTCTCTGCACTTTTACGGGTAAGGCCCAAGGCAGTAAGCAGATTTTTTCTGATATAACAAATACAGAAGATTACAGCACCTGGACCTTAACCCACATGGATAGGGACATTTCTACCTTCATCAATTTGGTGGCTTTATCGGGACTGGAACCTTCTTTGTTAATGATAGATAAAGGGCATACTGCTTTTATTCCTACCAATAGCGCTTTTAATGAAATGGAAATTAAGGAGTATTTGCACCTTACAAACCCAGAAAACAAAGATGACTTAATCGCCTTTGTTAAGCTACACTTTTTGCCTAACAAAGTAATGAAATATGATTTTAACGATTCACAGGTAATTGACAAGCAGGGTTCAGAGAACATTTCCGTTAATGTGGACGAACCTTACGGGGCCGTTTATATTGGAGGCGCAAGAATCGTAAAGGAGGATATAGAGACTTCTAATGGTGTGATACACATTGTGGACCGGGTTATTATGCCTTATGGCACCTTAGATATGGGAAAATAAGAGTTTGTCCAATCAACCTAAAGTCTAAAGTCCCATCAGATATTTCTGTTGGGGCTTTTTTTTGCCTTGGGTTTGCAGCCTTTTGGATACCTGGCGCATTTTCACCGTGCCGATGTTATTTAGGTTTTAACAGCAGTACATGCTCCTATGCCATATTTACCCGGATATTACTAATTTTTTTTGCTAAGCGGGCAAGTACACACAAAAAGTGGCCCCTTTGCCCTTTTCACTTTCAGCTACGATATGGCCTTCGTGGGTCTCGGCAATTTTTTTGCAGATGGCAAGCCCTATGCCCGTACCTGAATACTCGTGCTTTTGATGTAATCGCTCAAAAAGGCCAAAGATTTTTTCAGCGTGGACATTATCAAACCCAATACCATTGTCCATTACCGAAACACGGTAATATTTGCTGTGTTTTTTTTCGAATTGTTCGGAAATCTTTTTTCGGGATATCCTTTTACAGTCAACAACAATTTTTGGTGTTTCGCTCGTAGTTCTATATTTAATTGCGTTTGAAATCAGGTTGTTCAACAATTGCTCTATTTGAAAGGGTATTCCCTTGATGACGGGCAACTGGCCAACAGTAATTTCGGTACCCGATTCTTGAATGCGTTCTTCAAGGGTGTCCAACACTTTATTCATTGTTTCACCTAGGTCAAGTTTTTCAAAATCGTCCCTAGTGGTATTGAGCCTTGAATAGGCCAAAAGGTATTTGATTAAGGTCTGCATTCGGTTGGCGGCATTGGCGACCTTTTCAAAATAGGTCTTACCTTTTTCAGAAAGATGCTCCAGTTCGGTATCGGCAATTCTTTCAATGAACAACTGAATTTTTCGAATAGGTTCTTGAAGATCATGGCTTGCTACGCGATTGAACGCCTCAAGCTCAGCATTAGAACGTAAAAGCTCTTTGTTTTTTTGCCTTAATTCTTCTAGTCGGTTGACCCTTTCGGTAATATCCTGGACCACGCCTATGGATATCTCTTTTCCATTGCGTTCCATTTTTTGACCGTTGACATGTACATATTTCACCGTACCGTCTTTGGTGATAATGCGATGCTGGTGTGTTCTGGCACTTCCCAAGCCCAAGGTCTCATCACGTATCTCTCCATAGATCTCTAAGTCGTCTGGATGTACAAATTCAACATATCTTTCGAAGGTCATTTCAAAATCATTGGGTTCATGGCCCAGTATGCGGTAGAAATTGTCAGATACCCAAGCCTCGTTCTTGCTAAGGTACCCCACATAACTGCCGATATTGGCAACTTCCTCTGCATCTTTAAAGATTGAATTTTGTATGGCCAGCTGTTCGTTCAACGATTTAAGCCTCTTGGTTTTTCTTCGTTCTTCGGTAATCTCCCGGGTCGTTACCGTCACCCCATCGTTCAACTTAATGGCCGTGGCCCGGAACCACATTATTTGCCCCTCTTGCTCGTATTTGGTTTCATAGTTCATCTCACGGTCTTCCTCAATGCAAGTCACCAATTTTTCAAAGACGCCACTTTTAAAGATTGTGGGGTATATCTCAGATACTTTCTTATGTTTTACCTCCGCGGGAATGTCACCCGTTATCTCATTGATGGCATCATTGATAAATAAAATCTCAAAGTCCATAATCTTGCCTTCGGCATCACGAATGGATTTAAAGTGCATCACCACATTAGAGGTGCTTTTGAAAATATTTCCCAGAAAGGCACGATTGTCCAAAAGCTCCAAATTCTGTGCTTCAAGCCGTTCTGTAAGTTCCTGTTGTTTTTTCTGTGTTTCGTGGTATATCGTGGTATCGGTCGATGTGGTCAATACCCCATTGTTTAATGGAGTGGCAATAGTTGCAAACCAGGTTTGTTTGCCTTCGTAGTCAAAACGCTTTTCGAACTGACGGATTTGCCTTGTTTTTGCTACCATGGCAAGTTCATCAAAGATGCCATTTTCAAAATTTATGGGTAGTAAATCGGACATCAATCGGTTTTGAACCTGTTTGACATCTTTGTTCAGCACCGTTTCAATGGCCTTGTTACTGAACTCTATATTAAAATCTATGATGTTGCCATTGGCGCCGTACCTTGGCGTAAAGTAACTGATGACGTTGTCTGTATTTTTAAGTACACTCTCCAAAAAAAGCTGTGTCCGTCCACTTTGTTTTCGTTGTTTGTTGATTCGCCAAAACGAAAATAAAAACACCGATAGGGCGAAGATGCCCAAGAGCAGGGTCATTAATGGGGTAAAAAATACCGATTCACGATAGTTCACCTCCCGTTGTTCGAGTCGGAGGTCTTCTTCTTTTAGCATTTGGTCCTTAATGTGCTCCAGTTGTTGCATTTCATCGGATACGGGTGCCACGGCAAAACTCCGGTCCCTCTGTGGGGAATCACTTTTCAGGCTTGCCAAAAACAATTCTTCAAGAGAAAAAAACAATTTTCTTTCCAACTTCTTAACCTCTTCCAATCGTTGCTGTTGGGCGGCATTGTCACTGGTAAGCCCCTTGAGTTTGTTATATATACTATCGTTTTCTTTTTTAAACCTTTGGAAGAGTGCCGCATCTAGCGTATCTAACCTAAGGATACGGTCAAAGGCTTTAGATTGCATCATGGCATAATGGGAAAAAAGACTATTGATTTCCTTTTCCACCGTAAGGGTGTGGGTAATAAGCCCAACAGAGTTGCGCAATTGTGCCATTTGCTTGTAGGTGGTGCTGCCAATATAAGCAAGCAGGGCAATGGAAAGAATAAGCGCGATGATAAAAACTTTAGAAGAAGCGGCCCAACTTTTAAGATTCATAGCCATTAGATTCGTAATAGAAAATTACCCTTGTTGAGGTTAGAAGTATGGTATTGCCAATTAATTTTCAACACTTTTTCAATAGCTTTTTTAAGCGCCCCAAAACTATTGGGCTTATTAATGTATATATTGGCGCCTTGGACGAAGGTTTCCTCAATATCCTTTTCTGATGATGATGTGGAATATATTGCCACGCACAAGTGACGCAGTGTCTGGTCACCCCTAATTTCTTGTAGGCACTGCATTCCATTTTTAATGGGCATGTTTAGGTCCAAAAAAATGATTTCTGGTAGGGCCAACTTAGACTTTTGCAAATGGTCCATGAGCTGCTGGCCATCAACAAATAGGTTCAATTGGGTTTTAATGGCAATACTCTCTATGGCTTCTTCAAAGAGCATACGATCGTCCACATCATCATCTGCCAAGGCAATTTTCATTATATCCAATCCCATAACACTAAGAGCTACTGTTTAGGCACAATATCCTTTTCGCCACGTTTTTTTATGATGCGTTGAAAAGCAGAGGGAGTTAGGCCAGTTGTTTTTTTAAATTGTGCGGACAGATGAGCTACACTGCTGTAATTCAACCTGTAAGCAATTTCCGTCAAGGTAAGGTTTTTTTCGATAATCAGCTGTTTGGCGGCATCTATTTTTTTGAGGATGATAAAGTTTTCAATGGATGTATGGGTAACTTCTGAAAATTGGGAACTAAGGTAGGCATAGGAATAGTTGAGCCGCTGGGTCAAAAAGGTGGAGACATTATGTTTACGGTGTTTTTCACTATCGTAAATCAGTTCCACAATGGCGTCCTTAATGCGTTGTACCATCACTTGCCGTCTGTCTTTGAGAAGGGTAATACCATACGTTTTAAGTGCTTTGCCCATCTCACTTTTTTGATGGTCGCTAAGTGGGCTTTGGAACTGAATTTCCGTCAACTGGTTTAAGGTAAAGTCTAGGCCAATACCGTTAAGTTGATCATGCAACACCTTTTTACAGATAGTATCGTAATCGATTGCGATATGCACTATTTCCATTGATTCTTAATTTTATTTAGGTTTATTCTTGGTAGGTGCTATTACAAATAAAAGTGTACGGCACACCAGACACAAATATGGTTGTTTTATTTAGATGGAACAACCCTTGCAATACTAACAGGATATGAAACTAAGTAGGTACACCAAAAGGGCAATAGTGGGTGGGGGAATCTCCATGATTATCATTTTGCTAGGTACCGTCCTTTTGGGGGAGTTAAGTGGATACAAGGCCAAAGAACTGATTAAAAACTCGGTTGATGGACTAAATACCTTGTGCAACACCATTGCCTTGGCCTCTGCCACCATATTAGCCTTACTGCTCACCCTCTTGGGCGTCAGTTCTTCTTCAGATTCAAAGTTAAAGCGGGATCATTATATGCACCTACTACAGATTGCCAAGTTGGATACTTTTGTTTTTGTAGCCTCCGTGATTTCCTTTTTGTTGTTTAATCTGCCAATTACCGAATCTGAGAACGTTCCCGCAAATTGGTACGATGGCATTTACTATCTTACATTGACAATTTCTAGTGGGCTCAGCGCTGCATTGATTGTGGTGGTGCTCATGCTTTATAATACCGTTGTAAATATTATTAAAATTGTAGGTTTGGGGTTACAAGACCATCCTTTGGCCCAAGTTAAGGAAGAAGAAGTAAAAGAATGACTCTGGCCAAAATAGGATTACCGGTACAAGGTAACATTTATAAAGCTAACCCATGGTGCCTTTTAACTTGCGTAACTAACAAAACAATGGTTCCAATGGTTGTTGCGGAACCAACAATGGTATGGAAAAGATTTTTTAAAGCTACAATTATGAGTTTTGACTTGGCCAGTAATTACCAACAAATTTTACTGTTTACCTCCGTACAATTCACTAGAATTGACATATTTTTTTAAAATGCAGGACCAGTGAAGTTAGAGGTAAGATATGCCTAACTTTTGTATGGCCTATATCTTAAACCAATGCCTATCCATAGGGTGTGCCTTAAAAATATTGGGTGCCTCCCCAACAATGTGGAAAGTCTTGAATTGTGCTATTTCCATTTTGGGGAGCATTTCCTTGGCTTTGAATCCCTGCAAGATTTTGCGCCCTATTTTTAATTTTTAGCTTTGTCTATGTTAGCGTCCTGCGAGATGTTTCTTTTTGGAACGTTGTTAAAAAATTCTGCCATGGCCGTATCACTGGCTGGGCTGTAGTTGGCCAGAACCGTACCTTTTTTACCGTCAGAGGTTTTTAAAACGTAAAGGATGGACATATCGGAGGGGTTGGTCTTACCTTCAAAACGGTGTTCCGCAAATATCTGAACCGCTTCTGGTTCAAATTTTTTCTTGGTTTCCAAGTCTATCAACATATCATCTTGTATGCGATAAGACTGGGTAAAGCCTTTTTCGCTATACGCAGTTATGTAGTCTTTTTCACTTTTTAATCTATGATTTTTCATTTTTTCTATTTTACAAATAAAATGGACGGAGTTTAAAACTACCTAACCTCCGCCCATTCTAACCAAACAAACAAATTCACTTAGCTGTTTTTAGTTATCATCAGTGGCGTCCTCAATTTCATCTTCAACCTCTTCTGCGCCATCTTCAATCTCTTCGCCCACGTCTTCCAGGCGTTCCTCTACATTTTCTTTATCCTTGTCCTCGCGGCAACTGATAACTGCGGAAAAAGCTGTAAAAAAGAATAGTGCCATCACTAGTGCTACAAGTAAATTTTTCTTTACTCCTTCCATCTCATTAGAATTTTAAATTGTTGTATTCTAGGTTATACTTTAGATTGCCTACCCCTGACCAACGAGATGACAAAAAGTACCAGAAATATAAAAAACAGGACTTTTGCGATGCTTGCCGCTCCCGCAGCTATGCCTCCAAATCCAAAAATTGCGGCAATGATTGCCAATATGATAAATGTAATTGTCCAACGTAGCATATGCTATTATTTTTAAGTGTTACAGTGTTGATGCCTTATCAACCTTCTTTTACAAAAATGGTCTTTTCTATTTGGAAGTATGGTCGCAATCCATTTGATGCTTAACCCATTACAGATAAGATTCCCTAAGACAATCCTTTGGGTATGTGGTTGTAAGTCACGGGCTCCAGCATAGAATCATAAGATATATGGTTTTTGTAGAATTCCCGCGCAATGGGGTGGGCTCTTATTTGAAATTCATGGGGCGTTTTCAAAATCTGTTTGATCTCCGACATGTCTACTTCTTCTTGAAGCCACGCGCTGTGCAGGTCTTGATGGAGTATCATGGGCATGGTTTGGCCTACGTTATGCACTTTCCGAATGATGTCATCTGCCTCGCAGGTAATCATGGAAGAGGTGATAAATCCGTCGTCCAGAACATTGTAAATCCCTGCCAAACAAAAAGGAAGTGCATTTTCCCTTGCAAAATAATAGGGATATACCACCCCTTTGGAAAGATAAGAGGTAAAGAAACCGGTAATTGGTATCAAACAACGTTTGTTAAGAAGGGATTTGGCATACCACAGATTACCTTCCATAGAGTTCAAAGGAACATTTAGGGTGTTACAAATGTCTTGGAACGTTGCCCAATCCTCTGCATAACCCTCTGGCAAAATACCCCAAATAGAAAAGCTTATTATTTCCTTTTTACCCATTGCCACTATGGGAATCACAGATTCTTCCAATCCGTTGATCAAGATTTGCCGCTCGTACAAATGCGGATATTTGAACGGCCGGTTCAGGTGTTTTTCCAAAATAGTTTGGCTTGCGATGTTAGAGATCTTATAGTACATAGTTTTGTTTGTTGCCATAGAAAAAGCACTGTTGTTTTACTTAAGCTATGTAATGGTTAAAACTTTTTGGATTAAAGCGAAAATTGAACGGGTCATGCCCACATGAAGACTTTTCTGAGCTGCATAGCAGGGACACGAATTAAGAAAATGACGAATTCTGAGTGCAATCCCATCATTCTTTTAGCCAATTTTAAAAAGTATGAATCCGTTTTAAATAAAAATCCTTAACGGTCCAATCTTATCCGTACCTAAGAATACCCTTGCACATTTTATTTTTTCAAATAGTGAACTAGACGCGTTGTAGGCGTCACATAAAAAAAGGAATGTGATGCCACATTCCTTTTTTTGGGATATTTCTATGCCTTAACCGTCTATTGGTCCATGGCATGGCTTAAAATAAACCTTAAACGTTGGACAATGGGCCAAAAGCTAGCTTAGGTCTTCCAACCGTTTTATTTTGTTGAGGTCATTGTTGATGGCGTTAAGCTGTTGCCTTAATACGGTAGCGGTGCTTGTTGGCAAGTTGGTGTCGTTGAGAACATCTTCATATTCATTGACCGCCGCCTTTTCGCCCCTTATGGATTCTTCCAACATAGATTCTGCTTCATCAGAGGAGAAAAACGCCTTAGTGTCCATCCAGGCCCTGTGCAAGGCTCCAGCTGCGCTTCCGCCCTTGTCCGCCTCTTCTCCAAATTTGTCTATCTCCGTTTTGAGCGCTTGCCCAAAGTCCTTGCGTTGATTACTTTTTTTGAGAAAGAACGTCCTCAAGTTTAAATTGTCCGTGTTTTCGGCCGCTTTTTTGTAACCCTTTTCAGCATCATAGGTTTTTTCTAAGATGTCGTTCAATTTGTCAGCTACAGTCTCTGTGTATGTGCTCATGTCTCTTGTTTTAAATTTAAATGGATTTTTTTCAAGGGAAGTTTTCCCTATACCTTTCAAACAAAATTATGAATAGGCGCCAGAGTTTTTTAATGCTAAAGGATGAAAAATTGCTTCAATTGGTATGGCCCATTTCTCTGGGTAAATGGAGTATTTTTTTATTGGATTGCGACTGTGCCGCGTAACTATTTTCTGCATATTCCTTCATTGTTTGTGATGGGGCTGATAAGGCAGCTAATTACCTTGTCAATGGTATCGCAGTAGCGTAAATTTTTAATCAAAAAAAAGAAAATCAATATGATTCAAAAAGGAACCCAAGTGAAATGGAAATGGGGCGATGGAACGGCCCAAGGAAAAGTACAAGAGACCTTTACCGAAAAGGTTTCCAAGACCATTAAGGGAAGTGAAGTCACCCGTAACGGTGAGGAAGGAAATAAAGCACTCTACATTCAACAGGAAGATGGAGATTATGTGCTCAAAAGTGAAAGTGAAGTAACCCGATTGGATTGATATCGAAAATCTGGTAATGGGAACAATTGTGATAAGGCTGTCTGCCAAAACTTTTGGTTAATTGGGATGTTCAGTGGTGCCAACCACTACTTTTTTTGGAAAATCAAGTGTTCTGATTGGAAACGGAATCGTAATATCGTTTTCATCGAACACTTTTTTAATGGCAATCATGGCCTCGGTCTTCGCCTTAAGGACTTCAAGGGCCGAGGTGGAATCAATCCAGAATCGAACTTCAAAGTTGATGGAGCTATCCCCAAATTCCGTATAGAGAAAGATGATGTCATCAACACTTTCAACAGGGTCAAAATTTTTGACGATGGTTTTGTTGACCAAATCACGAACAAATTCCAAATCTGATTCATAGGCTACACCGCATTCTAGAATGACGCGCGACTGTGCTGTTGTGGAAAAGTTCTTTATGGCATTTTCCAACACTAATTTATTGGGAATGTAGACTAAGTTATTATCAGGTTGTTTTATGGTCACTGCCCTCAAATCTAAATCAACAACTTCGCCTTCGTAGTCATTGGTCTCGATCCAATCACCAAATTTGATCTGTTTGATATACGAGAGTACAATACCGGAATACGTGTTGGCCAATGCACCTTGCAGTGCTAAACCAACCGCCAGACCTGCAACACCGGCACCGGCTAAAATGGCATTCAATGTTTTGCTCAGATCCAAGATGCCAAGAACCAAGAACAAGCCACTTAAAATCACCAAAACAGAGACCAACTTGGCAATGACATTTTTCATCGACGCCTGCAGCTTGCTCTTTTCTAAAAGGCGCAAGGTTAATCTACTGATGTACTTTGAGAGTATGAGCGCCAGAATGAATACAACGATGGATAGGATAATGTTGGGCAGGTTAATGATCAATTGATCCACCCAAGACTCTAAACGGGTAATCATATCATCCCAAGCTTGTTCAAAATTAATGTTCATGGTCTATAGTTTTTAGTTCTGGTTCATAGTTTGATATCAGCTCCAACACGGCATGCTCCGATGGCGAAAAATTTGCAGTGTCGATACTTGGTTGCTGGGCTTTTGCGAAATAGTGTTGCAGCTCTCGGTTTTCATAAGCCATTGGCAGCAAAGGGTGCACATAAGATTTTCTACATACATTTCTTGTATTGCCCAGTGCCTTGGCAGTTGCATCATAGGCCAAGAGTATATTTTTTTTGCGAGCTCGGTCCTCTTGTGCTGGTTCCATCTCCATTAGTGAATTGAAGAACAGAATGCCTCCGGCCCATGTTCTAAAGTCTTTTGCGGTAAATTCTTCTCCGCTACTTTGTTTGATATAGTCATTGACCATCGTACTATCTATTTCATGTTTGTCACCTTTGTCATCATAATAGTGAAATAACTCCCACCCCGGAATTTCCTCACATTGGTTGACCAGCCGAATCAACTTTTTATTGCGTAGCGTTATGGAGTGTTTTTTTCCACGCTTGCCCGTAAAATTGATTTTTAAGCCTTGTTTGATTGTATCGACATGTCTCTTTCTGAGCGTGGTCAAACCATAGGTTTGGTTGCGGTGCGCATATTGTTCATTGCCTATGCGTATATGGGTTTCTTCCATTAATCGAAGGACCAGGGCCAAAACCTTTTCTTTGCACCAACTTGGTCTTTTTAAATCCTTATCCACTTGATTGCGAATGATGGGTAATACATTGCCAAAATGGGCCATTCGGTAAAACTTGGTCTGTTTGCGAACTTTGGTCCATAAGATATGATAGCGATATTGTTTTCTTTTTTTGGCATCCCTACCTACAGCTTGTAAATGACCATTGGTTAAATGGGTAATTTTTACATCTTGCCAAGCTGGCGGAATGGCCAGCCCCTTTATACGTTCAAGCTCGTTTTGGTCTTGCAGCGGCACTTGGCGAAAGCGGTATTCAAAGCTACCCTCTTGGTGAATACGATGTATGGTCATTTTGTCATCGGTCACGTATACCAAGTCCAAATGACTGATTGTGCTTTCTGGTTGGCGCAGTAGCCGGTGCAACTTTGATGGACTCATATGCTTTTAGCAGATTTGTCTTTTTTGGCACAAAAAATGGCCCTGACGTTGAAGTGTGCCAGAACCATTTTTTAACCAACTAACCAACTTGTTTTATTTTTTGTAAATCACCGTATAATCATTAACCATGTCATTAAGGTCATCTTTTGAATTCAAATAGATATACTGTTTATTAAAGACGCGATCAGGCTTTGCTCCAATGATGTAGTGTTTTACGTTTAAATCTGGAGCGTTCATCGTAATCTGGTCTGCGACTCTCATTTTTTTGTTTCCAATGGATTGCGCTGTGGGCTCCAATTGTGACAAAACATATAGGTTATTTTCAGCAGCCCAAATCTCTAAAATATCCAGTTTATGTTCGGTGTCGGTGACCTCGGCCTCAATCATAATGGTCTTTTCAATTTTTTCCCCTCCTTCCGGCATATTTACATCAATGTAGGGTATTTCTACAGTCTCTTCTTCCATCACTATGACCACCTTGGGGATTTCTAAGGTATCCATCCTAGTGCCAACATCTACGTCGGCCCAGTTGACATCATATTCTGGCAATTCCCCGGCATCGGCCGTTACATCCACATCCAATTCTGGCATTTCACCTTTTTCCTCTTTTTTGACATTGCATGCGCCAAAAAGCGTTAAGGACAATACCAATAATACTAACTTTTTCATATTTAGTGTTTTAGGTTTATAAATCATCTGGTACAAATCTAAGGGGATGCCTTTGCAAAGCGGTGCTGTAACCAATTTTAAGTTAACTGGATTCCTTGAGTAGAACTTGGATTTAATGATTGGGTAGCGTTGGTGTTTATATTTCTGCGGATTATGGTTTAGAAAATGATAAGCATTTTACCACTTAAAACAGCGTTGTGCAAAATTTAGTGGGCCCCGATAAAAAATAGTAAAAAAGGGCTACTGGCCTGCTCCGCGTGGTCTTACGTTTTATCCCTTATGAAATTGAACAGCAGCCTGACCGAAGAACAAGAAAGAGTCTTGAATTTTTCCTGTATCATTTCACATGACCTACATAAGGGCAAACACCCACTGCTCAATCTCATTAAACTTATGGAAGTTGCCCTAAGGGCAATGTCTCCCGGTATCAATGACCCCGGAACGGCACTTGATGTGGTACATAAATTAGGGCCCCTATTGGATAAAATGGTTCGCTTGCCGTCATTTACCTCGGTCATCAATGCCCGTAAGGGAATTGTGGTCATAAAAAGCAACATGGTTACTTCACAATTACTGGGCCTTATAGTTCTACCTATTCGCCACTATAGTAAAAATGATATTTCAGTAATGATCGGATTGGTTCGCATGTTAATTTTTTTAAGGGCCAAGACCCATCTTTCCCAAAAGGGTAAAGAGTCATTGAGCACTGAAATCCAGGCTTTGCGAGAAGACATAAAAGGTGGTATTGCCAACCCCAATCATAAAGAGCGTATAAATCGTGCTTTCACTGATTCTATGCCCAATGGAGTTCCTTCCTTTTTCCAACTAAATAATGTTTTGCGGCAATATTTGAATTTATGCTATTAAACGCTTGTAAAACGGTATTGTAGCTTATAGTTTTTGAACATAAAAAACATAAATGATGATAACACCAAAAGAAAAAGTACCTAGTTTACAATTGCCCCTTATCAATGATACCCATTGGAATTTGAGTGAGCAGCGCAGCGATACCTTCACCATGGTCGTTTTTTATAGGGGCCTACATTGCCCGATATGTAAAAAACAATTGGAAGCATTGGCTGGCAAATTGGAAGAATTCAGTCAGCGAGGGGTTCATCTTGTTGCAGTTAGCTGCGATACCGAGGAGCGGGCCAAAAAAGCTGGAAAGGAATGGAATATTGCCGAACTACCGGTGGGCTATGAAATGTCCATCGAGAAAGCCAAGGAGTGGGGGCTATTCATTTCAGAAGGAATATCCGACAAGGAACCCGAACAATTCTCTGAACCTGGGTTGTTTTTAATTAGGCCTAATGGTACGTTGTATGCGAGCACGGTACAAACCATGCCCTTTGCACGGCCAAAATGGGACGACATACTCTCTGCGATAGATTATGTAGAAGAGAACGATTATCCCGCCCGTGGTGGTGCCGTAGCTTACGCATTATAAGAAAATTATTGCAGAACAAAAAAAGGATGGGCTAACCCATCCTTTTTTTTGACCAATTGTAGAACCGCTTATTTAATTATCTTTTTGAGCAATAGCAAGACACCATATTTTTTTACTCCTTTGAGCAAGGTTCCAATCCAGTTTGCGGGACTTAAATCCTCCTTAAATTGATGTCTGGTAGATTTAAGCTCCTCCATTTGAATTTTGCGTTGCAATTGCAGCACCTGCAAATCCAATTTAATTTCTTCTAAAGAAGTGTATTGCTTTTTTTTCATTGGTCAAAAAAGTTTTCCGATAATTTTTGAATCACTTTTTGTTCGATTTTTTTTCGGTAGACAAGGGCAATGCCCAGTATTAAAAAAAAGAGAAGTCCTATACTCAAAAAGCCAAGGGCTGCATTGTTAAAGTATTGGCTCAATGCCAAAGCAGCGGCCACTGCCAAAAAAATAAGGCCCAATGTGCAAAGCCCACCGTAAATGGCCCACTTCGACGCCGAAGAGGAAAAGATGGCCAATTGTTGAAAGACCTTAAGTTCATAATACTTCTTGGTGGTCTTAACATAAGCCTGACCTTTTTCAGCCGCCTCCGAACTGGTATTGTCCAATGCCTCTATAATACCCATTACGATTTCTGCAATTTTTTATTGTTGGCCTTTAACTGTGCTAATTTTTTTTCGAGGGAAGTAATTACATCCTCGGTTTTATGACTCACATCAGATACGATGTTCTCTAATTGATTGTCAAAAGATTCGCGTTTAGATGCTACCGTCGCAGCAGCTCTATCCCTCATGTCCAAAGTGGTTTCTGCAATGGAATCTTTAGTGGCTTCCGCTTGTTCTGCAATCTTTCTTCTGGTGACCGAACCTTTATCGGGGGCAAATAGAATACCTAAGGTTGCCCCAATGGCAGTGCCCGCTAAAATTCCCAAAAATGTATTTCCGTTATCGTTCATTATATAAAGATTTTAAATGTTAAACAATGTTTGCCCAAATATGGCTTTAAGGATTCAATGGTGTTGACGCAATAAAAAGAAATGTTGACCTCGAAGCTCTTTAGGTTTTGGTGATAGTTTTAAACGCAATTGCGTCAATTCTCATAAAACAGATTTCCGATTTTAAACGAAAATGAATTATGATAGACACATCAGAAAATAAGAACACTCAAAAAACAGTGAAACCGCAAGAACATACCCAAAAGCAGTTAGAAGGTATATTGGCTTTGGCCCAAACGGGCTTTTTGCAATGGCGAAAAACTTCCATAGCGCAGCGAACAACAAGTTTGGAATACCTCAGCAATTTGTTGTTGGAAAGAAAAAGGGAATACGCTGAACTAATGACCCAAGAAATGGGGAAACCCATTTCGCAAAGCCTTGCAGAAATAGAAAAATGTGCGTGGGTCTGTGATTTTTATGTAAAAAATGCGACACGTTTCTTAGCAGATGAGCTCATACAGACGGAAGCTGATGAAAGTTTTATAAGCCATGACCCCTTGGGGGTTATTTTGGGGATTATGCCATGGAATTTTCCATTTTGGCAGGTGATTCGTTTTGCAGCCCCAACCTTGACCGCCGGCAATGTGGTTATTCTAAAACATGCTTCAAATGTATCGGGCTGTGCCTTGGCCCTGGACCAATTATTCAAAGATGCCGGTTTTCCGAAAGGTTGTTTTCAGACCATTTTCACCGATTATGACGCTATCGAAGATATCATTTCAGACCAGCGCATTCAAGGGGTCAGTCTTACCGGAAGCGAAAAGGCAGGCAAATCCATTGCATCCATCGCTGGAAAACACATGATAAAAACAGTAATGGAATTGGGTGGTAACAACGCCTGTGTCATATGGGAAGATGCTAATTTGGACAAACATATGGATACCATCGTCAATGCACGCATGCAGAATACGGGGCAAAGCTGTATAGCCGCCAAGCGTTTTATTGTTGTGGATGACATTTATGAAGACTTCATTGAAAAGTTTAAGGAGGCGGTTCAAAAATTGATAGCGGGCGAACCAGAAGATGAAGACACTGAAATTGGCCTTATGGCGCGCACCGACCTCTTGGAAGGCTTGGAAGTGCAAATACGAAAATCAGTGGACCAAGGAGCTAAGGTAACCTTGGGCAACCGCAGTGAGGGCAGTTATTTTGAACCGACCATTTTAGAGCAGGTCAAACCGGGCATGCCCGTCTTTGATGAGGAGGTCTTTGGCCCAGTAGCTGCAGTTATTCGTGCCAAGAACAGACATGATTCGTTGGAAATGGCCTCGAATTCAAAATTCGGTTTGGGCACCATGCTTTTTACGGAGGATATTGAGTCGGCCAGAAAAGCGATTGGTTCCATTCCCGATGGTTCCTTTTTTGTAAACGAAATGGTAAAATCAGATCCTAGATTGCCTTTTGGAGGAACAAAATCATCAGGGTACGGTCGCGAACTATCAAAAGAAGGCCTATTGGAATTTGTCAATAAAAAGACCGTATATATCAATAAATAATAAAATCAATGCTATGTTATGAAGCAAGGTGAAGAAGATGCAAAGTTGGTCAAAGAACCTAAAAAACCTACTCAAAATTACATTTTTCAGAAAACGAAAATAACAAGAAGGGCGCTCTATATCATTATTGGGTTTTTGATCATATCGATTTTGGGCGTTGTGGTCTCGGGGATATCCTTTGAAGTTTAAGAAGTGTATCTAACGAGGTATCGCATTAATCATAAATGTGATGAAGCTAAGGGTTGTCTAAAGGCGACCCTATTTTTATAGTTATAGTTGGGTGCCAAAAAAACTAAATGATGAAAACGATAAAAATCTTGACAATCCCATGTATGGCTTTACTGATTGCGGAGCTGTCCGCACAAAGCTTGACCACGGATTTACAGAACTTTGATGGTGTCAAGGTGTATGATTTAATTCAAGTGACTTTGATAAAATCCAATGAGAATAAAGCCGTGGTCAGTGGCGACAACGTAAATGAGGTCAAAATCGTCAATAATGACGGCAAGTTGAAAATACGGATGGAACTCGATATGTATTTGGATGGGGACGCAACCCAGGTAAAATTATACCACACCCAACCCTTAAGCGTATTGGACGCCAATGAGGGTGCACAAATTTTGTCCGATAAAGAATTGAATGCTACCTATTTGATATTAAATGCCCAAGAGGGCGGTCTTATAGACATTCCTGTGAATAGCTTCAACCTTGATATCAAAGCCGTCACGGGTGGTAAGGTGCGGGTACAGGGTAAGGCCCCAAATTTAGACGTACTGGTGCGTTCTGGGGCCAAGTTTAACGGAAAGAAGCTCCAGACCAAACAAGCTGAGATTAATCTATTTGCTGGCGGCAATGCCTCGGTAAATGCTGATGAATATGTAAAGGCTACCGTTACGGCCGGTGGAACCATAGAAGTGTATGGAAACCCTGATAGTATTCAAAAGAAAAAAACCTTTGGAGGTTCAATTATTGTGAGACAATAGCTGGTTAACGCTTTTGCCTATAAGACGTTGAAGGGGCCGGGGCGGTACCCAACCCCCTTTTTTAAATTAAATCATAATCACTTTATATTTTGAAAATATACCTGATAAATAATTTTTTTGGTGCGCTGTTATTGGTATTCTTATCATATTCCTGTGCAACGCATAAAGTCCAATACGCAAAAACACCAGCGGGGCATAACAACAACCTTAAAACATCCCATACCTTTTATATTATGGGAGGGTTCGGTAACCAAGAGCAACCCATTCGTCAAGATTTATTGAAACGGTTGGGGGCAGCGTTGGCCAATGCCGATGAGAACAGTACATTATTGTTCATGGGTGATAACATCTCAACAAAAGCAAATGCTTGGGCACGGGACACAAAGCTGCTTGATATGCAATTGCAATTGGCAGAAAATTTTAAAGGGCGGGTGTTTTTTCTACCCGGAACCAATGAGTGGAAACAAAAGCATATTGATTCCGTTCAAAGGATGGAAGAATATTTGGATGAATTTGAGACCAAGTATGATTATGTGCTGCCAAACAATGGTTGCCCGTTAGAATATATAGTCATTAATGATTCTCTGGACCTTTTGTTGGTAGATTCCAAATGGTTTATCTCTAATTGGTCACGCATAGAGGGCATCAATAAAAAATGTACCGATATTGTTACCCGAAGACGTTTTGCCGAGGAGCTAGAGGGATACATCAATGATGCCCAAGGCAAAAATTTGGTCATTGCCATGCACCATCCCATTTTTAGTAATGGTACCTATGCTGGGAATGAGGGTATAAAGGCCCATATGCTACCCGCACCAATTCTAGGTTCTATAATAAAGGGAATAAACGATTTAGGGGCATTTTCGCCGGACAATTTGTGGTCTAGGCGGTATAGCCAACTTCGTATCCTGGTCGGGGCCTTGGCCATGTCCTCCGATCGTATTACAATACTTTCTGGTCATGAAGAAAGCCTCCAGTATTTATCGGGTGGCAATATCCATCAATTGATAAGTGGTTCCTTAGGTAATGCCAAGGTAACCAAGAGAACCAAGGGCAGCATCAATGCAGTAGGCGGCAGTCTTCCGTACCAAGGGCACTTTACGCACGGAGAACAAGGCTTCATTGAATTGTCTTATTTTGAAAATGGGGCCTCAAGGGCGCGGTTTATAACGGCGGAGGATGATACCCCTTCCGTAAATATCTTGAACCCCTTTCCCAATAGGCAGGTAAATCCCAATGTTGATAGGCTGAGTACAATGACGGTCAAGAATGCTGTGTTGGAGCCTGCTAAAGAGCGCAAGAAAAGTGCTTTTTTCATATGGTTGTGGGGCCAACGGTACCGAAAGTATTTTTATAAGGAGGTGACTGCTCCCGTGGCCTATTTGGACACCCTGTACGGAGGGCTTAGAATCACCAAAAAGGGAGGTGGCCATCAATCGTATTCCATAAGATTGGAAGATGTGAACCAACGTGAATTTGCCATGCGTTCCTTGCGAAAGAATTCATTAAAATACCTAAAGTACAGCGTACGCGGTGTAGCCTTTACCGAAGATGAGTATATAGGCACATTGCCCGAAGAATTGGTAACGGACTTTTTCACCTCGGCGCATCCGTATATGCAGATGGTAATTAACCCCTTGGCCAAGGCCGTTGATGTAAATCATGCAAATACCCGGCTGTTTCATGTACCCAAACAAAAAGCTTTGGGCAGTTTTAATGAACAGTTCGGCAATGAACTTTACTTCATTGAACAACGCCCCTCTGATGAGCAGTTGAACTATAAAGGATATCGAAGGACCATCGACGAGAAAGGAAAAATCACAGATTTTGAAAGTACCACCGATATGTTGGAAAAAATAAAATCCGACGAATCGTACAGCATAGACCAGCAAAGTTTTGTCAGAGCTAGACTTTTTGATATGCTCTTGGGCGACTGGGACCGACACGAAGACCAATGGCGATGGGCAGAATACGAAAAGCCCAATGGGGATAAGGAGTTCATGCCCGTACCTAGGGACCGAGACAATGCCTTTCCAAGATTTGATGGTACCGCGATAGACGTGATACAGTGGTTTATACCCATTACAAGAGAATGGCAGTCCTATGGTCCAACCATTAAAAACCTGAAATGGCTCAATTACGCAGGCAGCAAATTGGATAGGGCCATATTGACAAAATATGACACTGAGGGTTGGGTGCGTGAGGCCAGGTACATAAAGGAAAACCTATCAGAGGCGACTATCGATAAGGCTTTTTTATGCCTGCCCAAAGAAGTTCGGGACAGTACGGCAAGGTATATTCGCGAGAGCCTCAAAACGCGATTGAACGATTTGCCAAAATACGCGGAAGAATATGGGGCGTTCTTGGAGAAACAAGTGGTGCTCTATGCCTCCGAGAAAGACGACGAGGTGAACGTTGTACGATTGCCCAACGGTAAGACCGAAATTACGATGAGAAGACTACTGTCCGATAGAAAAAACGAAAAATTCTACCAAAGGATATTCAGTGCAGAGAAGACCGATGAGATTTGGATTTATGGTCTGGGCGATAATGACAATTTTGAGGTTGGGGGAGAAGGGGATGCCAAAATATTTATACGCTTAATCGGTGGCTATGGTAAGGATGATTTTAAAATAAACAATACCAAACACTTAAAGGTATATGATTGGACGTATGAAGAAATGGTGCTCGAAGGAAAAAAACCGGCAATGCAGCTTACCGATATTTATAAGACCAACACCTTTCATTGGCGGTATTTTAAACATAACCGAAATATTTTTGTGCCCAATTTTGATTTTAGGACGGATGATGGTTTTTCAATCGGGGTAAAAAACACCTATATCCATAACGGTTTTAATGGTAATCCCTTTCGTCAGAAACATACCCTACAGGCAAAATATTTCTTTGGTTTTGAGGCAACGGAAGTTGATTATAAAGGTGTCTTTGCCAATATCATTCCCAAGTGGAATTTTGAATTGGATGGATATTACTCCTCACAACGTTACGCGCGCAACTTTTTTGGTTTTGGTAACAATTCTGTCAACCAGGAAGATAGCAGGGATATTGACTTTTACCGCGCGCGCACCGAACAGGTTAAGCTCAGTGCAGGGGTAGCCTTTCATACCTTACGTTTTAAGGCGTTGTACGAATCCTTTGATGTGGCTGAAATGGATAGCCGATTGTTTACATCGGCCAATTTTGATACGCCTATTTTTGAACGTCAGCATTATGTGGGTGGCGAGACCTCGTTGTATTATTACAATGATAATGCCGATGATTTTCCTACCAAAGGACTCTACTTTGGCCTCACTGCGGGGTATAAGACCAATCCTTCCCTAGAAAATAATCATTTTGGCTACGCGGCCTTCCGCACCCAAATCATTCAAAAATTGATATCATCGGGCAATCTTGTACTTAGCACAAAGGCTGAGTACCGAACAAATTTTGGTAACGATTATTTTTTCTATCACGCTCCCTCTATTGGCGGGGACAATGGGTTAAGGGGTTTCCGTGATGAACGATTCACCGGCAAATCCTATCTCTACCATTCTTCAGACGTACGCTTGCGCCTAAAACGTTACGTTACAGCGCTAGCCCCGGTTACTATAGGGGCTTATGGAGGTTTTGATTACGGTAGGGTATGGCAGCCCAATGAAGTTTCCAATACTTGGCACATCTCGCAAGGGCTTGGACTATGGGCCAGTGCAGGGAATTACCTGGCCTTTAATTTGGGGCTTTTTAATTCGGTCGAAGGCAATTTTCTACAATTTGGTTTTGGTTTTGGCTTTTAGAGTCAATGGTATTGATAACATGAATTAAAACGGAGAAACATGACAACTATATTGGATAGAGCAGCAACAAAAGTGACCCACTTGCTATCGAGCAAGCTGGGCCCAGAATATCTATATCATAATTTGAGACATACGCAACGGGTGGTTGCCAATGCCAAAGAAATTATGGAGGCCATGGAATTGAACGAAGGTCAGCGGCAGAAAATTCTTTTGGCTGCCTGGTTTCACGATACGGGTTTTATAAAAGGCGCTAAGGGTCATGAGGAAAAAAGTTGTGAAATCGCCCGGGAATTCCTCAAAAGTGAGGGTACGTCCAAAGCGGCCATTGATACGGTTTGCCAACTCATTTTGGCCACCAAAAAAGGTCATGAACCTATCAACGAATCTGAAAGTATTTTGAGAGATGCCGATTCTGGCCACCTGGCAAAGAAAGACTATCGTACCGTATCCGAACTGTTGCGGCAAGAATTGCAGCGAGACCAAGATATCGTCCATACCCCTGAGGAATGGCGAGAAATCAATATTGATATGTTCCGCAGCGAGCATCGCTTCTACACGGCATACGCCAGGGAAAATTGGCAAAGGAAAAAGGACAAAAACCTGCGGCGAATGGTCAAAGACCAAAAAAAGCATAAGCGCCTAATTAAAAAGGAAAAATTAAAGGCCAAGCTTAAAAATCAGATTCCCGATAGGGGTGTGCAGACCTTATACCGTACCACGCTCCGTAATCATATTAAGTTGAGTGATATTGCAGATACAAAATCGAACATCTTATTGTCGGTCAACGCCATTATTATTTCATTGGCACTTTCAAATCTAATTCCCAAATTGGACAACCCCTCCAATGACTATTTGATCGTGCCTACGCTCATTTTTGTGGTGTTCAGTATAATTTCCATGATACTTTCCATACGGGCAACCCGCCCCAATGTGACCAGCGGTACCTTTAGCGAGGAAGATGTAAGGCAGAAGAAGGTCAATCTCTTGTTTTTTGGGAATTTCCATAAAATGGAACTGGACAAATACGAGAAGGCCATTTCAATTATGTTAAAAGACAAGGACTATATCTATAGGTCCTTGACCAAAGACCTTTATTATTTAGGGTTGGTTCTTGAACGAAAGTACCGTATTTTAAGATGGACGTATACCGTGTTTATGATGGGCATCATCCTTTCTGTAATTGCTTTTGGAATTGCCTTTCATTTTTTTGGGCCGGACCGCGTCCTAGAGGCAGTGGTTCCACAATAAAATCGTTCCTTAAGGTATGGTCTTCCAACGTCATCACTATTCAAAGGCAAAAGGAGTTTTCAGCGGATGGTGAATTTACCAGAGATCAAGAACCTATGGGAATAAGAACAATAATTTATAAACTATAACCTCTTGTGAATTTTGAATGCTTTTTAGATTTAAAATGGTCAGTTCGAGTTTTTTCTGGAAGAAAAAGTATCGAGAACAAGGTTTCATTGCTAAAATTCTGATTCTCGATACTATTTTGCGATACTTCGTATCAAAAAATCACCCGAATTGACGAATTTTCATCAAAATGCAAAATGGGTAAACTATAATTTTAAAAACTAACGGTGCGATGAACGAATTTTTTTCAACCTCCAATAGGTCCTTGTTTTATGTTGTTGGGACAGTGCTAGGGATTCTTTTGTTTTATGTCATTTTACAGACCACCTTGAAAAGGTTGGGCAAGAATCCTAAGTACTTAATTCCATCCAATGCGGTAAGGCGTGTCAGTGATCCGGTTTTGTTGATGTTGTTGTCGATATTGGTACGCTTGCCTGTTCTTAGGCAATTATTTGGATTTTCGGACCATGCCTATTGGTTCAAAAAGGCAAGTACACTGCTGTTTATTTTTTCGGCAACTTGGTTGACACTCAATCTCCTTAAACTGGTTAAACAACATGTTTTAAAAAAGTATGATGTTGGAGCTGCCGATAATTTGAAAGCACGTAAGATAACGACCCAATTCAATATTTTGGAGCGAATAATCATTTTCATTGTTGTCTTTTTGGCCGTAGGAATCGCATTGGTCAGTTTTGATGAGATTCGTGAAATAGGCGTAAGCGTTTTTGCCTCAGCAGGAGTTGCCGGTATTATTATCGGATTTTCTGCGCAGAAGATGATCGCTACTTTTCTAGCGGGAATCCAAATTGCGGTTGCCCAGCCCATAAAGTTGGATGATGTGGTTATTGTGGAAGGCGAGTGGGGCAGAATTGAGGAAATTACATTGACGTATGTTGTGGTAAAAATTTGGGATAAACGTAGATTGATTGTTCCGACCACGTACTTTATAGAGCGGCCCTTTCAAAATTGGACAAAGACCTCAGCAGATATCTTGGGTACCGTTTTTTTATATACCGATTATCAAGTACCCATTGATGCCATACGTTCGGAATTAACGGATATTTTAAAAAACACCAGCCTTTGGGACGGTGAGGTCAATGTAGTGCAAATAACCGATTCTAAAGCCAATTATGTGGAGATACGGGCACTAATGAGCGCAAAAGATTCGCCTACTGCTTGGGACTTAAGGGTGCACGTGCGTGAAAAGCTCATCCAATTTCTACAACAGAATTATCCGGAGAGCATTGCGCATACCCGATTGTGGTTAAGGGATAAACAAAAGGAACGGTCTATGGATGCATAGGATTTAAAAAAGGGTGTCACCCTTTTTTTGGAAGAATGGGAGGCTTTTTTAATTCACACCAGAGTTGCTCTAAGCGTGACAGCAGATTTATGCTTTTTGTCCTATGGTGTTATTCGATTTTTTGAACAACTGCATAAAAGAAAGCGTGAGCACCAAGGAGGTGGCAAACCCCATAATTGCCACGGTAAAATAAACGATTCCCTTAAAATTGATATTTCTAAACCACTCTTCTGATAACTGAGGCAAGTAATTTAAATTGATTTCGGTGGTATACAGGGTAAAAAATACAGTAAATAATAAGGTTGCCATAAAGCCGGTGACTATGCCTGTTGAAAAGCCCTTTTCATAATCAAAATTTGACCCTTCGTTTCGTCGGCGGTATTTGATGGCTTCATAGATTCCAAAACCCGTTATGACGATATTGAATAAACTAAAAAAGATGTTGGTGTGGAGATTAAAAAAAGCTAGGGCCAGAAAATAAAGAATCAATGCGGCACTGGTGGCCAATCCAAATCGTATGGGTAAGTTAAATGGTTTCATATATTTTAGGATGTTTTTAAATGATTGATTTAAATGGTATTTGTTCCTGCTGTTGTCCAGAACACTTGGTTGGCAGGTTAAACTTCAAGTGCCAAGTGCGAAGAAAGTGCACATGTTCAACTAAATAGGATTAACGGGTCTTGCTATTGGCTCTTTCTGGTGCCTCAAGGTTTTCTTTGCGTTCTCCGCCTTGACCAAATAACGTATTTTCTTCATCGGTAATTCCTGAGCTAGGAGCTACATTGGCGCTTCCATCGATTGGAATATCCAAATCCTTTCCCGTAAAATCAATTTTTTCTTTCCGGGTCTGTAGAAGACGGTCATCGCCGGTATCCATGCTTAGTCCTTTTTTGGGTAAAGCATCCAAATCGTCTTTTGTGTTTTTTGGTGACGTAGTCATCTTTTCTTTTGTATTATTTTCTTTGGTTTTCATCTTATTTCTTTTTTGGGAGACTGTTTTCATCTCGTTTCTTTCTTTTATGTTTTTTGACCAGTTGATAGCCCAAATAAGCGAACTGGGCCCCAACAAATAAAATTTTATATCTTTTTGAGCGTACGAGTGCCGATGCGACACCGATGAGGGTTGTTGTCTTCATGATCTTGATTTATCTCGCCCCCATTTTTTCCTTTTGCTTGCGTAGTTGATCTTCAAGATCATTAATGGTCTCTGAGATTGCGGCAACAAACGTTTTTGCATTCGTTGAGGCAAAAAGCCTGGGACCTGGCATACTTAGACGTATGTCGCATATTTGTTCGGCATCATCGCTCCTGTTCTGTGTTTTAAAGAAAACATCAGCACGGTGCACGAAATTGAATTTGGTCTGTAGCTCTTGGAGCTTTTCTTTGGCCAATGCTTCCAATCGGTCACTGGCACTTACATCATGGTACTCAAAAATAATTTGCATTGTATTGTTTTTAGTTACTTATCTTTTGTCTTAGAATAACATCTTTTTCCATTAGCCTTAGATGATCATTTTGGGTTAAAAGATTTCCTGGCCCATTCCATGCGGTTAATGCTTCATCCCGGAGTAGTTGACGCATGCTAAAGGTTTTATAACGGTCTTCTTTGTTAGAGGCATAAAACATATCAGAATAGACAAAACCAAAATCTTTGGCATCTTGGGCAGATGCCCCGTAGAAAATTTGCTCCAAACCAGACCAGTAACAGGCGCCTAGGCACATCATGCAGGGTTCACAACTGGTGTAGAGCGTGCAACCTTTTAACTGTTTGCATTGTAAAATGTTACAGGCGGTCTGTATGGCCGATAATTCTGCATGTTGCGTGCAGTCTTGTTGTTGTTTTACCGTGTTGTGCACTTCAGTGACAATCTTACCGTTTTTTACGATGACTGCCCCAAAGGCACTTTGGTCCTTTGCTTTGCCATGTCGAGCCCATGCAATGGCACGGCGCATAAAAAAATAGTGTTGGTTGTGGTTTTCCATAGTGGTCTTCTTAATGAAACATAAAATCAAAGGTTCAGCAGTTTACGAAGTTCATTTTTAGTTGTTGAAATCCCGTATAATTTTTCTTCGGGATCCATGGCTTTCGTATCGCTGAGATTGCCAATATATACCGCATCAAATCCAATATCTTCAATCAATTGCTGAACAATGTGTTTACTTTCCCCATCTTGTGCCGCAAAGGGTATGGCAAGTCTGTCTTGGGTTCTAAAAGCCCTATCCTTTAGATGCTTGGACTGTATGGTGTTGAAGGCTTTGGCCGTTCTTGCCGTGCTAAACTTCATCGCAGTATACTCTGTAGCACAATAATTGGCATCACGAACTTTTTGTGCCATTGCTCCATCGCGCTCAGGGTATGGATTGGTAACATCCAAAATGATACTGTCAGCATATTCGCCGGCATAAAGCTCAGCGATTTTATCAATAGCCTTGAAAGGCATGGCCAACACGTATACATCCGCATTTGCTTCAAACGTTTCCGTTACAGAGCGGGCTTTTGAGTCATGGTTCGCTTCTGCAACCAAACTTCCCAATTCTTCGGGATTTCTGGAGCTGAAGATTACCTCGTGACCTACTTTTGCCCAATGCTTTCCTAAGTTACCACCTATATTTCCGCTTCCTATGATTCCAATCTTCATAACTTGTTTTTTCTTTTACGAGTATACAGCTTATGTGCTAATAGCCTTAACACTTTCCAATCGTATATTGATGCTTTTGAAAAGCCAAAAAGGTCATTAGCGGTCTAAAATAAAAATGGTTTTTAGACGGTAGTTGTTATAGGTCTAATGGAAGTGAGGAGTTTGATTATATTAGGCTTTTACCATTTGATTTTAGTCAAATCGCATTGAATTACTTCTCCTCTTTTTCCAGGCGTCCCCGGATTGTCCGCAGACTCACACAAAAGGGTAGTTCCATAATCATTCCGGCGATCGGCGGCATTGCTCCTCGCCCAAATAGTTACCAGAGCCTTTTCTTCAGGTTTGGCTTCACAGTTTCCGTCTACTTCAAACGCATGTATGGTATTGCGATGAAAGTAAACGAACGGCTGGTTATCAGCTGCTCCCGTACTCCACATCATATACTCTTGTGGTACGTTTGTATCAAATTGTATTCTTCTAAGAGACTTATCCTCATAAACGGTGTTTACAGCCGGATTGTCTTCATCAATGGCAAAGGTTTTGAATTGGTTTACACAAGCGGGTTTTCTAATGGTATGGTACATTTCTGATATGGCATGGTTGTGATATGCATAAAATGTATTTACTGCCTGAACTACCATCCCAATTTCAGCACCTACTTTTTCACCATTAATTTCATCGATTCGGAGTAATCCCCAATGTCCAAAGATTTCACCATAAGCGTAACCTCCTCTTGTTTTTTTGAAATTCCTTACATTGCGCTCACTTTCTTCAGCATACATAGGAACCCAGCCAACTGCTGACCAAAGGTTGGGTAAAGCATTCGCACTAATATCGTATGGAAAATTTGAGGGAAGCTCGATATCGTCTCCAGTGATCATTTTGTTGAAATTGTTTGCAAATGATACACCTGCTTGTCTCACCTCCGGATCTGCTACTTTTTGTTTGAAAAACTCTTCGAGAGTCATTCTATCCAGCCATTGGTCTACTATTGAATTTTCACGCGCTTTTCCACCCGGGCTATACAACCAATCCAAATCTTTTCTTGCAGCAAAGCATTTCTTGGCCTTGTCCTGATTCAATAAAACAAGATAAATGTGCTTCACCATTAGCCGCATGTCTTTTTCATCCATTACGCACAGCTTTTTATGGCCGTCAACAGTTTCGTAAATTGCCTGATCTGAGTCCACGCAGTTTCCTGTGGATGTAGTTAGTGCAATGGCATATGCTTTTAAATATTGGAGAGACTCTTCCCAGAGAATATCGACATACTTTTGCTCTTGTTTTGTATAGTTGACTTCTTTTTCGAGACAATTACAATCAAAATTTTCGATTTCAGCTTTATCTAGAAAATCAGGTATCTTGATATTTTGACCACTGACACTTGAGAAGGTGATGGTAAAGAGTATAAATAGTAATTTTTTCATTGTTTCTTTTTTATGTGATAAATAATCTAATTCTAAATATTTTAAAAAAACCATTCGATGGATATGTTCTGTCGGAACTCAAATTTATTAGGGTTTAAAGAGCCCGCTCCTGGACCGCTGGCATTTTGGGAGTCATTGAAAAACCAAGCGTTTTTTCCCCACATGAAATCAAACCAAATGTAAAGTGGACCAGCTCGTAATACCGCACCGGGATTTATGAGTTCCGAATCTGCAAAAGAAGCCTCGTCTTTATAAACCTTACTATAATCCATGTAAATATTCATATGGTCAAACAGCCACCAATCAAGATCAAAATCTCTCTTGATACTCGCATTAAGAAGATTAGCCTTGGCTGCCACGAGCCTTATATCTGAAAAATACCCTATTAAAACCAATCTATCGTCTACCCCGTCAGGATTCTCGGGCTCATAGACATATCGCGCAAGCTGAAATTTAGGGTGCCATTTTCCATAATTTCCGACATAATGCAGAGCGCCTTTCCACCTTAAACCATTTTTACTGGTTGTTCTGTTTTTAATCTGGCCTATCTCGCCTGAAAATCCTAACTCCGAGGAATTGGATGCGTCATCTTCGAATATCTTGGTTAATCTAATATTTCCTTGATTTCTCTCTTCATTTTGTTGGTCGCCCAAAATAGCCAAATCTGGCGCAAAGCGATTAAGAGCGCTAGCATCGTTGTACTCGGCATTCATGAAATAGGCAAGGTGAAAATCCCACCCATTTTTATTAAAATGATACTTGATACCTGCGTCTCGATCATCTTCTAATCCTACGTAGTAAGCCAAAGAATACCAAAAACTATTAGTAGATCCGGGTAGTGTGCCAAATGGTACTTGGGTAACACCAAGTTTAATGGTATGGTTGTTATTTAATTTTGCACCTACCCACATATGGTGTATCAAGGTTTGATAAGAAAAAAACCGTATTTGACTAGAAAAAATAAGTTTCGTAGCTCCATCAACTCCGTAGTCACCGTCCACAGACATTCTAAATTGATCAATGTAAAATCCTCTTTTATTAGAAGGGGTGTCTTGTAGGTATGGAATCGTAACTCCGCGAAGCCATACAGCCCCGCCAAAGTTTACGTTGGTTTTGGGCGTTGGTTTTATCTTAAATCCTTTTTCCTTTATACTGTCTTTTAGGTTTTCCTCTTGTCCTAAAATTGTTTTAGAGCATAGCACCAGCGATAGAAGAATAATTTGTGAAAGCTTTAGTTTAGATAAGATGTTTCTAATCTTCCGGTCCATTATTTTTTTGATTTTAATAAGTGAATTATATTCTAGGGAGCCAAAAGTCTACCTAGATTAGTTAGGATGTTGCCGGACAACTAGACCTGAATGGATGGTTTAGCCTCTAACTATTTATTGGAAGCACGAAGTTATAGGCAGTAAAGCGTGGGTATTAATTCGTTCAGTAATCTTTTTAATCGGATAGAATTGTTAAAAAGAATCGTTTGGAAAAATTAAAAATTGGAACCAGGAAACTGTAGCGAAGATTCACTTAAAGTAATAAGAATCCTATTGTTAAATTATGAACTGACCATATGAAAAGGTTGATTCAAAACAAGAATAGGTAAGAAGAGTTAAAAACCAGTACCATAAGGAATTAGGATTAATCCTTCTTTTCTAACAAAACATTCGTCTAGGGATGTTTGGAGGTACGATACGCTATCTGAAATAAACTTGAACTTTACTGATTGTTTTACCAAGCTAGGTACAGGCCGTGACCAAAAGACTAAATTCCACGACCCCCAATCCAATCATTAAGTATTTAAAGTTTTTTCTCAGCCTTACCGTATTCATTCTTGTAAATTTTTAGAATTATAAGAAATAGGCTTACAAGTAGAGGGCCAAAAATCAATCCGATAAAACCAAACAGGGGTGCGCCCACCAAGACCCCTACTAGGGTGATCAAGGGGTGCACATTTTCTAACCGTTTTAAAAAATACAGGCGAAAAAGATTGTCCGTGGCCCCAATGGCCACTGTTCCGTAGATAAGAATGCCCCAAGCTTGAAAGGTATTACCATTACTGAGGGCCAAAAGAAAAACCGGAACCGTACCCAAGGCGCTTCCGATAAACGGTATCATGGAGCCAATGGTCACCACGGCTGCCCAAAAGAACGGGTTTGGAATATCAAATATCAGAAACCCGATCAAACCCACAATTCCCTGCCCCAGTGCAACCAAGGGAATACCTAGGGCGTTGGCCTTGACCTTACCATTGGTCTCTTTGCCAATAGTCTTTAAATTTTTATCCTTTATGGGAATATACTCAAACAAAGATGCTTTGAGCTTTGAGCGATTGGTGAGCATAAAGAACAAGAGAAAATACATGACAGTAATCGATATGACCATGGTGAAGGTTCCTCCAGCAAAACTTTGAAGGTTTTCCGAAAGCCATGAGGTAATGGCACTAGTATCGATACTTGATGCCATATCGATATTAAAATAGCCCTCCACTTTTTGGAGTTGTTGTTTGGTAGCGTCAATGACCTTTTGCGAATTGTCAACGGCATATTCTATTTTACTGCCCATCATAAAACCAAGCCCTACCACCGGCACCATGATTGAAATGAAAGAAAGTATCATGAGTACGATTGCGGCCAGATTGGTGTTCCATCCTTTGGAGACCATTTTGGCCATAGGTTTTCTTAGAATCACATAAATGGTAATGGCACCAAGAACTCCGCTGAGGTAAGGTAGCATTTCATTAAATATCAGTCCGCCCATCAGTAACATAAGGAGCAGTACAAAGACCTGCCTAATAATTGTTGGACGTATATATTCCATGCTTCTTAAATGTATTGTTTAGGTGTGTCTAGAACCGCTCAATCCGCTTGTAATCATAGCCTTCTTGTTTGCTCAATTCCATGGCCACTTTGCCCAGCAAAACACCGTAAATGACCTTGGAGCTTACGTCGGCAATGGTATAGGTAATTTGTCTGGCCACTACTCCTGTCTCGTTGAAAAAAGCGCCTTCGATACCGGCAAGATGCGGCATAAGATAGGCTCCGGGATAGAGAAACCATGACACCAAGAACAACATCCAAATTGATTGCAGTGTTTTTTGGGCCGGTTGCGGAATACCCTCCTTACCCTCTTTAATGACTTTGTTCATCAGATAAAGAATGTGAAAAAAGAAAACCGTGGAGATGGCCCCCCAAACAAAGAAAGCCCAAAGGTTTGATACCTCGTAAAATTGGCCAATATATCCGGTCAGAATCATCATTGTTCCAGAGAACCAAAATTGATTTCTGATAGAGGAGAAGCTTGATTTTGTAAGGGATACCACAAACAAAATTTGGAACAGCAACATAGGCACATCTATGAGCCAGTTCAAATAACGATACCCATTATTGAACAAATCACCTTGCTCATTTAGAAAATAACGCCCGGTGGTATTATCGAACACAAAAGACTGGGTCCAGTTGTTCGCTTGGGCGTACAATAATAAAAACGCGGAAACCATGACAACACCTGAAAGAATATTAGACATACGAAATTTTGGTGCCACGGTCCGTATGGTGAGCACAAAATACAGAAGGCCCGCCAACATTACGGCATAGCCCAAAGTCAAGGTATGTGCCACCATTTGATACGCCATTTCGGTAAAACCGTCTACACTTCCTACATAATTCTCAAAATTTGCATTAATTAACTTTTTCATACCACTTTAAATTATTTCACTTGAATGTTTGATTTTAGGTCATGATGGCACTGTCCAAAAAAACCTATTTACAAAAATTTAGATGTTGGTCCATTTATTGGTTGTCCGCTCGCAATGCGTTTATCAGTTCTTGTTTGGTCATGTTTGATCTACCTTCGATACCCACTTTTTTGGCCTGTTCATAAAGTTCCTTCTTAGTGCGCTCTTCGTAAGATGAAGATTTGCCCCCTTTTTTACCGGCATTTTCCGTATTGGCAATACGTGCCGCTTTCTGTTTGCTATAGCCCTCTTCCCTTAGGGCCTCATACTGATCTTCATTTTTAATACTGGGTCTGTCCATGAAAGGAATACTAAAATTATACTACGATGAGATTGACATAAATGAGGTAAAAAGCAACCATTAACATTAGGATGCTGAACATAATAATGTTTCCGTTGGGCGGTCTTCTACGTGGTTGCTTGTTTCCCATTTGACCGCTTTTCCGTATTAGCCCTTTGCTCATAGTATATCATTTAATTGTTGTTATTGCTGTTCCGTTGGCATGATAAAGACATCATTGATATTGGCCCTTGCGGGTTGCCCCAAGGCATAGTAGATAGCTTCGGCAATATCTTCTGCCTCCAAAAAGGTCATTTTTTGCATTTCTTTAAATTGTTCTTTGATATCGTCGTCGGTGATGGTATCCATCAGTTCCGTGGAAACCGCCCCGGGTTCAATGGAGGTGACGTTAATGCCATAGTTTGGAGCCAATTCTTGACGCAATCCCTCAGAAAACATTTTTACAGCCGCTTTTGTGGCACAATAGACCGCGCCCCCGGGGAAATAATTATGCGCAGCACTAGAAGAAATGTTGATAATATGGCCACTATTTTTCTCCATCATGGTGGGCAGGACGGCAGCTACTCCATGAAGCACCCCTTTGATGTTTACATCCACCATTTTTTCCCATTCATCGGTTTTGAATTTATTGATGTAACTCAGCGGCATTAAACCGGCATTGTTGATCAATCCATCTATGGTCCCAAATTCGTTCAATGTTTGGGCAACTACTTTTTCAAAATCGTCTTTTTTGGTGACATCGGCGGTCACGACCAAAGCCTTGCCACCATTGTTCCTAATATTTTCGGCCAATTCGTTCAAGCGTTCTTCACGCCTTGCGGTAAGAACGGTTTTTGCTCCCTTTTCGGCCAGTTTTAATGCTGTTGCTTCCCCTATTCCACTGGATGCACCAGTGATGATGATTACTTTGTTCGTGATATCCATAGCTTTTCTTCCGTTAGAGGATAGGATTGTTCCCATCCATGTACAAAGTTGTGTTTGTTGCCAAAAACTACTTAATGGAATCCATTCAAAAATTAACGTAGAAGGTCTTATCTAGTTACCTTTTTTGCGATTTTGCTGGGAGGGATGCCTTCACCATAGGTTTTGGCATAGATATGGGTAAATTCGGCCCCAAAGAAAAGGATCATCGACGAATAAGAGACCCAAAGCAAAATCAAGACGATGGTGCCCGCGGCTCCGTATGTGGAGCCAGGGTCTGCTTGCGCAAAGTATAGTCCCAATAAAAACTCTCCAAAAACAAACAGGAAAGCCGTAAGAATGGCTCCTTTCCAAACCGTTTTCCAGGCGATTTTGGCATCTGGCAAATATTTGAACATCAGGGCAAAAAGAAAGGAAACAAGTCCCAAGGATAGCAAAAAGTCTAAAGCGTACGCCACATAGAGCAACAAATCTGGAAGCATTTCACTAATATAGTCGGTCAAAATGCTCAAGGCCGCGGTAATCATAAAACTAATGAGCAATAAAAAACCGATGACCAAAATAAAAGCAAAACTTAAGGCCCTATCGGTAACGATTTTCCAAATTTTCACTTTGGGTTTTGGTACTATGTTCCAAATTTCATTGATGGAGACTTTTAACTGGTAGAAAACACCTGTAGCACCAAATAATAAGGTGCCAATTCCAATAAAAGTTGAAATTGCGTTTTTATCAGAAGACCGGGTTTCCCTAATTATGGTTTCAATGGACGTGGCCGCGTCCCTTCCGAGTGCCGCCGTAAATTCATCGGTCAATTTTCCTTGAACGATTTCATAGCCCCAAATGGCACCGACCGTGTTAATGATGATGACCAATAATGCCGGTAAGGAAATGACGGCATAATACGCCACAATAGCACTTAGGCGAAAAGGGTCATCGGCCAGCCAGGCCCTAAAGGTGGTAACGATCAATTGGGGCAGGTCTTGAAACTTGAATGTTTTTGAGGGTATCACCTATAGCATGCTTTTGATGTCGTTACACCAAGTCGGATAGGTGAAAATCATTTTCTTCAATTGTTCGGTGGTCATACCGTTTTGTATGGCCATGGCAAATAGGTTTATGGTCTCTGCGGCTTCTGGGCTCAAAAGGTGGGCACCGAGAAGGCGTTTGGTCCTTTTGTTGGAGATAATTTTATAGGCGTACCCGGTAGCATTGATTCTTTTGGCATTGTACCATTTGGGAACAGATTCGTAGTTGATTACCACATTTTTATATGTTCGCTTTGCTTCTTCTTCGGAAAGCCCCACGGAGGCCAAATTGGGCAGTGTAAAGACCGCAGAGGGAACCAAGGGCTCTTCATAGTCCTTAGTATTGTCGTTAAGGATATTCTCTGCGACTATGGAAGCTTCCAATCCTGAAAGTGGTGTGAGCGGTAGGCCTTTGTTTGCTACATCGCCGCAAGCGTATACCCTAGGATTGGTGGTATTTTGAAGGAATTGGTTTACGATAACCCCCTTTTTGGAATGGGCAACCTTACCTTTTGATAAATTAAGGGCTTGGATAGCAGGAATTCGACCTGCGGTGTTACAAACCAAACGGGTTTTTAGCCTCATTTTTTTGCCATCCTGAAGGTACGAGACCTCATAGTTTTTTCGAAGTCTCTTTATTTTTTCCACTTCGGAATTAAAGATAAAGCGTATGCCCAGCGTTTCTGAGATTTCGGTCAAATGATGGGTCATGTCTGGATCAAAAGCTTTTAAGGGTCTTTGGCCATGTTCCATAACGGTTACCTTACTGCCAGCACGGGCAGCCATGTGCGCAAACTCCATTCCAATATAGCCCGCACCGATAAAGACCATTTTTTTTGGTATTTTTTTTAAACCCAAAAAGTCGTCACTTGTTTTGATAAGGTTGCTCCCTTCAAAATTCAAGGGTTTTGGCACTAGCCCAGAGGCGATTACAATAGTATTTGCGTGTATGGTCTTACCTTCCACCGAAAGGGTATTTTCGTCAATGAATTTTGGACTTTGGTGGTATAATTCAATTCCCAGATCATAAAACCTGCTTTCTGTGGCCGCAGGTACTGCCTTGGTAAAACTGTGCTTGAAGCGTTGAAGTTTTTTCCAGTCAATTGTTTGGGCGTTGATAATTCCTTTTTGCTCAAGGTTTTTGGAGAGCTCATAAGCCTCAGTGGCCGCTAAAAGCACTTTTTTTGGGTCACAACCCCTATTGGCACAGGTACCTCCAAAAATTCTATTGTCGGCAATGGCCACGGTTTTACCGTTTTTTGCACAGGTTTCTGCCACGGTTTGTCCCGCACTCCCACTGCCTATTACAAAAACATCATAATTCTTTGGTTTCATAGTCGTAAGCTACCTTCGTAGGCATTATTTTATGAATGCTATCACGATTTGTTTTGACCCAATTAGCTCTTGGGGATACCCTTAATGGGTTGGATATAAGGCTGTTTATACCAATGGTTTCCTAGCACAAGTGTGCTAGATGGTCCTTGTGATGTTTACCAAAAAAAGTCGGTCTATTAACCGACTTTTCTTTTAAATTCATGTTGGTCTCTAAGCTAATCCATATTTTCCATGGGGGTAAATTCAAATTTCTGGCCACCTACCGAAAGATCTGCCATAACGCCTGCCTTAGGTTTGGCAAATACCTTGACCCCATTACTATAACTTGTGCTCGCCTTAGCACCGCGTTTTAACATAGTGGCCGACAATTCTGCGCCAAGCTCATACTCACCATCTTTAAATATGTCCAAAGCCGCTTCATCCTCAAAAAAAATGATTTCCAGAACGGATTGGCCACCTGCTTGTAAACCAATATCTATTTTCTTTAGGTTTGCCATACCTACAGGATTTCCGTCTTCATAGACCACGCCGTTCCCCGATGCTCCCCCAATGATAAGGGCACCTTCTCCAACATTGGGGAAAATGGCGTACCCCTTGGAGTTATCAAAAAAATACGTTAGTCCATATTCAGGTTCCATGAGCATTTCTTTGGCATCGTTGGCATCTGCCATGACTTTTTGGTCTTTTTCGCTTTGTGCAAAGGTGGTTTCGGCCACGCCCATTAAGGCCAGCACCATAAATAATTTTGTAATTTTCATAATTGTATTTTTAAATGAATAGTCTTTTCGGTATTTCAATCGGCTCATTTCTTATCCGACGTTTCTTGGGCATAAAATTAGGGGAGCAAAAGCGAAGGTCTTATCGTAAAAGCATCGTGTTTTGACTCAAAAATAAATTGCCTTGAGGGGTAAGGCACAATTCTTTTTATTGGCTAAATTAATCAGACAGCCTACTAATCCTTGCAAACGGTAATAGTTTGTCTACCATAATTTTTTCCGAGGATTTCTATGAAATATATCAAGCACCACGTAAATAAAAATTACTGCCTTACGCATTAAGTGTTGACCTCAGGGGAAGAAAGGCCCAAATAATGAAAACCAATTTTCCCAATATGTTTTATTTGCAAAACTCCTTTTTGAAATTTCAATAATTCCGTACTTCTCTCTTGATTGTCCCTCCCGTAGGCTTCCAGTAAATCATCTGACAACAATAGATATTCCTCCAAAGGGACTTTGTTCTTTAATAAACGATGTGCCACTATCACATCTTCCCCCATAAGCTTGATATGGTTGCCTACCGGTACCATGCCAATTTCATTGCTGTAATGAAGTATTATTTTTAATCCTAAGATTTTTGGTATTTGATCGCCTCCTGGTTTGTTGGTTTGGGCTGTCCTCAACTTTTTGAGCTGCTTGTAAAATTCAGAATGAAAGTGTTTGCATTGGTATATTAAGTCCTGAAAATTAGGTAGTTCACCTTGTTTAAAAAAGAGGATGGAATCACCTTCAATCTCACTGACTTTCAATCCAATTTCATTGGAATAGATGATTTTGTTAAGTAATGAAGGAATGATCTTTGAGCTTAGTTCAAATTCGGCCTCGCTCATAAATTGGGTGAAACCGCTAATATCAGGAATGCAAATTAAGGTAGGATAGCCAGCCATTACTAAGGTTTTTACTGGTATTAATTTTTTGTCCACTTCTTTGTTAAAGGCTTTCCAGCGGATCATAATAGGTCAAAAAAGTATCTTTTTCTATACTGTCAGGGAAAATTGCAAAATGAGCTATGCCTTCCCACTGCGCTTTTCCGTCCATAAAAAATCTTTCTTTCTGTACTATGTGTTGTTTTTGGGCATTCATTTTCTACGTTTATTTACATGATGTCCACCGAAAATCTATTAGCCAGCAAATGACTACCTATAAGAAAAATTGCCTTTTCAATCTATCAATTTATTGCCGTGTGAATTTCTGGTTTTAGGCTGTTGCGACCTACTTTTTTTTGAAACAAATAAAAGATGTCAGCGATTTACGATAAAGGCATGGATGACCCCTGGCAACCAAGCCAGTAAGGTCAAAAGAACACTGATAAAAAAGGTGCTGCCAAGGCCATGCTGTAGCAACACGGCTAATGGGGTAATATAACGTTCAGGACAATCGTCAATAGGGACATAATACCATTTTAAAGTTATTCAAGTAAATTTCTCTGTTTTATAGTGGATATAAAGCTTGGATGCGTTATAAAATTGACCCTATCAAATATTCAAGGAATCTATTTGCGTTGAAGAATGAACGCTGGGAGGCTAATTGAAGAAAAGACAACGGTTGATTCTGATTGCGTCAAAAATAGGTTCATAACCGGCAATCCTTTTCTGATCTAAACTTTACTTTTTTGAGTAAAAGATGACCAAAATGGTGCCATGAGGAAAAAAAAGAAATACCCAACCGTGTTGGACGAAAAAGAGGAGATTGATTTAAGAAATGCCACGGATAGAACCGACGCAAAGAAATTGTCATTTCTAGTATTTGTGGCAGCCCTGTTACTTACACTATTTATTGCCCTTATAGTAGTTCTGTTTTAGAGGTCTAGATACGTTCTTGAAAACGTTACCTCTCTGCAATTGCACTGCATTTTTTTCCCTATCAAATTAGGTAATGGAATGTTGTAATAAAGATTAAAAACTGAATAAAGTTGGAATGAACATGCTAATCTTTTCGCTCATGATTTCAATGCCAGTTTAGATTTGATCTAAAATTACTTGTTCATTGCTTGTATAAATGGGTTGGCATGGCGGTTTTTATACCCGTGCCACGCAATGGCCAAAAAGAGAACTGTACCGGCCGCTAATGCTGTATTGGCAATAACTTCATAAGTATCTTGATGTCTTACATAAATGGCTGCCAAGGCCCATATCCCTACCGCGGCAAATTCACGCATATTTCTGTTCACCACCATGAAAATATTGAGCAAGGCAATAGCCAATATCATTAAAATGGTCCAGGCTTCAGGCGACAATGGATATCCTTGCCATCCAATTTTCGTTAAAAAAGTGGTGATGTTTGCTACGGCGGCCACTGCAATCCATCCACTGTAAAGACATATGGGCCACCAAACAAAAACGATAGTGGGCATGGGGGCATCCCAACGTTCCATATTGGTATTGACAATGATCTTTATTAACGAAACAAGAATTCCAAGCATGAGAACCACAGAGAGTCCTATTAAATCGTAAACAAATGCGAGCACCCAAAAACAGTTCAATGCATTGGCCAAAACGAACCAATATCCTGTTTGCTCTATAAAGACAGCGCATTCGGAACTAAAAAAAGCCCGCCTTACCTGATAAATACCATATGCTAAAAGTCCGATGAAAATAAGCCCCCATATGGCGAAGGCATAACTAGCTGGAGTAAAAAGATGGTTATAGGTATCACTCATTTCACCAATGGAGGTATCATTGAAACGCAGTGCTTGTGAAAGATAGTTGATACCAATGGCTGCCAGCGCAGTTATTAGGTTGTAGACGGCTAATTTTTTAATTCGCTTTCTATTGGTCATTGTTGGCATTAGCTTTTTTGGATTCCTGGTTTGCGTGCAGTGCGGTCTTCAGGTACTTTAAGGTAGTTTCCCCTTGTTTGATGTGCACTTTTAATCGGGATTCAATTTCAGAATTTGAAATTTGGCCCCAAACTTTTTGGTACTCTTCCAAACTCTTTTCCTCAACAGTGATTAAATACGTTAAAAGTGCGATGGTATCCTTGTTCTTTGGCGGCAAATCGGCGCACCATGATAGTTTTGGGGCGTCTGTGCGATTGGGAGTACTTTGTACATCACCGCCCATGGTATTTATTATTTGAATAAGTTCATTGGCCTGTTTTTTTCTCCTATTGGCGAAATCCTTTAATTTTAAACAAGTTTCTTCACTGTGCACCTGTTCTGAAAGCGAGCTCAACTCCTTTTTGTACACAAATGTATTGATCAAGATTTGGTTCAGTAATTCTATAGTGGATGCGGACATTGTAAAATTTTTCCCTAAGAAATTAAAAGTATTTTGTTGAGGATAGCCCAATTGCCGTATTTCTTGATGCAATCCAATATGCTCTTTATCGGCTCCAAATAAGATTTTTATCTACTGAAGTTTTTGAAAGCATCAAAAAGTTTTTTGAACGGGACATTCTGCTATTCCTGCGCTACTTAGCTTTTAGATGTCGTAAAATGATATGAAAAACAAAAGAGTATGAAAAAGACAGGAAAAAGAAGAAGTATGCTGCAATGTGGGATTTTGACCCTGTTTACGGGCATGGTGCTCTTTTCTTCCATATCGGTAGTCAATGAAAACCTCTGGAAAGGATTTACCCTAAATTTAGGGTTGGGTTTTTTTCTATTTGAAATTTCTGAACTTGTCAAGCACTACAAAATGGGTAAAGTAGGGGATGATTGAAAGGAATTGGTTACCCGTTTTTTCGTACTGCTCTGGTTATTGGCAATTGGCGAGTGCGATAACCTTGATCAAAGTCCCATTTTTTAATTTTTAAAAATAACTCCAATGAAAAAGAATAATAAATTAAAGGACTACGACTATTTTTTGCTACTAATTTTTATGGTAATTGTTATTACGGGTTATTTGATTAATAGTTAGCCTTTTACAGATACAAAAATTACCGTATTTTAAGGTTCAGCCGGTGGCATGTAATTTTTAAACCAAAAACCTTTAAAAATTGGCAGTAAACGCCCGATAACGCAATAGTGCAACAAAAATTACCCCTCCAAACGCATTTCCAAAAAGTGCTGTTAGTTGAAAAGTCAAATAGGTGTTTGTAGAAATGGCGTCGGTAAAAAATAGACCTGCAAACACTTCGATATTTCCCACAATACTATGATGTAGACCTGAAAATCCAACGATTAGAGTTATCATATAAATCACCACAATTCTACTGATGGTCTCCATTGATGAAGAAACCAACCAAGAAAGGAGTGCCATGAGCCAACCGGCCAATACCGCACTTCCAAATATTACGGGCACAGCTGCTTTGGAGACATGGGTCGCAATGGAAGCAATAGCATCTACGGTAATAATCCCCATCGCTGTACCAATGTAACCAATTATAACGGCCATGAACATTCCTCCGATTAAATTTCCAGTAATCACAATGCCCCATAGTCCCAAAAGTTCTGAGACGGAGCGTTTTTTATGTAAGACTGGCAGTGCAAGCAACGAGGTTTGCTCGGTAAACAAAATCGATTTTCCGAGAACTACGATTATAAAGCCCAACGGATAGGCAAAGGCTGCTACGAACGGGGTATAAGTTTCGTTGATTTTACCTTGAAATAAGGTGTAAATTATGCCGATAACCAGATAGCTGAAACCTAGTTCCAATCCGGCCGTAATAGCACCCAAAAAAACTTTGACCTTATGGTGTTCGTAGGTTTCGATACCTTCACAAAGTTGGTCTACCAAGATTTCTTCCTGCGACTTTTGACCATCGTGACTTTTGTTCAGGTCATTTACCCGCTCTTCTATTTTTTCTTTTTTGCTCTTTTCTTCCAACTTTTTTATGTGTTTCTGGTAACCAGCTAGCTAAATTTTTTTTGGATGTTCATCCTTTAGTTAAAATCTTCGGTTATAATTTTTTGTTTACTAACGCCAAGTTCTTGAAGATGGCTAACTACCGATTCGGTCATTTTCGGCGGTCCACAAACGTAAAAATGTTGTGAAAAATCGGAAACGGTGTCTTGCAAAATTTTTTTATCAATACGTCCATAGGGGTATTCCTTGATTTTTTCTTCCGAAAGAATATTCACATAGTTCCTGCCTAACAGCGACTCAAGTTCATCTTTGAAAAAGATATCTTTTTCAGTTTTGTTTCCGAATATCAGCGAATTGCCAACCATTTTATTTTCAAGCTCCAATGCCCTGAAAATAGAAATGAATGGCGTAATGCCTGCTCCACCTGCTAAAAAGACACCTTTGCCCTTATATGCTATAGCTCCATAAACGTCACCAATGGTGAGTTCGTCATCAACTTTTAATTTATTTAATTGTTCAGTGACGCCATCATGGGATGGGTATACCTTAATAATAAATTCCAAGCAATCCTCCATGGGCAGGTTTGTAAAAGTGAAAGGTCTCTTTTCATCGTTCCAGCCTTCTTTATACATGGCGACATCAGTAGCTTGGCCAGATTTAAAATCGTAATGAGGTGGTTTTTCCGTTTCGATTTTTAGAACGTTATAATTAATGTGTTCTATTGACTTTATTTTTACAGTTTTCCTTTCCATTTTTATTGGTATTAAATATTCGTGAACTAAGAAATGCCCTTAGGAAGCCATTCCTGTCGTACTTTTAAGTCCTAGTAGTTACTTGGAGACTTTATCCAAGGCTTTCCCGATTAGGGTATTGCCTTCTAAAATCTCAATTGTTTTATTTATTGCAGCATCATCATGTAGGGCCCTTACCAAAGTTTGGGCAACATCGTCCCTACTAATAGACCCTTGTCTGTTTAGACTTTCACTAAGGGCAATACTACCTGTCCCTTTATTGTTCGTCAAGCTGCCAGGGCGGACAATGGTGTAAGTGAGATTACTTTTCCTTAGGTACTCGTCTGCATTATGTTTTGCTTTTAAGTATTCCTGCAAGTCTTCTGCCTTTTCGGGCTTATCCGCACCCATGGAACTGAGCATTACAACCTTTTTTATTTGATGCTTTTTAGAGGCATCTACGACTTTTTTAGCGCCTTCTTGATCAACCTCAACCACCTTCTTTCCCCCAGAACCGGCAGCGAAAATGACTTTGTCCATACCTTTAGTGGCTTGCGAAACATCATTTTCGAGGTCTCCTAAAATCGCTTCAATACCATCCTTTTTAAACTGTTCCAATTGTTCCTTCTTTCTAACTAAGGCAAAGGGTTTAAAATATTGGGATGCGTTGAGAAGATGGACTATTTTTTTTCCAGTGGTACCGGTGGCACCTGCAACTAATACGTTTTCCATTTTGGTTTTTATCAAAGATGGAATTCTATGGTCAATCTACCTGCTGTAGAAAAACTTAATGTTGACCCATTCGATAGCTATAGTTTGTTTTCTTGGTCTACCCCAAGCCCCTGCAGAAGTCAGTCGGTCCCTGCTCAAAGGCCTCCCAATAGACCAGGTGCGGGCAGATTATAATGACTTGGCCATTTTTCGCGTTACCTCCTGACCTCTTGAGGCCGCGCAAAGGCACAAGCGGTGAAAATCCGATTGCTGTTTTTTATGCCTGTATAAAGAAGGTTTAAAGATTTCTTTGTTACCTCCCGTTTTTTGATACCGTCACAGGCCTAATAAATGTAAAACCACACCCATTTGTATTGATGCGTTTGAAGCCCAGACGTTGCATTGAGCTTAGCCGAAATGAGGGTGAGCATTGGTGCAGAAAGCCTTATCGTTTACGGTAGGTTTTTTTGTGTCCGGCGTTTCTAGGCACCAAAGACCATAGCATAATATTTCTTACAATTTAATTGGGGGAAGGTTTCTCGTAAGAGCTTTTCTAAGATAGGATGTTTGGATAAGACTTCCTTACTGAAAAGCGTAATTTTCAAAAAATATATATAGAAGTCTTGTCAACCTCCGGTAGTAGGTAAGATTTTCCGATCCAATTCCTCTTATGCGGACACACCATGCTGGTCCACAACTGTCGTCCTTCCGCTACCCGTTGCCCAACCTTTTCGGTAGGCTCAGCAGAAGAAGCCGCGTTAAATGCCCCTTGACCTTTCCTTACCCTCGCCACGAAAATTAATTCCCATAAAATCTAAGGTATCGAATCTAGGTATTTTGACAATGGATTTTGTTTCACCTTGTTTTTGGTATTGCCTAGGGTTTTAATGTTCGGGACTGTCCTGTGATGGTATAATCCTAAGGGTAGATGTAAGGTAGTGTGTTAATTGTCATGTAATTATATATACTTTATTGGAATGATGGACAATATCCAATTCGGACAATCCAAATGAGCCTTCCTAATCCTTCAATTAAGTCCAATCGGCAGGAATCTAAAAAAATACTAACTTAGAGTTCTATTGATTCAAATATGAAAATTACTTTTAGAACAAAGGAAGAAGCTAATAGGGAACAGGAAAGGAGTATCTAGCACTATCGGGAAGTGAGCGTTTCTATAGGTTTTTGGAGTTCATACAACATAGTAAGAAGCTGCCCTCCAAAGTCAAAAAAACCAACGACAAAGGTTTCAAGGTCATCATCAAAACAAACGATTGATGCAACAATGGAAAAAGGACGTTGACTAATTTCTAGAATTGACCAGTAAACACGGTGTACGCATGTTGATGGTGGGAGGGGCGGCCGTCAATTTCCATGGGTACCAAAGACATTCTGCCAATGTCGATTTTTGGTTGGAAACCACTCATGAAAATTTGGAAAAGTTGGGACGGGTCTTTAAGGACATGAGCTTTGATTTTAATGACTTTCCGCAAGAAGTTCAAGAACAGAAACAGAATATTTCCCTAAAATTTTCTCCAGCGGATTTGGATGTAGAGCTAATTACAAAATTCAATGTAGGCCGACCTTTTGACCAAGCTTACGAAGCATCTGAACAGGTTAAAATTGGTGCGAATAAAATTGCCAAGCTTCGTGTATTGACTTTGGATGATTTGATCAGTAGTAAAACCAAGTCAAATAGAACCAAGGATTTGTTGGATATTAAAGGATAAAAACACCTTAAATGATAAGTTACTTTACATAGATTGCAAAAAGTCACGATACCATTTTCCAGAAGTTTTCGGTATCCTTTGTTGGGTAGAAAAATCAGTATATACTAATCCAAATCTAGGATAGTACCCTTCCGCCCATTCAAAATTATCGGTAAAGGTCCATGCAAAATAGCCCGAGACCTTAAGGTTGTTGCTTTTTGCCCTATGTACTTCCTTCAGACAGCGCTGAAGGTAATCCATTCTTTTTGGGTCATCAACTTTACCCCCAATTATAGTGTCCTTAAAGGCAGCGCCGTTCTCGGTGATCATTAGTTTTTTAATCCCTTTGTACTCGTTGAACTTGGTTATCATTTTATATACACTGGGCGGGTAGACCTCCCAGTCCATCAAAGTGGTCTCCACCTTACGCTTAGTGGCCTTTACGATTTTGGCCCTTAAATAAGGGACGGTAAAACTGTGTTTGACAACTTCACGTGTGTAATTCTGAATGCCGATAAAGTCAAAGTCGAAAATGATGTTTTTTTCGTCTTCGGGTCGCTTGTATTTTTCAATTTGCCGCAGTATTCCTATTTTTTCTGATGGATAACCCATTCCCAAGCTAGGTTCCACAAAAAGCCTATTGAGCAGGGCATCTGCTTTTTTTGCCGCAACAATGTCGCGGTTTTTATTGGTATGGGGCGTGATATACGAGCATGAAAAGGTGGTTCCGATTGTGGCGTCTCCAATTTCTGACCGTAATACCCTTCCGCCGGCAGCCTGGCAAAGTGTGGCGTGGTGTACCGCGGGGAGAAAGTTTTTCAACCCTTTTCTCCCGGGTGCGTGGACTCCTAAAAAGTAGCCCGCTCCTGTAAATACCATGGGTTCATTCAAGACTATCCAATGTTTGACACGGTCACCAAATAGGGTTGCGCAGATTTTGACGTAAGCTTTAAACCAACCTAAGATGTCCCTGTTGGTCCAACCTCCTTTGTCTTCAAGTGCTTGTGGAAGATCCCAATGGTAGAGCGTAACCCAAGGGGTTATGTTACATTCAAGGCAAAAATTGATGACACGGTTGTAAAAGTCTATTCCATCTTGACTTATTTGACCTTTTCCTTTGGGAAGAATTCTGGACCAGGACAATGAAAACCTAAAATTCTGAATGTTCAACTCTTTCAAAAGTAAAATGTCCTTTTTATAGCGATGGTAAAAATCACAGGCAATCTGGCCATGCTGCCCTTGAAAGATAGCTCCCTTTTGAGCCGTAAAGGTATCCCAGATAGATGCTCCTTTATCGGCAATGTCATATGCGCCCTCTATTTGATAAGCCGAAGTTGATACACCCCATACAAAATCGGTCCCAAAATCTTTCCGACAAAGGTCAAAATCCAATGGAGCCAAAGGTTTTTGCATTAAAAATGGGGAATTGGCTTGGCAAAAGGCACTTCTTGAAGTATGCGATCAACAATGGTTTCAGTGATATCAGGATAGTGTACCTCTAGTTTGCGGTCGCTTTCTACCCAGTCCCTAATGGTATCCAGTTGTTTTTTCTTAAGTGATTTAAGTGTAGTTACCCCCATTTGTTTTAAGGCAGCGGCATTGCATTGTTGTTCATATTGGCCTTTCATGGGTATGACCAAAAGTTTTTTACCCATGTGCAAGGCTTCTGCAGGCGTTTCAAAACCAGCCCCACATAAAATACCGTTGCTGCTTGCCATACTTTTGATAAAGGCCTCGTTGTTTATCTTACGGATTGAAATGTTATTCCATTGGAAATTAGAAGTTGTATTTTTTGAAAAGACCTCCCATTCCACATGCTTTATCTCCTTTAGCAGCTTAAGAATCTTTTCATCACTATAAGCAGGTAAGTAAACCGTGTAGTGAAACCCCTTGGAGCGGGTAGTTTTTCTAATTTCTTGGCGAATTATCGGGGTGTATATAGTGTCTTCGTACGCTTTAAAATGAAGCCCAAATCGTTCCGTGCCCGGGGCGTACTTTTGAAGGATGAACCTTCCCAATGGGTCATTCTTCTTTGGTTTGGGCGCGTATTTGGATAATACTGCCGTTTGGTGGCTAAAGCTGACACAGGGTTTATCGTTAAGTTTACAAGCCCATGCAGACACCGGTTCAAAATCGTTAATGATCAAGTCGTAATTAGTAACGGGAATACTCCTGATTTCCTTTTGAAGTCTGGCAGAATTGGTCCTCAGATACGTCTTCCAAACATCTACCCCGCCCTTTTTTCCAAAAATAAAGCTCCATCCTTGGAGTCTGTACCTTATTGGATGCGGAATTTGAATATCTGCCTGTGTTCCACTTACCAAAATATCCAGTTCTATGGCATGTTTCCGTAATACGGGAATAATGTCCCTGGCCCGGCTCAAATGCCCGTTGCCAGTGCCCTGTATTGCGTATAGTACTTTCATCTTCGATACAATTTTAGAAAGCGTTTAATGCTTGGCATTGGACATTCCGTTGAACTCTTCCATCAACCGTTCAAAAAGTTCGTTTTTCTCCATTACCTCAACTGGGTCAACTACGTCTATCTCATTGGTGTCCATAATGGCATCTTTGCTGTAATGGTATAGTTTCCACTTCTTCTTGTGGTATTCCAAAGCGGTAAGGTTTTCTATCCAATCCCCCGAATTCAAATACATAACAGAACCTTTATCGGTTTTTATCCTTCTCATTTGAGGTTGATGGATATGGCCGCATATGACATAATCCAACTCTTTTTCTATGGCGATTTCTGCAGCCGTTTTCTCAAAATCACCGATGAATTTTATTGCGGATTTTACCCCGTTCTTAATGCGTTTTGACATGGACACAGGGCCCCTTCCCATTTTTTTGCTCAGGTAATTCACGGCTTTGTTGAGCAGGATTAAAAAATCATATCCTATTGCCCCGAGTTTGGCAATCCATTTGGAATGTTGCATGGTGACGTCAAAAACATCACCATGGAACATCCAAGCTTTTTTGCCGTGAAGATGAAGCAAGATTTTGTTCTGAATACTAAAAGACCCCAACTTAAAACCAACAAACTTTCTTAGCATCTCATCATGGTTGCCAGTGATATAATGGACTTTTACTCCGTTTACCACCCATTCCATGATAAGTTTTACCACTTTCATATGGGATTTTGGCCAATAGCGTTTGCTAAATTGCCAAATATCTATAATGTCACCGTTGAGCACTACCTCCTTAGGTTTAATGGATTTCATATAGTTTACCAGTTCTTTGGCATGGCATCCATAGGTGCCCAAGTGTACATCTGAAATCACTACAAGGTCAACGGGTCTTTTTTTCATGGGTATTCCAAATATTCGATTTTTTATTTTTCTTGAATTTAAAGGGCGAGCAATAAGTACCCAGGCGGGCAACCAGAAAGTAGGCAAGAATTGCCGAAGGTGAATTGATGTTAATTTTCATTCAGAGAAAATCAAGTTGTTCAAAGTTTGGCATTAAAAACGGGAACCTTTGTAAAGTGCCGTTTATTATTTTGTTATGTCAATGTTATAAAAATAATCTGCCAACTTACCATTTTATAACAATCAGATAACCTTTAAAAAATTACAAATAGTAAAATAAAGGAGAACATTGTCTCTAAAGGTTTACCATTAGTAAACTAAGCTCAACAACCTTGAAAATCAGTTTACCAGATATCCGTTTTCTTTCGTTCAGCGCATTCGCTTCCTTTGGCACCTATTTCTGCATGTACGCTTTTAGGAAGCCTTATACCGTTGCCAGTTTTGAAAATGTGGAGTTCATAGGGGTAGATTTCAAAATCCTTCTTATCCTTTCCCAGGTTTTAGGGTATATGTTATCCAAATTTGTGGGCATCAAACTTATTTCCGAAATGCGGGCAAATGTTCGGTTTTCATACCTTATACGTATGATTGTACTTGCGGAGCTATGTTTGATAGCCTTTGGCGTCTTACCTGCCCCGTACAATATTGTTTTTATGTTCGTGAACGGACTTTCCCTAGGAATGATATGGGGTATTGTTTTTTCATACCTAGAGGGAAGGAAATTTACAGAAATACTTGGTGTTGCCCTTTGTTCCAGCTTTATTGTTTCTAGCGGTGCCGTGAAGTCTGTAGGATTAATGGTTTTGAATGAAATTCAAGTTTCGGAAAATTGGATGCCGGCCGTTACAGGTGCCTTTTTTCTTATCCCTTTACTCAGTTTCGCACTCTTGCTCCAACGTGTGCCAAAGCCAACAAAAATGGATATTGTCCTACGTTCAGAAAGAAAACCCATGACCAAGGAAGACCGTATAAAACTAGTGCGATTTTTCTTGCTCCCCATCGTTTTATTGGTTTTTTTCTATACTTGCCTTACCGCCCTGCGCGATTTTAGGGATAATTTTTCAAGGGAAATTTGGGATGCCGTGGGCTACCAAGGCAATGCTTTAATTTATACGCTGTCTGAAATACCTATAGCCATAACCGTCCTTATTTTATTGGGGTCGTTGAGTTTTGTAAAACGGAACAGGAAGGCATTTTTGTATTACCATTATATTCTGGTTTTAGGTGTTGTCATGATTGGGTTGGGTACATTTTTATTCCAGCTAAAAATCATCTCACCTTTGGTTTGGATGGTATTGACAGGTTTTGGGCTTTACAGTTGCTATGTGCCTTTTAACGGCATATTCTTTGACAGGATGATAGCGGTGTTTCGAATCAACGGTAATGCTGGATTCTTGATTTATATCGCCGATGCTTTTGGGTATTTGGGGAGTATAGCCGTTCTACTCTATAAAAATTTTGGCCAAGGCCACCTTTCATGGCTCAAATTCTTTATGAACGCCACCTATATTGTCGCTGCCCTGGGATTGGTAATTTGTGTAACATCATTGGCCTATTTTAAATCAAAGTATAAAAAGGTGCGTATACCACCAGAACCTCAAATACATCTTGTTTAACTATGGACTACGGATATGATCTTGTCGTTGTCGGCGGGGGGGTTCTGGGAACCTTTCATGCCTACCATGCCTTAAAGAACGGCCTTAAAGTGGCCTTGATAGAAAAAGATAGAACGCCACAGGGGGCAACGGTTCGTAACTTTGGGCAGGTGGTACCCTCAGGAATGAATGCTAAGTGGCAGGCTTATGGTAGGGAAAGTCTTCGCATTTATCAAGAGATTCAAGAAACCTTTGATATTTCTGTCCGGCAAGAAGGTTCGGTATATTTTGCCTCTGATGAGGAGGAAGTTCAGCTCTTGGAAGAACTCCATAAAATCAATCAACACAACCAATATGCCTCACAATTGTTGACCAAGGCCAAATGCTTGCAAATGTATAATGGGCTTAGGAATGATTATGTAAAAGCTGGACTTTTTTTCCCGCAAGAACTAATGGTGGAACCACGGGTCATGATCCATAGATTACATTCCTATTTAAAAGCTGTGGGCTTGGATTTGTTTCCCCATAAAACTGTTGTAGAATGCAATAGGCTATCCCAAGGAATTGAGGTCTATTTTTCTGATGGCACATCGCTTTCCAGTGCTAAAGTCATTATTTGCAATGGCAGCGAGTTTAAAACCCTTTATCCACAATTATTTAATGAAAGTGATCTTGAGGTTGCCAAAATACAGATGATGCAAACAAAACCACAGGGAAAGTATGTGCTGCCAAGCTCAATCTTAACAGGACTTTCAATTCGCCGGTACGAGGCTTTTTCCGAATGCCCATCGTACGCGGCCATAAAGGCAAAGGAGGATATGGATTCTCCCGTGAAAAAATGGGGTGTCCACATTCTGTTTAAACAAGCTACAGATAGTTCCGTGATTATTGGTGACTCCCATAAATACGCGGATGCCGACCGTATTGATGAGTTGAGCATGGACTTGAATATGGATATCGATAATTACATTCTTCATGAAGCTAAAAATATTATCGATCTGCCAACCTATGAAATCCAGTACCGCTGGTCCGGAATGTATTCCCAATGTAAAACAGCGGATATTTATCAGCATACCATTGAAAAAGACATTCACATTGTAACCGGAATAGGAGGTAAGGGCATGACAGCTAGTGCGGGTTTTGCCAAGGCAAATATCAATAACATCTTTAATTTACAACATGCATAACATACAACTGGCAGTTTTTGACATGGCGGGTACCGTAGTCAACGAAGACAACGTTGTCTACAAAACCTTACAAAAGGCCGTTAACCAAAAAGGCTTGGGCCTTAACTTGGATTTTGTTCTCGAGCATGGCGCCGGAAAGGAAAAGCACCAGGCCATCAAGGATATTCTAGAACAAGTGGATGCTGAAGGCATAGAATCCGAACCTATTTTTGAAAACTTCAAAGTGATGTTAAATGATGCCTATGACTCGTTGACCGTTACCTCTTTTGAAGGAGTGGAGCCGCTTTTAAAACAACTGCGTTCTAAAAACATTAAAATTGCCCTGAACACGGGCTACGCAACAGTTATTGCCGAAGGTTTGCTGGAAAAAATGGAATGGACCAAAGGAGTCCATTACGATGCGTTGGTCACGGCAGATGACGTACTCTTGGGAAGACCTAATCCTGATATGATTTTTGAGGCTATGGAGCTATTGAACATTTTTGAACCTGAAAACGTCCTTAAAGCGGGAGATTCCATCATTGATATCGAGGAAGGTAAAAATGCAAATTGCGGTATCACCGTTGGTGTCACCACAGGCGCCCATACCAGGTCACAGTTAGAATCTGCCAAACCTACCTACGTGCTGGATTCTTTGCAAGAGTTAATTGAAAAACTGTGGTAAAACAAATGTACTAATTGACCCCAAGCATCTTTAAGATCCCACGGGCTTTTTAGGTGCAATAAAATTCCCGTTCCATGGGCTTTGTCCGGGGTGTTTTTAAATAAAAAAATAGACGACCAACATCTTTGAAGAAACCGGACCCCGATTCACCGGCACATGTGGAACGCGGCCGTCAAAGAAAATAGAATCACCCTCTTTTAGAAGTACTTCTTCCTCACCGATGACATAATAACATTCCCCAGATAGGATATACTTAAATTCAAAGGCATCAGTGGTTACTTTATCACGTTTTGAACCGGGCCTCACCTCAAGCAGTACCGTTTCAAAACCAATGGTTGACAACTGCTTCCCAAAAATATAGGTATACTCAAAGCCAACAGCTTCAACTTCCTTTTCAATGATACTGTTTTCTTGCTTTCTGGAAACGATAAAATTGGCACCGTTAACTTGGGGCATTCCATTGAAGAATTCAGTGACCTCAACATCCAAAGACGTAATAATTTTTAGAAGAACCGGCAAGGAAGGAATCGTTCTCCCGTTTTCAATACGGGAAATCAGTCCGCCCGTAACACCCGCTTTTTGGGCTATATAGCTAATGGTTTGGCTACTTTCTTTCCTGATTTCCTTAATGCGTTTGCCTATACCTATTAGATAATCTTCCATATACCTTGATTATGGTGCAAACATAGTATTAAAATTAAAATTTGGTTTTGAGTAAAAGGAACAAGCTTAACAATGGTTCCGTCTACGTGGGATTTTACACAAGATTAAGCTTCTCCTAAAGTTGAGCATTTGTAAATAAACTGGGTATAACAAAATGATTTTATCTTAATGTTGGCATAGCATTTTCTTTAAAAGAAGAATAGGTTTGGCTAACAATTAGTTGTGATATTTGTTTTGTTTAAAGAATTTTAGTTTTACAAATATGAAAAATACGATTGATATACTACTAGAGATGCCAGTTGCTTTGTTGGCACTTGCCTTGGGCAATGCCCAAATCGTATTTTCAGGTTTTTTTTGTCGATGTAATCAACACAAAAAGTTGGTGGGAAAATTAGGATTGTGGCTACGGTGATAAGAAATTTACGGGTTGATATTAAAAAGGATTATGTATGTTTAAAAGTAAGCTAGCACTTGTCATTACGATATTTATGGGCACTATTCTCAATGCCCAATCAAAAAATTCAAAGGTAGTCCTGATTACGTTGGATGGACTTCGTTGGCAAGAACTTTTTTCGGGCGCCGATTCCCTTTTGGTGGCCAATGAAGCATACGTAAGCGATACGGTACATCTAAAAGAACGCTTTTGGAAAGAAACGCCCCAAGAACGTAGGGAAGTTTTAATGCCTTTTATATGGAAAGAAGTCGCTAGAATGGGACAGATATATGGCAACCGCGACCTTGGAAGTAACGTTGATCTTACCAACAAAATGTGCTTCTCCTATCCAGGTTACAATGAAATCCTATCTGGGAAAGCGGATGATAAACGAATAAACAGCAATAATAAAGTTCCCAATCCAAATAAGACCATTTTGGAAGTCGCAAACAAAGATCCTAAATATAACGGGAAAGTGGCAGCTTTTGGCAGTTGGGATGTTTTTCCTTTTATCATAAACGAACAACGTTCTGGAGTGCCGGTTAATGCTGGCTTTGAAATTGCCCAAGGAAAGGATTTAACCGAGCGTGAAAAGTTCTTGAACGAGTTACAGCCACAAGTTCCGAGTCCGTGGGGTTCCGTAAGATTAGATGCGTTTACCCATCATTATGCCCTAGAGTACATGAAAAAAACGCATCCCGAACTTATATATATCGCCTATGGGGAAACTGATGATTTTGCGCATGACGGTGATTATGATGCCTATTTGAAAGCTGCCCATAATACTGATGCTTTGATCAAGGATGTTTGGGAATTTACACAAAACGACCCCTTTTATAAAAACAATACTCTTTTTATAGTCACCACTGACCACGGCCGGGGGACAAAGCCCTTGGAAAGTTGGATGAGTCACGGTGAGAAAGTTCCAGATTCTGCTGGGGTTTGGATCCTGATTTTTGGAAAAGACGTTACCGCAAAAGGGGAAATCAAACATAATGAACCATTGTACGGTAACCAGATTGCACCCACAATAGCCAAGGCCATGAATCTAAAAATGGGTACTACATCAGGTGACCAAAAGAGTCTGGAAATCCCAACAAATTAGTTGTGATTAAGATAATCCAAACTTCAAGTTTAATTAACCATGAAACAATTGTGATTAGGTAGTTTTAGTTCAATCATTTAAGTTAAGGTGGTTTAAGTTAATTGGGAAAACCGGTGTGATGGCATCGGTTTTTTTTGTTTTAAACGGCATGGTGTTTTAGCGAATAAGCCGCTAAAGATAGCAGGGAAAAAGGATTTAAGACCAACAAAGCAAACCACTACCAACTTAATCGGTAGACGAGATTCAGCTGCCACCAATAGTAATCACTCTTTGTAGTTTTCAAAAATGATTACATCCATTGTGTTATCCAATAAGCTATCCCAATTCTTAAAACCAATAGAGATGGGAATTGGCGCATGACCAATGTAAAGCAAGAAGAATCAACCAATGAAAGAATTGTTGGTAAAAGAAGGTTTTTGGTAAAAGGACTATGACCACTAGCGGTTGTATACTATCCACCAAGTACCTTCAAGGTATTTTATGTTTTGACCCATTCACCAGCGAACAAAATTTACGCACACTTAACAACAGCTGAAGATGAAGTGGATATTAGGATTCCCACGTAATGGCAAACCGCTAGAGTTGTTTTCTTAGGCAATGTTATAAATAAAAATTTCATTGAATGCAGCACGGTCAATGGTGTTATCGTTAGTTACCATGTTGCCGAACCAACCGCGCTAGCGGCAATTGCTTTGCTAAAAGATTTTATATGGACTCCGGCGTGTTGGGAAGAATACAACTCATGGTGCACCAAACCTATAGAATTAAAATGGTTACCCTGTTGAAAGTGAAAATTCTTTGCTTCATAATGGGGGCAAAAAACTCATCGTCCATACTAGAGATACCCAGAATCCTCGGAACTGTGATTTAATAGACGCCCCTGGCACCAAGGGCGACGCGGAATTTGCCCAGGCCGTGGTAACCTCACTAAGTTTCTGATTACTTTTTGTAAACTACACGTTCACCTTTTGAAGGTAGAGGAAGCCTTTCTGTTACCAATGAACCATCCCAATAATGGTAATGCCTTTTTGCGCGGTTTTGTGACCGTTGGGTTTACGCAAGATTCGGCAACCACAAATTACCAATTTCTGAGGTACAAGGCCTCTACGCAGTAGTACAAAATGGTTAAAAAAACAGGGACATTCAATCTCTAAGCCATTAAAAATACCGCATTAGGTTTTTATGATGTTATCTTCAACTTCACTTAACCCCAAAGCTAAAAAAATAAGGGAATTTTATACCAAGTTTAGTTTGAGTTAGTTTGAAGTAGTCTAAGAAAACCGGTGTCTGACTAGGCATCGGTTTTTTAGCGAATGGCTGGCGAAGATGACCTTCTATATGCGCTAAAGAACAGCGGGTAAATATGCTTTGGTAATATCATCCGGCATAAAGGTCATCTGCATACTATTCTTTCGGAAGTTTCATTCTAACAATCCTTAGGAAATATTTTTCAAAGAATCACTGGTCAAAACAGCATAAATAATAGTGAAAATGAAACAATACTGTATTCTTTTTTTTATCATTGTTACCCACTTAACCCTTGCCCAAAAGAATACCGATTTTAGGATACACTCCCACAACGATTACTACCAAAGCGTTCCTTTTTGGAAAGGGGTCTCCGCAGGTGCAAGCTCTGTTGAGGTAGATGTTTTTTTAATTGGAGATTCCTTGTATGTGGCACATTCCAAACAGGAAATAGTTGCTGCACGTACTTTTGAGAAATTATATCTGGAGCCAATGCAAAAACTCGCAGAACTAGGACTCCAAAGACCGGAAAACCTGCAGTTACTCATCGATATAAAATCTGAAGCGTACACAACGCTAGATGCCATAGTTAAAAATCTTAAAAAATACCCTGAGCTTATACATAATCAAGCTTTTACTTTTGTGATTTCAGGGAACCGGCCCAAACCCATTGAATATAACAATTACCCAGATTTCATTCTTTTTGATTATCAGGGTTTGGAGGCGGTAAAGAGCCAGGACATCCGTGATAAGATTGCAATGGTAAGTCTAAGTTTTAGAAATTTTTCTGGATGGAACGGCAAGGGGAGGTTAACTGCGGTGGACTTAGAAAAGGTAGCAACGGCCATACAAAAAGCAAAGAGTTTGGGTAAACCGTTTCGGTTTTGGGGGACTCCAGATTCTAAAACCGCGTGGAACGCTCTACTTCGTTTGGGGGTAGACTTTATCAATACGGACCAACCTTTTGATTGTGCACAGTATCTGAATTCGTTAATGACCAGGGAACATACCAATACGGTTTTTTCAGAGGTCTACCGACCCACATTTGCATCTGACGGAAAACGGAAGAAAGCAAAAAATATCATATTGTTGATAGGTGATGGAAACGGACTTGCCCAAATTTCTGCCACCGCATTGGCAAATAAAGGTGAATTGTCCTTGACCCAATTAAGAAATATAGGTTTCCTAAAAACCCAGTCTAGCGATGATTTTACCACGGATTCTGCAGGCGGAGCTACGGCTATAGCTACGGGCAAGAAAGTCCCGAATAGAGCCATTGGTGTAGACGCCGATGGGAATTCCCTTAAAAATATCACAGAAATACTTGCGGATAAAGGTTTTATATCTGGTATCGTTACCAACGATGGGATTACGGGGGCAACGCCAGCTTCCTTTTATGCCCACCAAAAAGACCGCGGAATGACGCAAGAAATCAAAAACGATTTGCTAAAAAGCAACCTTTCCTTTTTTGTGAGTTCAGCGTCCAATCTTGAACAGAAAAAAAGAATAGGCCATTTTAATATTGTGGATTCATTGAGAAAGTTTGCGGCCACAGAAAAGCAAAAGTTGGCATATTTTCTTTCTCAGGAAGAAGCCTCCTCAGAATTGCCGATAGCGGTCTCAACCGTTTTAAATTATTTAGAACAAAAAGATGCCCCTTTCTTTTTAATGGTAGAAGGGGCAAAAATAGATTCCTATGGTCACGCTAACGATATTGGGGGTGTTATCAAAGAAGGCATAACATTTGATCAAGTGATTTCCAAAGTGCTGAGGTTCGCCGACGAAGATAAAAATACCTTGGTCATCATTACGGCAGACCATGAAACGGGCGGGTTGGCACTTCCGCAAGGAAATGTTTTAAACAATGAAATTGAAGGTGATTTCACTACCGATGACCATACCGGAATCATGGTCCCCATTTTTGCTTATGGTCCCAGCTCCACTATCTTCCGGGGAGTTTACGAGAATAGCGAACTATTGAAGAAAATGCTATGTTCCTTGGGTTTTCTAGAATAGGTGCCCTACCACTAGCGGTGTTGGCCTAAGCCTAATTTTTCTGCCCAAATGTTAACCTATAGTAAATAAATAAATTCAAATATTTATATATAGTAAATATTTGACAAGAATTGCTTAGAATTTTAAAGTCCACATAAGATATACTTAATTCTAGGTTAACCAACATCCAGCCATTCGAAATTAGTTTTATCACTCTAAAAAAAGAGCCTGCTGTCACAGGCTCTCCAATAAAGCGTCGAAAACAATCTGAATAATCCAACACTTAGAACACTATGTATTTAACATGTAAAGTATCAAAAATTACATTGGCCACTGTACTGATGATGGTGTGTGCCGGTTTCTCTAACACCATTCCTAAGATACCGTTTAAAGGTATTGAAAAAGATACAAGCATTAAAAAAACGACGAGTGCTGCGACCCAAGCCCAACTTACCGTCTCCGGTAGAATTACGGATGAGTCTGGTATTCCTTTGCCCGGGGCATCCGTTTTAGAGAAAGGCACTAGCAACGGAACGTCAACAGATTTTGATGGTAATTTCACCATAGAGGTCGCTCCAAACGCCACTCTTGAAATTTCTTATATTGGGTATACCACCAAAGAGGTTGAAGTTAACGGACAAACCAATCTCAACATACAGCTAATGCCTGATGCCACACAACTAGATGATGTTGTGGTGGTAGGCTATGGTATTCAGAGAAAATCTGATATCACGGGTGCGATAGGTTCAGTAAAGAGCGAGAATTTCAACAAAGGGGTGGTAGCCAACCCCGGGCAGTTGCTCCAAGGTAAGGTAGCAGGCGTAAACGTAACCAATGTAAGTGGTGAACCAGGCGCGGCACAAAACATAATTATACGCGGGGTTGGAAGTTTGCGTGCAGGGACTACCCCTCTTTTTGTAGTGGATGGTTTTATCATAGACAATTCTGGTATTGGTATTGCGGCCAGTGCCAACCCCCTTAACTTTATTAATCCGCAGGATATTGAGTCCATCGATATATTAAAGGATGCTTCTGCCACTGCCATCTACGGAGCAAGGGCGGCCAATGGCGTAATAGCGATTACCACCAAAAAGGGTAAGGCGGGAAAGACGGAGATGAACCTATCAGTATCTACGGCATTGGCGACGATTGCAAATCCAATAGATGTTTTCAATGCCAGTGAATTCCGGGAAAATGTGGCTACGGTCGGTGGTATCTTAGAGGATTTTGGTGGAAACACCAATTGGCAAGATGAGCTAACCCGCACGGCCATGTCAAACAATGTTAACTTTTCCATGAGCGGTGGTGTGGTAGATAAGTCCTCTTACTTTGTATCGGTAGGTGCGGATGATCAGGAAGGTACTTTGGAAAATAGTTCGCTCACCCGTTATTCAGGTCGTGTGAACTTGAACCAAAAAGCAGTCGATGGCCGTTTTAATGTAGACTTGAACCTGACCGCATCAAGGACCGAAAACGAACGTCCTGACGATAGAGCGGTCATTAGGGATATGCTTGAGTTGAACCCTACGATTCCGGCATTAACAAACGGAGAACCTACGTTTTTGGAAGAACGCATCAATCCCTTGCAGCGCAACCGGATATTTACTGATTTGGCCAATACAGATCGTATTTTGGCCAACATCTCGCCTTCTATTGAAATTGTTGACGGCTTGGTCTACAAATTAAACCTTGGGGTTGATTATGCCTCAACAAATCGTGACGTACAGCGCACCCCCTTTGTGCAGTTGGAAGGTTTTGAAGAGGGCTTTTTGAACACCAGTTCAACCATCAATACCAACACTTTGGTAGAAAATACCTTAACCTATACGTACAATCAAGATAAGCACAACCTCAACGTCTTGGCAGCGCATTCCTATCAGAACACAAGGTTTGAACAAAAACAGTTTAATTTAGAGTCCTTTGCCAATAATGGTATTGAACCAAGGTTTCAAGACCAGATTAGTACCGATGTCTTTCCAACCAACCTAAATTCTAGGGCATTTGAGAATGAACTACAGTCTTTTTTTGGAAGAATTAATTATACCTACGATGACAGGTATTTGTTTACAGGAACCATGAGGGCAGATGGATCATCCAAATTTGGCTCAAACAACAAATATGGCTATTTCCCTTCTTTGGCTTTAGGTTGGAACATTGGTAAGGAAGGTTTTATGGCCAATAATACCCTGTTCAGCAACTTAAAGCTACGTGCCAGTTGGGGCCAAGCGGGCAACCAAGATGGTATACCCAACAATGTTAGTTTAGCGAGTTTTGTTGATTCACGAGTCAATAATGATACGTATCCGCTTGACGGAAATGAGGTAAGTCTAGAGGACTATCCCTTTGGAACTGTGCCCGTGCGTACCGCCTTTCCGGACTTACAGTGGGAAGTATCTACACAGACCAATATTGGTCTTGATTTTGGGCTCTTTGGTAACAAGGTAACAGGTACCATTGATTATTTTAACAAAGTGGTGACCGATGTGGTGCTATTCGCCAACCGCACAGACCCCATACAGCCCACGGAACGTATCTGGACCAACGTTCCCGATTTGGAAATTATAAATACTGGAGTAGAATTCGCACTAGATTACCGAGGCCAAATTACACAAGACCTAGTCTTTAACATTGGTGGAAATATTTCATATACGGATAACCGTATTGAAAACTCACCTTTTGAAGTTTTGACTACAGGAGGTGCAGTTGGTGCCGGGCAGACCGGGGCAACCATAAATGGGTATATCAACGGAGAGCCAAGCGGAACCTTCTTTATGAAAGAATTCATTGGTATCGGTGACGACGGTCTAAACGAGTTTCGGGATGTTAACGGTGATGGGCAATCTTTGGATAATGACCGTGTAGCGGTGGGTACCGCATTACCAGATATTATCTATGCCTTTTATTTGAACCTTAATTATCAAGGTTTTGATTTAAGCATGAATTTTAATGGGGTTTCTGGAAATCAAATTTACAACCATACGGCAATGACCAGCTTTTCTAACAGTCAACTGAGCAGAAGCCTCAATACCACCGATTTTGCAATTGAATTTCCTAATGAAGATTTGAGCAATTCCAACGAGGTGTCTACCCGTTATCTTGAAAATGGTAGTTTCCTGCGGTTAAATAACGCCACCTTGGGCTATACCTTAAATGCCAACAAAATAGGCATGGGAGATTACCTCAATAATGTTCGCTTGACGTTGACCGGACAGAACCTTTTTGTCATAACGGATTACTCAGGCTTTGATCCAGAGGTGAACACAGGGAATGACATTGACGACGTGCAGACCTTTGGTATTGACCGCTTTACCTACCCAACACCAAGAACCATACTTTTTGGCTTAAACATATCCTTTTAATAAAAATTGTTTCGAAATGAAAAAATACTTAGTACCTGTAACACTTGCGTTTTTAACACTTTTCAACTGGGGCTGTACCGATTTGGAAGAAGAACGCCTAGACGAATCAGAATTTGGTGGCCAGGCGGAGGCCGTTAGCGGTGCTATTGCACCTGCTTATGGCTATGTGTCGTGGGTATGGCGCCATACCAATAATTATGGTCTGCAATTGCTAGCCTCGGACGAGGCCATTTTACCCTTCAGAGGCGGTACCGATTGGTTTGATGGCGGCAAATTCATTGCCGTGCATACCCATAACATGACCCCTACCAATGACCTTATCGGCGATAGCTGGAACGAGCTTACCACCAATATCTCTAGAACATTATCGGCCATTGAGGTATTAACTCCCTTAGCAGAACAAGGGGATGCAGAGGCACAAGGTGCCCTTTATGAAATGATTGCGTTACGGGGCTACCTAAATATGCTCTTATTGGACAGTTGGGGGTTAGTGCTGAGAAAAGATTCTTCAGCGGAGCTGTCCGAAGTGCTAAGAGGACAAGAGGCAGTAGCCTATATTGAGCAAGAGCTGTTGTCCGTTGTTGACCTAATTAATACTGACCGTGGCCCCGGTCGCCTCACTCAATCGGCTGTCTGGGGCTTCCTTGCCAGATTATATTTGAATGCTGCGGTTTACCGCGATCCTTACGGTACACCAAGTTTTTCCCAAGAGGACATGGATTTGGTCATTCAATACACGGATAATATTATCAACTCAGGTGGTTTTTCGTTATCCCCAGAGTATTTTGATCTTTTTAATGACGACAATAATGGTAATCCTGAGCTCATATTTGCACTGGACCAGCGCGGACAGTTAAGAAGAGAACACAGTAGATGGGCATATTGGTCTATAGCGGGAGACATGTTTCCAAGACCGGAATGGCCAAGTGCAGACGGTACCGATGGTCCAGCGTTTAATCCAGACTACATTAGAACTTGGTTTGAGGCCTACGGTACAACAGATCCCGCTGAAGCCGATGCGCGCTTTTATCAACAAAACACCCTTATACCCGAGGCTCAACTGCAGGACTTTGAAAATAGGGACAAGCTTATCGCCACAGAAACAGAGAATAGCTTTTATTGTATTGACCCATTGGCCTTTGAAATGGATAGGGGTATTCTACGCGGCATTCAATGGGGTCCAAGAAAAGGCGAAGATGGTGGATTTTTGACCTGTGACGGTGGACAAGTTAGAATATACCCAGTGCAATTGACCAGGGGGAGTGGGCCTAACCGTGATATTGGGTATGTGGACCATACTTTAGAAGTTAATTTTACAAGTGAAGGCTCGTTGCACAATACCGGTTTTCGCTGCGCCAAATACCAATTTAGCCGTACATCGCCCAATGGCACTAATTTTAGCAGCGTGGATTTGGTGCTAATGCGTTTGGCAGAAATTTATTTGATGCGGGCTGAGGCCAAGCTTAGAAATGGGGACGCAGCAGGGGCGCTGGCCGATGTAAACACGGTACGTACCTCAAGAACCGCAAGGCCGGGACAAACTCCTGAAGCTTTGTCAGCTATTGATTTGGACATTCTTTTTAGGGAACGTGGTTTTGAACTGTATTGGGAAGGTTTTAGACGTAGCGATCAAATCCGTTTTGGAAAATATGAGGATTCCTGGACGGAAAAAACAGACTCCGATCCCAATAAGAGGCTTTTTCCCATTCCCCAAAGCGCAGTGGATGCTGCCTCTGGGATAGAAGGTTTTTTAATACAAAATCCCGGGTATTAAGGGTAGTAAGGCTTAAAAAAGTGGTATTAGGCGGACTATTGCGGTCCGCCTAATTGGTTTAGCTCAAAGAATGATAATACGATGAATGTAGTTTATAAAGCGTTTTTATGTTTCCCCGTGGTTTTTTTGTTTGGTCTAGTGAGCAATGCCCAGCTGCAACCAATCCTTGGTGAAACAAAAATCGCTTTTATGGCGGATGTACATTTTTTGGATGTGCACGGTACTTTGGGCGATGTAGGGTATAAAGGCATACTAAATCCTAGGGACAGTACGTATTCTCTAATCCGCTCAATGGATGCCCAACTGCATTCCACCCGGTTGTTCAATGAAAATTATTTTTCTTTTAAAGCCGCTTTGGACGATGCCGTAAAGCGGGGTATTAAAATCATTGTTCTTCCCGGGGATTTTAGCGATGACGGCCAACCTATTAACATTCGAGGGTTAAAAACAGTTTTGAACAGATATTCCCGGGAATACGGCTTGTCATTCTTTCTCACAACAGGAAATCACGATCCAACAAGACCTTTTGGGGATAAAGGTGGCAAGGTTGATTTTTTAGGCGAAGGAGGTAAAGCGCAGCCTATTATGAGCCAACAAGGGATGTTTAATGCCAATAGGAAAAAAGAACATCCTGTAATCATAAGCAAGGAAGTTAGGGAAATGGGGTACGAAGAAATCGTCAACGAATTAGACCTACATGGGTTCTTTCCTAAAAGTGTTTACCGGTATTGGGAAACTCCATTTTCTGACTATACTTACGAGGAATATTCCCTGGAAAAGGCAACGGCAGCATCCCTTCTTAAAAATCGATGGTATCAACAAGGTTCAAATGCCACTCCGCTACCGGATGTCAGTTATCTGGTAGAACCTATTGAAGGGGTTTGGTTGTTGGCCTTGGATGCGAACGTCTATCTTCCCAAGACAAACCCTTCGGAATATCATGGAGCCGGAATTGGGTACAATCAAGTTTTAAAACATAAACAACACTTAGTTCATTGGACAAGGGAGGTTGCCAAAGAAGCCAAAAGACTGGATAAGACCTTAATTGCATTTAGCCATTACCCAATGGTGGATTTTAACGATGGGGCAACCGAAGAGATGAAACTGCTGTTTGGGGAGAACGGTTTACAGGTCCACCGCGTGCCTGATCAACAGGTTGCCGAGGTCTTTGCTGATGCCGGCTTAAAGATTCATTTTGGGGGTCATATGCACCTGAACGATATCGGGGTGCATACCTCTGTAAATGGAAATACACTGACCAATGTGCAGGTTCCATCATTGGCAGTTTATAAACCAGCCTATACATTCATCAAGCTAAAGAATAATGGAGTACTGAAATTAAAGACGGTGGTTTTGGATACGGTTCCAGATTTCGACTCTTTTTTTAAGCTTTATCAAGAAGAACACAAGTATCTAAAATCCCTTGGAGACCAACAATTGTGGAAAACAGAAATATTGGCTTCCAAAGACTACAAGACTTTTACCCAATGGCATTTAAAAGAATTGATCCGTTTACGCTTGCTAAAGGAATGGCCAGAAAAACTCAGAAAATTACTTTTAAATTTAAATGGTGCACAATTATATGTGCTTTTGCACTCTAGCATCCCATTATCCGATAGTGATTTTGATGATAATTTAAAAAGCCTGGCGAAAACCGCCGTTTGGAAAAAAGCCAGGGAAGCTGCGGAAAATAGGCTTCAAAAAAATGGTCTTCGCTTGCAGGATTTTCTGGCATGGGATGGAAACGATCTCATTTACGATTTTTATAGGATTCGTATGGCGGATAGCCTCGCATTTGAGGATATAAGTAACGAAAGAATACAACAGTATGCGAGCTTTTTTAAAGAAAAAGAAGTACTTCATAACAACCCTTATTTACGGGAGCTAGAACTCTTTTTTATCATATTTTCCAAATCAATGTAGGGTGCCAACCATCAAACGTTTCAATTGGAACCATAGAAAAGTGGTGTATCCAAACTAGAATTGGGCTTGGACGTTTCACTAAAAATGGGTGTACCCATTTAGACTCACTCAGCGATTTTTGATTGGACATTTCAGTTTCAAATTCTTTTGTATTCCTATAACTTGATACGTTTTACAGTCTTTTCCATCGTGTATTTAAAGTGCATTTAAACAGGCATCAGGCTCCATCTTAACCTCAATTGAGGTGTGTTAAGCCTGGTGGTTTAGATGCCAGGTTTTTGGATAAAAAAAGACTATCCTTATAAAAACCCAAAGGACATACTAATACTGTGTTGCGTTCTTCATTAGATAACATTGTTTAAACTTTAACAAAAAAGAATAAACAAAAATGGTACATTTGAATTTATCGAAAAATTATACGTACACTAAATTCTAAAACAAATAGATGGAAGGAAAACATATACTTAGCCAAGGCCTCGTGGAATCTGATACCATGATTACTGAACTGTCCATAGACGAGATTGGTGACGATCATATGTACACCGGACTTGAAACTCCGATCAAGGCAGACGCCTTTAAACTAAGTGATGCAGAAAAAAAAGAGAAGATAGCCGTGCTCTTTGGTGAAATCATGGAGGTGATGGGCTTGGACCTTACGGACGATTCTTTAAAGGGAACCCCTAAACGGGTGGCCAAAATGTATATAGATGAAATATATTCTGGCCTAAATCCGGCCAACAAGCCCAAGGTGGCCTTGTTTGATAACAAGTACCAGTACAACCAAATGCTAGTGGAGAAGGACATCACCTTTTACTCCAATTGTGAGCACCATTTTGTGCCTATTATTGGAAAGGCACATGTGGCCTATATTTCATCGGGCAAGGTCATTGGGCTGTCCAAGTTAAACCGTATGGTACAATACTTTGCCAAAAGGCCACAGGTACAAGAACGGTTGACCAACCAAATTGGGGTAGAGCTACAAAACATATTAGGAACCAAAAACGTTGCGGTTATCATTGATGCCAAACACCTCTGCGTTTCTTCACGGGGCATAAAGGATGATACCTCTGCCACGGTTACTTCGTTTTACGGAGGTCAATTTTTGGAACAGGACAAAATTCAAGAGTTGTACAATTACATTACTAATTAATTGATGTCGTGAAGTTTTTACAGAAAATCAGCAATAAAGCTTTTAAGCCCTCAGAAAAGGAAATGGAAACTGCGCCCTTTGGTATTTTTGATGTGAAAATACATACTTTGGCGGGTAAGCCATTTTCCTGGGATGTGGTCAAGGGAAGGTTTATCCTATTTGTCAATGTGGCCAGTGAGTGCGGTTTTACCAGTCAGTATAAAGATTTGGAAAACCTATTCCAAAAATATAGCGATAAGCTTATGGTTATAGGCGTTCCCTGTAACCAGTTTGGTGCCCAAGAACCTGGGACTGCCGAACAAATTGGTGCTTTTTGCGAAAAAAATTATGGGGTAAGCTTTACCCTGTTGGAGAAAATTGATGTCAAAGGTCTCAATCAGCACCAATTGTATGCCTGGTTGACCCAAAAGCGCTACAACAAAAAAATGAGCAGTTCCGTAAAGTGGAACTTTCAAAAATACTTGGTGTCTCCAGATGGGCAACTGGTAGATTTTTTCTATTCCACCACCTCGCCCTTAAGTAAAAAAATCACCAAACATCTGGCGTAAAAATGGGATAAAAAATTAAAAAGGCTACGGTTCCACGTAGCCTTTTTTTTTGTTACAAAATCCTCAACGTACTTTTGATCAAACTGTAATTCTGCCTTTAAGGCGCTTGTCTATTTTCCGTTTTTTTTCGGTAATGCGCTTCATGGCATCCATAAGTTTGGAATCCTTTGTTTTCTTGTAAATCTCGTTAATGGCAAGAACAAGTTCTTTACCTTTTCTTGAGGCCACAACACGATCGCTAGTGGACATATGGCTCATTTTCATCTTTTCAAACTGTTCTGCCTGCATCAATAAATCCATAAATATTTGTTTAAACATTATTTAAATATATTAAACATAATTGTATTTTTAGCAGTAAATGGGGGGAAGTTTATGGTTTTGTATTCCTTTTAACGCAAATGTTTAAGGCAAGGTACTCAAAGCTCAGGTTTTTGAAAGGAAACAATAAACAAAATTGTACTCTCCCAATGGCCTAGGTAAGCATAATACGTTTACCTGGGACCATAGTGTTTAAACCTTAGGATTGATTAATGGATAAAGAATATACGCAACGTCTTACTTTTAAAGGTCACCCTATCATTATAAGATACCGTCCTTTGGGGAGATGGCAAAAACCAAATTATGAAGGCCTACAGGTGCCCGTTGAGGTAAAAATGGCAGCCAATGAGGTGACGGATAGGCAAGTGTTGGAAACCATCTTTACGGCAATAGAGGATGATCTTCTTTTTATTATCCGTGAGTATCTTAGTACTGTAAAGACCACATATTTTGGTATTTTATTTAAGTATCAGTTTGTGAACAGAGCGATAAAGCTGTCGGAACAAGGTGGGATGGCCTATTATAGGGCAGAACTTAGATGGGAGTATAAGTATTAAGTGTATCTTCTTGTACAGGCCGTACTTTATTTGACCAAATGGTGATCGCTTGTGGGTGTCCTATGCCAAGTTCTGGTCTTTGGATATTTCTTGGAGTTCCTTTTAAAAACAACCTTTAGCGTACAGGCGGCCTTTGTTTTAAACCTACTGCACCAAGTGATGGTAGTACTGTAGTATACATGGGAGGTGAATTTTAACGTAAGTATAGCACCTTGTTGTTTTTTTGAAACCGGCCTAGGATGTAATTTTATGAAACTTTATTTCTAGGAAAATGCCCACTAAAGTCTTTTCAATTGCCACTATTTTTCTAGGTCTTTTTATATCATGTTCCCCTACAACAACAAAGCGGGTTCATAACCTGGAGCCGTTTATGTTTTCTGTATCACAAGAGGATGTTGAGGTTGAACCCATGGCTATTGGCGTCTTAGATGGCTTGCAGCTAAAAGGTGATTCACTTGATCAAGAAATACGTTTTTGGACTGCGGCTTACCCGTCCTACCGTTGGCATCAAATTATGATGGAGGCAAGCCAAAAACATAAGGGCCATAAAAATGGCGGCCGTATGGCCATACTACATCTGGCTATTTATGACGCCTTGGCATCTTGTGAAGGGAACGACCAGCGCAGTGCGGTGGCAGCGGCATCGCACCAAATTATCTCGTATTATTTCCCAGAACAACAAGGCTGGTTAGATAGCCTATTGGTACGGCACCAAATGGTACAATTCACGCTAAACGAGTACGAGCCCATTGAAATTCAAAGAGGTAAGGCTATTGGCAAGGCCATTGCCACAAAATATAAGAATTACGCCAAAACCAACAATACCGATAAAATTTGGGACGGCAAGGTTCCCAACGACCCCAGCTTATGGTCTGGCACCCCATACCCATACGGACCCACCAAAAAGGATTGGGAACCCTTAACATTGACTTCTGCCAAACAGTTTAGGCCTGGCCCGCCTCCAAAAGATTGGTCGGAGGATATGCAAGAGCTTCGAGAATTTTATAAGGCGAACAACAGCAGCGATATTGCCTGGAAATGGAAAAGCGAACCCATCTGGGACCAACTTTTGGAACGTAAGATTTTGGAATATGCTTTGGACGCTGGGGAGGCAGCTTATGTTAGTGCGGTTTTTCATGCCGCCCGCTATGATGCTACCATTGCCGCTTGGGATGGCAAATATCAGTATTGGGGCATTAGGCCCTTTCAATACGATACATCATTTCAACCCATACTTGAAACCCCTAATTTTCCGGGATATCCCGCCGGGCATACTACTGTCGCAGGGGCCTTGGCCAAGGTGCTTTCCCATTTTTTCCCGCATGATGCAAAACAATTTGAGGCCCTGGCCAAAGAATGTTCAGAATCACGGTTCCAAGGTGGTGTACATTTTAGGACAGATAACGAAGTAGGGCTTAAGGTAGGTAATCAAGTAGGGCAACATGTGATTCAGGTTTTTGAAGAACAAACAGGAAAGCACTAGGTTGTAGCTTTTAAAGGGTGGCGGAAAAGGAATAATCCCGCCGCATGGGTAACCCAAGTTGTTTCCTTTTGTGCATATAACCGCTGTTTTTATCAGTATTCTTAAATATCTTGTAGATTTAAATCACAAACATGAAGATTTCCTTTGTTTTAAACAATGAACCCACCACGGTGGACATAGCAGATGGGACCACCCCATTGTTATGGGTCATACGGGATACCCTTAATTTAAAGGGTACTAAATTTGGCTGTGGTAAAGCAGCATGTGGAGCCTGTACCTTACATATAGACGGGGTCGCCATAAGGTCTTGCTCGTATCCGGCCTCTTTTGTGGAGGGCAAAACCATTGTTACGATTGAGGGGCTAGGAACAGCTAAAAATCCGCACCCCGTGCAACAAGCATGGTTGGAGGAAATTGTGCCCCAATGTGGGTATTGCCAGCCTGGTTTTATGATGGCAACCGCAGCACTTTTGCACCAGAATCCAAAACCTACGGACGAAGATATTGACCAAAATATCACGAATGTTTGTCGTTGTGCAACGTATTACCGCATGAGAAAGGCCATACATAGGGCGGCGGAATTGACCCCAGAAAAAGAAGCAACGTCTGACACCCAAAACTCCTAAGCTATGGCCAAGAAGAACATATCAAGAAGAAAATTTTTGGTTCGTGGTGGCTTGGGTACGGCAGGTGTCCTTGCCGTGGGTACCTACCTGTTTAGAAATCCCCTTAGAAGAAAAATATTGGAGCAGGTAGACAGTGGTGAGGCAAGATATTTGGGCGGGGGCATGGAGCCCATGCTCTGGTTTGAAATAACAAAAGTGAATAAAGTAATATTGCATTCTCCAAAAGTAGAGATGGGGCAAGGTACATTTACCGGTTTGGCACAAATGGCTGCCGATGAGCTGGAGGTAGGGATGAACCAAATATCCGTGGTACACGCGGCATCAATGAGCGGTAATATGGATAAGTTTGCCACGGGTGGAAGCAATTCCATTTCCGGACTTTGGCAACCTTTACGGGAGTTGGCAGCGACCATGCGCGAGATGTTAAAATTGGAAGCGGGTAAAAAATCAGGATTTCCCGTGGATGAAATGACGGTGGCAAATGGTGAGGTGAATTTGGGTAGAACAACCATGACCTATGCTGAGATTGCTGAAAACGTGACAGATTGGGAAGTTCCAGATGCTCCCGGTTTAAAATCTTTGGATGCTTATAAATTCGTTGGTAAACCTATACCTCGGGTAGATTTGAATGCCAAGGTTTTTGGCGAACCTATTTTTGGCCTGGATGCCCAAATGCCAGATATGCTTTACGGTGCGGTGGTACGCCCAACAAAAATTGGTGCTAAGTATGTAAGTGCAAATACCAGTAAGGCCGATGCAATGCCCGGTGTTGTCAAGGTAATTCTAGAGGATGATTTTGTAGGGGTCATTGCAGATTCCTTTACCGCTGCGGAACGCGCAAAGGAAGCGATTGAGGTCACTTGGGAAGTTTCCCAAAGTTGGCAGACCAGCGATATCCGTGAGATGACCAAAGTAGGAAAGGGAGATGCTTTTGTGCTCCAAAAAGAAGGGGAAGACCTAAGTACGGAAGACGGCCTAATTCAAATGGAATTTACCAGTCCCCTTGGTGCGCACGCCCAATTGGAACCTAACGGGGTTGTAGCCGCTGTAGATGGGGATTCCGTTACGCTTAAATTATCTACCCAAGTGGTTGCCTTAACCCGTAAAGAGGTGGCGAAGCGATTAAATATCGATGAAGAAAATGTAAATGTCATTCCCACTTTTTTGGGCGGTGGTTTTGGTAGACGGTTACATACGCCACATGCGGTTCAGGCCGCTGTGATGTCAAAAGCGGTGGGGAAGCCCGTGAAGTATTTTTTCTCTCGCAAAGAAGAATTTCAGCACGATTTGTTTCGTCCGCCAACACATCACCAACTCAAGGCAAAATTAACGGATGATGGCCATATCGCTTACTTGCAACACGACTTTTCTAGTGGTGATGTTGCGATAGATGCCGCCATGGTGCCAGGTTTTTTACATACTGTTTTAGGCACTGATGTGGGTGCCATTAGGGGTGGATTCTGTCATTATGGAGCCATTCCCAACCTTAGAACGGTCTCATGGCACGTAGAACTTCCTTTTGCGACAAGTTGGTGGCGTAGTTTAGGTTTATTGGCAAATACGTTTGCTTGGGAAAGCTTTATGGATGAACTCGCGGTAAGGGCAGGTAAAAATCCTGTAGCGTTTCGCTTGGCGCATATCCAAGATGATGAAAAAGGCAAGCGTTTAAAGGCGGTCATTCAGGCAGCTGCGGACAAAGCGGGTTATCAAGACCAGGCGGTTAATGGGCGCGCCATGGGTTTTGCAGCCTCAACCGATGCAGGAACACCCTGTGCCCAAGTGGCCCAAGTATCCATAGAAAGCAATGAGATTATCGTGCACAAGGTAACCTGTGCCATGGACCCCGGAATTGCCGTGAACCCCGATCAGGTTCGCGCCCAATGCGAGGGCGCCATTACTATGGGCATGAGCGCAACATTATACGAAAAAATGGATGTGGTAGACGGAGAACTAACCCCTACCATTTATGGTCCATACCGTATGGCGTTGATGAAACATGCCCCTAAGGAAATTGATGTGGTGCTTTTGCAGGGGATGGATAAACCCGGAGCCGTGGGTGAACCCCCATTAGGGCCCATTGGAGCGGCCATTGCCAATGCAGTCTTTCGTTTAACAGGAAACCGACTTACTGATCTTCCTTTGACCTTGGTGTAGAAATTTTAGCGTTGTTTTATGGAGTTAGCATTAAAAAATAGCTTTGGGGACTTGTTGGAACCTCAACTTTTAACCGAGATTGCAGAGGTAGGTAGCTTGGTGTCTGTAAATCAAGGAAGCAAGATTATAGAAATTGGCCAATATATAAAGGGAATGCCCCTATTGCTTTCGGGCGCCATTAAAATTTTACGGGAAGATGATGAGGGTGATGAATTGTTGCTTTACTATTTGGAACGTGGCGACACCTGCAGCATGACCATGGCCTGCTGTCTAGGCGATATGAAAAGTGAGATACGTGCCGTAGCAGAAACCGATGTGACCTTGGTCATGATACCCATTCGTAAAATGGAGGAATGGACCGGTAAATACCGATCTTGGCGGAATTTTGTCTTTGACAGTTACCACAACCGCCTAAATGAATTGTTGGCAACCGTGGACAGCATCGCCTTTAAAAATATGGATGATCGTTTGGTAGCGTATTTAAAAGAAAAGGCCAGAATTGCGGCATCCAATACCATTGTAAACACCCATAAAGACATCGCCTACGACTTGCATAGTTCTAGGGTAGTGATTTCAAGATTGCTCAAAAAACTTGAACGTTTGGGTAAAATAAGATTGCAGCGCAACCAAATTGAGATTGTTGATTTGTAAGCCTTGTAACCTAAGATACACAGCATCCCGTAAAAGCTAATTACCTTTGTGGGGATGTTAAAGCGTTTTTTTCCTATTCTAGACTGGCTGCCCAAGTACCAAAAAAGGGACTTGGCCGGAGATTTCTCGGCTGGGATTACCGTTGGCATCATGCTCATACCCCAGGGAATGGCTTATGCCTTGATTGCAGGCCTTCCTCCAATTTATGGGCTGTATGCAGCGCTTGTTCCCAATTTGGTCTATGTTTTTACCGGTTCCAGCAGAAAATTGGCGGTTGGTCCCGTTGCCTTGGATTCTTTGATCGTTGCTTCCAGTTTGGCGGCCATGAAGTTGGGAAGTCTGCAAGCCTATATTGGGATGGCCATTTTATTGGCACTTTTTGTTGGGCTTATACAAATGGTCATGGGTTTTATGAAATTGGGGTTTCTATCTAATTTTTTATCCAGGCCTGTGGTGAGCGGGTTTACCGTTGCAGCGGCTTTTGTGATCGGCATCAGTCAATTAAAACATTTTTTTGGATTGGATATTGGTACCACCAATTCCCTAAAAACGCTCAGGGCCATTTTTAATCAATTGGGGGAGACCAATTTTTATGATTTAAGTATTGGTGTCGCCGCAATTTTGGTAATCCTGGGGCTTAAGAAGTTGCATCGTAAACTGCCCGCGGCCATGGTGGTGGTGGTATTGGGAATTATCGGGATTTATTTTTTTATGGTCAATGATACGGATGTACATATCGTAGGCCCTGTACCAAAAGGATTGCCCGGGTTTTTACTGCCAGAGTTAAACAGTGGCCTGTTGATTAAGGCATTTCCCACGGCCATGGCTTTGGCCTTTATCGCTTTTGCGGAAGCCATGACCATTGCCAAATCCATTGAGGAGAAAAGCCAGCAATACCATACCGATCCCAACCAAGAACTACGGGCCTTGGGAGCTTCCAATATCATTGGTTCACTTTTTCAATCGTTTCCAGTGAATGCGGGTTTGTCAAGAACTGCAGTAAATGTGAACGAAGGGGCAAAGACGGGCCTGGCCTCTTTTATTAGCGTAATTGTGGTAGGGCTAACGTTGTTGTTTTTAACGCCTTTTTTTTACTACCTGCCCAAGTCTGTTTTAGGGGCCATTATTCTGGTGGCCGTGTACGGGTTGATCGATGTAAACTATCCCAGGCAACTTTGGAAGCAACAACGGGATGAATTTTACCTATTCTTGGTCACTTTTTTGACCACGCTCTTTGTTGGTATCTCCCAGGGCATCATCTTTGGGGTGTTATTTTCATTGCTGTTGTTAGTCTATCGTATTTCAAGACCTCATATTGCGCTATTGGGCAAAATCCGTGGGTTGGATTATTTTAAAAATATTGATAGGTTTCCAGATGATATTGAGCAGCATGATGAGATTTTATTGTTGCGGTTTGATGCCCAACTGTTTTTTGCCAACGTACGTTATTTTGAAAATGCCGTGTCCAAAGAAGTAGCCAAAAAGGGCAAGGCTGTAAAATACGTCATCCTAAATGCGGAACCGGTGAACTATATTGACAATTCTGCATTAAATGAGCTTCAGAAGATTGTTAGGAACTTAAGGGAAAAAGGGATTGTATTTAAAATAGCCGGAGCCATAGGCCCTATTCGGGATATTTTACAAAAAAGTGACCTTTTGGAAGTGATAGGCAAAGAAAACGTCTATGTAAGGACGGCGGAGGCTTACGAGGATTGCCTTAAAAAAATGGAAAGAACCGCCCTACAAGAAAAAGTGTCTTGGCAACACAGGTAGTGTAACCTAAGTTGCAGGATAGTATGGGGACAAATGATACCTTTGCTTAAAAATTTAGCAAATGCATATAGAACAGATATATACTGGATGCCTGGCCCAAGGGGCATACTACATAGAAAGTGATGGGGAAGTGGCTATTATTGACCCTTTGCGTGAGGTAAAACCTTACTTAGAAAGGGCAAAACGGGATAATGCCCAAATCAAATATATTTTTGAGACCCATTTTCATGCGGATTTTGTGAGCGGTCACGTGACCTTGGCCAAGGAAACCGGGGCCACTATTGTATATGGACCCAATGCCAATCCGGCCTATGAGGTGCTGGTGGCAAAAGATGGGCAGGAATTTCAATTGGGAAAACTTACATTTAAAGTTTTGCACACCCCTGGCCATACCATGGAAAGCACCACGTATTTATTACGTGACCAAAACGGAAGGGACCATGCCATTTTTAGTGGCGACACCTTGTTTTTGGGCGATGTTGGAAGACCGGACTTAGCGCAAAAAGCAGCCACTATGACCCAAGAAGAACTGGCCGGCCTGCTATATGATAGTTTACGAAACAAGATTATGCCCTTGGCCGATGATGTGATTGTGTACCCTGCCCACGGAGCAGGTTCTGCCTGTGGAAAGAATATGATGAAAGAGACCGTTGATACCTTGGGCAACCAGAAGAAGATGAATTATGCACTCAGGAACAATATGACCAAAGAAGAATTTGTGGCAGAGGTCACTGACGGTCTTTTGCCCCCACCGCAATATTTTCCGTTGAACGTTAAGATGAACAAAGAAGGGTATGATGACATCCATGAGGTCATAGAACGCGGCGATACCGCACTTAAACCAGATGCCTTTGAAACCGCGGCAAATGAAACCGGTGCGGTGATTTTAGATGTACGGCATCAGGATAATTTTGCTAAGGGCCATATTCCTCGTTCCATTTTTATAGGGTTAAAAGGAGGTTTTGCTCCTTGGGTAGGTGCCTTAATAGCAGATGTGAAACAGCCCATTTTGCTGGTGGCAGATAAAGGAAAAGAAGAAGAGGCAATTACCCGGTTGTCACGCGTAGGTTTTGATGGTACCCTAGGCTACTTGGAAGGCGGAATTGAGGCATGGAAAGATGCAGGAAAGGAAATTGATACCGTAAGCAGCATTACCGCAGAAAGATTTAAGGAGGCATTGACCAAGGATGTACCGGTTTTTGATGTAAGAAAAGAAACGGAGTTCAGTGCTGAGCATTTGGAAAACGCAAGGTTGACCCCCTTGGATTTTATTAACGACCATTTAGCGGAATTTCCCAATAAGGAAACCTTTTATGTGCATTGTGCAGGCGGTTACCGAAGCATGATCGCCGCTTCAATCCTTAAAAGCCGTGGCATCCATAACGTTGTGGACGTAGCTGGCGGTTTTGCGGCCATTAAAAAAGCGGGAATACCAGTGACCAATTTTGTTTGTCCCACAACCTTAAAATGATGGCATTATGAAGACCGTAGCCATGCAATTGCTTTTATTGTGCTGTAGTGTGCTAGCACTTGCCTGCCAAGATAACCCTAAAAAACAGGTACAGGGTATGGACGGTATCAGCATTATCGATAAAGAAGACGTAAAAACGCATGTTATAGGCAAAGAGGTACAATTGGTAGACGTACGCACAGCCGAGGAATTTGCGGCTGGCCATATTGGCCATGCGGTGAACTATAATATTATTGATAGCCAGACCTTTTTAAAACAAATTGAACGTTTGGACAAAAACAAACCCGTGTACCTGTATTGTAAAATGGGCGGACGCAGCAATAGGGCGGCCCTTTTGCTCAAAGAAAATGGGTTTACAGAGATTTATGACTATTCTGGCGGATATAACAATTGGGTTATAGAAAACTAATTTGGGCGTATGGCAAATTTTTTAGATATCATTTCAGGGGATAAACCGGTATTGGTTGATTTTTACGCGACTTGGTGCGGACCCTGCCAAACCATGATGCCCATCCTTGATAAGGTAAAGCAAGAATTGGGTGAGCGGGCTAAAATTATAAAGATTGATGTGGATAAAAACCAAGCGCTGGCGGCAAAATATCAGGTTCGAGGGGTACCCACCTTAATGCTGTTTAAAGAAGGGAAACAGCTCTGGCGGCAATCTGGCGTGGTGCAGGCCGATGCATTGGTCTCCCTACTGCAGTCTAGTTGATTTTCATCACGATGCATTTTTGTTGTTGAGGTGTTACCATCTTAACAGATTATTTTTTTGATAAATGCAAGAAAGATTAATGGACCAACCCTAATTTTGATGCCTACCTAACGGGAACCATGGCGACGAAAGATTATGATGGGGCGGATAAATTATCCATTTGGTGGTATAACCGGAACATTAGGATTTTTTCGAAGATGCTAGGACGCACCCAAAGTACAGAAGATAGGATATTGGTCATATTTGGCAACGGCCACGCTGCCATACTTAGGCAACTCTTTGAAGCTTCCCCCTCAATACCAATTTGTAGAATTTGATCGTTTGGAAGATTAGCCTTTTCGCTTTCCAAAGCCATGTAAGGACTGTCCCCAAAATCCTTTTGGCATTTTTGTGTCTCCATCATAGCCTAAGGTAATGGTGCCGCTATCTTCGGGCAGGTGGTTGGTCTTAAAAAGATAATCCCATAGACTTAAGCTTATACCAAAATTGACGCCAAATGATCCTTTTGGCAGTTCATAAGCATGATGGTACAAATGCATTACCGGGTTATTTAGGATATACTTTAAGGGGCCATAGGTGAGTTTAATGTTGGCATGGTTTAAATGCCCAATGGTAATGGCGGCAAAATGGACCATATACGCCTGCTCTGGTTCAAACCCACCTAAAAGCATCACTCCAAGGGTCTTAAGGGGTTTGTACAGTATATTTTCCATCCAATGGTACCGTAGATGTGCCGCAAACCCCATTTCTTTGACACTGTGGTGCACTTGGTGAAACCGCCACAATAACGGAAATTTATGCAGGGCAATGTGGGTGAGCCACTGCACAAAGTCCAAGAGTACAAAGAACAGTAACAGTTGTGCCCAAATAGGCCAATGATTTAAATGTAGAACGGCAAAGCTTTGCGCCGTGATTCCCAATTCCCTAAAACCAACTCCCAATAGGTTATAAATACCTTGGATAACAATGGCAAAGACAAAGAAGTTAAAGAACATATAAAAGGCATCCAGCCAAAAATCCGTTCTAAAGACAGACTGGTCTTTACGCCATGGGAATAAAAATTCCAATAGCCAGACTATCAATGAAATAGATATGAGCCCCCAAAAGTAATTGGTATACCAAGGCACCTGAAACAGGATGGACCTCCACGTATAATTTAAGGTGCCGTTAAAGCCATTAATAAAAGCGTCCCAATAGATTTCCATCATCAATCCAGTTCATACCATTCAACACCCTTAATAGGCTGTCGCCGACCTTTTTTGGTAGGGCCGTAATTTTTTGCCAGGTAGGCAATGATCCTTTCTTCATTTTTACCCAAATCCCATAAGTTTTGGGTTTCTTGCATCCATTCTATGGTAGCTTTCCACCCGGCTTCACTTAACCGGTTTTGGGTCACTAGCGTTGACGAGTGGCATTGGGTACAGTGTTGTATCACTTGTGAAACGCCAGTATCGTTTACAAAGCCAGAGCTCGCTATGGTCTTTTCGTCCAATTCAATAATCGTGGTCGCTAAAGGGGTAATCTCTTTTTCAATTTTGTTGGAATTGGTCACCGCTACAAAAAGAACGGTGAGAAACACGGCTGCCAGAAGCAATGAAAGGAAGGTGATAAGGTTTCGTTTTTGCATCGTTTCACTAAATTAGACCACCTTTACCGCAATGCGGTGACAGGCATTGTTTAAATAACCTTTGGGGTTCCAACCCGGTAATACCATGGGTTGACTTTTCCCATGTTCATCCGTGGCTCTGGCCCAAACCTCATAATAGCCTTTTTTTGGAAAAGCAATGGTTGCCGCAAAGTGTTGCCATGCAAGTCGGTTAGCGGGTTTTTCCAACTTACACACCTGCCAAGTACTGCCAAAGTCTATGGAACATTCCATTTTTTCAACTTGTAATTCTCCTGCCCATGCGTGGCCGTTTATCTGCAAAATGTTCTTTTTTAATAGAGCACCGGTTTTAGGATAGGTGATCAAAGATTTCACCGGCATGGACTCAATAATGCACATATCGTTGTCCTTGACCTTACTTCCCGGGGCAACGGCCTCACAAGGTATCCTATAGGAGCTGCCGCCCATTTTGGCCCCATCATGCACTTTATTGCGTACACTTATGCGCTGTAGCCATTTGCCGGATACCGAGGCCGGCCACCCTCCGCAGACCAACCGTAAGGGATGGCCATGGACCAAAGGGATTGGCCCTCCATTCATTTCATAGGCAATCAGGGTTTCGTCCTCTAGTGCCTTTGCTATGGGTACTCCACGGGAAATGGGTTCTTTATTTGGGTCACCGCTTAAATGCGTATCCGCGGAATGATAACCAATATATACAGCATCCGATTGTATTCCCACATCCCTCAAAACATCTTTTAAACGAACGCCGGTCCATTTGGCACAGGATACGGCACCAATGGTCCATTGGTTTCCCTTGGCAGGTGGATTAAACTCACTGCGCCCATTGCCACCACATTCTAGCGTAAGTTGATAGGAGTAGGATGTAAAGTTGGTTTGTAATTCTTTTAAGGAATAGCTTTTCTGTTGTTGTACAGATTCGCCATCAATGGTAAGTTTCCAATTGGAAATATCGATGTTTTTTGGAATCTTTCCGTTGTTTCTAATGAACATGAAGCGGTTTGGCGTCACCCTATCATTAAGTAAATGTGCCTTGGCTTCCATGTTCCAGGGTTTCTCGTTGAGCACCACCATATCCTTGTCTTTCTGGAATAAGGAAAAAGGGTCTGGGTCGTTTAGGCCCAAAGGCAAATATCCTTTTGGCATTTGGCCGGCAAAAACGAGCTCGGCACCTAAAGCTGCCGAGATGGAGGCCAAACTAAGGGTCGAGGCAAATTTTCTTCTATTCATGATATAGGGTTGGAATTTAAAAATACTATAAAAATCGCGATGTATGTGTAACCCAGGTTACCAATAATGAAACAGTGATGGCGTAGTTTTGGTCATGAAATTAAAAAAGTGGCACAAATTGGTATTGGTCTGTTGCACCTGTATTGCATTAGTGTCCCTAACTACGGTTTTAATAGAAAGATTATGAAAAAAAACATGGGCGGTACAGACCGCATGGTACGTTTTATTTTGGCGCTGATAGTGCTTGCGTTGTTTTATTTTAATGTAGTGCAGGGTACTTTGGCGTATGTGCTATTGGCATTATCGGGCATCTTTGTCCTAACCAGTTTAGTAAGTTTTTGCCCCTTATATACCCTTTTTGGGCCAAATACCTGTAAACTGAAAAACTGAGGAATATCATTTTTTCTGGGTTTGGGCCTTCTTACTTTTAATGGCACTTTAAATTAGTTATGATGCTTACAAGGTTTCTACCCTTAGTGGCTTGGGGAAATGGTATTTTTATGATTGGTGTGTTCGCCATCGTGGTGGTGGTGCTCATCATTGCGGTACTCAGTTTGATGAACAGCGGCAAAAAATCTTGAAAATTCGCTATTCTCAAGGCATGGTCTTTCCCTGACCTAGGTCTAGGGAAGTAGCATATCTTTGTTTTTTATTAGCTTAACTTATGATGGAATATATCTTACAACCATGGCCGTGGTACGTTTCTGGGCCATTGATAGCCTTAACCATGGCAATTTTGGTTTTATTGGGCAAACGTTTTGGCATGTCTTCTAACTTACGAACCATTTGCAGCATTGCCGGTGCGGGAAAATCAGCAGCGTTTTTTAGGTTCGATTGGAGAGCCCAACGCTGGAACCTAATCGTTGCGTTTGGCGCTGCGATTGGCGGATATTTGGCACATACGTATATGACTGCGGACACTGCCGTTGCCATCAGTGCTGATACGGTTACGAAACTTAATGCCTTGGGTTTTAAAAGTGCAGGGCAAGCCTATATGCCCACGGAGTTTTTTGCAAATACGGCATTCTCCAGTCCAAAGACCCTTTTAATATTACTTTTTGGGGGTTTTCTAGTGGGCTTTGGTGCACGTTATGCCGGTGGCTGTACTTCTGGGCACGCTATTTCAGGCCTAAGCAACCTGCAAATACCTTCTTTGATCGCCGTTATCGGTTTTTTTGCAGGAGGACTTATGATGGTGCATTTCATCTTTCCTTTAATTTTTTAGCATTATGAAGCATATCATTTACTTGTTGGTTGGGGTATTTTTTGGGATAGTCATGTTAAAATCAGAGGCTGCCTCATGGTTTCGTATTTATGAGATGTTTCAGTTTAACGCGTTTCACATGTATGGTATCATCGGGTCAGCTTTGGGTTTGGGGATAATTTTTACGCAGTGGGTAAAACGAAAAAAGCCAAAGTCTGTATTTGGTGAAAACATCATCATTGCAGACAAGGAAAGGTCATTTGTCCGCTATGCGGCCGGCGGAACCTTGTTTGGGCTGGGTTGGGCACTGGCAGGTGCATGTCCTGGCCCTATGTATACCTTGATTGGCGCGGGTTTTTTGCCCATTCTAGTGGTTATTTTTGGAGCCCTACTGGGAACTTTTGTGTATGGCCTTTTGAAAAAGCAACTTCCACATTAATCAATTGTTATACACCAATTACCGAAAAGTAGTGTCGATTGAGCGATACAAAGATACTTTTGACCGAAAGTCGATAATTCATGGTAGTTTTTGCTGTACGTATTTTCTTTGTATTCGTTAAAGAAAACTAAGTCTGTTATGATGGCCAAAACAACGTGGATTATTGATGACGATATTGTTTCCCAATTTGCGACCAGGTATTGTTTAGAACAATCAGGGAACGCATTGTCCATTGAAACATTTTCCAACGCCGAAGAGGCCATAGCGCAATTAGAAGTCCTGTTAACGGTAGAACAGCCTTTACCGGAACTGATTTTTTTGGATTTGATTATGGATGAGATGGATGGTTGGGAATTTATTGAACACTTAAGAAAATTGTTGAACGGTAACCGCTTACCTAAGATTTACATTCTATCGGCCTTTGTGAAGTCCAAGGATAGAAAAATTGCCAAAACCCATTCCGCCGTATCGGGCTATTTTGACAAACCCTTGTCTCGGGTAAGTTTATCAAAAGTGTTTGCCAGTAGTTCCATCAATTGATTCCCATATTTCTGATTTCACTATTTTTTGCATCTTACATAAAAAGTATATTTTTGCATTCCATTTGATATGGATAGAATGCCCAAATGTTGGCCCGTATTTTAGAGCCATCAATAGCATGGGTTTTTTCTGACATAGTGATATTGGCCCCGTAGTTCAATGGATAGCATAGCCCCGAAGCGTCGGGGTCCTAAACTTTTGGGCAGTTTTTTTTTGACATAGTGGTATTGGCCCCGTAGTTCAATGGATAGCATAGCCCCGAAGCGTCGGGGTCCTAAACTTTTGGGCAGTTTTTTTGACATAGTGATATTGGCCCCGTAGTTCAATGGATAGCATAGCCCCGAAGCGTCGGGGTCCTAAACTTTTGGGCAGTTTTTTTTTGACATAGTGATATTGGCCCCGTAGTTCAATGGATAGCATAGCCCCGAAGCGTCGGGGTCCTAAACTTTTGGGCAGTTTTTTTTGACATAGTGATATTGGCCCCGTAGTTCAATGGATAGAATAGAAGTTTCCTAAACTTTAGATGCAAGTTCGATTCTTGCCGGGGCTACAATTAAGTTTTCCGCAATGCCACTAATATCCCGTTACTACTGTTTTTCTTTTCTAAACCAAGCGTCTACTTCCTTAGTATAATTTTAAAGGGGATTGTGCATTTCCAAGAAACCAAAAAACCATAGCCTTGTTGGCTATGGTTTTTTGATAGCGTATATGTATTTGGTTTACAAAACCTTGCCTAAGTAAGGTTTTTTAGGCCTCACAGCTAGCGCACTCCTTCTTTTGTTTGAATTTTTGCGCTGCGTTCATACTGTGTTGATAGTACAGTGATTTAAGCCCGAGTTTCCAAGCCGTAACATGTATTTTATTGATTTCCTTAACGGGCATATCAGGATGCACGATAATGTTTACGGATTGCCCTTGGTCTATATGGTTTTGACGGTTGGCCGCTTGGTACACAATATCTAACTGATCAATCTCGGAATAGGTTTTAAAGACATCCTTTTCCTGGTCGGACAAGAAGGTTAAATGTTGCACAGAACCATCCCTTTCGCGGATACTTCTCCATACCTCTGTAGTGTTCATGCCCTTCTCTTCCAAAAGCTCAAATAAGAACGGGTTTTTTATCGTGGTTTTTACCTTCGCAATATCCTTTACATAAATGTTCGACCAAATAGGCTCTATACCTTGGGAAACTTGTCCCAAGATAAAAGCGGATGATGTGGTTGGCGCAATGGCGTTTAGGGTAGTGTTTCTTCTACCGTACCCTTTAAGAACTTCTGGTTCACCAAATTTTTGTGCCAATGTCTCGGACGCTTGGTAGGATCTCTCTTTTATTTCCCGGAAAATTTCACTGTTAAGGTCATAGGCTTTCTGGCTGTTAAACGGTAACATCTTGGATTGCAATAAAGAGTGCCATCCTAAAACGCCCAGACCTAAGGCACGGTTGTCCTTGGCAAAATTGTAGGCGCGCTCCATAAATAGAAAGGTCTGCCTATCTTCCCTGCTATCAGAATCACGGTAAGTTTCCAGTTTTTCTAGGAACTCTGTGATGACTGCATCCAAAAAGTACACCATGGTCTCTACCGCATCGGTATTTTTCCAGGTATCATAGTGCAATACGTTAACCGATGACAGGACACATACAAAAGACCAGTTATCGTTGGAGGGCAACATGATTTCCGTACAGAGGTTACTGGCGTGTATAGGTAGTTGTTTATCCTTATAAACATCAGCGGCACTGTTATTGGCGTTGTCCGTAAAGAAGATATAAGGGTAGCCCATTTCTCCCCTTCTTTGGAGAACCTTGGCCCAGATAGAACGTTTTGCCGTATCTCCCGCAACCATTTCTTCCATCCATTGGTTGGTGACCGTAACACCGTGGGTAAGCTCTTGTATGGGGTTTCCTTCCGTTCCAATTTCAAGAAACTCCAAAATGTCTGGATGTTCTACGGGTAGGTAAGGGGAAAAACGCCCTCTGCGCACGGAGCCTTGGCTTACCACATCTACCATGGACTCAAACAATTGCATGATGTGCACCGCCCCGGAAGCCTGTCCATTATTTTTGACCTCGGCACCGCGATGACGTATTTTTCCAAAATATCCTGATGTGCCCCCACCTAATTTGGACATCATTCCCACCTCTGATTGAGTATATAGAATGTTTCCCATATCATCGTCAATATGGGAACCAAAACAACTGATCGGCAGTCCTCTTTCCTTGCCAAAGTTAGACCATACCGGTGAGGCCAGCGAGTAAAAACCTTCCGACATATATCCGTAGAACTTATCTGAAAACCCTGGCATTTGTAGCAATTGCTCTGCCCTGTCCGCAATTTCACGGATGCGGTACTCTGGGGTAACCCCTTCTGTAAGGTAGCCAGAGTTTAAAAAGTTACGACTGTGTTCCGTTAGCCATTTAAAACCGCCGTCCGCCGCGGATTTTTGATGTTCCAATGCCTGCTTTCTGGCATTGATCAGCTTGTCACTGGTTGAAATTGTTTCCTGTACTTTCTGGGTGGGAGTTGTTTCGTTCATTTAAAAAAGGTCGTCGCTAGTTATACTTTGTGTTCTTTTACTATAGTTGATGGAGCGCTTAACAAAGAAATCACCGTGCTTGGTTCCTATGATTTCATCGTCAAACCATTCGGTTTCCGCAAGTAGCTCTTGGTCCACCTCAAAGATTTCGGCGATTCCAATGCTTGCAAGGGAATTGTTGAACCTTTGTTTGATGAATTCGTTCACTACATTTTTTGGGAGAAAATCCAATTCGCCCTTTTCAAAAATCCAATCAATGATTCTGCTTTCGGCCACAAAGGCATCTTGGCACATTTGTTGGATCATGCCATGGTATTCCGAAGTGAACCAGTCTGGATTTTCATCTTTGATAATTTTAATTACGTCTATTCCAAAATCTCCATGAATTTGCTCTTCCTTAGAAGTGGCCTCCACAACGTTGGAAACTCCTTTAAGCATATTCTTATGCTTGTTAAAGGCCATGATGATCAAAAATTGGGAGAATAGAGAGACGTGTTCTATAAATAGGGAAAATAATAAGATGGCTTCTGCATACTCCTTATTATCTTCACTTTTAGCGTTTTTAAGGGCAGTTTCCAAATACTGCACACGCTTCATCATCACCGGCTTTTTCTTTAGGGTTTTGAATTCTGCATTCAAACCTAAAATTTCCAGTAAATGGGAATAAGCGTCTGCGTGGCGAACTTCACTTTCTGCAAAGGTGCTGCCTACGGCACCAATTTCTGGTTTGGGCATTTTGTGGTAGATATCTCCCCAGAAACTTTTTACGGCAACCTCTATTTGGGAGATGGCCAACATGGTGTTTTTAATGGCACTGCGTTCTGCTTCCGTTAAACGGGTTTTAAAATCTTGGATATCACTGGTGAAGTTAAATTCCGTATGTATCCAATAAGAGTGGCGTATAGCGGGAACGTACTCATAAAGCTGTGGATATTCGTACGGTTTTAGGTTGATGCGCTTCTCAAAGATGTTGGATTTTCTTTTCTGTGCCTGCTCATTTCGGTACAGGATATACCCTTTGGCCACATCAAAGAAACCACCTTCCATAAGACTGTTTTCCACCAAATCCTGAACTTGCTCCACCGTAGGCACATATTCTGCATCCTGCGCCTTCCTTTCCAAAAGGGCGTTAAGTACATTATCGGCTATACGTTGGGCATCACCCACGTCCCCGTGGTCTGCCGCTGTCATTGCTTTTAGGATAGCATCGGTGATTTTCTCTAATTGAAAAGGTCTTTTAGAAAAATCTCTTTTAATTAAGTGTGTTATTTGCATAAAGTTGGATGTTGTGAATGTTGAAAACAAGGACTGTAAAGTTCTTAGTTTATCCCATTTCCTTTTTGGATGATGCATCTAGGTTATCCACATTTTATCAACAGAAGTATTAGCGATGACGTTGCTTAATCGTAATCTTCTGATATATCAAGAGATACGTATAGGCGGCGTAAGCAGGCACAAGCAAGGCATGCACAAAACATAGAGATGGTAAAATGCCTTTTTTTAATGAGGTTGATAGGGGGGTGTAGGGAAAGGACCGAGAATTCAAGTTCTATTTCTTTCTTACCTTAGTTCAAAAATCCTATTGATGGACAAGAAAGTCAAAAACGTTTTTATTCAAGGGCCCATAACCCCTGATTTTATCGCAAACGCCATTGCAAAACATCAATCCAAAACCACCATTGGTGCACATGATATCTTTTTGGGCCAAGTACGGGCAGATAAGATAGAAGGCAAAAATGTTACGGCCATTGAATATACGGCTTATGAAGGTATGGCCAACCAAAAGTTTCATGAAATTAGGGAGGCTACTTTTAAAAGATTTGACCTCACTTGCATGCACATTTACCACAGTTTGGGCCGGGTTGCGGTTGGGGAGATCTGCCTTTTTGTATTTGTGTCATCACCACATCGTAAAGAGGTTTTTGAGGCATTACATCATGTAGTGGAAGAGATTAAGAAAGAAGTTCCGGTCTTTGGTAAAGAACTGTTTGAAGATGATTCTTACCAATGGAAAGTAAATACATAATACATGGTTGACATTACCCAAAAAGAGAATACCCATAGAATGGCCATGGCCCAAGCCGTAGTCCAGGTGGGTTCCTTGGATACCATCGCAGCCATTGAGCACAATACTGTTCCCAAGGGAGATGTTTTTGCTATGAGCCGTGCAGCTGGTTTTCTAGGGTTGAAAAAAACTCCCGAATTATTGCCTGATTGTCACCCCTTACCCATTGAGTTTGCAAGTATTGAGTATGCCATTAATGGCTTGCAGATTACCGTAATGGTGACCGTGAAGACATTTTACAAGACCGGGGTAGAGGTAGAGGCGATGCATGGGGCAAGCGTAGTGGCCTTGAATATGTATGATATGCTCAAACCTATTGATAAAGCCATTGAAATACAGCAGATTAAGCTGATCAAAAAAACAGGGGGGAAGTCGGATATTGGTGCGTAAAAAAAATGTAGTTTTTTTTAAAATTTTGTTGCACGTAATGTTTTTTTGATTTCATTTGTACCGTTTTAGCTGAACAATTGAAATCTGTTTGTTTGTTCGGGTCTTTGGCAGTTAGGAAGTCAATCGCCAAGACAGCCCTTAGATGGGGTAACCGAAAATTAAAGCTAGCTTCCGTTTTTTTATTTGCTATTGTGGGTAGCCAACACCCATACTTTTTTGTTCCCACAACAGAGAAGCAGATAATGATTTGATCAAGGTTCTTTGACCCTGCAAGAAACCATTTATCAAATCTTTTTTCCCTTAATTAAAAATGAACACAAAATACAGTGACCTAATCGGTCAAACCTATGAATTCCCGCAGTCGGAATTCACCACCAAGGAAGATACCCTAACCTTTCATGGTATTCCTTTGGAACAGCTGGCCGTGCAGTATGGTACGCCATTAAAATTCACCTATCTGCCCAAAATATCAGAAAACATCAATAGGGCAAAGGACTGGTTTAACAAAGCAATGACGGACCTAAACTATAAGGGAACGTATCAATATTGCTATTGCACCAAAAGTTCCCACTTTAGCCATATCTTACAGGAGGCGTTGAAGAATGACATCCATTTGGAGACCTCGTCCGCCTTTGATATTGAAATCATTGAAAACTTAAAACAACAAGGTTTTGTCACTAATGACACCTATGTGATCTGTAACGGGTTTAAACGGGAGCGTTACATTGACAATATTACCAGATTACTTAATAATGGCCACCACAATTGCATCCCGATCATTGATAATTACGAGGAGTTGGACCTGCTTACGGATGGTATAAAAGACACCTTTAAAGTGGGTATACGTATTGCTTCTGAAGAAGAGCCCAAATTTGAGTTCTACACCTCAAGACTGGGCATTGGGTACAAAAACATTGTTCCGTTTTATGAGCAACAAATCAAGAACAATGATCAGGTAGAATTGAAGATGTTACACTTTTTTATCAATACCGGCATTCGTGATAACGCTTACTATTGGAATGAACTGATGAAGTGCCTCAAGGTATACATTCGCTTAAAAAAGGCGTGCCCCAGCTTGGACAGTTTAAATATTGGTGGTGGTTTTCCCACTAAAAATTCCTTGGCCTTTGAGTTTGATTATGAGTACATGGTTTATGAGATCGTAAACCAGATAAAGCTGGCCTGCGATGAGGCAGAGGTTGCCGTTCCCCATATTTTTACCGAGTTTGGTAGCTTTACCGTTGGTGAAAGTGGGGGTGCCATCTATGAGGTGCTCTATCAAAAACAACAAAACGACCGTGAAAAGTGGAACATGATCAATTCTTCCTTCATTACCACCTTACCGGATACTTGGGCCATTAACAAACGTTTTATCATGTTGCCCATTAACCGTTGGAACGATGAGTATGAGCGGGTGCTTTTGGGCGGGCTTACCTGTGATAGTGATGATTATTACAATAGTGAGCAGCATATGAACGCCATTTACCTACCCAAGTTCAAGAAAGACAAACCGCTTTACATTGGTTTTTTCAATACCGGTGCCTATCAAGAATCAATTGGAGGTTTTGGGGGCTTACAACATTGTTTGATTCCCCATCCAAAACATCTTTTGTTACAGCGTGATGAACAGGGGGAACTGCAGGTATCCGTATTCAAGGAGCAGCAGACCGCTGCGCAATTATTGGATATTTTGGGATATGAACGCCAAGAACAAATAAAATCCATTCAAGAAAAAGAGCAGGAGATTGCCTCCTAAGTTAAAGTATAATGCATACCACAGTGAAAACAACAAAAAACTATGCTGGCATTTCCAATGAATTTGCCCAGCAAGAAACTGCTAAAATCGTATTGATTCCCGTTCCCTATGATGGCACCAGTACTTGGGGGAAAGGGGCGGACAAAGGTCCAGAAGCTTTTTTGGAAGCGTCGGAGAATATGGAGCTTTATGATATTGAGACCCAATCAGAAGTGTATCGGCAAGGGGTGTATCTGGCAGAGGCCATCACGGAAAAAGGTAGCCCAGAGACAGTGGTGAACAACGTGCACCAAACCACCAAAAAATATATTGGCCGCAATAAGTTCGTGACCTTGATTGGTGGGGAACATTCCATCTCCATAGGGTCCATCCGTGCGTTCAATGAGCATTTTGAAAACTTGACCGTACTACAAATAGATGCCCATGCGGATTTGAGAAAAACCTATGGGGGCACCCCATACAACCATGCCTGTGCCCTACATGAGGCGAGCAAGACTACAAATTTGGTGCAGGTAGGTATACGTAGTATGGATGCCATTGAGAAAACCTATATGGATACGGAAAAAGTATTTTTTGCCCATGAAATGGTAGCAGATGAATTTTGGATGGACAAGGTAGTTGAGGCCTGTACGGAAAACGTATTCATCACCTTTGATCTAGATGCATTGGACCCCTCCATTATGCCATCTACCGGAACCCCTGAGCCGGGAGGGCTGTTATGGTATGAAACCTTGGAGCTGTTAAAAATGGTTTTTGATGAAAAGAATGTCGTAGGTTTTGATATCGTAGAGTTGTGTCCCAATTCCCATGACAGGTCGTCTGATTTTTTGGCGGCCAAACTGTACTACAAAATGCTATCCTACAAGTTCCGGGAAGATGCCATTGACGATGAATATGTGAGCGGTTTTGCACCCAAGGAAAATAACCTAACCAAAAATAAATTTGAAGATGAGGACTAAAGGCGCCATTAGCGATTTTATTCAAAAGTATTACCTCCATTTTAATGCAGCAGCCTTAGTGGATGCTGCTAAAGGGTACGAGACCCAATTGGATAAAGGTGCCAAGATGTTGGTTTCTTTAGCGGGTGCCATGAGTACCGCAGAACTGGGCAAGATTTTTGCCGAAATGATCAGAAGGGACAAGGTGCACATCATCTCATGTACAGGGGCCAATTTAGAGGAGGATATCATGAATTTGGTGGCACATTCCCACTATAAGCGTGTACCCAACTATCGTGACCTGACCCCACAAGATGAATGGAATTTGTTGGAAAAAGGCCTAAACCGCGTTACCGATACCTGTATACCGGAAGAAGAGGCCTTTAGAAGGATTCAACAGCATATTGTGAAAATCTGGAAGGATGCGGAGGCAAAGGGTGAACGTTACCTGCCCCATGAATATATGTACAAATTACTGCTTTCCGGTGTTCTGGAGGAGTATTATGAAATTGATTTAAAAGATTCTTGGATGTACGCTGCCGCAGAAAAGAATTTACCCATCGTCTGCCCTGGTTGGGAAGACAGTACCATGGGCAATATTTTTGCCTCGTACGTCTTAAAAGGGGAGCTCAAGGCCAGTACCGTAAAATCCGGTATTGAGTACATGACCTTTCTGGCGGATTGGTATACCGATAATTCCGAAATGGGAATAGGATTTTTTCAAATAGGTGGGGGTATAGCGGGAGATTTCCCTATTTGCGTAGTGCCTATGCTCTACCAAGATATGGAACGTACGGACACCCCTTTTTGGAGCTATTTTTGTCAAATAAGCGATTCTACCACCAGTTATGGTTCGTATTCTGGGGCGGTACCCAATGAAAAGATTACCTGGGGAAAATTGGATATGGATACCCCAAAATTTATCATTGAAAGTGACGCAACCATTGTGGCACCTTTGATTTTTGCTTACCTTTTAGACATGTAATTATGGACAGGCACGCACATTTAAAAAAAGTAATCGTCGATTTTAAAAAACTGACCCCAGAGGTCTTAAAATTAACGGTAGAACGCTACCCGGACGGCTATGATGATGACGATATCATCTCCTTTAGAAATGCCCGTGGGGAGCGGGTAGAAGCCGTTGAGGTAATCACTTCCGATACCAAATATTTGGTCAAGATCAGTGAGAAATTGGAAAAGACAATGGCCAATTACGATGAAAGTGATTATGAGGCATTTGAGGATGACGACCCTGATGCAGTGGTAGATCCCTTCCAAGAGCCCGAAGGTTCGGATGATTAAGGTTGGCCCATCTGCCATTTTCGCGCAAAAAGGTTGCCAGAAGCCTAGTTATCGTATTAAAGTGTTTTTAAAAAAAGGCCTTTTTGGCCATCCACGCCAAGCAGCGCAATTCCTTGTCCATGAACGTTGAAGAAATAGAAAATATAGCGTTAAAGTTTTTAGATCTTGATGATTATCAAGAGCTAAAGGAGGCTATGGTCTCTGCCTACACCAATATGCCCGGTGCCTATTGGAAAGAAGGGCAGATCAAGGCATTGATCCAAAAGTTTCCCGAAGGTCAAGTAGTCATAAAGATCAATGGAGAATTGGCAGGCGTGGCACTGTCCATTATTGTGAATTATGATGCTTTTGATGACAATCACACCTATCATCAAATTACCGGCAACTATTCTTTTGATACCCATGATGCTGCCGATGGTGATGTCCTTTACGGTATAGAGGTTTTTATAAAACCCAACTTTAGGGGACTTCGTTTAGGGAGAAGGTTGTATGACTACCGTAAGGAGCTATGTGAAAAGTTAAACCTAAAAGGCATCCTTTTTGGGGGCAGAATGCCAAATTACCATAAGTATGCCAATACACTGACCCCAAAAGAGTATATAGACAAGGTAAAAAGAAAGGAGATTCAAGATCCTGTCCTTAATTTTCAAATCAGTAATGATTTTCATCCTGCCAAAGTAATGAAAGGGTATTTGGAAGGTGATAAGGCCTCCAATGACTTTGCCATTCTCATGGAATGGGATAACATTTACTATCAAAAACCATCCAAGAAGGCTGCTACCAAGAAGACGATTGTCCGTTTGGGCCTCATCCAATGGCAAATGAGACCATATAAAGATTTGGATGCCCTTTTGGAACAGGCAGAATATTTTATAGATGCGGTCTCAGGGTATCGGTCGGATTTTGCGTTGTTCCCTGAGTTTTTTAACGCACCGCTAATGGCCAAGGACAACCACTTGTCCACACCGGACGCCATTCGGGAACTTGCGAAACATACGGATGCCATTGCCCAAAAATTTTCAGAGTTTTCCATTTCGTACAACATTAACATCATCACTGGCAGTATGCCCCAAATTATTGATGGGCGTTTGTACAATGTAGGGTATTTATGCAGACGCGACGGCAGTATGGAGCGTTATGAAAAATTACATGTAACACCAGACGAAGCCAAGGTTTGGGGTATGCAAGGAGGGCACCAGTTAAAAGCCTTTGATACCGATTGCGGTAAGATAGGGGTATTAATTTGTTATGACTCGGAGTTTCCTGAGTTGAGCCGTTTATTGGCAGATGAAGGTATGGATATTTTATTCGTTCCTTTTTTGACGGATACCCAGAACGGCTATTCCAGGGTACGTAATTGTGCCCAGGCTCGAGCCATTGAGAATGAGTGCTATGTTGCCATTGCGGGTAGCGTTGGAAATTTGCCAAATGTACAGAACATGGACATACAATTTGCGCAATCCATGGTGTTTACCCCTTGTGACTTCTCCTTTCCCACAAACGGGATAAAGGCAGAGGCTACCCCCAATACCGAGATGATCCTCATAGCCGATGTAGACATAGACCTGCTCAGGGAACTCAACCAGTTTGGTGCCGTACGTAACCTAAAGGATAGGAGAAAGGATATTTTTGAACTTAGAAAAAAATAGCTATGGAAAAAGCCGCTTTTCATTTGTCGTTGCCCTGTAGGAGCATCTCATTGACCAAACATTTTTATGTAGATATTCTTGGGGCTAACACCGGTAGGAGCACCCAAGCTTGGGTTGATATTGACTTTTTTGGCAATCAAATCACCTTTACCAAGGCAGGAGATTTTAAATTTGACTACCGCAGCTATAAATTTGAGGATTCCGTGTTGCCAGCCTTCCACTTTGGAGTTATCGTAGGCCAAGCTAGTTGGTTGGAGGTTTTTAAACGTTTACAGGAAAGTGACTATGAAATTACCAATGAACGTACTTTTTTGAAGGATAAAAACGGGGAACATAGGTCATTTTTTTTGGTAGACCCCAATCATTATACCATAGAGTTTAAAAGTTTTGCAGATAAAAAGGGGATATTCGTATAGCAATTACCAAGCTTTGGCACCACACCCGGCGGGTTGGTAAAATACTAATGTAAATTTAGGTTTCTTACCGGTACTTAAGGAGAATTTGCTGAGCACCATAAGGGAATCAACAACCATATAAAATAGAAGGACAAGAATGGACAACGAACCAAAAGGGGAATTACAACTTATAGGTAGCGAAGAGTGGTGCGTTTTTGAAAAGCTGGGCATACCGGCCATAAAAGCGCGGGTAGATTCTGGGGCCAAGACCTCCTCCATCCAAGCCGCAAATACCAAAGTTTATCTCAAGGGGGGTCATGAATGGGTAAAGTTTGAAGTAAACCCGCTACAGGAGAACCGGAGTATCTCCATAGCTTGTGAGGCACCCTTGTTGGACCGTAGAATGGTCAAGAGTTCTTCTGGCATTTCCGAAGAAAGACTGGTGGTCAAAACCATGCTGACCTTAGGTGGGCAAAAGTTTGATATTGAACTTACCTTGGCCAACCGGGACACCATGGAGTTTAGAATGTTATTGGGAAGGGAGGCCCTAACCAACCGGTATATCGTTAACCCGGCCGAAAATTATCTGCAGCAAGGGTTCACGGATACGGACATCAATACCAAGTACGCACCTTTTTTTAAAGAAAAAACAGGTTTAAATATTGCGCTTTTGGCCAGTAACCCCCAATTGTACAGTAATAAGCGAATCATAGAAGCGGCGGAGGCCAGAGGTCATGAAATCCAATTCTTAAATGTAGAGTTGGCCTACATGAAGTTGGATGCCCACTCCCCTGAAATTCGCTATCGTGGCGGAAATATCCTCAATGAGTTTGATGCGGTTATTCCTAGAATAAAGCCTTCGGTCACGTTTTACGGATGTGCTTTGATACGGCAGTTCCATAATCTGGGGGTCTATTGTCAAAATTCTGCGGAGGCCATTACCCAATCCCGAGATAAACTATTTGCTTCGCAACTGTTCTCAAAGCATGATATCCATATTCCCATCACGGGTTTTGCCAAATCGCCCATGGATACCAAAGACCTCATAAAAATGGTCAACGGAGCACCATTGATCATTAAGCTATTGGAAAGTACACAGGGCAAAGGGGTGGTGCTGGCAGAAACCAATAAAGCGGCAGAGAGTGTGATCAATGCCTTTAAAAGTGTGCAGACCAATATTTTGGTACAGGAATTTATCAAAGAGGCCAATGGCCAAGATATCCGTTGTTTTGTGGTCAATGGCAAGGTGGTGGCCAGTATGCAACGTCAAGCGGAAAAAGGGGAGTTTAGGGCCAACATCCACCAAGGGGGCAAGGCATCCACCATTAAAATTACACAGGAGGAGAAAAAACTGGCCCTAAAGGCGGCAAAAGTCTTAAACCTCGCTGTGGCTGGGGTAGACATCATCCGTTCCAACAAAGGGCCGTTGCTGTTGGAGGTCAACTCTTCGCCCGGTCTGGAAGGTATAGAAAACGCCACGGGTAAGGACATTGCCAATGAGATGATCGTTGCCATTGAAAAGAAACTCAAGTTTGTATAACCATAAATTAGTTGTCACTACTTTTGGCGTATGAAGATTTTGCATTATCCCATTTTTGGCTTTTTGTTTCTTTCCATTTTTTGGAGCGCTGCACAGGAAAAATTTACTTTTCCACCATTGAGTCCCAAGGGGTCTATTTCACAAGTGGTGGGCAACACCACAATTTCCATGGTTTACGAACTTCCCGCCGCTCGCGGAAGGACTGTGTTTGGAGAATTGGTTCCTTGGGGAGAAGTCTGGAGAACCGGTGCCGGGAATTGTACTAAAATAAGCTTTGACAAGCCGGTAAAGGTTGGGGGAAAAAACATATCGTCAGGTATATATGCATTGTTCACAATTCCCGATAAAGAGCAGTGGACCATTATCTTTAACAGGGATACTACCTTATATGGTGCTGGTTTTTATGATTCAAAAAAAGATGTGGTGAGGTTCACGGTAATGCCCAATACAACCGAAAGGTTTTATGAAACCTTGGACTTTGATATTGAAATTATACCCAATAATGCAGCGGTCTATATTTCTTGGGCCAATACCCAAGTTTCATTTCCCATTACGACCACTACCGATGAATTGGTGGAGGCCTTTATTAAAGAGGAGTTGTTGACTGGCAGGAATCAGGAATATGAGAATTATGTATTTGCGGCTGACTATTATTACTTTCAAAACAAAAATTTGGACCAAGCTATATGGCTGGCAGATAAGGCCATTGAAACGGGAAAAGACGGGGGCTGGGCGCGCCATGTCAAAATTGATGTCTATGAACGTTTGCAAGAATATGAACAGGCCATTGCGGAGCTAGAGCTGGAGATCGCGGCAGAACGCCAGCGGGACTATGAAAAGGAATTAGATCGGCAGCAAAGCATGCAGTTTCTTCAAGACCGTTTGTCAGAACTTCAACAAAAAGCCAAAGAGTAGTTTACTTACCTTTCAAGCTTTTCAACATCACATCGGTAGTTTTTTCCAAATCAAAAGCGGGTTCCCATCCCCAATCTTGGCTTGCTTTGGAGTCATCCACGCTTGCTGGCCAGGTGTTTGCGATTTCTTGTCTAAAATCAGGCGCATAGAATATCTCAAAATCCGGGATATGCTCCTTGATACAGGCGGCCAGTTCCCGGGGAGCGAAACTCATGGCACCCAAGTTATAAGAGGAACGTATCTGTAAATGCTCTGGTTCTGCTTCCATCAAGTTAATGGTTGCCCTAATGGCATCATCCATATACATCATCGGTAATTTGGTCCATTCCGTAAGAAACGAGGTATATTTTTTATCTGATAGTGCCTTATGGAAGATTTCCACCGCATAATCCGTAGTGCCCCCGCCGGGTTGGGTTTTCCAGCTGATCAACCCTGGGTACCTCACGCTCCTTACGTCTACTCCATACTTTTTATGGTAATATTCGCACCAACGCTCACCAGATTGTTTGCTTATCCCATACACCGTACTGGGTTCCATCATCGTGTGCTGTGGGGTTTCATCCTTGGGGGTATTAGGGCCAAATACCGCAATACTGGAAGGCCAAAATACCTTGTCTATCTTTTTATCCTTGGCCAAGTTCAAAACATTAAAAAGGGAGTTCATGTTAAGGTTCCATGCGCGCATGGGAAACTTTTCTGCCGTTGCGCTGAGCATGGCCGCCATGAGGTACACTTCTTCAATTTCATAGTGCATCACCACATTTTCTATGGCCTCATAATCAGTGGCATCCAACAGTTCAAAAGGTCCAGAATCCATGAGGGTTTTGCTGCCTTCACGTATATCACTGGCAACAACGGAACCACTGCCGTGTTTTTCCCTGAGTGCCATGGTAAGCTCCGTGCCAATTTGCCCACAGGCACCCAATATCAAAATAGATTTTTGCATTAAAACCAGGTTAATTTTTGCTTCCCGTAAATATAGGCCATCCTAAAATGTGTATTTTCGTTTTATGCGAAATTTATTTTTGTGCTGTAGTCTGCTGTTGGTTTTCAACAGTTGTAAGGACGGGGAGGAAATAGCCCGGGAGACGCCAACAGAAGCTGTTTTTGTGTCCTTTCAAGACATGCCGGACGAACCTAAGATGAACCCAGAAGCATTGGAGATACTCGCCTCTTGGCCAGAATTTAAAGCCTTGGAAACAAGTTTTCAAGTCCTGTATCAATCCAGTAACAATGAGGATTTGGCCTTGGCCGTAACTAATGTTTTGGAAAAGGAAAAAGCGTTGGCAACTAGTCCATATCCCGAGCTATATGATGTACCCCAAATAAAAAGTCGCCAACGGGTGCTGCGTACTTTTTTGTTAAAGGTAAGTGCCAGTTTGGCTCAGCGGACAGATGTAAACCAACCGTTGGAGCAGATGTTCTTGGCCAACAACGCATGGCTTAATCAATTTAATGTATTGGTAAACAACCAATTGGATTTAAATCAAATTTTAGATGCGCAATAAACTACTTGGAATTCTTACGTTAACCATGCTTGTTGGGACAGTACCTTTTTTAAGGGCCCAAGAACAAGAAAAGGAGCAGGTCTTTGCCGTTTTGGAGGCATGGCACCAAGCGGCCGCCGAAGCCGATTTTGAAACTTATTTTGGGCTCATGACCGAGAACGGGGTCTTTTTGGGCACTGATGCTACCGAAAATTGGCAGAATAAAGCCTTCAGGGCCTTTTCTAAACCGTATTTTGACCAAGGAAAAGCATGGAGCTTTACCGCTGTACAACGTAACATTTATTTAAACAAAGCCAAGGATATGGCTTGGTTCGATGAGCTTTTGGATACACAGATGAAGCTTTGCCGGGGCTCTGGAGTTTTGCAAAAAGTAGCGGGAGAATGGAAAATAGCCCATTACGTGCTTTCCATTGCCGTACCTAACGAAAATGTGGCTGCACTGGTAGCACTCAAAAAAAATACCGATAGTGTTCTAACGGAACAATTACGGCGTTCCTTTACCAACTAAACTGTTTGGGCAGCAACCGCTTATTCGGCCGCTTTGCCTTCGTTTTTTCTTGAGGAAAGGGCTTGTTTGCTAAGGCTGGCCAAATTAAAGTTTGGGTCTAGTTCAAGGGCTTGGTCCATAAAGGCAATGGCCTCATCAATTTTAGCTTTGTCATTATTGTAAACCCTAAGGCCCTTTAAATGCAAAAAAGCGGCTTTTAAAGGAACTTCATACGGTTGTTGACGTTCATAAAATGCATATTTCATGTCGGCGGTAGCGTTTGCCATACCGTACTCGATGTCTGCCTCGGCTCCTTCATTATCACCCGTTTGTAGTTTTAAATCCGCTAGTTCGTAAGCGAGATAGGCACTTGGGGTTCTTTTAAAAAGCACCTCAAAATGTTCCAAAGCGCGTTTTGGTTGGTTCAATGCCTTTAGGGATACGGCCTTTACTTGTACAGCAAGGCTGGAATCATCATCCTGCTTATCAATACCAATGGTATTTAAGGCTTGCACATGTTGGTTATTGTTCATGTATACATACGCCAAGGTGTCCTTTCTCTGTTTGGAGGGTGAGATGACATTTAAATGCGTCAAAGCATGGATAACTCCATTCACGTCTCCCTGTATCCGCATTTCACGGTAAAAATCTTCATAGTGTTTCTGCATTTCTGTTTTGGTCTGTGCCATGGCAACACAACCAATTGCGCATACTACAATAAAAAGTAATTTTTTCATTTTGATTCTTATTTTGAATGCGGCAAAACTAAAAAAATTAACTGACTATGTATGTTAAAGAAAGTAGTAAGACCCATAAACCACAAAAGGGGCAAAAGCCCCTTTCATCGCATGGATTCTTGTATTAATGTACCAGCAATTCTTGTAGCGGTCTTTTTTTGAGATTGGAAAGCAAAGTTGCGTAAAACGCTATGCTTTTGTTGTCCTTCTGCAAACAGGATTTTAAGAAGGAACCAAAGCTTAGAAAAAATAGATTTACCGGTACCATGGGTAAATTTACGTTAGCCGTCCTTGCTTGGTAAAGGGATTCATCAAGGATTACGTTCATTTTTACACGACGGCGATGATAGTCAATCTGCACATCGGTGGCATTGTAGTATTTTTTTATAATTGCGGTATAAAAATCTTCCATTTTTTTGGAAATTTTTTGTTGGCTACTACCCTTGGAAATGATGCGCTCCACTTCCATCAAGATTTTTGATTTTAAACTAGAATTTTCCATGACTATAACTATTTTGATATATTTAAAGTTATGTATTTTGTCGATAAGCCCTTTAAAATCAAACAGTTGATTAACATAAAATCATCTTAATTGTTGCAAGAAATGTAAAAAGCGTGGTGAATTCTTCTTAGATAGATGTCAAAAAAGGATGCCTTTTAACATAAAAATCGGCGGTTTTAACAATTTTCGGTTGCTTTTTGGCTCTGGTAGACACATAACTTGGAGGTGGAATACCCAGTTCCAATGCTTTTTTGGTATAATATTCTTTTTTGGTGGGATGATGTGGATACACACCATTAAGCGTCCTATTCCAATACCCTTTTTTTAAGATGTTGATTATCATGGCAATACAATCATCCAAATGGATAAGGTTAATGGTGTCATTTCCATTCTCAAGCCCTGTTTTGCCAGATAGGGTGTTAACAGGATGTCTTTGGGGTCCAATAAGCCCACCAAACCTTAAAACGGTAGTTTCCAAAGTTGTTGTTCCTCGTAGGAGCTGCTCGGCCGCCAATATGTGCTTTGCGGACAAAGTTTGGGGTTGAGGTTCCGTTTGTTCCGTAATGATGCCCGTTACATTCCCGTAGACCGATGTGCTGCTCACAAAAAGCACTTTTTTAACTGTCGAAGCCCTTACTGCTTTCAGCAGCAATTCCATTCTTTTAAAATAACTGCCCTTGGCAGGATTTCTAAGGCCGGGAGGAACGTTTATGATGAGCACATTCACGTCCATAAGAAAATCTACCAGGTCTCCCTGGATTTCTTCCTCCATTAGCCTGATGATATAAGGTGTTATCCCAAGCTTTTGCAATGATTTAATTTTGGTGGTGGAGGTGGTGCTTCCTTTCACCCGGTAACCTTCCTTTGAAAGGGACACTGCCAATGGCGTACCCAACCAGCCACAGCCTAAAACACCTACGCTTGTTTTCAGAGCTTTAGTTTTTTGGTGATAAGAATGGCGTCATTGAGCACAAAGGGCATGGGGATGCTATTTTCTGGCCTATCCGGTACCGAGAACAACGCATGTTCCAATAAGTCATTGGATGCCTCAAAAAACGTAAGTTCCAAGCTATCATTGGGGGTAATGAGCAGTTGTAGTTCTGTATAGTCATTATCTGTGATGTAATGGGTCACCAGTTTTCCGTTCCTACGGTTGGCCAAATAATGCTCAGACAATACTATCTTGTTTACTGATGCTTTAATGAGGTCAATATCATTGGTGAACACCTCTAGCCGGTTAACGTTTCGCTTAGGGGTAAAACAGATGTTCAGGTGTCTTAGGCCATCCATTATGGTGTCTTGTACGACCTCAATTTCTGGTTCGGCAAGGGCTTTTGTCTCCGCTTTGGAGACGGCCCTAAACCCCGTGTTGTACTTGCTGCTAATGGTGTTGTTGGACAAGTTGTCCTCTGGAAGCGATTCATTTTCTCCTAAAAACTGGCGGTTCCATGGGATAAGCACTTTGTCATAACTTGCCCATTTGGCGGTATTGGCATCCGCATCGTAAACATATAATAAACTACTGGGCTTAGGTTGCTCTTTAGAGAAGCTGGCGTTTTTGTGCGCACCGATACTAAACATCAAACAGACCAAAAAAGTGATCACTGCAAAACGCATTTTATGGTTCGTCAATCCCAAAAGGGGAATCAAAAAGAAATAAATTAAGGTAACAAAGACTGTTGTAGCAATTAACAGTTTGAGCCCCAATCCAACAGGAAACATTTTAATAAAGGGCGTAAGAATCAATAGGGCGGGCAGCGCCAAAAACAATAGGAGATAAGGGCTTGGTTTTTCTTGGTTGACATGCACCAGTAAAGCTACCAGTAGGCCAAAAACCGGAACAACAAAAAAGCTGGCACCTTGAAGTTTGGAGGCGACAAGACCGCTAATAAGTAACCAAACCAAGGTAGGCGCAACCAATAAATTGGCTGTTGAGATACTACGGAACCTGTTGTAAATAAGGAAGCAGATTCCAAGGGCCAGTAAAGAAAATGCCCAGATATAGGAATGTCCGTTATAAGTGAACCCATGGAGCATATCACCAAATGCAGGATATAATTTTGTTAGCGTGGGCCATGCAATATATCCAATGCCTCCGTTTATGAGCAATACTAAAAGCACGGGAATAAAACCTTTAAATAGTTGGGTCGTTTGAAGACTTTTCTTTTTAAACCCAATGAGGATTAAAACGATAAAGCTAACCACCGCTAGACCAAACATGGGCCAAATCCATTCAAACGGGTAGGAAACCAATCTAAAAAAGGGTACGTTAAAATACACATGGTCGTTTAAACTCTTTAGATTACCTAAATCTGCATTGCTAAAATGATTCAAGAGCGGCATTAGGTAACTACCTTGGTGGGCCAAGGTATTTCTGTCTAATCGCTCATAGGTATCCAAGGCAGTGTGGTAATCAAAATGATCGTCAATAAAAGCAAAGTTGAAGCCTTCAATATCAGCATCTTCCCTAAAGACGGTAAGATCGGTATCGTTGGGTAGCATCTTGTAAATGCTGTAGGCCAAAGAATTTGCCACCGGATATTGGGGATTTGCTTTGGTAAATTCCTCAATGAGGCGTGTATTTCCCCTATTGGTCTCTATGAGCATGTAACTGGGACCACCGCTGCCACGGGCCTCAAAATTCAACACCAGCTTCACATCCTTTGTCCAGGGATGTTCCTTGACAAAAAGATCGGCCCCGTTAAGTCCCAATTCCTCCGCATCGGAAATTAAGATGATGATGTCGTTTTTGGGTTTAGGATTGTTGGCCAGAAATGCACGTACCCCTTCCAATATGGTGGCTACCCCACTTCCTGCGTCACTGGCGCCGTAGGAGGAATGTGGATTACTGTCATAGTGCGACAACAATAACAGGGCTTCGCCTGCTTGGCTGCCTTTGATACGGGCCATGATATTAACGGCACGGCTAAGGTTGCCCCAGTCTCCTGCGGTATACCCATCTTGTAATTCTACCTCTAGTCCCAACCCTTTGAGTTCTCCCGTAATGTAAGTTATTACGCGTTGGTGTCCTTTAAAACCAACGGCATGGGGCTCCAAGCTCAATGCTTTTACATGTTCTAGCGCGCGTTTGGTGGAGAATGACCCTATTTCTGGGGTCTCCTTGCTATCGTACTTGGGCATTAAGGCCTTAAAACTGTAATAAGCGGCAAAAATGGCCAGTAGCAGGCATAAAGTTCTTGAAAATCGCATGGGCATCCGTGTTGAAGGATAAATGTATAAAATCTATACGGAACCGGTAGAGCTGCAACTACTTTCATAATTCATTAAAATTCACTATCTTAGGAAATCAACCTAAAAATAAACAGTTATGGCAATCAAGAGTTTTCAGGGCCAAAGGGCAAAAACAGATGCAAAAAAAACTGGTGATGCACCTATTTTGGTCTCGGATTATATGACCAGAAAGTTGATCAAATTTGCTCCAGACCAATCTATCCTTGCGGTGATGGAATCATTTGCAAAAAATAAGATTTCTGGAGGCCCGGTGATTGATGACAACGGATTTTTGGTTGGGATTATTTCTGAGGCAGATTGCATGAAGACCATTTCTGAAAGCCGTTATTTTAACCAGCCCATTTTGGACAAAAGCGTGGAACGGTTCATGACCAAGAATGTAGAAACCATCCCGCACGACATGAGTATTTTTGATGCCGCTGGAATTTTTGACCGTCATAACCGTAGGAGGTTGCCCGTGATGAAAGATGGTATACTGGTAGGGCAGATCAGTCGTAAGGACATTGTAATCGCGGCTTTAAAGCTTAGTGGGCAGAATTGGTAAATGTCCGTAAGCCTCAATGGGCAAATGGATGTTTACGGTCATGAAAAGATTATATTTCCCAAAAATAGAAGCGTACACATCTCCCTTTACCTTGAAGGGAAAACGTTTCTGGTTTGTCTATTAAAGAGTTGGGATGGCAATATGCAGATTTGAAACGCATATGGAGCTGGTGACCACCTAGCGGTAAAATAGGACAACTTGGTCAATAGAGGTTAAGATATTGGGATTTCATAAAAAAATGATGTTCTAATTCTCAATTATGAAATGGAAACTCAGAACTAACCAAACAGTTCCGTAAAAGGTTCCTTTTAAAGCACAATCAAAAAAGCCGAAAATCATCATAGACCCCCGGCTTTCGAATCAAACTAACTCAAACTAAAATCCGTAGAGCCCTTCAATGGCTTTTTTGAACGTTTTCTCTTTTTTCTTCGACCCCACCAAATATAAAACCCTGTTATGGGTAAACTGGCCGCAATCAACCCTGCAAAGAATGCGAGAATTTTTCCGGGTAATCCCAATATGGAACCTACATGAATCTCATATTGAAGGTCGACTATCTTTTGTGCGGTGTTACGGTCGTTCCAGAAATCTTTTTCAACAATCTGTCCTGTGCTGATATCGAATATGACTTTGTTCCTTGCATAGGATTGTTCGGTGACGAACATCAAAGCTTCCGAAGAGCCTTCTTCCGGTAGGCCGATAAAAATGTCCCGAGAATCAGGCGATATTTCCTTGGCATAGTCCAATATCCCCTGAAGGGGTTGACGGGTGTCGATTTCCTTTTTGCCATAAATCCGTTTCTGCGATTCATCGTTCACTGTTTCGAAACCAGCAATTTCCCTTACCCCGTCATCCATCCACTCAAAGGCCCACATCAAGCCCGTAATGGCCAGAATCAAAAAGATAAAGGAGAAATAAAACCCTAAAATGTTGTGGAGGTCATAGTTCTTTCTTTTCCATTTGGTGGTTGGTTTCCATCGGAACCAAACCCTTTGTTTTGTCGCGCTCTTGTTTTTTGGCCACCATAATATGATTCCAGAAATTAGTATAATGACAAAAATCAAGGTTGCAATCCCTATAATGTTCTGCCCATATCGATCCACCAGCAAAAGGCTCCAGTGAATCCCCAGTACCAACCTAAAAAACTCGAGTTTGGTATTTTCAATATCGAGCACTTTACCCGAATACTGATCTACAAAAGCCGTCCGATTGTCCTCTACTTCCCCAAAATAAGTCAAGACTTCGCTGTCATCGGCTTCATAGGTAGTAAATGAATATGTCCTATCAGAATCGCCTTGAACCTGAAGATACTTAACGGGATAGTTATCCCCCAGTCCTTTTTGGGCAACCAACAAAAGGCTATCTAGCGCAATGGTTTGTTGCCCGTCCTGATCTTCAACAAAAAACCGGTCGTGGTAAACGACCGGCTTAATCTCGTCAATAAAGGCATAGATACTACCAGTAATGCCCAAAATTACTACTATCAATCCCGAAAATAGGCCAAGCCACAAATGAAGTTGCCCAACGGCCTTTTTAAATCGAAAAGAAGTTTTTTTGGACATATTCCCCCTCCTTTATCTAACCTTTACAATATTATAAATAAATCCAGGCACCTTGGCGATACCGTCTTGGGGACCTCCAGGTGCAGTGGTACGGAGCAATCTACTGTTCACATCGTCCCAAATAACGAGATAGCCTTCACCGCCCGCTGGAATAGCACCTCCAAATGGGATTCCCTTAGCATTGGTATTGGCCGTGGACACGGAAGGCCCTGAAGTATCAAAATCATACCAATCGAAAGGAAAAGCCCCAAATTCAAAATTCTGTTGCACTTCGGCCACGCCCTCTCCATCTTCTGGAAAGGACTGAATAAAAATATTACCATCGGCTCCTTGGGTACAACATCCCCATAGGACAGATCCGAGATCATCCGTAGGGTCGTAGGACCAATCAGGGTCAAAACTGGTCTGACCTGCCAACATTCGCAATATCACAGGTTTTGCAGAATCATCCGGCGTCAGGAAATGTTGGCCCGAAGTATTGTCATTGGGGCCAAAATAACGGTTGCCATTGGCATCGATGGCCGATGATGACATAAAGGTGGTCCTGTCATCGGTAGTGGTGCTGTCAACGTTGTTCGTCGCTATATCGATAACAGTTACATTTACCCCTTGTCTTCTGGCAAGGAAGTTCTCATCGACCAAGCCTGTTATGAGCACGGCTTTGCCGTCAACAGTAAAAAAGTCGCCCTGTATTAGGTTATCTCCCGCTGGTACGGTGATACCCAACGGTTTTGATTCAATGATGGACATATCCTCTGGATTCCAAACAATTAGTTCAGATGTCTGTCTACTGAATACAAAAGCCTTGTCATTTGCCACATGGAGCTTACTTCCAAAGTTAGCATTGGTCACTCCAAGCCCGGCAAAGGAGACTTCACGTCCTAGGGATACCGTATTGTCATCGGCAAAAAGTAGTTCTGTCACCGTGGCATCTTCACCTGAATAATAATAAGCCACTTTTTGTTCAGGTAGGGCATGCACCGTTCCTACGCCTGAAAATTCCACAAATTGTGATAAGTCACTGGTCTCGAACTCCACGGAAGTATTGTCAAGATCGGTCACGGTGGTAACGTAAGATGTATTCACGTCGGTACCGAAAACGGAATGACTTAACACAAATAGGTCGCCTGGTTCTTCTCCCCCGGCATCAGGATTATCAGGATTGTCTCCGCCCTGTTGCGGAGGTGTAGGATCAGGGTCGTCATCACTACAAGAAACAATGGTGATCGCAAGTGCCAGCAGACATATGGTAATCCAACTAAATCTATTCATTTTCATAATCATGGTTTTTAAATTGTACATATTTATATTGAAAAATTCATTTTAAAGAAAAATGCCCTGCCCGGTCTTTGCACCCCGAAAAAGTCGAATGCCTTTTCGTCGGTAAAATTCTGGACTTCGGCAGTGAAAGTAGATTTCACTTTTTGCCAAGGAAAACTATAGGTGAACCCGGCGTTGTGTATAAATTGTTCGGGTACGGTATCCTTGAACTCCCGTATGCCAGAGCTTTCCCATCCCCGAAAAAACTCGTTTACGTATCGCGCATTCCAAAACAGGTTAAGACCATCGTCAATATCGAACAACTTGGGAATTGTATAGCCCGCATTGCCATTGAAAAAAACATAAGGTCGGTTCGGAATACGATCTCCGTTGAACCCTGCCAAAGGACCATCCGTTGAAATGTTTCTGAAATCTTGAAATGTACCGTTGAAACCAAATTGAAAACGGTCGTTCGGTGAACTTGTCCTTACACCGGATTCAACACCCAGTGACCTCGCCTCAAAAACGTTGTTGTAGGCAAATATCCTATCGGTGCCCAAAAGAAGAATGAGGTGCTCCGCTTCCCTAAAAAAACCGTTGGCATTGAACTGTAAATTCCACTTGTTCAAATGTGTTGTTCTGTAACTGAACTCCAAATTGGCATTATGGCTCCTTTCAGGCTCCAAGGTCAGGTTTGGCCCTATCAGCACCCCGTCGCCAAAAATTTCTTGGGTATTCGGAAGGCGCGTGGCCCATTCATAAGAGGCCTTCAGGTCGATTCGTTCACTTACCCTATACCTAAAACTGTTACCGAATCCAATATTGTGCGAGTTGCGGTCGCGGTTGATATTCCCTCCAAGATTGGGCTGTTCAGCCTTTACATCTTGGTAATAATCCTTAAAGAACAATAGGTTTTGGAACTTTTCATTGGTAGAGTTCCATTCGAACTCAAGGCCGTTCACAAAAGCGAAATTTCTTTGCTCTGCCGACAGAGGGTCTATGGCATCGGGGTCGGCCTGAATACGTTGGTCACCAGTTCTGGTGGTATGTGTTATTGCAGAGGCAAATACCAGTTTACTGTTGGTACCCAATTGATAATCGAAGGTTATTCTTCCATACACGACATTATCCCAAATCAATTGGTCACTGGGACCTCCAATCTCTCCGGGAACCGTACGCTCTCGAATACAATTGCCGAACCAGTCATATACACATTCGGAAACATCCAGAAAACGGGTCTCATCATAGGTATACCCTAAAACACTGTTTGTTGAAAGGCGTTTTGACAGATTCTTCACGAAACGAAGCTGCGCACCATAATTCGCACCTTCAGATAGTACCTCCCCATAGGGGATGGTCATGATCAGATTGTTTTGTATATCCTGCTCATTATCGTTGGCAAAGGCACGAACAGAAACCAAACCGTCGGTCTTGAACTGCCATCCCGCCTTTACGTCCAACCCCTTGGCCTCGTAGGTGTCGTGGAACCGCTCGACGGTAGCTGGTTGCAACCTACCCAGTTCGTCGGGCACTTCGACATCAATTTCATAATTATTATTGGTGAAATCATAAAAGGCGTTCGCACCAAAGAAAAATCGTGAGCCCTCTTTTTGACGGTTGAAGGAAAATGTGGCACGATGGGTGCCGAAGGAACCTGTCTGGTAGGATGCTTCCAGTCTTGAACCCTTCATATTTTGGGTGCTGTTCAAGTTAACTGCACCGCCAAGCGCATCGGAGCCAAAACGCACGGGAACGACACCTTTGAAAATATCGACACGGTTAGTCAGATTGACTGGTACATTGGCGATACCAAAGGGATACCCCGCAAGTCGCAAAGGCACACCATCGAGAAAAAATCGTATCTGTTCATCGGTAAGGCCGTTCAAGGAGAATCGTGTCTGGGAACCCAGTCCCCCACTTCTCCTGACATTCACCCCTTCAATCCTCGATAACGCCAGACCGAGGTCCGCAGTCTGTAGTTTTATCTCGGCGGTTTCCAAAACGGTGACGGCCTGGGCGGAACGCTCCATTTTATCCTTCACGGATTCTCCTTGGACTATAACTTCGTCCAATTGCTCGGTATCCTCTACAACACCTATTGAACCTATTTCGACGATTTTCTGGTTTACTTCAATCGCAATCTTCCGGGTTTTATAGCCAATCAGTGAAACAATGAGGTTGTACTCTCCAAATTCTACTCCTGTTAATTGGAACGTGCCATTATTATTGGTAACGGTATTATCGGGTGTATTTTCCAAATAAACAGTAGCAAAAGGAACGGGGTTTTTATTTTGGTCCATTACCTTTCCATTAAGCGTCGACTTATTGGTTTGAGCAATGATTTGAATTGGAGCTGTTAAAATTAAAAGAAGAAAAATTCTTATCATTATTTAGACTTAATATAAATAATGGCGAATATAACTCACGAACGATCAACATCCAATTCTGTTCAACTTTTTCTTTTCTTTTAGAATTTTAAGAAATGGTTAAGGAGTGTACATTTCTACATTCCCTAAAAACGGCCGTTTTACGGAACAGCTTAAGTGTAATCGAAAAATATCTTATTTCAGTTCCATTTGTCGTTCTTTTTAATAGGTCCCCTTGTAGCGCTTTTATGGAACTTAAAACTGGGGTGTTTTTAACACCAAAAAGATTGGTCTTGCTGTTTATGGATTTTCCCATATAAGCCTTTGGTTTTTGCAGCTACGAGGACAATGCCCCAGAGCAAAAGCCTATGCCTTTGGTGTCTAAAAAAAAGTGCTTCTCCTTATTTTAAGGCTGATTTACCTGGTATTAAAGCCGCTTGTAAAAACTTCCGGTTTTGGCACTAAGCGCCGTCCCTCTTTACGATCATATAGTAGTCATTGTCCAGGGGCAGGTACCCTAGGTCATAGACAAAATAATACGTGCTCCCTTTCTTGGTGGTATAGATGCCGGTGATGTATTCAAAATGGAACCCCTTATTGGTCAGTTGGGATTTTGTGGTGCGTGTCTTCCCCTCTTTAAGTTCATAGCTGTCCAACACCCGGTAATTTTTGCGAAGTCTGTTATTGATGTTTCTGATAAGGTTTTTGCTATCCTTGTTGAGTTTGTTGTTATAGGCATTACGGCAGTAGTCAGAACAGAATTTTTTGTCTATTCTTCCTCTTAACTCCTCATTACATTCCAAACAGGTTTTCATGGTTATGCTTTATTGTAATGAAACACCATTTCTGAAGTGGTACCATCCTCATTTCCCATACGTCCGTAAATGTTAATTTCCGACTCGTTCACTTTTTCAAAAGTAAAACCTTCAAAATAGACCCGGTTTCCTTCCGCTTTGATAAACGGGAATTGCTGCACTTCATCCTTGGCTTCCCATCCCTTAAGGTCTGCACCAAAATGTTTTAGCTCAAAAACCAAGCTGTTGTTACGTTTGCGAATATGGCCAATTTCGTAAAAGTTTACCTTACCATCCAATATGTGCTTAAATACAAACATCATACTTCCTGCTGCCGGGGGGCTCCAGATTTCCTCTGTTTCCCCTCCAAATGCGGTCCCAACCCACCGGCCTTCCATAAAACTGACCAAATCCAAGTGGGCCTTGGGAGATTCTTGGCCTTTGGCCAATTGTAGGGTATTCTGTCCCAAGCACAACTGGGAAAGTAGCAAGGCTCCAAGCATCAATAGTTTCATGGCTGGTGTTTTGGTGTTATTGAACTACAATATCGTATTTTTTCAATAAACCCATTAGGCCCTCCTGTGCAAACTTGGCCTTGCTTACCTGATTCTTTTCAGGATCAATGTTAAAATGATGTGCTTTTGTAAAGTCTGCTTTTTTTAAGGAAGTACGTTCAAAAATAGCTCGGTCTAGATTACAGGAAGCGAAATTGGCCTCTGTTAAATCCGTTTCGGTAAAATCTGCATGGCTAAGGTTGCAGCCCGGGAAGCTTGTTTTTAAGAGTTTTAATCCGTAGAAGACCGCTAGTGTCAAATTGCAATCGGTAAATTGTACTTGGAGCAGGCCTTTTTCGGCTTTATCAAACTGAACGCCGAGTAGTTTGCAGTTTTGGAAGTGAACACCATTAAAAATGGTGTGTGCCACATTTGCGTTGGTCATATCACAATCCATAAACGTGCAATCCACAAAGTTCTGGTTGTCTAGATAGCCCGCTTGAAATTGGCAGTCTACGAAAGTACATGCTTCATAGTCTGCCTTAGGAAGGGCCGTTTTTCTATAATCTTCCTGTTTAAAAACGGTATCGGCCACAAATGGCTTATTCATCAGCAAGGATTAAGGCGGGCAGGTCCAAGGTTTTGAACAGTTGGTTGAATTCTCTCATCTCCTTGCCCACAATGTCATCTTTTTCTTTTTTGTAAACTCCCCAATCGGTGAGTAGGTCCTTAAGTCTTTGTTTGGCACCACTGGTAACCTTGGGCTCGGAAACGTCCACAAACCCCTTTAAGTGCAGCAAATCTGCATTAAGCTGGTTGTTGAAGTTGATGACGTCCTGAAATGTTTTTTGCTTGGGTTGGATCAGGTTTTCTTCCCAGCTTGTGATTCTTTTTTTGAGGTCTTTACTTTTTTCTAGCAATTCCTTAGCTGGTTGATGCTCTTCTAACAGTTTTTCGTAATGAATCAATTGTTTTTTGGCAGAGCGCATCTGGTTCACCGCCTGGTGCATTTCTTTTACGGTGGCGTCAATGGTCTGTAGCACGTTTTCCTGTTCAAGGTAGTCGGCCGGAGTGCCCGAAATTTTTGGGTCGGCCAATACAACGGCAGTCGTTTCCACCACTTCTTCCTTGAGTGTCATCCTAATAGTGTAACTTCCGGGTCCCACCCGATACCCGTTGGAATTGCCAAATACAAATACATTTTCAATACTGGGAAGGGCAGCTGTCCTTAGGTCCCAGGTAAAGCGATTGTATCCTTTTTTGGTGGGCAGTACCGCTGGTTTGGACGGTCCGCCCGCCCATGATTTGAACGCCTTTGGTTTGGTACTGCTGTAAGAACGTATCAGCTTTCCATCCTTGATGATATCCAATACCAATGTTGTAGTGTCCAATTTTTTTGGTAGGAAGTAGTCTATGGTTACCCCAGATTTTGGATTTTGCCCTAAACCGGGTTGCGGCTTATCTTGACTGCCCCCAAAAATACGATAGCTTGGTTTTGGGGTGACGAGCCTCAGGCTTTGAGTATTGTCGAAACTATCCTGTATGGCCCCTAGGTCGTCCAAAATCCAAAAAGACCTTCCTGCCGTTGCCGCAACTAAATCGTTGTCTTGTATGATCAGGTCATTAATGGGTACCAGCGGAAGGTTTAATTGCAGTTTTTGCCAAAACTGCCCATCGTCCATGGAAACGTAAAGACCGGTTTCCGTGCCTGCGTATAGCAGTCCCTTTTTCTTTTTGTCCTCTCTGACCACACGCACAAAGGTGTGCTTATCTGAAATGCCATTGGTGATTTTTGTCCAGGTTTGTCCGTAATCAGCGGTTTTAAAGATATAAGGTCGTAGGTCCATGGATTTATAGCGCATTACGGCGATGTAGGCCGTTGCCGCATCGTGTGGGGAAACCTCTATACTATTGATGATTCCGTTGCCTATATTGGGCGGGGTCACGTTTAACCAATTTGCACCACCATCCTTGGTGATATGCAGCAGGCCATCATCGCTACCAGCATATAGGACCCCTTTTTCATGGGGAGATTCTACCAAATACATCAAAGTATTGTAATTCTCACCTCCAGCGGCCTCATTGGTAAATGGCGCCCCACCGGGACCTTGTTTGTCTTTTTCGTTTCTAGTCAGGTCTGGGCTTATTACCTCCCAGTTTTGGCCGCCATCGTTGGTTTTAAAAACTACATTTCCGGCGTGGTAAATGGTGTTTCTGTCATGCGGTGAACTAATGATGGGCGCGTTCCAATTGTATCGGTATTTAAAATCCCTTGGCACTTTGCCCAGACCCAGTTCAGGATATTCTTTTATAGGTTTGCCCTCCCGTGAGGCTTTCACCCATTTTTCTATGATGCCTTGGTAACAGCCCCCATAGACCACTTCTGGATCATCTGGGTCAAAAGCGAGAAAGGCACTTTCACAACCGGCTACCGAATACCAATCTTTCCAGTCGATGCCGGCATCATTGGTACGGCTAGCAATGGCGATGGCAGAATTATCTTGCTGGCCACCGTACACATGGTACGGCACTACATTATCTGTGATAACGCGGTAGAACTGTGATGTTGCCTGATTTTGTTGTGTACTCCAGCTTTTACCACCATTGTTGGACACATTGGCGCCCCCATCATTGGAATTGATCATTTTTTGGTTGTCGTAAGGATGTATCCATAAGTGGTGGTTGTCCCCATGTGGTGTTGGTATGGGCGTAAAAGACATTCCGCCATCAATGGATTTGGTCATAGGAGCGTTAAGCACGTATACGATGTCCTCATTTTGTGGGTCGGCAAAAATCTCCATATAATACCAAGAGCGTGTAATATTAATGCGGTCTTTGTTCACCTGTTTCCATTTTTTACCGGCATCATCACTGCGGTAAACCCCGCTTTTATCCCCCTCTGCCTCAATCACGGCAAAAACGCGTTCTGGATTTGCCCTAGAGACTGAAATGCCCATTTTGCCCATGACTTTGGGCAAGCCTTCCTTAAGTTGTTTCCAGCTGCTGCCACCATCAACCGATTTATAGATACCAGAAGACGGTCCACCAGATTCCATTAACCATGGATAGCGTCTGTGCTCCCACATGGTGGCGTATAAGATCAGCGGGTTGGTCATATCCATGGACAGTGAAGAAGCACCGGTATGTTCGTCTATATAAAGTACCCGTTCCCAATTTTCCCCACCATTGGTGGTTCTGTAAACGCCCCGTTGTGCACTGGGGCCATACTGTGCCCCTTGCACGGATACAAACATGATGTCTGGTTGGGTAGGGTGGATGATGACATCAGAAATATGTCGGCTTTCATCAAGCCCCATATGTTTCCAGGTTTTGCCGGCATCCGTAGATTTGTAGACCCCGTCACCCATGGAGGTCATGACCCCCCGTGCGGCATGTTCTCCCATGCCTGCCACCACAATGTTGGGGTTGCTTTCCGCCACCGCAATGGCCCCTACCGTTCCAGTGTTTAACTGTCCGTCGGAAATGTTTTTCCAAGTAATGCCATCGTCAGTAGTTTTGTAGATTCCGCCGCCAGTGCTCCCCATGTAATAGGTCATTGGCCGGCCTACAACCCCTGTTGAGGCAACGCTTCTACCACCGCGAAACGGACCTATATTACGCCATTTGAGACCCGTAAACATAGAATCTGTAACAATGATCGCAGGTTGGTCAGATTTCTTTTTTTTGCGCTGCGCCTCACCGTTACCAGGCAAAAGCATAAGAAGGGAAACAAGGAAGAGTAGTGTTCTCATAAGGTTGGATTTTCGTGTCTGTGAAAGATACTAAAATCCAGTCCAAAATCAATTCACCCCAATAACTTTAAAAGGGAGTTCAACTATCCAGTCGTCATGCCCAAGTTCCTTTGTAAGACGCTGTGCAATTTGAAGATTATGGGATTCGGTTGTGTCCATATTTAGAATTAGGCATCCAGCATTGGTGAAACCCACCTTGTATTTTTGGGTAAATGATTTCATCTCGTCAGTAATGGTAGCAACAATGCCATAATATATAAAACTATCCAAAGTTGTTATTGTAGGTTTAGTTTCCATTTTATAGGCAGCGATTGTTGGTAGGGGAGAGGCCAACAAAAGAAACCCTACTAGCATTATAAGGTTAAAGCGTTTCATTCTTATTTTCTTAAAAAGTCGATATGTGATTCTAAATGTCACAAGAATTGTTCTAAGGTTGGTTATTACGAAATATTGATACCTTTTAACACCAAGGATTTCCACTCAGGGTGCCGTTTAACATACATGGCGACAAAGGGACACATGGGCACCAAAGTCAAATCCTTAGCTTTGATATCCTCTAAAACCTGTTGTACCAGTTGTGAAGCAATGCCTCTACCTTCCAACGCTTGGGGAACTTCGGTATGGGTAAGATAGATTTTGTCCTGTGCTTTAATGTATTCAATTCTGGCCACCTTATCTTCTATGTGAAATTCATATCCTTTTAAAGATGGGTTGTCTATCAGGGTATAGCGCATTGCGGTGTTATTTTGGTTAAATTACAATTTTTTTATTTTCTTCAACTCTGAGTTAACTGTATGTTTTTTAATGTTTTATAATAAATTGTAAACGACTACAAACGTTTGTAAACGAAAATAAACAATTCCTAACCGAATTTTTTTTAAGGGTGGAAGTAGGTTTGCCCTGTCGAATCAAGGTGGTTCGATAGTATGAACTGTTAACCCGTAAAATTAAAAAAGATGAACGCATTAAAAAACAAAGTACAGTTGATTGGTAATTTAGGACAGGACCCAGAAATCGTAAACTTGGAGAATGGGAACAAAGTGGCCAGGTTTTCCATTGCCACAAGCGAAAGTTACAAGAACGCAAAAGGTGAAAAAGTGGATGATACGCAATGGCACAATGTTGTGGCCTGGGGCAAAACCGCAGAAATTGTAGAGAATTATTTGAACAAGGGAAAACAAGTTGCCTTAGAAGGTAAACTTACCCACCGCAGTTATGAGACCAAAGAGGGGGAGAAAAGGTACATCACGGAGGTTCGCTGCAATGAGCTGTTGATGTTGGGGAAATAAGATTGGATGGTTTTTGGTTGTGCTCAGAATGACATCCGGATACTAGGTTAACCAGGATGTCAGTCTGAGTGCGGCCCAAGACTCTTGCCCATTAAAATACCAAATTACAATCCCTATTTTTGTACCAATGACGATACCCACGGCAAAGGCCTTACTACCGCTTTTAAAAACCCATTTTGGGTACGATAGTTTTAAACCCAACCAATTAGCGATTATAGAGGATGTTTTAGCCAAAAAAGACGTGCTTGCCATTATGCCCACAGGCGGCGGTAAATCGCTCTGTTTTCAATTATCTGCCATGGCTTTTCAAGGCACGGCCATTGTGGTATCCCCGTTGATTGCCTTGATGAAGGACCAGGTAGATATGCTACAGGCCAACGGTATTGCCGCGGCTTATTACAATAGCTCACAGTCTACGGACACCCAAGCTGCCATTTTTGAGCAACTTAAGAACGGGGAGCTAAAGCTGTTTTATGTGGCACCGGAAAGCATTAAGCTGGTATCAGCTGTATTGGAGACCATTGACATTAGCCTTTTTGCCATTGATGAGGCGCACTGTATCTCCTCATGGGGACATGATTTTAGGCCCGCCTATACCCAGCTGGGCAGTTTAAAGGACACCTACCCCAACGTCCCCATTATAGCCCTTACCGCAACAGCAGATAAGACTACCCAGGATGATATCGTAGATCAGTTGCATATTCCCGCTGCGGAGCGGCATTTGGCATCGTTTGATAGACCCAATATTTATTTGGAGGTTAAACCGGCCCAGGACCGGATGAAACATATCTTGAATTTCTTGGCAGACCATCCTGCCGAAAGCGGTATTGTGTACTGTTTGAGCCGTAAAAGTACCGAAGCCATTGCGGGTAAATTGATAGCTGCTGGTTATAAGGCCAAAGCCTACCACGCGGGCCTTCCTCCCGACGAGCGCAGCGGCGTACAAGAAGATTTTATAACGGATAGGGTACCCATTATTGTAGCCACAATTGCCTTTGGAATGGGCATAGATAAAAGTAACGTTCGTTGGGTAATCCATTACAACCTTCCTAAAAATATAGAAGGCTACTACCAAGAAATTGGCCGTGGTGGCCGGGACGGTCTACCTGCCCACGCCCTATTGTTTTATAGTTTTGGTGATGTGGCCCAATTGCGAAAATTTATTGCGCAGAGTGAAAATGCCATGGTAGAATACGCCAAGTTGGAACGTATGCAGCAGTTTGCGGAAGCGCTCAGTTGTCGCAGGATTGCGCTGTTGAATTATTTTGGCGAACATTTAACGGATGCTTGTGGCCATTGCGATAGGTGCCAAAAGCCCCCCGCCTATTTTAATGGTACGGTTTTGGCCCAGAAAATTTGTTCCGCAGTGGCGCGCCTAAGGCAAAAAGAAGCCATGGGAATGGTCATAGACGTGCTTCGTGGGGCACAGAACGCACAGGTGTACGCAAAGGGGTATCAACATATTAAGACCTTTGGGGCTGTAACCGATGTCTCTTGGTCAGATTTGCAGCAATATATGGTCCAGTTGCTTAACCAAGGCGTATTGTATGTTGATTTTAAAGAGGGTTCAAGGATTGGGCTGACACCCCTGGCCAATAAGGTGCTGTATTCCAACCAGTCCATACAACTTGCCCTATTGGGAAAAGAGCATGTCAAAACCAAGACCGTCAAAACGGCAAAGGTCAAAAGTTCTGCATTATTTGAGAAGTTACGGGCATTGCGCCACCAAATTGCCATTGCGGAAGGCGTTCCGGCCTATGTTATTTTTGGTGATGTCAGCCTTAAGGATATGGAAGCAAAAATGCCCCAGAACCACAAAGAGTTTTTGGAGATCAGTGGGGTAGGGCAGGCTAAATTGGAAAAGTATGCAGAGGCTTTTCTAAAGGAGATAAAAAAACATACTGTTGCTGGCAAGGCAAAAGTTACAACCCACCTAAAAACGTACCAATTGTTTAAGGAAGGATTGTCTATTACTGATATTGCAGTGCAGCGTGGTTTGGCCGAGAACACAGTTTACGGGCATTTAATGAAAGCGGAAGCAGAGGGCAAAGCCGTTGATTTAAACCAGTTTGTAACGGCCAAAGAACTAGATTTGCTGGCTGATGCAAAAGAAGACCTACCCCATGCAGAGGGGCTAAAAGCCTATTTTAAATATTTTGAGGAACAAATGCCCTATTGGAAAATTAAAATAGGCTTGTATCTATTGGACGTTTAGCTTTTTAAATATCATCTAGGTAGTGCTATACCACCTAGTCTACCGCTCCTAAAACCAAATGCCCGCCTATTACCGAAGGAATTGGCTAGGAGGACTATTTTTTGATGTGCACTGATAAATCCACAGTATATTAAGGATGCTAGTGTTACGCGAGCAAACCAAATAGCGTTTTAATTACGTAAGTAAAAACATGAAGGTAAAAATGTTCAACATATTGTGGGTGGTTTTTCTAGTTCCGGCTTTAGGGTTTGGGCAAGGCAATCATCAACCTTCCTTGTCCTTCTACCAGCAATTGGCAAAAAAAGATGCCAGCTATGAACAAGGGTTAAACTTGCCCTCTAGTGTGGATGATGACGATTTTTGGAAAGACCAACAAATTTTTGAGGAGCAGCTATTGGCCAAAAACCCGGAGGGGTATCGCACTTACATCAACAAAAAGGCCGAACTGTATCGTATTCACGAACTTTCATGTGATGAATCGTGTAGGCATGGGGAGCGGTTTGTATTGAAATCCCAATTTTATAAAGAACATGCCGCTACCGCTCAGTATGCTTCATTACCACAAACAAAAAAGCCCCAGATTAAAAACTGAGGCTTTTTTCTATGCGACTTTCTTTGCCAAATCGTAGCAAGGACAGCGTTTGCAGCGCTTGGACTCACTTTTCTTGTATTTTTTACAGCAGTTGGTCTTACAACCTTTTGGGGCCAACGTTTTGAGTTTACCCTTTTTATGGTTGTTCGATTTCTTTTGCTTTTTGCCCATCCTTAAATTAGAATGAAACAAAAATATATTATTTTAAATTAATCTAAATAAAGGCAATTGTTAAAATTACTCTTCCATGGTTTCGGAAGCGGCACTTTCCACCGTAAGTTGTTGAATGTCGCGATCAAACAAATACAATCCGCCCTTATCGTCACCAATGAGATTGATTTTGTCCAGCACTGTTCTTGCCAATGCTTCTTCTTCCAGTTGTTCTGCAACGTACCATTGCAAAAAGTTATGGGTGGCGTAGTCTTTCTCTTCTAGGGTAACGTGAACCAGTTCATTGATGCTTTGGGACACAAAGACCTCATGGTCATAAAGGGCTTTAAGCATTTTTGGAAGGCTGCCAAACTCAATTGGAGGCGCTTTTAAGTCAGAAACGATGGCGTGGCCGCCACGTTCATTTACGTATTTCACCAGTTTTAACATGTGCATCCGTTCTTCATGGGAATGTCCGTACATGAAGCCTGCGACACCTTCAAGTCCTTTTACCTCTGCCCAGCAGGCCATGGATAGGTACACTTGTGAGGATTCTGCTTCTATGCGTATTTGCGCATTGAGCGCTTTCTCTAGTTTTTTTGATAACATCTGTGCTAATTTTTAGGTAAAGTTACGAAAACAAAGGGCCTAAAGTATTAGCGTTTTGTTAAGTGCACGAATTTGGAAATAGATTAAATAAGCACACATTAAAATCTACATTACCATGGAAAGCACCATAAACAAAGGTTTATAACCCGTTGTGCATTTTCGATGCTTTTTAGATTTAAAACCGTCAGTTCGAGTTTTTTCTGGAAGCAAAAGTATCGAGAACAAGGTTTCATTGCTAAAACTCTCATCCTCAATACTATTTTCCGGTACTTGGTATCAAAAAATCACTCGAATTGACGAATTTTCACCAAAATGCACAATGGGTGTTTATAGTCTAATGGTCTTGATTTCCGATACCAATTGATTTCCATTGACCACCCCTTCTATGAACATCTGGGCTTGGTCCAGTCCTAAATTTGGGATTTTAAAGGAAACATTGCCCTGCCCATCCGCGCTCAAGTTGGGGTGCCAATCTATGGCGCCAAATGCTTTATAAACAGCATCACTATAGTTGTTGTATTTTGGGTTATAGAAGCGTTTTGGCCTTGAAAAGGCCAAAGGTACCTGTACTTCATTGTAAGGGTTTTGTTTGCTGAAATTAACCCGGGCAAGACTAGGGTCGGTATAGACACGTATTTCACCACTGGGATGCAAGGCTCCTGTTCTTCTTCCAAATCTATTGATTTCAATATAATCCACCTCGTCCATACGCCACATGTCAAGGTTGTCAAAATCGTTGAGTATCATGTCGTTGACATAAAGTAGTGGTATGGTACCGTCTGTGGCAGAGGTAATTGGTCCCTGTTGAAAACCTCCTCCAAAACCAAAACCTATACGGCGTAAATAATCATCTAAAAACAAATTTCGCCTAAAGTCATTTTCACCGAAAATAAATACCTGACCAGAAGAACGGTCCCTTATTTTTTTTAAGCGCTCCATTCTTCTATTTGCGGTGACATTAACTTCCTCTAACGTGATGATTTCCTGAAATCCCTGAAACCCCGACAATAGGCTTTGGGCTTGGAGCACCGTATACATGTTTTTAAGCCCGTTGTAGGTGTCGTTCTGCCAGTTTGCCTTTGGGATTGCATTTGGCTTAAATCGTAAATAAACGGCTGCTGCTTTTGCCAAGCTCTGCCCACCGATATCCGATACCCTGATTACCTCATCCTCGTACGGGAATAGCAAATCCCCTATAAACGTATTGGATTCTTCGTCTACAGAAAATATTTTGAAATCGTTGTTTTCCAAAGGATGCAAGAATAGTTCCTTTGAAATTTTTTGATTGTCTTGGCCAATGACCGAAAGCCCTTTTTCAAAATCGAACAAATATTCTGGTTTTTTGTTTTCTATGCTGAACCAATCATAGCTGCTCCAACCTTGGGTGAGCAGCAAATTGTCAAATTGGAACTTCTTTTTGTTGTCTGGATCGGTAAAATAGTAACTAGCGTCCTGGACGTTGCCCCTAACATACGGAATAACATGAAGGTAAGATGCAACGGTATGGGGACTTCCGTAAGCCAGGGATTCGTTGGGAAGCACGGAAATGCTCAACCGGGATAATTTTTCCAGATTTATATCATCCATGGCAAGTGTTATCTCTATGGAATCTAAATCTTTTTTGACTGCAGGGGCTTTTATTTTGGTAAAGGAATAATCCTTGAGTGCATCAAAATTAAAATATAGGCGTTCTAATAGCGGATTGCCCTTATTGTCAAAGAGCGTGAAAATATTGATGCCTTTATGCAGGTTTTCCTTCTCAATTAAGATGATCTGTTTAGGGTTGGATGCAAAGTCAACCTCAATAACATTAATGTTTAGGCCATTGTGAATGGCAAGGTCAAACGTTTCATCTTGGAATCCAGATTTGTTGAATACAATACCTACCGTTTTTTCCAGTTCTGTGACTTGCAGGTTGATTCCCTTAGACCTAAAAGGGCCAAGTTCAAAACGGTGGGTTTGGTCATCTACATCTACAAACGCCATATATTCCGTGTTTGGCCTTGGTGTCATCAAGAAACGCCCTATGCCAAAATTATCTACCTTAAAGTCAGCGATTATTCTATCGTTTTTATCCTTAATCAAGCCTTTAGCATTAGAAACCCCATAGCCGTTACTGTCTCTTATAATCACTCCAAAAGTATTTTCCACGCCGGCAAGGGCATGGCCGCCTTCCGGTAAAAATTGGGCATCTATACCCTTATCCTTGTCTACCATGTGATTGGCTAAGGGTGTATTGGTGTCAATTAGGTGGATTTGCTGACTGTAATGGTTTTTTTCAGAAAAGTTCCTCATCCAATTGGTAAAGGCCTCGATTCTATAGTCACCTACTTTAAGGGTTTTGTCCAATGTAAAAGTTCCATGGCCAAATCCGTTTTCCATTAAGACCAATTTCTTTTTTACCACACTGTCTTTGGCGTTTAAAAGCACCACGTACAGGTTTTTGGTCTGTAATGATAATTCGTTGGTGCCTTTTTCAAATACATAGGCTTGGAAACCTATTTCTTCACCTTTTAAAAAAACAGTTTTATTTAAATGTAGCGTAACCACCTCCCTTGGCATTGCCGTATACGATTCGAAGTTGTCAATAAAACTCTTGTCCTGACCTAAAATGGCAGAAGTAAAGAGCAACATAATGCAGCTGATTTGAAGTGACTTGCCCATATTGTTTCGATTTTAATTGTTATAGTTCTTTTGTGAATTCACTTTTGTATTTAGCTGAATCATTTTCTTATTTGCCTCGGCAGCCTTCCGTACTCTACCGGGGGATAAAAATGTTTCTTTTAAAAATCTACAATTTTCATTTCAGATACCAATTGATTTCCATTGACCACCCCTTCTATGAACATCTGGGCTTGGTCCAGTCCTAAATTTGGGATTTTAAAGGAAACATTGCCCTGCCCATCCGTGCTCAAGTTGGGGTGCCAATCAATGGCGCCCAAACTTTTAAACACGGCGTCTTGGTAGCTATTAAATTTGGGTGTGTAGAACCGTTTTGGCCTGGAAAACGCCAAAGGAATAGCTACCTCATTGAACATTGGTGCTTTTTTTGAGGTTTTATAAGCAAGTTGTGGGTCGGTAAAAATTTTAATGATACCACCACCTCCCAGAATACCGCCGCCTAAGCCAGAACGATTAATTTCGATGTAATCAATAACATCCATACGCCACCTAGCCAAAACATTGTAGCTAGACAGTAGAATGTTGTCTAAATAAATGAGCGGTTGGTTATTGTTGGGGGAGTTAGGATTGATGGTTGCAATGTTGAACCGTCCGTCTGCCTCTGAAACATAAAAGCCAAATTGACTCAGGTAATCCCCTAAAAACATCCTGCGCCTATAATCATCTTCTTCAAAGGCAATAACTTGGCCCATAGACTTGTCCTTAAGTCTTTTAACGCGTTCTTTCCGTGGATTCTTTTGAACCATCACCTCATCCAACTCCGTAATTTTTTCAAACCCTTTAAATCCTTCGTAAATATCAGTGGCATTGGTGACTAGAAATTGATTGTTAATCTTACCGTTCGTCTTTCCATTAAACCTTAAAATGGGTATACTACTGGGTTTGAACCTTGCATATAATGGGACGCTCTTGGCCACTGCTTCCCCCCTTACTTCAGAAAATCGTAATAGCTCGTCTTGGTAGGGGTATAGCTGGTCTTGGGTAAATTCAGGTTCCTTTGCGGATACGGAGAAAGACTCAAAACTGTTGTTTTCCAATGGAGACAATAAGATTTCTGTATCCTCTTTTTTGTTTACTTGCCCTATTAGGGTAATGCCTTTTTCAAAATCAAAAAGATATTGGGGCGGTTTTGTGGTAATGGTATGCCAATCATAGCTGCTCCAGCCTTGGGTGATTAGCAAATTGTCTAATTGGAACTGTTTTTTTCTTGTAGTTTCCGTGAAGTAATATGGTGCGTCTTGCACATGGCCCCTCAAATAAGGATTTAGATGTAATTGCGATAGTATGTTCTGTGAACTGGCATAAGCTAACGTTTCTTTGGGTAAAACGGAAACGCTAAGCCTGGTAAGGGCGCTGGTCGTTAGCTTGCCCAAATGCAACTTTACTTGAATGGAGTCATTGGCATGGGTGATGCTGTAATCGTTACCAAGGCGGAATCGTTCCACGTCTTGGAAGTTAAAATAGAGCCTTTCCAGTAGAGGATTACCATTCTTGTCAAAAACGGTGATGATATTTAAGCCATCAAATAAATCCTCTTTCTTTAAGACCTTGATTTGTTTTGGATTGGAAGAGAAATCAATATCTATCATTTTAATGTCAAGACCGTTGTGAAGGGCCATCTGATATTTTTTTTGTTTGCTGCCTACTGAATTCAACACAATGCCAACTTCGTTTTTTAAATCCGTTAGTTGTAGGTTGATACCTGCTTTGTTAATGGTGCCTATACTTCGTTTAAATCGTTGTTCACCAATTTCAAATTCAGCGTAATAATTAACATTGTGCTTTGGAATAAGGATAAATCTCCCGATGCCAAATTGATCAAGCTCAAAACTACTGGCTTGGTGTCCCTCATCTGTAGTAATGATTCCCTTAAGGTTTTTTACCCCTAGGCCATTTTGATCCTTTATAATGACCCCAAAGGTATTGTCCACCCCAGCCAAAGCGTGTCCGCCTTCGGGTAAAAATTGCGCATCAACCTTAACACCCTTTGATTTTTCGACTATTTCTGGCTTATTAACATCAACAACCACGATTTCTTGGCTGTAACCATTGTTTTCTGAGAAATTGCGCATCCAATTGGTAAAGGCCTTAAACTTGTACTTACCCTGTACCATAGAACTGTCCACTGCAAAGCTACCATGCCCAAATCCGTCATTGATCAAAACCATTTTTTGTTTTACTACCTGGTTCTCTTCATTTACTAGCATGCAGTAAAGGTTGCGGGTCTCTTGGGAGAGTAATTTTGTTCCTTTTTCAAAGACATAGGCCTGAAAACCTATTTCTTCTTCTTTAAAAAATATGGTTTTGTTTAGATGGACAGAGACCACCTCCCTAGGTAATTCCGTATACGTCCCAAATGCTTCTATGATAGCATCATTTTGCGCAAATACTGGGATATTAACGAAATAGAATAAAGCGAGTATTGAAATAAAACCCTTTTTCATATCCATGGAATTTTTGTAAGAATTTACAATAAAACGGGATATTGTGCAATTGCTTTAACATCTGTTTGTGAATCAAAAGAATATTTCTTGGGCCAACCTAAAGGTGTTGGCATGCGCCTCTACAATAGTCTTGATATCAGGACTATACCCACCGCCCATACTACATTGCACTGGGAGTTTTGCGTCTTTGCAGCATTGTAGTACAAAACGGTCACGTTGATAGCAGCCCTCCATACTCATTGCAAGCGTTCCCAATTTATCCGTGGACAACACATCAACCCCACAGAGATAGAAAATAAAATCAGGTTGTACCTTGTTCATCAATCGGGGAAGGGTTTCTTTTAAAATGGTAAGGTAGGTGTTGTCGTTGGTACCTTTTTCTAAGGGAATGTCCAAATCCGAAGTTTCTTTTTTAAAAGGATAGTTGGCCGCCCCGTGCATGGAAAAGGTAAAAACGGATGGTTCGTTCCTAAAAATCTCTGCTGTTCCATTGCCTTGGTGTACATCCAAATCAACAATCAAGATGCTTTTGACCAATTCTTTCTCTAGCAAATAACGCGCGCCAATGGCTTGGTCATTGAGCATGCAGAAAGCTTCCCCACGGTCTGTAAAGGCGTGGTGTGTTCCTCCGGCAATATTCATGGCAATACCGTGCTCTAGGGCAAATGTGCAGCCGCTTACCGTGCCATCTGCTATGATTTGTTCGCGCTCTACCAATGCTTTGGATAAGGGAAACCCTATTTTACGGGCCAAGCTAGGTTTTAGCTGCAGATTTTTCAGTTCATGAAAATAAGATTCCTTATGCACGGCCAATATGGGTTCTTCACTAGGTATTTGCGGCTCAAAAAAATTATCCACATTACAGGTGCCTTCATACAGAAGTTGCTGTGGTAGAAGGTCATATTTTAACATGGGAAACCGATGTCCTGCGGGCAATGGATGCTTGTAAATGGGGTGAAAGGCAATTTTTAGCATGCCAGCCAAGATAGGGGATTTCACTTAATCCGAGAGCAGAAATGTCTTAAAGGTAGTTCCCCAGTCATTGTTGTTGGTATCATTGGGAAGGCCGTCATTGGTAAGTAGTGCATTTTGGTCCATGGTGTTTTTGTTCCAGAGCCAGGCCAACGCACCTACACGATTTACCTTGCAAGCCTCTAAAAAATTTGTGGCATTGCTTAATGGTGCCCCTTCGGTAATTACGCCAACCTCCCCAAAAATAATGGGAAGTTCCGCATCTTGTAAGGCCGTTAAACGTCTTGTGATACTGGCTTGGGTCGCGTTTTCATGCCATTTGCCATAGGCATGCAGATCAAATACTATTTGGGAATCATGCTCCAACAAATCCTTGCCTTTTTCTAACAACACCTGCTCTCCTTGACCTTGTTCATTTCCGGCAATTAGGATGATATTATCAAACCCCTCCACATTTCTAAGATTGTTGATCATTTCCACATGGTCTTTGTACCAAAGCTGGTGGGAGTAGTTATTGCCATTGCCAAAACTGTAGGGTTCGTTCCATACTTGCAGCCAAACATCGTCTTGACCTTTAAAGTAGTCAGCAATGGCGGCCATTTTTATCTTGTACGCTTCAAAGAAATCCTGCTCGGATGGGTTAAGTCCCGTAAATAATTGGCGCTCACCACTGTTGTCCACCCATCCGAACGGACAGAGAATTACGGTTCTTCCCTCACTGCGATGTTGTTTTACGATGTTATTAAGTGAATGTAAAAAGACTCCTCTACTATCTTGTATGGCAGGGCCCTCAATAGGCTGTTCCCTTAAATTACCAATGAATTCCCGGACTATCCCTATGTTCCAAGTCGCCATGAGGCCGCTGTTGTCTATACCAAAGGTATTCAGCGCATTTACGCCCTTTGGGGCAAAGGGCTTCCCATTTTTTAGCAATTGTCCGTCTTGCACCATATACCCCAGGGATTGGTTGCTGATTGCCTCATTAATTTCATCATCGTTTGCCCCACACCCCACTAGCATCAATAAAAGGACAATGTGCGCACAGCGCTTTAACCTATATGACATGGCTACTTAGTTTTATGGGATAACGTTCTCTCTGGTTTAAAATTTGAAGAGCGCCATCAATTTTTAGGAAACAGCTAGCTTTTCCCATCTAAGCGGGCCATTAAAAAGGAATATATGACGATTCTTTTTACATAGTGGTCCATTAGTGGCATACCCTAAAACAAATTGGGAATGTTTTTTATCCCAACGCTGTAATTACCTATGAATGGGTATTGTCTCCGTTGTGCAATGGCGCTACATTGCCACCTAAATACTCCCCCCTCCCCTAATGTTCACTTGTACTGGCGGTAGATGGCTACCGGCCAAGGTAATGCTGTATGTAAACCATTAAAACTATATAAAAATGAAAACCAAAATGATTTGGGCCTGTTGTTGCCTGTTTGTAGTACTATTAAGTTGTGGTAAGGATGAAACCCCTGTAGTAGATCCGGATACCAGTCAAGAAGAAGAACCAATCACGGAAGAACCGTCCGGACCAGAGGTGTTGACAGGTGTTTTTAAGGATGCTGAGGTAGAGGGCCTATCCTTTGAGACCGCTACCCAATCTGGCATTACCAATACCAATGGTGAGTTTACCTATGTCAGTGGGGAGGAGATTACCTTTAAAGTGGGAAACATTATACTTGGTAAAGCCATGGGGCAGGCACTGATTACCCCAATTACCTTGGCACAAAATGTGGATGCCAATGCCACTATAGCATCTAGGCTTGCCCAGAACATCGCGGCTTTTTTACAAACCTTGGATGCGGATGGGGATGAGTCCAATGGCATTAAGATCACCATGGATGCAGTAACTAACTTGGGCGTAACCTCAATAGATTTTAATGCGCCAATAGAAGCGGTATTGGCAGATATTGTTTTAAACGTTGCCCAAAATTCCAGTTTGGAACTTCAGGTGGTTTACCCAGCCCAGGCGGCCAACGCCATGGCCAGTTCATTGGGCATTACGTATGAGGCTCCGGAAAATTTGGTCATAACCCATTTGTTGCCCGCGTTAAAGACATATTTTGAAACCTGGGACGCCAATTATACCTCCTCTGTTGCCATGTATAGAACCACTTTTGATGGTCAGGGCAATTTGGTGGCACTGGACATCATCTCAAGATATTCCGGCAAGGTTTTTTACACCATGGACTTTAGCTCCTTTTTAGCAAACGGTCTTCCGGAAACTGGGCAAATCACGGAGTTTGCTTCCAATTCATTAGTGGGTGCCACACCACGTTTTGCCCAGTTTACCAATGCCATTTCATTTACCTATAACCAAGACGATCAGTTAGCCTCCTTAGGTTTTGTGGACGCCAATGGTTTTGCCTTCAATACCAATCAGTTTACCGCCCATGATGATGAAAACAGACCTTTGGAATACTATAGGGATTTGGCCGCTGACAATCCAGATAGGGATTTTACCATCTCCTGGAGCTTTACCTATGAAAATGGAGTGATCGCTACCGCTAGGCGCGTGTTTTTTGACCTACAGACTCTTGACGCCAACAATAGTTTTCAGTTTGTTTCTACCCGGAATTTTAGGTATGAATATGATGCTTCTGGTAAGGTCAGCAGAATTGACTATGATCGGGTTTTTCAAGACGATATCATAAGCGGTGGCGTACTAGAAACTTTCGTTACCGAGTCCTTGGTCACGGACGTTTTTACCTATGATGGAGACCAAAAATTGGTAGGTTATAGCACTAATGAAGAAGTAAACCCAAGTAATGGCGAACCCTATACGGCAACGCGCACCAGAACGTATGACGGTAATGAGCTCTTGGTGTCCGTCTCATACGCTGCCACCAATGGCCGTGAAAGTACGCAGAACTACCAAGAGGGAATCGCCACTACCTCAGAGGATTTTAACAATGGGTTATTGTCTTTTAGCAGCGAGTATTTTGCAGATGGCTCATTTGTCAACATATCCTATCAATATGATGCCAATGGCATATTGGCCTATAAAGAAACCAATGAGTATGGGCCCAGTGGTATTGAATTTAGGACCCAGGAGTTTTACTTTGATGGTGTTTTGGATTTTTATACCGAGGCTGAATTTGACCAAAATGGTTTTATTGCCACCATCACTTATTTTGATAGCCAAAATGTACCTTTCCAAATCAATAATTATACCTATGACTCCCTTGGAAGAACTGCCACTGTTGAGGTGTTGTTTGGTGATGGTAGCCCTTGGTTCAATGAAACTTGGGAATACGATTCCAATGGCTTTTTGTCTAGGGTGGTTCAGGTCTTGGTAGACGGGTTCACCAATATTTATTACTATGAAAACGGCCAGTTGGTACGTGGGGAGTTCTATGATGACAATGGCGTGCTATATGATACCATTGACTATACCAACAGTGGAAAAACTCCTGTTGGAAAAGCCTTGGGCAGAAGGATAAAGATGCCTACGACCCATCAGGCCGGTAAGCAAGGACGTACGGTATTGCCAACCCAAACCCCTTTGCTCCATAGAACCTCAAAGAAGGGTGCTTTGCAAACGGCAGCAGATTTGATTCCTAAAGCGACTTTATTTTTACAATAAGGTAATTGGTTATTTTAGTGTAAAAAGCAAATCCCTGGACCTGCGTCCGGGGATTTTTTTGATTTAAGGTTGTGAAAGCAGGAATCCGCCACTGCGTAAGCTTTTATACATTTTGGCAAATCAGGATTGGTGCAGCTTTAACTGTATCCGTTTTCTGGTGGTATCCACTTCCAGAACCTTTACAATAAGCTGTTGTTGCAAACGCACATGGGCGTTGACATCGCTTACGAAACCATCGGCCAAATTAGAAATATGGATAAGCCCGCTCTCCTTTATGCCAATATCCACAAAACAACCAAAATTGGTAATGTTGTTCACGATGCCAGGCAACAGTTGTCCGGGTCTAAGGTCTGTGATCGTGCTGATGTTTTGGTCAAAGGTGAAGACTTTTGCTCTTTCCCTGCTGTCTAGACCAGGTTTTTCCAGTTCCCTTAATATGTCTTTCAGCGTAGGTATCCCGATTGTATCGGTAGTATATTTTTTTAGGTCGATATTTTTTAAAAGGGCTGTATTGTTCAATAATTGGTTTACGGTAGTCTTTTGATCTGTTGCCATTTGTAGGACTATGGGGTAGCTTTCTGGGTGGACAGCGGAATCGTCCAAGGGATTTTCCCCATCTTTGATTCTTAGAAAACCGGCAGCTTGCTCAAAAGCTTTACTGCCAAGTCGGGCTACTTTTTTTATGGATTCCCTGTTTTTAAAGGCGCCGTGTTCATTGCGGTGCGCAACCATATGTTCTGCCAGTTTGGGGCCAATGCCAGAAACGTAGCTCAGCAGGGGAATACTTGCCGTATTAATGTTTACCCCAACAGCATTTACACAGCTTGCTACTACGGTATCTAGTGAAGTTTTTAATTTGGCTTGGTCCACATCGTGCTGATATTGCCCTACGCCAATGGACTTTGGGTCAATTTTCACCAGTTCTGCCAAAGGGTCCGCTAGGCGTCTGCCAATGGAAACAGCACCTCTTACGGTTACATCGTAATTGGGAAATTCTTCTCGTGCTATTTTTGATGCTGAGTAAACGGAAGCACCGGCCTCACTGACCACAAAAACCTCAGGGGGATTTTTAAAAGCGATTCGTTTAATGAGCCGTTCGGTTTCTCTTGATGCCGTTCCATTGCCAATGGCTATGGCCTCAATTTTATAAGCGTCTGCAAGGGAACTTATTTTTTTGATGGCTTCTGCAGATTTGTTCTGTGGGGCATGCGGATAAATGGTTTCGTTATGTTTTAAATCGCCCTGAGCATCTAAACAAACCACTTTACAACCCGTTCTAAATCCGGGGTCAATGGCCAAAATACGCTTTTCCCCCAATGGTGCACCAAGCAATAGTTGCCTTAGGTTTTTCGCAAATACCTGTATGGCGGTATCATCTGCTTTTTCCTTGGCAGCCTTTAAAACTTCATTGGATAATGCGGGCAGTAAAAGTCTTTTGTAAGCATCTTTTATGGCTAAGGCAATTTGTCCTGCACATGCGTTATTTGATGTAATGAGTTTGCGCTGTATGTTTTCCAGGGCGCGCTCATCATCAATTTCGATTTTGACTCTAACATACCCTTCTGCCTCCGCACGTTGTATGGCTAAAAACCGATGCGAAGGGCACTGGTTTAGCGGTTCGCTAAAGTCAAAATAATCCCTATATTTTTGAGCTTTTTCGCTGGTCCCTTGCTGATTGGAAGTAGCTTCTTTTTTAGCTTTTACCACCTTTGTGCTAATCATTGCGTAACGCTCCAGTTGTCTGCGTAATTGATTTCGAATACTACTACGTTCATTGATCCATTCGGCAATGATGTGGCGGGCCCCTTCCAAGGCATCATCTTCGTTTTCAATAGGATGATTCAAATATTTTGAAGCGATAAACTCAATGTCATCTGCCCGTTGTGCCATGATGATTTTTGCCAAGGGTTCCAACCCGTTATTTCGGGCGGTCTCCGCTTTGGTCTTCTTGTTTTTTTTATAGGGAAGGTAAACATCTTCCAAGCTGGTCATATCAGCGCAATTTTCAAACTTCGTTTTAAGTTCCGCTGTCAATAGTCCTTGTTCACCAACGGCCTTGATAATTGCTTTTTTGCGTTTTTCCAAGGTTTCAAACTCAGCCTTGAATTTTACAATAGCGCCAATTTGCACTTCATCCAAATCTCCTGTGCGTTCTTTTCGGTAGCGCGAAATAAAGGGCACTGTACAGTCTTCGTTTAAAAGGGCAACCGTATTTTCAACACTTTTTTGCGGGAGTTGGGTATGTTGGGTGATGTAGGGGATGAGGGTCATTGGCAGAGCACTTTAACTTATCGTCCCTCCATTACCAACCCCATTCTCATCCGGGTTCACAAATACCAATTTCCCCGCTTCATTTTCTGTCATCAAAATCATGCCCTCACTTTCAACACCGCGCAGCTTTCTTGGGGCTAGATTTACAAGCACGGTTACTTGTTTCCCTACAATTTCTGCTGGCGTAAAGCTTTCGGCGATGCCGGAAACAATGGTTCGGACATCAAGGCCCGTATCTACCTTAAGCACCAAAAGCTTGTTAGCTTTCGGCATTTTTTCCGCTTCAATAATAGTACCTACACGCATATCCAATTTAGAGAAATCTTCAAATGTGATGGTTTCTTTTTGTGGAGTCACTTCTTTGTCCATCTGCTCGTTACGTTTTTTGGTGGCTTCCAATTTTGCCAGTTGTGCTTCTATTTCTTTGTCTTCTATCTTACGGAACAATAGTTCGCTTTTATCAATGTTATGGCCTGAATGGAGTAACGTTTCTTTTTGGGAAACATCGTTCCAAGTGTTCTCGATACGATTCGCTTCTGGCGAATCACTCGAACTGACATTTAGAATGTGTTTTAACTTATTGGAAGTAAATGGTAGAAAAGGCTCGCTCAAAACTGCTAACGCAGTGGCTATTTGTAAAGCGACGAACATCACGGTTTTGGTGCGCTCTTCTTCTGTTTTAATGGTCTTCCACGGTTCTTCATCGGCCAAATATTTATTGCCCAAACGGGCCAAGTTCAACAATTCTTGGCTGGCTTCCCTAAAGCGGTAGCGTTCCAACGAGTCCGTTAGGGTCTGTGGATAGGTTCTTAAAGCTTCCAAAGTAGCGGTGTCCGTTGCATTGAATATTGAAGGCTCCGGAACCACGCCATCATAATACTTGTGGGTAAGCACGGTTACCCTGTTTATGAAATTGCCAAAAATGGCGACCAACTCGTTATTGTTTCTCGCCTGAAAATCCTTCCAAGTAAAATCATTATCCTTGGTTTCGGGTGCATTGGCCGTTAAAGTGTAACGCAATACGTCTTGCATATCCGGAAAATCCAACAAATACTCATGCAGCCAAACCGCCCAATTCTTTGAAGTGGATAATTTGTTGCCTTCCAGGTTCAGGAATTCATTGGCTGGTACGTTTTCTGGTAAAATGTAATCTCCGTGCGCTTTTAACATGCATGGAAAGATGATACAGTGAAAAACGATATTGTCCTTGCCAATAAAATGTAGCATTTTGGTATCGCTATCCTTCCAGTAAGGTTCCCAATCCTTGCCTTCCCGTTCTGCCCATTCTTTTGTGGAAGAGATGTACCCGATAGGGGCATCAAACCAGACATATAAGACTTTGCCTTCACCACCGTCAACCGGCACGGGGATCCCCCAATCCAGATCGCGGGTCACGGCCCTTGGCCGTAGCCCTTCATCTATCCAAGATTTGCATTGGCCGTAGACGTTGGGTTTCCAGTCGTTTTTATGGCCTTTAATGATCCATTCTTTCAAAAAACCCTCATAGCGGTCTAGCGGTAAAAACCAATGTTTGGTACTTTTTAACGTGGGTACGCCTCCGGTTATCGTTGATGTTGGATTGATGAGGTCTGTAGCGTTCAATGATGATCCGCAATTTTCACACTGGTCCCCGTATGCTGCTTCAAAACTGCATTTGGGACAGGTTCCCGTTACAAACCTGTCTGCCAAAAACTGGTCTGCCTCGGCATCGTACAATTGTTCAGTGACCTCTTCCATAAAGTCACCTTGTTGGTAAAGTTTTTTAAAGAATTCTGATGCGGTTTCATGATGCACTTTCGCAGAGGTTCGCGAGTAATTGTCAAATGAAATGCCAAATTCCTGAAAGGATTTTTTAATGATTCCGTGATACTTGTCAATGATATCTTGTGGGGAGACCCCCTCTTTTTTTGCCTTCATGGGGATGGCAAAACCATGTTCATCACTTCCGCAAATAAAAGCCACGTCATTACCCTGTAATCGCTGGTAACGCGCATAAATGTCCGCAGGGACGTAAACACCGGCCAAATGGCCTATATGGATTGGCCCGTTGGTGTATGGCAGTGCTGCGGTTAAGGTGTACCTGCGGGCCAAAGGCTTTCTTTTAAACGTTGCTTCTTGAGACATAGGTGTGCTTATTGAGGCCTCAAAAATACAAGAAATAGTCTGTTAACCGTCCATGACCATAAGGGATAAATAGGACCGGTAAAGCTTAAGGTTCCACTAAGGGGTATTGGATATAAAAAACCTCCAATTAGCGCGTCCCAAAATTGGGGTGGGGGCTGCGCCAACGGAGGTTTCCATTGGGGTATTTTATGGTGTTACATGATCATTACGGATTTGCTCATTTTCTGGTCACCCACCTGTATGCGGTAGATGTACTTACCGGTGGACAGGCTTCCACGAACACGTTCCCTGATGTTTATTTCCGCGGTACCTTCCAACATCATTTCGTTAAACACGGTACCGACGTTCTGTCCCAGAATATTGAATAATTGAATATCCACATGGGCGCTAAACGGCATTTCCAAATAGATATGCGGGTTACGTTCCGATGGATAATAGGGCTTATGTACCACTTCAAAGCCCATTTCCTCGCTAGCCACTTCACCTTCTTCGTCCCGTGGTGGGGTATCTGGTAAAGTAGGTGGATCGTTATCATAGGCAATATCATCAAAATCCACGCCGCTACAATTAAATCCTAAATCTACTGGCGTATACGGGGCGCTGGTATCAAAATACAAGTGTTCCACAACCTTGTCCATGGGTACGCAGAGCCATTCTCCCAAAACCGTGGCATACAGGTTCCTAAAGTCCATGGTGTATTCCAGGTTGCCACGTCCATTTGGGGCATCTAAAGAGGGGTGTTCCCCCACAAAGGCGCTTCCGTTTAATCCTGAGCCAAAGAAAAGGGTTGGGGCTGCCTTGCCGTGGTCCGTCCCGTTAGATCCATTCTCAAAAATCCGTCTTCCGAATTCAGAGAAGGTCATACTCAAAACTTTTTCATCCTGCTGTGTAAAGGCCAAATCTTCATAGAAGTTGTTCACTGCTATGGAAAGATTGGACATAAGACGTTGGTGCGCCTCTGGTTGATTTCCATGGGTGTCAAATCCGCCCATGGAAATCATGTAGACTTTGGTTCCCAAATTTCCTTTGATCAATCTAGCCAATAATGCCAATTGACGGGCAAAGCCATTGTCCTGGTATTCTACCTGGTTTTGTCCGCGCTCATAGGCCTCATTGATTTTCCCTGCGTATTCATAAGTGGTATTGGCCACACCTCGTAAAAAGCGCAGTTGGTCGCCGTACATACAGTCATCAAAAGGGGCGTTGGCAATGTCATAAAATTGGCCAGTGGCCGCAATTTCCTCTAACTGGTCAATGTTATTGGTCACAAAGGCATAATTGGTCTCTTCGCCTTGGAAAACAAGGTTAGAAATATTTCCAATCTGCACCGCTGCCGGTGCCTCTGGTGGATTAATCAAATAATCAGGGTAGAGATCTTCAAAATGTCTTCCCATCCAGCCTGTGTTAAGCCCGGTGAACCCGGTTGAGGTCAAATCTGTGTTGGCATAGATGTCAGAACCTGTAAAGTGGGAAAGGCTTTGGTTTTGGTAACCAACCCCATGTACGGCTTTAAACTGGCCATTGCCCCATAAAGGCTCAAGGGCGTCCATATAGGTAGGAATGCCAAAGTCATCCGTTAATTTTAGGATTTTACTTTCAGGGATGTAAATGTTGGGTCTTTGGTTGGCGTAGGTATCGTATTGTTGAATGGGTATTACCGTGCTTAAACCGTCATTACCTCCGTTAAGACGGATTAAAATAAGGATATTGTCCGTTTCCGCAGCTGCAATGGCAGAGGTTAGCGGTGATGGGCCAGAGGCGGAGAGCATATTGCTTCCCAATAGCATGGAGCCGGAGCCGGCAATGCCAAGGGCCTGTAAAAAAGACCTTCTGCTCCATTGTTTGTGTTCTAGATCATGGCCTTCATGTTCTAGGCCTTTAAAAGGATCTTTATCGTGATGGTTATGGGTATCGCACATAATTGTAGGTTATTTGAGTTGAAATTCAGGTTCTCTTACCAGATGTAACAGCAATAGGTATACTTGGGACGGGGTGTCTTCCAACATCATGTTCCAGCTACCGGTTTCATAAATATTGTTGTCTTCGTAGGGCTCTCTAAATACTACAATGGCCCTCTCATAATCCGCGTCTGTGAGTAGGCCTTTAGGTAGGAATTTGTCAATAATGGCCCGGGCCACCACATTAGGGTCGCTTTCCGCAGCACCGGCGGCCGCGATGCCCAACTGCCTAAACTGTTCCGTATTGGCAGCGAAAAATTGCTCTAAGAACACCTCCATGGTCAACCATCTACCTATAATGTAGTTGGTGTTTATCCATTGGCGGTCCCGTTGCCAGCCAGCAACATCCACTGGGTCAAAAACTTCCTGGCCAATCATGGAAGCTGCGTCTATGGCGTTTACCACGGTACCGTCCGTGTAGGCAAAATTACTTTCCTTAATAAAATTGAGATAAAGGTCCAACGGACTTTTGATGATGACCCCAATGGCGGTATCATCAAAAAAGTGCTCACTTTTTAACAGTTCTGCCAGTACCGGTGCAATTTCAAAATTATTGGCCAAAAATGTTGCGGCCATACCGTTGATGATGGGTTGTGCCTCGGCGGCCAACGCATCAGGGTGTACAAAGAACATGTATAATTTTTTACTGATGTAAAATGCAATCTGATCTGCACGTTGATCAAATAAAATATCGATGACGTCCTCATAACCCCAGTTGCCTGTTTGCCCCATAATGGTCTTGGGGTCGGTATCATGTCTTTCAGGATTAAAGGTAATCTTGGTACAGCCAACTTCTCCCCTGTTCACATAACCGGTGAGGGCCCTTGCTGCCTCAATAATGTCCTCTTCCGTATAGCCCACGCCTTCACCTAGGGTAAAGAGTTCGTATAGCTCACGTGCATAGTTTTCATTGGGTCTGTTACGATTGTTAAAGGCACCGTCCAGATAGCGGAGCATGGCACTGGTAAGGCCAATTTCGCTTACAAAGGTCTTAAAGTTGCCCAAGGCATTGCGCTGCAAACAGTTTACATATTCATACAAAAAGGAGTTACAGTCGTAAACCCCATATTCGGTCACAAAATGGTTGCTCCAGAAGAAACTCATCCGGTCCCGTAGATTATTGTTGAGTAACGCATTCCCATAGGCGGTATATAATTCTTCCCTTTGGGCACGCCGTAATTGGCGCCGTAGATCATCATCCTCTGGATAATTGGCATTGGTCCACTCGGACCATGCTGGTGGTGGAATCACCGGGGCATTTACCGCTTGGCCTACCAAGGTGTCTACCAATGCATTGGCAGATTGGCCAACACCTTGGTTGATGACATCAACAGAGGCGCTAAAGCCCAGTCTGCGGTACAAATGCCGTACTTTTGAAGCGTCTAATGGAGTGGTATACGGAGCTAGGGAACCCGTATTACAATTAACGAATGGTTGCATAATAGATTTGGGAATTTAAAAGTATCATAGTCTTAACATTCACTATGTGCTTTTGGTAGGTGTGGTTCATTTGAGCTGGTAAATTACAATGTAAACGTCACTTTTCGGATGAAACACCAAATTTTTCGACGAAATGCATTTAATTTTCAATATTTTAAGAAACTATGGGAAAACATAATGAGTTGGGGAAGCTTGGAGAGGAGAAAGCCATTGCATACCTCCAAAAGAAAGGGTACACTATTAAATACAAAAACTACCGATATTTAAAAGGTGAAATTGACATTATTGCCCAAAAAGAAAACATTTTGGCCATAGTGGAGGTAAAGTCCAGAACCAACGCTTTTCTGGAGGATTTATCTGAAACCGTAAACCCTAAAAAAATTAAACTTTTGGTGGCTACGGCAAACCAGTACGTAATGGAGAATAATTTGGATCTGGAGGTACGTTTTGATATTGTGACCGTGCTGCAAAAAGGAACACAATTTCAACTGGAGCACTTGGAAGATGCATTCTATCATTTTTAACTATTTGTGTTATTTGTAACAATTAGTTATTTTTACGGCAAAAGTATGTCCAATGAAGACGATTTCTGCCGTAGTGGAAAACTACATTAAAAAGAAACCCTTTTTACAAAGCGCATTGGCCCAAGGGATTATTAATTTAACGTCCCTCTCCAGAATGGTAAAGCCAGAAATAGAGGAGGAGCTGGGCAAGGATATCCGCAATGGTGCCATAGTGATGGCCCTAAAACGATTGTCCGATGATCTGGAGTTCCGCGCAACCCATAAAATTGTAAAGGTCCTAAAGAATATAGGGGAGATTACGGTGCGCTCCAACCTTAGTGACTACACCTTTCTGTCCTCAGAAACCATATTGGCCAACCAGGCGAAATTGTTGGAAGAGGTCAATAAAAATCAGGATATTTTCTACACTTCTTCCCGCGGGGTAAATGAAATAAATATAGTGGTAAGCAATACCCTTGATAAGACGGTGGAAGAACTGTTTGTAAACGAGCGTTGTACCCAAAAAGCGGAAAACCTGTCTTCCGTAACGGTAAAACTACCAGCGGAGAACGTATCCGTGCCCGGAATTTATTATTTTATCTTTCAGCGATTGGCCTGGGAGGGCATCATACTTTATGAGGTGATTTCTACCACCAATGAGTTTACCATTTTGGTAAACGATGACCAAGTGGATGTCGCCTTTAAAACCATTAAGGATTTAAAGACCCTGTAATAAACGAAAGCGGCTTATTTTTCGTTTACTAGGGTGAATCTATTGTGGTTATGACAAAAAGAAAAATCCTTTTTGGTGCACTTGCCGTTTTTACCTGCTATCTTTTCTATTTGCTCTACCTCTTTGTTATCTCTCCCAAAACCAATTTACAGTCCATTTATTTGATTCCCGATGATGCGGTTTTTGTCATGGAGTCCGATAGGCCAGTTGCCAGTTGGTCCAAGATCAGTGAAAGTAGGGCCTGGCAACACCTTAAGAACAACACCTATTTTGCTGAACTTACGGAGAACATCCAACAAGTAGATACCATCTTCAATTCCAAACGAACGCTTTTTGAGTTTTTTGATGATCGTTCGCTCTTTATTTCCATACATACCATTTCTAAAAAGGACTATGGTATTTTTTATGTGCTGGATTTAAAACGGATTGCCAAGCTAAAACTGCTAAAAACCTATTTGGACACGCTATTGGATGAGGGCTATGTGCTGAGCAAACGCAACTATCATGAGCACGAAATTTTAGAGGTGTATGACAGGAGCAGTAAAGAAACCATGTATCTGGCCTTTATCAAAAACCAGTTGATAGCCTCATTTACGCACAGTTTGGTAGAAGCTTCCATAGACCAGCACCAAGAACCAGTTTTGGGCAGGGACCATAATTTTATTGAAATCAACCAACAGGTAGGCTATGAAAACCTTTTTAGGCTCTATGTAAATTACAGTCAATTTAATTCCTATTACTACCAGTTTACGGATACACCCACAGATTGGGTAGATGCGATGGGCAACAATTTTTTGTTTTCCGGTTTTAGTTTTGATATGGATGCGCAAAGCACCTTAACCGCAAATGGCTTTACCAACATAGACTACAAGAATGAGAACTACTTAGAGGCACTACAGCGGTCAGGTAAGGCCAAGCGTACCATACCTAGCATTGCACCTAAGAGCACGGCACTGTATCTCAGCTATGGCTTTGATAGTTTTAGCGAGTTTTACCAAAATTTTATGACGGTACAAAAGGCGAATAACTCAGCCGAATTTAGAGGGTATGAAGCCGGGATTAAAAAGGTGGAAAAATTTTTAAACATCAATGTCCAAGATAACTTTGTAAGCTGGGTCGGGGACGAAATTGCCATATTGCAGATTAAATCTAGCTTATCCAACAAAGAGAATGACTTGGCATTGGTACTTAAAACCAATGATGTTGACCAGGCCAAAGAAAACTTGGATGTATTGCTAAGGCAGATTAGAAAGAAGACCCCGGTAAAGTTTAAGGCGGTGAGCTATAAAGGGCATGAGATTCACTTTTTGTCCATTAAAGGCTTCTTTAAAATGGTTTTGGGCAGTAGGTTCAAAGAGTTTGACAAACCTTATTTTACAATCATTGGGGCATATGTTGTTTTTAGTGACAGCCCCAATACCATTAAGACCATCATTAATGGGTATCAAGATGGCAGTACCCTGGCAACAGACCCCGATTTTTTAAGTTTTGACAGGCGGTTGGAAAAAGAAACCAGTCTCCACGCCTACGCAAACACGCCATTGCTTTATGATACTTTTTATACCATGGCCGATAAAGCAACAAAGTCCAGTTTGCGCCAAAACAAAGATTTTATCATTTGCTTTCCGCAAGTAGGGTTTCAGCTTACCCCTGAGGACGATCTGTTCCGGAGCCGATTGGTGGTTGGTTATGAAGATGTAGCCCAGGTCAAGAAAAAGTATGTGGCAGAAAAGCCAGAGGCTACGGTATCCAAAACAGGCGGAGCCAACGAAATAACCGAAACAGTTTTTAATCTACCTCCAATATATCCAAATGATTTAACGGCCAAAGTGTTCGTCAGCAACTATGGGAACGGCAACATCCGCTTTAAAGTGGACTTAAAGAACGGAAGGAAACATGGTCGTTATAGTGCCTACCATCCCAATGGAAAAAAGAAAATCACAGGTCGTTTTAAAGAAGACCAACAAGTAGGTACTTGGCGCTATTTTGATGAGGAGGGAAATCAAATGCTAAAGAAGAAGTTCTAGTTTTGCTATTCGCTATTCGCTATTCGCTATTCGCTATTCGCTATTCGCTATTCGCTATTCGCTATTCGCTATTCGCTGTATGCTTTGCCCGCTAGCACTGCTATTTTTTGAATAAAACGGTATAATGTCATTACGCCATGATGCTGCGGTAAGATGGCGCCGATGCATGCTTAGATAACTATGATTAGCGTACCGCAAATGGCTTTATCTTACTACGGGTACACCACAGGAAATAAATTTGACCTATCATAAGGTTGCGTGGCTCCAATTATAAAAAAGGTACAGACGTATAGTGTAAACTTTAAGAAACTACCTAAACTCCTTTAATTTCTTGTTCATCACCCAAAACCAAAGCGGTTGCATTACCGCCAAGAGCATCATGCCCGGATAGCCTGTAGGCATTTGCGGACTCTTTTCGTGTGATTTCAAAACCTGGTATTTTTTGCTACCATTGTAATGATGGTCAGAGTGTCTTGAGAGATTAAATAAAAGGGTTCTGCCTATTGGATGGTCTGAGTTCCAAGAATGATTGTGCCGAACGGGGGCATATCTACCCTGTTCGTTCTTTTTACGCAGCAGACCGTAGTGTTCAATATAATTTACAGTTTCTAAAAGTAGTATTCCGAATGCTGCTGCACCCAAAAATGCAATCAATACCTTGGTTCCAAAAAGAGAATAGATAAGAACTAACAGGGCAATATTGGCGATGGAATAGACCACCATACGATTTTGAAGAGAGAACCAATGCCTACTGCTGGCCCGTAGCCTTTGGTTTTCTAAACGCCAGGCTTCAATATAGCTCCCAAAGTGTGAACGGAACCAATAGACAAAAAGCAATTCATTTTTTCTAGCGGTCGCCGAATCTTCCGGAGTGGCTACGTTTCTATGATGACCTGCGTTGTGATAGGGCAAAAAGTGGGTGTTTAAGGACGTGAGCAATAATATTTCTCCCATCAATTGTTCCCACCTAGTATGGCGATGTCCCAGTTCATGGCCTACATTGATACCCACAACGCCGCACATAAAGCCCATTGCGGTAATACGGCCAATATATTCCATTGTGCCATAAGGCGTCTCCCCGATGATATAAAAGAAATAGATTAAAAACCCGATTTGAATGGGTAAGGTTGCGTAGAGAATGTAATCATACACTTTTTGATTTTTTTCGTCGTCAGCTATTTTTTTATCAAAGTTGGCACGGTCGGGCGGAAGCAACAATTCCAGTAAAGGGACTAAACCAAAAAAAACAACCAAGGTAATGAAGGTCCAATAACCTTCTAAGTTAAAAGCAAAGAGCACGGTTAGTGGTATGGTATAAACAAACATGTACTTTAGGCGTTGTATGGTCTTCATTTTGATATTCCTTTAGTGATGATTTGGATGAGGTTGTCAAAATACGATTCCAGCCGGTCATATTCCCCCTTAAGGTAAAAGTTGGGTTCCAGCCCTTGTAGTAGCATTACCAAAACTTGGGCGTATACGGTGATGTCACCTGGAAGCTCAAGTTCTTCCTTCATTAGGCCCTGTTTTAAAAGTTTACTGATTTGCATTACCTCCCATTCCGTTATTTGCGTTTTTATTTGATCTAAAAAGGTATAATGCTCGTAAAAACTTGGGCGTAGGGTTTCTTGATAGTTAGGCGCATTGCGCAGTACCTCCATACGTTTGAGCATATATAGTTTTAGTACTTGCCTGCTATCCAAGTCAGTTTTGTCAAAAATGGGCTTAAGCGCATTGGTAAGTCTTTTCAGTTCTTCAAACACCACGGCCTCAAACAACAGTTCTTTGCTTCCAAAATGGTAATAGAGCGATCCTTTGGATTTCTGGGCTTTTTCGGCAATATCTTCCATGGATGTTTTATAGTACCCAAATTTGCTAAAGGTAAAACCTGCCGCTTCCAACAATTTATCTCTCATGTAATTCTGACTTTCTGACTAAAAACGAATAATAGTCAAATATAGGTTTTTGATGATTCCGATACCAACAGTAATACTTTTAAAAAAATACGTTTTCTAAAATGCCGCTTAAATGTCGGGTGAAATCCAATGAAATCCCTTGGGCTTGTTTTATCTTGATGCTAACATTGCTTCCAGTTTTAAAAGTTAAATGTTATGAAACAGCCAGAATTAGGATTAAAAATCACGGAATTAAGAAAGCAAAAAGGGTATACCCAAGAAGAGTTGGTAGAACAGTGCAACATCAACGTAAGGACCTTACAGCGCATTGAGAATGGCGAGGTATCGCCAAGAAGCTATACGGTAAAGATGATTTTATCTGCCTTGGATTATGACTATGAAAGCCTGCAAGCAGAAAAAAGGGAAGCAACACATACCCTTGCCCCCATCCCATCTGCGGAGGCAAAGTCCATCCACAGTTTATTGACGATGGCTTGGATGGCCGGTATTGTCTTTTTTGTGCTTTCCATTTTTAAAGGTTTTACGGATTATTACCAGATGTATGAAGATACCTTTGTCTTTGGACAAGCAGGGCATGTGGCCATTAAAGCGCTCATTATGGTGTTCAATGGACTGGTTTTGTATGGGTTTCTTATCGCGGGCAACGTCTTAAAAAACCATGTAATGAAGATTGCCGCCATGTTAATGTTCCTTGTGTTGCTAGGATATTATGCGTTTGACATTGCATCCGTATTTAGCGAGAAGATAGATATTGAAGTTGTTTTACTGGTAGGTGCCATAGGCTTTGGAGCCACGGGAATTATTTTTGGCATTTCCGTATTACAGTCTAGGAAAATCATCGGTGGTTTGGCCTTGGCGTTGGGTGTCCTTGAACTGGTATTGGCAGCTTGTTTACTGTTGATTTTATTGGCACCATTGGCTTATTTGCTACTGATGCCCGTTATTATCCTTGAAATTTTGTTCCTATACAAGGTAGCCTCTTTGGTCAAAGCTCAGCTTTGACCTTTGGCCTTGCTAGTTTCAAAATTTCGTTCATAGGCGTTGTGTATCGCCAAAATTGCAAGCCCAAACAAGACGGCAAAAACAATCAATACGGTATTCACCAATCCGTCCACGGAAAACGATAATCGGATTAGAATGGTGGAAATAACAAAACCGGAATTCCGTATCACTTGGTGGTATTTGTCCGTGTAGAAAAAGGAGACCAGCAAAAGCAGCACGTCCACAATGATAAGGACAGAGAAAAATTCGTCAAAGAAAATGTTGTTGATGTTCTTTAGCTCTTTAAGGCTATTATCGGCGTCTGTAAATTCCAAGTAGCCCCATTTGCCAAAGCTAAAGATGACCATGCCCAGCAGTAAGGGCACTAGGCCCACCGCAATGGTTTTTTTAAATCGGATAAAGCGGTTCAGCTGCGGGCTTGTTTCATTGCTCTCGGAGTTGAGCTGTTTTCGGCTTCTGTTGAGCTTATAAAACCAGAACAATACATAAAACAAGATCACACTGGCCAAGATATCATAGGTAAACTGCAGATCGCCCTTTATGCTAAACCAGTCGCTGCTCAGTTTTAGATTGGCCATATCCTTAAAAAGCCTCCGAATAATGATAAGGCTAATAATCTCATATTGCTTGCTGATGTATGTGGTAATGGAACGGGGCAAATAATAGATTAACAGGTAAACCTCATATACCAGAATAAAGGAAAATGGCGTGTATACCGCAGCTATGGGATTGCCTAACAAGGAACTGTCCGTATTTAGAAAGGGAAACCAAGGCGTAAAATAGATAAAGATCAGGTGGACAATAAAACTGAAGATGGCCAAAACCAGAACAATGCGTTCCAAGCGTTTTTTTGCTTTAGGAGATAAAAACAAATCATTTAAGGCGTTTAACCCAGTTTTCAGTAGCGTCATTGTTAAAGTTAGCCAATATTTGGCACAATAGACCGTAGAGTTAATATTTTCGCCTTGCTAAATAATTAGACCGTACCATGAGCAAACACTTCACTTTTGATGATATTATGCAACTGCCCAGCCGTTATCGGGGCAATTTAATGAACAAGGTGTCTGGTTTTAAGCCGGCAAACCTAATCGGTACAAAATCAAAAGTAGGACAGACCAATTTGGCCGTTTTTAATAGTGTGATGCACATTGGTGCCAATCCACCTTATCTAGGCTTTATTTTAAGACCCACTACGGTGGAGCGTCATACCTATGAAAATATAAAAGAGACAGGAGTTTATACCATCAATCAAATCACTACAAAAATTCATCAACAAGCGCATAAAACCTCCGCAAAGTATGGTCGGGATGTTTCGGAATTTGATGCTGTGGGATTGACCGAATTTTATCAAAAAGAATTTCACGCTCCTTTTGTGGAGGAAAGCCGTATTAAAATAGGACTTTCCTTTCAAGAAGAGCATTTGATGCAATGCAACGGAACCCGCCTAGTGATTGGTAAAGTAGAGCATCTGATTCTACCTGAAGAAGCGATTTTAGAGGATGGTGATGTGGTGTTGGAAGATTTGGATACCGCTGCTGTCGCTGGATTGTACAATTACTACAAGCCAGAGCATTTGGGAAAGTATGGGTATGAGAAGCCTTGATATTTAGAGCTGCTTACCGTAGTTTTAACATTAAAACTTACCAATCAAAAAACGAAGCAAGACTTTCTTCACTCAAGGATTGTACATATTCATAAGCAAATTTAACATTCCAATATAGCGGTCCACTAACACTTTCTTCCTCCCTATTTCCGGAAGGTACTCTTGATGTAATTTGGTTTAAATGGTCCATAGCTCCTTTTAGACCTAATAACAAATTAGTTTTGTTTTGGGTTTCAGGAAGTTCTAGAGCATTGATTTTTGACTTGTCCTGGTAATCCCATTCCTTGAGCCGAATTTTTATCTCGCTAGATTCTCTATCTGTTGTGGCCAAGCAAAATATCTCTGGTTTCCCATTTCTATAAATATATCTTCCAAAACCGCAAATAGCTATTTTTTTAATGTCCTTTTCTTCGATGTTTGATTCTTCACGCAGCTCCCTTTTGGCTTGTTCCAAACAATAATCAGTGAATAATTGTCCAGATGTAGGGCGCACAAAGTCAAAAGAACCAGAGCCTGATGGCGCCCATCTTTTCTTGTTCTCGTTGGTGCCTTTGCCCTGCATTAAAAAAACTATTTTCTTATCACCCGTAACTAAGAGTGTACTGGCCCCAAGTTGGTTAGATAATTTAGATTCGTTTAGAGGTAAAACCTCATTGTTTTGTGGGTTTAAAAACTCATCCCGAAGGTTTAAGATTACATGTCGGTTTTGTACCAATTTATAATTGGCCAGTGAGTTGGAAAGCCTATCCCTGTAGTAAGACGTTTTTTGCACGTTGATGGATTTGGTAGACCGTAATAAACTTTCTGTAAGCTCTTGCGTTAGCCTAACTTTTGTTTGGTCAAACGTTTCTGAGCTAAAATCGGGCATTTTTCTGAACAGATAGATGAGATTTTTTCTGGCCACTGGATGAATGTCAAAAGAATCTTCTTGCAATACAATGGTATTTTTGGCATCGTTCAACAAGAGGTTTACTTTTGGATTGTAGATGATGGCCTGAGTGTTTTTTTGGTAGTCAATTTCAAATTCATCCAGTTGAAAATCTATTGGCAAAACAAGGTCATCAGTACTGATTTTTGGATTTGGGGTAAGGTGTAAATCTAATCGATAGCTAAAGAATAACTTTAGAAAGGAAATAAATGCACCGATGAGCCCCACTAAAAATGGCAGTACTTCTTTTCCAACGGCAATCATGGTCACCTCTTGGTTTTTTATTACCTCAAAAAGCTCAAGAATAGAAACGATGGTCAATGCTATGAACACAACAAAGCTGATGACCTCAGAACGTAACCATTTCATCCGGTCTAACATTCCACGAAGCTTTTTTACGCTGACCAAAATAAAATAGAATCCTTTGTTCATGGAATTAGACTTTAAATACGCTATAGCTGCTTGTAAGCAATCGTCAAGTGGAAATCAAAAGTACATTTAATATTAGGATCAACTTACTACATGCTCTAACAATTTGGGAAATATGGCTTAAAAAAAGGCTTTAATTCTTAGAACTATTTGCGCGGGTCTAACCGTATTCCTAATCCGTGGTCAATCTGTTTTTAAGACATTAGCTCTCCTACCTTTAAAGTAGGGGAATGTATTCCTTTTTGTAGTAAACGAGGGAAGTGTAGGTTGGCTATGTGCAGTATGCTTTGGGCCTGTTAATTTTTAGCAAAAGGAGCTAACGCCTTTAACGCCTTCTCCACACTAGTAACCCCATCTAAAACCAACAACAATCGTAATCCGTTTCGGGTCTGTTTTTCTTTAAGTTGGCAGTGATGTGGATGGCTTTGTACATACTGCAGCACCTTGGTAAAGGCAGGTGTTTGGTAAAAAGGCGATTGCTGGTCGGCCAAGAAGTAGCCTATAAACTTGTTCTTTTTGAGAATCACTTTTTCCAATCCAATACTATTCGCCGCCCATTTAATACGAACGGAGTTGAAGAGGTCCACGGCCTGCGTGGGCAGTTCCCCAAAACGGTCTACAAGTTCAGCTTCAAATTGTTGTAATCCCGCTTCATCTTCCACGGCATTGAGTTGGGTGTATAAATTGAGTCGCTCTGTGATATTATTGATATAATCATCTGGGAAGAGCAGTTCAAAATCGGTATCCAATTGCGTTTCCTTTACAAAGACTTTTGGTTTGTCGCCTTCCACTTCTTCATAAAGTTCCTTAAACTCGTTCTCTTTGAGTTCTTCAATAGCTTCGGCCAAGATTTTCTGGTAGGTTTCAAAACCAATTTCATTGATAAATCCACTTTGCTCGCCACCTAACAAATCCCCAGCACCACGAATTTCCAAATCTTTCATGGCAATATTAAATCCGCTACCCAATTCTGTAAATTGCTCTAGCGCTTCAATGCGTTTACGGGCATCTGTCGTCATCACCTCATAGGGTGGCGTGATAAAATAGCAAAAGGCCTTTTTGTTGCTTCGCCCAACGCGACCACGCATTTGGTGTAAATCGCTCAAGCCAAAATTATTGGCATTGTGGATGAAAATGGTGTTCGCATTGGTGACGTCCAATCCACTTTCCACAATAGTGGTGGAGACCAAAACATCAAACTCCCCATTCATAAAAGAGAGCATTAGGCTTTCCAGTTTCTTTCCGTCCATTTGGCCATGGCCAATACCCACTTTGGCATCAGGCACAAGACGTTGGATCATACCGGCAACCTCTTTAATATTTTCAATACGGTTGTGGATGAAGAACACCTGTCCCCCACGTTGAATCTCATAGGAAACCGCATCACGAATAATTTCTTCATTAAACCGAATCACGCGGCTTTCAATTGGGTAGCGGTTGGGAGGCGGTGTAGTGATTACCGATAAATCTCGTGCAGCCATCAGACTAAATTGTAAGGTCCTCGGAATAGGGGTAGCTGTTAAGGTCAATACATCCACATTCTCCTTAATGGACTTCAATTTATCTTTAACGGCCACACCAAATTTTTGCTCCTCATCAACAATCAACAAGCCTAAATCCTTGAATTTTACGTTTTTGTTCACGAGTTGATGGGTGCCTATAATGATGTCCACTTTGCCCTCTGCAAGGCGGTCCAAGGTTTCCCGTTTTTCTTTGGACGTCCTAAAACGGTTGAGGTAGTCCACCGTTACCGGCATATCCTTTAAGCGCTCGGAAAAGGTGCGGTGGTGCTGAAAGGCCAAAATGGTCGTAGGCACCAAAACGGCAACTTGTTTGCCATTATCCACGGCTTTAAAGGCCGCACGAATGGCAACCTCGGTTTTTCCAAAACCTACATCGCCACAGATAAGACGGTCCATGGGCCTTTCGCTCTCCATGTCCTTTTTAACGTCTGCGGTGGATGTTTCCTGGTCTGGGGTGTCCTCATAAATAAAAGAGGCTTCCAGTTCGTGCTGTAAATAGCTATCGGGCGCATACTGAAAACCTTTTTCGAGCCGTCGCTTTGCGTAGATTTTAATAAGATCAAAAGCAATTTTTTTGACACGGCTTTTGGTTTTGTCCTTTACCTTCTTCCAAGCTCCAGAACCAAGTTTATAGATTTTTGGTGGCGCGCCATCTTTACCATTAAACTTTGATATTTTATGTAGGGAATGAATGCTGACATAGAGAATGTCCCGTTCGCCGTACATTAATTTTATGGCCTCTTGTTTTTTGCCTTCGACATCTATTTTTTGTAGTCCGCCAAACTTGCCAATACCGTGGTCTATATGGGTAACATAATCCCCAATTTCCAATTTATTGAGTTCGTTAAGGGTAATCGCCTGCTTTTTGGCATAGCCATTTTTCAAATGGAATTTATGATAGCGTTCAAAGATTTGATGGTCCGTGTAGCAGACCAATTTTAAATCTGGTGCTACAAATCCTTGATAGATTGGAAAAACTAAAGTTTTATAATGAACTTCCTTGGCAACATCATCAAAAATATCATGAAAACGTTTGGCCTGCTGTTCTGTAGAACAGAAGATATAGTTGCTAAAACCAGCAGCATGATTCTCGTTGAGGTTTTCAATCAATAAATCAAACTTTTTATTGAATGAAGGTTGTGGTTTGGTATCAAATGTCACCCTGAGCGCAGTCGAAGGGTCATGTGGCGCATTGCCAAGCTCAACCAAGCAAAATTGTTGAAGTTGCTCTTTAAAACGGGCGGAATTTAAAAACAGTTCTTCAGGTTGAGTGTGTTTGATATCCTCACTTAGTTTGTCAAAGTTCTCTTCCGCCTTTGCAAAATTGGTATCAAGTCGGTCATAGACCAAATCCAGATTTTTGGTAAATATGACTGTATTTGAGGCGATATATTTTAAGAAACTCTCACGAGTTTCATGTACCAACTTATTGGCAACATTAGGTATGATGGTGATTTTCTTGACTTTCTCTGTGGATAATTGGGTTTCCACATCAAAGGTGCGAATGCTATCGACTTCATCACCAAAGAATTCGATACGATACGGTTCATCATGGGAAAAGGAAAAGACATCAACAATACCACCACGAACTGAAAACTCTCCAGGTTCTGTAACAAAATCTACACGCTTAAACTGGTACTCAAAGAGCACTTCATTTAGAAAATCCAATGATAGCGTATCTTCCAGTTTTATTTTGAGGGTATTTTTATCCAGTTCTTTTCGGGTAACTACTTTTTCAAAAAGTGCATCAGGATAAGTAACTACAACAGCTGGTTTTCTGCGAGAATTTATACGATTCAATACCTCGGCACGTAACAAAACATTGGCGTTATCGGTTTCTTCTATTTGGTAAGGCCGTCGGAAACTCCCTGGGTAAAACAGCACATTTTGCTGTCCTATGAGCTGCTCCAGGTCGTTGAGGTAATAGGCAGCTTCCTCTTTGTCAGTGAGCAGCACCAAAAATGGTCGTTCACACTCTTGGAACGCATCGGAAATTACAAAGGACAACGATGAGCCAGAAAGTCCTTTTAAGGTGATATAGGGAGGTTCATTTGTATGCTTTCCCTGTTTTTGGGCAATAGCTTCCCGCAATTTCCCGAGGTTGGGAGATTGTTTAAAAACTTCTTCAATTATGGCTTTGGGCAAGCTTAAATTTTTGCTGCAAAGATATACTGTAGTGCCGTACGTGGCAATGGATGTTTAAATTTTTACAACTTGGTCCTCTACAAGAACAAACACTTCATCCATTTTGCTGGGTTCCAATGCAAAAGTTCCTGTAAACTCACCAAATGCGGGTAAAATCAATTGGCTTGGCTTTTTAAAAAAGCAGGGGAGTTTAAGGCGTTGTCGCCCTGAGCCGTGAAGCCTTACCGCGGGATGGATATGGCCACAGAAATTAAAAAAACCTTTGCGTTCCATCGGATGGTGAGACAACAAGAAACCATCAATTTCCAGTTCTTGAATAATCTCAATATCCAAAACTTCAAATTTTTCAGGGGCGATAATATCGTGGTTGCCCGCAACCAAGACTATTTCTGAGGGTGTTTTTGAAACCCAATTTTCAAACAACTGCCACTCCTTGTTTAGGGAAGAGTGAAATAAATCACCCAAAAAACAAACCTGAAACGGTTGAAAATGATGGACAATCTCATCTAGCAAAATGAAATTTTTATGAATTGCTTTTTGCGGCACTGCTGCACCGAATTTTCTAAAATGAGCCACCTTTCCTAAATGGACATCACTTATTAAAAGCATTGATTTTTCAACCCAAAAAATGCCACCATGAGGGTGGAGCATAAATTCTTGATGGTTGATGTGGATGGTCAAGCGCGACTTGTTTTTGAATTGGCAAAGATACGTTTTGGTTTTGTCATTCTGACGATAGGAACTAGCCTGTCGGCAGGTAGGGAATCCCACGAACTGTAATGCTGAAAACTAGCTAAGGATACTTGAGTTTATTCCTGTGGGATGCTTCGTTCCTCAGCAAGACATTAATTGAATTTTCTAATTTCCAATGCCTTATAGTAAATTGTTAAAGTCTTTAGTCCATGAATAAAAATTCCCCCTTTGGGGGCTAGGGGGCTTTTATTTCATCAAAACCTTAGTCATTCTCTTAATTCGGTCTGCTAATTTTTCACTCGATAGTTTTTCGCGTAATCTATCGGTAATGATGGGAAAAGAAAATGGCGTGGGCTTGGTACATTGTTTCCAAACAATCTCTTGTTTTGCAATACGTTCCAGTGCCATACGCAATCGGCCTTCTTCTAATTGATGTTCAAAAGTTTCCGTAAAGGCCTGTTGATAAAGAAGGTTGTCCGCTTCAAAATCCTTAAAAACGTCGAACAGCAATTGAGAGCTGCTTTGTAAGTGTTTCATCTTGATGCCCTTATCAGGATAGCCAGTAAACACCATACCACTAATGACCGCAATATCCCTAAACTTACGCCTTGCCATTTCGTTACTGTTTAGGCTCTTTTGAAGATCGGAGCGCATATAATCCACAGTGAACAGATTGTTGTCCAAAACTTCTTGAATGTCAATGGGCTTATCAGAAAGCAGTTCAAATCCGTAATCGTTATAGGCTAGAGAACAGGTGATGGGGGTAAGCAAACTAATACGATAGGCCAATAAACTGCTCATGGCCTCATGCACTCCACGACCTTCAAAGGGATAAAACAAATGATGGTACCCATCCCTGGTCTTAAAAGTTTCTATTAAGAACTCATCTGGCTTGGGGACCTTACTCTCTTCCCGTTGTTTGTCGAACATGGGTTTCAACGCTCTGATTTCTTCACTTTGCTCCCCTCCTTTGGAGGGGTTGGGGGAGGCTGCCGTATACAATTCTTGTCTTAAGAGTTCCGACATTTGCGCCGAAAAGCTAAGTCTACCACCCATCCAACTGGGCACTTTATTGGTGCGTTTGTTTGAATTGCGAACATGGGCTTGCATGCCTTTTATTCTTATGAATTCTAAATTTCGACCAGCAAAAGTAAATACATCACCAGGGGCCAACTTTGAAATGAAAAACTCTTCAATAGAACCTATGTATCCCCCCTTCTGATAGCGAACTTGAATGGAGGCATCGCCAACAATAGTACCAATCTGAAACCTGTGGCGCATGGCAATCCCCCTATTGTTAACCTTGAATTTTCCATCCTCTTCCACTTCTACTTTTTGGTATTCATCATAGGTTTTTAGGCTTTGACTGCCCATTACCAAAAAATTCAGAAGCCATTGCCAGTGGTCTTCGGTAATGGCCTGATAACAAAAGGTCTGTTTCACCTCCCTGAAAATTTCGTTAGGATAAAACCCATCGGAAACTGCCAAAGTGGTGAGATATTGCAGCAACACATCAAAGCTGTTCAAGTATGGAATTCTATCTTCAACAGCAGCGTTTTGGACGGCTTTTTGCATGGCCGAGGCCTCAATCAGTTCCATGGCATGCGTAGGTAAAAAATGAATCACACTTTCCTTGCCGGGTTGATGACCACTTCGGCCCGCCCGTTGCAGAAAACGTGCCACTCCTTTGGGTCCGCCTATTTGGACAACCGTTTCTACAGGGGCAAAATCTACCCCTAAATCCAAACTAGAAGTACACACCACTGCTTTTAAACTTTCATTGCGGATGGCCTGTTCTACCCAAAGTCGGGTTTCCTTGTTGACACTTCCATGGTGCATGGCAAATTCGCCCGCATATTCTGGATGTTGTTCCAGTATTTTTTGAAACCAGATTTCGCATTGGCTACGGGTATTGGTAAAGAGTAGGGTGGTTTTACTGTTGTTAATGATGGGCACTACATCTTCTAAAAGTCGCAAGCCTAAATGACCCCGCCATGGAAAGGTCTCCATTTCTTTGGGGATGATGCTTTTTACCGTGATTTTTTTGTTGAGTTTGGCCCTAATTAATACCGAGTTGTCATAGGCTTTGGTTTCGGGTCCTAAAAGCACCTGTCTCGCCTGTTCTAGATTACCAATGGTTGCTGAGATTCCCCAAATGCGTAAATCTTTGGAAACAGTTTTCAATCGCGATAAGGCTAATTCCATCTGCACTCCGCGTTTGGTGCCCAAGAGTTCGTGCCATTCGTCAATCACAATAGCAGAGCAATCTTTAAATACCTTGTCATATCCTTTAGAAGAAAGCAATAACTGTAAACTCTCTGGAGTGGTTATTAGCAAATCTGGCATTTTGTTTTTCTGCCTTGCGCGTTCTTTGGTGGAGGTATCCCCCGTTCGGACACCCACGGTCATCTGGGTTCCTAAATCTTCTGTGATTCGCTCTGCGGATTGCTTGATTTCCTGGGACAATGCGCGAAGCGGGGTAATCCAAATTGCCTTTAAACCCTTTTTGTGTTTGGTCTTGTAATCTGGATTGTTTTTGATGTAATTGAGTACAATAGGAAACCAAAGCGCATAGGTTTTTCCGCTTCCGGTTGGTGCATTCAGTAGTCCATGTTTTCCCTGTAAAAAAGCCGTCCAACTCTCTTTTTGAAACGCAAAGGGTTTCCAGCTCTGTTGCTGGAACCAGTCTTGAGCGATTTGGAAAAGCCCCTCCCTATCCTTCCCCAAAGGGGAGGGTATTGTCTTCTTTCTACTGCTCATTCTTTGGTGTTTTTGGCTTCCTCTTCCTTTTGGGGAGTGGACTGTGGAGAGGGGCTTATTAGTGCTTTTAAATCTTCCAAACCATTGGCTTCCTCAATCTTTTTATCCTTTCGCCATCTCAGTATTCTAGGGAACCGAGTGGCAACCCCACTTTTATGCCGTTTGGAAAAAGCAATGCCTTCAAAAGCAATCTCGAAGACATGATGGGGGGTAACGCTGCGCACAGGACCAAAACGTTCCAAAGTATTTTTTTTAATCCAGGCATCAACTTCCTTAAATTCTTTGTCCGTTAGTCCCGAATAGGCTTTGGCGAAGGTGACCAGTTCTTTTTTGCCTTCATTATTTTCTTGCCAGAGGGCAAAAGTGTAATCGGTAAATAAATTGCTTCTTCGGCCATGACCACGCATGGCATACGTAAGTACGGCATCAATAGTCAAGGGGTCTACTTTCCATTTCCACCAATCCCCTTTTTTTCTTCCGACTTGATAGGGGGAATCTTTCCGTTTGAGCATGAGGCCCTCGCTTCGCATTTCTCTTGCCCGGTTTCGTTCTTGGGCGACTTCCTCCCAAGACTTGAACTCCATTCGTTCCGATAATAATAGTGGTAACTGTTCAGTCCGGTCTTGCTCGGCTCCCCCGGAAATGACAGGTATCGTACGGAAAAGTTGTTCAAGAATCTTTCTTCGTTCTACAAAAGTTTTTGTCCTGATATCCTTACCCTTCCATTCCAAGACATCATACGCTTTTAGGATTACTGGAGTTTTGACCAACAGATTTTTGGATACCGTTTTTCTACCAATACGAGTCTGTAAATCATTAAAGGTGCCTAGTTCCCCGTTGACATAAGGCAGCAGCTCTCCATCGAGTACTGTGCCGTTGGGTATGGGGCCAACAAATTTTTGAAACTCAGGATACTTATCGGTCACCAGTTCTTCACCACGGCTCCAAACAAAAAGCTCATCATTTCTAATGATGACTTGACAACGGATACCGTCCCATTTGTGTTCAAAAGACCAGTTGGATACTGCTCCCAAATCTTCGACTTCCCCCTCCACCGCATAGGCCAAATAAAACGGATAGGGTTTGGAGAGGTAATCGCTTTCTTTTTCCTCCAGCACCAAGTCTTGAAAGGAAATGGTATTTGGGTCCCAATTACCCATGAGCTTATAGGCCAAAACATCTTCATCAATTCCGGTAGCTTTTGACAGCGCTCTGGTCATTAATTTTTGACTCACCCCAATCCGGAAACCTCCGGTAATCAATTTGGTAAAGACAAAACGTTCATAGTAGTTCAATTGCCGCCAATTTTCAAAGAGATAGGCTTTTTTATCAGCTTCTTCTTTGGGTTTAAGCGCAATCATTTCTTCCAAAAAAACAGTTAGGCTTTTTTCTGATGAGGTTTCACCAGCTGGCACAACTAGTGCAATGGTCTCCGCTAAATCACCTACAATATGATAACTTTCTTCAAACAACCACAAAGGAATATTTGCCAATTCTGCCGCCCATTCCCGGAGCAGGGTGGTATTTACGGGACGTGGTGGCCTGCGATGGGATAGGATGGCAATGGTCCATACCTTGTCTGCATCCTTGGCCCGTGCAAAATAATTGGCCAGTGCCTCCACCTTTTTAGTGGTCTTATTGGTACTGTCAAGGGTTTTTATGAGGGTCGCAAATTGTTTCATAGCTTCAACCCCATTCCCTCTGCAGGGGAGGCGGGGAGTTTTGATTTGTTTTATTGATTAGCATGTTCACCAGTAAGTTCCGTGTTACCCTCCTCCAAGGATACCGGGCCCTCTTCTTCCCCATATTGCGTTTGTTCCGTTCTTGCATCATACCCTAATTCCCTTAGGTATTTTGAAAAGATGTCTGTATACCCGTGGGTGCAGATAATTTTTTCGGCCCCTGTATTCTTTATGGCCTTTAACAAGTCTGGCCAATCACAATGGTCGCTTAACACGAAACCTTTATCAATGGCGCGTCTTCTTCTTGCACCTCTAAATGCCATCCAACCGCTGGCAGAGGCCGTGACAAAGGGTGTCATTTTGCGTATCCAAGTGCTGCCATGGGCAGAGGGCGGGGCAATGACCATGTTCCCTTTAATGTCTTCCTTTTTAGTGTCACGGGTAATTAGTTCCGTTTGGGGAAAAGTTGCGAGCGGCCTTAACACCGCTGTCATATTTTCAACGGCACCATGGGTATAAATTTTACCAATGGAGGGGTCCAAATGCTTTAGGAGGCGTTGTGCTTTTCCAAGGGAGTAGCCAAAGAGTACGGAGGTTTGTCCGTTTGCCTTATTTTCTGCCCACCATTGGTTGATATCTGTAAAAACCTCTTTTTGTGGTGTCCAAAGAAACGCAGGCAGTCCAAAGGTGCATTCTGTTATGAACGTATGGCATTTGATGCTTTCATAGGGAGTAGCAAGGCCGTCGTCCTCCAATTTATAATCGCCCGTAAACACCCATACCTCACCTTTGTGCGCTACCCGAATTTGAGAAGAGCCTATAATATGCCCGGCTGGGTGCAGGCTAAATGTCACCCCGTTGATGGTGAAGGTTTCTCCCCATGCCTTACCAGTGATGTTAACGTCTCCCAGGCGGTGCTTTACTATGGGGACATTCTTGTGATGTGTGATGTAGCTTTTATGTCCCCAACGGCTATGGTCTGCATGGCCATGGGAAATAATGGCCTTGTCCACAGGTTTCCATGGATCAAGGTATACCTTGGCTGGGGCACAATAAATACCACGATGGGTAAATTGGAGTAAGGGTGTGTTCATAGCTGCGTGAAGATACAAATTTACCACGGGCCCGCGTTAGCGATAGCAGTGGAAAACCCGCAGTGCCGCGGCAGCGGCACGAGGATTTGCAACGGATAGCGCGGTGCTCCGCAAACGCCCAAATAAATGAATTAAGGTTTTAGCGGTTCAATGTTAAAATTTATATTTGCTGCTCAAAAACCATCATATGCCCATTATTGATTTGTACGAGCACAGTGAACAACGCCATAATCTGGCGCATTTTGCCACTTTGGCCAGTTTGGCTGCGGTAGACGGAGAAATTAATCCAGAGGAAAAAGCGATACTGGATAAATTTGCCTTTAAGTTGAACATTACCGATGCCGAGTACAAAGAGGTGATGAAAAAGGACAATAAGTATCCAATCCAAACACCGCATAGTGGGGAAAAAAGATTAAAACGACTTTTTGAGTTCTTTCAAATGGCCTTTGCCGATAAATCCGTTGGCGAGGATCAAATGCGTTTTATTGAGCGCTATGCCATTGGATTGGGTTATGCGCCAAAAAAAGCTTCTGAAATCGTACAAAAATCATACGACATCTTCCGTGGTAAAATTGCCTTTGAGGATTACCAGTATTTAATGGAAAAATAAGCTTACTGGTATTTTGCCAAAAACTCCTGTAGTTTTTTTACCATGTTTTTGCTCCCACAAAAGAAAGGGACCCGTTGGTGCAGCTCCGTGGGCTGTATGTCCATGATACGGGTTTTGCCTCCTATGGCAATACCATTGGCCTGCTCTGCAAGGAATGCCATGGGGTTGCACTCGTAGAGCAATCGTAGTTTGCCACTTTCCGTAACGCTGCTTTTGGGGTACATATAAATGCCGCCCTTGATCATGTTGCGGTGAAAATCAGAGACCAATGAACCTATGTACCTAGAGGTGTACGGCCTATCTCCTTCTTCTTGTTGGCAGTACTTAATATAGTCCTTTACACCTTGTAGGAAATGCACGTAGTTGCCCTCGTTCACGGAATAGATCTTGCCATCCTCAGGAAATTGCATGTTGGGATGGGACAGGTAAAAGGTGCCCAAGGCCGGGTTTAGGGTAAAGCCGTTGACCCCATCACCCGTGGTGTACACCAACATGGTAGAGGTTCCGTAGACCACATACCCCGCGGCCACCTGTTGGTGTCCAGGTTGCAGAAAATCTTCTAGTTGTACCGGAGTCCCCACAGGGGTAATTCTCCGATAGATGGAAAAAATGGTGCCCACGGAAACGTTCACATCTATGTTGGAAGAACCGTCCAGTGGGTCTATCAACACCACGTATTTGTTTTGGTGCTGTTCATCATTACTGTTAATACTGATAAAACTATCTTCCTCTTCCGATGCTATACCGCAGACCACGTCACGGTTGGTGAGGGTGGATATAAATTTGTCATTGGCAAAAACATCCAGTTTTTGCTGATCTTCGCCTTGGATGTTGGTGTCCCCCGCAGCGCCAATGACGTCTACAAGGCCCGCCTTGTTCACTTCGTGGTTCACCACTTTTGCGGCAAGCCTTATGGCATTGATGAGCTTGGAAAGTTCTCCGGAGGAATATTGGAAAGAAGTTTGGTTCTCAATGATAAACTCACCGAGGGTCTGATGTTTACGGGTCATGGATAGGTTTGTTTTAGGCGCTAAATATCGGTATTTCTAATAGGACTACAACGTTTTCGTGATGTGAATGTTGTTTTGCGGGATGAGATTGTTGGAAGCGTAAAAATAGCCTTTCCTTTTTGCTGAATTAATAAGTGATGTTAGGTGCGCTGGTGTTGGTTGTTCCACAAATTGAGGCGTTTGTGTTTAAATCTTAAAAAAGCTATTGAAAATATATAACTTATTGTTTTATTTGTAACAATTATGAATTATACCATACGTAACGCCCAGAAGTCCGACGCCGTACATATGCTGGCCCTAATCCAGGAACTGGCGGATTTTGAGAAAGAGCCAAACGCCGTACAGGTAACCTTGGAGGAATTGACAGAAGCCGGTTTTGGCGAACGCCCCTGCTACCATTGCTTTGTGGCCGAGGTAAACCAGCAGGTGGTTGGCATGGCATTGGTCTATCCAAGATATTCCACATGGAAAGGGCCGGTCCTTCATCTGGAAGATTTGATCGTAACCAAGGCCATGCGGGGAACGGGAATAGGGTCCGCCCTATTGAAAAAGGTGGTGACCTACGGCAAGGAACAAGGTGTGCGCCGTATTGGTTGGGAGGTGTTGGATTGGAACGAGCCGGCCATTGCTTTTTACGAAAGTAAGGGTGCCAATGTAATGCGTGATTGGGACGTGGTACAGCTGAATGAAGAGGGAATTGAACGATTTTTAGAACAATAGGGTAGTGGAATCCCAGAAAAATCAAGAGTAAAAACAACGGAACAATGCGGATATTTAAGTTTGGTGGGGCCTCTGTAAAAGATGCGGCAGGCGTCAAGAACGTGGTACAAGTGCTTAAGGAAGTGGGCCATAAAGATACCTTGTTGGTGATTTCTGCCATGGGCAAGACCACAAATGCCATGGAGCAGGTTGTGGATGCCTATTTTAAACAAAAAAATGGGTTGGAGGAAGCGATTCAGATAGTGGTGGATAACCATAAGGCCATTATGGACGAGCTATTTGAGGTTAAAAACCATGCCGTACATGGGCAAGTCAATAGCCTCATAGAGGAGTTTAGGGGTTTTTTAATGTGGAACAAATCTCCCAAATATGCTTTTGTTTATGATCAGGTGGTGGGCTATGGGGAACTGCTATCCACCACTATCGTAAGTGCGTATTTAAATGAGGTAGGCCTAACCAACCATTGGCTAGATGTGCGTGAGCTCATTAAAACGGATAATAGTTACCGTGATGCCCAAGTGAATTGGGAACGCACGGAAGAAGAGGTAAAACAACGGGTAAACACGGGAGAGCTTAATATTACCCAGGGCTTTTTGGGAAGTGATGATAACAACTTTACCACCACTTTGGGCCGGGAAGGCTCGGATTACACGGCCGCTATTTTAGCCTATTGCCTAAAGGCAGACTCCGTAACCATTTGGAAAGACGTCCCCGGGGTGTTGAACGCAGATCCCCGTCATTTTCAGGAGACACAGCTGTTACACGAGATTTCTTATCGGGAGGCCATAGAACTGGCTTTCTACGGAGCATCCGTAATCCACCCTAAAACCTTACAGCCATTACAGGGCAAAGGCATACCCCTTCATGTAAAATCGTTTTTAAATCCTAAGGCCAACGGTACTACCGTAGGTAAGGGAACTAAAATTACGCCAGAGGTACCCTGCTTTATTGTAAAGAAGAACCAAGTCTTGTTAAAGCTTTCCTCCCTAGACTTTTCCTTTATTGTAGAGGAAAACATGAGCGAGATATTTAAACTTTTTCATGAACATCGATTAAAGGTGGATTTAATACAGAATTCTGCCATTAGCTTTTCCGTTTGTATCGATAATAAGTTTGGCGGACTCCATGACCTTCTTCCAATTTTGGAAAAACGCTTTAAAGTTACCTGCCATACTGATGTTGCTCTTTACACCATACGCCATTTTGATGAGCATTCCGTAGAGAAAATATTGAATGGATACACCGTACTGGTAGAACAACGAGGCAAGGAGACCGTGCAGTTGGTAGTGAACTAAAACGCTATAGGACAATCCCGCTATTTTTCTATATTTACCGTTGGTAGCGTTTCCCATTTTTAGCTGGGTTAAAATAGGCAAGCGCTCCAAAAACCTAACGCGATATTATGGGGCTGGTTACGGCGAAGGAGGTTGCAAAAGCAATTCATCTGGATAAATACGGATTTTTAGGGACAGCCGCCGGTTGGTTGCTCTTGCGAATCACCAAGATTTCTGCCATTAATAGGTTTTACAACAACCATAAGCATTTGGAGGGCACCCACTTTTTAGATGCTATTTTGGCCCATTATGAAATAGATTTTGACATTCCGGAAGAGGACTTTAAAAGGTTGCCAAAAGAAGGGCCATTTATTACCATATCTAACCATCCGCTGGGCGGGATGGACGGGGTATTGCTCTTAAAACTTTTATTGGAAAAGCGGGAGGACTATAAAATTATGGCCAACTTTTTATTGCAAAGGATAGCCCCAATGAAGCCTTACATCTTGCCGGTAAACCCGTTTGAAAACCGCAAGGATATAAAAAGCAGTATAGCGGGTTTTAAAAATGCCATAGCCCATATTAGGAACGGCCATCCCTTAGGGATCTTCCCAGCAGGGGAGGTGTCTACCCATAGGGATGGAAAATTGGTCGTGGACAAGCCTTGGGAAGAAGCCGCGATTAAGCTTATCCGTAAGGCAGAGGTACCGGTGGTCCCCATTTATTTCCACGCTAAAAACAGCAGCCTTTTTTACCGTTTGTCCAGATGGAATGATGCGTTTAGAACCGCCAAACTGCCCTCTGAGGTATTGACCCAGCGCCGGCGCCCCATTAAAGTACGTATAGGCCAGCCCATTTCTGTAAAAGCACAAAAAGGAGAAGGGGATATGGAGGGTTTTACCGCACTGTTGAGAAAAAAAACCTATTTATTGGCCAACGTGTTTGAAAAAGAACGCTTGATCGATAAAGTACCCACTACCTTAAAAATTCCAAAGGCGCCTAAAAAGATAGCCTCTGCCATTAGGACCGAGGTTATCGAAGGTGAAATAGAAAAGTTGCGGGAGAAGGAATGTCGCCTATTGCAAAGTAAAAACTATGAGGTGTTTTTGGCCCAGGAGCCGGATATGCCTTTTATCCTGCAAGAAATTGGCCGGCAACGGGAAGTTACCTTTAGGGCCATTGGCGAGGGAACCAACAAGTCTATTGACCTGGATAAGTTTGATACCTACTACCATCATTTATTTCTGTGGGACGACACGGAGAAAAAAATAGTAGGGGCATACCGCATGGGAATGGGAGCGGATATTTTTAAGACCTATGGCATAGATGGTTTTTATCTGCAAGACCTTTTTCGGTTTGAACCTGAACTTTTTGCGATGATGTCCAAATCCATAGAAATGGGACGTGCGTACATCACTGCGGAATACCAACAGAAACCCATGCCTTTGTTCTTATTGTGGAAAGGCATTGTGCATACTACGTTGCGTTTTCCTGAGCATAAATACTTAATTGGTGGGGTAAGCATCAGCAACCAATTTTCCAATTTTTCAAAGTCCCTCATGATTGAGTTTATGAAATCCAATTATTGGGACCCTTACGTAGCCCAATATGTTTATCCTAAAAAGGAGTTTAAGGTGAAGTTGAAGGATGCCGATAAGGAGTTTGTTTTTGATGAGACCAAGGCAGACCTGAATAAATTTGATAAGCTGATTGAAGAAGTGGAGCCCGGAAGTTTGCGTCTGCCGGTATTGATAAAAAAATACATTAAGCAAAATGCCCGCATGGTGGCCTTTAATGTAGACCCGCTATTTAATAATGCGGTTGATGGGTTGATGTACATTAAAATTGCCGATTTGCCTGAAAGTACGGTTAAACCAGTAATGGAAGAATTTCAGGCAGAGCTGGAACGAAAATTGGCCGAAGCCTCCCAGTCCGGTGAAAGTTAGATGGCTATACATCCTCTGGATGCTCTACGTATGCCAAGTTGATGCCCAAGAACAACTGCTTACTGGAGAAGTGTTGGCCCAAGAAACCAAAGAGCCCATTGTTGGTGCGGTCGTATTTTATGACGGAAGCTCCATAGGCACTATTACGGATATTGACGGTAAATTCCGGTTACTATCAAAAACGCCAACCAATTCCCCTTTGGTGATCAGGTCGCTCGGTTTTGAAACCATCACACTCCCAAAATTGGACAGTGATGTTATTCGGGTTTTTATGAAACCTGCGGCGATACAACTGCCGGAGGTTACTTTGGAGCCAGATACTTGGTCAAGAAAGAAAAAGCTTAAAGTCTTTAGGCGGGAGCTTTTAGGGGTTGGCCACAAGTGCGACATACTAAATGAGGATGACGTTCGCCTTTATTACAACAAGGGCAAGAAAACGTTATATGCTTTTGCAAACCGCCCCTTAAAGATTAAAAATAAGGGATTGGAGTATCTCCTTGTCTATGATGTTACAGATTTTGAGGTTAATCTATATGAAGATTCTGCTAGTCCAGAGGCGGTAAAGCAAGTATTTTATGCCGGAAACACCCAATTTATTGATGAAAGCAATGGTAGTGCCAGCGCTTTGCGGCGAAGGAAAAAAGCTTATTTTGGGTCCTCCTTGCATTTTTTTAGGGCGTTGTACAGTAATCGTTTGGAGCAAGAGGGTTTTCAATTGTTTAAAAAACGTTTTAAAGTACCTGCACAGGAACTATTTGGCTTTAAAACCGTAGATGCTACTTTGTACGTTTCCAAACTAGATGGTTTGGGTAGGATAAGTATCTTATATGGAAAAAGGAATCAGTCATTTTTAGAGGTTAAAACAGCACAATTCATCATAGATCCCCTTGGGAATTATGCGCCAACCAATGCACTATTGTTTGGAGGTGAAATGGGTAAACATAGAATAAACACCATGTTGCCCATTGACTATGAGGTTAAGGATTGACCAGCTCCTCTTTTACAAAAACCTCACAAAACTCCTTAATTTGATTTCTGGTTTTGAGAAAAGCCTCGTGCTTTTCCCTTTTGTTTCCTTTTACCTTGGAGGGGTCAAAAAAGTTTTGGTGAATCCGCTGCGCATTTTTTGAGGGGATAAAGGGACAGTTTTCCTTGGCATGGTCGCAAACGGTGATGATATAGTCCCATTCCGTACCATGATATTCGTCCACATGATTTGAGGTATGGTGACCAATGTCAATGCCATCTTCTTTCATAATGGCCACTGCACCAGGGTTAAGTCCGTGGGTTTCAATACCAGCGCTATAGATGGTGGCAAGGTCTTTTTGGTAATGTTCCAAGTAGCCGTGCGCCATTTGGCTTCTACAAGAGTTGCCTGTGCATAATACCAATACGTTTTTCATTTTTATCCTTTTTTATTAGTGTATACCAATACGTTTACTTCGTCTTTCAAAGAGTAGGTTGTCTTTCCAAATCCCGTCTACGGTTCTTCCTACCAATTCCCGTTTTCCCACGAACCGAAACCCCATTTTTTTATGTAGTGCGATACTTGCTTCATTTTCCGGAAATATACCGGACTGCAAGGTCCAATACCCCGCTTTTTGACTTGCTAGCGTAAGCTGTTGCATCAATGCTTTGCCAACGCCCTGTCCCCTGTATTTTGCTGAGATGTAAATACTGACTTCCGCAACACCACGATATACAGGTCTGTTTGATACTGCTGATAAAGCTGCCCAACCTACTACGGTCTTATGGTTTTCTGCTACCAGTCGGCACTCTTTAATATGGGTTTTGTCCCAATGGGAATAGGGGGGTACGGTGCTTTCAAAAGTGGCATAACCGGTTGCAAGGCCTTCGGCATAAATCTCGGAGACGGAATTCCAATCGTGGAGTTGCATTGTTCTGATGACCATGGCTAGAATTAGCAACAACGTATTTTAGTTCTATGTACCTCCCACAGGTTCCTAGGTAGTGTAAACAAAAGAGCTACATGGACCATGGCCAAAACTACTGCTCCAGGAATGGCGTTTTTGGCCATAAAAGCTAAAAGTACCGTGGAGAACGCGTCTTGGTCTAGCTGCACGGGGAGGTAAACAAGGGTAGTCCCAACAATGGAAAGTTTAAGCACCAATGCCAAGGCTATGATGGCAAAATGAAAACCATTGGCAAAAAGATGCAAGATGTATTCCTTCCTAGGCAGGCCTCCCATAATTGTTCTACTGTCCTTTTCCGAGTAGGCATCAACCGTAAGCACTACAAGATCCATGGCAGTTAGGGCCAAACCGATGAAAAAAAAGATTTTATCGGTTTGGATGAGTAAACTCCATACGATCAACGGAAACAAGATGGCCCGCACCGTGTGGGTCTTGTGTTCAAAAATACTTTCTGGCTGTTGGTATAGTTTGTACTTCCAGATATGGAGGATAAAACCATCGTAGGTAGCCAGCGCCATAAAGGCAAATAGGCAAATACTAATGGTATAGTTTATAAGATCCATGCAAAAAGTAATTTAACAGCAACCACTGCCTGGGGCACAGTTATTTTGGTGGGTGACAGCCTGTGGCTCCGTTATACCGCAGGTTTCTTTGGCCTTGCAGTCGGTTTTCTCCACAGCGAGCTTAAAAATCAATTTTTCATCGTTCCAAATGGTATCGGCAACAAACAACTGTGCGGTATGAAATTGTGGGTTGCTGTACTCAAATTTAATCTCTGCCTCCCTCACCATTGGTTTAACCGCATCAACACGTTTAAGAATGTCCGCGGCCTTTTGCACCGTCATAAAGTCCGTTCTGTCCAGGTCGTCCGGGTTTTCATAAATCTGTACAATGGTTTCCTTCCAGAAATCTGGGTTGCCGCCACAGTCCATGGCATCCACGGTAATGTTCTTAACCTCCGTAATATGGTAGTTGGGCCGTATGTACTTGCCTGGTTGGTATTCCAACACCAATGCTTTTTGGCTATGTTGGCCAAGGAGGTCTAATACTTCTTTTGTTTTCATCATCTTATGGTTAACAGCAATTGCTTTTAGTGGTATTAAAAAAAGTGTTCAATGTTTTTTGGATGGTGGCCCAAGTATCTAGGTTAATGCAGTAGCACACTTTTTTGCCCTCTATTTCACCTTGTATCAAATCAATACTTTTTAATTCTTTTAGATGTTGTGATATGGTGGGCTGCGCCAGTCCTATTTCATCAACAATGTCATTACAGATACAAGCCTCTTGCTTGCTGATGTACTGAAGAATGGCAATACGCGCCGGATGTGCCAATACCTTAAATATAGCCGCCATCTGGTTTTGACTGGAGTTGAATATTTGCGATTTGGTGACGCCCATACTAATATTTATATATTGCAATATTACGATTATAAATTCAAATAAAAAAGGTCAGTTTAAAGTTTCTGACCTTTTCAAGTTTTTTAGAACCAAGGTTTTTTACCGACTTGGTAGGTGTTATAGAATTCCTCATCTGATTTGGTGAGGTAAATAATACCCTCGATTAACCCTATCAAACTAGGAATCCAAATAAAAAGTAAGCCCACCGCTAAACATGAAAGTATGTAAGCAGCGATAGATACACCCAATAGAATAAAACCTTCTTTTTGATAGCCAAGAATAAACTTGTGAACCCCAAGGGAACCCAATATTATGGCAAGAATACCTGCCAATATCTTTTTGTTCTCCCCACCACCGACAGCTTTGTTCAAACCGTCACTAAATTCATTGGCTGTTTTTTTGGCTTCATCGGCAAAGTCACCTGCCGCTTCTTTTGCGTCACCTGCCGCTTCTTTTGCGGCTTCTTTTGCTTTGTCAAAGGCATCTTCGGCCTTATCGCCCAAATCTTTGTTTTCTTCTGACATGATTTTTTATGTTGATTGGTTAACTCGGGTTAAATTTAGTAAAATATTCTATGCTAAAAACCAGGGATTGTATAGATGGTTTACTTGGGCTTATTATCATATGTTATCACAGTTGTTTCCGGTATTCTCCCGAGGATAAAGTCAATTAAGAAAATTACCTAAAGCCAAAGCTCAAAAGCGTTATCCTGCCTAAGAACCTTGAGAAATTGACCTCCTCGCATTAAGCCAGACAGTTTAAAACTAGAGCATTACGGGCAACTAAATATTTAAACAAGTATTTGCGGATGAAACGATGAAACTATTCGCAGTCGCGGATAGTATTTGCAATCAATCAGGTAGAGACTGGGACACGTAACCAAAAGCTGTGCCGCAAGATGTGCATCAGCATAGCCAATTTTTACCATCGTAAAAAGAAATATGGGTGCCCATTAAAGAGGGATGATTGGGCAGATAGTACTCTAAAAGTAATTCAGTATGGCACTTATCATATCTTACCCGGCTTAGAATCATTTATTTTTCTCTTGAGCGGCAAATTCTAACAGGTCCATCCAATATCCTTTTACCACTTTCTTTTTCGGATTGTAACAAATGATTTGTAATGCCTACTCATAACAGTATCTTATGTTGAACGTATGTGACCCAGAATATCCATCACCACCGCAGTGCAAACAGATATCCAGACTATGATAGATGGTATAAATTCGTACAATCTAACAAAACACCTTGCCCAAGCCCCTACTTGGACTCCCTTGGAATTTGCCACTAAAGACATTAATGGAACCCTCTTAGGTGGGGTTTAAGCGGTATTGGCTATTGGAATGGTCTTGAAATCAAGTTACTATGGGTCACCAAAACCTATCGAAAATAGGGTTTGGGCACCTAGCTCCTTATGCATTTGGAGCAAGTTGCCATTGCAAAGGGTGCCGTCATATCCATGTTGGATATCTTTGATTTTCAACCGGAAGGCTTTTATCTAAAGCATAGTTATGAACCTATCGGGGAAATTAAGGGATTTCCAGAAGGGCACCGAAGAGTTTATTTTTTAAAAACGATTGGACTAAGTATTTCTGCTATTGTTCAATAGAAATCCCTAAAATGTCGTTATAGTCTTAAAAAGTGTGCTTTATGAAGGAAAAAATGACTCTCACGGTATTCCTTGGACTAGTCCTGTTGTTCATTCTAGGGTGTTCCAATGAGGATACGACCGAAACCAATGAAACTTCGGAACCAACCGGTAGAAGCTTTTCTATGGGCTTTACCACCTGGAGTTTTGGCCCTGAACTACAGGATGTTGATGATACCTATGCCTTTATTGCCAACAATGCGGATGTGTATGTGGAACATTTGGATAACCAAATTCCTTGGAACGCTTGGATCAACGGGCAACCCCTGCCGCAGGCTTTTACCGATGACGTTGTAGGGAGGGCTACCAGAAAAATACCGAACACCGAATTAGTGTTATCCGTAGGTCTGCTCAATACCAATAGGGGCGATTTAATTAAGGATGTTGATGGCAGCATTCCCAACTATTCCAGTTTAAACGATGCCCATATTCAAGAGGCCTATACCCAGCATATTCGGTATTTGACTACGCTGTTTTCCCCAGATTATTTGGTGATAGCCATTGAGGTCAACGAACTGTGGTTGCGCAACAATGGGCTATGGAATGGCTATGTGCAGCTCATTAATGAGGTGATGGCACAGACAAAGTCCACCTTTCCCAACCTCCCGATATCCGCATCCATTTCACTTCATAATTTATACGAGGCCGATATCCCCAATGAAGACACTTATGTGAATGAGGTGTTAGGTCATATCAACCAAATGGACTTTATCGCGGTCAGTTATTATCCCTTCTTAAAAAACCAAAATACCGTTTCTCAATTTCAAGAAAATTTAGACTTTTTGCATAGCAAAACGACAAAACCCATCGCTTTTGTGGAAAGTGGACACCTTGCGGAAAATTTGGTTGTCCCGGGTCTTGGTGTTTCCATTGATGGAAATTCCACAGAACAAAAGCTATTTTTGGAAACCCTTTTGACCAATGCCCAAACCAATGACTACCTTATGGTGAATTGGTGGGCGCATCGTGATTACGATGCGCTTTGGGAAGTATTTCCACCCGAAGTCCGGGATATTGGGCAACTTTGGCGAGATACGGGACTTCTGGATGAAAATGGAGGGGAACGCCCCGCCTTTCTGACGTGGCAAACCTACTTTTCGGAATAGAAAAACGCAACCATCATACGGCATAGCGATTCCTTCAATTACTGTATCTTCCCTGTTGAATTAGTTTCCTTAAGCCGCTTTTCAAAACGGGATACCATGTTTACAAACAAGAATATACATTTAGGCCTTTCCGCCATCATTGTCTTTTTTGCCGCCTTGATTTACGGGGGAAACCCAAGTGCCATACTACCTTATTTTTTTGACTTTGAGGTTCAAAATTTGGAACTGAAAAACATCTTCCGGGCCATTATGGGCGTATACATGGGCTTTACGGTATATTGGGTGATGGGCATTCGCAAGCCTGAACATTGGAAAGGGGCCACCATCAGCAATATCATTTTTATGGGCGGATTGGCCTTTGGCCGATTGGTCAGCACGGTATTTGACGGTATCTCCATCCAATATACCATCGGGATGCTATTGGAATTCGGCATGATGCTTTGGGGAATGTACAACCTTAAGCGTTACCGTTAAGGTGATGGCTTTATCTAAAAATGATTTACAAAGATTTTGAATCTTTTTACAATTCCACCTGGGCGCTTTGCCTAATATCCCTTGAAGAAGCTCCTACCTTAATTTTATAGGCTCCTTTTTCCAAAGTCCAGCCGTTGGTAGCCTCGTTCCAGTACCGTAATTCTTTAACGGGAATTTGAATTAAAATACTGTCTACGGCTTCGGGCTGTAGCAACGTAGTTTTGGTAAAACCCTTCAATTCTTGAATAGGTCGGTCGATGATTGAATTCAGTTTTTCAGCATATATCTGTACGATTTCCTTCCCTGGAACTTTACCCATATTTTTTACGGTCATGGCAATGTTTAAGGTGTCATTTTCAGTCACTACCTCCAAATTCCCATATTCAAAATCGGTATAACTCAAACCGAATCCAAAGGGGTAGGACACGTCTAAATTGGCTTTGTCAAAATGGCGATAGCCCACATAAATACCTTCCCTATATTCGGTATAATCCTCATCTTTTACCCATTGCGCTTCCGATTTTTCGTCTGGTGGAAATATTAAGTTTTTCATCATCCCTGGAACGCTCATCATCTTAGGGTTTTTAGGGAAATTGGCATGGGAGGCATGGTCGCTCAAATTCACGGGAAAGGTCATGGGAAGCTTTCCACTAGGGCTTATGTTACCACTTAAAATGTCGGTCACGGAATTCCCTCCCTCTTGTCCTCCCTGCCATGCCAGCAGGATAGCATCCGGTTGGTCTTTCCAAGAGGCCGTTTCAATCACCCCGCCAATATTTAGCACAACGATCAGCTTTTTGTCCGCTGCATGGTACGCTTTGGTTAAAGAGGTAATTAAGGCTTTTTCAATATCGGTCAGTAAAAAATCGTCAACCTCTTTCCGGTCACCGCCTTCTCCGGCATTCCGCCCCACGGTAAAAATCCCTACATCAGAGCTGGATACGATTTCTTCCAGTTGCTCCTGGGTATACCTTAACTCTGGAGGTGAAAAGGGAGTGAAAATGGCATTCACGCCCTCTGGTTTTTTGAACCCCTCGGCATTGGCATTCCTATGGGCTTCAAAAGCTTTTTTACCTGCTAGGTTAATTTCAAAACCCGCGTTTTGCAAGCCTTGTTCCAAAGAAATGGAATACGCTTCATTCACGTCTCCGGAGCCTGTTCCACCGGCGATAAACCCATAAGAGGTAACCCCAAGAAGTGCCACATTTTTAATGTTCTTTAGGGGTAGGGCATCGTTGTTTTTTAAAAGGACCATCCCTTCTGTCGCTGAATTTCTGGTAATTTCAGCATGCTTTTTTAAATCGGGATTTTCTTGATAGTTATAATCCTGCATTTTTTTCGATTTAAAGATTAAGGTCAAGATTCGTGTTGCGGCACGGTCAATATCGGCCTCACTCAAACTTCCATTTTCCGAGGCCTCGATTAGGGCATCCCATTGGCGTTTGGTGCCAGGCTCCAATAGATCATTACCGGACGCAATCTGTGCAGGTGGATTTTTGCCTCCGAACCAATCGGTCATGACCAAGCCCTTAAATCCCCATTCATCCCTCAAGATTTCAGTCAACAATTCCCTATTTTCAGAGGCATAGGTGCCGTTGATTTTATTGTAAGAGGACATCATGGTCCAAGGTTGTGAACGCTCCACGATATGCTCAAAACCTTTTAAATAGATTTCGCGTAAGGCACGGTCAGATACCCGTGCATCGTTTACAAAACGTTCTGTCTCTTGATTGTTCACCACAAAGTGTTTTACGGAAGTACCCACACCGTTGCTTTCAATACCGTTGACAATGGCCGCCCCCATAAATCCAGAAAGCAATGGGTCTTCTGAAAAGTACTCAAAATTACGTCCACATAATGGGTGTCTATGGATATTGGCCCCTGGCCCTAAAATTACGTCAATACCATATTCCAACGCTTCATTTCCCATGGCATTTCCTACCTCATAAATCAAATCTTCATTCCAAGAGGAAGCCAATAAGGTGGCAATGGGGAAAGCGGTGCAATAATAGGTGCGTTCTTCTCCTTCCCGCTCAGGAAGAATACGTAGACCTGCTGGCCCGTCTGAAAGATATAACGTGGGGAGCCCCAAGCGTGGGGTTGGAACAACAGTTCCCACAGCTCCCGGAATACCACCCGGTTCCCCCTGCCCCATGGCCGAAGCAATGCCGGAACCTTTGAGCAAGTGTATTTTTTCCTCAAGGGTCATTTGGGACAGGGCGTCTGCCACGCGAACATCCAAAGGGTTACGGTGGTCTTCGTAGCGGTCTAGGGTTCCGTTTCCATTACGGTCCAAAAAAGACTGGCCGCCAACGTTTATTTTACTGAAGTCCCTGACTTCTTTATATTCCTCCTCAAAAGTTAAAAAAGTGCTGTTGAAGTATTGATAGCCGATAAATGCAGTTAGTACACATAAGAGGAGTATGGTTCCAATAATCTTAAGCAATACTATAAATCTTCGCTTCATCTTGGTTGTTGGATTGATTTGGTTAAAATTCGATCTGCCTCATGGCCTACTAAGATACTTGTTTCTTTTGGTAAGCCATTTCATTTTTTATGGGGCGGTAACCTAAGGGTGTACAGGAAGCTGATTAAAGTGATTTGGAGGGAAATGCATATTGTTTGTGAGTCTTGTGGTTTTGATGCGTATCTTGATTCCGAATAAATATAAAGGTTGAAATCACAAAAATATACCCTGCCCATTATTGTTTTGGCGCAGTTTTGCTGTACCTCTTTATGGTTTGCAAGCAACGCGGTGATTTTGGAATTGGGGAGTGCTTTTGGTTTGGAAAATAGTGCATTGGCCAACTTAACGTCTGCCGTACAGTTGGGATTTATCCTAGGCACCTTGGTTTTCGCCATTTTTATGATAACGGACCGTTTTTCACCTTCAAAAGTTTTTTTTGCCTGCGCCAGTATTGGGGCCTTGTTCAATTTGGCGTTACTGTGGAATGGAAATGAACTGACCACGCTGTTGGGTTCAAGATTTGCAACTGGATTCTTTCTTGCGGGCATTTACCCAGTAGGGATGAAAATAGCTGCGGATTACTTTGATACCGGTTTGGGGAGGTCACTAGGGTATTTGGTAGGTGCTTTGGTGGTAGGCACTTCCTTTCCGCATGCATTAAAGGGGCTGGGTGTGGACATTCCTTGGACGTTTGTTGTGGCAACAACCTCTGGTTTAGCGGTATTGGGTGGGTTGCTCATCTTGTTTGTGCCAAATGGACCGTACCGAAAACCAAGTCAAAAACTAAATTTCAGTAGTTTTTTCTCTGTTTTTAAGCTGCCTAAATTTAGGGCTGCGGCCTTTGGTTATTTTGGACATATGTGGGAGCTATATACGTTTTGGGCCTTTGTTCCCTTACTATTGGCTTTACATTCAAAAACACATGGAAACACTTTTTCTATCTCTTTTTGGAGTTTTATCGTTATTGCCGTGGGCGGATTGGCCTGTGTCCTTGGTGGCTATCTTTCCCAACGTTTTGGAATAAAAAAAGTGGCATTGGTAGCACTTGCTTTGTCTGGTCTTTGTTGTTTACTTTCGCCGGTAATGCTAACCATGGCAAATAGTATTGGTTTTTTACTGTTTCTATGTTTTTGGGGAATGGTGGTCATTGCAGATTCCCCACTATTTTCAACCTTAGTGGCAAGCAATGCGGACCCTAGGCTAAAAGGAACGGCACTCACCATTGTGAATTGTATAGGTTTTGCCATAACTATTGTAAGTATTCAATTCATGGGTGTGGTACAACAGTTGCTGCCAGAAATGTACAGTTATATGGTTTTGGCAATAGGGCCTGTGCTGGGATTTAGAGCCGCTATCAAGTAGGACGGGCCTAAGCTTAAAGACAATACGGCCTACATCAAGTAGGTATGGAAATCAATCGTTTCTTTAATTATTGAATGATTTATCATGCATTAAATCTATTTATATCCATTAATGATTGATATTTCATACTTAGAATTATTTTAATTGATTACATTTGAATGATATTTCATACGTTATATAATTTATTAGCTCATAATGACTGATATTTCATATAAAATAAATAATAAATTAAGTGATGTAGCCATTGAAAAGGCTATAGGCCATTTTATTCGCCATACCAGAAAGCAGCAACACAGGAAACAGGCCGATGTTGCTAAAGCCGCACAAATCAGTAGGTCTACCCTAAGTTTACTGGAACGAGGGGAAACCGTTACCCTAAGCACCTTGATAAAGGTTTTGAGGGTATTGGATGAGTTGCAAACGTTGCAAGCCTTTGAAGTAAAGCAGCAGCTTAGTCCGCTTGCCTTGGCCAAACTTCAGAAAAAAGAACGGCAACGTATTCGCGAAAGTGGCACCAACCTAAACGATAACGGAACAACTTGGTGATTATGGATACTGCATTTGTGAAAATCTGGGGAGAAGTTGTGGGCGCCGTTACCTGGGACACTGCCCAACAATTGGCATTTTTTGAATACGAACCCAATTTTTTATCCAAAGGCTGGGATTTGGCGCCTATAAAGATGCCATTAAAACAAGGTTCACGCGTTTATAGTTTTCCGGAACTTCGCAGTAGGACTGATGCCCTAAGTGATACCTTCAAGGGCCTTCCAGGTTTACTTGCGGACAGTCTGCCCGATAATTATGGAAATCAGTTGATCAATATATGGCTCGCCCAACAGGGAAGATTGCCAGAATCCATGAACCCGGTGGAGAAACTCTGCTTTATAGGTATCCGTGGTGTAGGTGCCCTAGAATTTGAACCTGCCACGCCAAAAACCAAGAAAACCAGTTTTGATATTGATATGGAAAGTCTGGTGACCATTTCCCGTGAAATGTTGGAAAAAAGAGAGGCGTTTACCACGGACTTGACCAATGAAACGCAACAGGCCGTGACCGATATTTTAAAAATAGGGACTTCTGCCGGAGGTGCGCGACCAAAAGCGGTTATTGCGTACAATGAAAAAACCGGGAAAATACGATCGGGACAGGCCAATGCACCACAAGGTTATGAACACTGGCTCATTAAGCTGGATGGGGTGAGCGAAGTACAATTAGGGGATACCCAAGGATACGGAAGGGTAGAGATGGCCTATTACCTTATGGCCAAAGACTGTGGTATTGAAATGACGGAATGTCGTCTGCTTGAGGAAAACAAACGGGCACATTTTATGACCAAACGGTTTGACAGGGCGGGCGGGCGCACCAAACACCATATGCAAACCTGGTGTGCCATGGAGCATTACGATTTTAACGACATAAGAAGTTATAGTTACGAGCAGCTTTTCCAGACCCTAAGAAAGCTGGGACTTCATTATGATGCCGCAGCGCAGCTTTTTAGAAGAATGGTCTTTAACGTTATGGCAAGGAACTGTGACGACCATACCAAGAATTTTGCCTTTATCTTAAAAAAGGGCGAAGCTTGGAAATTGGCCCCAGCCTATGACATTTGTTACGCCTACAGACCGGATAGCTATTGGGTAAGCCAGCATACGTTGAGTATTAATGGTAAACGGGATAACATAACCCCAACGGACATGCTCACCATTGCCCGGTCCATGAACATTAGAAAGGCAAAGGAAATTATAGAGGAAGTACGTGATGTAGTCTCCAATTGGATGCATTATGCCAACCAACTGCAGGTGGCTCCCAACAAGCGGGACATGATTGCAAGGAATCTGTCCTTGCCCTAGGGTGTGCCCCTATTTTTTGGTGGATAGGGGAATCTTGTGCCCAAACCTAACTGCCTTCCATTCCAAGGTATTCCATAAACTAAAAAAGGCCTTGTTTAACACAAGACCCTTTTACGAGAACACTATATGAAAATGAAAAAATTTACTTTCTGATTTATTACGTGGTAAATGTAGGCAGGGAACCCGTCCTTTTGAAATTATTGTTGTGAAGTAGGGCAGGTTTGTGGTGACGGGTAACTTTTGGGTTGGCATGGAGCTAAAAGGCCTTGCAATTACCCTAGAGCACTACGCTTATTTTGGCCATAAGGCATTTACGTTGGTTATGGTAGGTTTGGCACGTGAAGTTATAAACGCGGACCTTCCATAAGAAAGGTTAGCCAGCCACTGCCCTAAGGGCATTTACCAAATAATCAATATCCTGTTTTGTAATGTAAATGGCAAAGGACAATCGTAACGCATTGAGCCCATGGCTCCCCATGGGCCTGCAATCAATTCCGTAGGCCTCCCAAAGTTCTTCTTTGACATCCTTCACTTTTTTGCCTTTGACCTCCACCACTTGGATGCCTGCTGACAATTGGTCGGGCGCTGGTGTTTTTATGAGGAATCTAGCATCATCCTTAATTTTTGACCGGAAATAGTCTTTGAGTTCATAGGTACGCCGGTGTATTTTTTTGGTGGTTAAGGTATTGTGGAAATCTACGGCAGCCCCTAGTCCCAAAACTTCGGGTAAATTCCTGGTGTTGTAATTCTCTAGCCTTCGGATACTGGTGTCCATATGGCCGCGGGCCACCATAAGGGGTTTTAACTTTCTCTGAGATTCCTTTTTTGCATAAAACACCCCAATTCCTTTAGGTGAAAATAGCCATTTATGGGCGCTGGCAGTATAAAAATCACAGCCCAGTTCATGCAGGTCAATAGCAAACATTCCGGCGGTTTGTGCGCCGTCCACGGCCACTAAAATTCCTTTTTTGTGCGCCATTTCCGCCACTTGCCTAACCGGTAAAATCATCCCGTTGGTATTTACCATATGGCACATAGAAATTATTTTGGTTCTGGGGGTGATGCTTTTTTTATACACTTCTACCAGCTCTTCAACAGATTTGGGGATGAGCGGCAGGATGGGCCTTACCAGGGTAATGCCTTTGGTCTCCTGCCAGACCTCCCAGGGAATTCTACCGCTGGAATGTTCGTGATCGGCAAGAATCACCTCATCCCCGGGCTGTAGGTCAAAACTTCGTGCGATGAGGTTCATCCCTTCGGTGGTATTGTGGATCAACGCAATTTCTTCGGCATCAACCGCATAATTCTGCCACTTTTTGTCGTACCTCTTCCTTCGCCTCATCCCAACCGCCCCACATATATCTGGAAGGAAAACCGTCTAAGGTGTTTCTAAAGGTATTGGTAGCTTGTTGTATGTGGGTTGATGAAGCTCCGAGCGAAGCATTATTGAAGTAATGAAGTCCTTCTGCTAGCTTAAATTGAGACCTTACAAGTTCCCAGTAGGGTTCGTCACTGGCAGGGGAAGTAATTCCGGTGGTTTCCCAAATGGAACCAAGATCTTTTCCAAACACAGGCAAGGCCATTGTGCCAACAGCGGCTTTTCCAATGCGTTGCAAAAACGTACGTCTAGAACTTTGGTCCATAACAATTTTTAACGGAGAATATCCCTAAAAATACATGGAATTGATGGAATACGGGGGTGGAAAGTTAAAAACCTGAAATAGGGTACCTTTAACGATGTTGGTCCTTAGGAAGCTTAAGGGTACGCAAAAAACTCCCGATAATGTACAACGGAAAGGATAGGAATTAGCATCCAAAACCCTGCAGTTGGCCCTATACTATCCAGCAGTTTATTTCTAAAGGCACTCAAAGCTACCCAAAGGCGGTTGACATGATGTTACTTAAATGCCTGATGCCCGGTAATATCGGCGCCTGTAATCAATAAATGGATGTCATGGGTACCCTCGTAGGTGATTACACTTTCTAGGTTCATCATATGGCGCATGATGCTATACTCACCGGTAATACCCATACCTCCCAATATTTGTCTTGCCTCCCTGGCAACCTTAATGGCCATTTCCACATTGTTGCGTTTGGCCATGGAGATTTGTGCCGTGGTAGCTTTTCCTATGTTCTTTAATTGTCCCAAGCGATATGCCAATAGTTGTGCCTTGGTAATTTCGGTTATCATTTCGGCCAATTTTTTCTGTTGTAGCTGAAAAGCTGCAATAGGTTTTCCAAATTGCATACGCTCCTTTGCATAGCGCAAGGCGGTGTCATAGCAATCCATGGCAGCACCAATGGCTCCCCAAGCAATTCCGTATCGAGCAGAATCTAGACAACCAAGAGGGGCACCCAAACCAGATTTATTGGGGAGTAAATTCTCTTTAGGAACTTTTACATCCGAGAATATAAGCTCTCCAGTAGCAGAGGCACGAAGCGACCATTTGTTATGGGTCTCTGGAGTGGAAAAGCCTTCCATACCCCGTTCCACGATTAGACCATGAATTCGGCCTTCCTCATTCTTTGCCCACACCACGGCAATATCCGCAAAAGGGGAGTTGGAAATCCAGAGTTTGGCACCGTTCAGTAAATAATGGTCTCCCATATCCTTGTATTTGGTTTCCATACCACCAGGGTTGGAGCCATGGTTGGGCTCTGTTAAACCAAAACAGCCCATCCATTCCCCTGTGGCCAATTTGGGTAAATATTTTTTGCGTTGCTCCTCCGTACCATAGGCAAATATAGGATACATCACCAAAGATGATTGTACCGAGGCAGTGGAGCGTACACCGCTGTCCCCACGTTCTATTTCTTGCATGATGAGTCCGTAGCTTATTTGGTCCAATCCTGCCCCACCATACGCCTCCGGTATGTATGGGCCAAATGCCCCGATCTCCGCCAAGCCGCCAATAATCTGTTTTGGAAATGCTGCCTTTTGTGCATACTCCTCTATGATGGGGGAGACGTCCCTTTTTACCCATTGGCGGGCCGCATCGCGCACCAACAGATGTTCTTCTGATAATAAATCGTCTAGATGGTAATAGTCTGGGGCTTCAAACAGGTCTGGCTTCATGGCAATGGATTTTTATCAAAGATACTAACGAAAACTAACTTTTAACGCAAGTGTTGTGATATGCCTGTAAGGTTTGTATCACCTAATCTATGCGCTCATAAATCAATCCTGGACCGTCACAAGCCAACCATGTACTGCGTAAACGTTTCTCGTCGTTGTCTAAGATCAGGGTTTCGTTTGCTGTTCCAAAACAGCTACCTACAATACCGTTGGCTTCCGTATAATTGAGCAATAGTTGTTTTTCCCCGTTCATTTCCTTGCGCTCAAAACTTCCTGAAGCATTGAGGGTACCGCCATCTGCGGTCCTTGATTTGGTAAATGTCCCATCTGTACGAAATAGGTAGGATTCTTGCCACTCCATGGATTCTCCTTGGGTAACGCTGCCATCGGAACCGGACATGGATACCAAGCGCCATTCTTGGTTGGTGCTGGCGTCAAAAACCAAACGATCTTCCTTGGAACAGGAAACGATAAAAAATAATAGTAGCACGGTAATGTATCTCATAACAACATACTTTACCCTAAGATACCGCATTTGCCAATTTGTTGCGTTAACATTACATTTTTAGGTAGAATGCTTTGGTAAGGCCTATATAATCTGCCGTATACTGGTGGCGATCGGTCTCTATGACAAGTAAGTCTGTCGCCGCCTGCTGTTCCTTAAAGCTAAATTCCAATAAACATCGCTTGATATTAGTGGTTTTTTTGCCTTTGACCCGGGTGACACGGACCGGGAACAGACTGTTTGTCCTAGCTAGGGAAACAAATCTTTGTTCTTCCTTAAACGGAATAATGGTGGCAAATTTCCCTGTTTCGGAGAGTAAATGGCCTACTCCAGACAAAAGCTCCTCAAAAGGCAAGGAGTTATAAAACCGTGCTTTTTTTCGGTTTTCTGGGATATCTTTTTGCTGATGGTCAAATTCTGAGGGAGCTTCGTAAAAAGGTGGGTTGCATAAGATGAGGTCATACGGCTCTTCCAAAAGCGTTTGATCTTCCATGGATTCTTCTAAAAATTCTCCAAAACTGGCGTGATAACAGAACAGTCTATCCGCCCAAGCAGAAGCTTCAAAATTATCCACACATTGTTCATAGGCATCATTGTCCAATTCCAGGGCATCAATGGTTTCTGCATGGGAACGTTGGGCCATTTGGAGTGCCAAAAGCCCTGTGCCCGCGCCAATATCCAGAATGCGTTGTGGTTGATGTTCAATGGATGCCCAAGCCCCTAAAAGCACCCCATCTGTCCCCACTTTCATGGCGCATCTGTCTTGCTGTACGGTGAATTGTTTGAATTTAAATGGTTTGTTCATCTATGGTGGTCTAGAAACAAAAGTATAGTTTGCTGTTTTGATGGTTATCAGCATTGATGTAAAAATAGGAATCGGACATTGGCCCAACCGAGTTTGATACTAGATTACCATCAACGCTACAGGTAAGATTTTTTAAAAATCATCATCCTAGATATAATTCCACCAGCCCTTCCGGTGTGCTTACGTGGATGGTCCTGTTCTGGCGGTCTACCTTGGAAATGATGGCGTCGGTTACGGGAATCAACAGTTCTTTGTCTCCTTTCTTGGCTTCAAAAAGCACTTGGGAAGATGAATCGTTTACGGAAACAATAGTGCCAATAGGGCCATGTTGTGCATCCATCAATTCAAATCCGATCACTTCATGGTAGTAAAATTGGTTTCCGGAAAGCTGCGGCAAGAGCGTTAAGGGCAGGTAAAGTTCAGCCCCTAGGATGCGGTCTGCGGCCGCTTCATCTTTAACCCCTTCAAAATCTATCCGCAATAGGGCAGATTTATGGAGACGGCATTTGTCAATAAAAAATGGAACCAGGTTGTTTCCTAAAGAAACAAGCACTGATTCCATGTTTTCGTAAAGCTCAGGTTCATCGGCATCAATTTTGGCCAATACCTCACCTTTAAAACTGTATTTGGAAACCACTTTGCCCAAGTAGAAACAATCTTCCTTGCGCATGGTGTTCAATTACTCTTTTGGAGATTCTTCTTCGGTGGCTTCTGGCGCAGCTTCTTCGGCTACGGGAGCTTCCTCATTTGCTTCAGCAACCGCCTCCTCAACAACAGGAGAGGTCTCCTCAACAACCTCCTCCGTAGCTTCTTCTACTTCTGGCATTGCCGCAGCGGCACGTTTTTCGCTGAATTCTTTTTCCGCTTCCAACGCTTTTGCCTTGGCATTGGCCTCTTCCTTGCTCAGTCCATCACGTTTGGCCTGCACGGCAGCTTCTTTTTCAGCGATCCAGGCATTGAATTTTTCCTCGGCCTGCTCCTCTGTCAATGCACCTTTGCGTACACCGCCCAATAAATGGTGCTTTAAAAGCACGCCCTTATAGGATAAGATGGCTCTAGCGGTATCCGTTGGCTGTGCCCCGTTGCTCAACCATTTTACGGAATTGTCCACATTAACGTCAATGGTGGCAGGATTGGTGTTGGGATTGTAGGTTCCTAATTTTTCAAGAAATTTTCCATCTCTTTTAGCCCTTGCATCCGCTGCAACGATCCAATAAAATGGTTTTCCTTTTTTACCGTGTCTCTGTAATCTAATTTTAACTGGCATATCACATTAATTTGTAGGGTGCCCGACCCAGGTTATTAATTCTTTTTAATTCGCCCATCGATTAGGCGGCTGCAAAAATACATTTATTTTTACAATAGTCCTTACAATGGGATAAAAAGTTAAATCCCTTAACATGCGCCGTTTAGGACCATAAATCTATGTTAAAGCAGGCCCTAGGCTTGACTTTCTGCTTAAAACCTGTATATTAACGAGTGTAAGTTATTGAAAGACAATAACATTGGAATTAAAAATGAAGATAGATAGAATGAAGTACACCGTAGAAATGTCAAACAAATTGAATGAATTGTTGGAAAGAACGTATGATGCTGAAAAAGGATTTAAACAAGCAGCCGACAAAGTAGAGAACCCAACGTTAAAGAAATTTTTTAAAGAGCGGGTAAATCAGCGATATGAATTTGGTCATGCACTCAAAGATGAAATCAAATCCTTCGGGCAAAGCCCAGATAAAGGGGGAAGTACTAAAGGCACACTCCATAGAAATTGGATAGACCTCAAAACATTTTTCTCCAATAACAATGAGGAAGCTATGTTAGAAGAGGTCAATCGTGGAGAAAAAGAAGCGATAGAAACCTATAATGATATCTTGCACGATAAAGAATTTGTATTGCCCCCAACGACGGAAAGTCTGTTGATGAGACAGCGCAATGCCATACGGGAAACTTTGGAAACTGCAGAAATTTTTGAAAGTGCCGTGTCCTAAGACACTACTATTTAGTTAATAAAAAGTCGGACACCTGTCCGACTTTTTTTATGGTTGATAACTCCTTACAATTCTATTTTCTCCCAAAAGGCCTTTTGGCTATTTTTATTCTTTTCAATACTAAAAAATAGTTTTAATGTCAGTTCGAGTAAAATCCCTTTGGGATTTTGTATCGAGAACCGACTTTCCAAAACCTATTCTCGATATAATTTGGAATGCCCAAAAACACTCGAATTGACGGTTTTTAATTGACATCCATATATGTACCTGATTTTTGACACAGAGACCACAGGCTTGCCCAAACGTTGGGACGCCCCCATTACAGATACGGACAACTGGCCACGTTGCATACAAATAGCATGGCAGTTGCATGATGATATGGGGCGCTTGGTAGAGCACCAGGATTATTTGGTACGGCCAGAAGGCTTTAATATTCCGTATGAGGCGGAACAGATACATGGGATTTCCACCGCATTGGCAGAACAACAGGGAATCCCCTTGGCCACTGTGCTTCAAAAGTTTAATGCGGCCATGGAAAGGACCACGTTTATTGTGGGTCAAAACGTGGGTTTTGATGTCAATGTCATGGGAGCGGAGTTTCATCGCATGGGCGTGGAAAACCCTTTGCAATCGCTTCCTGTTTTGGACACCTGTACGGAGCATACCGCCCAACTCTGCCAAATTCCCGGAGGGCGGGGTGGCAAGTTTAAACTGCCCACCTTAACCGAGCTCCACCAATACCTTTTTAATAAGCCCTTTGCCGAAGCACACAATGCAACGGCGGACGTAGAGGCGACCACAAGGTGTTTTTTAGAGCTGATCAGAAGAAAGCAGTTCACAAAAGAACAGCTAGACGTCCAACCTGGTTATTTTCAAAAGTTTTCTGAGGCTAATCCACAGGAGATAGCGCTCATCGGCCTAAAACATATCAACCTTAAGAAAGCGTCCAAAAAAATTGCCGATGCCCTTTGGGATGCGGATACGGGAGGGGTTTCCCATGAGGAGCTCAAGGAGAATAAGGCCTCCTTGGAACAGGTTCCCTTTGCCCATCTGCACAACCATTCCCAATTCTCCGTGCTACAGTCCACCATCAACATCAAAGCATTGGTAAAGGCTACCGCAGATCAGCGGATGCCCGCAGTGGCGCTTACGGACCATGCCAATATGATGGGGGCCTTTCATTTTGTAAAGGAGGTTAACGCGCACAACAAAGCCGTAAAGGCGGCAAAGGAAGAAGCGGAGGCCAACCCGGGGGAACATGGGCAAGACGTGGGCCAAGAAATCACCCCGATTATTGGCTGTGAATTCTTTGTATGTGAAGACCATAGCAACAAAAATGTTAAGGATTATGGCTATCAAATTGTGCTTTTGGCCAAAAACAAGAACGGCTACCACAATTTGGCAAAAATGTCTTCTTTAGCCTACACGGACGGGTTTTATTACGTACCGCGCATCGATAAGAACATCATCAAAAAATACAAAGAGGATATTATCGTACTCACGGGCAACCTTTATGGTGAAGTGCCGGGCAAGATTCTAAATGTGGGCGAAAACCAGGCCGAAGAGGCCCTTTTGTGGTGGAAGAAAGAGTTTGGCGACGATCTGTACATTGAACTGATGCGCCACGGTCAAGAAGATGAGGATCGGGTGAATGCCGTACTGCTAAAGTTTGCCGCCAAGCATGATGTTAAGGTCATTGCCACCAATAATACCTATTACTGTGCCAAGGAAGATGCGGAGGCACATGATATCCTACTTTGCGTAAAGGATGGGGAAAAGCGTGCCACCCCAATAGGGCGGGGACGTGGTTACCGGTATGGCCTGCCCAACCAAGAGTATTATTTTAAGTCCCAAGAAGAAATGAAGGCCCTATTTCAGGATAGGCCGGATGCGATTTTTAACATTCAGAAAATCATTGATAAGATAGTGCCTTTTGAACTGGCGCGTGACGTACTGCTTCCAAAGTTCGACATTCCGGAGGAGTACAAAGACCCGCAGGATGCCATAGATGGAGGCAACCGTGGGGAAAATGCTTATTTGCGGCACATTACCTATGAAGGGGCCAAAAAACGCTATGGTGAAATTACCGATGAGATACGGGAACGGATTGATTTTGAGTTGGATACCATTAAAAACTCTGGCTATCCTGGGTATTTTTTAATTACGGAGGATTTTATCCGCGAAGCTCGAAATATGGACGTTTCCGTAGGGCCAGGGCGTGGTTCTGCCGCGGGTTCGGTAGTGGCATATTGTCTGACCATTACCAATATTGACCCGCTGAGATACGATTTGCTTTTTGAGCGGTTCTTGAATCCGGATAGGGTATCCATGCCCGATATTGATATTGACTTTGATGATGAAGGCCGTGGACGCGTGATGGACTATGTTATCAATAAATATGGAGCCAACCAGGTAGCACAGATCATTACCTACGGTACCATGGCGGCAAAGTCGTCCATCCGAGATACAGCAAGGGTATTGGATCTGCCGTTAAATGATGCGGATAGGATTGCCAAGCTTATTCCCACCATGTCCAAATTGGGTAAGATTTTTGGGAAATCTGAAGCCGAACTAAAGAAAAAGTTTAGGGCAGAAGATTTGGAAAAAGTAAATGAACTGCTCAATATTTCTGAGGAGGAGGGACTGGAGGCCCAAACGATAAACATGGCCAGGACCTTGGAGGGTTCCGTCCGTAATACCGGTATACATGCCTGTGGGGTCATCATTACCCCGGACGATATTACCAATTTTGTACCCGTGGCAACCGCAAAGGATTCCGAGCTGTACGTGACCCAGTTCGACAATTCCGTGGTGGAGAGTGCCGGCCTTTTAAAAATGGATTTCTTGGGATTAAAAACCCTGACCCTAATCAAGGATACCGTTAAAATAGTAAAGGCCAAACATGGGATTGACTTGGTTCCGGATGATTTTCCGCTGGATGATGAAAAAACTTATGAACTTTTTCAGCGGGGTGATACGGTAGGGATATTCCAGTATGAATCTCCCGGGATGCAAAAGCACATGAAGGACCTGAAGCCCACGGTGTTTGACGATCTCATTGCCATGAACGCACTTTACCGTCCTGGGCCCATGGAATACATTCCCAAGTTTATTGCCAGAAAGCACGGCAACGAGGAAATCACCTATGACCTGCCAGATATGGAGGAGTACCTAAAGGAAACTTACGGGATTACGGTCTACCAAGAGCAGGTGATGTTGTTGTCCCAGAAACTGGCCAATTTTAGCAAGGGTGATGCGGATATGCTCCGTAAGGCCATGGGCAAAAAAATCTTTGCCCTACTACAAAAATTAAAACCCCAGTTTTTGGAAGGGGGCCAAGCCAATAGACATCCCAAGGATATCCTGGAAAAAATATGGAAGGACTGGGAGGCTTTTGCAGCCTATGCCTTTAATAAGAGCCACTCTACTTGTTACGCATACATAGCCTACCAGACCGCCTACCTAAAAGCGCATTACCCGGCGGAATATATGGCGGCTGTATTGAGCAATAATATGAACGATATTAAACAGGTGACCTTCTTTATGGAGGAATGTAAGCGAATGGGGCTGGAAGTTCTGGGTCCAGACGTTAATGAATCTTACTACAAATTTGCGGTAAACAAAGATGGCGCCGTACGTTTTGGGATGGGCGCGGTAAAAGGCGTTGGGCGTTCTGCCGTGGAAACCATTGTGGAGAACCGTAAAAAAGATGGGCATTTCCATTCCGTTTTTGACCTGGCCAAGCGGGTAGACTTGCGGGCGGCCAACAAAAAGGCCTTTGAAAACCTTGCCGTGGCAGGCGGGTTCGATTCGTTTGGGGGCACGCATCGGGCCCAATACTTTCACCAAGAAGGCGATGGGGTCACATTTTTGGAGAAAGTGATCAAATCTGCCGCCAAATACCAAGAAAACAAAAATTCCTCCCAGATGGATATGTTCGGCGGAATGAGTGAGGCAGAGATACCGGAACCTGTGGTGCCGCCTTGTGAGGAATGGGGTACCATGGAAAAGTTACGCCGGGAAAAAGAAGTGGTGGGCATTTATATTTCCGGACATCCCCTGGACGATTTTAAAACAGAGATCAATGCTTTTTGCAATGCCAGTATTTCCCATCTTAACCATTTGGAAAAGTATGTGAACCGTGAACTTACCCTTGCCGGGGTCATTACGGATGTGCAACATCGTATTTCAAAAAACGGAAAAGGCTGGGCGGCATTTACCATGGAGGACTATACGGAATCCTTTGAATTCAGGATTTTTGGGGAAGAATACCTTAAGTTCCGGCATTTTCTAATGATCAATTCCTTTGTCCACCTTAGAATATATGTCCGTGAGGGTTGGGTAAGCAGGGATACCGGTAAAAAGGGGGAGCCACGCATGCAGTTCAATGGTTTTGCCCAGTTACAGGACGTGATGGAAAATAGTGCCAAAAAACTCACCATTAAATTGGATATTGACCGCTTACAAGAGCAGCGCATACATACCCTAAAAGAAACCTTGGCATCCCACAAGGGCAACCATCCACTTAATTTTGTGATTTATGAGATGGAGGAAGAAATAAAACTTAAGTTAAGCAGCCGAAAGCAAAAAGTACAGATTACCAGTGCATTGTTGCACCAGCTGGAAGAACAAGAGGTCCATTACAAATTAAACTAGTTTCTGCAAAGTATCCCCACCCAGATGCCAAAGAAGTTGCTGGAGAAGGTGGTACGGTTCTGGCATGATGCGCTCTGGGTTACGCTAAGTTTCTAAATTGTAAGGCATTCGCAAAGGGAAGGGTAAGGGCTTTGGAGGCATATACACTATAAGTTTAGGTTGGATAAGGCTATAAATTTGATTGATAACCACATAGCCAAAAGGTATTTTTACCAAGTAAGGAATGGGCAACATATTTGACTAAATTTGCAAACAGATAAAATATACATCATGGCATTAGAAATAACAGACGCAACTTTTGATGAAGTTGTATTAAAAAGTGACAAACCCGTTGTAGTGGATTTTTGGGCCGCTTGGTGCGGACCCTGTAGAATGGTAGGTCCCATTATTGACGAGGTGAGTGCAGAATATGAGGGCAAGGCCGTTGTCGGTAAGGTAGATGTGGACGCCAACCAAGAGTTTGCGGCCAAGTACGGAGTTAGGAACATCCCTACCGTTTTGGTATTCAAAGATGGCGAAATTGTAAGTCGCCAAGTAGGGGTATCCCCTAAAAACGTGTATACGGAAGCCATAGACGCTTTGTTATAAAAAAGCGGTCCGTTAAAGTTTTGGAAAAGACCTGGCAGTACCAGGTCTTTTTGCGTTATATTAGGAGCTGTTATGAACATCCGGGACCAATTAAATTCCTCAAAACTCTTTGCCAATTTGGAGTTGCTCGCCAAACAAGTGGTAGAGGGTTTTATTAGTGGCATCCATAAAAGTCCGTTCCATGGGTTTTCTGCGGAATTTGCGGAACATAAGATTTATAATACGGGCGAAAGCACCAAGCATATAGACTGGAAGCTTTTTGCCAAAACGGACAAATTGTACACCAAGCGCTATGAAGAGGAAACCAATCTGCGCTGCCATATGATATTGGACAACTCGGCCTCCATGTACTACCCAGAGGTGCAAAACCCGCGGTTAGACCATTTGAATAAGGTAAGTTTTGGTGTGCTGGCCATAGCGGCCATTATGCATGCCCTAAAAAAACAAAGAGACGCCGTTGGCCTAAGTATTTACTCGGATGATTATAACTTTTACAGTGGGGAGAAAAGTAGCCAGAGGCACTTTCAGATGTTATTGGACCAATTAAATGGGGTGGTCCGGGATAAAAATCCTTCAAAGGCCAGCAACACCTATGAGCACCTTCACCTGATTGCCGAAAAACTGCATCGCCGGAGCTTGGTCTTTTTATTCTCCGATATGCTACAGCCCCAAGTGGAGCAAGACCAACTTTTTGAAGCGTTACGACATTTGACGTATAACAAGCACGAGATTGTACTTTTTCATCTAACGGATGAGACCCACGAAGTAAATTTTGATTTTGACAACCGTCCCAAACGTTTTGTAGATGTAGAAACCGGCGAGCATATGGATTTGTATGCAGATAGCATACGAGAGGCCTACCAAATAGAGATAGGTGCCTACATGGATCAGTTAAAGTTAAAGTGCGCCCAATATAAAATCAAATACGTGGAGGCCAGGGTACAGGACGATTTTTCTACCGTACTGAACACCTTCTTTGTGGCAAGGCAAAAATTTAGCTGAAATTAAAAAATAGTTTGCTTGAACCAAAAAGCGGTGTATATTTGCAAGCGCTTTGCAAAAAGCATTTGAACAAGATTTGAATTCCGCTGTTGCGGAGGTCTTAAGCAAATTAAGGTAAAATCATTGGTCTGGTAGTTCAGTTGGTTAGAATACCTGCCTGTCACGCAGGGGGTCGCGGGTTCGAGTCCCGTCCAGACCGCAAAAAGCTCTCAAGAAATTGAGGGCTTTTTTATTTTGTTTGATGTCAAAATTTAACATTTGAAACCATATAAAAAAGGAGGAAATCGGTCCCTCTTTTATCCCTCAAAAAATGCACACCAGAATCGATGTAATTCACTGTTAAAGAAAATTTTACAAAGAAATTTTAACATTTGTTTTTCGTACCTTCTGGTGAGCATTTAAAACACTCACCTGTGTACGGCAAATTGAACATCCTTTTTTACCCTAAAAAATTAAAGTCTAATACCGATGGAAAGGCTATGATTTACGCTCGTGTTACCATTAATGGCAAGCGGAGTGAATTCAGTTTAGGTCGTCGTATTGATGAGTAACTTGATGATAAGGGGAAATCCTTCTGTTTCATAATTTAAATACATTGCCGCGATCAATGTAGGATAACCAGCAATATTCCAATGCCAATGCCAATGCAAAATTCAATATGTTGTAGTCATTGACGTAGGTAACTCCTGCTCTGCACTTTTAGCATGTCACGGAATCAAGTACCGGGTTTGCAACAACTTATTCATGTTTTATTGATGTGAAAGATTTGGCTTTTAGCCTACTTTCTTTAATCAATCTAAATATAAATAATTGATTTACAACTATTTAAATTGTTTCTAATTGCAATGGAACCTAATTTTGAACTATTAATCAAAAAAAGAAATTGCCATGTCTATTCGATTAGCTCAAAATTGCGTTAACTGCAACAACTTCAAAAATGACCATACCTGTGCACAGCACAATATAAAGGTCAACGAACGTCACACTTGTGACAGTTTTGATATGAAGAACAATTTGCGAAACAACATGTCATGTGGAACATGCCTTCGTTTCAAAGCCGCAAATTGTCCGCACCCGACCAAAGCATCTCCAGAGATGTCATGCTCTAGTTGGGCCCCAAGGGCAATTGCCTAGATACTTACTAAAAAGTAGTAAGGGAGCACTAGCTCCCTTTTTTTATTTCAAACCTTATTCTTGCTGATTATATTTAGAATTCATCTAAATAGTTTTTTTCGCTAGGTCTTCGATTGTATTTTTGAAGCACCTATGTCAGAAAATGTGGAAAGAATAGTTTTTTTTCGATTGAAGCGGGTCATTCTTACGGCTTTCCTGTTTATGCTTCTTGGTATATCCTTAGAATTGTATCTATTGGGCCATTATGAAGACGCACTGCAACTAATTCCTATTCTTTGTATTGGATTTTCCGTGGGACTTTTATTTGTTCTTATCCTTAAGGGAACAAAATTAGCGGAAGTACTGTTCAAACTGCTACTTGGCTTAACTGCACTTAGTGGGGTTTATGGTACTTTTTTACATCTGAATGCTAACTATGAGTTTGAGCAGGAGATGAGGCCCACAGAGACCACATGGAATCTTTTTATTGAAAGTCTATCTGGAGCTTTACCTGCTCTCGCCCCTTGCAGTATGCTTGTATTGGCATTACTGGGTTATTCATATCTATTATTACTTAAACAAAAAAAATGAGAAAGTTTACCAAATTAGTAGTCGCCTTCACTTTAATGGGTTTCACAGTAGGCGCCTGTAACGAAGCAAAGAAAAATCCCGATGGGGATTCGTCAGAACAAACAGAAATGGATTCTGATTCCAGTAACATGGAAGAAACCAAAGGCATGGAATCAACCACTGTTTTAAATGCCAACCTGGCCACAGAAGAAGATTTGAACGGTATTGGTTTATCATCAGAATTGGTTACAGCTATTTTAGAACAAAGACCATTTCTAGATATGGATGCTTTTAATTCCATTTTGGGTACTAAAACAAATAAATCTGAACTGTACACGAAGATTTTTGTTCCGTTGAACCTAAACACCACTGCAGAGGCCGATTTTAAAATGGTGCCTGGGGTAGGCGACCGTATGGCCCATGAATTTGAAGAATATCGACCCTATGAAAGCATTAAACAATTTCGAAGGGAAATTGGAAAATATGTGGACGAAGCGGAGGTAGCGCGTTATGAAAATTATGTTTTCGTACCTGTGGAACTAAATAGTGCATCCGAGGAAGATATTAAAGCATTGCCTGGCGTGGGAAATCGAATGGCACACGAATTTGAAGAATATCGCCCTTATGCCAATATGGAGCAGTTCAGGAAAGAAATTGGCAAGTATGTCGATGAAAAAGAACTTTCCCGATTGGAACGCTTTGTTTATTTAAAGGAATAGCGCTCTAAAGCTGAAATATTTCTATACCGAAATGTCCCGTTCTCGCGCATGTGCAATGGAATGGGATTTTTCTTGTGTATTCTTTTAGAGCTTTAATTGTAAGGTAGTGTAAAATGTTCTGGGCTCGGCAGGAATGATACCTGGCCCTGGATAACCTGTGGCTCTTCTGGTAAAATAGGAATTATCCAATAGGTTATTAATCCCGGCTTCCACTTTGAGCATTTTCCATGAATATGATAAAGAGAAATCCATAATGTCGTAGGCTGGAATGGTTCCTTCGATTCCACGTTGGTTATCGTTTACATCCTGCGGTGCGTTGGTAGCGTCTGTAAACTGTTCTGATAAAAACGTGTATTGCAAACTGCCCAAAAAATTACCATATCCAAGACTTAGGCCAGTCTTTAAATTAACATCAGGAATAAACTCTACCTGATTACCTTCTACATTGTTCTGGTCGGATTGGGTATATTCTGAATTGGTCAGTGCTAAATTCACAAAGAAATTCAGTTTTGCCTTTTCGAGACTTGGAAAAACTATTTCTTTGATGTTTACATCAGCAAAGGATTCTAGCCCGTAGATAAAGGCAGTTCCGATATTTCCTCGAAAACGCACCACCCTACCAGTTTCTATCTCTTCACCATTTCCATTTGTACGAGTCTCGTTTCTAAGTATTTCACCCAAACGATTGTCGTACAATAGACCAAAAGCACTGAAGTCATAGGTGAATGTATTCTTCAATCTACCCCGTACACCTATATCTGCAGTAAAGCCATCTTCATCTGAAATATTCGGGTCAATTTGAAATGAGGGATTTACCACTCGAATATCGCTAAAGGTCACCGATCGGTAATTCTGTGAGAAATTGCCATATACCTCTAGGGAGGTGGAGGGTTTGAATGAGGCTCCCAATCCTAGCAATAAAAAGTTACGTTCAAAAGCTCGATCATCTGGAATTTCTTCATTCAATAGGGGATTACCGGCCAAATCAAGCACAATGTTTCTGAAACTCCCTTCACTTTCGGTTTTGATGTATTCAAACCGGAATCCGGGTGTTAGAGAAAATGTCTTGGATAAATTAAAAATGTTCTCCCCGAAAAGGGCCAAATTCAGGTTAGGAAAATCAAATTGAGATTGGCGCTCGTAATTTGGAAATTCATCATCAGCGAAAGAAAAATCCGGTCCATTGGCATTACTTCCCGGGCCCTGCCGCTGATCGTTTGAGGTCTGATAATATTTGGTACCCAGTAACAATACTGCATCAGATTCCTTTATCTTGTAGCGATTCAATATTCGTGCTTCTGCTCCCCAGTTATAAAAATTGTCCACCAATAATTCCCTAGGCTCGTTTGGATCGTCTGGCTGTGATACTCGATTCGTTCTAAAACCCAATGCTTTTCTTGAGGCATCAAGAGAAAATAGATTTAAACTAAAATCGGTATTGTTGGAAAACTGATGTTCCAGGCGTAATGAGAACAACTTCCAATCCACATCGAACCAATTGCGCTCACGATTACTAAAATCAGGATTTTCCAGGAATTGCACGTCGGTGAGACCTCCAGGCTGTTTGGCCAAATAATTAAGAAGGGTAGTCTCAAACGCAAGACTGGTTTTGGCGGATAATTGGTATTCGAAGTGGCCGTAATAATTACGGCTATTGAATCTTGAATTTGGTCGAAATCCGTTCCCTTCCTTATAATTGAAATAGGTATAATAACTAAAATTACCAACGGTTCCAGAAAGGCTATTAAAACTGGTCTTTAAATCAAATGATCCTACCGTTTGCCTGGAGACCCATTCAATGGTTTTATTCGGATTTGGTTTCCTGAACTTAAAATTGACCAAGCCCCCAAATTGTGGTCCATATTGTAATGACGCCGCGCCACGAACAACCTGAATTTGGTCCAGGGCCTCTGCCGGTGGGGTATAATAACTTTCTGGGTAACCAAGGGCATCAGCACTAATGTCATAACCATTTTGACGTACATTGAAATTTGCCGTTCTATTAGGGTCCAATCCCCTGCCCCCAATGTTCAATTGGAGGCCTGCATCACCGTAATCAAAAATATTTAGGCCGGCGACTTGATTGTACAATTGCCGGGGATTGTTCGCTGCCAAGTTACCCGGAATATTGCCTACCAAAACGACTTCACTTTTCTTACCCGCATAGATTGCCGTTCCTTCGACGGTTTTTAATTTTTGAAGCGCAAAGACCTTTTCACGTTCTTGGGTAATGACCACCTCCGAAAGCTTATGGGCTGACAAAGGCTCTAATTGAAAACGAAGTTGGGTCGATGAAGAAATATCTATGGTCTGCTCCAAAACGCGATACTCAAAAGCAAAGACCACCACATCATAAGTGCCATCCGGGACATTTTCGAGAATAAATTCCCCGTTTTCATTCGTAACTGCCAAGGTTTGGGTCTGCCTAACGAAGACTTCGGCATCTGATATGGGAGTTCCTGACTCATTTATCACCAGCCCTTGGAAATTCTGCTGACCGTAGAGTGAGGCCGCTACTAACAACAAAAAAATCGAACTAAATACCTTTAATCTCATCTTTAAAAGGAATTATCCACTTTTTGTGGTGAAATGATTCTTTTTCACCAACTAGGTTTACGGTCGGGTCTATATAATCGGTACTACGTCGTCCATTAAGGGTGACTTGGCTTTCCACATATATTTCAATATTTTTATGTCCTTGACTTTCGAAATGTTTCTTTAGGTAATGGGCATATTCCAAGATAAAATCAGGTTGGAAACTCATTTGTTTTTCCTGAAAAGGAGTTAAAAAATCGGAATTATCCACATAAAACCAGGCTCCGGACTGTCCGTCAACTATTTTAAATTGGGCGTATCCAGCTTTTTCCATGAGCATGACCCGCCAAGAAAACCGGTACCCTTCTTCTGTCCAGAACAGTTCACCAGGATAGGTTAAATAACGCCATGGCAGCAGCAATTGAATCACAAAAAAAAGGGTAACCACCACATACACCAGTTTTTTGCGGAATCTAGGTTTCAGATTGAATTGAACACCATTATCAAACAGGGATTTATTTATTTTAAAGATGTTGGCCAAGAATTTCACTATTCGATGGTGTACCCCGCCACTGAAAAAGATAAGGGAAGAGACAATCATGATATAAGGAAACATCCCAATATTGAACAATATCCCAGTCATGATATGAAAAACCACCACAAAGAAAAAGGCGAACCAGCGGGTCGGTTTGAATAACAAGAAAAATGGTATGGTCAAGTCATATAAAGCCCCAAACCAACTGAATGCGTAATGTACCCATTGGTACCCCATCATTTCCCCAATCACCGGAATATGGGCTTTGGAAGGCAACCAAATTTTCAGGGGCAAAGCCTCTAGCAACCAATCTGAGTTCAACTTAGCTAAACCCGCATAGATATAAACCATTGCCAAGAGCAATTTTATCGCATCAACGTTCCATTTTGGAACAAACTGGAACCGTTTCTTGGCATTCCATTTGGCATCTAATGAAAAATAGGCGTTGGCAGGGATAAAAATGAGTAAGAAAGATAGAACGCTTACAAAATAGTAATGGTTAAGGTAGGTGGTCTTATCCATCAATTCAATGTAGGTAAACGAAAGAAAAAATATGATTATGGCCATTCGGTATTTGTAACCAATAGTGACCAAAATAGCGGCCAAACCACATAGTATAAAAAGCAGGTATGTCCAATCACCTATTGGCTTTACCCATTCAAAGCCATAATAGGAAAAATGGAATTTGGGTTCTAAATACAGACTTTCAATCCAACCGTTATACCAGAATCTAATCACACTCCAAACCATCATCAATCCAAACAAAATACGAAAGACCGCCAATGTGGCGGCCTCCGTTTTTTTAGAAAGATATGTTTGGACTATCTGCTTCATTTAGTCGCCATCTGCATCAACAAAATCGATGGCAATACTCATTGCGGAAACCATATCTACCTTGAACATCGCAACCGCTGCCTGAACTTCATCATAAGCAGAAAACATTGCTTCGGCCGGATTATTGGTTTCCAGTTCTGTTCGAAACGGCTCAAGGGCAACTATGGCCGACCTTGCGCTGTTGAGTTGGGTCTGAATATCGTCCCTGAGGTCTTCGCGCCCTAAAGCAACAAGGTAAGAAGCCAAACTTTCCCCAGAATCCTCAGTACCAAAAGCAACACCATTAAAAAAGTTTTCTACGGCAGTCAACCCATCTAAGAACAACTCATTCGAAAGTTGGGGATAATAAAAAGATTCAACCAAATTGGGTGCTTGGGTACGTGAGAAAACACCCAGTGGGATTCCCATTTTACCTGCACGAAGGAATTTTTCATAGTAAAAAATAAAATCATTGACAAAACGGTCAACGGAAGCAGTGGCTGAAGAACCATCGTTTTCGACAAAAGTGGCTCTATATCCATTTTGCCAAGCATTCCTCACGGTAGTTACCCGGGTTTCTATGTCATTGATTACATCTGAAATATAAGTTACATAACCATCACCTGTTGCTGCATTAGTAAAAACTGCAACCATATCGGTATCCGTATCCGCAATGCCATTTAGAAGATAATCAAGAGCAGGGAACCCCCTTGAGTCGCGATTTGAGGACAATTCAAAATTATAAGTCCCAGCAGTAATGTTACTTTCAATTAAGTCTACATCTGTTGGGTAGGTGTTAATAGTTAAGCGTAGACCATTATCCTCGGCTGGACCTATTTCAAACATAGAAATGTTCTGCCAACTTTTGTAAGCAGTTATCCAAGCTGTGCGCAATGCTACCAAGTTGGCTTCGCTTCTGTCATTTTCGAAGGTTCCAAAATCGGATTTCAAGGCCTCCAAATCAGTCAAAAAAGCGTTATAAGAAGGCAAAATGATATTGTCCGCCCAGTTGGCCAACATGGCTCCCCGTGCAAAAGTAGCCGAAGTTCCGTCATCATCGTCGGTCATTCCCACATCATCTGTTGGGGTTTCGGTATCATCGCCATCTGAGGAACAAGCCCAAATAAAAAGGACTGCAAAAATGGGGATTATCCAATAAAATTTTCTTTTCATAGCATAAACTTTAAAAATTGAAATAATATAAACGATAAAGGATGTAAGCCCAATAAGACCTACACCCTTTTATTTTTTAATTGTTTAGAATTCAAAGATAGTAAACATGTGATATGAAAATTTAGTCTACCTCGTCAGCGGTAAAACTAAACTTGGCTGCAATATCAGCAGCTACTGAATTTAAGTCTTCCACGGTTGCACCCCAAAAACCATTAGTTGGGTTATTGTAGATAGTATCTAAATAACCTTCCACTTCTGCTCTAGTGAAATAGAAGCTATTGTTTGTGCCAGGCTCCAATAAGAACTGTAAACTATAAATGAAACCATAAGCTTCTGACAAATCATGCAGCCTTGTTCCTGGACTTGACATCGTATCTTGACCTGCTTTTAAGTAATGGATAGCTCTTACCGCTACTACCATGGCTACTTTTTCCCTGATAATATCAGCTTGAGCATCACGCTCATTATAATCTTTATTTAAGATTGCTGTTCTACCTGCTTTAAAAGCATCGAATATAGCTTGGGCGGTACCGTCAAAGTTGGCCTCAACATTATCAACATATTTGTAAAGGAATTCATCATCACCTGAACTGAAGGTGCTAGGGTCACCTCCATCCAATAAGGCAGCTACAGGGTTGGCTCCATCAGCGGCCAGTCCAAAAAAGTAACCGTACGCCTCGTCCCAATCGTGCTCCAAATCGGTATATGTTTTACCATCGACCAAAGTACCAGCATCATTCGCTGCTTCGAATTGCTCCAGGTTGGCAGGTAAGGTATAGTTGCCCACAATTTGATCAGCAACAAAAGCACCGGTCAAACCTTTAATGAAGGCTTGGTCATATTCCAACCCTCGAGCATTTACATAGCGTGTTGAACTTCCATCAGGCAATTGCCCCGCAACACCCTCGGAAGCCACATTGTTCCAAGCTGGAAATACCTCGTTAACTTGCGCAGAAATAAAACCTTCAAAATCAGCAACCACCGTGGTAGATGCTATTGCAGGAACAAAATTCTTGAAAAAAAAGGAACCTGCTGTTTTATTACGTACTTGTTTATCAGAGGCATTTAAGTCTGCATCGCTGAAATTATCAGTACCTTCTTGGTGATCATAGGCTGCCAAAATATCGGCCTCGGTAGCTGTATTGTCCCTTAGTTTTCCTAAGATTTCCTTTGCCATTTTAAGACGGGTGGTTTGTCCGCTGAAACTAACGGTTGTTTCACCATTCCTCTCAAAGACGTAGGTGTCCGGAATTTCAACTCCGGTAGTACAAGGTGCACATGAAGTACCGCCACAATCAACACCAGTCTCATCGCCATTTTGAATGTTATCCGAACAGGTAGCCACCATATCGGGCATATCATTGTCATCATCTGAGCAAGCAACAAAAAAGCAGCCTATTATTACTGCTGCAATGAAAAGTTTAAGAATTCTCATACCTTTTTAAAATTTTGTTAAAATGAGAGGCAAAAGTAGAGGGAAGATTTCGAAGAAACAAGCATTATTTAAATTAATTCTAAATAAAAATAAGGCTTAACATTCCAAATATTTAGAACTGTTTTAAGAAGGTAATCTTACTTCCATCATAGTTATTCGGAAAAAGAATATTCGTTTGTTTTTTGCATGCTTATAATTTCAAGGACAGAAAACCGTCACTCAAAAAGAACTTTGTCGACAACAGCAATTATCTTTGGCAATCCAGTTATTTTCAACTTACGTTATTCCCGTAACCTATTACATTTATCTTCATATAATATTAGTCTAGTTGATTTAATAGCTTCGATAAAAAGAAACACAAATGTTGTACCCAAACAAAAAAGCCGAGATTTTTATATCTCGGCTTTCCCTTTAAGTACTCGAGGTGGGAATCGAACCCACACTCCCGAAAGAACTGGATTTTGAATCCAGCGCGTCTACCAGTTCCGCCACTCGAGCATTTCCGTTAAACGGATTGCAAAGCTAAAAAAATATTTCATTTCAAAAACTAAAATTCATAGAATTATCCTTTACCAAGCCAGATTAATTTTTAAATTTGCACCTCGCAAAAAATAACCTATCTAAAAGCCTAGGAGAGAATGCCGTACCAAGTTCCAGAACCCAAAATATTTGCCTGTACCCAAAGTACGGCCCTTGGTGAAAAAATAGCCAAGGCATATGGGGCCACCTTGGGCAAAATCCATTTTTCCAGATACAGTGATGGGGAGTTTCAACCTTCGTTTGAAGAATCCATCCGTGGTGCCAGAATCTTTATTATTGGATCCACCAACCCAAGCTCTGAGAATTTAATGGAGATGTTACTAATGTTGGACGCAGCCAAGCGCGCATCCGCAAGGCACATTACCGCGGTAATGCCTTATTTTGGCTGGGCAAGGCAAGATAGGAAGGATAAGCCAAGGGTTCCCATTGCGGCCAAGTTAATTGCCAAGATGTTAGAGACTGCCGGTGCCACTAGAATTATTACCATGGATTTGCATGCAGATCAAATTCAGGGCTTTTTTGAAAAGCCTGTAGATCATCTGTTTGCCTCCACCTTGTTCTTACCTTATTTAAAGGAATTGAACCTAAAGAACCTGTGCATTGCATCGCCAGATATGGGCGGCTCCAAAAGGGCATATGCCTATTCTAGAAGATTAATGTCCGATGTGGTCATCTGTTACAAACAGCGTGCTAAGGCAAATGTGATTTCGCATATGGAACTTATTGGCGAAGTGACCGGAAAGAACGTAGTCTTGGTGGATGATATGGTGGACACCGCCGGAACGCTCACAAAAGCCGCAGATTTGATGATGGAGCGCGGAGCGGAAAGTGTTAGGGCAATCACCACGCACGGATTGCTGTCTGGCAATGCTTATGAAAAAATTGAAAAATCCCAATTGAAGGAATTGATCATAACGGATTCTATTCCCATAGAGGTAAAGAGTGATAAAGTGAAGGTATTGAGCTGTGCCAACCTTTTTGCAGACGTAATGCATAGGGTACACCATAATACCTCCATATCGTCCAAGTTTTTAATGTAACGGCCCAAGGTTTGCAATCAGTTAACAAAAAGGAAAAGGAACGGCCAAAAAAGGAATAATTAATTTTTAATCTATATAATGAAGTCAATTACAATCAAAGGATCTAAAAGAGAAAGCGTGGGCAAGGTAGCTACCAAGGCCTTACGTAATGCTGGAAAGGTTCCTTGCGTACTGTACGGAGGGGATAATGCAATGCACTTTTCAGCTGATGAACTCGCGTTCAAACACTTAGTGTATACTCCCAACGCCTACACTGCGGTAATTGAGTTGGAAAACGGCGATACGTTTGATGCCGTTTTACAGGACATCCAATTTCACCCGGTAACGGATAGAATCCTTCATGTCGATTTTTACCAGTTGTTTGAGGACAAAGCGGTAACCATGAACATTCCCGTAAGATTGGAGGGGAATTCGCCAGGGGTAAGAAATGGTGGGCGTTTGCTCTTTAGAAAACGTAAACTAACGATTAAGGCATTGCCAAAATTGTTGCCGGATTTTATCACCATTGATATTTCAAAACTAAAAATTGGGGGTACCATTACCGTGGAGACCTTGCTAAATGATGATTATACCATCATGCATCCAGAAAGCACTGCAGTTGTTCAGGTAAAAGCCTCTAGAAATGCCGTCCTTGATGACGAGGAAGAAGGTGAAGAAGGAGAAGATGGCGCAGCAGAAGGTGCTGAAGCCCCAGCTTCCGAAGCTGCTGAATAAAGCATGCCCCGTCTAAGGGTGCGGAGCATCCAGAATCTATATGATTCTGGATGCTTTTGTATTTTTGCCAAAATCCATTGTACATGCCCTCTTGGTTTTCTAAGCTTTGGTCTGGCCCAAAAACGATTATAGAAGAAACTGATTCCATGAAAAAATTTCTAGTGGTAGGCTTGGGCAATATTGGCCCCAAATATGAGAATACCAGGCATAACATAGGTTTTAAAATTCTTGACAAGTTGGGCGTGGAAGAGGAGCTTACGTTTACAGATGCCAAGCTGGGTGCCATAACTACCTTTACCTATAAGGGGAAGACCGCCCTTTGCCTAAAACCGGCTACCTTTATGAATCTTAGTGGTAAGGCCGTTAGGTATTGGAAGGAAAAGGAAAATATTCCGTTGCAAAATATTTTGGTGATAACAGATGATATCAATCTCCCTTTTGGGACCATTAGGATAAAGGCAAAAGGGAGTGATGGTGGGCACAACGGATTAAAAGACGTCCAACATATGCTACAGACCACCAAATACCACAGGTTTAGATTTGGGGTTGGTGCGGATTTTGGTCAGGGACGTCAGGTAGATTATGTGCTTGGAGAATGGAACCAAGCGGAAAACAAGGCCCTTCCGGAACGCCTACAACAAGCAACGGCTGCCATAAGGTCATTCATGTTTGCTGGGCCAGCAAACACCATGAATCAATTTAACGGGACTTAAAGCACCTTAAAATCAAATACTCCGGAATCTGAGGTGTTGCCCTTTGCATCTAGGCTGATTATTTTCCAAAAATAAACCGTTCCGGGATTTACGTCTACCATAAATTCTTCCTCGTTTGATGCAAGGGTGGCTACCGTTACCGTAGGCGGATTGGTTTCCCCAAAATACAGCCGATACTCCGTAATATCATCTTCTACGTCTGCCCCCTGCCATCTTAACATGACGGTGTTCTCCGCACTTGCTTGGAGGGTGGTTCCTGACTCTGGGCTTAGTATTCTGGCAGGAAAAGGGGCGTAGGAAGTCTGGGCCCCGGCGTTGTAAAAAAGCCATACATCACTCGTTATAATCTCTTCTGTTTCCTCGTTTTGTGTCCTTACGGACCATGAAAAGGGAGTACCTTTTTCAATTTCCAGTGCTATGGCGGTTTGGGCGGTACTTATTTCCTGCGGAATATTGGTCACGAGGTTTAAGACGTTGAGCGTATAAATGTCCGTGTTGGCCGCAGCTTCCCACTCAAAGGTCACCCTGCTTTTGTTTTGGCCTACCTCCACACCAGTGGTACATTCAGAATTCTCTATCGGAAAAAGGAGATTGGCTTTGGAGGGCCCGGGCGGGGGGCCATCATCTTTGCCGCAGGAAAGCAGCACCAATAGACTCATTAAAAGTGCCAATTTTTTCATTGCTTCAACATTTTTAAGGTTTGGCCTTGGGCGTTGGTACCCAACTTCACAACATAAGTTCCGGAGGTCAAAAAGCTTGCATCCAGCCTTATTTCCCGGTTGGCCACAGGCAACCATTTCCTAAACAATAAGCTGCCGTCCATGGCAAAAATAGCCAGCTGAACCTTATCCTTTTGGGTATTGGTAAAAATGGAAAAACTATCGTTTACAGGATTTGGGTACAATACGGCGGTTTCTGTAACAAAAAAGACTTCTTCATAACTGCCTTGGCATTCCAATGGGGTGGTTACCCGTACTAGCTGGCTCCCCTGTCCTAGGGTTAACGTAATGTTGTTTTTGGTGGTCTGGGTTATCACACCGTTAATTTCAATGGTATAAAAAGAGGCCCCGTTAAGTTCCAGTTCCAATTCGTTGGTCTCCGTTAAAAGGGTGCTAAGCACACTTAGGCTTTCCGGTTCTGTAATATTGACCTCAAAACAACTTTCCCTAAATAAGACCGTGCCGTTCCCACCAGTGATGCATAGGCTATACGCTCCAGCGGCGAGCCTGTTAAAACTGGCCGCCTCGTTAAAGGGCATACTCACGTTGGTGTCCGGGCCTGTAAGGATGGCCGTGTAGTCTATAGAGGTGTCCATGGCACTGATGGTTATTTGGCCATCATCACTGGTTCTGCAACTTTCGCTTTGGATTTCCAAGTTAAAATTGTTAGTGGGAAAAAGGTTGAGGGCGCAGCCCGATGTATCTACCAGACTACCCTTGGGAGTTCCCAGACATAAATCGTCCCCATCATCAAAAACCCCATCTTCGTCCTCATCCGGTCTAAATACGCCCTCCACGCAAAACTCCAGTGAAAAAGACTTTAACTCACCTCCGTCCGATGCCAAGGTGTCTTCAATGCTCAGTATCCATTCCCCAATTATGGATTCCCCGTTGAACGATTCTAAGCTACCCAAGGGTTGTACGGTGCCGCTTATGGCAGGATTACCGCTGCAGGCAAATGGGTCGCCATCAGCATCAAAAACGGCATTTAGATTATTGGCAGAACCACAATTATTGGAAAGTAAGGTAACTACTGTACCAGAGGGGGATGTTAGCCGTATAATAAGGTCTTCCAGAAAGGTATGGTCTATTTCCAGACTAACATTAACGTCCGATAGTCTTAAATCCTCAACAAAGAACAAACTTGTAGAGATGGTACTAGGCACATCTGCCGGAATGCCGATGGATAAGGATCCGCTGCCATCAAATAACTTACAATTGATGTCCGCCGTGCTAAATGCAAAGGCTTCTGTAAATACGCCTGCTCCACAGTCATTTTTGGGCCTAACCCTCCAAAAATACGATGTGGAAGGAAGCAAATTTTCACTGGTAAACCTATTCCCGCTGACGGAGGCCGTGGTAACGATATCCGTAAACGTGTTGTCCGTGGCAATTTCAATATCATAGCCAGATGCGTTGATGTCCGGCACCCATTGAAATGATGGGTTTACCGCTGTGCCCGTGGCACCGTTTTCGGGAAACCGCAGCATCAAAGGGTCAAAACTTGTCCCAAAAATATGCAGGGTTATGGGCAGGGTTACGGTTTGGCCAGCCGCCGATGCCGTGAGGCTTATGGGGTATTCGCCAACCTCTAAAGTACTGGTATTGGTAAAGCTAATATTGATAGCGGTGCCCGATGTATTGGTAGCACTGGGATCAAAGGCTATACCAAGTCCAGCAGGGGCATCGGCAGCAAAAGTCACCGTCTCCGAAAAGGAAGCTAAGGTGTCATAAGTGGCCAAGAGCGCCGCATCATCACCTTGGCATACGGATAGCGAAACGTCTTCCAAAGCAAGGGAAAATGCTTGTTCCCCAATGGTGAAATTGGTGCTGTTCACCGCATAAAAAATAGTGTTATCGGCCTTGACCATGATACGGGCTTGGGCAGTAGCTATATTGGGCAGTTGTACTTTGGCCATCCCTGTATTGGGTACGTTGTCCGCTAATGTTGTCGTAAAGGTCTGGCCACCGTCTACAGAAAGCAGAATGCTTACCGTTGCAGTGTTTATGGGAGGTTGGTCCGTATTGGCAACGTCCCAAAGGATTTCTTCAACGCTTCCCCCGGAAAGGGTCATTGGGCTATTTTGCGATAGCACTACAAAAGGGCCTGCGGTATTGTTGACCCGGACGCGCAAACTGTCCGAGGCCACTTGGCCACCGCCAATGGCATTGTCGCGAACGGTCAGGGCAAAGTTTAAATCGCGTCTTACATTGGAAACCGTTTCCCATGCACTGCTTTCCGGAGGGTTGGTCTGGGTAAGTTCCCCGGCAATCACTCTAGATAGGCTTGGAAAATACCTCAAGGAGTCCGTGGAGGGTGGCAAGGACCTAAAGTTGGCCCCAGCAGGATTTTGGGGTCCAAACGTATTGGTGACCACCACACCATCATCAATTTGCTCCCAAGCATAGGTAAGTACATCGGCAGGGTCCGAGTCTGTGGCGGATCCTGAAAGCACAAATGCCGTTCCCACGGGAATGGTATAATCTAAAGCAGCTGTTATCTCGGGAGGGTTATTGGTCAAGGGTTCCGAAACGCCACAAGAAACGGTGCCTAAGTAGTCGGTAATCTGAACGATGCTGACATGATGAAAATAATCATCACCCACTGGGGCTACGTTGTTGTCCCTGACGATACCCGCATAGCCCATGATGGTGGTGCCACTCGCGGGTTCTACCTGTACCCCGGTTCCCTCTGACTCAAAAGACCAGGTATGGTTAGCACCAAACTGATGCCCCAGCTCATGTGCCACAAAATCCAGGTCAAAACGGTCTCCTTCTGGTTGCAGTGCGGACGCAAACGCACTTCCTTTACGGTTGTCAATACACACGGAGCCTATAAAACCTGCATTGCCATTGTCATTGTCTACATTAAATAAATGTCCCACATCATAATTTTCTTCGCCAATAATGGTGCTTAACGTGTTCTGTACCTGCGAATTCAGATTCCCGGTGTAGGGGTCCGTATCGGCATCGGTGAAAATGATCTGGTCGTTGTTGGGAACCAGTTCCAAGGTCACCGCAACATCGGTTTCAAAAACTTGGTTTATTCTGGTTAAACTGGCATTAATGGCGGCGAGGGCATCTGCCACTGTACCCCCATGGTAAGCCGTATAGCTTCCGCTGGCACTAATGGCAATCCTAAATTTTCTGAGATTTTGGTCGGTGACCAGCAAATTACCCGGAGCTGCTGGTGGTGCCAAGGTTTTTCCTTCTTCGGTGTGGCATTCAAAGCCCTTGCCAGTGGAACGTTCACTTCCTTTGTGCAGGCTGTAAATCGCAGCGCTGCCCTTTTCTTTGTCTATAAAAGCGCGTTTAGCCTGTAGATGGTCTACCAGCATTGCCTGTAAACCTTTATGGGACCAACTAAAGCGTACTGTTTTGGTCTTATTATGGTTCCATCCCACAAAAGATGTGATCTGCGGGTATTTGGCTGCCAACCGTGGATGGAAAACAGAACGCTCCTTAACATAAAATGTTTCAAAACCACCATGGGCCAATGGAAACTGCAAAGTACCTTCCTTTCCCGCTTTGGTTTGGGCCAAGGCTTTGGCAAAAAGGACCTCATTCAGTTCCAAATAAATGGAGCTATCGGATGGGTTGCCAGAGGTTTGCCTAGCACTATTGGATTTAGGCAACCAATACCCCTGTTGAGACCAAGCCGAAAACCCACTAAAAAGTATGGTTATTGATAAAACAAAATGTAATTTAGCTTTCATCGAACGTGGGGCGTCATATGGGCAAAAATAAGCCTTTTTTATTCTTTTAGTAGTTTGAAAACATTCAACGGAATCTCAAAATTTAAGTCGGCCGAGCCAACCATCATTACCATTGGTACCTTTGATGGCGTCCATATTGGACATCGCACTATTTTACAACGTCTCATAAACAATGCCAAAACCAAAGGGCTTAAATCTGCCGTGCTTACTTTTTTCCCGCATCCTAGAATGGTGCTACAGAAAGATACGGATATCAAGCTTTTGAACACCCTAGTGGAAAAAAAGGAATCCATGGAAGCGCTGGGCTTGGATTACCTTATTGTGCATCCGTTCACCAAGGAATTCTCCAGGTTATCTGCCTTAGAGTTTGTGCGGGACCTTTTGGTAGATCAATTACGGGTTAAAAAGGTGATCATAGGATACGATCATAGATTTGGCCGTAATAGAAACGCAAACATCAAAGACCTCATTGGCTTTGGACATACTTTTGGTTTTGAGGTGGAGGAAATACCCGCCCAAGAAATAGATGATGTGTCCGTGAGTTCCACTAAAATAAGAAGGGCGTTGTTATCAGGGGACGTACACACGGCAAATGGGTACTTGGGATATCATTATATGGTCAGTGGAACGGTAAGGAAGGGTAAAGGCTTAGGCCATCAGATGGGGTTTCCAACGGCAAATTTAGCAGTGGCAGAAGCCTATAAGTTAGTCCCGGAAAATGGGGTCTACGCGGTACACGCCTTTTTGCAGGGGACAAAAGTACATGGGATGATGAATATTGGCTATAACCCCACCGTAAACGGCACGGAAAAGAGTATTGAAGTGCATTTCTTTGATTTTGAGGGCGATTTATACGGCCAAAGCATTGAGGTGCGCTTCTTGAAAAAAATTCGTGATGAGAAAAAATTTGCCTCCGTGGTATTGCTTAAAGAACAACTACAAAGAGACCGGGAAACCTGCTTGGGGCTAATCACCTAACTCATGCAACATTTTTTGTTCAAAAGAATAGATAATGCGCAGCTCATCATCTTTAGGGTATGTTATGGTCTGCTTGTTTGTATGGAATGTTTTGGGGCCATAGCAACCGGTTGGGTGCATCGGGTATTTATCGCTCCTAAATTCACCTTTACTTTTATTGGCTTTGATTGGTTGCAGCCCTTACCGGGAAATGGAATGTACTTTTACTTTGCCTTAATGGGGATTTTGGGCATATTCATTACGGTGGGATATCGTTATCGTTTAGCTGCATTTGGCTTTGCTTTTATGTGGACCGGGGTGTACCTCATGCAAAAAACGGCATACAACAATCATTATTATCTGCTCATGCTCTTGGCGTTTATCATGGCCTTCTTTCCCGCAAACAGGAACTTGTCCTTGGACGCCAAGTTAAACCCTGCCATTAAGACGGATTTGATGCCAAACTATATTCGCTGGATCATTATTTTACAACTGTTCATTGTCTATACCTACGCTGCTGTGGCCAAATTATATGGGGACTGGTTTGATCTCACGGTGATAGAGGTTTTAATGCAGGGCAAAAAAGAATTGCCAGTACTAGGGGAGGTATTGCAGCAAAGATGGACACATTGGATCATTGCCGGATTTGGAATTGTTTTTGACCTGCTGGTGGTACCTGCCTTGCTTTGGAAACCTACTAGAAAAATTGCCTTTCTCCTAGGCATCTTCTTTCATCTCTTTAATAGCATAGTTTTCCAAATTGGGATTTTTCCTTACCTGTCGTTGGCCTTCTGCTTGTTCTTTTTTGAGCCACAGACCCTTAGGAAACTATTCTTTAGAGGAAAGGGGGTTAAGGTTCCAGAGGCAATTTGGGTTCCTGCACATAGCAATTTATTGTTGGTGGTTTTGGGAGTATATTTTACGGTTCAGCTAGTGCTGCCCCTGCGTCATTTGGCAATTAAAGGAGACGTACTTTGGACGGAAGAAGGGCACCGCTTAAGCTGGCGCATGATGCTACGTAGCCGGCAGGGTTTGGCAGAATTTACTGTTGTTGATAAGGCTACCCAAGAGAAACATCAGGTAGACCTTGGTCAGTATCTAAGTAAAAAACAGCAACGTAAGGTAGGTTGTTATCCAGATTATATTTGGCAATTTGCCCAACACCTTAAAAAAGAGTACCAAGCCAAAGGAAAGGACGTTGGTGTATATGTATCTGCCAAGGTAAAGGTAAACAAGGGTCCGTGGGGGGCATTTATAGACCCAAGGGTAGACTTGACGGCTGTACCCTGGCAACACTTTACGCACCACGAATGGATTTTGCCACAAGAAAACCAATAAAACCACCTGGCTTAGCGCGCAAAAAATTAAATTTGCCCAGCAAATAAACAGCTATGTTACAATTACAGGTCTTACGTGAGCAGAAAGAAGCTATTATCAAGGCACTTGGGAAAAGGAATTTGGATGCCAAACCACTTTTGGAGGCTATCATCGACTTAGATGAAAAGCGAAGGGCAACACAAACAGAACTGGACAATACGTTGGCAGAGGCTAATAAGATTTCCAAGGAAATTGGGAACCTGTTTAAGGCAGGAAAAGCATCCGATGCCAATGCGCTCAAAACCAAAAGTGCCGGTCTAAAAGAGACGGGCAAAACTTTGGGCGAAGCCCTGAACCGAATCGCCGCCGAATTGGACGAGCTACTCTACCAAGTACCCAATATTCCGCATGAGTCCGTCCCAAAGGGAAATTCTGATGAGGATAACGAAGAGATATACAGTGAGGGGGAAATTCCTAAACTAGTGGAAAACGCCATGCCACACTGGGAGCTGGCCAAACGGTTTGATATTATAGATTTTGAACTTGGCGTAAAGATTACCGGTGCCGGGTTTCCCGTCTACAAAGGCAAAGGTGCACGGCTACAACGCGCGCTGATCTCATATTTTTTGGATAAAAATACGGCAGCCGGATACACAGAAATGCAAGTGCCCCATTTGGTGAATGATGCATCGGGTTACGGGACGGGACAATTGCCGGATAAGGAAGGCCAGATGTACCACGTACAAGCAGATGAGCTATACCTTATTCCCACGGCGGAAGTTCCCGTGACCAACCTATTTAGGGATGAAATCGTTAAAAATGAGGATTTTCCCATAAAATATACCGCCTATACCCCTTGTTTTAGGCGTGAGGCAGGGAGTTATGGCGCCCACGTACGCGGATTAAACCGTTTGCACCAGTTTGATAAAGTAGAGATTGTGCGGGTGGAGCATCCAGACCGCTCATATGAAGCCTTGGAGGCTATGGTAGCGCATGTAAAGGAAGTTTTAAGGGAATTAAAATTACCGTTTAGAATACTTAGGCTTTGTGGTGGGGATTTGGGCTTTACGGCAGCCCTGACCTATGATTTTGAGGTTTTTTCCACCGCTCAGAACAGATGGCTGGAGGTGAGTTCCGTATCCAATTTTGAAACCTATCAGGCCAATCGCTTAAAATTGCGTTTTAAAGATGGGAACGGTAAAAATCAATTAGCACATACCTTAAATGGCAGTGCGTTGGCCCTGCCGCGTATTTTAGCGGGCATTTTAGAAAACTACCAAACAAAGAATGGCATACAGATACCGGAGGTTTTAGTGCCATACTGTGGGTTTGATAGCATAGGGTAAACTTTTTCAGAAGGACTTAACAACTTAGGTTTTAATTCTGCCTTATCTTTAACCTATGCGATTGGTCCTACTTCTTATCAGCGGCTTTTTTCTTTCCTTGACAGCATTTGCCCAGGATGATTTCTTGGCCAAACAATATTTTGACGATGGGGAGTTTACAAAGGCCGTGGGCTTCTATGAGAAACTTGTGGAAAGAAATCCCAGAAGAACGGACTATGCAGAAGGATTGATCGGCTGCTACCAACAGCTGGAACGCTACGGGGATGCAGAAGCCTTTCTGCTCAAAAAAATTGAGGACAAGTACGCATTTCCCATATTTTATGTGGAATTGGGCTACAACTATAAGCTCCAAAACCAGGAAGAGGAGGCGCAACGCTATTTTCAACAGGCCGTGGCCAAAATAGAGGAGAACCCTAATTTTGGTTATGGGATAGGTAACCGCTTCCAAAAGTACGCCCTGTTGAGTGAGGCCATTGCGGCTTACACCAAGGCCATGGAGCTAAATCCGGACCTTAACTACAACTATCAGCTTGCAAGGATTTATGGGGAACAGGGCAATATAGCGCAAATGTACCAGGCGTACCTCCAGCTCATCTATGAGGGCAAAGCCTCAAGGAATAATGTGCTTAGAAATATAGACGACTTTATATCAGAGGACCCAAGCAACCCAAACAATGGTATCCTAAAACGCGCCCTATTGCAAAATGCCCAGAAGAACCCAGATGTGGTCTGGAATGAACTCTTGAGTTGGTTGTTTGTAAAACAAAAACAGTTTAAAAGCGCATTTTTGCAAGAAAAAGCCATTTATAAAAGAAACGAGGCCAGCTCCTTAGACCGGTTAAACACGCTCGGGAATTTGGCCAATGAAAACAACGACGTGACCACGGCAGCGGAAATCTTTGGATTCATTGAGGAAAATGCGGTGGATGAGGTAACTAAGCTAAATGCTCAGCTTAATCTTATTGATATCCAACTGTTGCAAACAGATGGGAAAACTTTGGATGCGGTACAAAAACGTTTTGACAGGTTAATGGCCAATTATGGATATCAAAACAGGACATTGCAACTCCAGATTGCCTATTCAAATTTTCTTGCCTTTAAGCGCAATGAAGCGGAGCCGGCAATAGCCATGCTCAAAAAAAGTCTGGAACAGCCTCTGGGCAAGTATGGTCAGGCCTATATTAAATTGGCCCTAGGAGATATTTTGGTGTTTGATCAACGTTTTAATGAGGCCCTAATCTATTTTTCCCAAATCCAGAAAAGTCTAAAGAATGACGTGCTTGGGCAAGAAGCAAGGTTCAAGGTGGCCCAGACCAGCTTTTATAAGGGGGATTTTGATTGGGCACTTACCCAATTAAAGGTCCTAAGGGCGTCTACCTCACAACTCATTGCCAATGATGCCATGCAGCTGAGCCTATTGATTTCCGATAACTCCCTTGAAGATTCTACCCAAACCGCCCTAAAAAAATATGCTAGGGCAGATTTATTGGCCTATCAGAACAAAACGGGTGAAGCCATTTTGGCCTTGGAAGACATCTTACAAAACCACAAGGGCGAAAAAATAGAGGATGAGGCCTTGTTAAAGCAAGCAGCGCTCCATGTATCACAAAACAACTACGAGGCAGCTAAATTTAACTATCAAAAAATAATTGAATTTTTTAGTTCGGATATTTTGGCCGATGACGCCCATTTTGCATTGGCAGAACTGTTGGAGCAACAATTTAACGAGCCGGAAAAAGCCAAAAAACTGTATGAAAAGATTATTTATAACTACCAAGACAGCTATTATTTTCCGCAGGCAAGAAAAAATTTCAGGCGTTTACGAGGTGATTTAGTGAATTAAGTTTAATATTGAAACCAAGGTTCCCTCAACAAACTGTAAAGTACAATTTCTGATATAGATGATTATATACAATGTTACCATCAATATTGACGGGCAAGTACATGACAATTGGCTAGATTGGATGAAAAACGAGCATATCCCGGAAATGTTGGCCACTAAAAAATTCACGGAAGCCAAGATGTGCAAAGTTCTGGTAGAGGAAGAAATGGGAGGGCATACCTATTCCGTGCAGTACCGTGCCAAGGACAAGGCCACCTTGGAAGCATATTACAAGGAAGACGCGGAACTCATGAGGGCAAAGGGGCATAAGCGTTTTGCAAATTCCTTTGTGGCTTTTAGAACAGAATTGGAAATTATAAGCGAGCAATAAGTGAGGACAACACAGAAAATATTTTCATACGGCTCTCTTCGGGAAAAAGAGGTGCAACTAGCAATTTTAAAACGAAAACTCAAAGGGAGGTCAGATTCGCTAATTGGCTACGTTAAGCACGAAAAAGTGTTTATGGATAAATATCCTACCATTGAGTTTACCGGCAAGGAGACAGATAAGGTTAAGGGTATTTTATATGAGGTCTCCAATTTGGACCTTCACCATATTGATCTTTACGAGTCGCTGGCCTATGCTAGAAAACAAGTGGTATTGGTCTCAGGGGCCAATGCTTGGGTTTATATTCCCAATCTGGGTTAAAAGATACATGGCATATGGGCTCTAAATCAAGAAAGTATAGCTCAAAAGGCCCAAGGCCAGAGGTGCGTAAAAGCCCTCCCGCCAATGGTAAGGTAAGGGCCAAAAAACACTTGGGCCAACACTTTTTAAAAGATGAGGCAATCGCCCAAAAGATTGCTGGAACCTTATCGTTAAAAGGATATGGACGGGTAATTGAGATAGGTCCGGGAACTGGGGTGCTTACCAAATACCTGTTGCTACGGGGTGCAGACCTTATCGCTATGGATATTGATGCGGAATCCATTGTTTACCTCAATCATACATTTCCTTTGGAACATCCCAAAGTACTGGAAAAGGGAGGTACGCTTACAGTCTTGGAGGCAGACTTTTTATCCCACGATTTGGGGCAGCTTTTTGGGGATGCCCCATTTGCGATAACGGGAAATTTCCCCTACAATATTTCTACACAAATTGTCTTTAAAATGCTGGAATGGCGAGAACAGATACCAGAATTTTCTGGTATGTTCCAGAAAGAAGTTGCCCAACGTATTTGTGAAAGGGAAGGGAGTAAGTCCTACGGTATCCTTTCCGTATTGGTACAGGCTTTTTATGAGGCGGAATATTTGTTTACCGTACACCCACAGGTTTTTGATCCACCACCAAAAGTACAGTCTGGGGTGTTGCGCCTAACCCGTAAACCCAATTATCAATTGGATTGCGATGAAAAATTACTCTTTAGGGTGGTAAAAGCCGCGTTTAACCAGCGCAGAAAGACCCTTAGAAATAGCCTTAAAGTCTTTAATCTTTCCCATAATCTAAGAGAAGACACTATATTTGATTCACGCCCGGAACAAATAGGGGTGGCAGATTTTATAGCCCTGACGAAGAAGATTGCAGATGACGCCCTTTAAACTTACAGACCAACTTGTCGCAGACATTCAATCACTGATAGCACATCAGGAAGATGGGCAACTCCGCACCATGTTAAAGGAGTTCCATTACGCAGATGTTGCGGAAATCGTTAATGAGTTGGACACGGAAGAGGCCACCTACCTCATTAAATTACTGGATAGCGAAAAAACCTCGGATATTTTAACCGAGTTGGATGAGGACGTTCGTGAGGAAATCCTAAACAACCTATCACCAAAGGAAATTGCCGGGGAAATAGGGGAGTTGGACACGGATGATGCCGCAGATATTATCGGGGAGCTTCCAAAGGAAATCATCAAAGAGGTGATTTCCGAGATTGAGGATAAGGACCACGCCAAGGATATTGTAGATTTATTGCGCTATGATGAGGATTCCGCAGGAGGTTTAATGGCAAAAGAGTTGGTCAAGGTCAATGAAAACTGGACTGTCACCAAATGCGTGCGCCAAATGCGTATCCAAGCGGAAAACGTTACTAGGGTGCATAGTATCTACGTAGTGGATGATGAGGAGAAACTTAAAGGAAGATTGTCTTTAAAGGACTTGCTTACCGTATCCACGGAAACCCATATTAGTGAAATCTATATTCCAAAAGTAGATTATGTTAATGTAAATGAAAAGCCGGAAGAAGTGGCCAAGATCATGTCTAAATATGATTTGGAGGCCATTCCCGTAGTGGATGAGATCAATAGGTTGGTAGGCCGCATCACCATTGATGATATTGTAGATGTTATCCGGGAAGAGGCGGACAAGGACTACCAAATGGCCGCTGGTATTTCACAGGATGTGGAGGCGGATGATAGTATTTGGGAACTTACCAGGGCTAGACTACCTTGGCTAATTTTGGGCCTTTTTGGTGGCGGTGCCGCCGCCATGATCATGGGCGGTTTTGAAGAAATGTTCAGTAAATACACCGTACTATTCTTATTTACCCCCTTAATTGCCGCAATGGCCGGTAATGTTGGGGTGCAATCCAGTGCCATTATCGTGCAAGGGTTGGCCAATGATGATATTAAAGGCAGTGTAGGAAGTAGGTTGATCAAGGAAATGTTACTGGCATTATTAAACGGCATCATTTTGGCCGCATTGCTATTACTGTTCACATGGGTCTGGAAAGGGAGCTTTAATACGGCACTGGCCATTTCTGTCTCCCTCATTGCCGTAATCGTGGTAGCAGGGTTTATAGGGACCTTTACACCCTTGTTCCTACATAAAAGGGGAATAGATCCAGCCATTGCCACCGGACCATTTATAACCACAAGTAATGATATTTTTGGTATTCTTATTTATTTCTGGATCGCCAAATTAATTTTAGGGATTTAGGGCATTACCATAACCTTGTTATGGTCGGGCTTTACGCGCTACACGGTAGCTTGCTCCAATCCCTAATGCAAAACAAACCGTATGAAAGCCATCAATTTAAAGCAAAAACACCAACTGTTCAGTAAACAGTGGCATCCGCACCAAATAGCCACTGTGGACAATATGCATGTTATTTTGGCAAAAATCCAAGGGGACTTTGTATGGCATGCCCACGAGCAGGAAGATGAACTGTTCCAGGTATTAAAGGGTACGCTTTACATGAAATTTAGGGATCGGACAGAAGTAGTGCAAGAGGGTGAGATTATTGTGGTGCCAAAAGGGGTGGAGCATTGCCCATCCACAAAAAATGGAGAGGAGGTGCATTTGTTGCTGTTTGAGAAGTTGAGCACCGCCCACACCGGAACGGTGGTACATGAGATGACCCAAACCCATTATCCAAAGATTTAGGACAACCCATGGCGATTTTTAAAATTTTGTCAAATTTTAAAAAGCAAATGATCGTGTTTTAGGCACTAAAATGTATACCTGCCTTTTGGCAGACAGTCCTAGAATTAATATTTAAGCGTAAAAGAAAGTTCTCAATACCGTTGTACGTTCTTAAAAATTACATGAATTGAAATTTTGTAGTTAACCTAGCTCAAAAATGGACAACGGGTAAATGTATAAGCCCTACACCATTTTGTAACAACTAGAATGTACTATGCTCCAAAGTATCAATATAAATTATTTTCCTTCCCTTGCCTCTTGGGCTTGCCCACAGGTTATTCTTAAAACTAAGGAAGACATGGGGCGCAGTGAAAACGGGAAAGCATATAAAAATAAATAGTAGGGACCAAAGAATTTAAAACAGTTAAATGCGAAGTGCCTAAGGTGCAAAGCCTAAAGCATACATCGTAAATTATAAACTAAAAAAATACCTATGAAAATCCTTCACCTAGATGCCAACCATCCGTTACTGATGCAAGAATTTGCCAAGTTAGGCTTTATCAACCATGAAGACTACCAATCTTCCAAGGAAGAGGTTGAGGCCAAAATAGCGGACTATGAGGGTATCATTATCAGAAGCCGTTTCACTATTGACCGTGATTTTTTGGACAAGGCCATCAACCTTAAATTTATAGGTCGCGTTGGGGCAGGATTGGAAAATATAGACGTACGGTATGCCCAAGAAAATGGTGTTTTTTTAGCCGCTGCACCAGAGGGTAATAGAAATGCGGTGGGTGAGCACACCCTTGGCATGTTGTTAAGTTTGTTCAATAAGCTCAACAAAGGGCATCAGGAAATTCGTAAAGGAATATGGGACCGTGAAGGCAATAGGGGAGAGGAACTGGATGGGAAAACGGTGGGGATTATAGGTTACGGCAATATGGGCAAGGCTTTTGCAAAAAAATTACGTGGTTTTGATGTAGAGGTCATTTGTTATGACATCCTTGGGGGTGTTGGTGATGACAATGCCAGACAGGTAGGTATTTTGGAACTTCAACAAAAATCCGATGTCATTAGTCTACACGTACCCCAGACCCAAATGACCATAGGAATGGTGAATACTGAGTTTATCCATGCATTCCAAAAACCATTTTGGTTGCTAAATACCGCTAGGGGAAAATGCGTGGTCACCAAAGATTTGGTTGGCGCCCTAAAATCTGAAAAAATACTGGGAGCGGGTTTGGATGTCCTGGAATATGAGAAAAAATCATTTGATTTTGGAGACTTCTTTAGCCACAAACCCAAACCTTTTAAATACCTTAGAAAAGCCAAGAATGTTATTCTATGTCCACATGTGGCCGGCTGGACCAAGGAAAGCCATCAAAAATTGGCACAGACCATTGTGGACAAGGTAAAAGCGAAGTTTTGCTAGAGTATGGTTAGTTGCTACGACCACAACACATGGTGATGGCTGTAAACCTTATGGGCTGGAAAAATTATGAACATCCCCAAGAACGGAGGTCCGCACCGCTCCATAAAGGGTAACACTAATTAGAAACCCTGTGGGGAATCATACTCATGTTACCTTATTCTTCTACCTTAACGCATCTTTTTGCTAGGAACTACCCTAAAACAACGTAGGATATGGTCAAAAGCTAAATACCATTAAAAAAGAAGCTATACCGTATCTATTGCAGGTTGTATTATTTCAAGAAAATAACTGCCCAAGCATAGGTTTGTTCCCGTGCTGTCCCGTGAAGGATAAGGTCGTCCACTTTCCGGCCTGGGTCCAATAAAAAAAACCGAGGCTGTTGGGCCTCGGTTCATACTTAATGTCAAAATGGTACTAATTGGATAAGGTGGTTTCCCCCTCATTTGGGTTATATAGATATCTAAAGGTATAGAACCTAAAATCATTGTTTGCTATTTCAGGGGTTACCTCCGTTGGTGCATCTTTGTAATAACTAAGGATTTCCATTTTTGCAAATTTGCCATCATGGGTTCTTACTACCAATATCCTACCAGGGATTGGCGTGACTAAATTTAGACCACGATTATAATTATACCATCCATTATCGCTTCCAGTAGGTATTGCATAGGTATTGGGTGCATCTTGTGCAAAGGATAGACCTGCCGAACTGGTAATGCTTTCAAATGTTTCATTAACAATGGTTGCCCCACCATTTCCATTTCGATCTGGTTCATCATTCGTTCCTGTTGGTTCACCTCCATTTACAATAATAATAAGGCCTCTAAAGGCGATATCCCATTCGGTGTCACTATCCGTAACAGCTCCTGTGGCAAAGCTAAACTTAGTAAATTCACCTGATATTTCTCCTTGTCCAAAACCACCTACCTGGGGTGCTGGGATATTACTTGCGATACTGCTTTCGACAGCCTCTAGTTCGGGTTCGTCTTCATTGTCGCTACATGCAATAAATGTAAATAGCACGCTTAACAGTCCAAATAATTTAATTGTAGTTCTCATACTTGACTTAATAATAGTTATAATTAAAATTGAAAATTGATTCTAGCAAAAAATAAGCGCCCGGGGTTAATGAGCAGTTCTTGATCCATCCCGGCCAAGGGATTGTTCCCCGTAAAGTTCAAGAGATTATTGGCGCCCAATTGAACTTCATAATGTTTAAAAAAGGTCTTGCCAAAAGAAAGGTTGACCAAGGCAAAACCGTCTACAAAGGCGTTGTCCAAGGTGTCTATAATATCGTTTCCATTTCTGTCCGTAAGGCCAAACCTACTTCTATAGACCACCCGTAGGTTGGCATTGGCGTCCCAAGCGGGTATTTCATAAAAGGTTTTAAAATTAAGGGTGTGCCTAGAGCGGTTTTCCAGCCCAAAATAATCATCACTGGTTAAGCGTACCGTTTGTAAGGTCTCATTATTTCTGGCAAAGACCTCTCCGTTTGCAATGGCTTCTTCTTTTTGTTTGTCAAAAGCATATAGTAATTGATAGCCCGCGGATATGCGTAGGTTTTCCAGTACCCTATACTTAAAGTCAACCTCCATGCCCTGGGTGTAGACACTTTCCCTATTAATGTAGCCAAACACATTTTGGCCATTGGTGCGGGAGGCAAGAATTCTGGTATCTATTAGGTTTTGAAAATCATTTCTAAAAAAATTGACATCAGAGGAAAACTTCCCTTTTTTGTAGGTAACCCCTAAATTGTATCCTATGGAACTCTCAGCGTCCAAAGGGTCTCCCAATTGGTCCTGGGCCACCACTAGGTTGGCTATCTCGCCATTGTCCAATAACCGTTGCATGGCCGCTGATTCCACTTCTTTGCCAAAAACGGCGTACCCGCCCCCAGCGGCGTTGGTAAAGTCAAGGAACAATTGCCTAAAATCAGGCGCTTTAAATCCATTTCCCACAGAACCACGAATGGCAAAATTACTGGTTATATCGTACCGTGCAGATAATTTGGGGCTCAACTGGGAATTATATACGCTGTGGTTATCAAACCTTGCCCCTAGAATCAGGTTAAGTTTTTCTGTAGGTTTAAAATCGTACTGGGCAAAAACATATTGCGAATCAAAGCTGACCCGTTCCGCAAAAAGAGATCGGTCTAAATTCTCAAAGTTGTAGCCTGCCCCCAAGGTTAGCGTGCCCGTACCGGAAAAGTTGTGGTTGAATCTGAGCTCTGGCCTTATTAAGGTCTGGTCAAAATCATTGTCCAATAAAATCTCGTTATTAATAGGGTCTAAGGTCTGCTCATTGGTCTGGTAATTGGTATAGTAGAGCTCGTATTCCAACTTGGATGTATCGGACAACTTGTGGTCAATGCGCAGATGGGCGTTGCTGTCCTGTTCTTCACTGGTGCCACTGGGCACATCAAATTCTTGGGTAAAGAACCTAGCAGAGCCAAAAAAGCGCCATTGTTCCGATACGTCCAAAAACACCCTTCCATTAAAGGTATAGTTAAAAAAGGGGTTTACGGTTTGTCCTTCTTGGGTAGGGGCCAGATCAAAACCGTCGGTACTCAGGCGGTCTGCAAATAGGCTGTATCCAATTTTTCCTTTTCGCTGGCTTATGCTTACCGTAGTGTTTTGGTTATTAAAAGTTTCTGAACGATGCCCTACCTGGCCGCTGATATCCTCTGTTTTTGGTTTTTCCGTGATGATGTTGATGACCCCTCCTAGCGCCTCGGAGCCAAAGAGACTGGAAGAGGGACCTTTGACGATTTCTATTTGCTTGATATTGCCTATGGCAAAGCGACTAAGGTCTAAATTACCGGCACTCCTACCTACAACGGGAACCCCATCAATCAAAACCAGAACATAGTCCGATGCAATGCCTTGTATCTGCACACCCTCACCTCCACCAATGGTGGCATCAGGGGTCATGACAATGCCCGTCTGTTCATTTAATATATCATCCAAACGGGTAACCCCGCTGCGTTGCAATTGCTTTTTAGGAATTAAGGTAACAGGCAGGGGAAGGGAGGACAGCTGTCTTACGGTCCGGGTTGCAGTCACTACCACTTCATCCAGATTTTCCGTTAAGATGGAATCTTTTGGCTTTTTGGTCTGCCCTATCAAAGGGGCCATACCTAAGAAAAAAAGTAAAAAATAATAACAAATATTATTTTTATTTAGATTCATTCTTGTTTAAATTTGTCGCAAATATATGTTTATTTTAATTCAATCTAAATAAGCTTTAAAAATAATACTGTTAAAAACGGTCATTCACTAATACCAACAACAATGAAAGAAAAAATTTTAGTTACAGCTTTAGCCATAGCGTTCACGGGTGCTTTACACGCCCAAAGTAAGAAAGACCAAGACCGTGAGGCAATTAAAGAAATGTGCGGTTGTTTTGAGGTCACCTTTAACTTTGCTGAGACCTTTAGTTATAGTCAGGATTCCCTTTACAAACCTTCAAAGAATAAGGTGGATACGGCCTTGGAATGGGCCCAATTGGTCACGGACGCGGAAGATGAGGTGGTCATACAGCACATCTTGCAAGTAGGGAACCCCGCCAAACCTGCCATTGTAAAGCATTGGAGGCAAGATTGGTTATTTGAAAATACAGATCTGTACCTGTATAACGGGGACAACAATTGGACGTTCCACAAAAAAGATGCTGATGAAGTGGCCGGTCAATGGACCCAAAAAGTCTATCAGGTAGATGATAGTCCCAGGTATGAGGGTACCGCTAGCTGGGTGCATGTAGACGGTAAAAGTTATTGGGAGAATACTGCACCTGCCCCTTTGCCCAGACGTGAATACACTACCCGTGCAGATTATAACCTTACCATGCGTGGCAACCGCCACGAAATCACGCCAGAAGGCTGGGTGCACGATCAAGACAATGATAAGATAGTCCGCAAGGCTGGGGCGGATGATTTGCTGCTGGCCAAGGAAAAAGGCTACAATACCTATGTAAAAGTGCCAGATGCACGTTGTAAGGCCGCTGCAGATTGGTGGGTTGCCAATCAAGACAAATGGGCTGATGTCCGTGCCACTTGGGACGATGTTTTTTCAAGGGACATGGACTTAACATTAAAGGAAAAGGTGGATAACAAAGTATTGTACAAGCATTTGTTTGATGATGCCGTAGTGGGTAAGAAAGCTATATCCAATGTCATAGAATCTTTTGTGGCCAAAACAGAAAACACGGGGGTTAAAACCAAATAGTCCATGTTGCGCAATTTTATTTTTTTAGTGTTTTTCATGGGGACATGGGTCTTGTGTTCCCAGGAGAATATTTTTTTGCAACGCGCCTTTTGGCAAGCCAATCCAACAATTGCCCAAGTGGAGGCTGCGATTGCAGAGGGGAATGACATTACTGAGCTCAACGGTAATTTGTTTGATGGAGCTTGCTACGCTTTATTGGAAAATGTGGACAATACAACTATCCAACACATTTTAAGTAAAAAGGGCAATGGGGTCGATAAAATGACCCACGATGGCAGAACCTACATGTTTTGGGCCGCTTACCGGGGCAACTTGGATATGATGGAATGGCTGGTACAGCGTGGAGCAAAATGCGACATTGAAGATGCCCATGGCAACAACATCATCAACTTTGCTGCCAATGCAGGGCAAAGGGATACTGCCCTGTACGACTTTTTGTTGGGGCATGGTGCGGATATCAACTCCACCACCCGGAGTGGGGCAAATGCGTTGTTGCTGGTTTCTTCCTCGGCTACGGACTTTAACATCCTTACCTATTTCAACAAAAAAGGACTTTCCATGCAGAGCGTTGATGCTGCAGGAAACGGCATTTTTCAATATGCGGCCAAGGGGGGTAATATCAGCTTTTTAAAGGATTTGGTAGCTAAAGGCGTTGCAACCAATACATACAATGCCAAAGGTGAAAATGCCCTTTTTATGGCGGCACGCGGTACAAGAAGCAAGCAAAATCATAAAGCGGTATTTGACTATTTGATGGGATTAGGTCTAGAGCCTGATATTGTGAGCACCGATGGTAGCACTCTTTTACACTACCTATCTGGCAAAAACAAAGATGTGGCGCTGTACAAAGACTTGATTAATAGTGGTTTAAAAGCCGATTTGGCGAACAAAGAAGGAACAACCCCATTGATGATGGCCGCACGCAGCAATGACCTGGCCATTGTGTCATTATTGGCTTCCCATACCAAAAATATCAACCTTCAGGATAAAAAAGGCCAGTCTGCCTTGACCATGGCGGTTGCTAGAAATGAACCAGCGGTGGTGGACTTTTTGTTGTCCAAAGACGCGGACCATACCGTAGTAGACACCAAAGGAAACACCTTGGCGTATTATTTGGTACAAAGTTATGATCCAAAAAAACCCGAACCTTTCGAGGAAAAGCTAGCTAGCCTAACAAAGGCAGGAGTACAGTTGCAAATGCCACAGCATAATGGCAATTCCTTATTGCACGTAGCGGCGAAAGATAACAATCTATCCTTGCTCAAGCGGCTGGCGACCTTTAACATGGACATTAACCAAAAAAACGATGAGGGCAACACAGTCTTGCATCTGGCTGCAATGTCAACGGGCAATACAGAGGTGTTAGAATACCTCATCTCCCAAGGAGCGGATGTGGCTGTAAAAACTGAATTTCAAGAAACGGTCTATGACCTGGCAAAAGAGAACGAACTGCTGCAAGGTAAGGCCACGGAACTGGATTTTTTAAAATCGGAATAAAGTACAATGAATAAATCTTATATGAACAGGTTGTTAAAAGGAACCCTTACTATATTTTCCCTAGCGCTACTTGCCTTTTCCCAAGCCCCGGAGACCGTGAATTACAAATGTATGATCCAGCTCACCAATTACGAGGGTGAGGGAGCCTATGTGGTAGTCTCCATTTTGGATGGCGATGGAACGTACCAAGAAACCCTATACGTTCAAGGGGACGATGCAGAATGGTACCGCGATATTGAGCAATGGTGGAAGAACCTTTATGGGGTAAGACGTCCAGAACTTGATGGTATTGTGGGTGAAACTGTTGCCGGAGGCCAACGGAAAATGACCGTTTTAAAAATACCTGCGGATAAAATTGATGCGGGGTACCAACTGCGATTTGAGTCTGCCGTGGAAGACCAAGAATACTATGCCCAGGATATACAGTTTCCATTGACTACAGAAAATTTAAAGCAAAAAATGGAAGGGGCTGGTTTTATACGTTACATAAGAATGATTCCACAAGCCCAATAATGCATGACCATCTCTATTTGGAGATATAGTCACTTAGCATTGGCCCTGATTTCAGGGCTTTTTTTGGTTTTGGCATCACTAACGGGCATCGTATTGGCTTTTGAGCCCATGCAATCTGCCGTAAAACCGTATCAGCCCAAAAACCTAGCCGAGGTTTCCCTAGCCACTACCCTAAAAGCGTTGGAAGTAGAATATGATGAGGTGCTTACCCTAGAAGTGGATGCCAATGGTTTTTTATTGGCCAATGTGGTCACCTTCTCTGGAGATAGCAATCAAATCTACGTTCATCCTGTAACTGGTAAGCAATTGGGTGTTCCGGAAGTGCAACATCCCATTTTTAAGTTTGCGACCAATCTGCACCGTTCCCTTTTTCTAAAAAGCGTAGGTCGGTTTTTTGTTGGCGTAGTGTCATTTTTACTATGTTTTATTGCCATAACCGGACTGTTTTTAATCGTTAAACGCCAAGGAGGTTGGCATAAGCTCTTTTCCAAGGTACAAAAGGATTATTTGGAACTGCGATACCACGTAGTTCTGGGAAGATGGTTTTTAATCCCCATTATCATCATTGCGGCCTCTGGGGCTTATCTATCCGCGGAACGGTTTTCGCTTTTGCCCAATGCGCGCCTAACACATGATATTACGGTGTCAACTGAAGATGGTGATATGGGTACAAAACCCTATGAATTGGATATTTTTAAGCAGGTATTCCTGAACGAGGTCCGTTCCGTAAGTTTTCCGTTTTCTGATTTTCCCGAAGACCATTTTGAAATTGCTTTGGCAGATAAAGAACTATTGGTTCACCAATATACAGGGCGAATAGTAAGTGAACAGCCTTACCCTTTTACTTTTTTGGCCAACGAATTTAGTTTGGCACTACATACTGGAAAAGGGTCTATTGTTTGGTCCTTGGTCTTGCTCTTGGCCAGTATGGCCCTGCTGTTCTTTATCTACTCTGGTTTGGTGATGTGGCGCAGACGTGTAAGGAACGGCAAGGTAGCTAGGATTCAAAACCATAAGGATGACTGTAGCCATATTATATTGGTGGGTTCGGAAACCGGAACCACCTATGCTTTTGCGGAATGTTTGGAGCAAGCACTTACCCATGCGGGAAAGACAGTCTTTGTTTCACAGTTGAATGATTATACCAGCTATGCCAAGGCAGAACAGTTGATTGTCCTAACAGCCACATATGGGGATGGTGAGGCACCCACTAATGCAAGGCACTTTGCCCAACTTTTAAAGACAAACCCGCCGCATCATAACATTCATTACAGTATAGTTGGTTTTGGCTCATTGCGCTATCCCAATTACTGTAAATTTGCCGCAGAGCTGGATAACATGCTTCAGGCACATCCTAAATTTGAGCCTGTTTTACCGCTATATAAGGTGAACAACCAATCTACGGAAGCGTTTCAGGATTGGTCTAGAAAGTGGGCGGTGGCCACAAATACGGCACTTGTCCTGCCAGTGTTCAAACAAAAAAAAGTAAGCCTAACATCCGTAAATCTAAGGGTGGTATCCATTACCGATATAAATCTGGACGATACCTTTATACTTAGGCTTAGACCATCAAAAACACCAAAATTTTGTTCGGGTGACCTTTGTGGTTTTACCCCTAAAGAGGACGGTATGATGCGCTGGTACTCCCTTGCAAAGTACCAAGGAGACATTTTGTTAAGCATCAAAAAACACCAGAAAGGAAAATGCTCCCCTTTTCTAAGTAGCTTAAAGCCCGGGGATATGGTGCAAGGTAATATCAAAAAAAACCCACATTTCCATGTGCCCAAAAAAGTATCCGAATTGGTTTGTATTGGGAACGGTACCGGAATTGCCCCCTTCTTGGGAATGTTTGATGAAAACCAAAAAAACATCCCTGCCAGCCTCTATTGGGGAGGTAGGAATGAGGAATCATTAGCATTATACGCACCCTATTTAAGTGCATCGCAGGCATCTGGGAAATTGGTACACTTACGTACCGGTTTCTCCCGTGTTGCTACTACCAAAACCTATGTACAACACGTATTGCTCCAAGACGCGGAACCATTGGCAAAAAAGTTGGAAAGTGGTGCGGTATTCTTAATCTGCGGAAGCTTGACCATGCAGAACGAGGTGTTGGACGTTTTGGAAGACATTAGCCAAAGGCAACTGCAGCAGCCGCTAAGTGAGTTTGAGCAAAGAGGACAGTTAAAAATGGATTGTTACTAAAAACGAAAACAATAAAAAAGGCTTTTACAAAGCGCATTTCGGGTCTTTCTGTCATGGTATTGCGCTGGAAGTTGCCGTAGTTTTAAAAACTAGCGCAGGTTCCGTTGCAGCCAAAAACACCACGTATGCTTGTTTTGTAAAAGCCTTTTAAATAATAGCTGAAAGGTAAATCCCTATTATTGGGGAGGTTGCCTACGGTTGCGCTCTAGATGCCTGTTCATCTTTTTCCATTGCGCGTATTGCTGGGCATTTAAAACCTCTTTTAATTTCTCTTGGCGCGCTATTTTGCTGTCAAGGCGTGCCTTTTGTCTGGCAAATTGTGCCTCTGCGCGATTTGTACTCTGGTCATTTTCCAACCGCATTTGTTTAAGCTCCTCATGTTCTGCCTGTCTTGCCTCTATATCCTCAGTATTGATTCTTAGAACCTCACTTTGTTGTTCTGCGGTCAAATCTAAGGCTAGGGTCATTTTTTTGGTCTGTAATGTAGCCAATTGCGCAGGGGTTAGGTCCTTGGCCATTCCCCTTTTATTGCCTCTTGGCCCGCCGTGCTGTGCCATGGCAATGCTGCCCGTCATAAATACGGCCATTCCTAATAAAATTACTTTTTTTATCATGTGATATTGTTTTGATTTGCCTTTAGGACAGCTTATTGCGGTAAAGGTTTAACCAAGGCTACTTTTTTGTGATACACTTAACAGTGCCACAGATAAGGAACGGGTTATTTTACCTCTTTTACCTCACTTTGGCCTGTATGTTTCTCTGCATCTTCAAACTCTGTTTCGGCTACGTTAGCTGTAAGAATTTCTTGTTGCAGGTTAACTTCTTTTTCAAAATTGTAATAAAAAACAGCTGCCGCTAAAAAACAAGCAAAGTAGACTAAACTCTTGATTTTGTAGGATTTCATAATCGATAAATTTGGGACTACAAAGATAGGAAAGAAGAAAAGGGGGATTTGGAATTTGTTGCGAAACCTAGGAATTTGGTTGTGAAATCCCATTTCTGTAAAATAAAAGGGACAAACCAAAGTTTGTCCCTTTTTGTCATAGCGATGAATGGTATGTTTTATCCGTTTAATGGGGCTTGGTTAAACCAGTACTTCCGGTGCGTCCCCATGGTTTGCGAATCTCTGAAAGGACCTACTTTGGGTCCAGAATCATATCAATACGCTCCATGGCATCCTGTAAATGGTACTTGCTCATTGTGTCAGACGTTCTGGCGATACCATTCTTTATGGTAGTCTTCAGGTTTCTAAGTTCTGCCCTTGCCACGGAACGAATATCGGATTGGCTGGTGTTCACGGCGGTAGATTTCCTGTAACCCCCAAAATCTGGTAGTTTGCGCTGGTTTTCCGCCGTCATTAAATACCCAAGCCTATCAATGTGTGCTTTTTGTAGGTTTCTTCGATAAGTATCAATGGCCTTACCGCTTCTGGTTTCTGACCAGATACCGCGTCTCAAATCCCGCATCATGTCAACCAACTTATAGGCATCGTTACCGTTTATGGTCTCATTTTCTATCATACGTGCCATTTTCCCTAGGCTAAGTATAGTGTTCAGCGTCCGTTCTTGCATAGCTCTGACACGCTCTACGGAACCGGAGTACTGAATGCGTTCAAAGATAGCTTCGTCCAACATCCATTCGGGCGTTTCAAATAGCTGTTCCTGTAAAAAGTCCAAACAGTTTTTTTGATGTTCCTTACTAACATGGGTGTAAACAGCGCCTTCTTGGTCCGCTGTTTTATGGTGCTCGTATACACCGCCCAAATTATTGGCTACGTGGCCCATGTATCTCCTAAACTGGCTTACCACTTGGCCATACATGGTTTCTAAATCATCGTAGTTCTCACCTTCTTTAGTGGTCCATTCCATTAGATTGGGCACAATACGCTTTAAATTGGCAATACCGTACTCACTTGCTTTTATGGCATCATCGCCCAAATCTTCTGTTTGGGAGCTGGGATCATGGATATCACCTACTTGTTGGTGCCCAAACCGGTACATAGGGTCCCCAGCATGCTCTAAAATCCATGAGTTTAGGATAGGCTTTTCATCTTCCGCCGTGGCATCCAAAATAGGCCTATAGCCCCATTTAATCGCATACTTGTCGTACACACCTATATCTGGCATCAAGGCTACGCCCTCATCCCCTGGTTGTGCCACATAGTTAAAACGGGCATAGTCCATAATGGATGGCGCAGTTCCATATTTTTTGGTAAAGCTTGCAGAGCGCAGGGAATCCACAGGATAGGCAACACTGCTGCCCATGTTGTGTGGCAGTCCCAAGGTATGTCCTACTTCATGGGACGATACAAAACGAATTAACCTTCCCATGACCTCGTCATCAAACTCTGTAGCGCGGGCATCCGGGTTGATAGCGGCGGTCTGCACAAAGAACCAATTTCTAAGCAAACTCATAACATTATGGTACCAATTGATATCGGACTCCAAAATTTCACCACTTCTAGGATCGCTCACATGTGGTCCATTGGCGTTGGGAATTGGGGAAGCCAGATAACGCACCACGGAATACCTCACGTCTTCTGGTGACCATTCTGGGTCTTCTTCTGGGGTAGGTGGTTCTTTGGCAATAATGGCATTTTTAAAACCAGCGGCCTCAAAGGCTACTTGCCAATCTTCTATTCCTTGTTTTATGTAGGGCAGCCACTTTTTTGGTGTGGCTCGGTCCACGTAATATACAATGGGCTTTTTTGGTTCTACCAGTTCACCGGCCTTAAATTTTGCAATGTCCTCATCTTTTACCTCTAATCTCCATCTGTCCAAATACGTCAAGGTTTTGCTTTTCTGGGCATCCAAACCGTAATCTACTTGGCCCCGGGCAAACCAACCTACGCGCTCATCAAAATAACGTCTTTTCATAGGTTCTTTGGGCAATAGAATCATGGAGTTGTTGATTTCTATGGATATGGAACCTAAACTTTGGTTGCTTGGGGCGCTTTTGGCAACGTATGTTTTTACATGCCGTGCCTCAATATTAAGCGGATAACTTTTAATACTCTCAATATAGCTGCGATCACTGTCCAAACGGCTCACCTTATACCTGGTTCGGTAGAAGCTTGGCATTCCCAGGGCGTTGACGTCTTTTGTGAACAATGGGTCCACCTCAATCACTGTAGCGGGATGTAGCGAGTCTTTTGTATTCAAGGCTTTAATGGGAAAAGCATATAGTACAGGTTCAAAATTGCTATTGACCACCGCCTCATGGATGGGCAAGGAATCTGCCGCTACATTACCGTAAGAAATAACGCGCAATAGCACCTTTTTAGGCTTCTTCTCCCAGCGTAAAACTTGGGTGTTGATTTTTCCACCCCCAAAACCAATTCCGGTAGCGGTTTTAGAAATTCTACTTACCATCAACATTTCCCGGTTAAAAAGGGAGTCTGGTATTTCATAGAAATGCTGGTTGTCTACTTGATGCACCTTAAATAATCCATCATCTGTTTTGGCATCTTTGGTGATTACCTTTGCATATGGTTGGGGTTCTCCCTTCTTTGGTTTGGAAGCGGGTTTTTCCGTCTGTTGTTTCTTCTTTTTCTTAAATAGTTGTGCCTCACTTTGCTGGATACCTCCTATTAGGAAGAAAAAACATAGTGCTTTGGTCCATAAATTCATTTTCATTGAGCTGTAATTTGGTTTTGTGTAATCTCCCAAAGAACCTAAAAAATGATTGAATTAACTGTTAAAATCCTATTAACAGTTTCCTTTTTTTAGATTTTGGGCTTTTTGGGCATTTCCTGAATTTTCCTACTACCTGCAATTGTTGCCACTCTTTTTTTTTAGGTTTTTTTGGTTTTAAAAATCTGTTAAATAGCCATTGGTTCCTGTAACATTTTAAATGATGAATAGTCTTATCAGCATCAATCATCAATCATCAAATCAATTAAAAAATGAACAAGTTATTAGTTATTTATGGGTGCTTCTGTTTAGGCGGGACCCCAAGTTTAGTGGAACAATGGAACCAAGAGGTGCTAGATTCCCCAACGGCCAACAAGATGGTAAAAGACGGAATGCAAGCCTTGCCTCAATTGGAAATGAACCATGGGCAAGAGTGGGGAGCAAGTGATTACTTGCAACCTGTCTCTAGCCTGCCCCTAAGCAGTGGTGATATTCAGTTTGAGGAATTGGACGCTCCCGTAGACCTAGGTTTTGACACAAGTAGATACCTTCCAGACGGATTTAATCCGTTTATCAAGGGTTTTGATATGCGTACGGTAGAATTTGAAGCAGCCGAAGAATTGCCCCTTCTAGGTTTTGATTCAAAGGCATATTTGCCCGATGGTTTTAATGCTTATGCCAATACCGTATCCATTTCTACGATTCAATTTATGGAGTTGGAGGAAGAAGATGCGTTTAATAGCGCTGGTTTGCAGCATTATCTACCGGAGGGTTTTGATCCGCATTCCGTATATTTTGATATAAGTACGTTACATTTTATAGACGGACAGGAATCAGGGGAACTGGGCATAGAGGTTAAAAATTATCTACCAGTAGATTTTAATCCGTATGAGGAAAAGAAAGTATCCATACCTACCATTCATTTCATGGAACTGCCAGGGAAGGATGAATATTTAGGTTTTGATACCCGTCTATACCTTTCCAAAGATTTTGACCCCTACAAAGGGTTGAACTAGTGAAGTGTTTTCATTTTATCATTTTTTGAGTTAGTCAGTGAAAAGACCCTTGTCTGTAGCAAGGGTCTTTTACATTAAACTGGGGTCTTTTGGAGGGTTTAACAGAAAAATAACAACATATTCGATGAAGTGTTGTTGGCAAAAATTAGGCCCTTTTTATGGTAAACCATTACGGAGTGGTTTTGGGAATTATCATTTTGATAAAGTTGCTTGCTTAGTATTATGGAGTTGATAGTCTGGTGTTGTTTTGAGGTTGTTAACAAACTCCAAACACATACTATATAAGGGTTTTTGCAGTTCTATCTTTGTAACCTCAAATCAAGAAAGAATGAAAATTAGAAAATATATTGCCGTTTTATTTATCGCTGCCATGTTCTTGCCGCTCTTTAGCGCTAAGGCAGAAAAGGAAGTAAAGGACAATCAGTTTAATATCCAAGATGTGGTTTTTGAAGAACAAGACGATGTATTGGAATTGGACTTTGATACCACAGGACATTTGCCCAGCGGGTTTGATCCTTATGCTAATGAAGTCTCCATACAAACCATACAGTTTATGGAAGAAGATGAAGTGGAGTTGGATTTTGATACCACAACGTATCTTCCGGAAAATTTTGACGCCTACAATAAGTAAGCGTTAGATGTTATCTTTGAGTTAGTTAGTTTAGGAAAACCCGATGGAAACATCGGGTTTTTTTATGGTATTTCATCGAAAATTAATGCGGATGATAGAGACCTGACAACAGTTTTATTTATTTTGGACAACAGAATGGTTCTGGTTTACAACAAACACGTTTAAAAAAGTAAGAAAAAGCCTAATTTTAACGTAGGTTGTTGACTCCAGGAAAAACAGAGGATATGAAAAAAGTAAGCTTTCTTTTATTATTTGTCTCAATGGCTACGAGTCTTATCGCTCAAAATGAAGTGAGCCAGCGTGAGGTCATCGCTTTGTTGGAACTTAAGGCAAAAACCAAAGGGCATTTGTGGACGCAGCAGTGGGACCAGTCCAAACCAATTAGCACATGGCATGGGGTAACCGTTAAGGATGGTAAAGTGGTTGCGTTGGATTTATCCGATAACAACCTACAGGGCAAACTCCCAATCACCATAGGAAACTTAAGGCATTTACAGGTGTTGGATTTGTCAGGAAACCAAATAGAAGGTAAGATTCCGGCATTGTTCAGGAAATTCCAAGACCTCAAGGAAGTGAATCTAGAGGATAACAAACTAGCAGGAAACATACCAAACACAATTAACAAATTGCAAAACCTGCAAGAGTTAAAATTGAGCAATAACCAGCTGCAAGGTAGTGTACCAAACAATATCAACACATTAAAAAAACTGACAACGCTGGCATTGGCCAATAACGATTTACAAGGGGCCTTGCCAGAAGGAATGGAAAAACTCACAAAACTAAAACGTCTTTATTTATCCAATACAAAGCTTACCAACCTTTCTGCCTTAAAAGGGCTGGCAAGCCAACAACTTATATTGACGGATTTTGAGATAGACAACGGGAAATTGGTGCCTTTGGATTTTTCCAAAGTTCCTGAAGGGTTGTCCAAGCTAAAATTTGAGGATTTTGACGATATGTAATTGGCTTTCTATGCAGAAAGGCTTTGGATTATGCAACGCATTCTTGGTAATTAAATAAAAGTCCTTTTTAGGGCTTTTATCGTTTAAAACAGAAACGGCACAACATATTTAAAAACCAGAATCAATAATCCAACCGCTATTAGGTTTAGAATTATCCCGACCCTCGCCATTTGAGGCACTTTCACAAATCCACTGGCAAATACAATCGCGTTTGGCGGTGTGGCCATGGGCAACATAAACGCACAACTACTGGCCATGGTCACCGGTATCAATAGATATAAGATAGGAATATCAAGGCCAATGGCAATACCTGCGATTACTGGGGCCAAAACAGCCACTAGAGCTACATTGCTCATTAATTCCGTCATAAAGAGCATCAAAAGGATAAGCAGTGACGCGGTGAGCAGAATACTGATGTCGCTATGGGCAATAAGGTTGGCTACAAGGTCCACAATTCCGCTTACGGACATCCCTTTTGCCAGTGCTAATCCACCTCCAAATAGTATTAAAATTCCCCAGGCCAGTTTAGAGGTATCTTGCCACTTGAGAATAAAATCCCCACGTTTGATGTTGTAGGGAACCGCAAACAAACTAATGGCCGCAAAAATACTGATCATGGTGTCCGATAGCCCTAGATTTGGAAAAATGGAGTTGATCAAGGTCCTAAACACCCAAAGAAATACGGTAATGCCAAAAATGGCCAAAACCATTTTCTCTTTGCCGGAGGTGGGCCCTAGCTCATTGAGTTCCACTTGTATGACCTCTTTGGAAGCATTAAAAGTTAAGTCCCTAACTGGGAACATCCATCGCGTAAGCACAAAATAGGTAATGCTGATCATGGCCATGGAAAATGGAAGCCCCAAGGACATCCATTTTAGAAAGGAAATTTGAATATCATATTCGTTTTCAAGTAACCCGATCAATACGGAGTTGGGTGGGGTACCAATTACCGTTGCAATACCGCCGGCATTGGCAGAAAAGGCAATGCCCAGCATAACGCTCAGTGAAAAATTTTGATCGTTTTTGGTAAAACCGTCTGCGTCATTAACCAGTAAATTTATGACAGAAAGTGCAATGGGCAACATCACAACGGTACTGGCCGTATTACTGATCCACATGCTCAAGGATGCCGTGGCGATCATAAATCCCAGCACTACCTTGTTAGGGGTGGTTCCCGTAAGGCGAATGATATTGAGCGCAATGCGTTTGTGCAAGTTTACTTTCTCCAGGGCAAGGGCCATGACAAACCCACCAAAAAATAAAAATACTATAGGACTTCCGTAGTTGGCTCCAACCTCGGCAATGGGCAGGATGTTCAACAGGGGAAAAAGTAAGAGTGGCAAAAGTGCAGTGACAGAAATGGATACGGCCTCCGTGATCCACCAGATGAGCATCCAAGCGGCTACGGCAAGCACCGCATCACCCTGTTCGGAAATTAACCTAATAGGCAGTATATTGAGCACTAGGAATACCAATGGACCTAAAACCAGTCCCAATTTTTTGCTTCCTTCCATGAATTTCCGAAGCTAGGATAATTTAAAACAAAAAGAAAATCCGCTATCTAATCTTTCTTTTTTGCAAACAGGCCGTCATCCCTTTTTTCAACCATAAACACACCTAATTTAGTTAGATTTTTGGTGCTTTTATCCCATTTTTTACCACTAAGGCCAGCTTGTTGCTTTAGTTCTGCCAGAGGTATTTCTTCTACGTTTTTAAGCAGTTCCATAATGGTTTTTTCTTCCTCCGTAAGTTCAATCTGCTTCTTTTCTGGTCTCATCTGTGGAAAGAACAATACCTCTTGGATACTTGAATTATTGGTCATTAACATGACCAATCTGTCAATGCCAATACCTATACCAGAGGTAGGGGGCATACCGTATTCCAAGGCGCGTAAAAAATCCTGATCTATGAACATGGCCTCGTCATCGCCATTTTCAGACAGTCTTAATTGTTCCTCAAAACGTTCCCGCTGATCAATAGGGTCGTTTAGCTCAGAATAACAGTTGGCCAGTTCCTTTCCATTGACCATGAGTTCAAAACGTTCTGTAAGCCCTGGTTTGCTCCGGTGGGCCTTGGTCAGCGGGCTCATTTCCTTTGGGTAGTCCATGATAAAGGTGGGCTGTATATAATGGTGCTCACATTTTTCCCCAAAAATCTCATCAATCAGCTTACCAACACCCATGGTGTCATCAACTTCAATACCTAATTTTTTTGCTGTTTCCCGTAGCTCATTTTCGTCCATCTTGGAAACATCATATCCCGTGTGTTCTTCTATGGCATCTAAGATAGGAACCCTGGCATAGGGTGCTTTAAATTCAATTTCGTTGTCCCCAACTTGCAATTTGCTAGTACCGTTGGCATCTATGGCAACTTTTTCCAGTAATTGCTCAGTGGTATCCATCATCCAGTGATAATCCTTGTAAGCCACATAGAGTTCCATAACGGTAAACTCCGGATTGTGCGTCCTGTCCATTCCTTCATTCCTAAAATCTTTGGAAAACTCATAGACACCATCAAAGCCGCCAACTATAAGCCGTTTAAGGTAAAGCTCATTGGCAATTCTTAGGTACAAGGGGATATTTAGGGCATTGTGGTGCGTTAAAAATGGCCTAGCCGCGGCACCACCGGGAATGGGCTGTAAAATAGGCGTTTCCACTTCCAAATACCCGCGTTCATTATAGAAGTCCCGTATGCTATTGGTAATCATGGTCCTTTTGATAAAGGTTTCTTTCACTTTTGGGTTCACCACCAAGTCTACATAGCGTTGGCGGTAACGCAGCTCTGGGTCGTTAAATTGGTCATAAACGTTTCCTTCTGCATCCTTTTTGGGAAGTGGTAGGGGCCGTAATGCTTTGCTTAACAGTGAAAAGTTTTTTACCATTACTGTTTTTTCCCCAACTTGTGTGGTAAATAATTCGCCTTCCACACCAATAATGTCCCCAATGTCCAATAGTTTTTTATACACCTCATTGTAAAGCGATTTGTCCTCACCCGTGCATATTTCATCACGATTAAAATATACCTGAATCCTACCTTCGCTATCTTGTAGTTCTGCAAAGGATGCCTTACCCTGAATACGCCTAGACATTAACCTACCGGAAATTACCACCTTCTTGCCCTCTTGAAAATCACGTTTAATGCTCTTGGAGCTGGCATCCACTGGGTACAACGCTGCCGGATACGGGTCTATGCCCATTTCACGAAGCTTATTCAATTTTTCCCTACGTACGATTTCCTGTTCCGATAATTGCTGCATGCCTAAGAAATTAAAGCGCAAAATTAAGGTTTTGCGATCTAAACATAAGCATACCTTTACGTTCAGTTTTTAGAATATCGGGGGAGATAGCCCCTATTTTTAAGTATGGCCACCATATCCTTCTCTAAACTTTTAAGGGGACGTTCCACAATGCGGTTCACTTCCTGCCCGTCTTTGAGAAATACTAAGGTAGGAACTTTAGTCACCTTCCACCCTTTCTCCTCTCCGTTGGGTCCTTTTTTATAGTTTCCGGGTCTTTTGTCAAGTGCTATTATTTCTAGTAGGTCCATGGGATAATCGGCTTGCTCCAAAATTTTTAGGATTCTTGGAACCTCCCTTTTGCTATCTCCGCACCAAGTACCCAAAAATAACTTGAGCTCATAATGCTTTATGTTCTTTTTGATGTATGGCAAAGTGGCGGTGTCCACTTCATAAGATTCATAAGAACTCTGGTACCAGGTGTTATAAGAACCCCTTGTTAAGTCTTTTACGCTAATCTTGCCCAATAAAAATGCAGTTCCCTGCTGGGGAATCACCTCTTTTTGACTGTTTTGTGATTGGGCAGTGTGCATGGTAATAAGAGTGCTCAGCAATAAAAAGGAATGTTTCATGATTTACGGATTTTGATTCCAAAAATCATTTAAATGCCCAGTGAAAGGGGTTTTTAGCAGGTTGAAAAACGGACTAGACCCGGGGTGGAAATTGTTTGGATGTTAAAGGTGCCTTTCATTTTTTACCCGTTTATAACCTAGTGCTTAATGCTAGAACGCAAATGGCAACTACATGGTAATATCCTTTCGGGAAGAAACTCCTAGCTTTTTGTAGATATTGTTGATGTGTGTCTTTACCGTGCTTAGGCTGATAAAAAGTTCTGCTGCAATCTCCTTATTGGTCTGGCCTCGTCTAATGGCTTTATAGACCTTAATCTCTTGGGGTGACAGGCTATCCGTATTAAAGGGGTGTTGGTTTTTTTTGTTTTGTTTGGACACATAAAAAAACAGGACGATGACCACAAATAGAAAAACGGTAATCGCTCCAAAAACGGGTGCGGAAATGAAGGCAGTACCACTATTGCCAGCGCTGTTGTCCGTGCGGTCCCTGTGGAGTTCATTTGCGTATTTTTGGGTAAAACTAGCATTAGGGTATTGCTGTTGCAACCCTTGTTCCAAGTCTGTATAAAAAGTGGTTGCCTCTAGGTTTTTTCTATAAAAATCACTGGTTTCATTGGCGGGGTCGGATAAAAAGGCAAATACTTGTAGTGCCAATAAGGGTTCAGAACTTTCATTGGCAAAATCCTGAAGTTTTTTAAACCATTGCCGCATTAAAAATGCTTGATTGGCCCCAGAGGTAACATCCATAAAATCCAATATCATTTCTTCTTTAAGTGATTCAAATTCCAACAATAACGGGGAAGCGGGGTTTTTGGAAACTATAGAACAAAAAGCTTGGTTATTTTGCAGCAACGGAATCTCTAGGGTGTCTTTTGCATTGGCAATGAACATGAGACGTTGCGTCCTTGGGCAATGGGTTAAAAAATGATTGCCCCCATTCGCACTCTCGGCACAATGGTCCATATGCACGGCATAAATGCGGTTGGCTTTAGACAGCGAACCGCCCTCAAAAACAAACTGTCCAAGGCTGTCAACCACAGTTTTTTGAATGATTTGATGGGTGTATGCCCTTGAGGTCTTTCTGTAGTCTTCCAACAGGGAGAGGTAGACCGGTTTCCCAGATTTGGACGGTGAAAGGGAGCCTTTGAATTGATACTGTGCGCATAGATTTCCACAGATTAGCAACAGTAGTAAGGCAAACCGACCTAGCATGGTCTAAAAATACTGTATTTTCTGTAACAAATAGTGTTCCCTTTAGACCAATAGGGTACATCAATCAATCATCCAGATTACATGAGTTTTTTACGCGTTTTATTGGCCATTATCTTTCCACCGCTTTCCGTAATAGGTAAGGGGTGTGGTTCTTTTTTAATTGTGCTCCTCCTAACATTTTGTGGTTGGGTGCCCGGCGTAATTGCCGCGCTGGTTATTCTAAACAATCCAAATTAGTCTTGGTATCTTTGCCCTATGAACAAAAAGGTGGTATTTCAAGATTTAGGGCTAAGGGATTACAAGGAGACCTGGGATTACCAGGAGCTTCTTTTTAAAGAAATAGTTGACGCCAAAATTAAGAACAGAAGGGAAGCCACACAGTTGGAAACCGCCAATCATTTTCTGTTCGTAGAACATCCGCATGTATACACTTTGGGTAAAAGCGGGGATATAAAAAACCTTTTGGTGGACCAAGCCCAATTAGCTGCCAAAGGAGCTACTTTTTATAAGATAAACCGGGGTGGAGACATCACATATCATGGTCCCGGCCAAGTAGTAGGTTACCCCATTTTGGATCTGGACAATTTCTTTACAGACATTCACAAATACCTCAGATTCTTGGAGGAAATGGTTATCCTAACCCTAGCGGAGTATGGGTTAAAAGCGATGCGCTCCACAGGGGAAACCGGGGTTTGGTTAGATGTGGGGACGCCTTTTGCGCGTAAAATTTGTGCAATGGGAGTGCGTGCCAGTAGATGGGTGACCATGCACGGGTTTGCCCTAAACGTAAACGCGGATTTAGGGTATTTTGACATGATGATACCCTGTGGTATCAAGGATAAGGCGGTTACCAGCTTAAATGCGGAGTTGGGCCTTGCCCAAATAGATATGGATGAGGTGAAGCAGAAGTTGCTCCGCCATTTTGAAATCCTTTTTGAGGCCGAAATGGTGAAGGAAAAAATCTAGAATTTGTCCTACGAAAGCCACCCATTTTAGGCCGCTCCAATAACCTGGGCTAGAACAGAAAAGAGTATAGGGAAAAGCAAAAAAATAAAAAAGCTGAACAATCATGAGACTGTTCAGCTTTTTGTTAATATATCATACTTACGTTACCTTAAAAGTGGTATAAAGGTAAGTGCAAGTATTCTATGGTCTACTTAATGATAATCTGCTTGCTGTCAGACCAGTCATCACCATCGACTTTTAGGATGTAGGTTCCGGCAGACAAATAATCCAGCGGATAATCTATCACATCACGTCCTCTAGACACTTCATAGGTTTTAACGTCATTCACCATTCTACTGCTGGTATCAAACAAGGATACGGTAACAGTTTCTAGCTCAGATGGGAAAACCGCTTGTAAACTCACCGCATTCAAGTCAGTATTGGTATTAATACTTCCTGTATCCGTATTGAGGACAAGGGTTACCTTATCGCCTGAGACTGCGGGAACTGGGAAAACCTTTGTAATGGACATTGGTATTCCGCCAACCTTTGGCGTGCTTGTGCAATTAGGTTCTAGTTCCAACAAAAACTCCGCACTGCCTTCGCAACCGTCAGGGTTCACCCATGAAATGGTATAGATTCCAAAATCATCGGCATTCAATCCATATCTAGAGACACTATTTTGGTATGGTGCCTGCGCATCACTGCGCACAGAGGTTCCCCCATTAGCATTAACAAAGGTAAACGTCCAACCAGTATAATCGTTGTCAACATCTGGGTTGGTTTCCTCCCCTGGTCTCACTACCCTGAGAATCAAATCATAGCCCAAACACGCTGTACTGCTATTGCCTGTGATGTAGGTTCCGTCTGGATCTCTTGGCCTAACCTTGTATTGTAGGACCATAGGACAGGATACTTTGATACCGGCATCTAGTGTGTGGTTTGATGTGGCTTCCACCTCAAAACAATCCGTAACACCGGCAGTGTTGGCATCGGAGTCCATACTATCATTGGCACCAGTATTGGCAGTAGTAAATTCAAATCCTTCTGGTACATCGGAAAATTGAATGTAATAAGAACCGCTATTGGGGCAAATTTCAAAATTATAGTATCCAGGTTCACCAGTGACCGGGTTGGTGCTTGTTACCGTGATGTCCACCAATACTCCATCCGTGGCTCCTTTGTCAGAGCATTGGAATATTTGAACGGTTACACCGTCTACACCAGATTCTCCCGTATCTTGGATTCCGTTTTCGTTTTCATCGCTAAAGACAAAATCTCCAAGGGTAATCTTTTGATCAACGGTGACCAATATGGTTTCCTCTGCTTGGCAACCATTTTCGTCCGTAAGTACAACGGTATATGGTGTTGTTGTTATAGGCGATACCCAAATACTATTGGTCGTTTCACCATTGGACCAAGAAACGATTCCATCGCCAGTAGCTGTCAACTCAATTTCCTCCCCTTCACAGATGGTCACATCGGAAGATACATTAAGTTCAGGTGTTGGATGTTCGTTGATGGTCAACGTTGCCATGTAGGCACAACCATTGGCATCCTCCACTTGCAGCACCACAGGGCTGTCCGCCGCGGTATAGGTCTGGTTGTTAAAGTCCC
>NZ_LDJX01000004.1:0-32500 GCF_001306415.1 Croceitalea dokdonensis DOKDO 023
TCTATTTGGTTGCATCTTTGGAGTCCCGAATCTTTCCAAACTATACCTATAATGGTTGAAACTTCCCCGCCTCCCAGCGGGGTTGTTTTATTTAAAACGGCTCACTCCTCCTCTTCCAATACATCAATAATTTCATAACCGTCCTCAACGGCTTTATAAACGGCATTATTAAGTTCATAAGCACTTATACCATCAAAATTAATTTCAGTGGCATCCTCAGGAAGTTCCTGCAAAGTTGCTCCTACAGGCGCATCCGTAACTTCATAGCCATCTTCCACCCGTTGATAAAAAACACCTTGTGCGTAATGATAATTTCTATTTCGCACGGTAAGGGCTATAGCAGCCGTTGGCAACATACGGAGCCTAAATCCCCTAGGAGGAAATGCTCGTGCATAAACACGGCCACGCGGAACATAGAACATGCCCCTAACGGGATAGTAAGACACATTACGATAAAGAATGGCTTTGGTGTTGGCAGGTAGGCGACGTAATGTTCGGCGGGCAACCCTTCTGGTTTTTCTGCGTATTTTGCGTTTTACCTTTCTTTTTTTTACGGTGGACACTCTAGGCCGTTCCACCACTTGCGCCTCTAAGGTTTCTGTTGGCAATGCAAAGACAAACAACAACAATGCAATTAATAACTTTAGGTTTTTCATAACTATTGATATTTAACAATAGTTATAAGACCACTACATCACCAAAAGGTTTAATATGAGACTGCTAACGTTTGCCCAGCTTCTTCTGTTCTTCCGCCTGCTCCATCATTTCGCGCATCTTTCTCTGAAACTTGTTCTCTTTCTTTGGCTTCTTTTTATTCTCTTGGATTTGGGCATGGATTTTATCCTCATCCAGAATGTAGTTCTTGATAGCCAACATGATAAAAATGGTAATCAAATTGGAAACAAAATAATACAAACTCAATCCACTGGCGTAGTTATTAAAAAATACCAGCATCATCAGTGGCGATAGGTACATGATAAACTTCATGTTTGGCATACCCGGCTGTTGCTGCATTTGCATACTTTGCCCCGTGGTCATCATCATGTAAAAGAAGATGGCAATGGATGCCAGAATTGGAAATAGGCTCACATGGTCCCCGTAAAAAGGTATATTAAACGGAAGGTTGAAAATGGTATCATAGGAACTTAAATCCTCCGCCCATAAAAATGGTTTCTGACGCAGGGCGAACGAGGTGGGAAAGAACATAAACAGCGCGTAAAATATAGGTAATTGCAGCAGGGCGGGAATACAACCGCTCATTGGGCTTACCCCTGCTTTATTATATAATTTCATGGTTTCTTGCTGCTTCTTCATGGCGTTATCTTTTAAACGCTCATTAATTTCCGTAATCTCTGGCTTAAGCACCTTCATCTTGGCTTGGGAGAGATAAGACTTATACGTCACCGGGGATAAGGCCAATCTAACAATAATGGTCATTATGATAATGGCAATACCATAAGGTAAGAATCCACTTAAAAAGGAATAAAATGGGGTAAAAATGTATCGGTTGATCCAACCAAATATGCCCCAACCAAAATAAATGGTCTCCTCAAGGTCATACTCTTCGTACTTGCTGAGCACGGCAACATCTGTTGGTCCGTAATACCAATTTAAGTTCTCACTTAACTCGCCACCTTCCAATTCCAGTGGAACAACACTAGAAAAGTTTTTGGTAAAAATCGTTTCCTTGTCATCATCCTCTACTAGATTTTTAGATGACAATGTCGCCGTTTTAAAGTTTTTCTTGGTCGCCAAAATAGCGGTGAAGAAATGCTGTTTGTAGGAAATCCACCTCACGTCTTCCTCCACCTCTTCATCATCGCTGCCGGCGGAAAGATAATCTACCTTACCACCTTCATAGTTATACATGGTTTCCGTATACCTATTTTCATAAGTGACGCTTTTACTGTTTCGGAAGCCTTTTAATTGCCAATTGAGCGTCACCGGCTTTGTGGCATTGACTACACCATTTAGTCCTTGGGACCTCACCGTAAAATCCAAAAAATACTCCTTTGGCCTCATCTCGTAACGAAACTCCAAAAACTGGTTGGCAGCGGTTTTGGCCTTCATGGACAAAACTTGATTTTCCCCTTTGCTACTCAAGCTGGGCTCAAAGTAAAGGTCTTGGGTATTGAGCGCCCTATTATCACTGGTGGTAAAGCTTAAACCAAAAGACGCATTACCGTCCTTGACCAAATAAATGGGTATGGAATCATGGTTTACAAAAGGTTTTGTCTTTGCCGTAATGATCTGCCCGCCCTTATTGGCTATTTCCAAATACAAAACATCATTTTCCAAGACGGTATTTCCATTGGATACTTGGGTAAAACCAAAAGCACCCACGGCATTTTTATAGGATGCCACCGCGGTGGAGTCCCCGGTATTTAGCGGAGTGGCCTGGACGGGCGCTTGTGGCGTAGTTGTAGGTTGCTTCTCCACATCTGTGGCATTGTCATTGGAGACCTGTTCCTGTGCCGCCTTTTCTGCCTCCAGTTCCTCGGGTGTGGGTTGTTTTAGATACATCCATCCCAACAGGATACCAAAAATCAATACGAAACCTATGATGGAATTAATATCCAGCTTCTTCTCTTCCATGAATACTGTTTAAAGTCTTTTGAATACCACTATGATGGGCAAATATATCTCCAAAAGTGGAGTTTATGCCAAACTGGCACTAGTTTGTTCTTGTTTATGGATTAAGGCCGCTTTGATAAACCCTACAAACAAAGGGTGTGGATTGGCAACCGTGCTTTTATATTCTGGATGGTATTGTACGCCTATGAACCAAGGATGGGCGGGTAATTCCACAATTTCCACCAAACCGGTCGCCGCGTTATGGCCAGTAGCCATTAGTCCAGCTTGCTCCAGTGCCTCTTTAAATTCATTATTAAATTCAAAACGATGCCTATGGCGCTCAGAAATTTGCGCAGCGCCCCCGTATACTTTTTGCACTAAACTACCATCTTCCAACTCACAGTCCCAAGCGCCAAGACGCATGGTACCACCCTTATTCGTCACGGATTTTTGTTCCTCCATTAGACTGATGACAGGGTACGGCGTTTGCTCATCCATTTCAGTGGAGCCGGCATCTTGTAAACCAAGGACATTTCTGGCGTACTCAATGACGGCCATTTGCATTCCCAAACAAATGCCCAAAAACGGGATAAGATGTTCCCTGGCATAGCGTACCGCAATAATTTTACCTTCTATTCCACGCTCTCCAAAACCGGGGGCAACCAAAATACCGTTAAGTCCCTTAAGGGCATCTTCCACATTAGTTTGGTTGATATGTTCTGAATGAATGGATTTTACGGTAACCTTTACCTCATTGGCCGCTCCCGCATGTATAAACGACTCTAAAATGGATTTATAAGAATCTTGTAATTCCACGTATTTACCTATCAAGCCAACCGTTACCTCACCCTTTGGGTTCTTATGCCTACTCAGGAACTCTTTCCAGTTGGATAAATCGGTTTTGTTGGTATCCGGCAATTGTAACTTCCGTAAGGTAACCGTATCCAGGCCCTCTTGCTGCATGAGCAAAGGAACATCATAAATCGTTGAAGCATCAATAGACTGTATAACGGCTTCTTTTCTTACATTACAGAACAAGGCCAGTTTATCTTTGATATCATCGGAAATATGATGCTCAGTTCTGCACACCAAGATATCTGCCTTAATTCCACTTTCCATTAAGGTTTTAACGGAATGTTGCGTGGGCTTGGTCTTTAATTCACCTGCTGCGGCAAGAAAGGGCACTAAGGTTAAATGAATAACGATACCATTACCATCACCCAGTTCCCATAACAACTGACGGACCGATTCTATGTACGGGAGTGATTCTATATCACCTACCGTACCGCCAATTTCCGTAATTACGATATCATAATCGCCGCTATTGCCCAAAAGCTGTATGCGTTCTTTGATTTCATTGGTAATATGGGGCACTACTTGAACGGTTTTTCCCAAAAACTCCCCCTTACGCTCTTTTTCAATAACACTCTGATAGATACGTCCGGTGGTCACATTGTTATCTTGTGAGGTGGGCACATTTAAAAAACGCTCGTAATGGCCCAAATCCAAATCGGTTTCCGCACCGTCATCGGTCACATAACACTCACCATGTTCATAGGGATTTAGCGTACCTGGGTCTACATTGATATACGGATCTAATTTTTGGATGGTAGTCTTGTATCCCCTAGCCTGTAAAAGCTTTGCCAAAGAAGCTGCGATGATACCCTTACCTAGCGAAGATGTTACGCCTCCCGTAACAAAAATGTACTTAGTTTGTGACATGGTTTGTTCTACTGTTACGGGGCGTAAAGTTAAAAATTTAACAGCACCTTTGGGTCAATCTATCGGAAATTCTTTTTGAAGTTTCCAGATTAACGGCTCCAACCCGTTTGATTTGATATCTAGCGTGGTTTCCAAATACCTTCCCAACTTACCGGCCGGAAATCCTTTTTGTTTAAACCAAACCAAATAGGCAATGGGCAAATTTACCAAGTACGAACCTTTGTATTTTCCAAAGGGCATTTTGTAGTGTGCCAACTCTAACAACTTCCGCTTATCTGGGTGTATTTCCATTTGAGCCCCTAAAATACTATCTTTCCCATGGAAACCTTTATTATGAAAAGAAGAAATTTCATTACTACCGCAACAGTTGCCGGAGCCGGTGTGATCACCAACCCAGTGATGGGCAACAGCTCCAAACCCAAAGAATTTAAACTAAAGCACAACATCAACCATAGCGTTTGCCAGTGGTGTTTTAATGAGTATCCGTTGGAGGACTTTTTAAAAATACTGAATCAACTGGGTATTAAGGCCATTGATTTAATTGGTCCTAAGGATTGGCCACTCCTAAAGAAGTACGATATTGAGTGTTCTATGTGCAATGGCGCAGAAATTAGCCTGACCGAAGGCTGGAACAACCCTAAATACCATGAAACCCTGATCAAAAACTACACGGATATCATCCCCAAGGTGGCAGAGGCCGGCTTTACCAACCTCATTTGTTTTAGTGGCAACCGCAATGGTATGAACGATTATGTTGGGCTTCAAAACTGTGTTGATGGCCTAAGGCAAATCATTCCCTTGGCAGAAAAGCACGGGGTTGTACTACAAATGGAACTCTTTAACCAGGTAAACCATCCAGACTATATGTGTGATAGTTCTATTTGGGGGGTTGAATTATGCAAACATCTAGGAAGTGAGAACTTTAAACTGCTTTTTGACATCTACCATATGCAAATCCAGGAAGGGGATATCATAAGGAGCATACAGAACTACCATCCTTATTTTGGACACTACCACACTGCCGGTGTTCCCGGAAGACATGAAATTGATGAGAGCCAAGAACTCTATTACCCGGCTATCATAAAAGCCATCCATGAAACGGGATTTAAGGGGCATATTGCCCAAGAATTTATTGCGACCTGGGATGATAAAATTGAAGCCTTAAAAGATGCCTTTCTCCGTTGTGACGTTTAATTTACAACATTGGCCGTGCGCTCCAAGGCGGCTTTAATTCTTTGGTTCCATTGCATTTGCGCTTTGGGATTTCTTGAAAAATTTGTTTCCCAATCATATTGGTCCTGAACGTCAGAAAGCTCTTTTAAAATTCGTTTATATATTTTTTTTACTTCGCTTTTAACATTTTCCGTGAAAGTGGTTTTCCGCAACTCAATTCGCATTTTACGGGCGTAGAGCTCAGTTATGTCAAAATGCAATTGTTCATGGCTAAGAATAAGGCTATCACATACTTCTGGTTTGTACCAAGAAGCGTTAGGGTAAAAATAAGCGTTTACCTCAAAATCCAGCTGCACCTCATGGTGCAATAAATTGGCGCTGTACGAATAACTAATCCCGCTTGCCGTTGTAGCGGCAGGTACGGAGGCCACGGGCACTTTCCCTTTAAATTGTGACCAAGAAAGTCTTTGTTCCGGATGCCACAATAAATAATCTTCCATGCCCTGTGAAAAAACAACAGCACTGGCAAGAATTAAAAATCCACTTAAAATAAGGGTTCTTACCAATGAAACACAATTACTTTTTCGATATCGGGATGTAGGCTATAATGCACGGGGCATGATTTTGCGGCGCGCTCTAGGACAATTTGGTGTTTTGCAGCAATGTCCTTAGGCATGTAAAATTGTATGTCTATTTTGGAAATACGTCTGGGTTCTGCGGCCATATGCTTGGTAACATTTGCCTTTGCACCTTTTAAATCTACCTCTAAATCTTTGGCCTTGATTCCCATAATGGTCAACATACAGCTGGCCAACCCAGCTGCAATGGTATCCGTAGGGGAAAATGCTTGGCCCAATCCTTGGTTATCCACTGGAGCATCGGTTATAAACGCTGCACCGGAGGCCAAATGCGTATTACTAGTTCTTAAATTACCCGTGTAAACAACCGTCGACGTCATACTAGTTAATTTCCTTTATTCTTAAATCTTCATATTGCAATAGGTAAGTCGCCCTGTTGTAATAGCCGGTAATCCTATCATTTTTATAATTGAAACTACTCCCGTTGTAATTGGTTTCCCCTACAGTTTCTTCTGCTTTAAACAAGTTCTTCCGGTAGGCTAGTTTTAAAAGGATATCAAACGTTAAATCAAATCCGCGCACTGCCAACCTATCGGGCTCGTGCCCATATTTTCTTTGGTAGGCCCTCACAAATCCGTTGCTATCCGCAGCTTTAAAATAGGATGGGAAGGTAAAGTTTAGATTGGACAAATGAGGTTTGTTAATTTCTTCCTCTTCAAAAGCACGATTATAATCCGTGGTGAACATTTTCACCTTAATGTTATCCCCTTCTTCAATGTTGCCAATTGAGGCATTTAAAATAGAGGTGACACTGGAAATTAAATTGGCTTGGTCTGTTTCCACAAAAACCCAATTTTCCTCCCTTTCGGATAACATTGCTTGAAAATCAATTAAATGCAACGAGCCGTCTTTGGCCATTTTGGCGGGACGTGCCGTAGGGAACATGGCCAAAATAGAGTCCTTTTCCTCCTTGTGTTTCCAATCAGCAATCACCACAATATTCTCAGTGGTATGTTTTCCCTTTAAATACGTTAACAATTTATCCCTTAGGACGGCCTGGTCCGGTCTCGTGTAAAACACATTTTCATGACTTACTTTGCCCCGCGCCGCTATGGGCGCAACAACGGGGATATTGAATTTAGCCGCCCTAACAGCTACTTCATCCAGTAGATTAGGGTCTATGGGCCCTATAATGGCGTCTATTTTTTGCAGCTCAACGTTGTTTAGTGTATTTTGCAGATGCGTAAGGTTACGCCGGGTATCCAACACGGCAACATCAACAGAAACACCTAGCTTCTTTATAGAATCCAAGGCCACCATGGCCCCTGTATAAATACCGGCAGCATAACTAACCCCCCCCAGCTTCTCTACCTGCGCTATCGCTTTTTGAGGATTTGTAAATTGAATGTCTGGAATACGAAAAGGCAACAAAAAGAGCAAATTTGGTTTGTTTTCCACATTAATGCTGTCCAACAAATTAATCTTATCAAGAACCAAAGCGTTCTTTACCTCCAAATTAGACTCTTTAACCTTGGGCAACTTTAGGACCATGCCGGCCTTAAGCCCATTCTCCAATGCGGGATTCAAGGCAAAAAGGGAATCCCTGCTAATGTTCAGATTCTGGGTTAACCTAAAAATATTCTGCTTGGGCTTAACTTCGTAAAAAATATAATTATCCGTGTTCACGGTCTTGGACGCCGCATTTTGTTTTGGCAAACGCAGTACCATCCCCTCTTTTAACCCCCCAATCTCTTTTATTTCTGGATTCAAGTTCATTACGGAATCCACCGATATGCCGTAATTCTGACTAATCCTAAAGAGACCCATAGCTTTGGGAACGGTAAAAGATTCATAAATTACAACCGTCTGTTCCCTTAAACTATCGCCCTTTGGCCGTGGCAAGAATAGCTCTTGACCAGCGGCCAAATAACTATTTCCCTTGGATAGCGATGGATTAAGACTGGTTAAACTGTCTACAGTAATTCCATATTTGTGCGCTATACTCCATCTGGTCTCCTTAGGTTGTACAATGTAGGTTTCCATGTCCAATTCCCGCTCGTCTGGCAATTCAATTTTTGGATACTGTGGAATTTGCAAGACCATGCCTTTATCCAATTCCTTGGCGTATAGTTCTTTATTGTATCGCTTTAATTGCTCTTCCGTAATATTGTACTTTTTACAAATCCCGTATTTGGTTTCCCTCCTTTTTACCTTGTGCTTTTTAAATCCTATGGGTTCGGTAATGACAGACTCTTTTTGACCCTTTGGATTAAGGTCCTTATTGGCGTTTACAGGAGCTTGAACCAAACCTCCAACGGGTATCACCAAAATAGTGTTGGGCTTAATAGCGTCAGAATTTTTTATTTCGGTATTTTGCTGCAAGATTGCGTAAGGGGTTACTTGGTATAGTTTGGCTATGCTTGTTAAGGTTTCCCCTTCCTTAACTTGATGCGTCTTATATTCCGTTTGGCTCAGAGCCAAAAAAGAGCTCAGTAAGAAAATCACCACCAAAACAGCAGCGTTAGTACACTTTTTCATTATTCCCATTCTATGGTTGCAGGGGGTTTAGAGCTGATGTCGTAGACTACCCTATTTACTCCCTTTACTTTATTAATGATATCGTTGGATACCTTCTGCAAAAATTCATAGGGTAAATTTACCCAATCTGCCGTCATCCCATCAGTACTTTCCACAGCTCTTAGGGCAACACATTTTTCATACGTACGCTCATCTCCCATAACCCCTACACTATTTACGGGCAAAAGCATGGCTCCGGCCTGCCAAACCTTATCATAAAGTCCATTTTTTTTAAGGCCCTCAATAAAAATAGCGTCAACCTCTTGCAATATTCTCACTTTTTCAGCGGTGATATCACCAAGGATTCGGATACCCAGGCCCGGTCCGGGAAAAGGATGTCTGCCCAATATTTCGGGAGCCATATCCAAGTTTTTCCCTACGCGCCGCACCTCATCCTTAAATAACAATTGTAATGGTTCCACAATTTTTAATTTCATATAATCTGGAAGCCCGCCTACGTTGTGATGGCTTTTTATCACCGCAGATGGCCCACCGCTGGCGGAAACCGATTCGATCCTGTCCGGATAAATGGTCCCCTGTGCCAACCAAGTAGCATTTTCCACTTGGTGGGATTCATCATCAAAAACCTCTATAAATACCCGGCCTATGATTTTTCTTTTGGTCTCTGGATCGGACTCCCCTTTCAAAGCTTCCAAAAAACGTGCCGAAGCATCTACCCCCTTAACGTTAAGCCCCATTCCCTGATACTGTTCCAGCACTTGTGAAAACTCATTTTTTCTGAGCAGTCCATTGTTCACAAAAATACAATGGAGCTGCTCCCCAATGGCCTTGTGCAATAACATGGCCGCAACACTGGAATCCACACCACCGGAAAGCCCTAAGATGACTTTCTCTTTTCCTATTTGTTGTTTAAGCTCCGCCACGGTGGTCTCTATAAAAGCATCCGGCGTCCAGTCCTGTTTTAGTCCTGCAATATTGACCAAAAAATTCTCCAGTAATTGACTTCCATCCGTGGAATGGTATACCTCCGGATGAAATTGTATTCCGTAGGTATCCTCACCTTCCAAACGAAAAGCAGCGTTTTCCACATCCGTTGTGCTTGCCAAGAGAACCCCATTGGACGGCAATTGCTTAATGGTATCACTATGGCTCATCCACACCTGGCTGTTTAAATGCACATTTGCTAAAAACGGCTCATTGTCCCGTACCATGGATAAATTGGCACGGCCATACTCCCTCGTTGCGGACGGTGCCACGTTACCCCCATTAAAATGGGCCAAATACTGTGCCCCGTAGCAAATGGCCAATAGTGGCTTTTTTCCCTTAATGTCTGCCAAGTTGGGATGTGGTGCATCCGCAGCCCTTACGGAATAAGGGGAACCTGAAAGGATAACCGCCTGAAACGCACTGAGGTCTTCCGGTAAGTTATTGTAAGGTTTTATCTCCGAATAAATATTGAGTTCCCGCACACGCCTAGCGATCAACTGTGTATATTGGGACCCAAAGTCTAGAATTAGGACTTTATTTTGCATGGCCAAAAATAGTAATTTGGCGGCGTTCAAAAAGTATAGCACAGACAATAATTTTTAAGTGTTTTACTTAATAACAACAATTTTGAGGTAAACCCGCTACAGCTTTTCCGTTTCCTAGGTGGTAACCAAATGAAATAATATCTTTGACGACCAACAAATAGAATTTTTAGACCGTTACAATACATGATTAAAGGATTTATTTTTGACTTGGATGGTGTCATCACCGATACCGCAGAACTTCATTTTTTAGCCTGGAAAAAACTTGCGGACAAAATGCAGTGGGCATTTGATAGGGAAGTAAATGAAGAGCTGAGGGGTGTTTCCAGGATGGACTCTTTACAAATCATCAAAAACCACAACAAGGCCAATGTTGCCCATGAAAAACTAATGGAATTGGCGGCAATGAAAAATGATTTGTACGTTGAAAGCTTGGAAACCCTTACCCCAAATGATTACCTATCTGGTGCAAAGGAACTTTTGGTCCATTTACGTAAAGAAGGTTTTAAGGTGGCCTTGGGTAGTGCCAGTAAGAACTCCAGTAAAGTGTTGCGGCAATTGGATGCCATGAAATATTTTGATGTCATAGGTGATGGGAACAGTGTATCAAAAAGTAAGCCTGCACCGGACATTTTCCTATTTGGGGCCAAAAAATTAGGTCTTAAACCCCAAGAATGTGTGGTCTATGAAGATGCAGAAGCCGGTGTTGATGCCGCCAAGGCCGGTGGTTTTTACTCGGTGGGTATCGGTCCCGCAGAAAGGGTCGGCCATGCCGATATTCGGTTTAATACCATGAAAGAAGCAACCCTGTTCGCAGTAAAGTCGCATTTCGCAGATTTGTTTTAAGAAACCTCTCAGCCCTACCAAAAAAACTTCAAGATACTAACTTGGTGCATTTTCCTACCTAAATCTTTGACTTACAAAATATTGGTTTTAATCCTTAACTTTCGGGAAAAAACCAACACCACATGAAGCAATTCCTTCTCCCAGTTTTGGGATTATCTCTTTTCCATATTGCAATCTCTAATGGTCAAAACATCAAATACTCCAAAGAACATGATAGTCTTTTAAAAATTTACCATACCATTCCGAATGATACGGCCAAAGCATCGCTTTTAGGAAAACTACACCTTTCTGTTTTATACAGCGATATTGAATTGGCCAAAAAATATGCTTTGGAACAATTGCAGCTTTCCACTAAATTAAACTATGTCAAACGAGTTGCTTTTGCCAATTACAACATTGGAGGCTATTATAAAAATGTTGGTCAAAAAGACTCAGCAAGGTATTATTTTGAAAAAGCAAAACGTATTTTTTTGACCAGTGACTATCCAAGAGGAGAAGTTATCGCTAACAATGCTTTGGCCATTCTTGAATTGGCAGAAGGAAATGCAGATCGGGCCCTTGAAATGATAAACGAAAATATCAAAAGGCGAATCTCGATGGAAGATTCCGTGGGTTTAGCCAAAGAATACAACTTTAAGGGTGGTATTTATGAACATAAGGGCAACTTTCAATTAGCATATCAATATGTATTGAAAGCATTGGAAATTTATAAAAAAAAAGACCAACCACTTGACAAAGCCGATGCCCTTTACGTTTTATCCTCACTAGAAAGCGGATTTGAAAATTTTGAAAAGTCCAAAGAATATTCCTTAGAAGCACTCTCAATTTATAAAGCACAAGGAGATTCCTTTTACGAGGCGCTTTTAACAGTAGGTATAGGTCAAGATTATTATAATCTGGAAGCGTATGAAGATGCGAAAAACTATCTTTTAAATGGTCTCGAAAAAGCTAAAATCATTAAATCACCGGTAATTGAAGGAATGGCCTTAAGGAATTTGGGAAGAACCTATATCAAACTCGGTAAGGTTGATGAAGGAATAAGGCATCTCAAATCTGCAGTTAAATTAAATGAAGATAATGACAGACCTTTAGCCTTATTACGAACGCTTAACAATATAAGCGAAGCTTACAATGAAATTGGAAATCCAGATAGAGCTATTTCATACATGAATAGGGCCGTTAGACTATCAGATTCCGTTGAGGCGCCTACCTTACTGGCTGCTGCCTTTGAAATCCGTTCAAAAGCCTGGAAACAAAAAAAAGAATATCAAAACGCCTTAGAAGATTATGAAAGATTTAAATTCTTGGAAGATAGCATCTTTACCGTAAAAAAAAATAAACAAATAGAAGAATTACGCACCATTTACGAAACAGAAAAAAAAGAGCAACAAATTGCCAAACAAGAACAAGCAATTGACTTATTGGAAGAAAAAGCCAAAGTGAGTTACCTTCAAAAATTGTTATTAGGAGGTAGTATTGGATTTTTGTTGCTTCTTTTAGGTTTTGGTTATTATGGCTTCCGGCAAAAGATTAGAAGAAATCGACTTGAAAAAGAAAAGTTAGATGCAGAGCTAGCTTTCAAAAAGAAAGAACTCACCACCCATGCCCTTCATTTGGCCAAAAAGAACGAGGTCTTGGAAAGCCTCAAACAAAAAGCCGAAGAATTCAAAGAAAAAGAGGAATCAAAAAAAGGATACCAACAGTTGATAAAGACCATTAATTTTGATTTACAAAACGATAACAATTGGGAAAACTTTGCTCGCTATTTTGAAGAAGTTCACAAAGATTTCAACGGTAATGTAAAGGCAAAATACCCTCAGGTCACCTCAAATGAACTGCGGTTATTGGCACTTTTAAAAATGAATTTATCGTCAAAAGAAATTGCCAATATCCTTAATATTTCACCCGAGGGCATCAAAAAAGCACGTTATCGCCTTCGTAAAAAATTAGATATTACCACGGAGGACTCTTTACAAGATTTAGTACTAAGTCTTTAATACAAAGGGTTTCAAAGCCTGTCCACCCATTGTCCCGCTTTTATTTTTAAGGTGTCCACCCATTGTCCACCCCACTTTTTTACTTCCTCTAAACCAGCACTTTATGTTTGTGTTGTCATTAAGTTGACAAAAACGTTTTGTGGTGTCTTGTTCGGCTTAGGGCTGCAGACCAAACCCGGGCAGGAACACACAAAGCAACCAAGTTCAACCCACAAAACAAATACAATGAAAACAAGTTTTAAACGCATCAACCTAGTCTTAGGGATTTTTTTAAGTATTCTATGCATCACTTATATAAGTTGTAGTACGGATGAAACACCCAACCCGCCTGAAATGATTGATACTGATAAGGATGGTATCATTGACGCAAACGATGATTGCCCTACTGAAGCAGGTCCAGAAAGCAATAGCGGCTGCCCAAACGACTTTAGCGGCACCAATGCTCTAGCGGCCGTGGTGGCCAGTGGCAATGATTTCGAAAATTTTCCTTCGAATACCACAGAAACAGAAATTCCAGGAACAGAGACCACCCAAAATGAGGATTATGAACGTAAGGAAAGTGCAGACGGTGATATTATTGAGCAACGTTGGATATGTACCGAGAAAGAAGTAGATATTACAGGCGGCACACAAACCTTCCCGCTATACAATACGAATGCCTCGGTAATTTGGCCAGGAAATCTTTTACAAGGTAAGACTTTGGATAATGCAACACCCCAAGATATTACGGTTAAAAGAGCAGGCGGGAAAATAACCTATAATCTTGTAACCGGAAATCCCCAAGCTACCGTAGAGGTTGATGTCGTTGATCAAGGAACTGTTCAGCAAGCTATGAATGACGTCATTGCCCAAAACGGAGATATTACCCCTGCGAATTTTACACTAGATGTAGTTGCCATAAACTCTAGGGAAGAACTGGCATTGGAAATGGGGTTAAAAGTATCTACCCTGACTACAAAGGTAAGTGGTGACTTTTCTTTGGATACCAGTTCAGAAGTCAGTAGTGTTTTGGTAAAATTGACACAACAGTATTACACGATGAGCTATGTAAAACCAACAAGCTTGGATGAAGTTTTTGATCCAAGTGTAACACCGGAACAACTTGCAACCTTTATACAACCTGATAATGCTGGAACTTTTATATCATCAGTAACTTACGGAAGAATTTTCTACATGCTTTATGAGTCTACGGCTTCGGCACAAGATATGGAAGCGGCCCTAAAAGGTTCTTACAATGCTGTAGCTGGAAAAGCCAGTGCAAGCGTGGATATAGAGTCGTTACGTGAATATAACAATCTTAATGTAAAGGTCATCGCCTATGGGGGAGACTCGCAAGGTACCCTAAACGCTGTTGGCGCCACCTTTGGTGGTGAAGATGCTGTTGATAACTTACAAGATATCGTAGAACGCTTGGCGGAATCAAGTGATATTGCAGGCGGATTGCCATTATCCTATGTTGTGAACAGTCTGGAAAATCCGAGTCAAGTAGTGAGTACAAATTTAGCTACAAGGTATACCGTGAAGACCTGTGAACTTAAAGGCGTACTTCCACCCCAAACATATCAGCCGCTTTTGGATTTATTCTCTGATGACGAAGATGGAGGTGGCATAGGTGCCATGGTTCAGGTTTCAAGAAGCAATGTTCTAATTTTCAATAAAATGGGTGACAAATACGCTTGGTACAACGGGGCAACAGCCAGTATTAAGGGTATTTTTGGAATCAAAGAAGAGAATTCACCTCTTGGCGTAGTTCCGTTCGACAAAATTGGAGCAGCAACGCAATTATCCGATAGTAGAATTTACTTTTTTGACGAAACAGGATTGAATGCCTTGCGATTCAGTTATGACAAAACTGACAGTGGGTTAGGCACAAACGGTGAAGCACCAACCGAACCCATAGGTACCTTCTTGGATACTAAAGAAGATCCGTTTTCAGTAATTAGCGAATTTGGTGATAGTGGTAATTTTCCTTTTGTTAATAACGGGTTTGAAGCCGGAGTAAGAGTGGGCGTGGGAACTCTCGCTTTTTTTGGAAAACCAGGAGATGAGTATGCTTTATACACCACTGCAACAGGTGCTTGGCAAAATCCACTGGACTCAGAAACCTGGTATAGTAACCGCCCAAATCAAAGAGGAACATTATTTGAAAGGGTTGGGGCTGCAGCTTTTATTGAGTTTTCCGATAGTACCGGAAGATGGCTTTTGGCCAATGAAGAAGGGAATGAAATTATGGAGTATCAAAGTACGCCCGTTAGAACATTTGATGGACCATGGGTAATTAATTAAGTTTAGTTTGAATTAGTTGCAAGAGAAAAGCCCCTGAAAAAATCAGGGGCTTTTTGTTTTTTTGCCCTCCACTATTCTAAAACAGAAATTAGTTTTTACCCAATAGCAAACTGCCAACAATCTGTACGGAATTTTTGATTTTAAGGGTACTTCAACCCCTACACCTAACTAACGGAACGGTAACGCAGCAATATTCCATTTAATCACCTTGGCTTCACATAACTCAACCGCGAGAATAAGAATCTCCATAATACGGAATCATAATCAGAAATCACTCCTTACTTTTAAAGGAAAACCCAAACAAGTATATACCTTTTCTTATCCTAGTTCATGATTTCAAAAAAAGTGTTCAGGTTTCTCCGTAAAGTAAAAAGGTACCATATAAGAAGAGGAAGTTAATTTAGCTGCCTACCTAAGTTTAAGACCAACGCATGAGGTGGAATTAATAATTGTGCGTAAATTCAATCTATCATTAATCTTTTTTTTTGACTTTATCCTTTAAACCATCCCTTAGTAATTTACTTTACCACTTACAGCTATTGGTGGTCATCGTTTCTTTTTTTAACCCTGTCTATGGTCATGCAATGGACTTACCACCCCCAACCCCTTATTTAAGATCCCAAGAGTTTACCATTAGCGGTTACGTCACAGAAAATGGAAGCGCAGAGTTGTTATTGGGCGTATCCGTATACGTTCAAGAACTTAAATTGGGTACGGTGAGCAACGACTATGGTTTTTATTCCCTCACCCTTCCTGCGGGCAGGCACACCCTGATCATCTCCTACATTGGCTATAAAACGCAAAAGTTAATGGTAGAACTTAGCGGGGATATCTCGCAGGATATTGTCTTGGAACCTACAACGGAACAATTGGATGAAGTGACCGTAACCTCGGGCAGTAGGCAGCAAGAAAGTAAAATCACACAAATGAGTACCATGAAAATGGACCCAGAAATTGTGGAGAACGTCCCGGCATTATTGGGTGAAAAGGATGTCTTAAAGACCCTTCAGCTTTTACCTGGCATTAGCGGGGGGACAGAAGGTAGTGCCGGCTTTTTTGTGCGTGGTGGTACTCCAGACCAAAACTTGATTATTTTGGACGATGCCGTGGTGTACAACAGCAACCATTTATTTGGATTTTTCTCTGTGTTCAATGGTGATGCCATCAAATCCGTTGAAGCCTTCAAAGGTGGCTTCCCAGCACGTTTTGGCGGCAGGTTATCTTCAGTAATAAAAATAGACATGAAAGATGGCAACAAAGAAAAAATTACCGGTAAGGCCAATATTGGGTTAATTTCTTCCTCCTTTATATTGGAGGGGCCCATAAACCAAGGAAAAACATCGTTTGTGCTGAGTGGAAGACGAACCTATGCCGATATTTTAGCACAGCCATTTCTCCCTGACGACGTGAATGCAGGATATTTTTTTGCTGACCTCAACGTAAAAGTGCACCATATATTTAATGATAAGAACAGATTGTATTGGAGTACCTATTACGGCCAGGACAAATTTTATAGCAATGAGGAATTTTCAGATGGGGACACCTTTGATGCAAAGGTTGGATGGGGAAACATCACCTCTACCCTAAGATGGAACCACAAGTTCAATAACAAGTTTTTTGCCAACAGCTCGCTTATTTTTAGCAATTACAATTTCAGGGTCTCTTTGGACGATCGGTTTGATGATGATATTAGTATTTTTAAGTCCAGCTCTGGCATCAATGATTACAGCGTAAAGACAGATTTTAATTATTACCCCAATCCAAACCATAGCATACGCTTTGGTTTACTTGGCACGCTTCACAACTTTAACCCCCAGCGTTTGTTGATAGAAGACCCCTTTATTGACAACCAAGACACTACCCAAGAACTTAACTCTTTTGAGGGGGCCGCCTATATTGAAGATGACTGGAGGGTCACAGAAAAGTTCAGGGTTTCGGCAGGGTTTCGGTTAAGTTATTTTAAGCAAAACCGAACCACCTACCTAAATCCTGAGCCAAGGCTTGGGCTTTCTTGGAACGTACATCCAGATTTGGCCATTAAAGCCTCCTATGCCAATATGAACCAGTATGTGCATCTACTTTCCAGTTCCGGTATTGGATTGCCCACAGACCTCTGGGTTTCAGCCACGGATAACGTAAAACCACAAAGGGCAAATCAATTCGCCTTTGGCATCGCAAAAGACTTTACGGACAATCAGTATTCCCTTAGTCTAGAGGGATATTATAAAACAATGGATGACATCATTGAATACAGGGAAGGGGCTTCTTTTTTGGTTTTTGATGATTTGGAGAGTGCCAAAGAAGTAGCTTGGGAAGATAATATTACCGCCGGTCGTGGCTGGTCTTATGGGGCAGAACTCCTTCTTAGAAAAAAGCAAGGCCCTTTTACGGGCTGGTTGGGCTATACCTTATCTTGGTCACAACGCCAATTTGATGAGCTAAATTTAGGAAAGCGTTTTAATGCCAGGTATGATAGAAGACACGATATTTCTTTAGTAGGTATTTATAAACCTTCAAAAAAGGTTACCCTCTCCGCTAATTGGGTATACTCTTCCGGAATAAATTTTACATTGCCTACCGTCTCTCGCTTGCCCACACAGACCAACTTGCCCATCAATGATTTTTTTAACGATTTTTTGTTTGACTTTAATACCGATTTTAGTAATCAAAGAAATAATTTTAGGGGAGAAGCCACCCATAGATTTGATTTGGGTGTTCAGTTTCATAAGCAGAAGAAGTGGGGCCAGAGAACTTGGGGCATTTCTATATACAACGCCTATGCAAGAAGAAACCCTTTCTTTTATTTTACGGAAAGCAACAACATAGATTTGGATAATGATGAAAGTCCGGACATCAACAGACAAGAATTAAACCGAGTTGCATTCTTGGTTTTTGTCCCTTCCATAAACTATACCTTTAAATTCAATTGATTATGTTAAGACGATTGTTTTACCTTCTATCTGGATTTGTATTGCTTACAGGCTGTATCGACGTTGTGGAAACTGACATTATAGAGATTGAAGAAAAAGTATACATCAGTAGTTTCATTTCCCCAGAGAATGATAGCTTAACCGTAAATATTTCCAGAACCTTACCTGCCCTAGGTCTTGAATTTGACCTAAATGTACCCGATGATAATATCATGCAATTCTTGATTCGTGATGCTGATGTGCGAGTTTTTGACAGTTCTGGAAACTCGGTTTTTCTGCCCTTTCAAGAGAACAACCTTAAGTACAGCCAAAGCGCCAACGAGTTCCCTATTCTTCCTGGTGAGACCTATGAGCTTGAGGTGTTGATTGACGGCAGGGTGTATACGGCTTCTTGTACCATTCCAATGGGTAATGTGGAAGCTATTCAGGAAGAAATCAATATAATGGATAATGAATTTGGTGGTAGGGAGTATACCCTTAACTTTGGTTTTAACGATATTCTCAATGGCGATAACTTTTACTACCTAGGAGCCTTTCTTAACATAGATGATGAATTTGACCCAAGAAGGGAACTATTTTTTGACTTAGAGGCCTACCAAACCGATGTCCTTGGGGATGGAACACCCCTCTCCGCATCAAGTAATTTTTTTCCAGTTTTTGACTTTGATGTTGAAAATGATAGTGTCTTTCTAGTGGAACAAGAATTGGTACTGCAAGTGATTAATGCGGAAGAATCCCTTTATCAGCTCCTACGAAACCGCTACTTAAACGATTTAAATGAGTTTAATCCATTTATTGAGCTGGCCATTGAACCCAACAATATAAATGGTAATGGTGGTACAGGTCTATTTGCAGGATATCGGTATTTTGAAAAACGGATACCACTTGCAGAGTGAACCAAAAAAACAAAAGCCCCGGGAACCACTCCGGGGCTTTTAAAATAAAATCAAAACCAACCTAAACACATGAATTTAATAATCCATTGTATAAAAAGTTTTTACCCTTTTCAGAGCAATTTGTATATAAAACAACCGTAAACCAAAATACCCTACCTAGATTTCAACTATTTTTATAAAAAAATTGAAATTGAAAGAATTAATCCTACAACAAATTAAAAGTGAACTAGTTAACGGTAGTGTAAAAAAAGGGCATCCTTTCCGGTATTTCACCTTGGGAACCCTAAACCAAGACAAACCGTCGCTAAGGACGGTGGTACTTAGGAAAACCTACCCGGATTTAAATCTGCTTTTTTATACCGATAAAAGATCTTCAAAAATCCAACAAATTCAAAACAATGCGCATGTCACCGCCCTCTTTTACCATCCCAAAAAGCTATTACAAATTCAAATAAGGGCAAAAGCCAAGGTATTGGATAATCCAATGGAAATCAGGCAACATTGGAACAACGTTTCTCCCAAGGCCAAAAAAGATTATACCACGGTATTGCCTCCTGGAATTGAAATTGAAAACCCTGAAAATGTGGAGTATTTGGAGGATGATCACCATTTTTGCATGGTGGAACTTATTCCGTTGGAAATAGAGTACTTGCGTTTACAACGCCCTAACCACGTACGTATGCTATTTAACAAAAATGGTGATGACTGGAACGGAACCTTTTTAAATCCTTAAAACAAGAAACTGGTTTGCCAGAGGAGCTATATGTTTGCTAAGTTCTACGATTGGATTTTGGCCCAGCCGCACATATATCTCCGAAAAATTGAGCTGCCTTTCTTGCAGCGAATGATTGGGGAACAGCTGGTTCTGTAGCTCAGTTAACCGTACTACATGATCTTTTAATTTTTGTTTTTGGGCCTTTAACAATCGTTTTTCTAAAACATCAAGTCCGTTTTTTTGTTTTACTTCCTGTGCTTTTACGGCATTTAAAAAGGTAACGTCCGTCTGTTTTGCTAGCTCATATAAGGCTTCAAACTGTTGTTCCAAATGCTTTTTTTGTTCAGAAAAATCGATATCAATATTGGAAACTTCCCGTATCTTTTTATTGATTAAGGAAGATTGCTTTAAAAACAGGTCTGGGATTGTCAGACCTAATTTTGCTACTTTTTTAGCTTGTTTTTCATCTACCAACAATAGGGAACTACGCAAAAGTAACATAGGGAAAGATACCCTTAAATGGTTAAAATACTGTTTTAATTCCAACCAATAGGCAAGTTCCCCGCCACCTCCTATATAACAGAGATTGGGTAGTATTACCTCCTGATACAAAGGTCTTGCAATTACATTGGGCGAAAAACGCTCAGGAAATTGCCTTAGTTCTTTCTCTAGCTCTTGCCTGGAGAACTTTAGGTCTGTATCCTTTACCATATACGTCCCATTTTTTTCTACAATACGCTCCCTTAATCCGTCCCTCAAATAAAAATAGTTGATTTCCCTAGGGTTTACCTGTATCTTATAATCGTCGGAAAGTGCTGTAAGCGACCTTATAGTTTCCGTTACATATTTGTAAGGCGTATGCTCAAAAATATCCTTCTGGATATAGGGGATAAGTAATTGCTTTAAACGTGAATCATCACCATCTATGATGACCAAGCCTTGGTTTCCAAAGAGTTCGTTGACCAACCATCTGGATGCCGCGGTCAATGTTTTGTGCTGGACATAAGCTGTTCTAAACAACCGTTTAATCTCGTTGGCTGCATCCGTATTCCCCAAAGCTTCTGAAAATACCTTAAAAACGTGATCTAGGCCTTCTGTGGGCAGCCTTCCTACTGCTCCCTTTTTAACTTGGTTCCATTGCACTTTTTTACCTTGAAAATTAAAGTAGTTGATTTCCTCAAAGTCATGATCCTCGGAAGCCATCCAATACACGGGAATAAAATGCTGCTCTGGATACCGTTCCTTTAACTCCTTTGTTAACTTGATGGTGTCAATGATTTTGTACAAAAAGTAAAGTGGCCCGGTAAAGAGATTTAATTGGTGTCCCGTAGTAATGGTAAAAGAATCTGGAGTTCGCAGAAGGTCCAGGTTAAGGCTTGTTTGTTTGCTTAGCTGGACCCCCGCATATTGCAGTTGTAAGGCATCAACCAATACAGAACGGCTCGCTTGGTTATAGTTAGCTCTTTTTTCCTCTATTTGACCTTTAAAGTTGTCCAAGGAGGGAAAACGATTGTAAAAATTGGCAAGGGACGGTTTTTCCTCCAAATAGTCACAAATCAGTTTGGAAAAGTACCCTGTTGCCCTGTAGGGAATGTACGCTTTGTGCATAGGTTTTAAAAAGATTCTAAATATAACACTCTTCCAACATCCATTAGCTAAAATACCGTTAATCTAGAAAAGCTAATTGGTTTAACCTCCCTAGGGACTTAAAAAAAGGAGGTGTTTATGGCAAGAAAACCGATGTTAAGACAGCCATAACTTTCCATCCATGAGCCTACTAAAGAACATAAAATTTATCATTAGCTTTGATAAGCTGATGGCAGACCAAAGGTGCGCTGCGTATTATGATGGAATGAAACGATAAGATGCCACCTGAATTAAGCCGAACATACATAGAATTAAACCAATACGTTGACCAAAACCATAGCATCCATGAACCGATTTCTACTGATTGTATTTTTATCGTTTACTTTTTCCCAAGCCCAAAACATTTCTTCCCCAGATGAATTTTTGGGTTATGAACTGGGAACGGAATTTACCAGACATCATGAAGTGGTGGACTATTATCGGCATTTGGCAGCGCAAGACCCGGAACGCGTCCAACTTCTGGAATATGGGCAAACCAATGAAAGAAGGCCATTACTACTAGCTTTTATAAGCGCTAGGGAAAACATACAAAACCTGGAGCAAATTAGAAAGGCACATGTAAAGGCTACCGAGGGCGGTGAACCGGCGGGCAAAGCTATTGTTTGGTTGAGCTATAATGTACACGGCAATGAAAGCGTGAGTACAGAAGCTTCCATGCTTACCATTTATGACCTCTTGACCAAAAAAGCGGAATTTTTGGAAAACACCGTGGTCATTATAGACCCCTGTATTAACCCTGATGGCCGTGACCGATACAGTAATTGGTACAACCAATACAAGAATAGCCCACACCAAGTAGACCCCAATAGCAAGGAACACCATGAGGGTTGGTGGTCCGGTAGGAGCAATCACTATATGTTTGACTTAAACAGGGACTGGGCCTGGCTTACTCAGGTAGAGAGCCAACAAAGATTAAAGGTGTACAACAAATGGTTGCCCCATATCCACGCAGATTTTCACGAGCAAGGAGTTAACAACCCTTATTTTTTTGCCCCAGCGGCGGAACCATATCATGAGGTAATTACTCCATTTCAGCGGGATTTCCAGAAAACCATTGGTAAAAATCATGCAAAATACTTTGATAAAAATGGTTGGTTTTATTTTACGAAAGAGGTATTCGACCTGTTTTACCCCAGTTACGGTGACACCTACCCCACCTATAACGGAGCCATTGGCATGACCTACGAGCAAGGTGGTAGCGGGCGCGCCGGCCTTGGCATTATAACGGCCAATGGTGATACACTTACCTTAAAGGACCGTATTTCCCACCACTACACTACAGGAATTTCCACGGTGGAGGTAGCCTCTAAAAATGCAATAACATTAAATGAGGAATTCAAAAAGTTTTATGAGCGTAAAGATTTTAACTATAAAAATTATGTACTAAAAGGGAACCCAGACCATCTAAAATCACTTGGGAAACTACTATCACAACATGAAATATCATACGGCTTTGTTCCAGAAAAAACCACTGTTAAAGGCCTTATGTACAGTTCTGGACAGAATGGTACGTTGACGGCAGATAACAATACTATGGTAGTCTCCACCCAACAGAAGAAAGGGACCATGGTCAAAGTGCTTTTTGAGCCAAACGCAAAATTAAGCGATTCCCTTACCTATGACATTACGGCATGGTCCTTACCCTATGCCTATGGTTTAAATGCTGTGGCCACCTCGGCAAATGTGCCCGTAGTGCCATCTTTACAAAAAGAAAAAACTACCAAAAACCTTAAAAAGGATTTTTATGGTTTTGTGACCGATTGGAATAGCTTGGAGGATGTAAAATTCCTAAGCCATTTATTACAGCAAAAAGTAAGGGTAAGAACTTCCTATGCCCCATTTACGATAGCTGGCAAATCCTTTAAACCTGGAAGTCTCATCATTACCGCCGCAGATAACCCACAAGTAAAGGACCTTGATGCTGTATTAAACCAAGCCAAAGACAGGTTCCAAAAAGAGCTGACAGAGGTAAGCTCAGGATTTGTGGATAGCGGCAAGGATTTTGGCTCTCGCTATGTACAAATGATCAAATCTCCTAAAATTGCGGTATTATCAGGCGAACCTACCTCTACACTTAGATTCGGGGAAATTTGGCACTTCTTTGAACAACAAATCAATTTCCCCATTACCGTCTTGGACTCTGGTTATTTTGATCGCATCAACTTAGCTTCCTATGACATTTTAATACTACCCGATGGCCGATATGGAAACCATTTCAATGAAACCAGATTAAAAAACCTAAAAAAATGGGTGGCCAATGGTGGAAAATTAATTGCTATGGGCAATGCCATTAAGGGGATAGCTGGAGAACACGGTTTTAAGATAAAAACAAAGAAAAAGGAAAAAGACAGCACCGCTTCAAAACTAAGAGTTCATAAAAATGGGCAACGAGAGGCCATGAAAAATGCCATAACAGGGGCTATTTTTAAGGCTAAGGTAGACCATACCCATCCGCTGGCGTATGGATATGGTACGGACTACTACTCGTTAAAATTAGGAAACTCCAGTTTTGAATATTTGGATAGTGGCAATGCCGTTTACTTGGAAACCAATACTGCCCCGGTATCGGGATTTGCGGGTGGCCTGGCGCAAAAGGCCATAGCCAACACATTGATATTTGGTGCGGAAAACCATGGACGGGGCCAAATAGTATATATGGTAGACAATCCATTGTTTAGGGGGTTTTGGGAAAATGGAAAGCTCTTTTTTGCCAATGCACTTTTTATGGTGAATTAACAAATCCCTGAATTAGGGATTTTGCCAAGAAATCAAATAGAAAAGGATAGGTGATACCGTGATTTTATTTTCGCTGTTTAAACAGAAAAACCCATTAGGTCTACATCCATAGAACATTTTACCTTAGAAACTTTGCAAACTATTAAAGCGCCTGGCTGGACAGCCAACAAGCACCGGGTTTATTTGCCAAGGCTTTAACACTTATATATGCTTATTTGTAGTAATTTTAAATTACAAATATGTTTGCCATGAAAACAATCCAATTACACCGCGTAACACTTGTTGTCCTTGTTCTATTTGTGAGTATGGTTGCACTGGGACAAGAAGAGTATAAAAGCTATGAGGGACAGCTAAACGATGCTGACACCAAAAAAGCCTTATCCCTTGCCTCCATTACCGTGAAAGGGACCAATATTAGTACGATTACCAATGCCGAAGGTGATTTCCTACTCAAGGTACCGGCAGAAATCAGTGATGCTATGGTCGTATTTTCTTATCTGGGGTATGAGACCAAAAATATGCCCCTTAAGGACTTGAAACCAAAAGGAAATAAAATCCAACTCAACATTTCAATAACAGCCCTGTCCGAGGTAAGTATCGATGCTCCCCAAAACCCAAGAAGATTGGTAGAGGAAGTTTTGGAGACCAAAGGGCAAAAATATGTGAGTGACCCCACACTAATGACGGCTTTCTATAGGGAAACGATTAAAAAAAGGAAACGGAACGTATCATTATCAGAGGCTGTTGTCAATATTTATAAAGCTCCTTACAGCACGCTTAAAAACGATGCCATAAAGTTGTATAAGGCAAGAAAAAGTACAGATTACTCCAAACTGGATACCGTTGCCTTAAAGTTACAAGGAGGGCCATTTAATGCACTTTATGTGGACATTATGAAATATCCAGAATATATTTTTACAGAAGAGTCCTTGGACAACTATAACTTCACATTTTCCAATTCCACCTACATCAACAATAGGCTTATTTACGTCATTGCCTTTAACCAGCTAGATGAGATTATCAATCCTTTATACCAAGGTAAACTTTACATTGATGCAAAAAGTAAGACCTTAACAAGCGCTGTCTATGAGCTTAACATTACAGATAGGGACTTGGCAGCACAATTATTTGTGAGAAAAAAACCAAACAATGTACAGGTTTGGCCTACTGAAGTGGCCTACCGTGTAGATTATAGAAATAGTGACAACAAGTGGTATTATAGTTACAGTAATGTATTGATGGAGTTTAAAGTGAATTGGAAGAACAAATTGTTTAATTCCGTCTACAGCATGGCAGCAGAAATGGCAGTGACGGACTGGGAGGTAAACAAAGACGAAAAGAGCCCTAAATTTAGGGACCGTTTAAAGAAATCCATTATCCTGAATGATGAAGCGGTAGGATTTAGCGACCCGGAGTTTTGGGGAGAATACAATATTATTGAGCCAGAGAAATCCATTGAGTCGGCCATTAAGAAAATTCAAAGACAGTTGAAAAAATCAACCCCATCAAACGGTACTGCTATGCCTTAACGTCCATTAAACAGGGTGTGGTACATTTCCTTGCCAACTACTTTGGCAAGGGCGTTTAAATAAAAATCCCCTTTCGGGGATTTTTTTATGCCTTAAATTGTAATATGGTTTTTCTTATAATGGATATACAATCCAGTAGCTCCTCCTTAGTCATTACCAAGGGTGGGGCAAACCGTATAATATTACCATGGGTAGGCTTTGCCAATAAACCATTATCCTTTAGGGCGACGCATATATTCCAGGCTGTTGAACTATCTTCCGTATCATTGATGACTATGGCGTTCAACAAGCCTTTCCCTCGGACAAGACGCACTAGGTCTGTCTCGGCAACAAGTTTTTGCATTTCACTTCTAAAAAGTTCCCCTAGTTGAAATGCGTTTTCTGCTAAGTTTTCTTCTTTCACCACTTCCAAGGCCGCGATGGCCACCGCACAAGCCAATGGGTTGCCACCAAATGTGGAACCATGGTTTCCGGGGCGTATCACTTCCATGATATCATTGTTGGCCAAGACAGCAGAAACTGGGAAAACACCACCAGAAATGGCCTTGCCCAGTATTAAAACGTCTGGTTTTACATCCGGGACACCAGAACAATTCTTATCGGAGCAGGAACAATTACCACAAGAGGCCAATAAACGACCCGTACGGGCAATCCCTGTTTGCACTTCATCTGCGATAAAAAGCACGTTCTTGGACTTACATAGTTCAAAAGCTTCCTTTATATAATTTTCGTCCGGCACATAAACACCAGCTTCCCCCTGTATGGGTTCCACCATAAATGCAGCGACATGTTCATCTTTTAGAGCTTCTGCCAGGGCGGCAATATCGTTGTAGCGAATGGAAAGCATACCTGGGGTAAAGGGTCCAAAATTTTCAGTGGCCACAGGATCATTGGATGCCGAAATAATGGAAATGGTCCTACCATGAAAGTTATTCTGGCAGACAATGATTTTTGCCTTGTTGGCAGGTATACCCTTTTTCTCATACCCCCATTTTCTAGCTAACTTTAAAGCGGTCTCCACAGCTTCTGCCCCGGTGTTCATGGGCAATAATTTGTCAAAACCAAAGAACTCTGTGGCAAATTTTTCATACTTCCCCAGCATATCATTATAAAATGCACGGGAAGTCAAGGTTAAATTCTCTGCCTGATTTTTTAATGCATTAATAATTTTGGGATGGCAGTGTCCTTGGTTAACCGCGGAATAAGCAGATAAAAAGTCATAGTACTTTTTACCCTCCACATCCCAAACAAAAACCCCTTCTCCCCTACTTAAAACAACCGGTAGCGGATGGTAGTTCTGAGCACCGTACTTGTTTTCTAAATCTATCGCTTCCTGCGATGTAATGTGTTGTAAAACAGCCATTTTAATAGCATTTAATAATTTATAAAATAACCATTCCTGCTGTACCTTTATCCTTTCAAATCCCGAACCGTCGGGAGAAAATTCAGCGTGGGAGAGAAATCATCCCTAGTAGAGATGCGAATTTACTAAATATTTCTCCATCTAAAAATTAGCGGTTTTAAGTTACATGGCAATTGTGACCATTACCATTAATATGGTTCTTAAGAGAACACTAACTCCGTAAAACTATAAAAATGGAATATTTAGAAAACATGATGAGCAGTATCTCCGGCTCCGTAGGTGAATTTATGCCTGCAACAATTGGGGCAATTTTAATTCTTGTAATTGGCTGGTTTGTGGCAGGAATTTTAAAAAGGCTAACCAGCAAACTAATCAAGAAAACCGGCATTGATGACAGGATGAAAAGTGATAAGGTCACCTTATCCAAATTTATAGGTAAACTTATCTATTTTCTGGCGATGATATTTGTTTTTATGCTGGCCCTTGAGAAATTAGGTATGCAAAGCGTGCTAGACCCCGTGAAAAACTTACTGGACGGTTTCTTGGCCTTTATTCCAAATATCATTGGTGCCGGTTTGGTGGGCTACATAGGGTATATGCTGGCCTCTGTAGTTGCGGAACTTGTTGGGATGTCTAGTGGTACCATCCAAAAGTTTGTTCCCAAACTGGGCATATCAGAGGATTTTGACGTTATCGGGGTCCTTAAAAAAATCGTATTTATTTTTATTTTCATTCCCTTGCTCATTTCCGCGCTCAACATCTTAAATATGGATGCCATTTCCGTTCCCGCAACTTCCATATTAACCCAGTTTTTTGATGCCATACCAAAGGTTCTTCTTGCCGTATTCATATTGATTCTTTTTGTTATTGGTGGTAGATTTTTATCCCAAATGGTAAAAGATATCCTAGAGAAGATGAACTTGAACCAAGTTGCGGAAAAAATGCATTTACACCACATGGCGGGAGACACAAACCTACCCAAAGCCATTGGAAACATTGTCTACTTTTTTATTGTCATTTTTGGATTGATGACAGCTATTGAAAAACTGGAATTCGCCCAACTTACAGAAGTTTTGACCACGATAACCCATCTTTCTGGCAAAATATTATTCGGACTTGTAATTATCATGATAGGCAACTGGGTTTCCGTCCTTGCCAAGAATACATTTTCTAAAAATGAAAACAATGCGTTTGTAGCGTCCATTATCAGAACTGCAATTTTGGCTATATTTTTGGCCATGGGCTTAAAAACCATAGGTATGGCAGACGATATTATCAACCTAGCCTTTGGGATCACTTTGGGTACCATAGCCATTACGGTAGCACTTTCATTTGGTTTGGGCGGCCGTTCCGCGGCAGGCAAACAAATGGAAAGAATCCTAGATAAATTCAGCGGCAAAAAATAAAGCGTCAGTCTTTAAAATACGTAATAATCAAATAGAGGCCCCAATCTAATCCATTGGGGTCTTTTGTATTGGAAATCATCCCGGAATACAGCGCAAAACAAACCAAAAAAGACCGTTACCTTTTTTCTTAACCAAGGTAACCGATACTTAGGTCTAAATACCTATTACGAACCTAGAAAACGAATAATCGCTTTAACCTTAGACCAAACAATAATTACCTATTTGTACGGAAAGAAAAGGTTTAAAATCTACTTACTTTTGCGAAATGCGTAAGAAGAATAGAAAGCAAATTTTTGAACATATTGAGGTATTGGACGCAGGAGCTAAAGGCAAAACCGTGGCCAAAGCACCTGATGGGCGAGTCATTTTTATTTCCAATGCCGTCCCCGGGGATATCGTAGATATTGAGACTACCAAAAAACGTAAGGCCTACTTTGAAGGAATAGCCACGCGTTTTCATAAAAAATCGGAAAAACGCACTTTACCAATCTGTGAGCATTTTGGCAACTGTGGCGGCTGTAAATGGCAGCACATGCAGTATGAACACCAACTGTTTTACAAACAAAAAGAAGTTGAAAACAACCTGATGCGCCTAGGAGGGCTAGAATTGCCAAAACCACGTCCTATACTGGGCTCAAGGAAACAGTACTTTTACCGGAACAAGATGGAATTTTCATTTTCTGACAGTCGCTGGCTAACGCTTGAAGAAATTAAGTCCGATCAGCCAATTGGGGATAAAAATGCCCTGGGCTTCCACATTCCAGGAATGTGGGACAAGATTTTGGATATAAAAAAATGCCATCTTCAAGAAGACCCCTCCAATGCCATACGATTGGAGGTAAAGTCTTTTGCAGAGGCAAACCAACTTACCTTCTTTAACCTTAGAGGACAATCCGGTTTACTCCGTACCATGATGATACGAACGGCGTCCACGGGTGAAATTATGGTAATCATCCAATTCTATGAAGATTTACAACAAGAACGAGAACTCCTGTTAGAGCATCTAAAAACCAAATTTCCGGAAATTACCTCTTTGCAATACATAATCAATCAAAAGCAAAACGATTCCATTTATGACCAAGAAGTGGTATGTTACCATGGTCGTGACCATATTTTTGAGGAAATGGAAGGACTTAGATTTAAAATCAATGCAAAATCTTTTTATCAGACCAACTCTGAGCAAGCTTATGAGCTTTATAAAATTGTACGTGATTTTGCTGGTCTTACGGGTAACGAAACCGTTTATGACCTCTACACTGGAACGGGAACCATTGCCCAATTTGTGGCCAAAAAAGCAAAGAAGGTTGTTGGTATAGAATCTGTACCTGAGGCCATAGAGGACGCCAAAAACAACGCCACACAGAACAAAATTACCAATGCAGTTTTTGCAGTGGGAGATATGAAAAACGTGTTTACGGATCAATTTATCAACCTTCACGGCACACCGGACGTTATTATAACAGATCCGCCTAGAGTGGGGATGCATAAATTAGTTGTTGAACAACTGTTAAAAGTTGCGCCAGATAAAATCGTTTATGTAAGTTGCAACAGCGCTACCCAAGCAAGGGATTTAGGAATGATGAAAGAAAAATACAACGTAATTGAGTCACAGGCCGTGGATATGTTTCCGCAAACGCACCATGTTGAAAACGTAGTGTTGCTCACTAAGCGTAAGCCCTAGGGAACTATGAAGAGAATACTAATTTCCGTCATACTAATAAACTTTATCGTTTTTTTGGCTTCATGCGAAAAGGACGATATCTGTGTTGAAGGGGATACCCCATTATTGGTGGTCGGTTTTTTTGATGACAATGCAGAAGATGACAATACTGCCAAAAATGTGGAAAATTTGGGTATCATCGAAATTCAGGGAAATCTCCTCTTAAATACGATAAGTAGTGTTGATAGTATTGCGTTTCCGCTACGGAGCGACACCACACGCACCTCCTTCCAACTTATTAGAAATGCTCAACTCAACGAAGAAGATGGCAACACCACCATAACAGGAGAAGGAAATCCAGTAGCGTTCACGTATGTGGTGAATAGGAGTTTTGTTTCCCGTGCCTGCGGTTTTGTGGCCAACTATAACCAACTAGATACCTTAAGGGACGTTAGCGATACGGATTGGATAAAAAGGATAGATGTCGTTACTAGTGATATTGAGAATTCAAATATGATTCATGTTAAGATATTCCATTAACATTATATGCTTTATTCTGGGAAGCATCCTTAGCCACGGGCAAAGCACCAATGACAGCATACAACAAGAATCCTATGGGCTCCGTGTGGGTATAGACCTAAGCAGGCCCATACTATCTGCATTAGATGACAATTATAGCGGATTTGAATTTGTTGGGGACTATAGGCTTACTCAAAAATTATATTTGGCCGCAGAAGTGGGCAATGAGAAAAAAAGTCAAATAGAGGATTTGGACGGGATTGATCTTTACGACTACACCACCAATGGAAGTTATATTAAAATTGGCGTGGACAACAATACCTATACCAATTGGAAGGGAGAACAGAACCTTATCACCATTGGTGGGAGATATGCTTTTAGCACATTTTCACAAACCCTGAACAGTTATCGGTTTTACGAATCCAATAGAACCTTTAATCCCGATACGTTTTTATTGGTGGATGATACGCCGCAGGAATTTGGAAATCGTACTGCATCCTGGTTAGAGTTGGTGATTGGGGCCAAGGCAAAGCTGTTTAACAATGTTTACGGAGGAATTTCTATAAGATTGGGGTATTTGATAACAGATTCTGCAGATGGGGACTTTCCAAACCTTTGGATACCGGGTTTTAACAAGGTAACGGACGGAAGTAATTTTGGTATTGGTTACAACTACTCTATTTCCTACTTTTTGCCATTTTACAAAAAAGCAAAGGAAATTAAACCAAAATTAAAAGAAACCGTAAATTGAGTTGGGAAAAAGGTTCGTAAGCAAATAAGCATATTTTACATCTTATGGTTTTGATATTTGCCCTTTTTGCTCCCTTGGTACAGTTCATATTTCACCAATCTCGCTTCTAATTGGCCATTGTACAGTTTAATTTTTCTGGATGGTCTTAATCCAACATGTTTTAAGCTTGGAAGGTTTGCTGTAATGAACCAAGCTTCCATACCGGCATAGGTTTGTTTAAGTGTATCGCCTATATTTTTATAAAATTCGGCCATATCTATGGATAAACGCTCCCCATAAGGAGGATTAAATACCAAGTGCACCTTGTTTTCAGCAGGATTAGCTTCTTTGAAAAAATTGTTTCGCTTTAGTTGTATGTATTCTGATAGGTTGGCATTTTCAATATTCTCCTGAGCTTTTCTTATCGCAGAGGGGGCTTTGTCCAATCCAAATATTTTGTAATGGAATTCCCTGGTTTGATTGAGTCTAGAATCCCGGATTTTCTCAAAAAGGCCGGCATCAAAATCGTTCCAATGCTGAAAAGCGAATGATTTTCTATTGATATTCGCCGGTATATTACAGGCAATCATTGCGGCTTCAATCAATAAGGTACCACTACCGCACATGGGGTCCAAAAAATCACTTCTTCCGTCCCAGCCGGTAAGCAACAAAACCCCAGCTGCCAAAACCTCATTGATCGGGGCAATATTGGTTGAGGCCCTATAACCACGTTGGTGCAGGGAACTTCCAGAGCTATCCAAGGAAACAGTGCAATCGTTCCTATGGATATGGATATTGATTATGATATCTGGGGAAGCGGTGTTCACGGATGGTCTAGTACGCTCAGTATCCCTAAACTTATCCACAAGACCGTCCTTGGCTCTTTGTGAAACGAATAAAGAATTATTAAATACCTCAGAATTCATTGTAGTATCAAACGCAAAGGTCTTATCGGCATCAAAATAATCAGACCAATCTATTTGGTAAATGTTCCTGTAAAGCTGTTTTTCATTAAAAACCTTAAAATGGCAGATGGGTTTCAACACTTTCAAAGCAGTTCTAAGGGAAAGGTTAGCCTTATATAGAAACCCGGTATCCCCCTCAAAGCTTACATTTCTAACTCCCT
>NZ_LDJX01000004.1:37500-409630 GCF_001306415.1 Croceitalea dokdonensis DOKDO 023
CGTTGTCTGTCGTACGTTGACAGCTCCACCATCAACCATCAACCAAGAACCAACAACTAGTTTGTCCCAACTTCCAGAATTTCCTTCAATATTCCAATCAATGAACGTCGTAGTCCCGGGCAGACCCCCTTCGGCTACCCCCAGGACAGGCTTCCCGCCATGCCTTTCGACCTGTAGTCCCGGGCAGACTCCCTTCGGCTACGATCAGGACAGGCTTCTCGCCATGCCTTTCGACCTGTAGTCTCAGGCAGACTCCCTTCGGCTACGCTCAGGACAGGCTTCTCGCCATGCCTTTCGACCTGTAGTCTCAGGCAGACTCGAACTGCCGACCTCTACATTATCAGTGTAGCGCTCTAACCAGCTGAGCTATGAGACTGTAAATCCCAATCAACCTCCCGTGCACAGCGCCCAGCTGGCTGGGCCCTGCCTGCCGGTAGGCAGGTATGAGACTGTCTTGGCCTGTTTACAACAGTACAATATCTTTAACAACATATCGATAGACAACATAAAAGAGCTCGAACCACCTTTCCCCCAAAGAACAGGGCCAATCTGGCACATCGTCTCTAGAAAGGAGGTGTTCCAGCCGCACCTTCCGGTACGGCTACCTTGTTACGACTTAGCCCTAGTTACCGATTTTGCCCTAGGCCGCTCCTCTCGGTGACGGACTTCAGGCACCCCCAGCTTCCATGGCTTGACGGGCGGTGTGTACAAGGCCCGGGAACGTATTCACCGGATCATGGCTGATATCCGATTACTAGCGATTCCAGCTTCACGGGGTCGAGTTGCAGACCCCGATCCGAACTGTGACCGGTTTTATAGATCCGCGCCCACTTGCGTGGTGGCTTCCCTCTGTACCGGCCATTGTAGCACGTGTGTGGCCCAGGACGTAAGGGCCGTGATGATTTGACGTCATCCCCACCTTCCTCACGGTTTGCACCGGCAGTCCCGTTAGAGTCCCCATCTTTACATGCTGGCAACTAACGGTAGGGGTTGCGCTCGTTATAGGACTTAACCTGACACCTCACGGCACGAGCTGACGACAACCATGCAGCACCTTGTAAGTGGTCCGAAGAAAGGGACATCTCTGCCCCATGCAACTTACATTTAAGCCCTGGTAAGGTTCCTCGCGTATCATCGAATTAAACCACATGCTCCACCGCTTGTGCGGGCCCCCGTCAATTCCTTTGAGTTTCATTCTTGCGAACGTACTCCCCAGGTGGGATACTTATCACTTTCGCTTGGCCGCCGAGACCGAGGTCCCGACAGCTAGTATCCATCGTTTACGGCGTGGACTACCGGGGTATCTAATCCCGTTCGCTCCCCACGCTTTCGTCCATCAGCGTCAGTATATAGTTAGTCACCTGCCTTCGCGATCGGTGTTCTATGTGATATCTATGCATTTCACCGCTACACCACATGTTCCGGCAACTCCACTATAACTCAAGACGTACAGTATCAAAGGCAATTTTATGGTTGAGCCACAAACTTTCACCCCTGACTTATACGCCCGCCTACGGACCCTTTAAACCCAATGATTCCGGATAACGCTCGGACCCTCCGTATTACCGCGGCTGCTGGCACGGAGTTAGCCGGTCCTTATTCTTACGGTACCGTCAAACACCTACACGTAGGTGCGTTTCTTCCCGTATAAAAGCAGTTTACAACCCATAGGGCCGTCATCCTGCACGCGGCATGGCTGGATCAGAGTTGCCTCCATTGTCCAATATTCCTCACTGCTGCCTCCCGTAGGAGTCTGGTCCGTGTCTCAGTACCAGTGTGGGGGATCCCCCTCTCAGGGCCCCTAACCATCGCTGCCTTGGTGGGCCGTTACCCCACCAACTAACTAATGGTACGCATGGCCATCTTTGTCCGATGAATCTTTAAATACAAAATCATGCGATCCCGTATTACCATAGGGCATTAATCCAAATTTCTCTGGGCTATTCCCATGACAAAGGTAGGTTCCATACGCGTTCCGCACCCGTGCGCCGGTCGCCGGCAAGTAGCAAGCTACTCCCGATGCCCCTCGACTTGCATGTGTTAGGCCTGCCGCTAGCGTTCATCCTGAGCCAGGATCAAACTCTTCATTGTTGATCTTTAAATATCTCGCGATACCACGACCAACCCTTTTAAAGCCCCTTGACGTCAAAATGGTTCTTTTCTCTCTTTTACGCTGTCTATTACAATATGTATATGAACTTCTTTATTCTTCCCGGACTGACCCAAAATCCCTACGATTTCCCGTCCGTCCATCGCCCTGCTCATCTGCAAAGCGGGTGCAAATATAGATACTCTTTTTTAATTCCTGCAAACCTTTTTGAAAAAAAAATCAAAAAATTAGCAGTTACCTCACAATCAACTTTTTACAGTTGAACATTCCAAAAAATCAGGATAAACAAGTTACTTCTTTTTTTATAACCTACCAAATCAACGATGAAAATTGTATTTCAGCATAACCTTACTAAAATGACAAAACCCACCTTGTAACATTCACGCAACCTCTTATCTTTGCCCCTCATTTATTTCATAGATAAGGAAAAAGGCATGATAAACATTACATTACCGGACGGCGCAGTTAAACAGGTACCTTCTGGGACTTCCGTATTGGCCGTAGCCAAAACCATTAGCGAGGGTCTGGCAAGGAACATTATTTCTGCGAAATTTAACGATACAACCGTAGAGACCTCCACCACATTAAATACAGACGGCAGCCTTACCTTATATACATGGAACAATGACGAGGGAAAAAAAGCATTCTGGCACTCTACCTCACACGTGGTTGCCCAGGCTTTGGAGGAACTTTACCCAGGCATCAAATTAACCATTGGCCCTGCCATTGAAAATGGCTTTTACTACGACGTTGACTTTGGTAACCACTCCATATCGGAAAAAGATTTTCCCGCCATAGAAAAAAAAGCCTTGGAAATAGCCCGTGGCAAACATGATTTTACCATGCGAGAGGTCTCTAAATCCGATGCGCTTTCTTTATATAAAAAACAAAACAATCCCTATAAGGTGGAACTTATAGAAAATCTAAAGGATGGGGAAATCACCTTTTGCGACCATAGCACTTTCACCGATCTCTGCCGCGGTGGCCACATTCCCAATACAGGTATCATTAAAGCCATTAAAATATTAAGTGTTGCCGGTGCATACTGGCGAGGCGACGAAAACAACAAACAGTTAACCCGAGTCTATGGTATTTCCTTTCCCAAACAAAAAGAGCTTACCGCTTACCTTGAACTGTTAGAGGAGGCCAAAAAACGTGATCATCGTAAATTGGGACGGGAACTTGAACTATTTACCTTTTCCCAGAAAGTAGGCCAAGGCCTGCCATTATGGCTACCAAAAGGGGCTGCCCTCAGGGAAAGGTTAGAAGATTTTTTGAAAAAGGCGCAGAAAAAGGCAGGCTATGAAATGGTGGTGACGCCCCATATTGGCCAAAAGGAGCTTTACGTGACTTCTGGTCACTATGCCAAATATGGTGAAGATAGCTTTCAGCCTATAAAAACCCCTAAAGAAGACGAGGAATTTTTGTTAAAGCCAATGAACTGCCCCCATCATTGTGAGATTTATAACACCAGCCCTTTCAGCTACAAAGATTTACCTAAACGATATGCTGAGTTTGGCACAGTTTACAGATATGAACAAAGTGGGGAACTTCATGGACTCACAAGGGTTAGAGGTTTTACACAGGACGATGCCCACATTTTTTGCACCCCCGATCAGCTGAACGATGAATTTAAAAACGTTATCGACCTATCCCTTTATGTGTTGGGTTCGCTGGGTTTTGAAAACTTTACCGCACAAGTATCGGTCAGGGACTTAAACAAGCCGGAAAAATATATTGGTTCCGTGGAGAATTGGGAAAAAGCAGAACAGGCAATTATCAACGCCGCTGAGCAAAAAGGGTTAAACTTTGTTGTTGAACCCGGTGAGGCCGCTTTCTATGGCCCTAAGTTAGATTTCATGGTCAAAGATGCCCTCGGACGCAATTGGCAGCTAGGCACCATCCAGGTAGACTACAACCTGCCAGAACGATTTGACCTTACCTATAAAGGTAGTGACAACGAGCTTCACAGGCCGGTAATGATTCATCGAGCACCCTTTGGTAGCATGGAACGTTTTGTGGCATTATTATTGGAGCATACTGGTGGCAACTTTCCTTTATGGTTAATACCCCAGCAGGCTATTGTATTGCCTGTCAGCGAGAAACATGAAAAATATGCTGAAAAAGTTTTGAAATCATTGGAAAATCACGAAATTCGCGCGCTCATTGATAATAGGAACGAAACCGTAGGGAAGAAAATCAGGGAGGCGGAATTAAATAAAATTCCATTTATGCTAGTGGTTGGCGAGCAAGAAGAAGAAGCCAACACCATAGCAGTTAGAAGGCATGGAGGCGAAGACTTTGGAAGTATTACAGTTAACGCTTTTTCTGACTTGATTTCAAAAGAAATAAGTAGTACCTTAAAGTCGTTCTAAAAATAGAAGTTTAATTAAAATATATTAGTCATAGCAATACGTAGAAGATTTAGACCCCAACCGCGAAGGGAAAACAAAAATCCCCATAATATCAATGAACGCATTCTTGCCCCTGAGGTAAGATTGGTTGGAGACAATGTTGAAGTTGGGGTATACCCCATAAGAAAGGCCTTGGACAAGGCTGAGGAAATTGGTTTGGACTTGGTGGAGATTTCGCCAAAAGCCAAACCGCCGGTATGTAAAATTATCGATTATAAAAAGTTTCTTTACGAGCAAAAGAAACGGGAAAAAGCGATGAAGGCAAAAGCCTCGAAAGTAGTTGTCAAGGAAATAAGGTTTGGACCGCAGACAGATGACCATGATTACGATTTTAAAAAGAGGCATGCCGAAAAGTTTTTAAAAGAAGGGGCCAAGTTAAAGGCTTACGTGTTCTTTAAAGGACGTTCCATAGTGTACAAAGACCAAGGAGAGATTTTGTTGTTAAAGTTGGCCTCGGAATTGGAAGATATAGGTAAAGTAGAGCAAATGCCAAAATTGGAAGGTAAACGTATGACCATGTTTATTGCTCCAAAGGCTAGTAAAAAGTAAGTGGGATACCGGGAAATACCGGAAATAAATATAAATAGGAAATATGCCTAAAATGAAAACGAAATCCAGTGCCAAAAAGCGGTTTAAGCTCACAGGTAGTGGTAAAATTAAGAGAAAGCACGCTTTTAAGAGTCACATCTTGACAAAAAAGTCAAAAAAGCGTAAACTAAAGTTAACACACTCAACCCTTGTGCACGAGGCAGATGTTAACAGTATTAAAGAACAATTACGGTTAAAGTAAGCGTTCATAGGTAATTAAATAGTAACCCTGGAGTTGGGCGAACATTTAAGCGGTATAAGGTATACTAGTTTAAATTTCATAAAGAGTCTTCATACAGACCGCCTGCTACAAAAATTTTAAAATTATGCCAAGATCAGTAAATGCAGTTGCTTCTAGAGCTAGGAGAAAAAAAGTGATGAAGCAAGCAAAAGGCTACTTTGGAAGACGTAAAAACGTATGGACGGTAGCCAAAAATGCGGTAGAAAAAGCGATGTTATACGCATACCGCGATAGAAGAAACAAAAAAAGAACGTTTAGAGCCCTATGGATAACACGTATTAATGCAGGAGCAAGAATGCACGGCATGTCTTATTCCCAATTTATGGGCAAAGTAAAAGCAAATGATATTGAATTAAACCGAAAGGTACTGGCAGACTTAGCCATGAACCACCCAGATGCGTTTAAGGCAATCGTTGAAAAAGTAAAGTAAACGTTTAAAATAAATCCCACTGTTAAAACCCGCTAAATAGCGGGTTTTTTGTTTCCAATTCTCAAGTCACCGTGCTTTTTGACCGGATGTTAAAGGTGATGAACTTGAGCTTTACCAACACTACGTACCAAAAACGGTAATCACCAGTTTCCGCCCATGGGCATTGTTCCGGTGCTCCCCTAGATAAATGCCCTGCCATATCCCTAAATTTAGCTTTCCGTTGGTAATGGGAATCTGAACGGAAGCGCCCATCAATGAAGCCTTAATATGGGCTGGCATGTCATCTGCCCCTTCATAATCATGTTTGTAATAAGGCATATTTTCCGGCACCATTTGGTTGATATGGGATTCAAAATCCATACGGACAGTAGGGTCTGCATTCTCATTGATGGTAAGACTGGCCGATGTATGTTTGAGAAACAACTGCAAAAACCCCATTCTTATCTCCGCAATTTCTGCCATCTCTTTAAGAACAAGCGGTGTGATTAAATGAAATCCCCGAGAAAATGCCGGCAACCGTATTTCGCGCTGATGAAACTCCATATCTTTTATTGATTTACCTTTTACAATATTACTAATTTCTTAATGTTGGCCTACCCGCTTTATTCTACCTTTGTTGTTTATTGATAGCTATGGACTTATCCAAAATTAAAATGGTGGTCACCGATATGGATGGCACCTTACTGAACAGCCAACATGAGGTAAGCAATAGATTTTTTGAACTGTTCCAAGCCTTAAAAGAAAAGAACATCCTTTTTGTTGCAGCAAGTGGAAGGCAGTATGACAGTATGGTTGCCAAGCTGGAGGCGATTAAAGATGATATTATTTTTGTGGCCGAAAATGGTGCGCTAGTTAAAAAAAAGAACCATACCTTATGTTCAACTCCTTTGGAACACCAATACATCAAACAGGTTTTGGATTTAATCTCACCGATACCAAATGCCCATCCTGTTTTATGCGGAGCCAATACTGCCTATGTTAATGGTGCCTCCTTGGCTTTTATTGAACTGCTAAAGGAATACTACACGGCGTTTTCACCGGTTACCGACCAATATGCGGTACATGGTGAAATCATGAAGATTGCGGTGTACCACGATGAAAGTTCTGAGCGGAACATTTATCCGCAAGTAGCCCACTTAGAGGATAAGCTAAAGGTAAAAGTATCTGGTGCCCATTGGATAGATATTTCACACCCGGACGCACACAAAGGACACGCCTTGGCTAAGTTGATGCAAACATATGGTGTTGGTTCGCATGAATTGCTCGTTTTTGGTGACTACAACAATGATTTGGAGATGTTAGAACTTGCACAATTTAGTGTAGCGATGGAAAACGCACATCAAAATGTAAAAAAAACAGCGAAGTACCACACCACCTCAAATGATGACCTTGGCGTTGAGCGCGTCTTAGAAAAACTTTTACGGTCGTAGGCCATGCCTACTTGGCGCATTTTTACGTCTTCTGCTTTTTCTTTTTAGCGGCGGGAAATAGCACATTATTCAAAATTAGCCGATATCCGGGAGAGGTGGGGTGGAGTTCCAACTCGGTCTTTGGATCACCTACCCTATGCTGGTAATCTTCCGGATCATGGCCGCCATAAAACGTAAAGAACCCCTTTCCTTTTATCCCATGTATATATCTTGCCTCTCCGTTAATTTTACACTCCCCCAAGACCATCACAGTAGGTTTTACCTCATCCCTTGTAAAGGAGGTAGTCTGTCCCATAAAACCTTTTACCAATGCGGTGTGGTTTTGGGTGAGCATGGTAGGCACTGGATCCCATTTTGCAGAAAACTCCATCAAGGAAAAATAATCCGATTCTTTGGGCACCTTTCTTTTGGCCGTCATATCAATGGAGGAAAACTCGTATCGTAGCGGATTACGTTCCAAAATAAAATCTTGAAATGCAAAGGTTCTGGAAAAGTCTAATTGTGATTGATAGTTGGCTTGCGAAGCATCACCATCAAACATGGGCTCGCAAATATCCACCCCTTTTGCGGCCAAGGCAATATCAAAACTATCCGTTGCGGAACACATGGCAAACATAAAACCGCCCCCAATCACATACCTACGTATTTTCTCTGCAACGGCACCTTTTTGCTCGGACACCTTATCGTAACCTAGTTTGGTGGCACGTTCTTCTGCCAATCTTTTCCCTTCTATATACCATGGTGCCGCCCTGTAGGCGCCGTAGAATTTTCCATACTGCCCGGTAAAGTCCTCGTGGTGCAGATGCAGCCAGTCATACAAAGCAAGCTTATCATCCAAGACCTCTTCATCATAAATGGTAACGTACGGAATTTCAGCATAGGTCAACACCATGGTTACGGCATCATCCCAGGGTTGATTATCCTTTGGGGAGTAAACGGCAATCTTGGGCGCTTTTTCCAAAATAACGGACTCTTGGTTCATTGCAGGGCTACTGATGCCGTCCAAAACTGCATTGGCTTGGGCATCTGACAACACCTCAAAGGAAACACCTCTAATTTGGCACTCTTTGCGCACCGCCTCGCCATCTGGCAATAAAAAGGAACCACCCCTATAATTTAACAACCATTGAACCTTTTGCTGTTTGCTTAGCATCCAATAGGTAATGCCGTAGGCCTTTAGGTGGTTTTTTTGTGATTCCGCATCCATGGGTATCAGAATCACCGATGCCCTTGCGGATAAAGAGGAACAAAGAAAAACGACCAAAAGTGCGAGTAGCGGCTTTAGTCTTCTAGAACGGCACATCATCGTCCGTTTCTTCGGTATTGAAGGAACTACCAAAGGCTTCATCCGTATTGGGCAGGTTTGGGGTCGCGAATGGATTTTCATCATTATCGTTCATCTTAGACTGAAATTCAAAAGGAGAATCAAAGTCATCTAAGTTATCAAACTTACCTAGATTACCGATGAACTTTAACCTAATATTCTCAAGCCCACCATTACGGTGTTTGGCCACGATAAACTCTGCCTGACCTTGGGTAGGCGTGCGTTCCTCATCATCCCATTCGTCAATTTTATAATACTCCGGCCTGTAAATAAAAGATACAATGTCCGCATCTTGTTCTATGGCCCCGGACTCCCTTAAATCCGATAATATAGGCCGTTTGCTGCCCCCACGGGTCTCAACCGCCCGGGAAAGTTGGGACAAAGCTATAACAGGTACGTTCAACTCCTTGGCAAGGGCTTTTAAATTTCTGGAAATGGTAGAAATTTCCTGTTCCCTATTCCCGCCTTTTTGGCTCCCCCCGGCCGTCATCAACTGTAAATAATCTATGATGATCATCTTAATGCCATGCTGGGATGCCAGACGTCTCGCCTTTGCCCTTAGATCAAAAATGGAAAGTGAAGGAGTATCATCTATGAACAATGGGGCCTTTTCCAGTGTTTTTACTTTTACGTTCAGCTGTTCCCATTCGTGTTTCTCCAAACGGCCCGTGCGCAGCTTCTCCGAAGAGAGGCCGGTCTCTGAAGAAATTAAACGCGTAATGAGCTGTACAGAGGACATTTCCAGGGAAAAAAAGGCGACGGGAATTTCTGAATTTACGGCGATATTCCTCGCCATGGAAAGCGTTAAGGCCGTTTTACCCATACCGGGCCTGGCAGCAACAATGACCAAATCACTGGGTTGCCAGCCAGAGGTTAATTTATCTAGCTTATCAAAACCAGAAGGGATACCGCTCAACCCTTCTTTGTTGGCAATTTCCTCGATACGTTTTTTAGCTTGTATCACCAAATTCTGCGCAGTTTCGGCAGAGCGTTTTAAATTGCCCTGGGTCACCTCGTACAATTTGGCTTCTGCGTTATCCAATAAATCAAATACATCGGTTCCCTCATTGTAGGCATCTTCAATAATTTCATTGGAAATTTTGATTAGGCTACGCTGAATGTACTTCTGTAGAATGATTCTGGCATGGAATTCAATATGCGCGGAAGATGCTACCTTTTGCGTGAGTTTAATGAGGTAAAAGTCCCCTCCCACAGCATCTAACTTGCCATCTTTCTTTAATTGGGATGAAACGGTTAATAAGTCTACCGGTTCTGAAGTTTCAAATAATTTGAAAATGGCCTCATAAATAAATCGATGCGCCTCTTTATAGAATGCGTCTGGATGTAAGATATCTATTACTTCATCCACACCTTTCTTGTCTATCATCATCGCACCCAACACAACCTCCTCTAAATCAACAGCTTGAGGTGGTATTTTACCACGTTCCAAATTGATAATGGTAGATTTATCAATTTTACGTCCAATGATTGGGTTAGGATTTTCCATGGTTGCGAAAGTATGCAATTAACCTATAATTAACCTTTTTTTTACGTTGGCTGATGTTCACAGGACTTCAACAAAATTACTGTTGATAACTTCAAAAATCTGTTAACAACCTAATAATTGGGAATAAGAAATTTTGTTGGCCGGAGCAATGAAACGAATACAAGTGGGTTAGCCATTAAAAACGCCCATGGCAGCATACTTATCCATCCGCTGGTTCACCAACTCTTTTGGTGATAACTTTTGCAGTACCTCATAATGTGAGGCAATTTTATTTTTGACCGTTTCAAACGTTTTTTTCCTATTGGTATGTGCCCCTCCCAAAGGTTCGCGGACGATTTCATCAATGAGTTTAAGTTTTTTCATATCGGGGGCGGTAAGTTTCAATGCTTCGGCGGCCTGTTCCTTATACTCCCAACTACGCCATAAAATAGAGGAACATGACTCTGGTGATATTACGGAATACCAAGTGTTTTCCAACATCAGCACCTTATCGCCCACGCCAATGCCCAAAGCACCACCGGAAGCTCCTTCGCCAATAATGACCACGATTATGGGCACTTTTAAGCGGGTCATCTCCAAAATATTTCTTGCAATGGCCTCTCCCTGTCCACGTTCTTCTGCTTCTATACCTGGGTAAGCTCCTGGCGTATCTATGAGACAAACCACTGGAATACCAAATTTTTCCGCAGATTTCATTAAGCGAAGTGCTTTCCGGTACCCTTCTGGATTGGCCATTCCAAAATTACGGTACTGTCTTGTTTTGGTGTTGTAACCTTTTTGCTGGCCAATAAACATATAACTCTGATCGCCTATTTTACCCAATCCGCCAATCATGGCCTTATCATCCCCCACAGTGCGATCGCCGTGCAGCTCCAAAAACGTATCTCCACAAATGGCATTGATGTAGTCCATGGTGTAGGGTCTATTAGGATGTCTGGACAATTGAACCCGCTGCCAAGCAGTAAGGTTCTTATAAATGTCTTTCTTGGTTTCCGCTAATTTCTTTTCAATCTGCTGGCAAGTTTCGGTAACGTCAACTTCACTTTCCTTACCTATTATCTGGCATTTTTGTAGCTGCTCTTCAAGCTCTTTAATGGGAAGTTCAAATTCCAAATATTCCATAATTGTCTTTGTAGTGGTAAGCGTTGGCTGCTTAACGTGGTTTTATTTCTACGCAAATATAGAACTTTGACCGTATTAGTTTTTGACAAAAACGGTTAACTTTTGCCCCCGGTGAATTTTGAAAAATTCTGTCCGTTTGGGTGAATTATCTTATGTTAAGGAGAAATATTAGGTACCTGCCTGCGGACAGGCAGGCCTAGTATCAAAAATTTGAGCATGGAAAACGTTCACGATACTATTTTTAATTCCTCAAAATCACTGTAGCCAACATTTTGTTGTTTACGCTGGTCATGCTTAATGACAAGTTATTTATTGAAGGCCAGTAAAGTTTGTGGACTACTTCTTAGGATTGCCCAATGAGCTTTTTCCCCAAATTTGGCAACGGAACACCACGTTGTCTTGCCCTAAACTTTAAGGAAATTGGAATGTCTTAAAATATGCAGACCAGATTTTGACTCAAAAGGGTATCCTGGAATAGCATAAAAGGTGCGTGCAGGAAGCAATACCAGTGATGGTTCTACCTTTTAGCTTTTTGCAATAAGAATATACCCACCACACCAAATATGAGATTGGGCAATAGCACGGCCAATAACGGGGAAAACCCAGACTGTTCTGCCAAGGTTCCAAAAACCTTATCAAAGAAGATATAGATAAAAGCCACCCCAATACCAAAAGCAAGGTTTACGCCCATCCCCCCCCTACGCTTCACAGAGGAAACGGCCACGGCTATGATTGTAAGTACAAATGCGGCAATGGGCAAAGCCCAACGCTTATACTTTACCAATACATAGGTATTGATGTTGGCAGCTCCTTTTTTCTTTTGGTCCGCTATAAACGCATCCAACTCAAAGAGGTTTTTGGTGTCCGCTATGTAAGAAACTGGTGTAAGATCATCTATCTGAAAGGTAAAAAGGGTATCCAAATTACGTTTGCGTTGGATATACTCATTTCCTTCCCTTATATATCTTTTGGTGTACGAGGTTAGTCTATAGGTACTATCTTTTTCTATCCAACGAATATTTTGGGCAGAAATCTTAAAATCGAGTTGGTCATTTTCTGTAAATCTTTCATAGGTAAAGTCATACCCTATTTGCCTATTGGGGTCAAAATTTTTTACATAAATAAAATCCGTATCATTTAATTGGTTAAAGATGTTACTGGTCTGCTGCAAGTCCCTACCTTTTTTAAAATAGGTATACTCAAACTTATTAAAGCCTATGCTAGCGTTGGGCACAATAAACATGCCCATGACGAATATAAAAATGGCCACCAGCCCCGCACCAATAAAATAAGGCCTAAGGAAGCGATTGTAAGAAACTCCGGAACTTAAAATGGCTACAATTTCCGTGTTGCTCGCCAATTTTGAGGTAAAAAAAATGATGGATAAAAACAAAAAGATAGGCAGCAATAGATTGCCAATGACCAAGGTAAAATTACCATAATAGGCTATGACTTCTGCCAAAGGAGCTTCATTGTCAATGATTTTTCCAATTTTCTCCGCAAGATTGGCCATGATACCTATAGGGACAAATAACAGCAACATCCCCAAAAAGGTAATGAGGTAGCGTTTTAAAATGTATTTATCCAGGATGGTGAGCATTACAACCGTTTATCCATTTGTTTGACCATGTTATCCTTCCAACTTCTAAAATCACCGGCCAAAATATGTTCCCTTGCCTGCCGAGTAAGCCAAAGATAAAAACCTAGGTTGTGAATGGTGGCAATTTGTTTGCCTAGATATTCATTGGCGGCAAAAAGATGGCGCAGATAAGCTTTGGAATATTCTTTATCTACCCAAGTGATGCCCATATCATCCAAAGGGGAGAAATCATCCTCCCATTTTTTGTTTTTAATGTTGATGGTTCCTTCTGCGGTAAAAAGCATACCATTCCTAGCGTTTCTGGTAGGCATCACACAATCGAACATATCTACCCCTAAGGCAATATTTTCCAAAATATTGATGGGCGTCCCCACTCCCATTAAATACCGAGGTTTGTCCTCTGGTAAAATATCACAGACAATCTCACTCATGGCATAGAGCTCCTCCGCTGGCTCGCCAACGGATAAGCCGCCAATGGCATTGCCCACGGCGCCTGCCTCGGCAATATATTCCGCCGATTGTTTGCGCAAATCTTTATAGGTAGATCCCTGCACAATGGGAAAAAAGGCCTGACCATACCCATATTTTACCGGAACTTTTTCCAAATGTGAAATACAGCGGTCTAACCAACGGTGTGTCATGTGCATGGAGTTTTTCGCGTACCCGTAATCACAGGGGTACGGGGTACACTCATCAAAGGCCATAATGATATCCGCACCAATGGTACGTTGTACCTCCATCACACTTTCTGGTGAAAAAAAGTGACTGGAACCATCTATGTGGGACTTAAAATTCACCCCCTCCTCCTTTATTTTTCTGGTACCTGAAAGGGAATATACTTGATATCCGCCACTATCCGTAAGGATATTCCTGTCCCAGCCCATGAATTTGTGCAAACCACCGGCACGTTCCAAAATATCCATGCCGGGACGCAAGTACAAATGGTAGGTGTTTCCTAAAATAATATCCGGGTTGATATCTTCACGCAATTCCCGCTGATGCACACCCTTTACGGTGGCCACGGTCCCAACGGGCATAAAAATTGGAGTCTCAATCTTGCCGTGGTCTGTAGTTATCTCCCCGGCCCGGGCGCTACTATTGGGGTCTTTTTGTAAAAGGGAATACTTCAATGCTATACTTTAATGGGCAAAGATAGTCAACTCCCTTTCACCGCTACCTTAAGAAAAAAATAAAGTTGGGAACAGAAAAACATCCATGGGTCCACCGCGGAAACTACTTAGCCCATGGCGGCGTAAATGTTGCAAGACATAAAGAAATTACTAGAAAAAGGAAAGAAAACAACAACCCTCTGGCTTACATGTAGGCTAAGTAAATTCAGTTACTCCCACTAAATTGCCCAATTGCGCTATTGGAATCATGGGTAACTTGGCTTTATTCCTTACTTTAAAATACGTCTAAAACCAAAACGCGGGTACACAACAGGCAATTTTTTGTTGAAAATTACCATTAAGTTTGCTTTAGCTGCCCAATGCGGTTATTTTTGGCTCCGTACAAATGTCGTAGAAAAAGGGAATCTGCTGTTGGCATATTTTCTTTTAAAACGATGATAGCATCAACAAACCTATAGTTCCCTTTTACGGGAAAAACAAAACGAACATGGCAAATACCCAAGAATTACAAGATTTGGTCACCCAAGTTAGGCGTGACATCCTTAGAATGGTACATAAGGTAAATTCTGGTCACCCCGGGGGCTCCCTAGGGTGTACGGAGTTTTTTGTTGCACTTTACAACGAAGTGATGGAACTCAAGGAAGGTTTTGATATGGATGGTAATGATGAAGACCTCTTTTTCCTCTCTAACGGCCATATTTCACCAGTGTTTTATAGCGTACTGGCACGCCGGGGATATTTCCCCATCGAAGAATTGAACACCTTTAGATTAATTAATAGCAGATTGCAAGGACATCCTACCACGCATGAAGGCTTACCAGGGGTCCGTATCGCTTCCGGCTCTTTGGGTCAGGGATTATCCGTTGCCATTGGTGCTGCACTGGCGAAAAAATTAAACGGTGACAGCCACCTCATCTATAGCCTACATGGTGATGGCGAACTACAGGAAGGCCAAAACTGGGAGGCTATTATGTACGCTGCCGGGAATAAGGTAGATAACCTGATTGCCACCATTGACAGAAATGGCCAGCAGATAGATGGCGCCACGGAAGAGGTATTGCCACTAGGGGATATCGCAGAGAAGTTTAAGGTGTTTGGCTGGGACGTTTTGGAAATTAGCAATGGAAACGACTTAGAACAAGTTATATCCGGGATGAAAGAGGCCAAAAGCAGAACAGGTAAGGGAAAACCCGTCTGTGTGGTAATGACCACCGTCATGGGCAATGGGGTGGACTTTATGATGCATACCCATGCATGGCACGGAAAGGCACCCAATGATGAACAACTGGCAAATGCACTAGGACAAAATCCAGAAACCTTAGGGGACTATTAAAATCCCGTTAAAGGGAACACCGCCAAGAGACAAGAAACAAAAACTAAAGTAACACCCTTTTTTACAAGGAATACCAAAGGCTTATGACAACGTATATAGATCAAGGAAAAAATGATACCCGAAGCGGCTATGGCGCCGGAATGACGGAACTAGGTAGAACCAATCCCAATGTGGTGGCACTCTGTGCAGATTTGGTCGGTTCATTGAAAATACAAACTTTTATCGATGAAAACCCTGACCGCTTTTTTCAAGTAGGTATTGCAGAGGCGAATATGATGGGGATTGCAGCGGGCTTAACCATTGGTGGTAAAATCCCTTTTACGGGAACATTTGCCAACTTTTCTACGGGACGTGTGTATGATCAAATACGCCAATCCATAGCCTACTCCGATAAAAACGTAAAAATTTGCGCCTCGCATGCTGGGATTACCTTGGGGGAAGACGGCGCTACACATCAAATCCTGGAAGATATTGGCCTCATGAAAATGTTACCAGGGATGACTGTCATTAATCCCTGCGATTACAACCAGACCAAGGCGGCAACCCTTGCCATTGCAGAACGCCACGGCCCGGTTTATTTACGTTTTGGACGTCCCAAAGTCGCCAATTTTACCCCTGCCGACCAAAAATTTGAAATTGGGAAAGCCCTAATGCTCAGTGAAGGCACGGACGTTACTATCATTGCTACGGGCCATTTGGTATGGCAAGCGCTCCTAGCGGCAGAAACCTTGGAAAACCAAGGGATACGTTGTGAAGTGATCAACATCCATACCATTAAGCCTTTGGATGAGAAAGCTGTTTTGGACTCTGTAAAGAAAACAGGCTGTGTTGTAACTGCGGAAGAACACAACTTTTTAGGAGGTTTAGGGGAAAGCGTCGCCAGAACCCTTGCCCAACATTTACCAACTCCACAAGAATTTGTGGCCACCCAAGATACCTTTGGTGAAAGTGGCACCCCAGAACAGTTGATGGACAAGTACGGCTTAAACAATAAAGCCATAGAGGCTGCCGTTTTAAAAGTGATGCAGCGAAAGTAACTTTTTGGTATCGTTTTTGGCACCTCTGCTCATCATAACGCTTAAACGAGACATATTATGAGAAAAACACTTCTAATTCTAGTTGTGGCACTGGTAAGTACTACAGCTTTTTCACAGGCAGGTTCAGGATTTGGTTTTAAGGGGGGATTGAACTACAGTGGCAATGGCGATTATTTTAATTCCGTAGCAGATGCCTTTGAGAACCCGGACAGAAACGCTGGATTCCATTTTGGGATTTACGGTAAATTGGGCAACAAAATATACTTGCGCCCAGAACTGGTTTACACCAATACCTCCTCCGGTTACGAACAGGGCGACCTTAAAATCCAAAAACTTGACGTACCCGTTTTAGTGGGCATCAAGGTTGTTGGGCCTTTGCATGTTTTTGCCGGGCCAGCTTTTCAGTACATTTTGGATACAGAATTTGATGGCGTAAGTATTGGTGATATTGAGAATGATTTCTCCGTAGGTGCCAATCTAGGTATTGGTGTCAACCTGGGAAAATTTGGTATTGACCTTAGGTATGAACGTGGCTTTACGGAAAATGAGCTGAATTTTATCAATTCCAATATCGTAAACGTGAACGACCGTGTGGACACTAGACCAGATCAGCTAATCCTAAGTCTGTCCTTACAGCTATAAAAAATTAAAGCCCCGCTTGGGGCTTTTTTTTAACCATTATCTGGGTCTAAATAATCTGGCACCCCGTCCCCGTCCGTGTCTGGATAAGGAATAATAATAGTACCGGTTTCATCCGTGATTTCATCCCGTGTAAAAATACCGTCATTGTCATCATCTACGTCAATATAATCTGCGGCGTTATCGCCATCAGTATCATCGTTTAGCAAATTGCGGTCATTATTCCTGTCTTCTTCAATACTGGGGATTCCATCCCTATCATGATCTACCACGGTTTGCGCAAATAGATTGATATTAAAAATCAAAGGCGCATAAGCGTCACCAGGAACAGAACTAATAAAGTAACCCAAACCAGATGGCATAAAGATAACTCCGGAGCCAAAACCTTGTACCGTAAAGGTACCATTATCGTTCTCCTGAAATCCTGCTCCTGCTCTAAACCTTGTGATACCTTCTTGCAAGCCTCTAACCTCTCCCTGTTGTCCTGGGGTTGCTTGTAAATTTAGCCATACGGCCGTACCCAGATTACTCTCAAAAATCTCACCTGTTAAGCGTGAGGCTTCATAACTGACATATACCGAGTCTGCCACGGATGGTCTTACCCCTTCTCCCTGCTCAGCTACCAAATAGTACAACTTATGGGGAATATCATTTTCTTCAACATCCAAACCAAAGGTAGATGAGGAAACATTGATAAGGGTATCCCGCACCTGTTGTATCAATGGAATCTTATCAGCATTTTCTCCGGCTATCGGCGCTATTCTTACTCTAAAATCAAAATCTGGGCTTGGGTTTAAAAACTCCTCATAATTATAGAAATGCGTTTCAAGATACTCCCGTATTGCGGCATCATCCTCTACAGTAACTTCACTAAGCAATCTAGGCGGCACCACCTCTCCAGGAATGAGCGATTCATCATCATCGCCACAAGAAATTAGTAGTAGTGCCAAACACCAAAAAAGCGCAACATTCTTCATGTAATTTGTTTGATATACAAGGCTGCAAGATACAATTTTCGCCTATTTTTGACCATACCTTAACAAAGATTTGCAGTTGCTATGCGTATTGATAAGTATTTATGGTGTACGCGCTATTACAAAACCAGAAACATGGCCACCAATGCCTGCAAAAAAGGGCATATAAAAGTCAACGGCCAGGCGGTAAAACCTTCACGGGAGGTATATCCCATGGATGTGATCCAACTTAGAAAAAACCAAATTAACCATCAGCTTACCGTTTTGGATATTCCGGATAGTAGGGTTGGTGCAAAACTGGTGGATATCTATAGAAAGGACACTACTCCCAAAGAGGCCTTTGAGAACCAAGAACTATTAAAATACAGCAAAGACTATTATCGCAAAAAGGGCACTGGGAGGCCCACCAAAAAGGATAGACGGGATATTGAGGGTTATGTGGACGAATCTGAACAAGAGAGCTAAAATCCAACCTTGTCCGCTATTGTTACCTAAAACATTGTAGACTAGGTGCCAGCTACCAACCAATACCTATTGCCTTTTAAGTATCCAAGTGAGCAGGGTATTGCATTTAGCCAGACGTTTCCATTGCCATATCCAAATCCCAGCGTATTCCTTTATCCTAGTTCCCAAAACTTTTGCGAGCTTTGGCTATGGAGATTAACTAACTTTGTAAAAAAGATGATTCATGGACAACAAAATCCTTGACCACGATAACATACAATTTAAGACCAGGCGTATTGCCTATCAAATCCTTGAGGCCAACATTGATGAACAGGAGCTGGTCATTGCCGGAATTGAAGGAGGAGGACTACAATTTGCAAAAAAAATCAACACGGTTCTCAGGGCCATCAGCGATATCCATATTGTGCTCTGCAAGGTATACATGGATAAAAAGAACCCTTTGGAAAGTGGAGTGACCACCTCACTGGATGCCGCTGCTTATGAAAATAAATCCGTTGTGTTGGTAGATGATGTCCTCAATTCTGGCACCACACTTATTTATGGGGTCAACCATTTTTTAAAATCGCCCTTAAAACAATTAAAAACCGCAGTGTTGGTCAATAGGAACCATAAAAAATATCCTGTTAAGGCAGACTATAAAGGGATTTCTTTGTCCACCTCATTACACGAACATGTACGTGTTAGTTTTGAATCCAAAAACAATGGTGTTTTTTTAGACTAAGAAAGATGCTATCTCTTCTACCAACGCTTCAACAGACTTGTCCGCAACATTAACGGTATGTAATGCTCGTTGATAAAAGGGAGCGCGTTCAAATAAGTGTTTCCCTATAAATTCTGGCAAATCTCCCTCTTTTATGCCTTTTATCAAGGGTCTGGTATCCCTTTGCCCCTCTAAACGCAATACGAGTTCCGTAAGGGTCATTTTTAAATAAATAGAAGTCCCGGCCTTTTGTAATACATCTGCCATATTGTTGGCATAACAGGGAGTACCACCCCCAAGGGCAAGTACAAAAGATGCTTCTAAATCCAAGACTTGATTTAAATAATAAGCTTCTTTTTTTCTAAAATACAGTTCGCCCTTTTCATGGAATAGTTGCGATATGGTCTTTCCCTCCTTTTCTTGGATAACACCGTCCAAATCCTTAAAAGGGATATTCAGTTTTTGGGCCAATGCATCTCCAACTGTAGATTTTCCACTACCCATATATCCTAAAAGCACTACTTTCAAGTCTTTAGCCATAGCCTATTTTTAAAAAGGCAAATTTATTATTAAATCCTCTTGATAAATAAATAAATGCTTTTATATTTGCACCCGCTTAGCGAGATATTAATTGCTCGTTTTGTTTGGACCTGATAGCTCAGTTGGTAGAGCATCTCCCTTTTAAGGAGAGGGTCCTGGGTTCGAGCCCCAGTCAGGTCACTTTAAACCTTCAAAATTGTAATGATTTTGGAGGTTTTTTAGTTACTGGCCAAAACAATAATTCCCTCTTGGATTAGCGTTGTAAAACATCAGAGCTTATGCCTCACGGAAAACGGGGTATACCACCACAGGATTATAGTTTACTTTTACAGCATCAAATAAACGATAGGAAGTTATTTAATCCAACGTATGCCGTTGATGCGCTACATACCATGTGTTTTACTGCTTATGATATTTTCTGGTCGCAGCCATGCCCAGGATCAACTCACATTCCGCGCTTTTGGACAGGCACCCAAGACCATAAAGGATTCGCTTTACATAGCCTATAAAGAGGCGAACAAGGAAGAAGATAAATTTAGATTAGCCCAAATTATTGGGCAAACGCACCTGGCCCAGGGAGATGTAGATTCCGCCTTGCATTACGCAAAACTCAGCAGCGACCATGTAGGCACATCCGTCTTAAAAAAAATAAACTATCAGCTACTACTTGGTAAGGCAAAATTGGAAAAAGGCTTGGTCAATGATAGCCAAAAAGCGTTTTTAGATGGACTTGCTGCATTATCGACCCAGACCAAAGAGGAAAAAAGGCTTAAAAACTGGCTTCAGTTGGGTTTGTCACGCACCTATTTATCACTTGGGGAATATACTAAAGCAGTTCCCGTTCTGGACCGCCTATCTACCAACCCCAATGATACTATTGCATCCAAAGCACTTTATTACAAAGCCTATCTCGCTTCCAAGGACAAGGACACCAACAAAGCCAAATCTTACTTGGAAAGAGCAAGCCTGCTGGTTGCGGAGGAGGACTTACCTAAGTTTAAAATGCAAGTACAGCTAAAATTGGCCCAGATTGCCCAAGGTGATGGCGAGACCGAAACCGCTTTTAATATCTATGAGTACCTGATCAATACTAGTTTAACCTACCACTTTTACGATATTTATACGGAAAGTGTACTGGGATATGGGCAAATGTACAGAGATCTTAAACAGTATGATGCCGCCCAAATGACCTTGTCCATAGCCTACGCCAATTCATTGCAATGGAACAGAATGGAACTCCAAAGAGACATCATTAACAGCCTACGCCGAACCTATGCGGAAAATGGCGATTATGAAAACGCCTATAATTTGATGACCCAGCACGTGTCCATAACCAACCAAATACTGGAACAGCAAAATAGCGATGCCGTTAAGGAATTGGAGGTAAAATACCAAACCTTACAAAAGGAAAATCAAATATTAGCGCTCAAAGAATCCCAGATAGAAAAACAGAATGAAATAGATCGGCAAAAAACCATTAAAAAAGCATTCCTATATGGCTTCTTGGCGTTGTTAATACCCATTATCGCACTTTTGGTGGTCTACTATCAAAAACTACAGGCACAAAGCCAACTCAACCAAAAACAACAACAGTTAAATGCCCAAGAAATATCCACCATGTTAAACGAACAGGAACTAGCCTTGGCCAAAACGTCCTTAAATGCCCAGCAAGAAGAGCGTTCACGCATTGCAAAACAGCTGCATGATAGTATTGGGGGCAATCTGGCAGGGATAAAGCTACAATTAAGCCATAGTGTGGAAAATGGCAAGGCAGCCAAAGATCTTTTACACCAAGTAGACGAAACCTATGAACTGGTGCGTGATATTTCACATAACTTAACACCCAAGAAATTCAACACCAATAATTATACGGTTTTGATTCAACACTATTTGGACAACATTAGGATAAATTCAGATTGCGCTATTACCTTCTCTGCACATCCAGAGTCTGACATCAACCATTTGGAACAAGGCATCAAAATAGAACTCTATCAAATCATACAAGAATTAATGACCAATTGCCTAAAACATGCCCAGGCCAAAAATGTTGCCATACATCTTAACAAAATCCATGGTAGTTTACAACTTATTTTTGAGGATGATGGTATTGGTTTTGACACCAAAAGCGCGAAAGCAGGCATTGGACTAAAAAATTTAAGAGAGAGGACAAAGGCAAACCACGGAGAACTCCACATTGATAGTTCATTGGGCAGGGGAACCGTGATCAGTTTAGAAATCCCATTAGATACAACCCTATGAAATCATACAAAATCATTATTGCGGACGATCACAAAATGTTCTTGGACGGACTTTTGAGCATCTTAAAAGGCAAACCGGAATACACCATAATCTTAACGGCCAACACCGGAAAAAACATAGCTAAGTATTTGGACATCAATAACGCCGACGAACCAGTTGATTTGGTGATTACCGATGTTAATATGCCCGATATGAACGGGATTGAACTCAACAAGCACATTAAAACCTACCATAAAAAAGTAAAGACCTTGGTGGTTAGTATGTTACATGATGCACAAACCATACAAACCTTGACCCAAGACCAGGTAGATGGGTATGTGCCAAAAAATGCTGAAAAAGAAGAACTGTTAAAAGCGATTGAAAGCATTTTAAACGGAGACAAATATTTTTCACAATCCATAAAGGACGTGTACCTCAAAGGGATGTTCAGTAATGAGCAGAACTTGATGAACTCACTTTCTAAGCGGGAACGGGAGGTTCTAAAACTCATTGCGCAAGAATTGACCACGCAGGAAATTGCCGACGAACTTTTCTTGAGCAAACATACCATAGAAAGCTACAGGAAAAACCTAATTTCAAAATTAGAGGTCAGAAACCTCGCCGGGCTTACCAAATATGCCATAAAAATGGGATTGGTGGAGGATTGACCCCATGTACCCTCACAGCCACAAAAAACCTCCCTGAATACAGGGAGGTTTTTTTTACGGTATACAGGGCTTGTTATGGGCCATCCTTATACGAAGTTTGTAGGGTAATATTAACCTAAAAAATAGAATTATGATTTACGGAATTACCTTAGTGCTTTTAAGTATTCTTGCAGTACCATCCTTGTTGCTATCCAAAAAACCAAATGCCAAAGAACTTCTGGAAAAAATTGAACCCTACCAAGGCTGGATAGGACTTATTTTCTGTATATGGGGTGTTTGGGGAATTATTTCCAGTATTTTAAACCTAGGCTGGTTAACCTCTGCCCCCATTTGGTGGGCCACGTTATTGGCTGGAAGCATTGTCCAGGCCGGACTTGGCTTTATGTTGGGCTTTGGCACCATTAACAAGCTGGTTATTGGCTCTAACGTGCAAGCGCAGGAAAAAGCAGCGGAACTCAGGGAAAAGATTGCCCCAAAACAAGGAAAATTGGGCCTTTTTGGACTATTCTTGGGCGTTTGGGTCATTGTTGCCTCCTTTCTTTTTACCGTAGCCTAAAAACTTATAAACAGCAGCCTTATGCAAACTAAACATCATTCCATCCTTTTATTGGGTATTTTCACGCTTCTCCTTAGCATGAGCAGCTTTGGTCAACAAGAAACTTTCAAAAGCCTTAAGGTTACGGGCAATACCTTGGTTAAGCGCAGCATTACCCAGTACAGGGCAAAAATCACGCTTAATTTAGACCAGGCATACTATTCCAATCCGGAGTGCCAGAACATTGCCGACCTCAAAGCGATTTATTTTGAGAAACTAAAGGCCCAAGGGTTTGATATAAGTGGACTGGTGGAAAATGAAATGGAGGCTTCCTATTACGGTTACCTAAAAGGCGGAACAAGTTTTACCTACGAAACTGCGGACAAAGAGGAATTGGCCTTGCTTTCCAAGGTGCGCATGAACGGAGTGACCACCACCTATTTTTTTAAGTATGAAATTACGGACCAACAACAAGATCAATACCGTAAAGAGGCATTTAAAGATGCAGTTAAAAACGCGGAAAAGTTGGCAAAGATAGCGTCGATTGAGATTGGGGACATCATTTCCATATCTGAATTTAAGGTCCAAAAGTATATTTGGTCCACCTATGACATGGGTCATGAAGAATATGCATCGGTACAATTGGGCTTTTTAATCAAATAATAAAACCATTTTAGAGTTGGTTAGTTGGTTGCCAATCTGGAATCCCATGGATTTTCAGGTTGGCTTTTGTTGGTGTGGGTCATCAAAAAAAGGCGGTGCCAAGTGTGATGTAAAGGAATTTGATTATTTTTGCTGCCGCTAAAAGCCCACGTGGTGGAATTGGTAGACACGCTACCTTGAGGGGGTAGTGTTCGTAAGGACGTGCTGGTTCGACTCCAGTCGTGGGCACCAGAAACCTTCTATCATCAGATAGAAGGTTTTTTTTTTGCCTTTTTTTAACTTATTTCCCATTCTTTAAATTTTAACGGTTGCTTATCACGTTGATACGTATTAAATTGTAAATTTGTTTAACGATTTATTTAAAATAATGAACAACGTTAAGAAATTATTCAGTATTCGGGATATGGAGAACCTATCCGGAATAAAGGCCCATACCATAAGAATCTGGGAAAAAAGGTATAATCTCTTCACGCCAGAACGCACGTCCACCAACATAAGAACCTACAGCTTAAAGAGCCTCCAAAAGCTGCTCAATATCACTTTACTTTACCACAACGGTTATAAAATTTCTAAAATTGCAAAGTTGCCGGAGAGTGAAATCCCTGTTTTGGTAAGGGAAATCGTGGCTAAGAACAGTGAAAAGAGCCATGCTATCAATGCCTTTAAACTGTCCATGATCAACTTTGATCAAAATTTGTTCTTTAATACCTATAATAGTCTCTTGGCAGAGCGTTCTTTTCGGGATATTTTTAATGAGGTCTTCATTCCGCTTTTAAATGAACTGGGGCTGCTTTGGCAAACAGACACCATTAGTCCTTCCCACGAGCATTTCATCACCAACCTAATCAAACAGAAAATTTACATCAACACGGAAAAACTACAGATTTTGGAACCTTCTAGAAAGGATAAAGTCTTTGTGTTGTTCCTTCCAGAAAATGAAATACACGAATTGGGTCTTCTTTACCTCAATTATGAAATTATTTTAAAGGGATATAAATCCATCTACCTTGGCCAAACAATGCCAATAGATGATATGGTAGATTTGTTAAAGTATTACGACAATCTGCACTTTGTATCCTACTTTACGGTATCCCCTAACAAAGATGAAATAGACAAGTATATTCAACGCTTCACCAAAAGCCTGAACGAAACAGGAAAATCCAAACTCTGGATTTTAGGGCACCAGGTACAGCATATTTCGCAAGATTCATTGCCAGATACGGTAAGTACGTTTAATTCCATAGAAAAATTGACCAGCCATATTGGTTAAGCGCCTAATACTTTATGAAAAATATTGTCATCATTGGTTCCGGTTTCTCGTCATTGTCCGCTGCTTGCTATTTGGCAAAAGCGGGCCATAACGTATCCATCTATGAAAAAAATTCTACCATAGGCGGCCGCTGCAGGCAGTTCCAAAAAGACGGTTTTACTTTTGATATAGGGCCAAGTTGGTACTGGATGCCGGATATTTTTGAAAAATTCTTTAATGACTTTGGGAAAAAAACTTCAGATTTCTACCAACTGGATAAACTAGACCCAGCCTACAAAATATTTTTTGCGGATGATGTCATCACCATTGGGGACAGCATGGAAAAGATTTGTACAGAATTTGAGCGTATAGAGTTGGGCAGCGGAAAACACCTAAGGAATTTTATAGGGAAGGCCCAAGAAAATTATGATATTGCCATTAATAAAATAGTTTTACGCCCAGGACTTTCCCCCCTGGAACTGGTAACCAAGGAGACCGTCTTGCGGGTAGACCAATTTTTTAAATCCATTAGCCAAGAGGTAAGGAAACGTTTTGACAATCCCAAATTAATTTCAACTTTGGAGTTCCCCGTGCTTTTTCTTGGCGCCAAACCAAGCAAGACCCCCTCTTTTTACAGTTTTATGAACTTTGCTGATTTTGGATTGGGCACTTGGCATCCTAAGGGCGGGATGTATGAAATTATTAAGGCGATGAAAAAGGTTGCCGAAATGGAAGGGGTCTCCATCCATGTAAATTCCCCAGTTGAAAAAATAGAGGTGGGCAACGGTAAGGCCAAAGGAATCCAAGTGGCCGGTAAATTCGTGCCAGCGGACGTTATCATCAGCGGAGCGGACTACCACCACTCCGAAACCTTGTTGGACCAACAATATCGTCAATACTCAGAAAGCTACTGGGCCAAAAAGACCTACGCACCCTCTTCCTTACTGTTTTACGTAGGGTTTAACAAGAGATTGGACAACGTGGAGCACCATAACCTTTTCTTTGATACCGATTTTGAAAAACATGCTGAGGAAATATATGACAATCCCATTTGGCCAACGGACCCTTTATTCTATGCCAATTTTCCATCGGTGACAGATGCGAGCATGGCACCAAAAGGCTGTGAGACCGGTTTCTTTTTAATTCCGATAGCACCAGATTTGGAAGATACCAAAGTCCTAAGGAAACAATATTTTGATTTGATTATAGACCGATTGGAGTTAAGAACGGGGCAAAAGGTAAAGGATAGTATTTTGTTTAACGAGAGTTTCTGTGTGAATGATTTTGTTGAGGCGTACAACTCTTACAAGGGAAATGCCTACGGGATGGCCAATACCCTATCACAAACCGCCTTTTTAAGGCCAAGTCTAAAAAGTAAGAAAGTTCAAGATTTGTATTTCACCGGCCAGTTGACCGTGCCAGGTCCCGGTGTACCGCCTTCCCTAATTTCGGGGAAGTTGGTCTCTGAACTGATTATTAAAAAACACGCTTAAAATGAAAACAATTTTTGACACGGTATCCTACAGCTGCAGTAAAACCGTTACGGAATCTTACAGCACCTCATTTTCATTAGCCACCAAAATGCTAGGGTCCAGCATTAGGCCAGACATTTACAATATTTATGGGTTTGTACGTTTTGCTGACGAGATTGTGGACACTTTTCATGAATATGACAAGGAAGTCTTGTTCAATGATTTTGAAAAAGACCTACATTACGCAATTGCCCATAAAATTAGTTTGAATCCTATTTTAAACTCCTTTCAACACACCTACCACAAATACGACATTCCATTTGAGCTGGTAGCGGCCTTTATGAAAAGTATGCGAATGGATTTGGTCAAAAAAAAGTATACTACCACAGCAGAATACAAGGAATACATCTATGGTTCCGCAGATGTTGTGGGTCTCATGTGCCTTTGCGTTTTTGTCCAGGGAGATAAAAAGAAGTACGACTCCCTAAAAGAATCTGCAATGGCTTTAGGTTCTGCTTTTCAAAAAGTGAATTTCCTAAGGGACCTTAAAGCAGACTTTGAAGACTTGGAGCGCACTTATTTTCCCAACACCAACTTATTGGAGTTGGACGAGGCTTCCAAAAAACGTATCGTTGATGAAATAAAAGCGGATTTTGCCATGGGGCTCTCGGGTATTGAACATCTTCCCCCAGAGGCCAAATTTGGAGTATACACTGCTTATAAATACTACTATAAACTGCTAGAAAAACTCCAAAAAACACCTCCTTTGGAAATAAAAAATACGCGTATTCGTGTTCCGAATTATCAAAAATTCGGACTTTTGGCAAAATCATATGTGAATTACAAATTACAATTGGTATAACCTTATGAAAGTTTTTCTTTGGATAATTATCTTTTTAGGTACTTTTTCAATAATGGAATTTATGGCATGGTTCACCCATAAATATGTGATGCACGGGTTTTTATGGAGCCTGCACAAAGACCACCACCGTAAAGACCATGACTCTTGGTTTGAGCGTAACGACCTGTTTTTTATTTTTTACGCCGTAGTGAGCATGTCACTGATCATGATTGCGGGCAATACCAATTTTTGGTATGGCCAACCCATGGGCTTTGGTATTCTGGCGTACGGTATTGCCTATTTTGTGGTGCATGACATTTTTATACACCAAAGATTTAAACTACTCCGCAATGCCAATAACTGGTATGCCAAAGGAGTGCGTAGGGCGCATAAAATGCACCATAAACATTTGGGAAAAGAAGATGGGGAATGTTTTGGGATGCTCTTTGTTCCTTTTAAGTATTTTAAAAAGTAATGCCCAAAACCGCCATTATTGTTGGTGCGGGCATAGCAGGGCTTGCAACTGCCATAAGACTTTCTGCCAAAGGCTACCAGGTAAACGTTTTTGAGGCCAATGACTACCCCGGTGGCAAATTACATTCCAAAACCGTGGAAGGCTATAGATTTGACCTTGGCCCTTCTTTATTTACCATGCCGTGGTTAATTACAGAACTTTTTGAAATACACGGTAAAAACCCAACGGACTACTTTAACTACTATAAGAAAGATGTCATTTGCAACTATTTCTGGGAAGACGGTAAAACCTTTTCCGCCAAGGCAGACATCAACCAATTTGCCAAGGAAGCATCAATTTCTTTTAATGAGAAGGAGGAAACGATCAAAAGGTTTTTATCGGATAATCGAAAAAAATATGATTTAACCCATTCCATTTTTTTAGAAAAATCCCTGCACAGAACAAGCACCTATCTTTCTAAAGACACCTTAAAAGCCTTGTTCAGAATTGGGGGCATGGGTATCAATAACACCCTAAACAAAAGTAACGAGCGGTATTTTTCAAATCCTAAATTAGTACAACTTTTTAACCGCTACGCCACCTACAATGGCTCATCTCCATACAAAACCCCGGGAATAATGTCCATGATACCCCATTTAGAAATGGAGCTTGGTACCTATTTCCCAAAAGGTGGCATGCATGAAATAACTAAAGCCCTCTTTCAATTGGCACAAGATATAGGGGTAGTCTTTCATTTTAAACAGCCCGTAAAGCAGATATTGGTCAAGGGCAAAAAAGCCGTAGGGATTACCACTGATGGCGGTGATTTTACTGGGGACTTGGTGGTAAGCAATATGGATGTGTATCCAACCTACCGAAAGTTACTGGCCAACCACAGACAACCCGAAAAAACTTTGAAGCAAGAACGTTCCAGCTCCGCGCTAATTTTTTATTGGGGGATAAACAAATCGTTCCCCCAACTGGATCTCCACAATATTTTGTTCAGTAATGATTACCCAACGGAATTTAAGTACATTTTTGATAAAAAGACCCTTTATCACGATGCTACGGTCTATATCAATATTACCAGCAAGGAACAAGAACAAGATGCGCCAAAAGGCTCGGAAAACTGGTTTGTTATGATCAATGCTCCAGGCAATTATGGCCAGGATTGGGATACTTTGGTCACAGTGGCAAGACAGCATATTATTTCCAAAATAAACCGCGTTCTTAACACAGATATAGCTTCCCTAATCGCTACGGAATTTGTCTTAGACCCAAAAGGAATAGAATCTGCAACCAGTTCTTATAGAGGTGCTTTATACGGGGCAGCCAGTAACTCCAAATTTGCGGCGTTTTTAAGACATCCAAACTTTAGCAATCATATCAAGAACCTGTATTTTTGTGGAGGATCTGTACATCCGGGTGGTGGCATACCATTATGTCTGTTGTCTGCCAAAATAGTACATGATCTTGTACCGGAAATGTAACCTTTATGCCAAAAATCCAAAGCCAATACCTAGCCATTTTTGTGATTTGGCTTTTTCATATCTCAGGCATGATCGGGATTAGCTTTGGGGATAGCGAATGGTTCATTGGCAAATCTGCATTGAACCTTACTGTGAGCCTTTTGATTTTTCTATTGATGTTTCCTGTTAATTCCCTAAAAAAATGGTTGCTTTTTGCCGTTTTCTTTTTTGTGGGGATGTTCTCTGAGTGGCTAGGGGTTAACTACGGATTGCTCTTTGGAGATTATACCTATGGCAGTAATTTAGGCCCTAAAATTGATGGTGTGCCCCTAATTATTGGGGCCTTTTGGGGCATACTCACTTTTATAACGGCCGAAGTTGCATCTCTACTTGGTTTAAAAAACTGGCCAAAAATCTTTACAGCTGCCCTACTCATGGTAGGTCTTGATTTTTTAATGGAAAAGAATGCCCCGGTATTTGATTTTTGGGAGTTTGAAGGCCCAGTTCCCATTGACAATTATATTGCCTGGTTTCTAATTGGTCTGTTCTTACAGATTATTTTACATTATGCCAAGGCAGGTGGGAACAGACTTATGTCTTCCCATCTTTACTTGGCACAGCTTGTCTTTTTCCTCTTTTTTTACGTGACGGCGATTATCTAAGTAAACTTTAAAGGATTTTTACGATCCCAACTTCCAATGGTTTTATAGGGTTGAAATCGTGAAAAAAGTTCTTCTGAATACCAACCTAGTTCCCTAGTCATCCCAATGGCCTTTGCATGACCTTTTGTCTGGTAGGCAAAGGCGTTAAGGGCATCTAAATTGCTCCATAAACTAAAGGTCGCCATATTTTTTAATGGCACCTCACCTACCCCCTTGGTAAACAATAGCCCATCATTTTCCTTTAAATGCTGTCTAGACTTAGGCACAAAACGCCAAAATTTCCATAAGAACTTAGGCTTAATGGTGGCTCTGGTAATAACGGCGTAATAGGGAATATCAGTTAAAGCATCACTCTTTTTAAATGGGTTGGCACCACCCCATTTGCCCCTTGCCATAATGTTTCTTAAATAAACACAATAATGCTCCGTTGCCTTTTTTCTATAGGTATTAAAAATTTTCGCTTCCTCAAAAAAAGCATCGGCTTTGGCTTGATTTTCCCAAATTTGTAAAATGGCATATGTAGAAAAATCTGGCCTAGGATCAAACCCTTCCTTGCCGGTCCCTAGGAGCTTATACATTTCTTGTCCTTCAACTTTGGCAAAATGCTTATGGGCAAATTGCATCATTCCAAATGCCCAGAACTTACTGGCAAGATTGCCAAATCTAAAAAAGGTAAGCGTGGATACCTGTGACATGACCTATTCTTCTATAAGGGAATCTAGAACCTCAATGACTTTGCTATGGGTCCAATCCGCTATACCATTTTGCTCAATGACTATGGTTCCGTCTTTATCCAGCACATAAGAATACGGTGGCTTTTCAGGAACTTCCACAGCAGATTTGTCCCCAATGATTAAATAAGTCACGGGGAAGGTAAATTCATGCTTTTCCATGAACTCCTCTACCGGTGGCCTATTTTCATTGGTTATAATGTAGAAATCCATCTTCCCTTTATAACGATTGTATAAATCTTGGATGCTTGCCAACTCCGCTTCACTGGGCAGTCTCCAAGAAGCCCAAAAATTAATGAACACCACCCTACCTTTGGATTTTTCAAAATTGAAAAAACTCCAGTCCTTATCTTTTAAACGCCAATTGTAATCTGTTACCTGCCTACGCTCGTCTTCCTCCACCACGTATGGGGCATAAGAGAAAATTCTATTGAGCAATAACTTACCGTAGTGTCCTACGGGCGTAACAAAAAAAGATAAAATAAAAAGAATGACGGCAATAGTAACTACGGTATTCTTCTTTACGGCCATTTATATGGTGTTATAATGAAAAGAGAGTGCCTTAAAAGTAAGTTACCTATCTAAAATATGCCTAGCCAGTTTTATGCTAATACTTAACCGGGCCGTATAGATTCCTTTTAAAACACTCTCCTATAGTTATTCTAACGCATTTAGGCGTTTTCCTTTTTGATTACATTCAAAGCCGAACCCTCTTTAAACCAGTTAATTTGTGAGGCATTGTAGGTATGGTTGGCAATGATGGTATCCTTGGAACCATCTGCATGCACCACCTCAAGCGTTAAGGGCTTTCCTGGTGAGAACGAAGCAATATCCACAAAGTTAAAGGTGTCATCCTCCTGTATTAAATCATAATCTGCCTCATTGGCAAACGTTAACCCAAGCATTCCCTGCTTTTTTAGATTGGTCTCATGTATACGTGCAAAAGATTTCACTAGAACCGCGGCAACACCTAAATGTCTAGGTTGCATAGCTGCATGTTCACGGGAGGAACCTTCCCCATAATTATGGTCACCCACAACTATAGACCGTATCCCTTTGGCTTTGTAGGCCCTTTGGGTATCTGGAACACCACCATATTCCCCGGTCAACTGATTTTTTACAAAATTTGTTTTCTTGTTGAATGCGTTTACCGCACCAATAAGGGTATTGTTGGCAATATTATCCAAATGCCCACGGTACCTTAACCAGGGCCCCGCCATAGAGATATGATCTGTGGTGCACTTGCCAAACGCTTTTATCAACAGTTTTACGCCCTGTAGTTCTTCCGGTTGTATAGGAACAAACGGATCTAACAACTGTAGCCGTTCCGAGGTACCCGAGACTACCACTTGAACGCCACTTCCATCTTCCATAGGTGCAACATATCCGGCATCTTCCACGGCAAAACCTTCTGGTGGCAACTCATAACCTCTTGGCTCATCCAAAACTACTTCCTCCCCGTCTTCATTGATCAACTTATCCGTTAAGGGATTAAAATCCAACCGGCCAGAAATAGCAATTGCCGTCACCAATTCTGGAGAACCTACAAAAGCAAGGGTATTGGGGTTACCATCCGCGCGTTTGGCAAAATTCCGATTAAAAGAATGTACAATGGTATTTCTGGGTCCATTGGCCGCATTGTCGCCGTAACGGTCCCACATACCTATACATGGCCCACAGGCATTGGCAAACACGGTGGCACCCACGTTGTTAAACGTATCAATAAAACCATCACGTTCAATGGTGTACCGTACCTGCTCCGAGCCAGGGGTAATGGTAAATTGTGATTTCATCTTCAGGTTTTTCTCCGAGACCTGTTTTGCCAAGGAGGCTGCCCTAGAAATATCTTCATAAGAAGAATTGGTACAGGAACCAATTAATCCTACCTGCACATTTAGCGGCCAATCATTCTCCTTTGCAGCTTCACTCATTTTTGAAATTGGAGTGGCCAAATCTGGGGTAAACGGTCCGTTTAGATGGGGCTCCAAGGTATCCAAATCTATCTCAATGACTTGGTCAAAATATTTTTCTGGGTTTTCATACACCTCAGGGTCTGCAGTTAAATGTTCCTTGGCACTTAGGGCGGCATCGGCCACATCCTCACGATCTGTTGCACGCAAGTACCTGTCCATGGATTCATCATAACCAAAAGTAGAGGTGGTGGCACCTACCTCAGCACCCATATTACAGATGGTTCCTTTCCCTGTGCAGGACATAGAGATGGCACCTTCTCCAAAATACTCCACTATGGCACCGGTTCCACCTTTAACGGTCAAAATATCAGCAACTTTAAGAATGACATCCTTGGGCGCAGTCCAGCCAGATAATTTTCCGGTAAGTTTAACACCTATTAGCTTGGGAAACTTAAGTTCCCATGGCATACCCGCCATAACATCAACCGCATCTGCCCCACCTACACCTATGGCAACCATTCCCAAACCACCTGCATTAACGGTGTGGGAATCCGTACCAATCATCATTCCTCCCGGAAATGCATAATTTTCCAGAACCACTTGGTGAATAATTCCCGCGCCGGGTTTCCAAAAACCAATCCCGTATTTATTGGAAACGGACTCTAGAAAGTCAAAAACCTCATTGCTGGTTTCATTCGCTCTTTTTAAATCTGCGGACGCTCCTACCTTAGCTTGTATAAGATGATCACAATGTACCGTTGTTGGTACGGCCACCTTTGGCTTACCAGCATGCATAAACTGCAGAAGTGCCATTTGTGCGGTTGCATCTTGGCACGCAACCCGATCAGGGGCAAAATCAACATAATCCTTGCCACGGACAAACACTTTATCCGGATTGCCATCCCATAGATGTGAATATAAAATCTTCTCCGATAACGTAAGTGGATTGCCAACCAACTCCCTAGCCTTGCCTACCCGTTCTCCCATGGTAGCATAGACCTGTTTAATCATGTCAATATCAAATGCCATTCTACAAGTTTTATTTACGGTTATAAAATGCTAAAAATACAAAAATGAAATGGGCTAAAAAATAGAAGTATCCGCAATATCCCTACTTTTTCGATGGAAAGGGCCCATGGATCCTTATGGCCATGAAATAAGGGAATACATCTAAGACCATCACTTAAAATCTTAGAGGAGCAATAGCACAGATTGCTTGAGCTAGTGTTCAGCTTTATACGGCGTTTAGGTGAAGAATTGCGGATTAAAGCAACTCTTGTATCAGTTGATCTTCTGTAATCCCTTCAGCTTCGGCCTTATAATTCTTTAAGATTCGATGTCTTAGAATTCCCTTGGCAACTGCTTTCACGTTTTCGATATCTGGAGAAAACTTACCGTGGATTGCAGCATGTGCCTTTGCCGCCAACACCAAGTTTTGTGAAGCTCTTGGACCCGCACCCCAGTCAATATAGGTTTTTACATATTCTGACGCCCCATCTAAATTTGGTCTGGTCTTATTGACCAATCTTACCGTATAGTCTACCACATTGTCCGGCACCGGTATTTTCCTGATAAGTTCCTGGACATCGTTGATGCCATCTGCGCTAAAAAGGGTGTTTAGATTAATGGTTGCATTGGAGGTGGTTGCCTTTACAATGGAAATTTCTTCTTCCACTGTGGGATACATTAGTTTAATGGCAAACATAAAGCGATCCAACTGCGCCTCTGGCAGCGGATAAGTACCTTCCTGTTCGATAGGGTTTTGAGTGGCCAGCACAAAATAGGGTTTTTCCAGTTTGTGTTGCTGGCCCGCTATGGTTACCGCACGTTCCTGCATCGCCTCCAGTAAGGCGGCCTGGGTCTTTGGTGGCGTACGGTTAATCTCATCTGCCAATACAATGTTTGCAAAAATAGGACCTTTGATGAACTTAAAATTCCGGTTTTGGTCCAAAACCTCACTGCCCAAGATATCGCTAGGCATTAAGTCCGGGGTAAATTGGATGCGCTTAAAATCCAACCCCAAGGTTTGCGCAATGGTATTGACCATTAACGTTTTTGCCAAGCCAGGCACCCCTATCAAGAGGGAATGGCCACCCGTGTAAATAGAAATCAATATCTGTTCAACCACCTCTTGCTGGCCAACAATTACTTTGGCAATTTCTGCTTTGAGGGCTTGGTGTTTTTCAACAAGATTTTGTACTGCGGCAACGTCTGACATTTTAATTCTTTACCCAATTATTTGCAAAATTGCAATCCTTATTTTCATTGCTTACTTGGATGTAAACATCCGCTATCTTTTCCTTCATCCATTTTTGGATGGCCTTGAATTGCTTGTCACGTAAGGCCAACTCTTGGATTTTAATATAATCACGTGCAAAATCTGCCTTATGTTCGTCATAGCGATTGGTAATCTGCATGATTTTAAATTTTGGTGGTCCGCCCCTTGGGTCTTCCTCTTTTACTGGTCTGGAGATTTCACCGTCCTTGAGTTCCCTAACTTGGTTATATAAGGTTGGGTCCATATTGGTCAGCTCAAACTTGGAGTCAAAATTTACCGGATTACGTAAAAGTCCGCCATCAAACTTTGTTTCTTTTTCATCAGAGAAATTTAGGGCAGCATCCGCAAAGGTATACTTACCTTCCATAATATGTTTTCTAATGGTATCCAATTCCTGGGATGCTTTTAACATCGCTTCCTCAGAAACTTCTGGAATCATCAGGATATGTCGCAAATCCACTTCCTGCCCCCTAATTTTTTCCACTTTCATGAGGTGGTAGCCAAACATAGTCTCAAATGGTTCTGACACTTCCCCTTCACGGAGACTAAAGGCAACGTCCTTAAACTCTTTTACATATCCACTGTTTTTGGTAACCCCCGTATACAGGCCCCCACGTGGTTTTGAACCTGGATCCTGTGAGTACAATATGGCCTTAACGTTAAAACTTGCACCATCTTCTTCTACATCTTGTTTTATACCATTTAAACGGTCTATTACTTTTTGCTTCTCCTCTTCCGTGGGCTGTGGCGATTTAACTATTTGTGAAATCTCTAGCTCGGCGCCAAACACGGGGCGTTCTTCCTCTGGGATATTATAAAAAAACTGGCGCACCTCTTCTGGTGTCACCTGTATTTCCTCCACGATTTTAGCTTGCATTTTTTGGGAGAGCATTTGTAACTTGTTAATTTCAAAAAGTTCTGCTTTAAAACTTTCCAAATCTGGCTTTTTGTAATATTTCAACATTTTTTCAATACTGCCTATCCGGCCCGCCAATTGTTGGATCTGACCGTCACTAGTGGCATTCACCTGATCATCAGACACCAACAAACTGTCTTGTACCGCTTGGTGGGCGTAAAGCCTATCTTCCATAAGTTTTCCTAAAATTTGGCAGTTTGTGATATCCTCGGTGGCGCCGCCTTGTGATTTGATATCGATAAGCGTTTTATCGATATCAGAATCTAGGATTACATAATCCCCGATAACTGCGGCAATGCCATCAATTTTAACCCTTTCTTTTTTAGCGGTGGTATCCATCACCGCTACCTGCGCTGTTTCTTCATTCTGTATATTGGACTGCGCTTCTTGGGCCGCAATACTTATTGTCATGAAACTCGCAAAAAGTAACATCCCTCTTTTACCTCTCTTCATAAATTTCAAATTCGTTAGATTTTATGGCTTCGTCAATAATTTCCGTTTCCAACTTTTTAATGTAGGAAAGTCTTCGGCTGTTAATTATGATGCGTTTGATTTCTGGCAGGCTATAGTCAAATGGAGCAATGTCATTTACCTCAAGAACGTTATGTACTTTGCCCAAATATACCCCTAAAGAGTCCTGCAATTCAAAAAATTGTGATTTCTTAAGATAACGGTCTTGGTTGCTTTGCGTTATAGCTGGTGCCTCCAACATCAATTCTTTGGCACTTACCCATGCGGAATCCTTTAAATGGATTTTCTTAAACTGTACTGCTATGGAATCCAAATAACTTCTATCCTCCTCCTTAAGGTTGCGCAGTCTTTGTACAATTTCATTTTTATTCAAAAACTGATTTGGCAGCACCACAAAGCGAAGTTGCACCAGTTTCTCGTTAAGTTTAAAATTATCTTTATTGTCGTCATAAAACCTGCGCAGCTCGGTGGTTGTCATTGCTGTATCATTAGCAGCAAGGACCAAAGCTTCCAAATATGCCCTTGTATACAATTCTGTGCGGTAATCTTCTACCAATTGATCAAACTTTCTCAACTTATCTTCCGGTAAGTTGATTTTTGATTTGGACAGAAGTAGTTGTTTTGAAGCCCAATTGTTGATAAAGTTAACGGTAAAGGCGGCACTGTCCTGAGGGGACAATCCGTCGGCCAAATAGGGTTTTAGCTCATCCGGGTATAGGTAAGCCTCGCCTACCCTTGCCAATGGCGCAACCTCTTTAACATCCTTTATAAAAGAGTCACAGCTCCAAATAAAAAGCACTAGGCCCAATAGCAAGGGAATTACCCGCGTTACGCTTCTCAATTGCATCGCACAAAAATAACAATTACGTTTTCTTGGACAACCGCTACAACAATTGATTAACACTTTGATGATGGTTGTTGATGGATAATCCCTCTTGTTTGTTAATTTAGTCACCTAGGAACAGTAACAAAAGTCTATCCTATGAACAAGGTATTGGAAAGAAAGATAAAATTGATTTGGGACTTTAAGGGACCAGCAGCGGCAAAAACTGCGGCCCACTATGATATTCATTTACAGGAATACATTGCCAATGAAGAATTGAAGTATGATATTACCGGACACCTTGACATAAGTGATATGCACAGTATCACCTATATGGTGGTGGCGGAATTTGAGATGATTCAGGCACGTGACGACCTTAAACCCCATAGGGGCGAAGTTTATGAGGATGAGTAAAGTACCAATCCCCACATTAGCAGCAAAACAATTAAAATAGAACGTATTTTATCCCATAAATCCAACCCTATGCAATCACAACCTATCCGCTACCTACTTTGTTGTTTAGTTTTATTTGGATGTGGCAAATCCATGGAAAAAAACCTTTTGGACCAAGCCTTGGCCTCTAGCCACGAGAATATAAGGAGGGTAATGGACAGTGTTGCGGATTATGAGGTGCAAATTCGCTATACCCAAATTCACAGGCAACATGATAGCGTAGCGTTTACCACCTATGATTTTCAGGTAAACGACAGCACCTATTTTTACCCGGCCAGCACTGTAAAATTTCCCGCTGCCGTTGCCGCCTTGGAAAAACTGAACGAAGTGGATTCACTTACGATACATACAGAGTTTTTCATTGCTGGCGATTCTGTTAAAACAAGCTTTGGGAGGGCAATTCAAGAAATTTTTGCGGTGAGCGACAACGCTGCCAACAACAGATTGGTAGAATTTTTAGGCCAGGACGACCTTAACCGCAGAATGAAAAATAGGAGGGTTGCCCCCATACGGGTTAGCCATAGGCTTTCCACGGATAACGCTGACAACCCTACCACAAAACCGCTGGTTATCTATGTGAACGACAGCACCACAACTACCTCTAAGGCCATTATCAACCAAGAAACCACTCCCCTATCATTGCAAAAGGTAAGAAAAGGGATAGGATTTTATGCCGGTGACTCCCTTTATGAGGAACCCTTTGACTTTAGCCTAAAAAATTACTTTCCCATTAGTGCACAGCATGAGTTATTAAAACGGGTTATTTTCCCGGGGAAATTCCCAGAAAGCGAACAATTTAACCTAAGTGAGCACCAGAAAGACTTCCTTTTGGATGCTATGCATACCTTACCAAGAAACACAGGTTATGACGGACAGGAATACTATGATGGCTATGGTAAATTCTTTATGTATGGTGACACCAAAAATAACATTCCAGAACATATTAAAATTTACAACAAGGTAGGTTATGCCTATGGAACGCTAACAGACTGTGCCTACATTAAAGATGAAAAATATGGTGTTGAGTTTATGCTCACCGCCACGATTCTTGTAAACAAAGATGGTGTCTTTAATGACGACAAGTATGAGTACGATGACATCGGCATTCCATTTTTGGCCCAGCTAGGACGCGAATTATATCAACTGGAGCTAGGCCGGAAATAAGGTTACACCGTCACCTTTAAAAGCAAGTTTTAAGCGTATTTGACACACCAATGCCCCGCTAAGCCACCTCAATAAATGCATTTCTGGGAGGTTCATTGGATAGCAGTACCTCATCAAAATCGACGCCTTCAATAGGTTCAAGGGCTTGTTTGTTGGCGTCCCATTCTATCTTTTTTCCCAATTTGTATGAAATACCTGCCATGTGGGCCGAAATGGCCTCCTCAAATCCCTCCTTGATACCACAGCTCACCTTGCCACCATTCTTGATAGTGTCTAACCACTCCCGCATATGTAAAAAGGTAGAATCTACCCTTTTACCGTTAACATAGGTCCACATTAAGCCCTTGTCCGCAAAATATTGGGAGGTAGCCGATGATACCGCATCTGGATGATTAATGGCCGGATCATACTGGTAGATCGGTATACGTGGATTCATTTTACCAGTATCCAAAAGCGTTTTGTATTTGGAGGAGGCCTGATCTGGCCAAATGGTCAGACGGTTGCCCAGTTCCATGCTGGCATCATGACCCATAAGTAGGGTTGGACGATTAAAGCTATTACCTAATGTGGCGCTATAGCAAAACGTCATTCCCCTTTCTTTTTTGTCTCGTTGTGAACTTCCCAAATAAAAGTCAGGGAATTCCATGTTTACCTGCAGTACGTCTGGCACATTACGCCCATCATTATGGGTGTAAACCCCACCTGAAGCCATCACCGAGGCCGGTATGCCCATGTTGAGCACACAATTTAAGCGGTCGTAATCATGGGTCAGTAGATCACCGGACAAACCGGAGCCGTAGGCCCACCATTTACGCCATCTAAAAAAATGGTTGGCATTGAACGGCACCTTGGGAGCATTCCCCAAAAACTGCTCCCAGTTGATATTGTTCTCATTGGCATGATTCAAAATCTCATAGTTCCAGGCCCCATTATCATCATTTCTATTAGTACTTGTCTGTATCAAGGATATATGGCCCAAAGTGCCTTTCTTGATGATATCCTCGGCAGTTTTAAAGCTCAAGGTTTGCCGGTGTTGGTGCCCAACGGCAAAAACCGCATCCGAATTCAGGGCAGCATCCCTAAGATCATAGGTCTCCTGCACATTATGTGTCATAGGCTTTTCTACGTAGACGTGCACCCCATGGTTTAGGGCCTCAATGGCCATAGGGGCGTGCCAATGATCAGGGGTTGCAATGACCACAGCATCAATTTCACCGCTTTGGATCATTTCGCTATAATCTGCGTACCGCCTAATTGTATTATCTACAGAGGCAAAAGATTCTAGGGCCTTGTTTGCCCTAAAGTCAAAAATATCGCAGACCCCCGCCATGTGTACATTTAATCTTTCTTGGTTGTAAAAATCTTCCAGCACTTTATTGCTTGGATTTTCCTGAACTTCCAATTCCATGGATTTAATCCAATCTTTGGTGGCAAAACCCAGGGCACGGCAAAGCTGCTCCCCCCGTATGCCAAACCCGATGATGCCCACACGGATAGGTGTTCCACCGATGCCCTGAAAAGTGTTGGGTAATGACGGTTGTATATCCAATGTCTCTAAAATTTCAGAACGTTCCTTCCTTTGCCCTACGGTTTTGGCGGCACCGGCCCACCAGACAGCTCCCAAGATTGGTAATCCCCCCAACCCTTTTAATAAATCCCTACGTGTCCAATTCATGATAATTTCTTTTTAATCTGTGGATATTTTGTTAAGGCCTGTATTCCAAAAACATGTCCCGTAGGAAATTGCAGCAATACCATACATGCTACCATTTCAATGAGGTTCTTATTAACAAACCAATAATTTCCCTCCACGTTGATCTGGGCCAATCCTGGAAAAGGCGGATGTGCTAGATAATATAGGGCCAATAAGCCAATACCGACAAGAGCTCCCGCACGTTCAAAAACCCCCAATAACAAGGTAACACCAACAAAAATTAATGCGGCCATGTTCATGGCATCCACCATACTTACTACAGAATCTGCCAGCATTAAATTAAAAACAGGTTTAAAAGGTCCCTGTGCTGAGGCAAGATAACCGTAGGCCGTCCATTCCGGGTTATACAGTTTTACGATGCCTTCGTACAAAAAATGCCAACCAATCAATACCCGCAACACTATCACCGTGTATGTCTTGCTACTTTTCTTGTCTTTCATAACCATTAATTAATTGTTAGGGCCATCCTATAGCCATCCCTTACTTAAATCTAAAGTTAGGTAAGTGTAGTATGCAGAAAAATGACTTTCATCAGCTTTTTTAGAGTGACCCCATTAAATTACATGTGTCTTATTCTTCATAAACATCTAATCTTTAACATCATGAAAAAATTTATTGCGGAATTTATTGGCACATTATGGCTTGTCTTTGGCGGTTGCGGCAGTGCCATACTAGCAGCGGCATTTCCTGAACTTGGCATTGGGTTCGTAGGGGTTTCTTTGGCATTTGGCCTTACGGTAGTTACCATGGCCTATGCCATCGGGCATATTTCTGGATGTCACCTAAATCCTGCGGTATCTATTGGCTTGGCAGTGGCCGGTAGGTTTGATAAAAAGGAACTATTCCCTTACATCATTTCACAACTCATGGGCGCTATTGCAGGTGCCGCCTTAATTTATATTGTTGCTAGTGGCAAAGCTGGTTTTGAACTGGGTGGCTTTGCGGCCAATGGCTTTGGCGAGCACTCCCCCGGTGGTTATAATATGGTATCTGCTTTTGTGATAGAACTGGTACTCACCTTTGTTTTTCTTTTTGTCATACTTGGAGCCACCCATTCCAAGGCTCCAGCAAATATGGCAGGGCTTAGCATTGGCCTCGCGTTGGCACTTATCCACCTGATCAGCATACCCGTCACCAATACCTCCGTTAATCCTGCTAGAAGTACCAGTCAAGCCCTTTTTGCCGATGGCTCCTGGGCCATTCCCCAATTGTGGTTATTCTGGGTAGCCCCAATATTAGGTGCTATTTTGGCTGGTGTTGTTTACTCCCTGTTGTCACCAGAGAAAGAACAAGGCGCATAGCCTAAGCTTAGCACTGGCCCTAATGAAAATACGAGGTACTAGGCGTAGGGACCAATCGGTCTTTGCGCCTATTTTTTAAACCGAAACAGGAACGCCATATAAATCAAAATCTGCCGCCTCTACAATCTTTAAATTCGTAAAATCACCAATTTTTACATAGTGTTCGGTAGCATCTACCAGCACCTCATTATCCACGTCCGGAGAGTCAAATTCGGTCCTGCCAACAAAATAGTTCCCTTCTTTTCTGTCAATGATGCATCTGTAGGTACGTCCTATATGCTTTTGGTTTAGTTCCCATGATATCTGGGACTGCACTTCCATAATTTCATTGGCACGCTGCTGCTTCACTTCTTCCGGAACATCATCCACCAGCTGATACGCATGGGTATTTTCCTCATGGCTGTAGGTAAAACATCCCAAACGCTCAAATCGCATCTCCGTTACCCAATTTTTAAGCGTCTGGAAATCTTCTTCAGTTTCTCCTGGATACCCCACAATAAGGGTGGTTCTGATGGCCATTTGAGGTACAGCCGTCCTAAAGTCTTGTAATAATTTGGTGGTTTTGGCCTTGGTAGTACCCCTGCGCATACTTTTTAAAATAGGGTCGGCTATATGTTGTAAGGGGATATCAATATAATTGCACACCTTGGGCTCTTTCTTCATTACCTCTAAAACGTCCATGGGAAAACCGGTAGGGAAGGCATAGTGCAACCTGATCCAAGCTATTCCATCAACAGCTACCAACTTAGTAAGCAATTCCGCTAAGTTTCTCTTTTTGTAGAGATCTAAGCCATAATAGGTAAGGTCTTGGGCTATTAAAATTAATTCCTTAACTCCCTTGGCGGCCAATTTTTCTGCCTCTTCTACCAATTCCTCCATAGGCTTGCTCCTGTGCTTGCCACGCATAAGGGGTATGGCACAAAAGGAACAAGGCCTATCGCAGCCCTCTGCAATTTTAAGATAGGCGTAGTTTTTAGGAGTGGTCGTTAGCCGCTCACCAATTAATTCATGTTTGTAATCTGCCCCTAGGGCCTTTAATAAATTGGGTAGGTCACTCGTTCCAAAATAAGCGTCCACATCAGGGATTTCCGCCTGCAAATCTGGTTTATATCGCTCACTTAGACATCCGGTAACAAAAACCTTATCCACACTACCTTCTTCCTTTTTTTGCACATATTCTAAAATGGTATTGACGCTTTCTTCCTTGGCGTTGGCAATAAACCCACACGTATTGATCACTACCACGTTACCTTCCTCCTCATGAACCACCTCTTTGTCATTGGCCCTTAATTGCCCCATCAACACCTCAGAATCGTATACATTCTTACTGCAACCCAAGGTTACTACGTTGATTTTGTTTTTTTTAAGTGATTTTGTCCGCATATTTTTTTTCTGGAAGGCAAAAATACAACACCGTTTGCAATTGGTCGATTTTACTGCATAATTCTTTAATTTCTGCGTTAAACCATTCATAGTCAAACAAGTCTAACGTTAAAGCCAGTTTTATGAACCGAATTTTGCTACCATGGCTATGTACTGTTGGTTTTATATTGTTTTCATGCAGTACCCAAGATTCAGGTACAACTCCGGAGTCAAATCCCGATTTTGACGATACTGAGGAAATTGCTGAGGAGGAAATGCAAAACGAACTTTATTTTCCACCTACAGGAACTGAAGACTGGGAAACCATTGCCCCCGAAACCTTGGGTTGGAATTTGGAAAACATGGAGCCACTTCTGGAATTTCTAGAAGAAAAGGACACCAAGGCCTTTATTATCCTAAAAGATGGGAAAATCGCAATGGAAAACTACTTTGGCACCACTACGGCCAATAGCAATCAAACCTGGAATTCAGCAGGAAAAACCCTCATTTCCATGACTATAGGAATTGCTCAAGCAGAGCTTTTTCTATCGATCACTGAACCCAGTTCCACTTACCTGGGGAATGGCTGGTCTACCCTATCGCCAGCACAGGAAAACGCTATTAGCATACGTAACCACCTAACGATGACCACAGGGTTGGACTATACCGTGGAAAACAATTTCTGTACCGATAGGGAATGTTTTGATTATCTAAACAGCCCTGGAGACTTTTGGTTTTACCATCAAGGGGCGTTTACGCTGCTAGAAAACATAATTACCAATGCCGTGGGAACGGATTTTGAAACCTATTTCAACGAAAAAATAAAAGAAAAGATTGGCATGCAGGGTTCATTTGTAAAATTGGGATTTAGCAATTTTTACTTCAGCAACGCAAGAAGTATGGCTAAATATGGCCTTTTACATTTGTCAAAGGGCATTTGGGACGGCGTTCCGATATTGTCAGATACCAATTACTTTGATGAAATGACCACTAGTTCGCAACCACTAAATCCATCATACGGTTACCTGTATTGGTTAAATGGTAAGGACACCTACAGAATTCCGGACTCTGAAGCATTGTATCCCGGTAAATTAATTCCAAGTGCCCCCAATGATATGTATGCTGGGTTGGGAGGCAATGATCAAAAACTTTATATCGTTCCAAGTTTGAACATGGTAATTGTTAGAATGGGAAACGATGCAAGTGATACTAATCTAGGTCCATCAAGTTTTGATGATGAACTCTGGCAAAGAATAAACTTATTAATTCAATAAACCCTAATTATGAAAACCTACGATGCCATACTGTTTTGCTTTCTATTTTTTTGTCTAGGTTGTTCATCAGAAACAGATGATAACCAAAACCCAGAGGAAGAACAAACTGAAACTAACCTTTATTTTCCACCAAACGAATCTGCTGAATGGGAAAATAGCAGTCCCGCTTCCTTGGGATGGGACGGTTCCCAAGAAGAAAATCTTAGGGAGTTTTTAGACCAAAATGACACCAAGGCTTTTATCATCTTAAAAGATGGAAAAATCGCCGTGGAGTGGTACTTTGATGACCACACCCAAAACACAAGTTGGTATTGGGCCTCTGCCGGTAAAACCTTGACGGCCTTTACCGTGGGTTTGGCGCAAGAGGAAAATCTCTTGGATATTGATGACAGCACATCGAGCTATTTAGACGCGGGTTGGACCTCCCTAAGCCCGGAAAAAGAAGATTTAATTACCATAAAGCACCAACTGAACATGACAACGGGCATGGATGACACGCAGGGCGATTGTAAAGACCCGGAATGTCTTACCTATGTTGCCGATGCCGGAACCAGATGGTCTTACCATAATGCTCCATATACGTTGTTACAGGATGTGGTTGCCAACGCAGCCTCCCAAGAATGGTCTGCCTTTTTTAACACCAATCTACGGGACAGGATTGGAATGGACGGTTTTTGGTTCTCTACAAACGATTTAAATAACGTCTTTTTCTCAACGGCCCGTAGTATGGCCAGATTTGGTCTACTTAACCTAAACGGAGGTATTTGGAACGGTAATACCATCTTGGCGGATACAGATTACTTTAGGGATATGAAGACTACCTCGCAGGAGCTTAACCCTTCTTACGGCTATTTATGGTGGTTAAACGGAAAAGATGGTTACCGTTTACCACAGACCCAAATCCCTTTTAACGGCTCCATGATTCCCAATGCCCCAAACGACATGTATTCTGGCTTGGGCAAAAACGACCAAAAATTATACGTATGCCCAGGTGACGGTATTGTCATCGTACGTATGGGCAACGATTCCGGTGAAGGATTGGCTGCAGCCTCCAGTTTTGATAATCAATTATGGGAATATATAAACGCTTACATTAATTAAGATAAGCCTCTGGCAGCCTTCTAGCTTGTGTCAGGGCCTCAAAGGCCGCACCCATTTCATAGAGTTTGCCCTCCTGGTACTGCTTGGCAATAAAAGTAAGACCTACAGGCTCTCCGCTGGGCCGGTAACCCATAGGTATGGTAAGTGCGGGATATTCAGCTACAGCGGCGGCTCCCGCATCATAATTGTTAATGGACAAAACAGCATCCAACTGGTATTGGTTAAAAGCGCTGTTAAAGTAAGATCTTCCATTTTTTTGTAGCCTATTTTTAATCGATACCAACTCGGTTGCCGTTGTGGAGTCATTCAAAATACCTTGAAACCTAACCTGTCCATACGGGATACGAACTAAACTATCCGCCAGATTAAAAGCAACTAAATCCTCTATATCGGTTACTTGCACCCCATCTTTATTCTTTACATGTTCCTCCAAATATTGTGGAAGATCGTTTTTCATGTCGATATTTAAAATAGATAAAAAGCCATTAAAATCCACTTCTGGTGGTTCAAAAGTGATAATGATACCTCCAGCGTCCCTAATCTGTTCGATAGTTGCCTTATAAAGGCTATCATTTTCCATATAATTTTTAAAAGCCCCAAAGCGCTTCCCTTTTAGCGATGCCGCATCGGAAAGGTACCATTGCCCTTCCCAATTGGCCTGAACGGATTTTGTATCCTTTTCGTCAAAACCACGCATGGCATCCAATAAAATACCATTATCAATTACGTTTTTGGTCATGGGCCCGGGAGTATCCAAGGTGCTGGAAATTGGCACAATACCCGTCCGGCTCAATAGCCCTATGGTAGGCTTCATACCCACTATGGAATTCTGGCTGGATGGGGATAAAATAGAACCTGATGTCTCTGTACCAACAGCGGCAACTGCATAATTGGCGGCAACGGAAGTTCCGCTGCCCGCACTGGAGCCACCAGTATCAAACAAGCGCCTGCCATAAGGATTCAAGGTTTGGCCACCAACAGCACTTTGTCCATTGGGACAGTCGCATAAAAAATTCGCCCACTCACTCAGGTTTACCTTCCCTAGGATTAAAGCTCCCTTTTCCCTTAACCGTTCTACGATGAAGGCATCATCAGTTTCATTTTCCAATAGCGCCACCGCTCCGGCAGTAGTATTCATGGGTGCGGCACCAATGTTGTCCTTCAATAAAATGGGCATTCCATAAATGGGATGTTTTTCCGTTGCATTGGCATCCAACCCACGAGCCTCTTCCAAGATGTTTGGGTTCAGTGCTATAATGGTGTTCAAGGTGGTTTCATTAGGCAGCTCAAAACTGTAGATACGATACAAGTAAAACAACACCAGTTGTTCATAGGTAAAGGCTCCAGCCGTAATATGCTCTTGAATGGTAGGAATGTCCTGTTCCAATACCAAAGGTTTCATTCTATGGTAAGCCTCCTCTGGGAATTGGGCAACTTCGCTGTATAATGGTCTAAAAACATTGTTCTTATCTAGAACCTTGGACTGTATGAATGTATAACGCATTCTTGGCTTTTCATGTGCAGCGTTGGCTGCCACTTCCAGGGAATCGTTATATGGCACCCATAACGGTTTTATTTGTTTGGATTCAGCATTTGGCAGCTGCGATTCCGAGTTGACGTTGGAATCTTTGGTTGGCCCGTCCATTTTACAGGAGGAGCTCAAGGAAATCAACACCGCAAGGAGACTATATGCCAAGAAACTAAAAACGTTTTTCATAAGCTTTCTTTTAGTACGCATTAAAAATACTATTTTCTGCCTGTCATGGCTTACCAAGGTCACTTTACCGTACCTACTTTTTAGGTAACAACCCCTGCCATCTAGAGATATTTTGTTGGTTCATTCGTACAAATTCGTCTTTTTTTAAGCTATTGGCAAGTTCCAGGGATTTTTGGGCAGATTGGATAGCATCCGCATAGTTGCCCAAATCTGCCTCTAGCAAGCTTTTTACCCGATGAAAATAGTAGGTATCTCCACCCAGTTCCAAAGCTTTCCGCAAATAAGTCAAGGCCTGCCTTAAATCCATTCCCTGTTCTTGGAGGTAGCGTCCGGCTTCATAATAGGTCTGTGCCGTTGGGTGGGCTGCAAGCTGTTTTGCTATCTCCATTTCCATTGCTGCACGGGTATCCACTGTAATGGGAATAGTGATTTTTGTGCGCTCCCACACTAAATTTAAATTGGCGCTGTTATGGGTAATGGAGTCGAAGGCAATTAAAAAAGTTTCCTGGTGGTAAGGCAGCTTTTCCGCTTCTATGCTCACGCGAAAGGCGTCCTCCGCAGGGGAATATTCTGTCCTACCATCACCCCAATGACCCGTATTGGTATGGAAGGCTATTTCCCATTCTTTCTCTTGCGGGAAGGCATAGAGTGCGTAGGTGCCCTTGGGGAGGACATGACCCAATACCATAATATCCGTAGCCATCGTAATTTTAGTACTTTCATTAGCCCCAACGCGCCATATACGCCCGTACGGCACCAATGCGCCCATTACCTTTCTACCTTTGGCAGACGGTCTAGAATAGTCTATTTTAATTTTGGAAAGCCCTATTTCCTGGACTACTTGTGAGGATGGGCTCGCTTTTGGATGTACGATTTGGGCAATGGAAGGAGTTGTGAGAAACCAAAAAATACTCCAGACAACCCCTTTGTTGACATTCATTTGATTTAAAGCTTAAAAAAGGAATCCACAAATTCATATTTATTAAATACCTGCAGGTCATCAATTCCCTCACCTACGCCGATATATTTGACAGGTATCCGAAACTGGTCCGAAATTCCGATGACCACCCCGCCTTTGGCCGTGCCATCCAATTTTGTGACCGCTAGGGAGGTTACATCCGTAGCCTTGGTAAATTGTTTGGCCTGTTCAAAAGCGTTCTGGCCAGTACTGCCGTCCAACACCAATAAGACGTCATGAGGGGCATCTGCAACCACCTTCTGCATTACCCGCTTTACTTTGGCAAGCTCGTTCATTAAGTTCACCTTATTATGTAACCTGCCAGCCGTATCAATAAGCACCACATCCGCATCATCTGCAACGGCAAAGTTTAAGGTATCAAAAGCCACGGATGCCGGGTCACTTCCCATTTTTTGTTTTATAATAGGTACATCTACCCTTTCTGCCCAAACCTGTAACTGATCTATGGCAGCGGCCCTAAAGGTGTCACCTGCCCCTAGCACCACTTTAAGCCCCTTGCTTTTAAATTGTTTGGCAAGCTTACCTATGGTAGTCGTTTTTCCCACACCGTTTACCCCTACAACCATAATAACATAGGGTTTTTTTCCCGTAGGGATGGATATTTCCCGATCTTCTCCCAAATGGGTTTCTGAAAGTAGCCCCGCAATCTCCTCCCGAAGGATTTGATTGAGTTCATCTGTTCCCAAATATTTGTCCTTGGCAACCCGGGCTTCAATACGATCAATGATTTTTAGCGTTGTATCCACGCCCACATCACAGCTGACCAAGACTTCTTCTAGGTTATCTAAAACCTCATCATCCACCTTGGATTTCCCGGCAACGGCCTTACTTAATTTACCAAAAAATGTAGATTTGGATTTTTCCAGACCTTTATCCAAGGTCTCTTTTTTATCTTTTGAGAATATTCTTTTAAAAACACTCATGTGATTTACGTGTTAGTATCCAAAGATAGGAAAGTCAGTTTAGTTACTTCCATAAAAAAAGCCGCTTTCCAGCGGCTTTCCTATATCTGATAAATAGATGTAATTACTTTTTGGATAACCAATCGTTTACCAATTCTGGCGACATTACCTGCTCTACAAAGGTATATGCCCCAGTCTTTGGGGATTTTACCATCTTAATGGCTTTGGTCAATCTTTTAGAACTTCCTTGGAGGGTTGCTACGGTCTTTTTTGCCATGGCTTATTTTTTTGCTTTCGTCTGGGCGAAAATTATTTGATTTCTTTATGAACGGTCATACGCTTAAGGATGGGATTGAATTTCTTGATTTCCAACCTGTCCGGCGTATTCTTTTTGTTTTTTGTGGTAATATACCTTGAAGTTCCTGGCATACCAGAGGTCTTATGCTCTGTACACTCTAATATTACCTGAACCCTATTGCCTTTCTTTGCCATTTTCTACAAATTCTATTATTTCACAAAACCTTTGGCTTTGGCATCTTTCAACGCCTCAGAGATTCCTTTTTTGTTGATTACCTTAATCCCTTTGGACGATACATTAAGGGTAACCCACTTGTCTTCCTCAGGAATGTAAAATTTCTTTTTGGAAATGTTTACATCGAATCTGCGCTTCGTTTTGTTGATGGAGAAGGACACGTTGTTTCCAAACATTACCTTTTTTCCTGTAATTTCACATACTTTGGACATCTCTCTACCTTTTGAGTGATTTTATTGAGGCTGCAAATTTAGTTATTTCTATTAGACGCACAAAAATAACCATCAAAATTTTAGAATTTCTTTTTGTAGCAGTTCAAATGCCTTGTTGACCGACTTTTGTACAATGCGCTCCCGGTGATTTCCCATCACAAATTGTTGCGCAAAGCTACCTGATGGCGTGCATACGCCTATATACACCGTGCCAACGGGGGTATCTGCATCTCCCTTGCTTGGACCGGCGTTTCCCGTAGTTGCGATAGCAAAATCAGTGTCCAATAAAATTCTTACCCGTTCTGCCATCGCAATGGCCACAGCTTCACTCACCACGCTATGTTTCTCAATTAAAGCTACAGGAATGCCCAACACTTTAATTTTGGTTTCCGTAGCATAGGCAACCATGGAACCTTTAAAATATTTGGAAGCACCGGGTAATGCGGTTATCTGTTGTGCGATCTTACCTCCCGTAAAACTTTCGGCCGTGGCCAAAGTTTGTTTTTTATCAATCAACAACTTGGCGATTTGGGCTTCAATGCTTTCGTCTCCTTCTTCCCCATAAATTATTTCCCCTATTAACGGATACAACTTTTTTACCTCATTATTGATTCTTCTTTGAAGATCATTTTTATCCCTTCCCTTCGCAGAAAGCCTCAATCGTACCCTTCCTAAACTGGGCAAATAGGCCAGTTTAATATCCTGTGGCAAGGCGTTTTCCCAAACCTCTATACGCTCCGCTATGGCACTTTCACCCAACCCGTATGTCATTATGGTCTTATGGATAATGTAGGGGCGTTCAAATTTTTCAATAATTTTAGGAATGACGTGGTGCTGCATTAACGCCTTCATCTCAAACGGGACCCCGGGAAGGGAAATAAAGACCGTTCCCGCTTTTTCCATCCACATGCCTGGGGCAGTTCCAAAATCGTTCTTTAGTATGGTTGCCTTAGTGGGAACCAAGGCCTGTTGGCGATTCATATCTGAGATAGGGGTGGAAATGTACTTTTTAAAGAGCATTTCAATATGCGCCAAAACCATAGGGTCTTGTTGAAGGGTATCCCCAAAATAGGTACATAAGGTATGCTTGGTAACATCATCTTTGGTAGGTCCAAGTCCGCCAGTAATAATTACCACTTGCGATCTTCGATTTGCATCTTCCAATGCCTGTAAAATATGGGTGGCCTCATCTTGTACCGAGGTGATCTGATACACGGATACGCCGTTTTTGTTCAATATTTTGGAAATAAAGGCAGAATTGGTATCTACTATCTGGCCAATAAGAATTTCATCTCCAATGGTTATTATCTCTGCTTGCATTTAAGGCGTTTACGGTTGGGCCATCGTTGGGCTAAAAAAGTGAGTAATGGAATTTGAAGGAGCTTAAAGCGAAAAGTCTTTACGTAATTCAGAAATCACTTGTTGGATATCTGTTTTCAACAGGGGAAAACGCACCTCTATTTCTTTAAAATTGCCTTTAGATTTTCCCAATGTCTCAATTTCCAGGGCATTGGCCCTAGTTTGCTCCATTCCCAAAAGATCTACATTGGGTTTGATTTTGTGAGCCATTTTATAGGCCTGGTCATAATCCTTCGCAGCAATAGCTTCTTCCAAAGACTTGAGGTCTTCTGGCACTTCCTCTAAAAAAACGGATACCACGGAGACGATAAAATCTTCGTCTCCCTCAGCCATTTCCTTTATTTTATCAAGATTGTAGATCATTATTTTATGTGCACGGAAAAGTTTTGTTCGCCTTCTAATTTACCCTCAAGGTAGTCATTTGTAATTACTCTTCCAACTCCTGCAGGCGTACCCGTAAACAAAATATCCCCCTTTTTAAGAGTAAAGAAGGTTGAAACGTAAGAAATTAGCTCGTCTATCTTCCACAGCATGAGGCTAGTACGTGCATTCTGGACAATTTCCCCATTCTTTAACAAGGAAAACCCCAAATCATTCAAATCTGTATACCTTTCCTTGGATTCCCACCTACCGATAACGGCAGCGCCATCAAAACCTTTTGCTTTTTCCCACGGTAGTCCCTTCGCTTTTAGTTTGGATTGCAAATCCCTTGCCGTAAAGTCTATCCCCAAACCAATTTCATCATAATATTTATGCGCAAATTCCTTCGCTATGTGTTTCCCTACTTTTTTAATTTTTACGAGTACCTCAACCTCATAGTGCACATCATCCGTAAACTCCGGAATATAAAAATCTTGCTCCTTAGGTAAAACGGCAGAATCTGGCTTTATAAAAACCACAGGTTCTGTGGGCCTTTCGTTATCCAACTCACTAATATGGTCGGCATAGTTTCTGCCAATACAAATCAATTTCATTTACTTTCTGTTTTTTTATCATCAATGTTCTGTGATTTTCACGGAAACGGCTGGGATAAGGTGTTGACCCTGAATTTTAGACCTAACCTCAAAATCTTGCCATTGGCCCATTCCGTATACCATCACCTTTAAATTGGAGTTTTTGGAATACACCCCTCCAAAGGTTGGTGCAAACCGATCCTCTAATTTGCTTTTCTGGGTCACTTGGTCCTTTTCACTTTTGGGATACCAATTGTAAGGCACAAACAACCATTCCAAACCCACAAACATTCCTTGTCTAGGTATTTGAAGTTGAAGCCCTGTCAAATCTATCGTGGTATACGATTGCCCCTTTACAGCTTCCAAGACCAAACTTTTTTGTATTAAATCTTTAGAAGGTTTTTTTGTTGTTGCATCCACTCCAAAAAAACGCAGCCTAAACTTTGCCCTATCCCTTTTGAAATAGGGATTATCCCTAAAAAAAATATTGACTTTTTCCACCTTTTTTTTACTCGCTCCTATGTTGGGGAAGTAAAGGGCAACTATCCATGGTGTAGAGGAGGAATTAAAACCACTGCTGATCCCTCTGCTCAAAATTGGGTTCAAAACTTTTGAGGCACCATAATCTTTGCTAATGACCACCTCGTTTAATTCAAAAACATCTTCTGTCATAAGCAGACGCCTTACCTTGTAAAGCTGGGCTGCGTTAACTATGGTGTCCTTGTAACCAAGGGAAGATATGTGAATTTCACCCTCTAGTAAAGATTTGGAAATTTCAATGGAAAACTCCCCTGTTTCACCGGTGGAAGTACCTTTAAGCGTACCTAAAAAACTCAGGTTTACATAGGGTAATGGGACTTTGGTTTTTGCATCCAGCACTGTACCCTCAAAATCAACATTCTGTGCAGATCCGGCAGACGCCAATAGGAAAAACAGTAACGGAACTAGTTTCAAGATAACTTGTTGTTAAGTTTGCTCAATTTAAGCTGTGTCAACACTTTTTTGGTGTATAAGGGAAAATCTGCATTTAAAATCCATCCAAAATAACCAGGTTCTTTTTCCATGACCTCATCTACCGTTTTACCCTTATGTTTCCCAAAGGCAAAGATAGGCTCCCCTTCCTTGTTGACCCCAATAAAGCCAGCAAAATCCAATGATTGTTTTCTTGTGGTAAACTCAGCGAGTTTTTTAACGTTGTTCTCCAGCTCTGGATACCTATCCAATTGTGACAACAGCACCTCATAAGTGGCCATGGTATCTGCTTCTGCACTATGGGCATCTTCCAAGTTTTTATCACAATAAAACTTGTAGGCGGCCCCAAGGGTGCGCTTCTCCATCTTATGAAAAATAGTCTGGACGTCTACGGAGACCATATGCTTCATGTCAAAATCCACATCGGCTCGCAACATTTCCTCGGCTAACAAGGGAATATCAAATCGGTCAGAATTAAAGCCTGCTAAATCACTATCCTTAATCATTCCATAAATCTCCTTGGACAGCTCTTTAAACGTTGGTTCATTGGCCACGCGTTCATCAGAAATTCCATGAACGGCCACCACTTCTTTGGGAATGGGCATTTCTGGATTTACCAACCAAGTTTTGCTCTCTTTATTTCCATTGGGGAATATCTTTAAAATAGAAATTTCCACAATCCTGTCTTTGGCCACATTGGTACCGGTTGTTTCCAAATCAAAAAAACAAATGGGCTTGGTGAGTTGTAAATTCATGAAACAGCAATTAGGTATTTATGACAATATTAGGGTATAACAAAACAAAACTTACTGTTTGCTATCGGCATACACCAGAGGCAATCTCATCAAGTAAGCTTTCCCAAACAATAGTATAGTTCTTTAACTATGGGGTAAAAGTAGAAAAGTAAAGCGTAAAAGTTCCTTAAACCGTTAGATTTCTCTATTCATGTCCCATTCTTCTAAATACTGTGCTATGGTTTTAATGAACATTCCCCCTAACGCACCATTGACCACCCTATGGTCATAACTGTGGGAAAGAAACATTTTACTGCGAACCCCAATAAAATCACCTTCCGGAGTTTCTATGACCGCGGGCATTTTCCGGATAGCCCCCAAAGCCAAGATACCAACTTGTGGTTGGTTAATGATTGGGGTCCCAAATACACTTCCAAAGGTGCCCACATTGGTCACGGTATATGTACCATCCTTAATTTCATCTGGTTTTAAGGCATTGTTTCTTGCCCTAGTGGCCAAATCGTTAACCGCTTTGGCCATGCCCACCATATTCAATTGGTCGGCATTTTTAATTACGGGAACTATTAAATTCCCGTCAGGCAATGCAGCGGCCATACCAATGTTGATATTCTTCTTTTTGATGACCTTATCCCCCTGCAGGGAAATATTAATCATCGGATGCTTTTTTAATGCCACCGCAACGGCTTCCAAAAAAATAGGGGTAAAGGTCAGTTTTTCCCCTTCACGGGACTCAAAAGATTGCTTTATCTTATTGCGCCAATTGACCAAATTGGTAACATCTACCTCAATAAAGCTTTGCACGTGTGCAGAGGTAGAGACACTTTCTATCATATGATGGGCAATAAGTTTGCCCATTCTTGACAATGGAATTACCTCATCTCCTTGGGCTACCGAAAGGTTGACAGGATTCTGCTGTGGTTCCTTCTTGGGTTCCATCGGTTTTTCCGTTAGCACACTTGTATCCGAGGCGGTACCTGCAACTTGTTTTGGGACCTCGGGAACTTTAGCTTTCTCCTGTTGGGTATCCATTTTGCTGGCAACGTAGCCTAAAATATCATTTTTGGTTACCCTACCTTCATTTCCAGTACCAGGTATGGTGTCCAACTCTTCCAAGCTTATTCCTTCTTTTTGTGCAATATTCTTCACCAAAGGGGAATAAAAGCGTTTTGCTTCTGAAAACTCTTGTTTTAGGCCAGTAGTGCGCTCTCTTACAGCGGCTACTTCCTTTTCCAAAACGGCCACTGCCGGTGCCGCCTCGGCTTCCGTAATGTTTTCTACAGCATTATCTGCGCTATCTGATTGGGAAGTATCAGTGGTTTCCCCTTCTATCTCAATCACTGCGACTACCTCCCCTACCTTAATAACGTCATCAACTTGAAATCGTCTTTCAACCAACGTACCTTCTACCTCACTCGGAACCTCTGAATCTACCTTATCGGTGGCAATTTCAAATACGGCCTCGTCCAAATCTATGGTATCTCCAACCTCCTTTAACCAAGTTGTCAGCGTCGCTTCTGCAACGCTTTCTCCCATTTGCGGTAATTTTAATTCAAACTTTGACATATTCTTAATTAACGTGTCTTTTGTAGGTAATATTTTGCAAAAATACTATAAAAATGAGCGTATCGTTAAATTTAACGCAACTTTAGTTTGCCTTCATGGAGTTCTCAAATGGAACCCTGTTTAAAATACTGCGACCTAAAGTAATTTCATCCGCATATTCCAATTCGTCACCAACGGATATCCCCCTTGCTATGGTAGAGGTAACGATATCCAAACCATCTAATTGTTTGTAGATGTAGAAATTGGTGGTATCGCCCTCCATCGTGGAGCTAAGCGCAAAAATTAGCTCCCGCACCTTTCCGTCCTTTACTTTTTGCACCAAGGCGCCAATATTCAAATCTTGTGGCCCTACCCCATCCATTGGCGAAATTTTACCTCCGAGCACATGGTACAAGCCTTGATATTGTGAGGTGTTTTCTATGGCCATTACATCCCGGATGTCCTCCACCACACAAATCAGACCTTCATCACGTTTTGGGTTGGCACAGATTTCGCAGACGGTACTGTCCGAAATATTAAAACAGCTTTTACAATAGGCAATCTCTGTCCTTAACTTTATCAGCGCGTCTGCAAGTGCCACGGTTTGCTGCTCTGGTTGTTTTAACAGGTGTAGTGCCAAGCGCAGCGCCGTGCGCTTTCCAATACCTGGAAGTTGTGATATTTCATAAACTGCGTTCGCCAAAAGTTTTGAAGCATATTCCATAGTACCATTTAACCCCGTAAAATTACAATTTTCATTTCATCAATCATCTTCTTTGTATCTTTCCGTTTAAAATTGGAACATGACCGCCACGCAGATTTTACTATTGATTGTAGGCTATTTTTTAGTATTGCTGCTGATTTCCTATTTAACGGGCAAAAACGACTCCAATGTGGATTTTTTTAAAGCTGGAAAGCAGTCTCCATGGTACCTCGTTGCCTTTGGCATGGTTGGGGCCTCCCTTTCCGGGGTTACCTTTATATCAGTGCCCGGTTGGGTAGAGGATTCCAAATTTGCCTACTTTCAGGTGGTGCTTGGCTATTTGGTAGGGTATTTTGTAGTGGCTTTTGTATTGTTGCCCATTTACTACAAACTCAACCTTACCTCTATTTACGAGTATTTGCGGTCTAGGTTTGGAACAGTAAGCCATAAAACTGGGGCCTTTTTCTTTTTTGTCTCCCGGGTGTTGGGCGCTGCCTTCCGTTTGTATTTAGTGGCCATTGTATTGCAACAATTTGTGTTTGATGCTTTTGGTATCCCTTTTGAAATTACGGTAATCATTTCCATTGCCCTAATCTGGGTATATACCAACCGCGGGGGAATCAAAACCATTGTTTGGACAGACACCCTACAAACTGCTTTTATGATTGCGGCGGTAATCTTATCCATCATTCTTATCAACCAAGAATTGGATTGGAGCTTCTCGGAGTTTTTAGCTTCGGACGCACTAAAAGAATACAGTACCGTTTTTTATACCGATGATTTCCTTGCCAGAAACCATTTTATAAAATCCTTTGTGGGCGGCATGTTTGTTACCATTTGTATGACGGGCCTTGACCAAGATATGATGCAAAAAAACCTGACTTGCAAAAACCTAAGGGACGCTCAAAAAAATATGGTTTCCTTCAGTTTTGTGCTGGTCGTCGTCACCTTATTGTTTATGCTGCTTGGAGCCCTACTCTTTATGTACGCCAAAAAGAACGATATCAACATTCCATTGATGGATGGCCAGACCAAAACCGACCTTCTGTTCCCAGAAATTGCCCTTAACAGCGGTTTGGGACTTGGGCTTTCCGTTACCTTTATGTTGGGGCTTATTGCAGCTGCGTACAGCAGTGCGGATAGTGCCTTAACCTCCCTTACCACATCCTTTTGTGTAGATTTCCTCAATCTGGAAAAAAGAGAGGCCAAAGCTCAAAAACGCATTAGAAAACAGACCCATATTTGGATGAGCATTGCCTTGGTACTTGTAATCATTGCCTTTAAATATATCCTTAACAGTAATGTAATAGACAGTTTATTGACCGTGGCGGGCTACACTTACGGTCCGTTATTGGGTCTTTTTGCCTTTGGCATCTTTACCAAGCATCAAATCCATGATAAGTGGGTTTGGTTGGTGAGCGTATTGTCCGTCATCACCATTGCCCTTATTGCGGGTGTAGACAAAGCGTATTTGGGCGGTTATGTACTGGGGTATGAACTACTGCCTTTAAATGGGCTTCTGACCTTTTTTGGACTATGGTTAATTAAAAGAAGAGCACCGAATGTGGAAACCGAAACTACCTAAGATGAAGCTATTTTTCACCTTAATTCTATGCGTGTGCTCTGCTGTCCTAGCGTCGCAACAAGTGATAGAACTGCCCCATGAACCCATAGAGGGCGTAACTTGGATACATAAGGAAAAAAGCTACTACTCAGACATTTGGCAAACCGATGTGGTCACCAATGTCTCTAATCCAAGCATGCAGGTTTTCCAACCAGAAGCCTCCATCCGCACGGGTACGGCAGTGATTATTGCCCCTGGTGGCGCACTTTATGCCCACAGTATCAATAGTGAAGGAAATTGGGTGGCAGAATGGTTGGTAAAAAAAGGCATTACGGCATTTGTTTTAAAGTATCGTTTGGTTCCGACGGGCAAGGACGGTGTAGCGGAAATTTCCAAGATTTGGGCAGAACATCCAGAAAAGATGGAAGCCCAGGTAGCCAAAATACTTCCTTTTTCTGTGCAGGACGGGCTAAATGCCGTGGCTCATGTTCGAGAAAATGCCGACTTATATGATATACAACCAGATAAAATAGGATTTATGGGATTCTCGGCCGGCGGCGCGGTTACCATGGGGGTGTCTTACCGTTATAACGCCACTAACAGACCGGATTTTATAGTCCCTATTTATACCTGGACTAGCGCCCTTCCAGTACAACCCATTAAATCCAACGCCCCTCCTGCTTTAATTATCTGCGCCACGGATGACCCCTTGGGGCTTGCCAAGGGCAGTATCGCTATTTACAATTCCTATCTTAAGATGGAGAAAACCGTGGGGTTACATATGTATGCCAAAGGTGGACATGGTTTTGGAATGCGAAAGCAAAACCTGCCCGCCGATAGCTGGATAGAACGCTTTTATGAGTGGGCCGTGGCCGAATCATTGATTAAAACGTCTCTAAAATGAAAAATTACCTCTTCCTTTTTTTATTCGGATTTATAACTTGTGGTACAGCCCAAAGTCCTTTTCAGGAAGAAGTGGAGGCCCTAGTCGCAAAAAACGATTCGTTATGGGATGCAAACAGGGAAACCATTTTGTTTACCGGAAGTAGTAGCATCCGTTTTTGGAAAGATCTCCAGCAACGCTTTCCCCAGCACCAAATCCTGAATTCCGGTTTTGGTGGCTCCCAAACCCATGACTTACTATATCACCTAGAACCGCTGGTCTTAAAATATCGGCCTAAAAAAGTTTTTATTTATGAAGGGGATAATGACATAGCCGCCATGAAAAGACCCAAAGAAATCATTGCCACAGGGCAAAAGGTCATCACCAATATCCATACCCTGTTACCAGATACGCAAATTGTATGGATTTCTGCCAAACCCAGTATTGCCAGATGGAAATGGAAAAGGCGCTACAAAAGATTGAATCGTAAATTTCAGAAACTAGCGTCCAAAAACCCAAAGCTACAGTTTGCAGATGTTTGGAACGTCATGCTAGAAGGGAGACGGGTGCGTAGGGATATTTTTATTGAGGATGGCCTACACATGAATAGTAAGGGCTACCAACTATGGTACCAACAGATAAAACCATTTATCCCTTAGACTGGAGAGCCATTTTTTGGAATCATAAGATTCATTAGTAAAGTTTAGAACGTTTAATTTTTAGAATATCCAAAATTACCAACCCATGACACGAGGATTAACCTGGACCAAAGGCAGCATGGCCACAACCCTAATTTTGTTTTTTCTTACTGCTTGTCAGCACCCCAAGCCTGAGCTCCAATTACCCAAAACAGATTTGGCCAAAGCGCCAATAATCCCCATTCCCAAAAAGATAACACCCACCCACTCCGCGTTTGCACTAGACCAATACACTGGTATTTACACCTCATCCACTGAAAGTGGTATAGAGGGCGTGGCCAACTATTTGTCAGAAAAGATTTCTGAAAAAACAGGACTTCGCTTGGCAGTGAATGATACCCAAGAAGAAACCTTGGAACGTATGATTTTCATCAACCAAAGTGATGAACTGGCGGTAGACTCACCAGAAGGCTACCAACTTTATATTTCAAAGGATACCATAATCCTAAACGCCAAGACCAACGAGGGTGCTTTTAGGGGCGTACAAACCTTACGCCAGGTTATTCCTGAAAAAAGTAATGATACCCTGAACGCACAACCTATTTGGCCCGTACCCACAGGAAAGATTTTGGATGAACCTAATTTTAAATACCGTGGCATTATGTTGGACGTGGCGCGGCATTTCTTTAGTGTAGAGGAGGTGAAAAAATTTATTGATGTTTTAGCGTATTACAAAATTAACACACTTCACCTTCATCTAACGGACGACCAAGGATGGCGCATTGAAATTAAATCCTGGCCAAAACTTACCGAGGTTGGCGGTAAAACAGAGGTAGGTGGTGGAGCTAGCGGTTTTTACACACAAGCAGATTATACCACTCTGGTGCAATATGCCGCGAAGCACCATATGACCATAGTACCAGAGGTTGATATGCCCGGACATACCAATACCGCTTCCCTATCTTATCCTATTTTAAATGGAAACGGAAAGCCCCTTAAACCCTATACTGGCACCAGGGTAGGCTTTAGCACCTTTGACACCGGAAAAGATACCGTTTATAGCTTTATTGATGATGTGGTCCGTGAAATCTCAGCGCTTACTCCCGGCCCGTATTTCCATATTGGTGGTGACGAAAGCCTTGTTACCAAGAAAAAGGACTACAATTACTTTGTGGAGCGGGTTGAAAAAATTGTTCAAAAACATGGCAAGCGAATGATAGGTTGGGATGAGGTGGCCAATGCAAGGGTTGACTCCACATCCATTGCCCAGTTCTGGTCAAGCACCAAAAATGCAAAAACCGCCACGATAAAAGGGATGCAAATAATCATGTCACCTGCAAAAAAGGCCTATTTGGATATGAAATACGATTCACTATCCAAGCATGGGCTTACTTGGGCCGCTTACATTCCCGTGGACACTGCCTACCGTTGGTCGCCAGAGTATTATGAAGGAATTGACCCGTCTTCCATTTTAGGTATTGAGGCCCCTTTGTGGTCAGAAACCATAAGCAATTCCGCAGAACTGGAATATTTGGCCTTTCCCAGGGCCATTGGGTACTCGGAGTTGGGCTGGTCTGCCCAGGAAGTTAGGAATTGGGACGGGTATAAGGCCAGGCTTGCCAAACAAGCTCCTTTTCTGGAACGGATGAAGGTCAACTACTACCCATCAGCGTTAATTCCATGGGATACAACTACTATCATTGAAAAAGACTAGTCTAATTGGTTTTTTTAAATTGAAAGCCCGGTAGAATTTTCATGTCTTTGGATTACAGAATTGGATTCAAGGGATGCTTAGTCCAAATTTAGGTTGTCCTCCTTTCCACACCGTTTTGCTTCCGCTGTTTGGCCTTTTTCTAATCCATTATAATAATGAAAGGATAGGACCTAAAGGTATTGCCCCCTTTATCCATATGACTGTCTGCTCCCAATCTTCTATTGCGATAAGCGACTTTATTGTTATACGTTTATTTCAAATATACCTTTGCAGTTTATTCCTTATGATTTGCAAGCTAGGCTTGAAACAAACAAATTAAACAAATCGTCCACTTAGCTCATATAAACCGCACACCATAATTGGACAACCTCACTACTTTATCCCTGGCAAACCCTCTGGTTTTTTGGTCTGCCATCTAAATTCACCGGCCTCTTTCTGCTCTGGCCAAATCTCGTTTAGGGTATCGGCCTCGTAAATCTTTCCGTTCTTGATCACATGGCTAAGGGTATTGGTGTTTCTGAGATCTTCTAAGGGATTTTTGTCCAAAACTAGGATATCTGCCACTTTGCCGGCTTCCAAGCTCCCTAAGTCACCATCCAGTCCAATGGCCTCTGCCCCAATGATGGTGGCAATGCGCAGGGCATCATGGGGCTCCATTCCAGCACTTGCCACGCTCCAAAGCTCCCAATGAAAACCAAGGCCTTGCAATTGCCCATGGCTACCAATGCCTGCGATACCATTGGCCTCTACCAACGCTTTCATAAAGGCAGCGTGTTTTTTAAAAACATGCTCTTCCTCCATAAACCAGCCCGGCCTTCTTCTTGACTTTCTAGCCAAATCACTATAGGGGGTAAAGTGCTGCAATTTTTCATCTCCCCAAACATCTTCCCGTGAATAATAGTAATTTTCTGCCCAAGGCCCTCCGTAGGATACCAATAATGTGGGGGTTACCGCCATTTGTGATGTGGCCACGGCGTGTAGCACATCCTTATAAATAGGGTAAATGGGAAAAGAATGTTCATGCCCGGGATAGCCGTCCAGCAATTGGGTCATGTTTAATTTAAAGTCAAGGCCACCTTCTGTGGTCGGCATCAATTTTAGCTCCTTGCATGCTTCAATGACCCATTGCCGCTGTTGGCGATTGCCCACTAAGTACATTTTTATGGTTTTGGTATCAAAATAATTACTGTACTGTTTAAGCACCTCTTTGGTCTGCTCAAGACTGGTAAGTTGGTAGAACCAAAAGCCCAACCCAGGACCGGTGCTATAGATTCTAGGGCCTTTTAACTGCCCAGATTCCACCATATCCGAATAGGTGAGCACGTCCGTGGTTCCCGTCTGTGGATCTCTGGTGGTGGTAACTCCGTAGGCCAAGTTTGCCGTATAAGACCACACTTGATTTTTATGGATGCCCCAAGCGGGCCGCATATGGGCATGGGTATCCACAAAGCCTGGAATAATGGTCTTACCGCTGACATCAATTACCTTTGTTTCCTTTGATACCAGTATGCTGCCAGAAATGCCCAATTGTTTAATGCGGTTATTGTGTATCCAAATATCCCCTTTTTCAATAATTTCCTTACCTGCCATGGTAATCAACCGTGCCCCTTTGAGCAATACATCCCCTTTGGGAATATCCTTTAGGTAAGGTACTTTTATGGCTAGTTCTGTGGCCCTAAAGGCATTTTCGTTATCCTTTATATCTTTCTCTTTTTTTGTTTTTGTGGAATCTGGTTGTTCCTTTTCTTTTTCCACTGCCTTTTCCTTACTTTTTGCAGCGGCCAGACTATCCCTGAATTTTTGACCCGCTTCCAAATCGTAACTGAAATAGCTTGCCCCCAATGACCAGTGAATCTGCTTGCCATTTGAAGACCAAACCGGAAACTCCCCACCCATGATTGTTAGTTTAACCGCTGGAAAAGCCGCTTTTTCCGCCTTTGCCAGTGAGATGGTAGGGGTTTGTCCATACTTGGGAATGATTACTTGATAAATGTCATTATTGATTTTGGCCAAGGCCGATGTTCCGTCCGGGGCTATGCGTATCTCTTCGGGTTCTGAGGAGGAATCGTTGGGCTCTTCATTGCCTTTTGGGCTTGATAGGATGTCATGACCCCCAAAGGCATCATGAAAAATATCTTGGGAGCCAAAGGTAACAATGCCCTTTAGCTTTAGGTGCTCTTTTTGGTCAGAGCCGTCCCAACGGATGGAAAGCAAGCCCCTATCAGCTTCAAAAAGGTAGATTCTGTCATCTACTTTTGTAAAATGGGGTCGTGTCCTCCCCTTGGCCTTATCAATGAACTGTACGGGTCCGCCATTGGCATTTACCCATACCAAATCCTCGGCCGTACGGCCAGATAACGGTCCCACTAAATCTTGGAATACCTGGGCACTACCGCGAAGAAAGGCAATACGGTCTTTTTGGTAAGACCATTCCGGATAGGTATAAATTCCCTTGGACTCCGTTAATTTTGTGATGCGCTGCGCTCCGGTAACATTCACTTTGTATACATGGCCACCATCGGTCTCCCAAGTCGTAAATACAATCTGCTTTCCATCTGGTGACCATGAGGGGTGCGCTTCTATAAAATTGTTTTTGGTGAGTCTTTTGGGCGTGCCGTTGGGGTAATCCATTACGTAAAGACGGTTTAATGCGGTAAAAGCCAATTTGGAACCATCAGGAGATGGTTTGGCATTTCTTATCTGGGTGGCAAAGGCTTCCGGTGCATCGGTAATAGGGTATTTAAAGGCCAAACGAGGCCCCAAATCAAGATTTACATCTACAGAAAATGGAATTTCCGTGGCTACCTTCTCCGCAACGGATATGCGGTGTATTTTACCCCCGTAGGATACAATGAGCTCTTTGCTGTCCGGGGTAAAGGCCATGGCGGGCAATACCCCCAAAGGCGCAATGGACTCTTGTTCGTCCCGCTGCACGGGGTACGCCAACCAAGCTTCATCTCCCGTAATTAGGTTTCTTAGCACTAAGCCCGTTTCGGCCTCATAACGGGTGCCGTACACCAGCCACTTACCGTCCGGCGATAAGGTTGGGGTAAATGCAGACCCATATTTTGAGGTAATAGTGGCCAAGTCCGCATCCTCCATATCGTAGGTGGCAATTTGGTATTGGGGCAACTGGGCATTATAGTTCCAAGCACCGTTTCGCTGTGAGAAGTAAAGCAGCTTTCCGTCCGCGGAGAAAGCAGGGTCTATTAACTTAATATTCTTGGGTTCAATAACCAGCTGACTGCCAGAGCCACCGTCCTTGTGATAGATGTGGGGTTTGATGCTGCGCCTTCCTTTTACCCCAACGATATAATTGCCATCTGGTGTCCAGGCCGCGGAAAAGAAATTGTGTTTTTTGTCTTCGGTAATCTGCTTTTCCTCCATGGTGCCCAAATTCATCGTCCAAATATTATCAGACCCGCTCTTGTCAGAAATGTAAACCAATGATTTCCCATCCGGACTAAACCTGGGATGCACCTCATAGGCCATCCCTGAGGTTAAGGCTGTCGCCTTTCCGCCGGTTAAGGGCAAGGTGTACAAATCGCCCATCAAATCAAAAACAATGGTCTGGCCATCAGGACTCACATCCAATGAGATCCAAGTACCTTCCTCAGTAGTATACTGTAGGTTTCTTTCTGGCTCTAATGGCAGTTCCTTGGTGGCTTTTTTGATGGTATCTTGGGTAGCCTTTTGCGCATGGGCAGTGCACACACATACTAGTAAACAGCACAGCGCACGTAAAACTTGGATAGCAACTTTCATAGGGAGTGTTTGATTTTGGTTTTGCCTGTAAGGTAACCAAAACTACCCGAAAATTGGACGGTAAAATTTAAAGATAAGCGGTAAATGGCCAGGTGGTCTATTCTTCTTCGCTGTCGGCAGTGGTTTCAACTTTGGTATCGGCAACCACTTCTTCCTTATCATTTTCCACAAAATCTACAATTCCATGGTCGTGAAGGATATTATACCATTGGATGATTTTTTTGATGTCACTGGCATAGACCCGGTCTTCATCATAGTTGGGCAGAACTTGAAAAAAGTATTCTTCTAACTTTATTTTTTCCTCCTTATGGCCAATGGACGTTTTGCCCCCATTTTCCTTTTCCTTGATTTTTTGAAATACCTCTTTCAATGGCACCTCCTCTTCCAAGGTATAAATGGCAATCTCTGATAGCACACTCACATTGTTGCGCAACCCTACGGTTACCCGTTTTCCGTCCAACAAGGACTCACCAACAAAACCAGCCCTAGTTTGGGTCAACAATTTGTACAATCCCGGTTTACCTCCAATAGATAATATTTTATCCAAAGCCATATCTGTGTTTTAACGTTGCAAAGTTATAGGAATCTTTTAGCTACCGTTGCCCGTTACCTTACTTTTTTGGCATCGGGAAAGCGCATTTTATAATCCACGCTTATTTTTCCTTTGGAAATTTTTTGCAGCCTGTTTTTAAGAAGTCGTTTTTTGAGTGAAGACAGTTTGTCCGTAAACAGGATACCCTCTATATGATCGTACTCATGCTGGATGACGCGCGCTACAAGTCCTGTGTAGGTTTCTGTGTGGTTCTTAAAATTTTCATCTTGATAGGAAATCGTGATAGTATCCTTTCTATGCACATCTTCCCGGATATCCGGGATACTCAAACAACCTTCATTAAAGGCCCACTCCTCACCCGCTTCCTCTTCTATCTGGGCGTTGATGAACACCTTTTTAAATCCATGTAGCGCATCCTGTTCTTCTTTGGTAAGCTCTTCATCATCGGCAAAGGGCGTAGCATCTATCACAAACAGCCTAATGGGCAAACCAACTTGTGGTGCCGCTAGGCCAACGCCGCTGGCATTGTACATGGTCTCCCACATATTATGGATTAAATCGTTGATATTGGGGTAGTCTTCAGTAATTGCCTTCGCCTTTCTTCTCAAAACAGTATCGCCATAGGCAACAATTGGTAAAATCATAGGTACTTACTTAAATCGGGTTCGTTGAATCTTGCCGGTATTTAACCATTGTATCACATCAAAATAAAGAAAGGTTAACTTATACAGCTTCTTTCCATTTACGGCAAAAGTCCTTTTATCGTTACTTTGCTGGCGCAAGATAATATGTTCTTCCGTTTTTTCGCCAAGCATGGGGTTAATGGAGAAGGAAACTTTGTTCTTGAACGGCAGGCCATGAAAATCCGTCAAGTCTTCTGAAGTCACTCCCCTACGGTCACAAATCATAAAGAAATAGTGATTCTTGTTCTGCTGCAAAAGCATACGTTTTTTTCTTCTGTTCCATTTGCTGCGGGCCTCATCCTCGTTGCTATAATGCTGAAAATGGATTTCGATATCGTCCAATACACCAATCGGGTAGTCGTTTTTTGCATCTTTGTACTTAGAAACAGGAATAAAATTAAGGTCCACGCCCATGTAACGGTCAAAATCCTTTAACAGTTTCATGTAACAGGGTCCGTAGAAAAACAAACCAATAAAAGGGGTGTTATAGGGTATATTGAGCTGTTGGTAAATTTGGCTACCCCAGCAGTTACGACTCACAATCACAAAATCCTTATTGAATAGGGAGCGTTGCTCACGACTGTCAAAATACACTTTAAAATACTGCCTTATTTTCCGTTTGAGAAATACCTCAAGGTCCACGATACCCACCACCCTACTTTCTGTTTAGATAATCTTGCAAAATGATGGTGGCACTAATTTCATCCACCAAGGCCTTATTACTTCGTTTTTTTTTGCCCAAACCCGATGCCAGCATGGAGTCAAACGCCAGTTTTGAGGTAAAACGCTCGTCTTGCCTGGTTACCAGTATGTTGGGATACCATTTTTCCAATTTGGCAATAAAGGGTTGCATTAAGGCCTCGGATGTTGACGGGGTGCCATCCATTTGCTTGGGTTCCCCTATTACAATACGTTCCACATCCTCGGTGGCCAAATATTTTCTTAAAAATTGGGGCAACTCGCTAGTGGCCACCGTGGTTAGTCCAGAAGCTATGATCTGTAGTTCATCGGTTACGGCAATGCCCGTTCTTACCTTACCATAATCCAACGCTAGAATCCTTGCCAAATCTGAATTTTTGGCAAAAATAACCTATAAATTGTTATGCCTGTAAATTGAACTGGGATATCGTGGAATGCACCCTATCTTCGCAAAAATTTTTACAATCATGGATGCGCTAAGGGATATCATAGAAAAAGCTTGGGAACAACGGGAATTGTTAAAGGAGGCAACAACACAAGAAGCCATAAGGGAGGTGATTGCCTTATTGGACGATGGTAAACTGCGTTGTGCCGAACCCACTGCCAACGGATGGCAAATCAATGAATGGGTCAAAAAGGGGGTAGTACTATATTTTCCTATTCAGAAAATGGAAACCTTGGAAGCGGGCATTTTTGAATACCATGACAAAATTCCTTTGAAACGAGGCTATGAGGCAAAGGGGATACGCGTTGTACCCCATGCCGTTGCAAGGCATGGTGCGTATATTTCCCAGGGCACCATACTTATGCCCAGTTATGTGAATATAGGGGCTTACGTGGATGAGGGCACAATGGTGGACACTTGGGCCACCGTGGGCAGTTGCGCACAGATTGGCAAAAACGTTCATTTAAGTGGTGGCGTTGGTATTGGCGGGGTTTTGGAACCTTTGCAAGCGGCACCGGTCATTATTGAGGACAACGCATTCATAGGCTCACGCTGCATTGTCGTAGAGGGCGTTAAAGTAGGGAAAGAAGCCGTATTGGGAGCCAACGTGGTATTGACCGCTTCTACCAAAATTATTGATGTTACCGCAAAAGAGCCAGTGGAAACCAAAGGAGCGGTACCCGCAGGTTCCGTTGTTATTCCTGGTAGTTATACCAAACGCTTTGCCGCTGGGGAATACCAAGTGCCTTGCGCTTTGATCATTGGCAAACGGAAGGAAAGCACCAATAAAAAAACATCTTTGAACGATGCGCTCCGCGAATATGATGTAGCGGTATAAAATTGTAGGAAAATATACCAAAACCTTCTTTTTTCCGTTAGCTACAGGCGTACATCATTAAAATAGCTGCCATTGACGCCTAAGAACAACATAACCGCATTGATCATCACCTACAATGAAATTGGATATATTGAAAGGTGTATTGAATCCATTGGCTTTGCCGATGAAATTATTGTGGTGGATTCATTCAGTACAGATGGCACCTATGAATACCTTTTGTCGCATAAAAAGGTAAAGGTAGTTCAACGCCCTTTTAAAAACTACACGGACCAGAAGGCTTTTGCGCTACAACAGGCCAATAATGATTGGATTCTTTTTGTTGATGCCGACGAAGTGGTCAATGCCCAACTAAGAGAAGAAATCCTGCAAACTATAGCCAATAAGAATGCCGCAGAGGCCTACTATTTCTACAGGCAGTTTATGTACCAAGGTGCACCGCTCCACTTTAGCGGTTGGCAAACCGACAAAAACCACAGGTTGTTCAGAAAAAGTAAGGTGAAGTTCGTGGATAACAAATTGGTTCATGAATCCCTTGATGTCAACGGCACCTCAAAAAGTCTAAAAACCAAACTTGAGCATTATTGTTTTAAAAATTTTGACGACTACAAAAGAAAAATGTTGTGCTATGGCCAATTACAGGCACAAGAAAGGCTGCAAAAAGGGGAAACTTCCAGTGTCCTAAAATTACTTATCAAACCCATTTGGCGATTTACGTACAACTTTGTCTGTAGGTTTGGATTTCTTGATGGCACCAAGGGTCTAAAGGTTTGTTATCTTAACGCATTGAGTGTTTACCACAGATATGCCCAATTACATCGTTTAAGGCAAAATTTAAACGTTAAGCCATACGGTAGTTTTGGCAAGGAAAGAAACTATGCCATTGGCAAGGAAAGTGTAATCAGCTAGCATGTTCCATGTTCACTATAGCAATGCGCACGGATGACATTCCTGGATGTTTTATTTACTAAAGTCTGAATTAAACATAGTTACAACACATAAGCAAGGCCTTTAAAATTCCAGAACCTTGCAGATGGCTTCAACCACCAGTAATATGTTCTTACGCCGTACCTATCTTAAACATTATTAAATTTGGGCAAGACCATGGGACAATGCACACCTATTTTCTAAAACTATCCTCACATATGTTTAATGTTGCCTTAAATGTTTAGTTTTAGAGTGACAAGAAAATGTTAGGGTGGCATGAATATTACCATTGTTGAAGTAAGCAGAAGTCACGAAGAATGCATCTACAGCCAGGTACTCTTTTTAACAAGTGCAGGCCATAAGGTGTCCTTACTGCTGCATGAAGCATTGGAACCACAGGTAGCAACCTACTGGCATTTATGTGAACAACTTAGTTTAATACGTCCGGTTGCCCAAGGTCTGCTACCCAAATGGCAACAGCAACGCAAAACAGCCAAGATATTGGAAAAACAGGACGTTGTCATTTTCAATACGGCCAGTTCCAGTAAATTTGTGCGCAACCTTTGCCTACTTTTACTTCATAAACAAGTGTTGTGCCTAGGTGTACTGCACCATGGAAATAAGCTCATGGGAAGTTTTACCCAAAAGGTGATATCCTTAAAAATAAAAAGGTATTATGTTTTAAGTGACCATATTAAAAAACAGCTCACGCCAAAACAGGATACCTACATCACCAGTTTCTACCCTATCTTTTTTCCTGACAACCATCAGTATATGGAAAAACCGCCCAACGAAATCTGGATTTCCATACCTGGCCGGATAGATGCTACCAGAAGGGATTACGACACCTTATTAAAAACCTTGGCGAAAACCCAACGAAAAAGCAAGCTAAAATTCCTGTTGCTTGGAAAACTGGACCGTGAAAGAATTACTGACAACAACCTCATGGAACAGATAGAAAAGCTAGGCCTACAAGACTTTTTTATTTGTTTTGACCACTTTATCCCAAACAAGGAATATCACGCCTACCTAAAATCCAGTAATCTGGTCATGCCACTTTTAAAAGAAGAAGAAAATTACTTACGCTATAAAATTTCAGGCAGTTTTAATTTGGCCTATGCGTACCAAAAACCCTTATTGTGCAAGCAATTTTTTGCAACTATTGGGGATTTAAATGAAAATGCCATCTTTTATACCGCAGACAATCTAGCACAGGTTTTAGAGGGCATCGGGGAGGGTAGCCTAGACGTTCCAAATGGGTACCAGAATCCAAAATGGGAATTTAACCGTCAAAAAGAACAGTATCTGTCCTTATTAAAGGTCTAAAATCAAATATTTCAACCTTTTACCAGTAGCTATTTGGTTGTTGTCAGGGCTTAAGCACCTTAGGCTATTTTTTGCGATATTTAAGTATGAACAACATTTACATGCCAACACTCCCAGTTTAGGTAATCACAGAAATATCAGTAGTTTTGCCACATTCAAAAGATGCCCATGAAAATAGGATACGATGCAAAACGTATTTTTCATAATACCACCGGTCTAGGAAATTATGGAAGGGACATTGTTCGCATCTTAACTGGCCATCCTGCCATATCGCATTTATTTTTATTTAACCCAAAAGCTTCTAGTCTATCCAAAAAAGTTGAACTTGGCAAGGCTACCATTGTATATCCAGCGGGCTGGTTCTGGAAAAACTTCACAACCCTATGGCGGTTATTTGGGGAAAGCAAGCAGCTTAGCGGCAAAGGCGTGGACATTTTTCATGGATTATCGGGAGAATTGCCCATGGGCCTGCCCCATAAAAAGGTTGCCAGTGTGGTAACCATCCACGATCTTATTTTTCTAAGTCATCCACACTATTACAATTTTTTTGACCGTATCATCTATCGCCTTAAATTCCAGCATGCGGTGAACCATGCAGACCGGGTTATCGCCATTAGCGAACAAACGAAGAAAGATATTATTAAATACCTGCGCACCGATGCCGACAAAATCACCGTCATTTATCAAGGATGTAATGAGGTGTATCAAAAAGAATATACCACACAAGAAAAACAAGAAGTGCGCAAAAAATTTAACCTGCCGGAAAAATTTATTTTAAATGTTGGTACCCTACAAGAAAGAAAAAATGCGCTGTCCGTAGTACGGGCCATTAAAGACACCAAGTACCATCTTGTTTTGGTTGGGCAGGAAAAAGCCTATGCAAAAAAAATCAAAAAGTATATAAGGGATAATCACATGGAGCATCAGGTGAGTTTTATAAAGAATATCAGCTCCGAAGAACTAGCGACAGTATACCAATGTGCCACGGTATTTTGCTACCCTTCTATATGCGAAGGATTTGGGATACCCATCATTGAGGCCCTCTATAGCAAACTACCGGTGATCACCACAAAAAATGGCTGTTTCCCAGAGGCCGCCGGCCCGGATTCCATCTTTGTGGATCCTATGGATACCAAGGAGATCAAAACTGCATTGGAAGACCTTTTTAGCCATCCGGTAAAACGGGCAGAAATGGCCAAAAAAGGGTTTGTTTATGTTCAACGGTTCTCCGATGCCAACGTAGCGCAGAATCTGGTGAATCTTTACAAAAACTTGACCTAATGGAGACCATCTGCTTTTTTAATACAGCAAAAGCCTGGGGAGGCGGTGAAAAATGGCATTTTGAAGTAAGCCGTCATTTGCACCAAAATGGTTTTGACGTTTTTGTGGTTGCCCATGAAAAAAGTGCGTTACTGGAGAAACTCATAGGGGCCCAAATTCCTTGCAAGGGGATTGCTATTTCCAATCTTAGTTTTATCAACCCCTTTTCCGTAAGACAGGTATATCAAAGTCTTGCATCCAGGAAAATCAAGACCATTGTAATGAACCTCTCCAGGGATGTTAAAATTGCTGGGAGAATGGCAAAAAAAGCGGGCATTCCAAGAATTATTTATAGAAGGGGCAGCGCAATACCCATTAAAAATACCTGGTTCAATAGGTATTTGTTCAAAAACATAATAACGGAAATACTTGCTAATTCCCAAGCTACGAAAAAGACCATTTTGGCCAACAATGCCAATCTTTTTGATGAAAACAACATCAACGTCATTCATAATGGTATTGACACGGGGAAGACCGTTCCCCAAGCCAAAAAAAACAACATTTTAACCATACTTACTCTTGGAAGGTTGGAATATCAAAAAAACCATAAATTTTTGTTGCACTTAGCGGTAGCACTTAAAAAACGTGGACTGCAATTCCTAATTCGCATAGGGGGTGATGGTAGGCTTAAAGAGCAATTAACTAAAATGGCGATAACCCTAGGAGTTGGGGATTATATAAGGTTTGATGGGTTCATAGAATCGCCTTTGACCTACATCAATCAAGCAGATATTTTTGTGCTCCCTTCCCGTTGGGAAGGTTTTGGATATGTTTTGGCAGAAGCCGCACTTTGCAAAAAACCCATTGTAGCCTTTGATGTTAGCAGCAACCCTGAACTCATTTCCCATGGAACATCTGGATACCTGCTACCAAAGGATGATGTAAATGCCTTCGCAGATGCCATCATTAAACTAGATCAGCAACCAGAATTAAGGGAAGCGTTTGGCCGTAACGGACACCAATTTGTGACGGAACACCTAGACCAAAACCAACAATTGCAAAAAATCCAAGACTACCTGGTCCATGCCTAAAAACCCCACTAAAATATCGGCCCTGCTCATTACCTTCAATGAAAGGCACAACATTGATGCGGTACTGGAAAACCTGGGTTTTGCCGATGAGATTATTGTGGTAGATTCCTTTAGTACCGATGGCACCATAGAACGTATTAAAACGCGCCCCAAAGTAACGTTGATACAACGTCCTTTTCTAAACTATACCGATCAAAAAAGTTACGCTTTGGCACAGGCCACACATGATTGGGTTCTCTTTTTGGATGCTGATGAGCGTCTTACCCCACAGCTAAAAAAGGAAGTGCTTGAGGTAGTTGCATCCGATGCCGGACCGGTAGCTTATTTCTTTTTAAGAACCTTTATGTTCAAAAATAAAGTACTCCGTTTTAGCGGTTGGCAAAGCGACAAAAACTACCGCTTATTCAGAAAAAGCAAGGTTCAGTTTGTACAACATAGGATTGTCCATGAAACGCTCCAGGTTAATGGGACCTCTGCCACCCTTAAAAATAGATTACTGCATTACTCTTACACGGATTATGAAGAATATAAGGGAAAGATGCTGAAATATGGAAAAATGAAGGCGCAAGAGGAACACGCCAAAGGTAAAAAAGCCAGATTCTTCCATTTTATTTTTAGGCCCATGTATAAATTCATCAATCATTTTGTCATAAGGCTTGGGTTTCTGGATGGCAAACGTGGTGCCATCATCAGTTATCTAAATGCGTTGGGCGTGTTGGCAAGGTATAGGGAGATGAAACGCTTACAAACCACGAAAAAACCCGAATAATGTCTTTTCAAAACCAAGTGGATAACAGTGTGTCATGCCTTTTGGAGGGCGGTTTACTTGTTTATCCAACCGTGGCCGGATGGGCCTTAGGCTGTGACGCCACTAACAATACAAGTATTCACCGTCTGCGTAAGACAATGGAAACCCCAGTCGCTGTAACGCTTTCCATTTTAGTGGCCAACCAAGCCATGATGGAAAGGTTTGTAAAGCATGTTCCAGAAGTGGCCTATGATATATTTGATCTTGCCACGAAACCAACGACCCTTATTTTTGACCAATCCAAACACCTCCCACCCAAACTATCGCTTTACGGTGAGGTAGGTGTGCTTATCGCCTCCAGTAAATTTTGCCGATATCTCATACAGAAATTAAAGAAACCCATCATTTTTTATCCATTGACAACTACCGCCACCTCCATAAAAAACAGTTTTTCAGCTATTGACCCAAAAATTTTAAAGAGCGTGGACTATGTGGTAAATTTGCAGCAAGAAAAAGAGCTATGTACCCCATCATCCATTATAAAACTGACCAGTAATGGTCTTGTTCAGGTGATTCGGGAGTGAGCGGTAAGGAAAATAATGGAACATCAAACAGCTTTAGAACACCCTATTTTTAAGACCATTCAACAAAGTGCCAAAAAACTTGATGTTCAGGCGTTTGTCATTGGAGGTTATGTCCGGGATTTTTTATTGCAACGAGGAAATGCAAAGGATATAGACATTGTTTGTGTGGGCAGTGGCATTGCATTGGCCAAAGAGGTGGCAGCCAGGCTGCCCGGTAAGCAGGAAGTTAAATTCTTTAAGAATTTTGGTACCGCCATGTTGCACCACCAGGGGATAGAACTGGAATTTGTTGGTGCAAGAAAAGAAAGCTACGACAGGAACAGCAGAAAACCAATTGTGGAGGACGGTAGTTTGGAGGACGATCAAAACCGAAGGGACTTTACCATTAATGCCATGGCATTTTCCCTTAATCCAGATTCCTTTGGCAAGCTCATAGATCCATTTAACGGCATGCACGATTTGGAGCAGAAAACCATTCGCACCCCTTTGGCCCCAGGGATTACCTATTCTGACGATCCCTTGCGGATGATGCGTGCCATACGGTTTGCCACCCAACTGGACTTTACCATTGAAAAGGATTCCCTACAGGCCATAACGGACCACAACCACCGTATTAAAATTATCTCAAAAGAACGCATTGTGGATGAGGTCCATAAAATCCTGGCCTCAAAGAAACCATCTAAAGGTTTTGCCCTTCTTTACAAAACGGGCTTATTGCCCATGATTTTCCCGGAACTGGATGCATTGCGTGGCATTGATGAAATTGATGGTCAGACCCACAAAGATAATTTCTGGCACACACTGGAAGTGGTAGATAATATTGCCCAAACCACCGATAACCTATGGCTAAGATGGGCGGCATTACTACATGATATTGGCAAAGCACCAACCAAACGGTTTGACAAAAAAAATGGATGGACCTTCCATGCCCATGAATTTGTGGGTTCCAAAATGGTATACAAACTGTTTAAACGCCTAAAGATGCCCCTTAACGACAAAATGAAGTTTGTCCAAAAAATGGTTTTGATGAGTTCCAGGCCAGTGATTTTATCAGAAGACCACGTAACGGATTCCGCAGTGAGGCGTTTGGTTTTTGATGCCGGTGATTTTGTAGAAGACCTAATGACCCTTTGCGAGGCAGATATCACTACTAAAAACCCTAAAAAACAACGACGGTACCTTAAAAATTTCAAAGAGGTAAGACGTAAAATAGTGGAAGTCGAAGAAAGGGATCGAATACGCAACTTTCAACCACCGGTTTCTGGAGAGGAAATCATGAAAACCTTTGATTTAAAACCTTCAAGGGAAATAGGAATTATTAAGGAGGCGATAAAGGAAGCTATCTTGGCTGGTGAAATACCCAATGAGTACGCTGCGGCCAAGGACTTTATGCTTAGACAAGGAATAAAAATAGGACTAACACCCGTAAGTCAATGAAGAAAAATACGCGCAAAGTTGCCAAAATAGCATTGGTATTGGTCTACTTGGTTATCATTGCCGGGGCCGTGGTACGGATGACCGGTAGCGGAATGGGATGTCCAGATTGGCCAAAGTGCTTTGGGTATTACATTCCCCCAACAGAAGAATCTACCTTGCTGTGGGAGCCCAATAAAACATTTGAAAAAGGCCAGGTAATCATTGTAAAGGAGTCTTTATTAGTGGCAAAAACAAACCTTACAACGGGGGCCACCATCAATACGGAGAACTGGGAAACCTATACAAAGCACGATTATGCCAAATTTAACGTATGGCACACCTGGATAGAATACATTAACAGGTTGCTGGGGGCTTTGGCAGGCTTGGCCACCCTCATCCTTGCGCTTTTTTCCCTATCGTACTGGAAAGAAAAAAAACGGGTTACCCTGCTCTCCTTTCTAGTTGTCCTGGGCATGGGCTTCCAAGCTTGGCTTGGGGCCACCGTGGTATATTCCGTCTTGGCACCCGTGCGCATTACATTACATATGTTAATGGCATTGGTTATTGTGGCCATGCTCATCTACCTTATTTTTTTATTGGCAGACACCAAAAAAAGGCTCCTACTTCCCAAAAAACTACAATGGCTACTAGGTGGAGCCTTAATTTTGACCTTAATACAGGTAGCGCTGGGCACACAAGTACGGCAATTTGTGGATGAACAGATAGATTTGGTAGGAGAAGGTGCCAAACAACTTTGGCTCAAGGTTCCTGCCCTAAACTTTTATGTGCACCGTTCCCTATCCATTTTGGTGCTTGCAATAAATGGATATTTGTTTTATTCCATTAAGAGGTTGCAGCTGCCCCTTGTAAAAATCAATTGGGTAATGTTGGTTTTGGTACTGGAAATACTAACGGGAATTGCCATGTATTACCTTGATTTTCCTTTTGGCAGCCAACCCTTGCACTTGGTGCTTGCCAGTTTGTTGTTTGGGGTGCAGTTTTATCTACTTTTGGAAGCCATAATTTGGGGCAAGCCTAACAAATCTTTGTAACTTTGCCTTCACCTAAAATGTAAGGATGGTCTATAAAATTAGGATAATTCTTGACGCCGAAGAAGATATTTTCAGGGATTTGGAAGTGGAACAACACAACACCTTGGAAGATTTCCACAATGCCATTACACAGGCATTTGGGTTCATGGGCAATGAAATGGCTTCTTTCTACACCTGTGACCAAGATTGGAACCAAGATGAGGAAATAGCCTTATTTGATATGAGCGAGAACGGCTCTGATATCAGGCTGATGAACGAAACCTTACTGGAAGACATATTAACGGAAAATAGTCCTAAACTAATTTATGTCTACGACTTTTTAAGCATGTGGACCTTCTTTGTGGAACTTGCGGATATTGTGGATAAGGAAGACGGAAGAACGTACCCAAACGTATTGTTCAGTTTTGGGGAACTCCCAGATGCACCACCGGAAAAAAGATTTGAGTCCAAACCTTCCATAGAATTTGATGACAATTTTGGAAATTATGACGATTTGGATTTTGATGAGAACTGGAATTGATTTCGGTTAACAGGTGCTAGTTCCTATTTTGAAACAAACAGAATACCCATAAATCCTTTGATATAGCCATGCTCAACTTTTATAGTGCCCAGATAGAACGTATTTCCCTTCACCGCGTAGGGAACAAGCATAAGAATGAACCCATTTTTTTATCCCAAGAGCCCTTTGGCCTAAACGATGAAATGTCCGGGCTCCTTAAAGAGTATTTTTTTAAACCGTTCAGGGAAAAAGAAGAGAACTATTTTAAGTTTGACCATGAAGCGGACTTAGAGTTTAATGAGGTGTATAACGCTATTGTTACCATGTTAAAGGACGATGCTACCTTTCATCACGAATCCAAAAAGATTACCACCCAACTTTACGACCAGTCCAAACATCCGCACATTAAAAGTGGTGAGGTGTATGTAGTACACTTTACGGATATTGCCTTGGATAACCAAAAAACCGATGCCATTGGCATCTTTAAAAGTGAATTAAAACATGATTTTCTTCAATTTCAAGAAAAAGGACAAAACCTTGATATTTTAATTGAGCAGGGCATCAATATCAACAAATTGGATAAAGGTTGTTTGGTGTTCAACGTAGAAAAAGAAGCAGGTTACAAGGTCCTGTCCGTAGATAGCAATAAGTACGACACCAAATACTGGTTGGAAGATTTTTTAAACATCACTCCTTTGTCAGATGATAATTTTAAAACCAAGAACTACCTAAAATTCTGTCAGAATTTCGCCAAAGATGTGGTCTTGCCCGCAGAGGACAAACAACAAGAGGTTCTTTTTATGAACCGTGCCGTAAACCATTTTGCCAAGAACGATTCGTTTGAAGAAAGCAACTTCCTAAACGAGGTGATGGAAAACCCGGAGTTGATTCCAGAGTTTAAGCATTATAAGGTTGAAAAAGGACCAAAATTCAGCATAGAGGATGTCTCCAATTTTGACATCGCCAACAAGGCGGTATCGGACGCCAGAAAAAAAATGAAAAACGTGATTGAACTGGACACCAATATCCAGATTAAACTGGATTTCATTAATCCGGAATCTGCTGAAAAGTTTGTGGAAAAAGGCTGGGATGAAGAGCGCCAAATGTATTATTACCTGGTTTATTTCAATAAGGAACAAAAGAGCTAGCTGTAGCAACCCCTTGGAAGGGAACTTCAAAGAAGGAATGGCATACAGGTAGCCCCAACCTACAGTTTTATTTTATGCTCTATGATTTGCTTCATGCTCACATCCTCATAATTTCGCTTCACAAACTTAAGGGCAACATCTAATATCTGTCCCATGTTGGTACACTTTTTAAAGTTCAGGTCCTTGGTAAACTCATAGAGCTGGCCAGCGAGCAATGCTACATTCTCCGGTCTGGAAATGGTTGATGCCTTGGCTATTCTTCTAAGCTTTTTTATGCGGTTACCAGAACTGATGATGCGTTTTGCCACTATGGAACGCTCTTCCAGTTTATATTGGTTTACGGAATCTTCCAAAAGCTTGGTACGCACCAACTCCACCATTTGAAAGTTTTCCTTAAAAAATTGGGGGCGGTATACTTTTAACTTACCCTCAAAACATTGCTGATCAAAATCTATGGCCCTTATCCGATAAACCACATGGTCAAAATCATGCACGGGAACAATGACATAATTATAGCTGCGCATATCGCCCAACAGCCTGATCATACAGCGCTCGTTAAACTTTACAAATTCCTTTGCCAGCTGTGCCTTTTCCCGCTCGGTACAATTGGGCAGGTTGTTTTTAATAAATTCATCTCCCGGTATACCTGCAATATGTTCCTCGATCAAGGTATCCTTATAGACTAAGAAATTAAGATTATACGGGGAAAGCATGTGTTCCAGTTCCAATCCAAAAATCCTGCTGGCATCGGTTTTCTTAACATAGAAATACGTAAAATTATCGTTTAAGATGTTCCTGATCTTTATCCTAAAAGGCTTGGAGTTCCCAAAGGTGCAGAAGTCAACAGCATCCACATTTAGGTATTGGTGGATGTTGTCACTACCATCGGAATGCAATATGGAATAGACTTTTTTTAGACTATGGTCTATTTCCTTCCTATCAAATTCTGAATAATACACCCGTATCCAAAGGGTATCCACATCATTGGAATCATACACATTAACAGACCCGGAAAAGCGTAATAAATCCTCATAAAAAATGGGAATCTCAATTTTACGATTATAATCGTATAAGTATTTATCCAATCCTTCGCTTACCGCAAAAGCCGGTTTCTTTTTAGACATTAATCGCTCTTCTGACATGCGATACAATTTACATTAAAACTCCTTTATCCCTCCCAAATTCCTTCTCCGTCCCGTACAGCATTTTCCTACATAAAATAGTGAAAATCAATAGCTGCAATTCCTTATATCCATTGGGTTTTTTAAGCTTTCTTACCTGTTTTGGACAGTTACCAACAACCTAAGCCAGTTTTACAACATAATGTTGCCCAACGCCGGTGGCTGTAGTTTTTTTGAAGTTAGGTATAAAGTGCGAAGGCACAAAAATTATCGTAAATGAACCAAAGAGTACTGTTTTTTCTGTTGACCATAATGCTAAGTTTTTCGGCATTTTCCCAATTAAGCGACCTTCATTATTTACCACCTTTAAAGCAGGGCCAAAATAACGCAGGTATCAGGGACCAAGCGATCTACCTATCCACACCGGAACCTACAATGTTTACGGTCAACGTATATAGAGGCACCAGTACAACACCCTGGAGATCTTACAACATTAATAATACCAACCCAGCGGTCATAGATGAAACCCAAGGACTTACTGATGGTGACAATAACATTACCTTGGTAAACAATGACAATACCGGTGTTGTGCTAACCAACAGCGGTCTACGATTTGAATCGACCACTGGAGATCGATTTTATGTCAACTACAGGGGGAATTCATCGGCTCAGGCCGCGTCATTGACCTCTAAGGGTAGAGTTGCCATGGGACAACGGTTTAAATGGGGCGGCGTGCCTAATTTAGGTGGTAGGCACCCGTCTAAATCCAACACGCTGGGCATTATGGCCACAGAGGATAATACCACCATCACACTATCCGGGTACGACCCTGATTGTACTTTTCGTATGGGAACCGATGCCAACGGCATTACAGCAGATACGTACACGATAACCCTTAACGCCAATGAATCCTTTGTTTTTGAGAACTATGTGGGCAATGTAAACCCTCCCTCCTTAGCCCAGCAACAAGGATGGTTAGGTGCTACCATAGAATCTGACAGGGACATTGTCATTAGTAACGGCTCCATTAACTTTGGACGGCAAGTTGGTCAAGGTAACCGGGATGCCGGTATCGATCAACCCGTACCAGAAAACAGACTTGGTAAGGAATATGTTTTTGTACGCGGAAATGGCGAGACTGCAGGACGTACGGAATTCCCCGTTATCATTGCTACGGCAGATAACACCCAAATTTTTGTAAACGGTAATCCTACACCTGTTGCCACCATAAACAATGGAGATTTTTTTGAAATTCCAAGTAATCTCTACTCCTCCAATACGGTAGGTGCCAATATGCTGGTACAGACCTCCAAAGATGCCTATGCCTATCAATGTTTGGCAGGTGCTAGTGAGGTGTACACCCAAGGACTCAATTTTGTGGCACCCGTAAACTGTTTATTACCGGATGTCATGGACAATATCCCGGATATCCGCAATATGGCAGGTACCCAAGTTACAGGTGGGATGACCATTATTGCCGCGGTAAACACGCCAGATGCAAATATCCAAGTAACCGATGGCAACGGCCCAGTGACCCTGCCAGCTTCTGTCCCGGTTACAGGGTCTACAGACTGGAAAACATTTTATGTACCCAATCTTTCCGGGAACGTAAGCGTACAATCCACCGGTCCCATGGCGGTCGGGTTTTTTGGGTTTAATGGTGCTCGTGGCGTTGCCGGATATTTTTCAGGCTTTGATACCGTTCCAGAAGTAAACCTAGAAATCCGTGGTGGTACGGGTTGTTTTGTGGGATCGGAAATTTTTGAGGCTACCGCCAATTTTGATGCCTACCAATGGTATGGTGATGGTATGCTCATACCTGGTGCCAATAGTGTCAACTATGCACCAACCACGGCCGGAGACTATTTTGTGCGGGGTACCAAGGGCCCATGTACCTATGACAGCCAACCCATACAGGCGTTATACTGTGACCCAGACATTATACTCAATAAAACCGTTGACCGCCCTGAAATTATGGAAGGGGAAACTGCGGTATTCACCATACAGGTAAGAAACTTGGGCGTTGGCCCCGTGACCAACCTCCAGATAACGGATAACATACCAGCCGGATTAAGCTTGGAAAATGCATACACCCTTAATGGTAGCTGGAGTGGAAATACTTGGAACATTGGGACATTAAACGGCGGCGGTACGGCCGTATTGGAGTTAACGGTCAGAGGTGATGAAATAGCAACCGTACCATTTTTAAACCTCACGAATATTGCTTCAAATAGTCAAAATGAAACCGACGCAAACATTACGGAGGATACCCCAATTGCACATATTATAGTACACAATGATTTTGATAATGATGGTGTTAGGGACTATGTGGATTTAGATGATGATAATGATGGAATTTATGATGAGGAAGAGTGCTCAGATTTCTTGCTGAACGGTAACTTTGAATCAAATGCAGGCCTTAATAACGGCAACAACTTTGTTATGCCACTTGGGTGGCAGGTTACCTCCGGTGTTCCAAACATTGTTTTGGTAGATGGCCTCAATGGAAACTACGAATATGGAAGAGGTGGTCCCGAGTTTGATGCCAATGGAGATGCTGGCCATTATTTTGACATAAATGGTGATGGCTCCGTTTATCAATCGTTTACCGTTACAGAAACTACGAACGTAGTTTTTGGTAGTTATGCTACCTCAAGGGACAACGCTTCTGGTCCAATTGAACTTCAAATTGTTTCCGGAACAGGTGTTGGGGGTGCCGTATTGGGATCTACGGGTTCCGTATTACTGCAAAACAACAACTCTTGGTCCTATTTGGAAGCAACGGCAACACTCCCTCCCGGTACCTATACCTTTGTGGCCATAATGGACAATTTCACCAATATAGACAACGCATTTGTTTGTGGAGATGTAGATGGTGATGGGCTTTTGGGAAGAATTGATTTGGATAGTGACGGGGATGGCTGCTCTGACGCAAATGAATTCTATAAAGATGAAAATGCGGATGGTTCTGACGATCAAGTCTTTGGAACTGGAGCACCTGTGGTAGACAGCAGTAATGGTACGGTGATCGGAGCTTCTTATAACAGGGTGTTGGCTCCTGAAATTTTATTGGGTAATACCTCTGAAGATTTGGCAGGTATTGATATTAATGGACAAGACGTTAGCTTGGGCCAAACGTATGAATATGTGCTTCGTTTCCAAAACACAGGGGATGATGATGCTGTCAATTACTCCATTAGAAATGTACTACCACCCAATGTGACCTTTAATGCGGTGGATGTTACAGATGCGCCTGGAACAACACATTCTTTTGACCTTGCTACCAACACCTTGGTTTTTGATGTTCCAAATAATCTTGTCGAAATTGGAGACCCAGGTTATAGCATAAGGATAGAAGTTACCATTGCTCTGAATTGTTCGGATTTTGTGAATGCCTGTTCCTCTAATTTGGAGAACAACGCCTTTTCAACATATCAGGGCGTACTTAACCCATCTACTTTTACCGATGATAACGGATCAGCGTCTATTTCAGGTTGTCCCAGAACTGCACAGATCGCAAGTAATTCCATACTAAACGATCTCTCCAATTGTAATGAAGCCAGAACAGTACAATTATGTGGTGATGATGTCCTGTTACAGGCAGGAACTGGATTTACAACCTATAACTGGGTATTGGATACCAATGGCAATAACCAAGTGGATGCAGGGGATACCGTACTTGCCAATGGTCCGCAGAACACCCTAACAGTGACCGATATCGGCAATTACATCGTTGAAAAATCGTCTAACGGTAGCTGTCCAGACTTGGTAGAACGTATTACGGTAGAGCGCTTTGGAAGTACCCAGAGCAATCCCATTGTATCCTATTTCAACCAAGTAAATAGTGATAATAATCCTGATAATGACATACAGGGTGAAATTGTGACCTGTTCCATTGACGGTGATCTTTTGCCTAAAATTTTCCTTTGTGGAGCAGGTGATCAAACAACGATTCAACTTGGAATAACAGATGCGCAAAGTATTGCTTGGGAGGTATTGGACGAAACCAGTTGTGGTGCAACAGGAGATGATTGTGCCAACAAAAACGGTACATGTTCCTGGAACTCCGTTGCCAATGGAGATACTTTTACAGCGACGGATAGCGGTGAATACAGGGTAGTCATCAACTATCAAAATGGCTGTTTTTCCCGTTTTTACTTTAATGTTTTCAGAAATGAACTTGACCTAAACTATACCAATGACGACATTTTGTGTGCAACTCCTGGCAACATTAGAATTACCAATGTCGGCGCAGGATATGGCTATAGTTTGATAGATGTTGCAAACAATACAACGGTTATTCCTTTTTCCGCCAACAACGGTCCCAATTTCGATATCACCACCAGTGGCACCTATCGGGTACAGGTGGTACAGTTGAATCCGAGCACCAATGCTCCAATAGCTAATAGCTGTATTTTTGAAACACCAGATATTGGAATTCTAGAAAGAAACTTTAGTGTTTCCGTTTCAGCTACGGCTGCGGACTGCAATTCCCTGGGCACTATATCCATACAAGCTTTGAATGCCCTGCCCAATTACAGTTATGAAATACGACTAAATGATGGTAGCAACGGTGGACTAGGTTCTTTGGTGGCAAACCAGCCCACATCAAATGATAACACCCATGTTTTCCAGAACCTAAATCCAGGGGAATATAATGTGATAAGCACAACACAAGATGGTTGTTCCGATATGCAATCGATTACGGTTGATGAAATTGATGAGTTAACCTTAACTGCCATTGCCATTAACAACATAACTTGTAATGCTGGGGTAGTAAATTTATCACCATCGGGTGGCCTTCCCTCCCCTAGTTACGAAATGGCCATTTGGAGCAAAGACGGCACCAATCTATATACTGATGAAAACGCCATTCCAGATAGTGCTTTTCAAACCAATGGGAACTTCTTGTTTGGCTTTAGAGGGGTACCAACCCCTACCTATTTCCCCAATGAAGAAGGAGATTACATTTTTATCGTTAGGGATGGTAATGGATGTTTTGCCCAATCTAACAGCGTAAGGGTAGAGGACCTAGGGGCCTTATCCATTTCCGCAACCAATACCGATATTGTTTGTGCAGATTCCAGTACGGCCAGCCTAACGGTTAACGTTAGCGGAGGCACCGCACCATATGAGTACAGTTTGGATGGGGGAACCACCTACCAAAACGGTGATACTTTTGTCAACCTAGCAGCTGGGTTATATGAAATTACGGTTAGGGACTCCAGCAGCGCGGACGATGCCGATAAATGCGTGGCAACCTTTGACTATGAAATTGTACAGCCATTCCGCTTAACAGCATCCGCTACTATTATTGAAGATGCTTCCTGTGATCCCAATGGCGCCTTGGTTAAGATACTAAACCCAAATGGAGGGCAGGCACCTTATGAATTTAGTTTTGATGGCGGGGCCTCCTTCTCTACAATCGATCAACAGCGGTTGCCCGCAGGTAACTATCAATTTATGGTACGGGATGCCCTTGGCTGCACGTTTAATACGGAACTTACGGTACCAACCCCAATAACCCAACCTAGTTTTAGCAGTGCGGTTACCTATGATTGCGCAGGTATGGGAACCATTGAGATTACCCCATCAAACACCACAGACTTTACGTATGCCTATAGTCTAAACGGAACCCCAAATGCACCTACCAATAATAATATCTTTATTGGCCAAAGCAGCGGCACTTACAATGTGGCCATTGACTATTCCAGTAACCTTACACCAGACCAAAGTACCTTGTTCCTAGAAACCTTTGGTGCCGGCCCCAACACCCAAATAGGGGAAGTTGGCCCGGGGTATTGCTATGAACCTCAAAGTGGCATGGCTACCGCCTGTAATTTGGGTCCAGCTGGTATTTTGGTGGACGGTGAATACGTGGTGACCAACTTTGTGACCAACCCCATTGCGGTTTATAGAAATCCCAATGACCATACCGGATTGACCAATGGTCGTTTCTTTGCCATCCACCCAAGCAACAACCTGGTGGGGAGCAACAGTATATTGTGGTCTAGGGAAAACCTTGAGGTGCTGCCCAACCAAGATATTACCATTACCTTTTACGCCTACAACCTCAGACAAACTGGGTCTGCGGGCAACAATCCAGAAATTGCGGTTGAATTATTGGACAACGGCGGTTCTATTATCAACAGCACCATTACCGCTGAGATTCCCAAGAACAACAATGCAAACGATTGGCATGAGCGTACGGTAACCTTTAATCCAGGAGCCAATTCCGTAGTCAATATTGTCCTACGAAGTAACCAACCCAGCGATGATGGCAATGAACTCATTTTAGACGATATTCAGGCAACGCAACTTGCGGAAACCTGTGATGCAACAGCCAACCTTACGGTCGTTGTGGAAGACAATCAAGCATTTGAAGCCAACCTTTTGAATACCATTGAACCATCTTGTGATGGTGCAGCGGATGGTTCCATTCGCTTTGAGGTGAACAACTTTGATGCTGCTACCGGGTTTGAGTATTCCACGGACGGAACCACTTGGACAACCGCTATGGCCTCACCAATCACTACGGCAGCCAACTTGGCAGCAGGGAGTTATACGGTTTCTGTAAGAAGGTTAAATGACACCTCTTGTACCACAACGTTCCCAGCAACCCTGACCGCACCACCGGCCATTGTACCAACTCTGGCACAAACGGCAGATTTCACCTGTTTTAATTCCGGTGCAACTCTAGAGGCCGCTGCAACTGGTGGTAGTTCCGGATACCAATATCAATTGGAAGATACCAGTGGTGGTATTATTGTTCCTTTCCAAACCAATACGGCCTTTAACAATATTCCTGATGGCACCTATTTGGTAAGGGTATCGGACACCAATGGATGTGATGTACTCTTGCCCTTGACGAATGCCGTTACCGTAGCTGCTCCAACAGCCGTAGTTTTTGATACGACGGAAACAGCATGTTATGCAGGAAGCAATAACGGTTCTATTCTGGTCAACGTTACCGCTGGTAATGGAAATTATGAGTTCCGCATCAATTCGGGACCATGGATAACCCCTCCAACGGCAACGGACACCAGCTATACCTTCAGCGGCCTTTCAGAGGGTACTTACGATATTGAGGTACGTGACCAACTTGGTTGTCCTACGACAGCCAATACACAAAGCGTGGTCATCAGTCCACAATTGGTAGTAGACGTGGTAGTTACCGACCTTAGCTCGTGTAATGACGGAGAAATTACCGTGAACGCCATAGGTGGCAATGGAACCTTACTGTACGCCATCGTTCCTGCAAATTCTGACCCCACAGGTTTATTCGTAACCTCTAACAGCCTTACCATTACGGAGGCCATGGCCACATCCAACCCAGGGGGATATGATGTGCACGTTCAAGACAACAACGGAGCTCCTGCCCTTTGTACGTTCTTGGAAGAAGATATTATGTTAACCCCGGTAGCGCCCTTGGCGGTAACGGTAACACCAACAGATCCATTATGTTTTGATGGTTTGGGTAACATAGCCATTTCGGTTACCGGTGGTACGGCACCGTATAGCTATACACTAACGGATTTATCTCCGGCAGACGGTATCGATTACGGAAGAAACAGTGCTAACCTTTCCGTAAACAATTTAGACTATAACGGAATCGGCGTAGGAGATTATGAAGTCACCATTATAGATACCAATGGATGTGCCGTTACCTCCACCCTATCCACCATCAACAACGCCGTTGAAATAACTGCGGATGTCCTTCCCATTCTACCGGCAGCATGTGCAAGTACAGTGGAAAGTGATTTTGGTTTTGAATTTGATAATGTTATTGCGCCAGCAGGAACCGTAGAATACAGTAATGACGGCGGAACCACTTGGCAAAGCTCCCCAGAATTAAGGGGTTCCGTGGGCAATCCCACCTTCTCTGGAACCGAGGTATTCCCTTCCATTAGGGTTGAAGTCGCTACTGGTGTATACTGTCAGAAAGATTTTGATAGGTATATTATTCCCTTTCCTTTGGATGATTTGGACATTACCTTGTCCGCAATTGTCATAGGTTGTAATGATTTACAAGTAACTGTTGAAGGTAGTGAAGGTGATGGAACCAGCGGATATGACTATACCTACACGGACGATCCCGCCAATTTTAGCACTTTTATTACAGATCCCAATGTCTGGGTAGAGAACGTGCCCGCCGGTACGGCGCATACGTTTGCCAATATTGACCCTACTACCCCACAATACCCGGAAGTACCGCTTCTGGTACCAGGTAGGACCTATGTATTTTATGTAAGGGATGGTGCAGGATGTATCAGACAGAGTAACGTCAATGTTAATGATATCCCGGGAATTGGGCTACCTATTGACGTGACCACAGATATCACACCAAGTTGTGATGCATCGGCAAATGGTGCCATTACCTTTAACCTAAACCCAACGGTTACACATCCAAGCATGCGATGGGAAGTCTTCCAATTGGGCAACCCATTGCCCATAGAAGTGAGTGGTGGCGGTGCAACGGCAGCAAACGTTCCCTACAGTGCCAGTATTTCAACAACGGTACCGCTTGCGGAGGGCGAATACTATATTGATGTTATCCAGGTTGATGCCTCTAATGTGGACGCCTGCCGTGGCGGTGGCGAAAATGCCTATGTGCCAGAGTTGGCCCCATTAACTGCGGTGGCAACGGCAACAAGGGATATTTCCTGTAATCTGCCCGGACTTATTTCCATTACTGGAATTTCGGGCGGCGGTGGCCAGCCTTATGCCTATGACGTTACTGGTCCTGCAGGATTTACGGCTCTTAGCGGCACCACGGACAATCCTGTGGAAATACCCGTAAACTCCCCTGCGGGCAGTTACACGGTGACCTTGCATGACCAATATGGCTGTTCCGTAACTTTAAATCCGGTCAATTTAGACCTTGCCCCCAACCCAACAATAACGGTAACCAAGGACAACTGTGAAGCGCCCATCACCGTAACCGCGGTGGGTACTTCTGCCGCCGGTAATATGAGATATGCCATGGTGGCCACTGGTAGCGCCGCACCTAGCACATTTGCCAACAACGGGGGGATTTTCAATAATGTGTCCCCAGGAACTTACGATGTATATGTTATTGATGGCAACGGTTGTACCGCGGTAAGTACTGCTTTTGTAGTACACGAGGTACTTTCGGCAACTGCGTCATTAACAAAACTTTTGGATTGCACACCGTCACCAGAGGGTGTTATTACTATTGATATTACCAATGGTTCAGGCAGTTATGAATATAGCATTACGAACACCGCAGGGGCTCCCAACGTGAGCCAAATCGCTGTTCCAGGTACTACTTTTGACTATTTGACCACATTGCCCGGGGAATATACCATTACCATTTTTGATACCAATACCCCGAATAGTGGTGTTTGTGATAGAATCTTTACCATAGAAGTTCCAGCAAGGGTGGAACCCATTATCGATCCGGCAATAGTCGCCAATGATGTGAGCTGTATTGGAGCCAATGATGGTAGTATCACCATAAGGACAACAAATGGAGCAGCTGCACCGTATACCTTTGAAATTACGGAAATGGATGGGGTGCCTACCAGCATCTTACCCACAAGCACATCCGGTAATTCTGCAGAATTTACAGCTTTGGCACCTACCACTACGGCAGCTGGTTATGTGGTTACCGTTACCGGTAACCCCGCCACCAATAACTGTAGTGTAAACAGTGTGGCCATTAGCATCAATGAGCCCGCTGCCATAACCATACCAACACCAACGGTGGTCGCTTTTGGATGTACCTCCGGTAATACCGTAAACAATGCATCCATCACTGTAAATGATGTTTCACCTTTTGTCCAAGGGGGCAGCGGTACTTATGTGCGTTACGAGTTTATAGAAGAAGATGACCCAAATACCGTGGCCATAGAACCTGCGGTAACTGTACAGACGGGTACCAACACAACCTTTATTGAAACAGACCCCGCTGGCGGTGTCTACACCATCAACGTTTATGATGACAACGGATGTGTGGGCAGCACGACGGCAACAATACCGGCTTTTGACAGCATGGACAACATCTCTGTACAGGTAGATGATGCCATTAGTTGTATCAATTTAGGTGAGGATATCCGTATTGATGTTGTTGGTAACTTGACCAACAGTACGGCAAACCCAGCAAACTATGAATTTAGAATGTTGCCCACAGGTACGACGCAAACATCTAACATTTTCACGGACCTCCAACCCAACACCTATACTTTTGAGGTAAGCAACTTGGCTACGGGCTGCAGCACCACGGTCACCCATACCGTTGAAGCTCCCAACACCTTTGACGTACAGGTGGAAAAATTGGCCGATGTGGTCTGTTTTGGAGGTGATGGCAGTATACGCTTAACCATGAGTGATGCCACTTACAGCGGTAATTTCAATTGGAATGTCTTTGATACCAATGGAACGCCCAATGATCGTTCGGATGACGGTGCGGCGATCCGTTCTGGCACCGTAACCGGATTTGGACCTTCCACCTCAATTTTGGTTCCTGCAGGAAATTACATTGTTGAGGTCACCCAAGACGGATTCCCCAATTGTGCACAAATACGTTCGTTCAACATCACAACACCAAGTGCACCTATCTCCTTGGACACGCTAGCATTGGGGCAAGTAGGTTGTGGTAATGACCAAGGTAGCGCATCAATCAATCCGCTTGGTGGTGAAGCACCGTATGATATCATATTAACCAATACGACCACCGGTAGCATCCTCAACATTGTACAGGTGAATGAACACAACTTCCAAAATCTATCTGCCGGAGATTATACCGTAGCGGTAACGGATGCCCTTGGATGTACGGAAACGTTTACCAATGCATTTACACTGTTGTTACCGGACCCCATTGTTGCCAATATTGCAGCTACCACTTTGGAATGTCAAGGAGATACTGATGCTTCCGTTTCCGTAAGTGTAAATCCTAGGAACCTAAGTGCCAACTATAGATATATTTTGAATCGCTATTCAGATAGTTCCGGGACAACCCTTGAACAAAGCTCGGCTTCACAGAGCCTTCCAAGCTTTACAAATCTTGGGGCTGGTTTTTATAGCGTCCGTGTTTTGGATGATATGGACTGTGAGTTTGAGACCAACATTTTGGAAATCATAGACCCAGTAGTTACCAGGGGACAACTCACCACCCTGGCATCCTTAAGTTGTTTGGTAGGTGCGGAACTGCAGCTCCAAGGTTTGGGCGGAACAGCGCCTTATAGCTGGAGTGCGGATGGAGTCACTTTTGCGGCCATGAATGAAATCAACGGTGCAAATACGCACACCTTCCAGAATGTTGGTCCGGGTACCTATCAATATTTCATACAGGACAGTTTTAACTGTATCTCTGTAGTTTCCAATAGCGTAACCGTAGAGTCCATTGATGTACTAACGGTCACATTAGACACCACAGCCGCAAATATCAATTGTAATGGTGATAGTACAGCCCTTATCGAGGCTGAAGCGGACGGAGGACTCGGAAACTACCAATATGGATTGTTCTCTGATGCGGCCCTTGGCAATGAAATAAGACCCTACCAAATATCCGGTGTTTTTGCAGACTTGCCACAAGGCACCTATTATGTGAGTGTGCTGAGTGAGGACTGCCAAGTCACTTCAGAGGCGGTAACGATAACGGAACCAGAGGCCTTACAAATAACACCAACCATTACTGATATTAGCTGTAGTGGGGCAGATGACGGCAGCGTTGTAATTGATGCCATTGGTGGAACCGGAGATTACCAATACGCCATTTCACCTAATTTAAATCAGTTTGATGATGTAAATACCTTTGATGAGCTAACCGCAGGAGATTACAGCATCATCGTGCAAGATGCCAATGGTTGCTTTGAGTTCATTGAATTTACCATCACAGAACCTACTGTAGTGGAAATGGAAGTTTCCACCACACCAGAAATTTGTGTAGGAGAGGAAAATGGTTCCATTACCATAACACCTTCCGGAGGTACCGCTCCGTACAGCACGAGCTTAAATAGCAATGCGGATGGTGACTTTGAAGATGGTAGGTTGGTTTATGATGACCTTGCCAGTGGCACCTATGTAGTTTTTGTTAGGGACGCCAATGGATGTACCATCAATGAAATCATTGAAATTGATGCAGGTGCAAACCTAAATGCGACCACCGAGGTGAGCTACGAATGCGCTGGGGACATCCCCAATAATAGGGTAAGCCTCACCTTTGAAGACCCATCCGTAATGGACGATGTATTATTTGGCCTAGATACGGTAGACCCCGGACAAATGGTCTTGGAGCCCAACTTTGAGAATTTGGCGCCTGGGGAACACTTTATAACCATTGCGCATGCCAACGGGTGTATTAATACGGTGACCTTTGAGATTGAGAATTTTATGCCTTTGTTGTTGACATCGGAGCAAAGCAATCTCAACGAGATAACTGCCTTTGCATCTGGTGGCCGTGAAGGATATACCTATTATTTCGATGGGGAAAACTATGGTACGGAAAATACCTTCTTTATCAACAGAACGGATACGTTTACCGTACGAGTGGTGGATGAGAACGGTTGCGAGGCTATTTCAGAGATCTTTATGGAGTTCATAGATATTGAAATCCCTACCTTCTTTACGCCAGACGGTGACGGATTGAACGATACCTGGTTGCCCAGAAATATTGAACAGTACCCTAACCTTTTCATCCATATTTTTGACCGTTACGGTAGAAAAGTGTATCAATTGGAAGATAATCCAGAGGGATGGAACGGATTGTACAACGATACCAATTTACCATCAGGAGACTATTGGTACATTATCAAGTTAAACGGAGAAAGTGACCAAAGGGAATTTATTGGCCATTTCACGCTCTACCGATAATTAAATCAATAATAAGTCATATAAAGAGTCTCTTGAATATCTAATTCAAGAGACTTTTATTTTGGCTCTAAATCGAGTGCTAGACTACATTTATCGATAAAATACAACAGCTATTAGGTTTTTCACAACAAACAATTGTGATTCAACCCCATACCCAAGTATCTTGCCTAAAGTACAATTCAAAGAACCCTTCAAACCAATACTATTTCATAAAAATGAAGCAACTTCTTTTTCTGATACTATTACTGTTCACTTCGTTTGGTTATGCTCAACTGAGTGATTTGCATTATTTACCACCATTAAAGCAAGGGGGGAATAATCAAGCAATCCAACAACAGTCAGTTTATTTATCTACCCCAGAGATAACTCCATTTACGGTTTTTATATATAGAGGAACTAGTACAACAGCAATTGCTAATTTCACCATTTCCAACGCATCCCCGCAAGAATATGTTTTAGGCAATGGGGATAATAATATAACCTTAGTAACAAATGCTAATACCGGAGTAGTTCTTAATAATGCCGGTCTTCGTTTCGAAGCTCCCAGTGGAAATAGCTTTTATGTTAATTACAGAGGAGTTTCGGGTTCGCAAGCTGCTTCATTAACGGCCAAAGGTAGGGCTGCTATGGGGCAAAACTTCAAATGGGGTGGCGTACCCAATCTAGGAACACATTCTTCAAAATCGAACACTTTAGGTATTATGGCAACTGAAGATAATACTACTATAACGCTTTCAGGTTATAATCCAGACTGTACTTTTAGATTAGGTAGTGATAGTGATGGAATTACAGATAATAGCTATCAAATAATACTAGATGAAAATGAATCTTTCGTTTTTGAAGCATATTTAGGAAATACATTTAGTTTGGCTCAAAGTGAAGGATGGATTGGGGCTTCTGTAAATTCTGATAAAGATATTGTGATAAGTAATGGAATGCTGAACTATGGGAGACAAGCCAACGCCACAAATAGAGATGCAGGTATGGATCAACCTGTTCCAGAGGATAGATTGGGTAAAGAATATGTTTTTGTTAGAGCCGGAGGAACTGATGCAAATGAATTTCCAATAATTATTGCTACCCAAAATAATACTCAAATTTTTGTCAATGGTGCCTTAACCCCAATGGCAACGATTAATAGCGGCGAATTTTTTATGGTACCTGGCAGTAATTATTCTTCCAGTACTCCTGGGGCTAATATGTATGTGCGTGTTTCAAAAGATGCCTATGCCTACCAGAATATTGCTGGTAGTACAGGTATTCAAACCGCTGGACTAAATTTTGTAGCACCTCTCAACTGTTTAATTCCAGATACAGTAAATAATATTCCAGATATAACTGATGCTGCCAATACAACTTTAACAGGCGGCATTACCATTATTGCATCAACAACAACCCCAGATTCTAACATTGTTGTTACAGATGGCACAGGTATAGTTACCATGCCCGCTTCAAATTCTGTTGCTGGCAATTCAGATTGGAAGACATTTTATATACCTAATCTTAGCGGAAATGTTGATGTGCAATCTACTGGACCTATTGCTGTCGGATTTTTTGGGGTTAATAGTAATAGAGGTATTGCTGGATATTTTTCAGGTTTTGATGTAGCCCCAAATGTAGATTTACAAATAACTGGGACCCAATGTTTGCCCGGCGCAAGCTTAGAAATTATAGGAGAAGTGTTTGATGCCTATCAATGGTATGGTGATGGGGAACTCATTGTCGGAGCTACAAACACTACTTACAATCCAACAGTAGCAGGTGATTATTTTGTAAGAGTAACTAAAGGTCCATGTACCTATGATTCCAATACACTAGCAGCTTATTATTGCGACCCAGATATTGAATTAATAAAAACAGCGGACGCTACAACAATAAATGAAGGAGAAACGGTAACCTTTACAATTACGGTTCAAAACTATGCCGTTGACCCTGCGACGAATTTAGTGGTAACCGATGTGTTGCCGGCAGGGTTAACCTTGGTCTCCGCCACTCCAAGCACAGGCTCTTGGAGCTCACCAAATTGGACCATAGGTACTTTGACTAGCGGCACTTTGGAAACCATTAATATTACAGCGATAGCTGACAGTAACAACACAGCAACCCAAAGCCAATGGGTCGCCAACATAGCTACGAATAACCAAGATCAAGTAGATAGTAACATTACCCCAGACCTTGCGTCGGTAGCCGTAATCATTAATAACGATTTTGATGCAGACGGAGTAATGGATGTGAACGACTTGGACGACGATAATGACGGAATCCAAGACTGTGTAGAATCAAACAGAAGTATAAATAATGGGGTCTTTGGATGGTATTTCAATTCACCATCCGGTACCGTTGCCATGGACAACGTTTATGACCCAGGCATCAACTCTTGGTTTCTAACCCAGGCCTCTAACATTACTTTTAGCGGTATTTCGGCGAGTACTCCAAGTAGTGCCTTACAAATCAACAATATACCCTCAAGTAGTTATGAAGAAGCTTTTGCCAATGACGAGTATATTGAAGTTTCATTTACCACTGCAGGTGATTTGGCCAACCCGGTTCTCCAAAACATTAATTTTGGATGGTATCAACCATCTGGAGGTAATTCTTATAGTTTAAGCGCGAGGCTTTCTGCAGATGGTTTCACATCCAGCATACCTACGGTTACAGATTTGGCCGTTGTCAATGACGGAGCTACCTACCAAGTATTTGATTTGTTGGATGAACCTATACTTCCGCTTAACCCAAATACCACATACACGCTAAGGATTTATGTTTATGGACAAAATAATGACGGTTTTAGCTATTCCCTTTTCGACGATGTTAATTTTACCATCTCATCTTGTGAAGGAATAAACAGTGATGGTGACACCGTTTTAGACAGTTATGATCTTGACTCTGATAACGATGGTTGCTCTGATGCCAATGAAGCCTATAACGATAGGAATGCGGACGGTGGTGATGGCGAAGCCTACGGAACCGGAACACCACCAGCTACAAACCCTGACGGCACCGTTACTGCTGCCACCTATCCGGCACCAGCCGATATGGACACCAATGGCACCTTTGATTTTCAAGAAAGTGGGGCTGCCCCTAACATTAGCGTGCAACCATTGGATGAAAAAGTGTTTCTGCCCAATAATGGCTCCTTTGGCATTACGGAATCCAATACGGATAACTTCCAGTGGCAGGTAAGCATAGATGGTGGTCTGGTTTTCAATGATATTAGTGATGGGGCAGAATATACGGGCACACAAACCGATGTTTTGACCGTTCTTAATCCCAATCTCAATAAAAACGGCTATATCTATCGGGTTAGGTTAACCAATGACAGCTTTATATGTGGGGAGACCTTCTCCAACACAGCTGTGCTCAACGTTGGCCCTAGGTCTATTATCACCAACCGTAGGATTACCTTTAGGGTAAACCCCAACTAATTAATGGCCTTTAGCAATCCCAATATCCTTGCTCAATGAACATGGAACAGGTAGTTTCTACCCTACCTATTGAAAAATAGTCAACCAAAACATACTATAATGCTACAGGGTGAGCTTATGTAAATCGCACTACCTACAATCCTTGCCATTGCCAGTACATGGCAAATAGAACGCACAGCTAACAAGAATTATGGCTAGGGGTGTAACAAAACCCTGTCTCGGTCGTCCTGTGAATATAACAACCAAAAACATCCTAACTTGGAAACGATACTCACGGTGACCAACCTCACCAAAAAGTTTGGCAGTTTAATCGCCGTCAATGATTTATCCTTTACCATTGAAAAAGGGAACGTTTACGGTATCCTAGGGCCAAACGGCAGCGGAAAATCCACCACTCTGGGCATTATACTCAATGTAGTCAATAAGACTACAGGGGAATTTCATTGGTTTGATGGTAGCAGCTCAACGCATCAAGCCTTAAAAAAAGTAGGGGCCATTATTGAACGTCCCAATTTTTATCCATACATGACCGCCATCCAAAATCTTAAATTGGTCTGTAAAATAAAAGAGGTTTCAGAAACCAAAATTGAAGAAAAGCTGGAACTAGTTGGTTTGCTGGACAGAAAACACAGTAAGTTTCGCACGTATTCGCTAGGGATGAAGCAGCGTTTGGCCATAGCTTCTGCCCTCCTCAATGATCCAGAAATCCTAATTCTAGATGAGCCCACAAACGGCTTAGACCCACAAGGTATTCATCAAATTAGGGAAATCATCAAAAAAATTGCTTCACAGGGAACCACTATTTTATTGGCATCACATCTACTGGACGAGGTAGAAAAGGTGTGTAGCCATGTGGTCATTCTTAGAAAAGGGGTGAAACTCTACTCGGGCCCCGTGGATAGCATGTTGGCCAGTCATGGTTTTTTTGAGTTAAGGAGCCAACAAAAGGAAGCACTCCTTGCCTTTCTACGTGCTCACCACAGTTTTACCAAAATCCAGGAAACGGACAACATGATCACCGCATTCGTAAATCAAGAACTGGCCGCAGAGGAGCTCAATAAAGCGTTGTTCAAGGAAGGTATCTTTCTGTCGCATCTCGTTAAAAGACGGGAAAGTTTGGAGGAACAATTTTTGCAACTAACCAAAAACCAATAGCAAGGCATGTTACGATTATTACAAATAGAATTTATCAAACTCTGGAACAACAGGGCTAGCAAAGTCTTGATTACTTCCTACTTTTTGTTGCTGACCTCCATTGCACTTGTAGCAGCCATTAAGTTTGATATTGGCCCTGTGAAATTTCACCTTGCGGAAATAGGTATTTTTAATTTCCCCTACATCTGGCACTTTAACACCTTTATCACCGCATTTTTTAAATTGTTTTTGGCGATAGTCATTGTCTCCATGATGGCCAATGAGTACAGCAACAAGACCATAAAGCAAAACCTGATTGACGGACTTTCCAAAAAAGAATTCATCCTGTCCAAGTTTTTGACCGTCATATCCTTTGCTTTGGTATCCACGGTTTTTCTCTTTATCGTTTCCCTGACTTTAGGACTTTTTTATTCCGACTATAACGAATGGTCCATCATATTGTCCGACCTGGAATTTGTACTTGCATTTTTTATGAAATTGGTAGGCTTTTTCTCCTTCTGTCTTTTTTTGGGGATTTTGGTAAAACGGTCTGCCTTTGCCCTAGGGTTTTTGTTTATTTGGCAGGTACTGGAGGGCATCATCAGGGGGCTGATTCGCTGGAAACTATTTGACAAGGATACCACTGAAATTATCATGGGATTTTTTCCACTGCAGTCCATGTTCAACCTCATTAAAGAGCCTTTTACCAGATTGGAGGCCGTACAGACGGTGGCTGACCAAGTAGGGGAACAAATAGCCTTGAACTACCAGGTGCATTGGTATGAAGTCTTGATTGTAATGGCATGGACGGCTATTTTCATCTATTCATCCTACGCATTATTAAAAAAGCGTGATTTGTAGTATCTTGGGGTATTGCACTAGAACGCCCTATGAAAAAGACCTTACTACTGTGTTACCTGTGGTTGCCATGTGTCTTTATATGGGGGCAGGAATGTCCAGATTTACTCAGTCCCGTAAACGGTGCCACAAACGTTGCGGTTGATGCCACCATTACCTGGGAGGCCGTTGATGGTATACCCGGTTATATCATTAGTTTGGGAACTACACCTGGCTCCAATGATATTGCCCAGACATCAGTAGGCAGTGCAACCTCTTATACCCCTCCGTTGGGACTGCCGGAAAACACCCAGATTTATGTGACCATTACCTTGGACTTCCTGTTTCAAGGGGGTACGGATATTGTTTGCCCAAGCCAGTCTTTCACCACGGAGGATGTCACCACCGTACCAGAATGTGCGGAGGTTCGCATTCCGGAAAATGGCTCCACAGGGGTAAGCGTCTTCACCAATATTATCTGGGATTATGTGCCCACGGCCACCTTATACGATGTGTTCATAGGAACTACCCCTGGGGCCTCTGACGTGGCCGTTGCGTTAGATGTGCCCAATCTCACCTATAACCCTCCCGGGGAACTGGACCCCAATACTACCTTTTATGTCCGTGTCGTTGCAAAAAATGAAAATGGTATTGCCATAAATTGCGACGAATTTAGTTTTACCACCGGGGTATTGGCGCCATTGCCCAGCTGCACCAATATGATCAGTCCGGCAGATGGTGCACTAAATGTACCCCTTACCCCCTTACTGGAATGGAATCCTGTGGCAGGTGCAACTGGATACCGGGTTACCATAGGCTCATCACCCTCCGCAAGTGATGTTTTGGATAATGCCGTATTTACCATGAACAGCACCTTCGTTATCGATTTTGAACCCAACAGGACCTTTTTTATCACCATAATTCCCTTTAATGCTTCCGGGGACGCCATTGGCTGCGGACAGGAAACTTTTTCCACATTACTGGGCTGCGGGCCTTTTCTGGACCGTGATACTGGGGAGTTTGTCACGCTTAGCCCAGAATTGGAGTTGCCAACTGTGTTTTCCTTCTGCGAAAATGACGATCCCCTGACACTTAGTGCTCCAAGCGGGGCAGATGGGTACCGCTGGTTTTCTGTAGACCCTTTTGACAATGAACGCTTGATCTCCGAAAGCAACGAAATAACCATTGATGCCACGGGAGCCTATTACCTAGAAGCCTATACCTTGGTATCACAACCCGGTGGGGTTATTGAATGTCCTACCCTGCTCCCTTTTGAGGTAGTTTCCTCAGAAATTGCCACCATTGACCGGCTAAATATTACCGAGAGTGCGCTTGGACTAAGGATTGAGGTTGAGGCATCTGGTGGCGGCGACTATGAGTATGCCATTGATGCTATCGACGGCCCCTACCAAGATAGCCCTGTCTTTAATGATATAGCACCAGGAAGCAGAACCATTTATGTACGGGACAAAAACGGTTGTGGCATTGCAGAGGAAAGCTTTGTACAAGATCTGACGGTAGAAGGATTTCCTAAATTTTTTACGCCAACCGGGGACACCATCAACGATACTTGGCAGTTTATACAGCCACAGGAAGGAGACCCCATTGTATTGCAAAGCATACAGGTTTTTGATCGCTACGGCAAACTACTGGCGCAGTTTTCACCAGACTCACCTGGTTGGGACGGTACTTTTAATGGCAGGCCCATGCCCGCTGGTGGCTATTGGTTCCGGGCCGTGGATGACCTTAACCGGGTGGTGCAGGGTTTTTTTACCTTGAAACGCTAGTTTTAATTACCCAGGTGAGTAATGGCTTTCGTATTTTTACCTTATGAAGTTTCAGGTTGTATCAGATTTTAAGCCTACGGGCGACCAACCCCAGGCCATAGCAAAACTTTCTAACGGCATAGAAGCCAAGGAACCCCACCAAACCCTACTCGGGGTAACGGGTTCGGGAAAAACCTTTACCGTAGCCAATGTAGTGGCAGAAGTACAGCGCCCCACCTTGGTTTTGGCACATAATAAAACACTGGCAGCACAATTATATTCCGAGTTTAAACAATTTTTCCCCAACAATGCAGTGGAATATTTTGTCTCCTATTATGATTATTACCAACCAGAAGCCTATATCCCCACAAGTGGAACGTATATCGAAAAAGATCTATCCATTAATGAGGATATAGAAAAGCTCAGGCTCAGCACTACCTCTTCACTTCTTTCTGGGAGAAGGGATGTGCTCGTGGTTGCCTCGGTATCCTGCTTATACGGCATCGGTAATCCCATCGAATTTCAAAAAAACGTCATTTCCATTCAACGGGACCAAGTAATTTCCAGGACCAAATTCCTAAAACAATTGGTTCAGAGCCTATATTCTAGGACCACGGCAGACTTTAGAAATGGGAACTTCAGGGTCAAAGGTGATGTGGTGGATGTATTCCCCGGTTATGCGGACCACGCTTTTCGTATTCATTTCTTTGGCGATGAAATTGAAGAAATTGAAGCCCTTGACCCCTTTAACAACAAGGTCATAGAGGTATACGACAGTTTAAACATCTATCCAGCAAATATGTTCGTGACCTCGCCAGATGTCTTGCAGAATGCCATCCACAATATACAGGACGACCTTGTCAAACAAATAGAATACTTTAAGGAAATAGGACGCCCATTGGAAGCCAAACGGTTGGAGGAACGCACTAATTTTGATTTGGAGATGATTCGTGAACTGGGCTATTGTTCCGGTATTGAAAACTACTCCAGATATTTGGACGGGAGGGAACCGGGCACAAGGCCCTTTTGCCTATTGGATTATTTTCCTAATGATTACCTCACTATTATAGACGAAAGCCATGTAACCATTCCACAGGTGCACGCCATGTACGGCGGCGACCGTTCTAGGAAAGAAAACTTGGTGGACTACGGATTTCGTTTGCCAGCGGCCATGGACAACCGGCCGTTAAAGTTTGAAGAATTTGAGGCCCTACAAAACCAAGTCATCTACGTAAGTGCAACCCCTGCAGATTATGAGTTACAACTGTGCGAAGGAGTCTATGTGGAACAGGTGATACGCCCAACGGGACTGCTGGACCCAATTATAGAGGTCCGGCCCAGCCTTAACCAAATTGATGACCTTATAGAGGAAATTCAAAAAAGGGTAGAACTGGACGAGCGTACACTGGTGACCACCCTCACCAAAAGAATGGCAGAAGAGCTGACCAAATACCTGTCCAGAATTGATGTACGCTGCCGCTACATCCATAGTGATGTGGACACCTTGGAACGGGTGGAAATCATGCAAGATTTGCGGAAAGGCATTTTTGATGTGCTCATTGGGGTAAATCTGCTAAGGGAAGGGCTTGACTTACCCGAGGTTTCCCTTGTAGCCATCATTGATGCGGATAAGGAAGGTTTTTTAAGAAGTAACCGTTCCCTAACGCAAACTGTAGGCCGGGCAGCCAGACATTTAAACGGAAGGGCCATTATGTATGCGGATAAGATTACTGAAAGCATGCAAAAGACCATTGATGAGACCAATTACCGTCGTGAAAAACAAATAGCCTATAATACCAAGCATAAACTGGTACCAAAGGCACTGAACAAAAGTTTGGATAGTGCTTTGGCCAAAAACTCCGTATCTACCTACCACTATCAAAAAGAGGAACTACGGGCTGCAGAACCCGACATGGACTACCTTACCCCCGAACAAAAAGCCAAAATTGTCCAGGAAAAACGTAAAGCCATGGAAAAAGCTGCAAAGGAGTTAAATTTTATGGAAGCGGCCAAACTACGGGATGAGATTAAAATGTTGCAAGAGCAGGATTAAAATTTTCAAAGAACGCCAACATCCATAAACAAAAAGAGCGCTACCCCAAATACATGGGATAACGCTCTACTCAACTAACCAACTAAACAACCAACATTGTGGCCAACCAAGGCCACAAATCTTTATGCAATTTCAATGAAACGTTTTGGCTTTGGAAGTGCTTCCTCTTTTTTGGGCAGTACCAAACGGAGGATGCCATTTTCGTAAGTTGCATTTATCTTACCTCCATCCACGGATTCCGGTAGGGTAAATGCCCTTTTAAAACTTTGGTAACTAAACTCCCTTCGCGTAAAATGGACGTTTTCTTCCTTCTCTTTCTCCTCTTTTTTAATAGAGGACACCGTAAGGGTTTCGTTGTCTAATTCAATGTTAAAATCTTCCTTGGTGAAACCGGGAACGGCAAACGCTAACCTAAAGTCGTTCTCGTTTTCCACGATATTGACAGCAGGCACGGACGCTTGCGTATTTTCAAGGCCACCAAACCAGTCTGGGTACAAAAGATTGTTCATTAAACTTGGGAAAATGGTATGATTTGCTTTTACTAAACTCATGATATTTTATTTTTAATTAAACTCACGAGCTAAAGGACAAAGAATATACCAAAGGAAAAAACTGCCTTTATGACATGTTTTATAGGTTAATAAATGTCATAATGTCATTTATCAGTTCTGATAGGCCTTAAATATCCCCAGCAACACATCAGGAGGGATAATTTTATTGGGGTATTGGTGCATGACTTCCAAGACCTGGGAAATGGCGTTGGGCGGCAAGCCCATTCGGAGGCCAATATTGTGGAGCCTGGCCACTTCTGCGGCCTGTTGCTCGTTATCCACGTTCATCAATAGCAAAAGCCTATGAAATTGCACAATCTTATCTAATTGTGAAAAGGTCTTTTTAATTGGTCTTCTGCCCTTTAACAACTTGTCAAGGGATGCTTTTTTAACCTCCAAAAGATGGGCAATGCTCAACAAGAAATCGTATTCTGAATCCTTAATGGTCAGATCAACTTGAGCGAACTCTATCAATTCACTTAAAATGCCCAGTTTGTCTTCGTAGGTATACATTTGGAACAACTTACCTAATAATAACTCCCAGAACATCAATTTCGTATATAAAAAATCCTGAATGTGATTCAGGATTCTTTACTACTCCAAATAATTTAGCTTAGGGCAAGCCGAAGGGTATTTTACCTTTTGGTCATGCGGTAAACGGCTAACCAACCATTCCTAAGCCTTTATTCTTACCGGCACCGTATATACCTTACCCGGTTTTACATTGGCGACATCGGCTTTCTTGTAATTCAACCTATTTTTCACAAAACCTTCAAGTGCTAGGTTCTCGGTTTCCACGGAAAGCACTACAATCTCGCCTTTGTTGTTGATCGTAAACCTCACATTTGCTATCATATCGGTGTTCACCCTAAACGTGTTCTCCTTTAACAAACTTTGAATTTGTGTTGATAATTCTGAAGCGGGGTTCTTAACCTCAGTAACGGGGTTAGCGGATAGTGTAGAAACGGACAATAAGGCAATGGCCATAACAGTTAAACTAATTTTTCTCATGATTTCGTTTTTTAAATGATTATTAATTGATGATTATGTAGAAAAGACGGCTCATAATTAAAAATGTTACATGAATTGTCCAATTTTAACAATTATAGTCCAAAAACAAACCTAATTATGTCCTGTTGCCATAGCTATTGCCGCTGCTCAACGCCCTAGCTTATTAGCTCAATAGCTCTCTATCGATATCCCAAATAATGCATAAAAAAAAGAGCGATGCCACGGCATCGCTCCCAAATCTTTACCTAGTCGCAGTATTACACCAAAACCTCCTTGACCTTATCTGCCGCCTCTTGGAACTGCACTGCGGAATGCACGGCAAGTCCGGAATTGTCAATAATCTCTTTGGCCAGTTCTGCATTGGTTCCCTGTAATCTAACGATGATAGGGACTTTAATGGCATCCCCCATATTTTTATACGCGTCAACTACGCCCTGTGCCACACGGTCACAACGTACAATGCCACCAAAAATATTGATTAAAATGGCTTTAACATTAGGGTCTTTTAATATGATACGGAAGGCCTCCTCTACCCTTTTGGCATCTGCGGTACCACCTACATCCAAAAAGTTTGCCGGTTCCCCACCTGCCATCTTGATTAAATCCATTGTGGCCATGGCAAGTCCTGCCCCATTGACCATACAACCCACATTTCCATCTAGGTCTACATAATTGAGGCCAACCGCCCTAGCTTCCACCTCAATAGGATTTTCTTCCCTTAAATCTCGCATTTCCGCGTATTGCTTTCTTCTGTAAAGGGCATTGTCATCTATGGAAACCTTGGCGTCCACTGCCATGATTTTATCATCCGATGTTTTGAGGACAGGATTAATTTCAAACATACTGCTGTCACTCTCCACATATGCGGTGTACAAAGCGGAGACAAATTTGGTCATCTCCTTAAATGCTGTTCCAGAAAGCCCTAGGTTAAAGGCTATTTTTCTTGCTTGGAAAGGCATAAGGCCCACTGCCGGGTCTATCTCCTCAGTAAAAATCAAATGTGGGGTCTTCTCTGCTACCTCTTCTATATCCATTCCCCCCTCTGTGGAATACATGATCATATTTCTACCCGTACCACGGTTCAATAGCACGGACATATAAAACTCATTGGTTTCGCTATCACCAGGATAGTAGACGTCTTCGGCGATTAAAACCTGGTGGACCTTTTTACCTTCGGCAGAAGTTTGCGGGGTAATTAGATTCATCCCGATAATGCTGCCTGCTATTTCCTCTACCTCTTTAAGGTTTTTGGCCAATTTTACGCCACCACCCTTACCACGGCCACCCGCATGCACTTGGGCCTTAATGACATGCCATCCCGTTCCTGTTTCTTGGGTGAGCTGTTTTGCCGCATCTACGGCTTCCTTGGCATTATGGGCAACTATACCGCGCTGGATGCGGACGCCAAAGCTGGCTAAAATTTCTTTACCTTGATATTCGTGGAGGTTCATAGAGCTATCGTTTTGTTAAGGTGCAAAAATAGGAAACCACCCTTAGATTTTATAATTATTTGGCTGTGATTTCCGTTTGACCAAATCAACGAAAGTAAAAGCCTTAGTTAAGGGTGAAGTCTTCAAAATCCAAAGGGTCAAAGTTTTTAAAATGCCCATTCATTTCTATCACGGCCTTGGTCGTATTTATCTGCTCCAAAACGGCAATGGTACTTTGTAGATGATCATCAATATAATGTAGCCTTTCCGTTTCATTGGTTAGTTGCAACAACTCATATTCCTGCTCAAAGGAAAGTCCCATTTTATGGGCAAAAGCATAGCTATTGAATTTATCAAAAGGAACTTGGGGCATTTCTACCGCCATTAAATCATACAAAACCTTGATTCTTTTGAGCACCTGCTTCCGCAGTCCTTCGTCCGCATCGTTATCCGCCTCTAAAAAAGATACCACTGCCCCGGCGTATAGCTTACCGGGCATCCTGTTTTCAAAATCCAAGACCCTAAACACTTGTCTGGCAATACAGATGACATCCATTTCACCGCCTTCATAAGTATTTACCACCTCTACCAACTGCACCTCCGTACCATATTCAATGGTTTTATCCTTGAATACCGGAATCCCAAAAGTAAGGGCCTCCTCACGGCAATCATTTATCAATTGCCGATACCTAGGTTCAAAAATATGCAAGGGAACGGTTTCACCCGGAAAAAAAATGGACTGCAATGGAAACATCGGTAACTTCATAGGGCATTTTTTTGGCTAAATTAAAGACCATTTTGGAAATGAAAGCTATTTTTAGATTGTTATTTTTGTAACATTTTGTTGTATTAATCAATTTTCTGTTCTTATTTTTGTTTCCTTAATAAGCTCCTTTTAGTTTAGGCCTAAATTACAAGACCATGGACACGTCCACCCTATTAAAAATCAGCAAGGAATTTGGTGCTCCCTTATACGTTTATGACGCTGAGAAAATAAGCTCACAGTACCAAAGACTCACCCAAGCGTTTAAAGATGTACCACAATTACGCTTAAACTATGCTTGCAAAGCCTTGTCCAATTTATCCGTCCTACGTTTGCTCAACAGTTTGGGCAGTGGTTTGGACACCGTATCCATCCAAGAGGTGAAATTGGGCTTATTGGCGGGTTTTAAACCAGAGGCCATTATTTACACCCCAAATGGCGTTTCCTTAGAGGAAATTGAAGAAGCTGCGGCACTAGGAGTGCAAATTAATATTGATAACCTTTCTGTCTTGGAACAGTTTGGCAGTAAGCACCCGGACATTCCAGTTTGTATCCGCATCAATCCACACGTGATGGCGGGCGGAAACTCCAACATTTCCGTAGGGCATATTGATTCTAAATTTGGAATCAGTATTCACCAAATACCGCATTTATTGCGCATTGTGGACCTTACCAAAATGAACATCAACGGCATTCATATGCACACGGGTAGTGATATTTTGGATATCGATGTTTTTCTATACGCCTCTGAAATCCTTTTTGAAACGGCCAAGAATTTTAAGCAATTGGATTTTATCGATTTTGGCAGTGGCTTTAAGGTACCCTATAAAAAAGGAGATATTGAAACCAATGTAGAGGAATTGGGCAAAAAACTCACCAAACGATTCAATGAGTTCTGTGCCGACTATGGCAAACCGCTGACCCTTGCTTTTGAACCGGGCAAATTTTTAGTGAGTGAAGCCGGCTTTTTTTTAGCCAAGGTTAATGTGGTAAAACAAACTACATCCACGGTATTTGCAAGCGTTGACTCCGGGTTTAACCATCTGATTCGCCCAATGCTTTACGGCTCAACACACGAGATTATCAACATTTCCAATCCACAGGGCCGTGAACGTTACTATTCCGTTGTGGGCTATATCTGTGAAACGGACACCTTTGCTAGCAACAGACGTATCAACGAGATTACAGAGGGTGATGTATTGGCCTTTAAGAACGCCGGTGCCTATTGCTTTACCATGGCAAGTAATTACAACTCCAGGTATAGGCCGGCAGAGGTCCTTTACCATAAGGGCAAGGCACATTTGATACGCAAGAGGGAAACCTTTGACGATATCCTGCATAACCAGGTGGACATAGCCCATGTTTTTGAGGATGATAAGTCCACCGTAGGTACGAAATAATCTGGCATAATTTTCGTTAGGTTTACCATAAGACATCGACTGTCACTAAAATTTAACGTATGCGTATTTTTATCCTTTGTTTATGGGTTCTCACCTCTGCCTCATTGACCGCACAAGAAGTAAAATGGATTTCTTGGAGTGAGGCCGTTGCCCTAACCAAGACCGAAGCCAACCCTAAGAAGGTTTTTGTAGATGTCTATACCGATTGGTGCGGTTGGTGTAAAAAAATGGACAAGGACACCTTTCAAAACCCTGAAGTGGCCGCTTACATGGCCCAAAACTATTACATGGTAAAAATGGATGCCGAAGCAAAAGAGCCCATTGAATATGACGGCAGAACCTTTAAGTACGTTGCGCAAGGACGCAGGGGATACCATGAATTGGCCGCTGCCCTGTTGCAAGGCAAAATGAGTTATCCTACGGTCATATTTCTGGATGAAGACCTTAAAATGCTCTCTCCGGTGCCTGGATATCAAAAAGTGGGACCGTTCTTGGAAATTGCTAAATATTTTGGCGAAAACATTTATAAGGATAAAGATTGGAAAACCTATTCCAGCGCAGGAAAATAAAAGACCTTAAAAAAGAGACGCCCTCCCCTTAGCGGGAAAGACGTTAACCTCCATTTTTATTTTCCATTTGTCGGCACTAGTCCTCCTGCTCTACCTCCACCATATTATCATCTGGAATTCTATCGATCATTTTGTTATAGGGATCGATACCTACTTTGGCAGGACGCTTATCTACCTGAAAGGAATACCTGGTCTCCCCCGGTTGTACCCACAGCTTTTTCAATAGCAGGGGACGTTTAACGGTGAGCCCTTTGTTGTTGACTGTATCGGTCTGGAATATCCCTATTTCCAAGAGGTTTGGACGCTCCGGACTATCCAAGGTTTTGCCAAGACCGTCATAATAATTTTTAGCACTTTCCACATCAAAACTTACTTCAAAGGTACCATCGGCATTTTCCTTAAAGGTGGCGTCCTTAGCTTTATTGGAGTACAAGGTAATTTTTTCAAAACTGTCCTTTAAATAATACTGTAAGCTATCGGGAGTCGCCCGTTTTAAATATTCATACCACTCATGGGTGGTAGTAAAAGGTGCTTTGGGTCTAAAAGCGGCTTCTTTTACATAGGCTTTAAATTGCTGGTTTAAGGAATCTTCGCCCACCAAATCTTGCAGCGCATATAACACGAGGCCTCCCTTACGATACCAAACATAGGACTGTGTATCATTATCCAATAGGGTCTTTTCGAATTTGCTCTCAAAAGCGCGACTGCTCAAATACCTATCCAGTTCCTCCTTTAAAAATCGTTGCATCGCATCTACGCCATATTCTTTTTTCATCACCATTAAAGAAGAGTACTCTGCCATGGTCTCCGATATCTGGTTGGCCCCCCGCGTTGCCGAGGGTGTTATCTGGTGCCCCCACCACTGGTGGGCCACCTCATGGGCGGTCACCGTGAACAGATAGTCCAGGTCATTGGGGTCACTAAAATCCCCAACCCAACCAAAACTTTCTGCAAAAGGCACCGTATTCGGAAACGACTGGGCAAATGTGGAATATCGTGGAAATTCCAGGATACGAATCTGACGGTACTGATAAGGCCCGTAATTCTCCGTAAAGTAATCCATGGATTTCTTGACCCCGTTCACAAACCTATCTATATTATAGGTATGGCTTGGATGATGAAAAATCTCTATGGCCACCGCATTGCCGTTTTTACCCTTCCAAGTTTCCCGGTGCACCTGGTACCTAGCTGAGGAAATATTATAAAAGAAATCCATCTCACCTTCCATCTCGTAAGTGAAATAACTTCTTCCATTCTCCTTCCATTCTTTGGTTAAGTAACCTGGTAACACCGCTATCTGGTCCCCAGCGGTGCTTACGGTACCTTTAAAGGTAATGTAATCGGCATCATCATTAAACAAGAGGTTACTGGTACCCCAATCGTCTGTCTGTTCCGGTAATTGGTAGTCTTTGACCGGAAGCTCATATTTCTTACGGTCTTGATCGCTAGAGAGTTCGCCGCTAGCATTATAACCAAAGGATGGAAAAAAACCATCATTTAGAAAAGTTCCGTTATATACCAGTGAAGAACCGGAACCTTCATTGGGAAAACCGTTGTAATAGGCAGAAACATCCAATACCATGGTCAGGGTATCACCTGGCTGCATAGGTGTGCTAAAATTATAGATCTTATATCCATAATCCCCGTATTCCTTTTTGAGTACTGGTTCGCTTCCCTGAACGGTAAATTGGTTCACCTCTTTTTTTAACAGCCCTTCCGCTCCCCAGTTTAAATGTAAGCTTTCAATAACCTCATCGGTCTTATTGGTCATGGTAAAAACCGATTTGATTCGCGCCTTTCGTTCTTCGGGAGCCAAATCAGCCTTTAAATCAATAGCTACTACTTTGGGCTGCGCTATTTTATCATATGCTATCAACTCTTTTTCATAGTTGGCCCGCGCTAGGGTAGCCTCGTCATCCGTTACGTACTTATTAATGGTCTTGATATTAGTCCAAATAAATACCCCAATAGCGATAAAGGCTATAAGACAAGTACCCATGAGACCCATAGTTTGCCAGTTTAATCTGCTTTTGGCGACCTGAAGCCTAGCTTTGACACCAGAATCCGTGCCTCGTTTCCAAAACAAATAGCCTAATACTGTAAGCAGCCCACCGCAGGCCAGCCAATAGGTTTTAAACCATAGCAGCGCCTTGGTAAAGTGGCCAAAACCGTTCATATCCGAAATGGTATAGCCCGGTGCATAACTATAGAAATACATGTTATTATCAATCTCTGCCAACGAATTGATACCAAACAAAAGCACCCAAATAGCAATGGCAATTACATGGCCCAAAAACTTTTTGGTGACCACGGCATGCACAAAGAATGCCAGCATTACAAAACTGATGTACTTGGGAAATTCAAACAGGTATAGTTCTTTGAAGTACATACCAAACTCAAAATTGAAATACCCTTGGAGCACTTGATTAAGTACCCCGCTAACCAAAATCATGTTCACCAAAATAAAACTGATGAGTACCAAGGCCAAAAATTTTGAGCCGTAAACGATACGATTGGGTATGGGCAAAGAGCCAAAAATCTGGTCGTATTTCACGCCCCTTTCCCTGTGCATTACCTCACCGGTCATAAATACAATGAGCACAAAGACCAAAATAATATAGGTAAAGTCTTTAACCTCTAACATGTAATACGTTAAGGGCAAGGAAGGTGTGCCGTAAATTGGGGCTCCAAAATACCCGTCAAAAAATAAGAACGCTACCGCCGCAATCAGTATGGCCTTAAAGAAATTATCACCGATTATATTCTTGAATTCCATCCAAGTAAGCTTGAACAACAATTTTAAATTTTGGGCGCTACCAAACACCTTTTGCACCTTAGGTATTTTGGTAAGAGCCGCGCCACCCCTCACCGTATCTTTAATTAGTTTCTTTCCTGATTTTAGATTTTTACTAAGAAAGGACTGAAAATTGAATCTAAACAAGGTGAAAATAAACAGGGCTATGCTGATACCAATCCACATGATTCTGTTCCAGAACAAAAGCCCTTCAAAAGGTATCAATTGGGTATTCTGTTCCTCTGGGGTCCAGTACTCTATTAAATTATTTAAACTGGTAAAACCAAAGGGGTCCAACAGGCTGGTAATGGTTTTATTGTCTATATCCTGGGTAAGGGTAAGAGTGACCAAATACGTAATGAACAAAAGTGCCCCACCAGCATACGCCAACATTACTCGTTTGGTAAGGCTTACCAAGGCAAAAAAGATGGTGCCGGCAAAAAACAGATTGGTCCAATAGATAATGAGTGTAGGCTGTAAGTAATGCCATAAGTTCAGGGAAGTATACCGATCTGCCTCCACATAACCCGCATAGGGACCTATGAACGCCCCGATGATAAGTCCAAGGTGCAGGCCTGAACTTACTAAAAAGAGGGTGGTCATACTCCCAAAAAAACGTCCTAACAAGTATCCCTTTTCCGAGATGGGAAAGGAAAAAAAGTAGTTGTCCGTTTTATGCTCAATATCACGATATACAGGTACGCCCATGATGGCACTTGCAATCATAATAGCGAAAATACTGATGGTACCAAGGGTCGTTGCAATGGCAACAGGCGCATTTACAAATACCTTTTCCGATGCGGGCCCATTATCACCAATGGCTACGAACAGCCCAAACAAAAATAAGATTCCAAAGTAGGCCCAGGTGGCGGGTCTTTTTAAACGGTATTTGATTTCGAAAAGAAAAATTTCCTTAAACATAATTGCTGGATTTTTATGGGTTGAACTATGCAGAAATGGTTTCCATTCGCGAAGTAATCTCAGCAAAATAAACGTCTTCTAAATTGGCAACGCTAGCCTCAAAAGTGGCGTCAGGTCGTTCATCACTTAACACATGTATCACGGTTTTACCTGCCTTTAAATGGGTAGATATTACCTGTAGGTCTGCCTGATAGGATGGAAGCTCTTGTTTTTGTACAGACTTCTTCCAAATACGGCCTTTTACGGCCTGTGTCAATTCAGCGGGATTACCCTTGGCCACCACTTCGCCCAAACAAATGATGGCCATGTTATTACAGAGGTTTGAAATATCCTCTACAATATGGGTGGAAAGGATGACGATGGTATTCTCACCTATTTCACTTAACAAATTATGAAAGCGCACCCTTTCGGCCGGGTCCAAGCCAGCAGTGGGCTCATCAACTATAATCAATTGGGGTTCCCCAATCAATGCTTGGGCAATACCAAAACGTTGTTTCATACCTCCAGAATAGGTCCCAAGGCTTTTGTTCCTAACGTGCCACAGATTGGTTTTGGTCAAAAGGGATTCTACCAAATCCTTGCGCTCGCCCTTGCTGGAAATTCCTTTTAAAGAAGCAATATGATCCAACATGGTGTAGGAGCTCACCTTAGGGTATACCCCAAACTCTTGCGGCAAGTAGCCAAGAATTTGCCTAACTTTTTCCTTGTCCTTGAGCACGTCTATTTCCCCTAAGGTCACAGTGCCTTCATCCGCCTCTTGCAAAGTGGCCAAGGTTCTCATTAAAGAAGATTTACCGGCACCGTTTGGCCCCAAAAGGCCAAACATGCCGCTAGGTATGGTTAAATTCACTCCCTTTAAAGCCTGTACCCCGTTGGAGTAGGTTTTACTTAAATCCTGAATGTGTAGTTGCATTTGATGTGGTTTAGTTGTTGTGATTTTTGGAGTTTGAACAGGCAAGAACGACACGATACCACCAATAAAATGGGCAGGATTGCTTTAAGCCATTCAAAATCGCCTGAATGTATTCAAAAAATTTGAGATATCAAACAGCAATTTGGTATGGAAATACTTTATTTTCAAATGGTTAGATTGATACAGGAAACATGACCTAGGGAAAGGGCAATAGCGCTAGGGTATTTTGTACACCGTTGATGATAAAACCACCAAATAGAACGCTAGTTTAGTCCGATGTATGCGTACTTTATCCTAATCTGGCTTTTTTAAAACGGACTTGGTTGTTTATCAGTCGTATTAAACCACCTTAAGGCACCTCCGCCTTACCTACTGTAATTAGGGCTCTCTTTGGTAATGGTCACGTCATGAGGATGGCTTTCATTGATACCACTAGCGGTAATCTTTACAAAGCGACCGGTTTGTTTTAGGGTTTCGATGTCCTTGGCTCCGCAGTAGCCCATACCGGCCCTGAGCCCACCAACAAATTGATGGATGCTCTCAAAAAGGTCCCCTTTATAGGGAACACGCCCCACGATACCTTCCGGAACCAATTTTTTGATATCATCTTCCACATCTTGGAAATACCGGTCTTTGGAGCCTTGCTTCATGGCCTCTACCGAACCCATCCCGCGGTAACTTTTAAACTTTCGGCCTTCATAAATAATGGTTTCGCCCGGACTTTCTTTGGTGCCTGCCAATAGTGAGCCCAACATCACGGTATCCGCACCGGCGGCTATGGCCTTAGGGATATCCCCCGTATATCTGATTCCCCCATCTGCTATGACGGGAACCCCGGAACCTTTAATGGCCGCGGCCACTTCTAAAACCGCCGAGAATTGGGGAAAACCTACTCCTGCCACCACACGGGTTGTGCATATAGAACCTGGGCCGATACCCACCTTAACGGCATCTGCACCGGCATTTACCAGATATTTTGCAGCTTCGCCAGTAGCGATGTTTCCTACAATGACCTCAAGGTCCGGAAAATGTTTCTTAACCTCTTTTAATACCATGACCACCCCTTTGGTGTGCCCATGGGCGGTATCAATGACCACTGCATCCACACCTGCCTTAACCAAGGCTGCTGCCCTGTCTACGGCATCTGCGGTAACCCCCAACGCAGCCGCAACGCGAAGCCTACCGTATTGGTCTTTGTTAGCGATTGGTTTTTGGGTCAGTTTGGTAATATCCCGGAATGTGATCAATCCTACCAACTTTTGGTGGTCATCTACCACAGGGAGTTTTTCTATTTTGTGCTCTTGTAAAATATCTTCTGCCTCCCCAAGGGTTGTTCCCGCTTTTGCAGTGACCAAATTTTCGGAGGTCATGACCTCCGCAATGGGTCTTTCGTTATTTTTTTCGAAACGCAAATCCCTATTGGTGACGATACCTATTAGCTTTCCGGCCTTGTCCACTATAGGGATACCGCCTATGCTATGTTCTTTCATACTGGCCTTGGCGTCTTTCACCAAACTGTCTAGCGGTAAGGTCACAGGGTCTAAAATCATTCCGCTTTCTGCCCGCTTCACACGCCTCACCTTCATGGCCTGATCTTCAATCGTCATATTTTTGTGCAGCACCCCGATACCCCCTTCCTGGGCCATGGCAATGGCCATTCTGGATTCCGTTACCGTATCCATGGCAGCGGATATGATAGGAACGTTAATAGTGATATTTCTGGTAAATTTAGATTGGATATTGACCTCCCTGGGCAATACTTCTGAAAAAGCCGGGACTAAAAGTACATCGTCATAAGTAAGACCTTCGCCAACTATTTTATTTAGGTGAGCCTGCATAGCAATTACGGATTAATTGCGTGCAAAGGTAGTGTTTTTTACGGTGGTCAATGCATGATGGGTTTTTTCATCAAAATCAGGACGCCAATAACCTACACCCAGACCACAATATATAAGGCGCTACAAATAATATAGTCCATAACAGCCTATTTAACTTATGGCCTTTTTTAATTTATATACAAAAAGATAATAGGCCATAGCAATAAATGATGTCCACCCTGCGGTTACAGCAATTATAGCTGTATGGCTAGCATGATAATTTTCTATAATAATGTAGTACATAAATAGAATCATTACTGAATAAATTAACCAGTTCATCCAATACCAAGAGCCCATTAACTTCTTTTTATTTTTCTTTCTTTTCAAGGCTTTTTTTTTCGCTGTTATCCAGATACCCGATAAAACCAATGAGGAAATAGCAAGGCCAAATAAAAACCATAGAATTTTTGTGGGCAAACCGCCCCAATTACCAAAATGTAGTGGATCGGCAATGTCATTTAAATACATTACGGCGGGGATATCAGATGCTTTTTGTACATCAATTACCTCATAACTTTCCGGATGTATATATACCCTGTTGGCCCTTTGCCTTACCAAAGGAACATTACTATGGCCCGTGATGTAGATTGGGCCACTTTCACCCCTACTCGGGACTATATCACCTGCTTTTAAGCTTGGAATAGCTTCCTCGGCAAGTGCCGCTACACGATCATAATCGATAGTGTTGGTATTGTATGTTGCTACTAAAGCACCATTTAATTGAATTTTTGGAACTGGCGGATTGGATCGGGTTGCAACCTCAGCAATATTGGCACGTTCTAAAAAGTACCAAATACCTGTTATGGAAAATAAAAGAGTGAAGGGAATAGACCATAAACCTACCAAACGGTGTAAACTTCTAAAAAAGAATAAGCTACCCTTGCCTACTTGTAATTGAAATAATTTCTTCCACCATTTTTTATAAAATACCAAGGCGGTAATAAGTGAAGTAAACAGTAAAAACGCAAATAAAAGAACGGTGAAATGTCCAATTTGAAATGGTATGAACAAAAAGTAGTGTAGGTCTCTAAAAAAGCGCTGAAAAGTTAAAAAGGCTTCCCCTTGTATTTCTCCGGTATAGGGGTTTGCAAATACGTAACTCCTTTTTCCATTCTCCTCCTTATACAAGATGTCACATAAATAGGGTTCTTCAGTTCTCATCCAGAAAGTCATTCTGCCATTGGGAAAAGCAGATTGAAAATTTTGCATAATCAAATTTCTGGATGCAAATTGTTCTTGAGATGTTGCCCTGATATCAGGGTTGAACAACCAATCCATCTCATGGCTCAAGGTAGCCAGTGTACCAGAAAAGCATACTATAAAAAATAGTATGCTCAACTTCACACCTATCCAACTGTGAATATCAAAGAATATTCTCTTTTTGACTTTCATTAAAACGTATATCCCACACTTAACAAATAATTCCTTGGAGCGCCCGGAAACAACCTTACATAACTATATCCGCCAACCCAATGGGTTTTATTAAAGATATTATTAAAAGTCAGCGCAATTTTCACTTTATTTATTTTGTAAGCGAGACCTGCATCCCAAACCATATATTCTGGCAAGACTAAATCCTTTTCAAAAGTATTTCTGGAAGAAACAAAGTTGGAGCCAAGATTTATGTTTAAATCCCTAAAGAAACCTTGATCAAATTTATAATTAGCAAAAAAACCACCAGAATTTAAAGGTGCATTCTCCTTTCTACGACCAATTTCTGTAATATCATCACTGTTGGTTATAGTTGCCACGTTATACGCATAATTGGCTGAAATATTAAAATTTCTCCCAATCTTGCCATTTACGTCTACCTCAATACCCTTAGCTTCTTCTGCCCCGCGTTGCACCAAAAGCCCGGTTGTTTGATCTTCATACAATATATTTTGATTTTTTATCTCATAGGCTGCTAGGTTTACCGCCAATCTATCATTGAAAAAGGTACTTTTTGCACCTACTTCAAACATGGTGCCCAATTGAGGGTCAAATGTATTATTGATATTGCCCGTTATATCCACCGGATTTTGAGGTTGAAAACTTTCAGTATAAGTTGCGTATACATTGGTACTCTGGTTTAAACTGTATACGAAACCAAATCTTGGCAGGAATGCAGATTGTCTTACCTCTTGCTCATCGGCCTGTTCAAAATTTAGCTTGTCCGTATACCACTCTTGACGTAGACCTATAAGAACTTGCAACTTCTTAAACTTGATTTGATCTTGGATATACAGACCGTTCGTAAAAAACTTTTGTGCGGCCAACTCGTTTCTACCCAAAATATAATCACTCGGAAAACCAAGTAGGTATGTAGGGTCTTGCAAATTAAAATGAGGAATATTAGGAACTGGATTTCCGTTATCGTCCAATAAAAAACGATTTGCTTCTTCCGGGTCATAGTTAGCGAGTCCACCATCTACCGTTCTATAAATAGCTCCACTACTGGTAAAAATACCACCACCACCAACCGGGCGAACCGATTGAATGTAATCATAACCAGCCAATAATTTATGGGTTAACTGTCCTGTTTTACCTTCATACAAGAAGTAAGTGCTTACATTATCATTAATGCGTTCTTGTTCCCGAGCACTAATGCGCATTCCCATTAGTGTTGGTATTTCATTTCCTGCTCCATCCACTGCAAATCGATTTGATGTCCTATGTTCAAAAAGATCTTCTTTAAACGCATAACGCATGTAAGATGCATTGAATGAAAAATTATCGGTAAACTTGTGGTTCAATGAGAGTGTGCTGTAGGCTACCTGGGTTTCGTGGTAATCATTAGCAGCACCAATGGCAAAGGATATGGGCGTAGAATTCAAGTCTGTACCTGCCGATGCCCCAAAAATAGGCTGCCCCCTATCAAGCTTGCCATCAAAACTGGTTAAAACCAAGTCAAAATTAAGTTGGGTTCTATCACTGGGGAGGAAAGAAATGGAAGGTGCTATCATAAGGGAATTAAACTCCTGAATATCCCGAAAATCATTTGAGTCTTCAAAACCAATGTTTAAGCGGTACAATAAAGTACCTTTTTTATCCAATGGACCTGTAAAATCCAAGGTTGCCCGTTGCGTATTAAAACTACCAGTGGTAAATGTGATGGCCTTGCGCTCTTCGGCCAGAGGTTTTTTTGTTACCCTATTCATAGTGCCACCTGGGGACGAATTCCCAAATACGGCAGATGCAGGTCCTTTTATGACCTCTACCCGCTCTAAATTAGATGTCAATATCTGTGGTCCAAAAAGTCCTATGACCCTAAGTCCATTTATAAGTTCCTGTTGGGAGCGAAATCCGCGAATGGTAAAATCATTGTAATAAGAGAATTGGTTAATTCCACTAATATTTTTTACCACATCGTTAACTCTAAAAGCCTGCCTATCTTCCATCACTTCCTTGGTAACATAACTTATTGCCTGTGGCGTATCCTTAATTAAGGTTGCGGTTTTTGTGGCACCAAAACTCAACTCGTTTTTATATGTGGTTGCCCTACGACCAATTATTTCTACCGCTTGTAACGCTTCTGTATTGGCGTTTAAGAAAAAATCCACCACAATATTATCTTCATTGAAAACAACCTGCTTTTTAGATTGTGATGTATAGCCAATATATGATACCGTAATGGTATAAGTACCATTCGCTATATCTAAAAATTTGAAATGTCCTTTCTCATCGGTTGTGGCACCTCCATAATTAGACAGAATGACCGTAGCCCCCATTAATGGCCTATCATTTTCATCTAGAATAGTACCCTGTATCTGCGTTTGCGAAAAAAGAATCACACTTAAATGCAAACAAAAAAATAGAATAAAATTTGTTTTCATTGTTATTATTTAGATTCATTATAAATACTATGAGTCAAATATATTATTTATTTTTATTTAGTCTAAATAATATTAATATTTTTGAATAGAATTTTAAATTGGCACACATTATGGCACATGAAGTTTATCCTATTTACAGTAATAATTTCGGCGTGGCTTTTTCATACTGTAGGACATCAAATTCCAATCCAAAAAAAATTCAAATTGTCTTTAGGGATACCGGCTTACTTCTCACAACGGAAGAGCTATATCGCTTTGCACTCCTTGTAAGGAATGTATTGCTTAAATACCGTAATGATGGGTACTGTAGGGCAAGTGACGGATGTAAAAAACTTTTACTGGATACTCCGGCACATCAGATAACCTTGGCTGTTAACTATTATGAGATAGAGGCCATAGATGATTTAATACAGGGCACTTTATTCCAGTTAAATCTTGACGACTACCTAGAGAACACCCTAAACTAATTAATGGTAAATAGAAAACAGCTCGGTGGCCTTGTTATAAGCTGCCTCAAAAGCCATGGCGTTGACGTCACTATTTGCCTTTACGGCCGTAAAATAGGATAGCATTTTTTCCGTGGGCATGTTCCCGGTGAGTTCATCCTTGGCCATGGGGCATCCACCAAAACCCTGTACTGCCCCATCAAAACGCCTGCAACCTGCCTTATAGGCTGCATCTACTTTTTCATGCCATTTGGTGGGCGTGGTATGCAAATGTGCCCCAAATTCAATTTCCGGATATTGGGGAATCAAGTTGGAGAACAAGTAGTCAATTTCTTCAGGTGTTGAAGTTCCAACAGTATCTGACAACGATAAAATGGTTGCGCCCATGGCAGCAAGCCTTTCCGTCCACTCGCCTACGATATCAACATTCCATGGGTCACCGTAAGGATTACCGAACCCCATGGAAATATAAGTAACCACCTTTTTGTTTGCGGTATGGGCAATGTCCAAAATTTCTTGCAATGTGGTCACCGATTCTGCTATGGTCTTATGGGTATTTCGCATTTGAAAATTTTCTGAAATAGAAAAGGGGTAGCCCAAAAAATCAATGGGTTCATGCAAGCAGGCGCTATTGGCACCTCTTGTGTTTGCCACGATCGCCAAAAGCTTACTGGTAGTGTTGGATAAATCTAACTGTTCTAAAACCTTGGCGGTATCCACCATTTGTGGAATAGCCTTGGGCGATACAAAACTGCCAAAATCTATGGTATCAAAGCCGCATCCCAATAAAGACTGGATATATTTCACTTTTTGTCCCGTAGGAATAAAAGTCTTGATGCCTTGCATGGCATCCCGTGGGCATTCAATTACTTTTACCTTATCGTTAGACATGGTATAAAATTAATGTTATTTATCCGATAGGAGCAGATAAACGGCAATTGCCAAAAAAACGAAGATTTGCATCCATTTAAAAAAGACTGCGGCATGTTGGTTCTTTGTAATAAATCCTTTAAGCTGCCCCGCCATTAGGGCTATGCTGCCAAAAATCAAAAAGGAAACCGCTATGAACAAAAAGCCAAGCACGTAAAACTGTGCTACACGGCCCATGGCATCACTGAATAGAAACCCAGGAAACAAGGCCAAGAAAAAGAGCGTGACCTTTGGATTGAGCACATTCATTAAAAAACCGGTTTTAAACAGCCCCCACACACTCTTTTTTGCCGTACTGCTATCCGCTAATTTTATCTTAGCCTCACTTGCATACACCTTAAAAGCTAGGTATAGGAGGTACCCCGCACCAAAAAGTTTAACCACAAGGAAAAGGGTTTCGTTTTCCTTTAGGATGGCTGATGCCCCCAGGGCCAATAAGGTAGTATGCACCAAGCAACCGGACATAAGGCCCGCAACTGTGGCCAACCCATATTTTTTGCCATGGACAATACTTTGTACCATCACAAAAATGTTATCTGGTCCCGGCGTAATCGCCAAGGCCCCGGTAGCCAGAACAAAGGCAGTAAGGATATCGTAATTCAACCTTTCATTAATTTAGGCAAGGAAGATAACAATACTACTTCACATTAAACATGAAACCCTTATCTTGGACATAAACACGACAATCAATGAAAAAGTTCATTACCCTTACCAGCCTATGTTTTTTACTAACTTTTGTGGCCTGTAAACAGATAGATGGAAAAGTTGAAGAAATAACCACCACTAAAAAAAACATGAGCATGGACAGTGTGTTACGGCATGTAGTGCTATTTAAATTCAAGGAAAGCACCTCAACGAAACAATTAAAAAAGATGGAGGACGCATTTGGTGACCTCCCCAATAAAATAGAAGAAATCAAATCTTATGAATGGGGCATCAACACCAGTCCAGAAGGGCTAAATAAAGGACTTACCCACTGTTTTGTGGTCACTTTCCATTCAGAAAGGGACAGGGATAGCTATTTGCCCCATCCCGCGCATCAAGCTTTTGTTGCCTTGGCCACACCGTTTCTTGAGGATGTTACCGTTGTGGATTTTTGGACCAGATAGATAAGCTAACATGCCGTATTTATATTTTAAGCTACCGGCTGTAATTTCCCATGGTCACCAGGTATATTTAGGCGGTTCTATACCCTTTAACCTTAAGTAAAGGTTGGCTTTAGCCCTGTGGTTGGTAAGGTGGTCCTGTACGTAAAATAGCGCAAATGCCCTACTTACGGTATTTCCACTATGGTACATGGTACAGGTTTGGTCCAACTGCGCCTGGTCTATGGTTCTGATTACGGCCTCCGTGTAGGCAAAGCCTTCTTTAAGGAACGTAATTATTTCTTGCTTGCCCATGCTGGCTGGGTCGGGGGCATTGGGCACCACCTCCATGCCTTGCACATAGCGCTGGGTCAGCAGTTTAATGGTATATCCAATATGGACCATCTGTCCCGCAAAGGTTTTGGTTTCCGCTGTGGGTTGGTACGTATACCCTGCTTCTGGCATGGCCTCAGCTACCTCTAGGCAATGCTTTTGGGCCTCCTGCCAAATTGGTAAATACATTTGGGTGAATTCAGTTTTGGGCATTTGGAGGTCCTGTGAAAATAGTAGCACCGGCACCATGACCAGCAAAATAGAAATTAAAATGTTTTTCATGAAGTTTTGTTAACTGGTGAATTTCAACGCTTAAATCTTTTACTTTTATTGACCATGGTACCTTTTGGCCTAGGTTAAAAGTTGAATGTAAGTTCGGGTGATTTTGAGAAAAAAAGTATGTTGAAGAATCCTTTTAAACCTAAAATTTTTTGATTCACAATGTAAAATTCACTTGTTCCCTCTAGATAACGCAGCGAAATTGCCAAGATTTACCCAAATGTACAACAGGTATTTAGCATTATGTTTCAATATTTTATGAAGTTAAGTAGTTTTATCCTTTTTTCTTTGCTAATATTCTTGGTACCTATGGAAACCATACTTTTTGACTTTTCAGAAAAAGCAGATGTAAGCGACTGGCAAATTGTAAATGATAATGTCATGGGTGGGCGTTCCAATAGTAAATTGTTGATTAACGATGCAGGAAACGGGGTGTTCACAGGCACTATTTCATTGGAGAACAATGGCGGCTTTGCCTCTACACGATATAATACGGGCACCTACCCCGTTTTGCCCAACCAAACCATTAAAATTAGACTTAAAGGGGATGGGCAACGGTATCAATTTAGGGTTAAAAATGATAAACGCGCCTATTGGTCCTATATCCAATATTTTGACACTTCTGGGGATTGGGAAACCGTCACCATAGCCTTGGGCGCTATGTACCCTACCTATAGGGGACGGAGATTGGAGGCGCCTAACTTTGCAGAAAACCAAATTGAAGAACTTGGCTTTTTAATCGGGAACAAAAAGGAAGCTACCTTTGCTTTGGAGATTGATTATGTTGCCATTGATTGAGCGGAATCGTTTTCAAGAATGGCCTTGTTGATACGCTTCACCAAACCGGGACCTTCATAAACAAAACCTGTATACAACTGTACTAGCGATGCCCCCGCCTGTAATTTTTCCAGTGCATCTTTGGCGGTATGTATACCGCCCACGCCAATAATAGGGAAGGCATGGTTGCTCTTTTCTGCTAAAAACCGAATGACCTCTGTACTTTTTTGGGTCAAGGGTTTGCCGCTAAGCCCGCCTTTTTCTTCAGCAATTGTTAGGTGTGACTTAAGTCCCTTTCTACTTAACGTGGTATTGGTGGCGATGACCCCATCTATCTGTGTTTCCTTCACGATGTCTATAATATCCATTAACTGCTCCGCTGTTAAATCTGGCGCTATCTTTAATAATATAGGTTTTTCCTTGACCTTATTTGTGGCGGCGTTCAGGGTATTGGCACGTTTTAATTTTAAAAGGATGTTCGATAAAGGCTTTTTGTCCTGCAGTTCCCTAAGACCCGGTGTATTGGGGGAACTTACATTGACCACAAAATAATCCACATAGGGAAACAAGGCATCAAAACAAATTAAATAGTCCTTTGCGGCATCCGTATTGGCCGTAACTTTATTTTTTCCAATATTCCCACCTACGATTACCCTGTGTTTCTTTTTAAGACGTTCCACTGCATCAAAAACACCTTTGTTATTAAAACCCATCCTATTGATGATGCCCTCATCGTCCAGCAACCTAAAAAGTCTCTTTTTTGGATTGCCTTCTTGGGGCTTTGGTGTAAGTGTCCCAATTTCAACAAAACCAAAACCGAAGTCTGAAAATTCATTGTAGAGAACAGCGTCCTTGTCAAATCCTGCTGCTAGGCCCACCGGATTGTCAAATTCTATCCCAAACACCTTTCGTTTTAGTCGCTTGTCCTTAATGACGAACATGCTCCTAAAGAAGCCTGACAGTCCCAAACGGCTAAAAATCCGAATCATGGCAAACGAAAAGTGATGCGCAGTTTCCGCATCCAATAAGAAAACCAAAGGTCTAATGAAGTATTTGTACACGCAGCTAAATTTTGTGGACAAAAATAGAAACTCTTCACCCAGAATTTTATAAAAAAGCTATTTTTCGTCAACTAGCACTGGAACAAAAATGGGATTTCTTGATATTTGCCGGCATAGCTTTAAATACGTGGTATACTGTTCTGGACTAAAGGTGGAGAGCATGCGTTTATCCAAACGGTATGCGTTAGCCTTCATACTATCTAACAACACCTTGTACTTGTAAGACATGGCCAGTAAATCTTCCACTGAGGCCTGAGCATTGTTTTTTAATAGTCCTTCCGCCCTTAATGCAAAAAGCTCATTGCGGTACCTTAGTTCCGCACCCCAATTTTTAAGGTTCTTTTTTTGCGTGTCCGTTAGCTGAAAAATAGCCTCAATAGCTTTGGCCTTATCACTGCCTGTCCCAAGATAACAAACTTCTTGGGCGTATGTAACTTGTGAGAGCATTAGGAGCACGCAAAAGCTTGGGAGGCCATGGGGGAAATACTTCATTTAGGCGGTTAATTGCAAGAATCAAAAATAAACATTACGCTTTATCAAAGGTAATAAAGCCCAAGATTGGATGGAATATGCCTTACATAGTGCAAGAAACTGTTAGAATTTTCAATCACTTATTACCAAAGGCTTATTTTTTGAAGCCATACATAGTATGATATGAGCTGTTTTTCTTGGTATTTGGGCTTTAATGGTAACAGGTTAAAAAACAAAAAGTGAACCGCTTGCACGATTCACTTTCTTAAATAGTCGGGATGACAGGATTTGAACCTGCGACCCCACGCCCCCCAGGCGTGTGCGCTAACCGGGCTGCGCCACATCCCGAAATAATCCAAAAGGCAAACCTTTTAAAATCGTCTGCGAAAATAAGCATTAAAATAGTTATGGAAATAATGGAATTGAGATTTTTATTTGGACGAAACCATTAGTTTCCTACCAAAAACTCGCGAATATCCAAGTAAAAGCTTTCCCTGGCTACCGGAGAATCCTGCTCTGGATGAAATAAAAAATAGCTAATGGTCTGCTTTTGACAAAATTCCTCTATCGTATTTCCATTCCAAAGGTGATAACTGACCAATAACGTATTGTAGTCAATAGCGTAAGGTTTTGAGGTGGCGTCCGATGTATTCAATAGAATACTTAGGCTAACCATCGCCTGTTCATTTGGTTCTTGGTGATGAGCAAATAAAAAAGAAAATTCTTCGGAAAATGGTTCAACGTTCATTCTGTATAAACTAAAGTCAGTGTTCGTATGGCTATTTACCTTCACAAATTACAGGATATTGTCCATTACAAAACTGCAAAAAAAGTTGAAGGGTTTAAATGTATTGTTGAACAGCCAAAATAAAACGTTGAATGGTTTTTTATTAACAATACTTTGCCTACAAACAAACTTAATCCCAAAAACAAGTGGCAAACCTGCCCTAGCGATATAGGGTAAAATGCCCCACAAATCGTTGTTTTTCTTTGTCGTTGGCATTGGCAACATACCAATAATCTCCTGTTGGCAACGGCTTACCTTCATAGGTGCCATCCCATCCTTTTACCTCTGCTAGAATAGCCACTACCCTGCCATAACGGTCAAATATCTTAACTTCAAGGTTGGGAAAGAATTCAAAATTATTAGGAAACCATTCATCATTAAGACCATCGCCATCCGGGGTAAAAAAGTCTGGGAACTCTGGCATCGCCTCAAAATCAAATGGTAAGACCAGATTGGCCACACAGCCGTTTTGATCCCGGACCATTATGTTGATATTGGCATCTTCATTAATCGTGAAGATGTTGGTTTGCCCAAAAGAATCGCCCTGAAAGAAATATTCATAGCCTCCAAATCCTCCTGTCGCTGTGGCGGTAACTTCATTGGGACCAGTCTTTTCCGCAATCAACATCAAGGGATCGTAAGAATCAACCTCAAACTCCGTAGTAGTCACACAGCCATTTTCGTGATAGATATATACGATATGTTCACCGGCTACCAAATCCCCAAAAACCCTAACATCCGAAGCTAACATAATATCGTCAACATCTAAGGAAAACAATACCTGGGATAGCATTGACATATCTTGTAAATCTATGGTCACCGTACTATTTGGGAAAATACCATCACATCCGTATTCCACTATTGGATTGGCCACCAAATCCACGCCTATTCCAATATCTACGATGACGTTGGTTTCACAGCCTGCTGAATCACGCACAAATACCACATAGGTTTCGCCTCCTTCCAAATTATCAAAAAATAGACCGTCGTTTTGGACAAAATCGGCATCATCGGCAGAGTTGACACTGGTAAAATAGGGTGCCGTCCCACCTGTTACGGTGATGGTTGCCGTACCGTCCGCATCACCCAAACATGTCTCCGGTGTCGTTGCCCCTACCCCTGCAACCAGTTCCATGGGCTGGCCAATAACTACCGTTCTAGTGATGGTACAACCTAACTCATCTTGTACGATAATATCATATTGCCTAGGTTCCAGATCTGTAAACGTCTTTCTGTTTGGAGTAGCGGGATCATCCCCTTCAAAAAATTCACTTAGGGTATCTGAAATGGAATATCTGATAACACCTGTTCCACCGCTAGCTTCCAAAATAATTTGTCCATCCATCTCACCAAAACAACTCGCATCAATCGCTTCCAAATTATCCAACACCAATGGTGGCCTTGGATCAATGATAATTGGAGGTGAAATGGCTTCGCAACCTCCACTTTGTGCAAATACAAAATACGTTCCGGCAGGCAGGTTTCTAAAAATACCTGAATCCTGAGCGGGGCGTAATGTATTTGTAACTGAAGGAAATGGAGGGGCATCAGAACTCAGTAAGGTATAGACGTAATTACCAATGCCTCCAAACGCCTCTGAACGAATGATGCCCGTAGCCTCCCCCGCACAGTTGATGGTGGCGTTGGTCAAATCTAAATCGATGACCAAAGGTGCCGCGGGGTCTAGGGAAATCTGGTTGGACAGTTCAAATGGGCAACCGTTGGAATTCTGAACATCGTACTGGAACGGTCCCGGGTCTAACGTAATGTCTTCGGCTATTTCCACTGAGGTGGCCAAGGGGTCCGTTGCGCTAAAAGGCTCAAAAGCGTCCGAGGTTCCCGATCTTCTATAGAAATAACTGACACCCACCTCTGGATTGGTCACCGTAAGCAACATACGGCCTAAGTCCCCACAACCAGGTGGCTGCAACTCCACCAATTCCGCATTTACAATTTCTGGATCCTGAATGGTTATGGGCACCGTTGTGTAACTACAGTTCCATCCATCAAAAACCGTTATGGTATAATCGCCAGCACTTAAATTTGTAAATACAGGGTCACCTACCTGTAGGCCGCTGTTGGTACCATCTGCTAGCCTATTTAGCTGAAATTGATAGTTTCCGGGACCTTGGCCTCCTGTTATATTAAAGGCCTCTATACTGCCATCATTATCATTATTGCAACGGAGCGGACTCACTACCTGAACGTCTGCAAATATTGCCGTTGGAAGGGCCAAATCAATAGTCAAAGATTCCTCGCAATTATTGTTATCCCTTATGAACACCGTATGGATACCCTCTGACAAACCAGGGAAAATTGGATTTATGTTAGGGTAATCCACGACTATGCTCCCATCAGGGGCAACCAATCGATATTGGTACGATCCCCAACCGCCATCTCCACTTACCGTAATTTCACCTTGACCAGGTATACTACAGGTAACCTCAGCGGTTTGGGTAAGGCTAAGAGTCAGTGGCCTATCTGGTGAACGTACGGTCACCAAGTTGCTCAATACATCACAAAATGGACTATCCAGGGCCTCTACCCGCACCACCAAATTTCCAGCGGGCAATCCAGTGATTACTTCAGGTGTGGCGATAGGGGTGTTGGTATCAAAAGTACCGGTAACCCCTGTTGAGGTTTCTGCACCAGCGTTATCCCTAGAAAATACCTCGTAATTGTAGACCCCCGTATAATTTGCTATTTGGATGCTTATCTCACCATCATTTCCTCCAAAACAACTTACGGGTCTTACCTCCGCAATAGTCGCTTCTATAGTGTTGTACTCTGGCATATTAACGATCGGCGTTAAGTAACTACAGCCCCCTCCTGACAGATCGGTAACCGCAAAAATGTAATCTCCTGGGGTGGAGATCGGCCACACTACCCTATCCGTACCTCCCGAACTTCTTGCTGGCTCTGAGCCCAATGGCAAAATCTCAACTTCATAATTCCCTGAGCCTTGGTCAACAACGATTTCAATATTTCCGGGGGATATCCCAAAACCAGTGGTGTCACAGCTAATTCCATTGACATTAAAACTAAAGGTTAAATCTGTAGGCGCATTGATGTTTACCGTAGTGGAAATATCACATCCATTTTGATCACGGGCGGTAATAACAATACTTTGATTAGTTCCATTATCTATGACTTCAAAGACATTGCTGGTTTGGAAGTTGCTGCCGTCAAAGGCGGGAGTACCGTCATCCATACTATAGGTGTACGGTCCAGTTCCAGTAGGTGTTCCCGATCCATCTCCATTGGTATCCACAAAGGCCGTTATGGTTGCCGTACTAAATTGATTGCTGGACGGGTTACAACTAAACTCCGTGTTCAACGTATTCAATTGCAAAGCAGTTGGCTCATTGATTACGATATCTCCTGTACGGTCCGTACATCCCCTATTGGATGTGACCTCTACCTGGTAGGTGCCTTGAGCCAAATTATCGAACAAGGGTGATCCTTGTGGGCCAGCGATTACGGTAGTGGTGCCTCCATCGTACAGTATAAACGTTAAGGGAGTATCTGTATCCGTGCCGGTTTGCAGTTGTGCTTGGATAGTGCCATCATTGGCACCAAAACAGCTAATGTCACCTACTAGGGTTCCCGATATGATCGGACTATCCACGGTAGATACTTCAACCGTTGCCGTATCTGAGCATAGAGGCGCCGTGTTAGAGTTTAAATCCGTAACAATAACAGAATAATCCCCCGGTAAAATATTTGTAAATACATTGGTGGGCTGGGAAACAACCACTGGAAGTCCTGTGCCATTATCTATCAATTGATAGTCAAATACACCACTGCCCCCGCTGGTACTAACGGTTATAACACCGTCACCCGCATTACAGGTAGGTACCGAGGTAGCATCCGCTGTGATAGAAAAGAAATCGAATACTTCTGCATTAATTGTGGTAAAACAGCCATTACCATCTCTAATGGTTATTGTGTACGTTCCAGGGTTAGGAACCACAAAATTTGGACTGTCCTGAAAACCACTACCTATATCATATTGAAATGTAGTTTCGGGTCCGCTTGCGGGAACGGTCAATGGCGACGTAACATTTATTTGATACCCGCTGGTAGCGGTACATTGATTGATGACGTCTATAGTTGGCGCAGGTATACCCGCACCCTCAGAGGCAGTATCGGTAACCAGTGCAATACAACCATTGGCGTCTTGTACATAAAAATCATAATCACTTGGGTAAGGTCCTGAAATCTCAAAGGTAGAGGTAGCGGAAAAAACGGTTGGAGCCGCAGCCCCATTGGGAACAAAGGCATAGGAATACGGAGCTGTGCCACCTTGTCCATTTACGGTGATAAGTGCCCCGGCATTACAGGTAGCTGGTATATTACCAACAATTTGGATACTTGGTGCATTCAACGCCACATTGGCTATGGCACCAGCTTCACAACCATTATTAGGATCTTCTGCCAATACCTGGTAATTCCCAGGTTGCAAACCTGTCAAGTCTGGAAAAGGACCCGAGGCGGGAACTGAAGTTGGACCAAAAACCAAGGCACCACTGGTGGTATTCACTATAGATATATCCACCGTTGCACCCGTGGCCCCGGTAACGGTATAAGAAACGGTTCCACTGCCCAAAGCATCACAGGAAGCATTGGTGGAAGCCACGGTAACGTCCAGCGGAGACGGTCCATCAAAAGGTGGGATTTCCTCAATATAAATACAACCTGTTGCAGTATCTTCCACTTCCACAAAATAGGTGGTACCAAAATCCAGTCCGGAAAAAGTATGTATTCTTGGAGGATTGTTGGGCGAATATCTTGGAATGGCCTCTCCCACCAATCGTAATAAAAATGGCCCGGTACCGCCTACGATCTCTATGGTTAATGTTAATCCGGTAGCACAGTCCGATAAGGGGTCTGGAACTGGGATGATGGTCAAATCGCCATCAGTAATACGTATGGTATCCAAATCTTGACAACCTTGTGCGTCCCGTGTTACCACGGTGTAAACCCCTGTAGGCAAACCGTTAAACGTATGGATATTACTGGGATTGGTAAGGGAAGACTGAATTTCCGTGCCCGATTCATCCATCAATCTATAGTCAAATGGGGCTACCCCATTAGTAATACTGGCGTCTATGCTACCAGAAGTAGCACTGGAACATTGGGCTTGGGTCGCGGTCAAGGAAGCATCCAACACAACACTAGGGGCTATGATAGCACTTATGGGAGGGCTAACACATCCGCGACTATCCCGGATCAGGAAATTAGAATAGCTACCCGCGGCATAGCCTGAAAAGATGTTTTGGCTCCCAAAGGTAGCACCACCGTCATTACTGTATTCATAAGGAGCAATACCTTGACTAGTATCCGGTATCAAAGTCACGATTCCATTAGCATTACCACAGCTGGTGTTTACAACGGTTGTGCTTCCGGCGATAGTTTCGGTAGGGGAAATGACCACTTCATCAGAAGTATTCTCACAACCTTGGGAATCCCTGACAACGAATCTAAAGGAAGTATCTGCAGTAATTGAACCATCATTGGGTACGGTATGCACAAACGTATTACCCGAAATGGCATTGTTTGCTGTGCTCAATATTCCATTTACATAAACATCGTAATCCACATAGCTTCCTGCAGTTGGGTAGCCATCAGCAATCGTTACTTGTATGGAGGCATCGGGACCTGAACACTCCAACTCTTGTATAATACTTGCGGTTGCCACCAATTGTGGCTGAATGGTAAGGTTTAAGGAATCCCTACAATCATTGGCATCTACCAATTCTATGGTATAATTCCCTGGGTTCAGACCCAAAAAGGTATCACTTGCCTGCAAAGGTCCGCCATTAATGCGATATTCATAAGGTGCCTGTCCACCAGTGGCGGCCATAACTAGGGAAGCAGCGTCGAAAGCATCATAGCAAAAATCCGACGCTGCAACATCCACAGTCAAAGTTGGCGCACTGAGCGCTGTTAAGGTAAATGCATTAGGTATTGTTACGGTACATCCATTGGTATCGGTCACACTAACATCGTAATCCCCAGTTTGGGAAAGGTTGGAAAACGTCCGCCCATTTCTTGGGCCTCTGGTGGAACCATCAGGTAAGGTCACCGTGTAGCGATTACCACCCCATCCACCGGATGTATTGATGCGTACGCTTCCAACATTACCGTTCTGACAGCTCATGGCTTCCACATCCAAACTATCAATGGTTAAAGCAGCAGCAGGACCTTCTATGGTCAAAGTCACGGTATCCGTACAGTTGGTGTCCTCGTCTGTTACTGATAACACGTAACTTCCTGCTGCTAAACCATTAAGATCTATCGTACTTGAATTCTGTCCGGTAACGGCGGTTCCCCCGTCCAAACTATAGCTGTAGGTGGTGGTAAACCCATCTATGATAAATCGTCCCGTTCCGTCAGAATCCCCAAAACAGGTTATTGGGCTTAACTGCTGGGCCCTTGCCTGTATGGAACTGATATCCGTAATCGCATAGTTTTCGGTGTAGGAACAACCTACAGCATCTGTTACCTGAAACGTATAGGTTCCTAATCCAAGATTGGTAAACGTTGGATTATTGCCATTGGCAATGGCACTTGCGGAAGGCGAGATAATTTCATAGGTATACGGTGCAATCCCATCTGTGACGGTAAGCACCACCGAAGCCGTAGTGGTAATACAGTCCAAACTGGATATGGCAAAGTCCAAATCCGTTGGTTTATCCAAGGCAGCGAAAACGATGTCCGCTAGGTTTTGAACACAGCCATTGGCATCCCTGATCAGTGGCGTATACGTACCAACGCCAAGATTGGCAAAAACATCACTAGGGCTAAATCCTGCCCCAATACTATATTCATACGGGGCCGTTCCTCCAGAAACCCCCGAAATGGTAATTTGCCCTCCCGTTTCATTGGTACAACTGGGCAGTGTGTCCGCCGTTGCCGTTGCATTGATTGTTGTGGGTGTGGACACAGAAGTACTCTGGCTAGGCGTGGTGCAAGAAAAAGCATCCTGCGTATATCGCAACATGATGTCATAGGCACCTGGTGCCAAGCTAGAAAATACATTGGACACTTGATAGGTGGTACCATTGTCTATACTGTATTCAATATTGTACCCAAACCCATTGGTAAGGTTGACCACGATTTGGCCATCATTGGCCCCGCCACAATTGGCATCAAACGATGCAATGTTAAAAGTTGGAGGGGGAATATCCGCTACGTCCACGGAAGCCGTCCTTTGGCAGCCGTTGGCATCTTCTATCAATAAATTATAGGTTCCTGAAGCGTTCACGGCAAATTGGGTAGAGGCCGTATAAGTGGAGCTAAAGGTTACGCCCCCATCTTGACTAAACCTGTAGGGAGCCGTACCTCCAGAGGTATTCACGGTTACATCAACGGTTGTGGCCCCACATCCAAAACTATCCGATGCCGTCGCAGAAACGTCCAGAGGACTAATTCCGGTACCGATCTCTATTGGATTACCACTGGTATCATTGGTAATGGTAACATCACAATCGTTGGTGACCACACGAACGCTATAAACACCCCTGCCTACATTGGCAAAGGTATAGCTATCAGCTCCGTTAGGACCAAAGGTATCCACCGTAATACCATCTTTGATGAGGCGATAGGTATAAAAACCAGGAACACCGGAAACATCAACGTTTATTCCACCTTGTTCCCCGCTACATTGGATGTCATTTTTAGTGACTTCTACGGTAATATCCAAATTCTGGACGGTGACCGTATTGGAAGGAAATAGACAAGCACTGGCTCCGGAACCGATCAACCGAACCCAAACATTATAATTGCCGGGGGCGGCAATATCAAAAAATGGATCAGTTTGATATGGTCCTGCGGCACTGTTTAAACTGTACTCATAACCACTTGGTACGTTGGTGACCTCTACCCTCCCAGGATTACCGCAAACAATATCTTCATGAATCAATTGCGGATTAAGTGGGTTCTGGGTTACTTTAAAGTAATAAAACTGACCAGAGTCTACCCTTACCCGATATTCTCCCGCAGCAGACAAATCATAGGTAGCATTGCTGCCAACGGTATTCCATGTACAAGAGGTGTTTATGGTAGGGCAATCATCAATAACACTGGGAGCGCAGGTATTGGGGTCTAGCCGTTGCCATTGGTAAGCAGCTCCCGAGACATTGAGGCTTATAGTTCTAATATCGCTGGTACCACACAAAAAGAATTTTGCCAAAGTACTGCCATCATTTGGACAAACAACTTCCTCGTTAGCTCCTTGGATAATAGTGTTGAACAATGGAGCAATGGTATTTTTGAACACCTTGGTGGTTGGCATGCCCTCCGAAAGCCCAGGGTGCCCAGTTTCTTGCTGCACCTTAGTTGGGGCAACAAGGCTTGCAGGCTTGGATACTACCGTATTTGCTTTAAAAACTGCCGAATAAACTACAACTGATGATAACACCAATAGCACGGCATACAGATGACGCCTTGTTTTTTTGCGGGGCATAGGTTAAGTTCGGTTATTAGTATATTGGGATTTGGGGACCCAATACACTATATTGTAATTGTTTTACTTATAAAATATATTTAATTCATAATTACAGTGGACTACAAAAAATGGTAATTCACCTAGAATATATGACTCTCTAACGATAAAATTATGAAAAAGCTTGTACTAGTTGCCAATTTATTCGTTGTAATGCTCTTTACAGCTTGCGGCCAAGCTACGGACAAAAGCATCAAAACCCCCATAAAAGACTTATTTTCAGCTACTTTGGTTTATGATGGCATCCAAAATCCGTGGGGTATGGCATTTTTGCCCGACGGGGCCATTTTGGTTACTGAAAAGGCAGGAAACCTATTTTATTGCAAGGATGGCAAAAAAAAGAATATTGGAAATCTACCCGATATCTATGTTAGGGGCCAAGGTGGATTCATGGATGTGGCTTTACATCCCAACTATGATAAAAATGGATGGATATACTTCTCTTTCGCCTCTGCAGAAGGTGATGACAATGGCGGTAACACCGCTATCATGAGAGCCAAATTAGAGGGTGACCAACTCTCTGATAAACAACTCCTTTATAAGGGTACCCCCAACACTAAAAAAGGGCAACATTGGGGTTCTAGACTGGCCTTTGATGATAAAGGGTTGCTGTACTTTACTATAGGTGATCGTGGCAACCGTGATGAAAACCCGCAAGATATAACGAAGGATGGTGGTAAAATTTACAGAATTCATGATGATGGACGCATCCCTGCCAATAATCCCTTTGTGGATAAAAAAGGGGCAAAAACGGCCATTTTTAGCTACGGCCACCGCAATCCGCAGGGATTGGTCAAAAATCCATTTACCGGTGAGATTTGGGATCACGAACACGGCCCTAGGGGCGGTGATGAAATCAATATCATTGCCAAAGGTAAAAACTATGGTTGGCCCGTTATCACGTACGGAATCAATTACAGTGGCACTTCAATTACAGATGAAACCTCCAAACCTGGCATGGAACAGCCCATATATTACTGGGTGCCGTCCATAGCCCCCTCAGGGATGGATTTTATAACTTCTAAAAAGTACCCAGAATGGCAAGGGAACCTTCTTGTGGGTTCTTTGGCTTTCCAGTATTTGGAACGTTTGGAACTAAAAGACAACAAAGTAACCTATCGTGAAAAGCTCATGGACGGTATCGGCAGGGTTCGTAGCGTTCGCCAAGCCCCTGACGGGTTCATATATGTTGGGGTTGAAGGAAAGGGCATTTACCGCTTAGACCCAAAATAGGCCATGTTTTAATTTTCCAAGGTTGCCAAAATCCTTAGGGCCTTTCCGGCCACGGATTTTCTTTTGTCCCCAGAAAGCCTTTTTAGCTGCGGATATAACCAACGCTCTAGGCTATACTCATTTTTTGCCCATGTACCCAAAGTTTGCATGGTCTGGCAAAGCACGATCCAATCTTGGGCCTTGATCAAGTTATTTTTTAGGATGTTCTGGGCAGTTTGCTTTTGGGGTTTGGTCATCCATTTTTCCAGTTGAAGAAAAAGTTGGGCCAAGGTCCATTGGACGGAAGCTTGTTGAATTAGGGCCACTTCACTCAAAAACCTATCCAAATAAGGAACCAATATTTCCTGATTTGCCTTACAAATCCTTTTCATACCGTTGGAAACCCGTAACCTCACCACCTCGTTATCGCTAAAATAGCAGCTAAAAAATTCATCGAACAAATGCTTGTTTTGCAATACCTCATCAACAATCGCTACCGTATTTCCCAATGAATTGGGATGTCCACCCTTTAAACGTTCCTGAAAATCACTCATGTCCCAGAGACTTTTGACCTTGCCGTTCTTAACTCCAGTAATGCGATGCCAACAATTAAAATCAATTCCATTCCAAAATATGCAACTCCAAACATCGTCAGCAAATCGTAATACGTAATGCCCAGTACTAAAGTAATCAAACAATACCCAAAATTCATGCACACTATCAACTGCATGTACCCACGCCAATTTTTTGGATAATATAGATAACAACAGAAAGAATACAGCCAAAAACATAAAGCTATCCCAGCCAATATATAAAGTGGTATAATGGGCATACCAAAAAGAGCTGTATAGCAAACCATCACTAGCCCTAACAAAAACGCAGAGACCAAAGCCCCGACGCTATCCAACAAAAAAAGCTTTTTTGGGGTTGGCGGATGCATATTCCCAATTAAAAAGGTAAGTCCTACTTTAAATTTTGAATGGCTTCCCTGACCGAACCGTATTTCTTAAGGGCGGCTTCCGCTTGCTCATACTCCAAGTTCAAAGCTTCCACCAAATAGCGGGTGCCGCGATCTACCAATTTATTATTGCTCAATTGCATGTCTACCATCTTGTTACCTTTTACACGTCCTACCCGAATCATAAAAGCGGTGGAAATCATGTTCAACGCCAATTTTTGACTTGTACCGCTCTTCATACGGGTGCTGCCAGTAACAAATTCAGGGCCCACATTAATCGCTATGGGGATATGGGTATGGTGTGCCAGGGGGGAGCCGGGGTTGTTGGTAATCCCTGCGGTTAATATGCCATGCGCCTTGGCATCGGCGATGCCCCCAAGAACATAAGGTGTGGTGCCAGAGGCGGCTATCCCCACCAGAACATCATTGGAATTGATATTAAATGCCTTTAGGTCTTTCCAAGCCTGCTTGGTATCATCTTCTGCGTTTTCCACTGCCTTTCTTATGGCACCATCACCACCGGCGATGATACCAATGACTCGATCATGAGGCATCCCAAACGTTGGTGGAATCTCCGATGCGTCTAAAATACCCAATCTTCCACTAGTGCCGGCACCAATATAAAAGAGTCTGCCACCTTTGTCATAACGGGCCACCAAGGCTTCCACCAACTGTTCTATTTGCGGTATGGCCAGCGCTACGGCATCCGCAATTTTTTTATCCTCCTGGTTGATACCCTTTAATAATTCTAGTGTAGATCGCTTTTCTAGATGATCATGTAAGGAGGATTGTTCGGTGATTTTATTGCTCGTATGCTCCACGCTATAGTAATTGAATATTTAAATTTTTAAATGGCTCCAATTTTGAATCCCAAGGTTCAAGTTCGGTAATCAAAATATCAATTTCCTCAGGGCCACATATCTTGTAACGTTGCAAAGAACCTAATTTTTCTGAAATACTCGGCGAAATAATTTTTTTGGAGCTATGAATCATGGCTTTTTTAAGCTGAACAATTTCCCAGTCAAACTCTGTTAACCCGTCCCTTGGATGGATACTATTGGTCCCTAAAAAACAAAGATCTACCTTTATTTCAGATAACATATTTATAGCACTGCCACCTACCGTAATTTGCGAATCCTTACTTACCCTGCCCCCAATAAATATGACTTCTACATTTTTCTTGCTCAGTAATTGTATCGCAATGGATAAGCTAGGTGTAAAACAGGTTAAATGTAATTTATGCGGCAACCTCTTTGCCAACTCCAAATTTGTTGTGCCCCCACTTAGCAAGATGACCTGACCGTCTTTTAACAGATGAATCGCCTTTTCGGCAATGGCCGCCTTTTTTTCAATGGAGTATACTTGATGTGACGGAATATGGTAATAGTCAAACCCCAGGGAAACTGCCCCTCCGTGTACCTTTTTAAGCTTATTTTCTTTGTCCAACTCCTTAATATCCCGTCTCACCGTGTCTACGGAAACCTTCAACAAGGAAGCTAAATCAGTAAGTAATACACGACTATGAATACGTACTTCGTTAAGAATAAACTGTTTTCTTTCCTCCTTTAGCATGAAATCAAAGTTAAACAAAACCAAATTGTATTTAGCAAAAACAGCATAATACTGCACTTTTCAGCGATTAAATGTTAATTTTAGAAGATAAACTATATTTTTTGTCGGTATTTGCTGTTTTTAACATAAATTTGATTTAACACTGTTGAAATAAATAATTATGCGGGAACGGCAGCAGTTTAACGAGGAGGAGAAATTTGAAAAAATCCAAACCTATGTCCATGAAAATGCGGACAAGGCTTCTTATTACGTAGCTAATGAAATTGCCTCCTTGATAAAGACCAAGGCCAAAACCAAGGAATCTGTTGTCCTAGGTTTAGCAACTGGTTCCACCCCTACAAAAGTCTATGACTATTTGGTTGATTTTCACAAAAAGGGACTGATTAGCTTTAGCAACGTCTTTACCTTTAATCTGGATGAATATTACCCTATGCATCCCAAAAGCATTCATAGCTACGTTAGGTTTATGAATGAGCATTTATTTGATCATATTGACATTCCAAAAGAAAACATCCATATCCCAGATGGCACATTGTCAAAAGAAGACTTAAGAGACTACTGCCAAGCGTATGAGGAGAAAATCACCAACTTAGGGGGTATAGACCTGCAGCTTTTGGGTATTGGCAGAACAGGTCATATCGGTTTTAACGAACCTGGTTCAACAGAAACAAGTAAGACCCGTTTAGTCCGTTTGGACCGTGTTACCCGTTTGGATGCCGCAAGCGATTTCTTTGGGGAAGAGAATGTACCTACAAAGGCCATTACCATGGGAGTAGGAACCATAATGGCGGCCAAACGGATTATTCTAATGGCCTGGGGCGAAGGTAAGGCACAGGTGATAAGAGACAGTGTAGAGGGCGAGATAAAAGAGTCGGTTCCCGCCACTTTTCTACAACAACACCAAAATTGTGATTTTATATTAGATAAAGCTTCGGCCTCTGAACTGACCAGGATTAAAACCCCTTGGTTGGTCACGGAATGCCTCTGGCAGGACCATTTAATAAAGCGAGCTACCATTTGGTTGTCTAAAAAATTAAACAAAGCCATTTTGAAGTTGACCAATGAAGACTACAATGAGTACGGAATGGGGAACTTGGTTGCGGAGGTTGGTTCTGCCGAGCAAATCAACCTAAGGGTTTTTAATCAGCTGCAAGCTACCATCACCGGCTGGCCCGGTGGAAAACCCAATGCTGACGACAGCCAAAGACCAGAGCGCGCAATGCCCTACCCAAAAACCTCCTTGATCTTTAGCCCCCATCCAGATGACGATGTGATTTCTATGGGAGGTACCTTGTTGAGACTCGTAGACCAAGGGCACCATGTACATGTAGCCTACCAAACATCAGGAAATATCGCGGTTTTTGATGATGAGGTTATCCGCTTTTTAGATTTTGCAACGGAAATTGACACATCGGATACTGCCCTAAAAAAAAGATCTAACGAGGTAAGGTCTTTTTTATCAAAAAAACAACCGGGCCAGATAGACACTAATGAGATACAGCAGTTAAAGGGTCTTATCCGAAAAGGTGAAGCAATGGCAGCTTGTCGTTATTGTGGAGTAAAGGAAGAAAATGCCCATTTTTTGAATCTGCCATTTTACGAAACCGGAGCGGTAAAGAAAAAACCATATTCAGAGGAAGATGTAATGATTACCTACAATTTATTAAATAAGATACAACCCCAGCAGATTTTTGCAGCTGGCGATCTTTCTGACCCACATGGAACCCACAGGGTCTGTCTGGATATCGTATTCAAAGCAATTGAAAAACTGGTGATGGAACGGGCGGAGTGGATACGCCATTGCTATGTATGGCTATATCGGGGTGCTTGGCAAGAATGGGATATTGCCGATATGGAAATGGCAGTGCCCATTGGACCTAAGGATATGTCTAGAAAAATCAATGCAATTTTTAAACATCAATCCCAAAAAGATAGTGCCATGTTTCCGGGTAATGATGAACGGGAGTTCTGGCAAAGGGCAGAACAAAGGAACAAAGAAACGGCTGAAGCCTATAACGCCCTAGGTTTAGCGGAATATGAGGCCGTGGAGGGATTTGTTCGCCATAATTTTAATTTAAACTAAACTAGCAACTATATGAAAAAAGCGTTTTACAATCTGAGACATGTTTGGTTCAGGCTTTTACTTATTTGCTTCGTAAGCTCCTCATTTGGACTATACGGTCAGCAACAAGTAACGGTTACTGGAACCGTTATTGAAAATGGTACCGACATCCCCATTGCGGGAGCCGCAGTGTTTATTGAAAACACCTCATTCGGCGGTATTACCGATTTTGATGGAAAATATACGTTTACGGCCACGTTGGACACCGGAGCATACACATTGCTTACCAGCTATATTGGTTTTAAAACCAACCGAATGCCGATCGAGATTGGCGCTTCAACTACCATCACAAACAATATTCTACTTCAAGAAGATTTACTGAGTTTGGATGAGGTGGTTGTGACAGGAAATACCGTAGGGGTTAACAAACGAACCTTAGGGAATGCCATATCTACGGTAAAAGCAGAAGAACTGGTCAACAACGGTGCCATTGCCGTTGACCAAGCCATATCAGGTAAAATTAGTGGGGCCTTGGTACAGCAAAACTCCGGTGACCCTGCAGGGGGAATCAGTATAAGATTAAGGGGTCCAAGTACCGTTTTGGGTAATTCTGACCCATTATATATTGTGGACGGGATTATTTTTAGCAATAGCAGTAATCAATTGATTGACTTAGGGGGAAACTCGCAAAACAGGTTGGTAGACCTAAATCCAAATGATATTGAACGTATTGAAATTATAAAAGGTGCTGCCGCAGCAGCCATCTATGGTTCTAGGGCCAGTAATGGGGTGGTGCAAATTTTTACCAAGGCAATGTCCATAGGTAATCTAGCGCAAAATTATGAACAGGTCATCGTGACGACAAACTCTGATAATACAGCTACTTTCGTTTCCGGAAACGAAGGTTTTGAAACTGCGGTTACCTTGTTGACCGAGGCCCTTAGCGAATTGACCACCAACCCACCTTCAGGGGAATTCACAAATGCGGTAACCTTGGGGAATATAGACCTAGAAAATAGCATCCGCGCCATGCAGGCCCGTTATGCGTTATTTGCTGGCAATTATGATCTCGCTATTTCCGCTGCCACTAGTGTAGACCACTTATCTACTTCCGTATTTGCTTATGACAACATTAACTTAAATCCTGTCTGGACAAGGGTTTTCCAAAATGATGCCCCTAATTTTAAACCTAGGGACAATTTTGGACCTCCCACGGAATTTGTATTTGACACTGCTGATGGCAGGTTGGCCTTTTACTTAGTGCCCCTGGATGAAACCAACCAAAATGGCTTACCTATAGAGGACCTTGCAGGATTTTTTGATGATTTGACCAAATCCATACCGGTGTACCTACCGGATGAAATGAACCTCATCATCGCAGAGGCACAACTTAGGAAATCCAATCCTGATATTGCCGCTGCCACAACTGCCTTGAATGAAGTGCTAACGGATACAGACGATCCTTTTGGGCTAAATGCAGGTTTGCCCCAATACTCCGGAGCCGCAACGACAGATGCCCTACTCCAGGAAATTTACAAAAATCGTAGGGCAGAACTATTTTTAACGGGCATTAGTCTTGAAGATAGCAGAAGGTTCAACAGACCGCAACCAAGCGGAACATCAATGAACTATGACGAAGAAAGAAACAGGAATTTTTACCCATATCCAGATATTGAACGAAACAGCAATCCCAATACGCCGGCAGATCCGTCCATATAAATTAGTTTTGAGTTAGTTTAATTATTCAACAATAAAGGCCCACGTTACTAAAATAACCGGGCCTTTTTCTATACATTCCATGAAAAAAACACCATTATTACTAATTCTAGTGCTCGCCTCCTGTGCCGTTACCAGGACACCAAAAGAAGAATTCAGGGGTGTTTGGATAGCGACCGTAGTGAATATAGACTGGCCAAAACAGCCAGGGGACAAAGTGGAAAAACAAAAAACTGACTTTAAAGCAATTTTGGATTTTTACGGGCAACTTCACTTTAACGCCGCCATCGTTCAAATACGTACCGCCGGTGACGCCTTTTACCCTTCAAAACTAGCCCCATGGTCAAGGTACCTTACTGGCAAAGAAGGTAAGCCACCAGAGCTCGCATTCGGTGACCCTTTAAAATGGCTGGTTTCAGAAACCCATAAAAAAGGCATGGAATTTCATGCTTGGCTCAATCCCTACCGGGCTACATTTAATCTGGATACCCTTTCGTTATCAGCCTCCCATGATTTTTATCAACACCGGGACTGGATGGTTAAATACGGCAATAAATATTATTACAACCCAGGAATTCCTGAGGTGCAGCAGCACCTGGTGGACATTATCGCAGAAGTAGTTGAACATTACGAAATCGATGCCATTCATTTTGACGATTACTTTTATCCCTACAGAATCGAAAACGAAATTTTTAACGATTCCCTGGCTTTCTCAACGTATGCAATGGAACGACAGTCATTGGCAGATTGGCGAAGAAGCAATGTGGATTCCCTGGTAAAATATACACAAAACACCATTAAGGAACTGAAGCCTTGGGTACAGTTTGGAATTAGTCCTTTTGGGGTATGGAAGAACAACACTACCGACCCCAGAGGTTCTGCAACAAGGGCCGGCCAGACCAATTATGAGGATTTGTATGCGGATCCCATTAGCTGGATAGAAAATAATTGGTTGGATTATCTAGCGCCACAGGCATATTGGAGCTTGGACTATCCCGCAGCGCCACATAGGGTCATCGCCGAATGGTGGAATAATGAAGCTGGTAACACCAACGTGTACATGGGCAACGGTCCCTACAAAATAAAGAATAATGCGGATAAGGCCTGGAACCGAAAAAAAGAAATTCCAAAGCAATTGACCTTGGCCAGAAAACTGGACAATATTCAAGGGAATATTTTTTTTAGCGCAAAATCGCTCATTGGCCAGCACAGCAACGTAGTTCGTCATTTAAGAAAAAAACAGTACCAAGAACCCTCACTCCCGCCCACTTTCAAAATACAAAAAGAAAGGGCCCTATCACTGCCGAGTGTAGCGATGGAAAGCATCTCCGGAGGAAAAAAGTCAGTATCCGTTGTGCATAAGGATAGCATTCCCCGGTACATATCACTCTATAAAATAAAAAAGAACAATAAAACTAAGGTGTTGGATCGGGTGTACCTAGCACCAAATGATACCTTAGCTTATCTTCAATGGAAATCCAACAAAGTACAAAACCACGGCCTAAGCATAGAAATTAGGGATGCTTTCGGAAACTATAGGAATATAAAGTATCTTCATTAATAAGAAAAAACGGGATGCAACAGGCCAAAAAAGATAAAAATGCATGGTGGTGGGTACCGCTTCTATATTTTACACAGGGATTACCTTATGTCATAGTAGTCACAGTATCAGTCATCATGTACAAAAACCTTGGACTGGGCAACGCTGAAATTGGACTATATACCAGCTGGTTGTACCTACCTTGGGTACTTAAACCTTTATGGAGCCCTTTTGTGGATCTAAAAAGCACAAAAAGAAATTGGTTTTTGGGCATGCAAGGCATCATCGCAGTCGCATTTTTGGGCATTGGCCTTACCGTCTCCAGTAATTTCTTTTTAACCTCTACCCTAGCATTTTTCTGGATGGCAGCCTTTGCCTCGGCAACCAACGACATTGCTTCTGATGGTTATTATATGATAGGGTTAACAGAAAAGAAACAGTCTTTTTTTATAGGTTTAAGGAGTACTTTTTACAGACTGGCAATGGTTACCGGGGAAGGTCTGGTGGTGATTGCTGCAGGATATTTAGAAAACAAATATGGCGATCCGGCCAAAGCTTGGTCCCTCACAATGATAGGGATGGCAGTCCTCATGTTAACGCTAACCATGGGTAATCTATTTACTGCGCCAAAATTTGAGGTTTTACAAAAAGCCAACACAGATGCTAAACAAGATTTTTTAAAGGTTTTTGGTAGTTTTTTCAGAAAGAAAAATATAGGTATCGCCCTTGCGTTTATTTTAACTTATCGGCTTGGGGAATCGCAACTAGTAAAGATGGCCGCCCCCTTCTTATTAGACGAAACCACGGCCGGAGGTCTTAACTATGCTACAGAAACGGTAGGCACTATCTACGGTACGGCTGGGGTGATTATGTTATCCATTGGAGGTATTTTAGGTGGTATTGTGATATCTAGGGATGGTTTAAGAAAATGGATGTTGCCCATGGTGCTATCCTTAAACATCCCCAACTTACTTTATGCGCTTTTGGCCTTTACCAAAACCACGTCCATAGTTGCGGTGACAGCGACCGTGCTTTTTGAAAAATTTGGTTATGGATTTGGATTCGCGGCATTTCTCATGTATCTAATTTACGTGGCGGAAGGCATTTCCAAGACATCACACTACGCAATTGCAACGGGTTTCATGGCATTGGGAATGATGCTGCCGGGTATGGCCAGTGGCTATCTGCAAGAATGGCTCGGGTATTCTGGCTTTTTTACATGGGTGGTATTAGCGGGGCTACCCTCACTTTTTTTGCTGCGTTTTTTAAACTATCCACCAGATTACGGTAAAAAGGAAAACGTATAGAATGGATGCATTAATGACATATCCGGAAATCAAGGAACATCTTACCCTCAGGGATAAAGTAGGGCAGCTTTTTATGGCAGCCGCATTTATTAATGATACAGAAGCGGAAATAAAAAAACTGGAACAACTTATACAAAATCACTGTATTGGGGCGCTCTGTTTTTTTCATAGCAGGGCCAGTGCTGCGACCAACTTTGAGGGCACTAAGGAAATAGCCTACCAAGCGAACACCTATAAGCGCTTAAAACAATTGGTCAAGAGATACCAAAAGGTGGCTAAAACACCACTGTTAATGGCCATGGATGCAGAGTGGGGACTGGCCATGCGCGTTGAAAATACGCCTCAATACCCGTATGCAATTACGCTTGGTGCGGCTGTCCACGAAAAAAACCTTATCCATGAAGTAGGAAGGAATATTGCCATGGATTGTTTACAAGCTGGAATCCACTGGAACTTGGCCCCAGTGATTGATATAAACAGCAATCCAAACAATCCTGTTATTGGATATCGCAGCTTTGGCGATAAAAAGGAACTGATTACCGTGGCAGCAACAGAATACATCAACGGAATGTCCGCTAATGGCATTTTAAACTGTATCAAACATTTTCCTGGCCATGGCGATACCGAGGTAGATTCCCACCTATCCCTGCCCCTGATTAACAGAACAAAGCTTGAACTTTTCAATAATGAGCTGCATCCGTTTAAAGCACTTATAAATTATGGTGTAGACGCTGTAATGATAGGTCATCTTATGGTTCCCGCACTGTCTAAAAACAAATCGATGCCAGCAACGGTCTCTGTGGACATCATTCAAGGTATTTTGCGGCAAAAACTTGGGTTCTCCGGTTTGATTATTTCGGATGCGCTCAATATGCGCGCCGTGTCTACCCTATATACCAAAAAAGGTATGCTGGAACTAAGGGCTTTTGAAGCGGGCAACGATATGTTGTGCTTTTCAGAGCATATCGTAGCGGGTATAAGCGCCATATTAAAACATGGGGAGGTCAATAGCATCGAACAGAGCTTTCAACGTATCTGGAGACTAAAGGAAAAAGCCTTCCGTAATGATCGGCCAAAAATTTTAAATACCCCTTACCATGATCTTATTCCCAAACTGGCAAAACAAAGCCTCACCCTACTTACAGGTACCGAGACTATAATCAAGGACTTTAGAAAAAACAACTATCGAACTTTGGCTTTTGGAAAAAAAGAAGATACTACCTTTTTGGATAGTCTCACGGCAAGTCCTATTGGCCAAAATGATGATTCTATTTTGATTGCGCTTTATCCCCCTTGCGCAAAACCTATGGATTATTTTGGGATGGACCTAGCGGAGTTGCGGCATATCAACCAGTTACTCCAAAGCAAAAAAGTAGTGCTTTATGTTTTTGGCAACCCTTATATTTTAAAGCATTTGGCCTACCATAAATCATTGGCCACGGTATTGGCCTATCAAGATTTTAAACCATTTCAGCAACACGCTGCAGAACATTTTCTAGGCAAACATATAGCCCGGGGAAAGCTGCCGGTAACGATTCCAAACCCAAACCATGGATAAAACAGTAAAAACTTCTTGGGAAAAAAATGCACAAGAGTGGATAAAAATTGTGAAAAACGATGAAATCCCGTCCAGAAAATATACCAATCCTGCCATATTAAAAGCCATATATCGTATTGGAGCCACTAAGATTGCGGACATGGGTTGCGGTGAAGGCTGGCTAGTACGTAAAATTCATCATGTTAATGCCCATATTACAGGTATTGACGCCACGGCTAAACTCATTGATTACGCCAAAAACCAAGGGAAAGGAAGCTTCCATCAGCTATCGTTCGAGGAAATCATTGCAGGCAAACCCATACCCGGGGGACCATTTGATTTAATGGTCTTCAACTTTTCACTATACCTAAAAGATGATCTTTTGGATTTGCTCAGGAAATCAGTAGATTTCTTGCAATCCAGCGGAACAATTTTGATACAAACCCTGCATCCTTATTTTTTGGTTACAAATGGCAATACTTACGAAAACCAATGGGTCCAAGATTCATGGAAGGGTCTTCCGGGAGATTTCACGGACGGGCATCAATGGTATGCTAGAAATTTTGAAGGTTGGTCACTAGTTTTAAACCAGCTCAACAATGCTTCATTTGGTTTTCAAGAGGTTTTGAACGAAAAAGGACAACCCATCTCATTGATTATTGAAATAAAAAAAAGTGAATAATGAATTATCATAGGAAGGTAAAAATTGATGTACACAATGACAGATTGCTATGATCTTCTTAACTGGTGATGGAAACATGGGGAAGCCTAAGTGTTGAAAGGCATCCAAGAATCTAGACACCCACCTTAAAAAAACAAATCCTATCCGATTCTAAAAAATTATACCTATGACAAAATACAATGTACTCGGCATGATGTCTGGCACCTCATTGGATGGATTGGACATTGCCCTATGCCATATTTGGCAGGAAGCAGGGGCATGGAATTTTGCTATTCGCCAAACCCATACCGTCCCTTACGACAAGGACTTGCTCAAAAAACTAAAAAACGCCATTCACCTTCCGGATAAAGAACATGAAAAGTTGCATGATGCGTATGGTATTTGGCTGGGAGAACAGGCAAAAATGTTCATTGAAAAACACGCTGTTACAGTGGACTTTATAGCAAGCCACGGCCATACTTCCCATCATAGACCGGAAGAGGGCGTCACCTTTCAATTGGGGAATGGGCGCTTACTGGCAAAGGTCGCCAAACATAAGGTAATTTGTGATTTTAGGGCAAAGGACGTGGCATTGGGCGGTCAGGGAGCCCCTCTGGTGCCTATTGGCGATCAGCTGTTGCTGCCGGAATATGACTTTTGCCTCAACTTGGGGGGAATCAGTAATATTTCCTTTGATACGGATGGAAAACGAGTGGCCTTTGATATTGGTTTGGCCAATATGCCCTTAAATTACCTGACCGAAAAAATTGGATTAAAATATGATGAAAATGGCCAACTAGCAAGAAAGGGAACCTTAATTCCAAGGCTATTGGCCAAACTTAACGCCTTGCACTACTACACCTTGCCGTACCCAAAATCCACAGGGTACGAATGGTTTAGTGAAACGGTAGTACCATTGCTACAAGAAAATGGGGCAAACACGGCAGATGCGTTACATACGGTTATCCACCATAACTGTGAGCAAATAGCAAAAGTTATCTTAGGCCAAAGACCAAAAGAAGGTAGTCAAGTACTGGTCACCGGTGGTGGCGCCCTAAATTCCTTTTTTATGGATACACTACAGGAAAAGTTAGGGAAAGCGTGCAAGGTCCATATTCCACCCAAAAAGTTCATTGAATACAAGGAAGCCTTGGTTTTTGCATTTATGGCAGTGCTAAGGGAAATAGGCGAAATTAACGTTCTGGCCTCTGTTACAGGCGCACAACGATCATCTTGCAGCGGGGTCATTTTTATGCCCTAGCTTTAAATTTGTCCAAAAACACTAACTTCTTTCGCCTAGAAAGAAGGATGAGTACCACTGCCCCTAGCCCGCAACAAGCGAGGCCCACGAACAACGGCAACGCCAAATCTTCCAAAAAGGACCCGATAAATGTGGCAATTGGGATGGAAATCAGCGTAGAAACAAAACCATTGATGGCCGCACCGATACCGGCAATATGCCCAATAGGTTCCATGGCGATGGAACGAAAATTTCCCCACATAAATCCCAAACAAAAAAACTGCAAAAACAAGAAAGCCACCAAAACGGTTACATTGGGGTTGGGCGTGTTGAAAAAAATCAACACATAAGAAACGGCTATGAGACAAAAAAGAGCGGTGGCCGCCAAGGAGAGCTTTCGCATACCAAAACGCATTACCATGGTTCCGTTGGTAAACGTGGATGTGCCTATAGAAACCGCCAAGCCTGCAAAGATGTAGGGAAAGGCGTCCCGCAAGCCATATTGGTCCTCAAATATATATTGGGCTGAGCTTAAATACACCAAAAACGCCCCAGTTATGAGGCCAGACACCAAGGTGTAAGTCACAGTTTCCTGATGACGCAACATTTCTTTGGTTCCGGAGACAAAGCTGCGAAATGAAAATTTTACTTGATACTCTGGTTTTAAGGTTTCGGTCTGGCGTTTCCAAAACCAGACCCATAGTAGAATCCCTAAAAACAGATGGACGTAGAAAATAGTCTGCCAGTTAAAATGGTCTAAAATAAACTTGCCAAGGGCAGGTGCAACCACAGGAACCAAGATAAAAAAGGCAGTGATAAAGGACATGACCCTGGCCATATAATCCCCTTTGTAGGAATCCCTGATAATGGAAACCGCAATGGTTCTATGGGCAGATAGCCCAATCCCCTGCAAAATCCTTCCTATGACCATTACCTCCAAATTGGGGGCAAAAACACAGATAAGGCTAGAGACACCAAACACCACAAAACCTGCATACACCATAGGTTTACGGCCATATTGGTCAGACAGCGGTCCAAAAAACAACTGTCCTACTCCCAAACCAAGGAAAATCATGGTCACCAAAAGCTGGGTGTTCTGTGTTTCCGTTATTCCAATACTTTCAGAAATATTGGGGATTGCAGGGAGTAGGGTGTCAATACCCAGGGCCACAATGGACATTAAAGAGGCCATTAGGGCGATAAACTCAAAATTGGGTTTTGACGGTTCTGTTTGCATCTGGCAAAAGTACAACTACCGTTTGGCTTAACCCCCTAAAGCATGATGTTGTTTGTTTTTTTATGATGGTCGTGGGTTACCAGGTCCCCAACTTCTGAATGTGGCTATAACACTGCCAAGACCTTCCTAATTTAATATTATTAGGGACTTATTTACACGAATTAATGCGCCAAAGGTTGGCGTAAACATACTAAATGGAATAGTAAGACACCTTTGGGAAAATAGGTTGCAATCAAAAAAGTTTTAAACTAAGGGAATAGGTAATCCTTAAAACCTATGGTCATCCTTCCCTATAAAACCTCTCCAAATTAATTCTTACAACGGGATGTTTCCATGCTTGCGCTTTGGTGGGTCTACATGCTTCTTTTCCAACATGGCAAAGCTCTTTAAGAGCTTTCTCCGGGTGGTTTCTGGCAAAATGACCTCATCAATAAAACCCCTGCGCGCCGCACGGTAAGGGTTAGCAAACTTATCTGAATACTCTGCTTCCTTTTCTTTGAGTTTGGCGGCTGGATCCTCTGCGGCCGCAATTTCCCGTCTAAAGATTATCTCACTGGCTCCTTTAGCACCCATGACCGCGATCTCTGCCGTTGGCCAAGCATAGTTAAAATCTGCACCAATGTGCTTAGAGTTCATAACATCATAGGCACCACCGTAAGCTTTTCTGGTAATTACGGTGATTCTTGGTACCGTAGCTTCACTGAGGGCATACAATAGTTTTGCCCCGTTGGTAATAATACCGCTCCACTCTTGATCGGTCCCAGGCAAAAAACCAGGAACGTCTACCAAAACCAATAATGGGATGTTGAAGGCGTCACAAAAACGGGTAAAGCGTGCCGCTTTGGTAGAACTTTTAACCCCCAAAACCCCGGCTAAAAACATGGGTTGGTTGGCAACAATTCCAATACTGCGGCCACCCAAACGGGCAAAACCCACAATGATATTCTCTGCATAGTCCTTGTGGATCTCATAGAAAGAGTCCCGATCGATGATGCCGCGGATGACATCTTGCATGTCATAAGGCTTGTTAGGATTTTCCGGTACAATGGCCTTTAGTTCCTCCCTAATTTCATCCCCAAGCTCATAGGGTAATTTTTTTGGTTTTTCCTTGTTGCTCTGTGGCAAATAGGACAACAGTGTTTTTACATCATCCAAACAGGCAGCATCATTGGGTGAGGTTTTATGGGCCACCCCGGATTTAGCGGCATGTGCCCTGGCACCGCCCAGCTCTTCAGAGGTCACCTCCTCATTGGTCACGGTCTTTACCACATTGGGTCCGGTAACAAACATATAACTGGTCTGCTCTACCATTAAAATAAAATCGGTAATCGCTGGCGAATACACGGCACCGCCTGCACAAGGCCCCATGATTGCAGATAACTGGGGTACCACCCCAGAGGCCTGTACATTTCTAAAAAAGATATCCGCATAGCCACCCAAAGACTTTACGCCTTCCTGTATCCTAGCCCCTCCGGAATCATTTAGTCCAATAATGGGTGCCCCTACCTTTACGGCCAGATCCATCACTTTACAAATTTTTTCTGCATGGGTTTCCGATAATGCCCCACCAAAAACCGTAAAATCTTGCGCATATACATACACCAATCTACCATTTACGGTACCATAGCCCGTAACCACACCGTCCCCGTAAAAAATTTGTTTGTCCATTCCAAAACTGGTGGTCCGGTGGGTCACCAAAACGCCCATTTCCTCAAAAGACCCTTCGTCCAAGAAATAGGTTATACGTTCCCTTGCCGTCAATTTTTTCTTGGCGTGCTGTTTTTCAATGCGTTTTTCACCACCACCTAGGTGCGCCAACTTTAGGCGTTCTTCTAGTTTTTTTATTTTTGAATCCATCTGGTCTTAGTTTTTGGGAAGTCTTATGGTTTTTTGGCCCTGAAAGTAGTGGTTTAAAGCTATCAAGGCGGCTAGTCTTGCCTTGGCCCGCCTTTGCTCCTGCAATTTCTCCGGTGCGTAATGGTCCTTTACAAAATGGGTATCAAAATTACCAGACCTAAAGGCTTCATGCTGCATGACAAATGTGCCAAAGGCAAGCGTGGTCTCCACACCTTTTACCTCGTAATTTGCTATGGCCTGAATCATTAATTCAATGGCTTCTTCACGAGTTTGCCCATAGGTAATCAATTTAGAGAGCATCGGGTCATAATAGATGGGAATGTCCATTCCTTCCTCAAATCCATTATCCACACGAATGCCCGGACCCACCGGCAATCGATACCGTTCCAAGGTTCCTACACTTGGCAGGAAATCATTTAAAGGATCTTCGGCGTACACACGCAATTCCATGGCATGTCCGTGAATCTTTAGATCGGTTTGCTTAATGTTAAGCGCCTCTCCGCGGGCAACCTTAATCTGAAGTTCCACTAAATCTACCCCGGCAATAATTTCGGAAACTGGATGTTCTACCTGCAGCCGGGTATTCATTTCCAAGAAATAGTAGTTATGATCGGCATCCATAAGGAACTCTACCGTACCTGCACCGATATAATCACAGGCTTGTGCCACCTTAATGGCAGCCTCGCCCATTTCCTGTCGAAGCTCTGGGCCAAGGATGGACGAAGGGGCTTCTTCTACCACTTTTTGGTGCCTACGCTGAATGCTACACTCCCGCTCAAAAAAATGCAAGGTATTGCCATGTTGGTCGGCAAGCACCTGAATCTCAATGTGCCGTGGCGATGTTACATACTTCTCTATAAACACAGAACCATCACCAAAAGCTGAGGTAGCCTCACTAATGGCACGGGTCATCTGCGAAGCTAAATCCTTTTCTCTTTCGACAATGCGCATTCCCTTTCCCCCACCACCGGCAGAAGCTTTAATCAGCACCGGAAAGCCAATTTCCTTGGCAATTTCATGGGCTTTGTCCACATCGGTAATGGCTTCATCAATACCGGGCACCATGGGAATTTGGTATTTCTTTACAGCCTCTTTGGCTGCCAATTTACTTCCCATAACACGTATGGCGTGGGACTTGGGGCCTATAAAAGTGAGTCCGTTTTTCTCTACCGCTTCTGCAAAATCCGCATTTTCGCTTAAAAAACCATAGCCTGGATGAATGCCATCTACGTTCAATGATTTGGCGACCTCAATAATCTTATCCCCTCTTAAGTAACTCTGGTTGGAGGGTGGCGGTCCTATACAGACCGCTTCGTCCGCAAAACGGATGTGGGGTGAATTTCTGTCGGCCTCTGAAAAAACAGCTACCGTTTTTATTCCCATTTTTTTGGCGGTACGCATGACACGTATGGCAATTTCCCCTCGGTTGGCTACCAGTATTTTTTTCATTTCATTCTTCTTCAAAAGTGATTAGGGTATGGTTTTTTTCGACAGTATCGCCTTGATTTACGGAAATACTTTGGATAACCCCATCTCGGGGTGAATTGATCACATTTTCCATTTTCATGGCTTCAAGAATTAAGAGTGGGTCGTTTTCCTTCACTTCTTGCCCTACTTTCACCAAGACCTCCAGAATAAGCCCGGGCATTGGCGCATCAATGTTTGCTACTTTCTTGTTTGCACCAAACACGTATCCCATAGAACTTATTAGTCCGTCCAAGGGCGTCCTAATCTCAACTTCAAAAATGGCATGGTTTATCTTTACATGATAGGCCCTTTGCACAAAATCCGTCTTCTGCATGGAAACCTGGTTGGAACTATGGTTATCCAGCAAGTGGTAATCTCCATTGGCAGTTTTTAAAATATCCAGTGCGTCCACGTCTTTTTTGGTAAGGTCAAACTCAAACTCGCCATTTACCTTTACTTTATAGTTTTTTTCCATAGGTACTGCGTATAATCCATTGAAAGATAGCATATCCGCTTACAATTGTCAATAAAAGTACTGTATTTTAAACAGGCTTTTTATGAGAAATATCAGGCTTGTATTTTAAAAGAAATTCTTTTTATCCCGGCTTCATGGCTATCAAAAACGAGGACAAAACCTTACTTTTGGGTTAAAGCAAATTTTAATGTTGATTATTGGCATTGCGGGAGGTACAGGTTGTGGTAAGACCACGGTGGTAAAACAGATTATTGAAGAGCTGCCCAAGAATGAAGTGGTGGTTATTTCCCAGGATTCCTACTATAACGATTTATCCCATTTGACCAAGGAAGAGCGGAGCCTAGTAAATTTTGACCATCCCAACTCCATTGATTTTGAATTACTGATTGCCCATGTGAACGCCCTTAGGAATCATGAAACGATTGATATCCCAGTCTACTCCTTTGTTGAGGAAACACGATTGGCAGAGACCATTACTACAGCACCCAAAAAAGTGATCATCGTTGAGGGAATTTTGGTATTGGGCAATCCAGAGCTACGAAAATTGTTTGATATGAAAATTTACGTTCATGCAGATTCTGATGAACGCCTGATCAGACGCTTAAAAAGGGATATGAAAGAGCGCGGACATGATTTGGAAAAGGTACTACACCGGTACCAGACGGCCGTAAAACCAATGCACAGCCAATTTATAGAACCGTCCAAGGAATTCGCGGACCTTATCATCCCCAACAACCACTATAACACCGTGGCGGTAGATATGGTGCGTACCCTTATCATTGAAAAACTGGTATGACCATGGGCTGGAAAACACTGCGTGAGAAAAAATGGTTTAGGGTAGCGACCAACATGTACGTGCTGGTTTTGACACTTTTTGTGATTTGGATGGCTTTTTTTGACACCAATTCTTTATTGATTCATTTAGAATTAAGAAAAGAAATTAATAAATTGGAGGAACAAAAAAAGTTCTTACAGTCCGAGATTGCGAAGGATAAAAAAATCCTAAAAACCCTATCCAGCGAGGAAGAACTAGAAAAATTTGCACGTGAAAAATACTATATGAAGAAGGACAATGAAGAAATCTTTTTGATAGAACACAAGGACAGCACCAAGTGAGCTTGCCAAGAATCGGCAGAAAACCAACTGTTGCCTTCTTTTTGAACCCACAACCCTAACCATGGAAAAAACAGGCATTTTTAAGGAGTTTAGGCCCGTTTCCGCAAAAGAATGGAAACAGAAAATACAGGTGGACCTAAAAGGGGCGGACTATAATGACACCCTGATTTGGGAATCTTTGGAAGGCATCCACGTGAAACCTTTTTACCATAGTGAAGATGTGATGGGGCAGCCCAAGTTTTCCCTGCCCAGTGAGCACCAGTGGTACATTGGCCAGCATATTTTTGTACATGATGTTGCAAAATCCAATAAAAAAGCCCTGGATATTTTGCAAAGGGGGGCAGACCATCTGGTCTTTACCCTTCCAAACAAACAGCTGGATTTAGATCGCCTGTTTACTGGAATTCCAATGAAGGGGAGCGTTATCTATTTTCACCTTCAATTTCTGGATGTAGGCGCAACCAAAACCATAATAGACTTTTTTAAGGACAAAAATAGCCCTGTTTTTCTTTCCCTTGATCCCATTGGAAATTTTGCCAAAACAGGCAATTGGTACCACTCAGAAATTCAAGACTTAGCTGCAGTAAAAGAAGTGTTGGCCTATAGCAGTCCTTACGGCCATGTTCACGTAATGGGCGCTCATGGTTCCTTATATCAACAGGCCGGTGCCAATATGGTACAACAATTGTCTTACACGGTAGCGCATATGGTGGAATACCTTCAATATGGTTTACAAGACACAAGCCTGCCCCTTTTTCATTTGGCATTGGGCAGTAACTACTTTTTTGAAATAGCCAAATTACGGGCTATGAGATGGATGTGGGCAAGCGTCTCTGCCGGATTTGGACAGGGCCCAAGCTGCAAAATTTTGGCCACCCCAAGCAAACGAAACAAAACCATTTACGATTATAACGTAAATATGTTACGTACCACTTCTGAATGTATGGCAGCCATCTTAGGTGGGGCAGACACCATTTGTAACCTTAGGTACGATTCCCTTTTTAACAAGGACAACGAGTTTGGGGAGCGTATTGCCCGTAACCAGCTTTTACTGTTAAAGGAAGAAAGTTATTTTGATGAAGCCATCCATGCCGCAGCGGGCAGCTATTACTTGGAAAGCCTGACCAAACAACTTGCCGAAAAGGCCTTGACACTTTTTAAGCAGATTGAATCCGCCGGAGGATTTTTAAATTGCTTAAAATCTGGAACCATTCAAAAGAAAATCAAGGAAAGTGCGGCCAAGGAACAGGCCAAATTTGACGCTGGTGAACTGGTGCTGTTAGGAACCAATACCTACCAAAATCCAGCGGACCGGATGGGCAATAACCTAGCGCTTTATCCCTTTGTTAAAACCAAAAACCACAAAACGCTCATACCCCCCATTATTGAAAAACGACTTGCTGAGGGGTTGGAACAAAATCGTCTTAAAAATGAGTAGAAAAAACCTTCAGGACATTCAACTAAAAGATTTTGGCCCTGCTTCCACAAAACAGCATACAGGTTTTGATTTTGCAGCGGGAATGCCACCTTTTTTAAGGGGCCCCTACTCCACCATGTATGTACGCAGGCCCTGGACCATAAGGCAGTATGCAGGTTTTTCAACAGCAGAGGAAAGTAACGCGTTTTACCGAAGAAATCTTGAAGCTGGCCAAAAAGGGCTTTCGGTGGCCTTTGACCTTCCTACCCATCGCGGCTACGATAGTGATAACGAGCGGGTAGTGGGTGATGTGGGCAAGGCGGGTGTCGCCATTGATTCCGTAGAGGATATGAAAATTTTGTTTGACCAGATTCCGCTCGATAAAATGTCGGTTTCCATGACCATGAACGGGGCCGTGCTCCCCATTATGGCATTTTATATCGTGGCTGCAGAAGAGCAAGGGGTTGGCCTCGACCAACTTTCCGGGACCATCCAGAACGATATTTTAAAGGAATTTATGGTACGGAACACCTACATCTACCCACCAACCCCATCCATGCAGATCATTGCAGACATCTTTGAATATACCAGCAAGCAGATGCCACGTTTCAACAGCATCAGTATTTCTGGCTATCATATGCACGAAGCGGGTGCGCCTGCGGCCCTAGAAGTGGCCTATACCCTTGCCGATGGCATCGAGTATATTAGAACGGGACTCAAAGCAGGACTCAAAATTGATGAGTTTGCGCCCAGACTTTCTTTTTTTTGGGGCATTGGCATGAACCATTTCACCGAAATTGCCAAAATGCGGGCTGCTAGGGTGCTTTGGACAAAGCTGGTACGAGGCTTTGCACCCCAAAACCAAAAATCCCTGATGCTAAGAACCCACAGCCAAACCAGTGGGTGGAGCCTTACCGAACAAGACCCGTTCAACAATGTTGCCAGAACCACCATTGAAGCCATGGCCGCCGCCTTTGGGGGCACGCAAAGCTTGCACACCAACGCCTTGGATGAAGCCATTGCACTACCCACAGATTTTTCCGCACGCATTGCACGTAACACCCAAATCTACTTGCAAAAGGAAACCGAAATCACAAGAACTGTTGATCCATGGGCAGGAAGTCACTACGTGGAGGGCCTAACAATGCAAATTGCGCAAGAGGCATGGAAACTCATTGAAGAGGTTGAGGAGCTTGGAGGAATGACCAAGGCCATTGAAGCCGGGATTCCAAAACTTAGGATAGAAGAAGCGGCTGCCAAAAAACAAGCGCGGTTAGACAGTGGGCAAGAAGTGCTGGTGGGGGTCAATAAATACGTATTGGAAGATGAGGACCAACTGCAAATTCTTGAGGTGGACAACCAAAAGGTTAGGGAGCAACAAGTAGCCGGCATAGCTGCCATTAAAAATAATAGGGATGCGGCAAAGGTATCAGAGGCCCTTGCCAACATCAGTAAAGCCGCACACCAAAAAACAAAAGGGGAACAAGGTGATAATTTATTAGCTTTGGCCGTAGTTGCGGCCAGGGAACGAGCAACATTAGGTGAAATAAGCGATGCCATGGAAACGGCCTTTGGCCGTTACAGGGCCAAAATTCAATCCATAAGCGGGGTGTATTCCAAAGAAATAAAAAAAGACGAGCTGTTTGACAAAGCCAAGACCATGGCCAACGAATTTGCGGCTTCTGAGGGCCGTAGACCACGGATAATGGTAGCCAAAATGGGACAGGATGGCCATGATAGGGGCGCTAAGGTAGTTTCCACAGGGTATGCAGACCTAGGTTTTGACGTAGATATTGGGCCCTTGTTCCAAACCCCGGAAGAAGTGGCCAAACAAGCAGTGGAAAATGATGTTCATATTCTGGGCATCTCCTCCCTAGCAGGCGGTCATAAGACCTTGGTACCAGCGGTAGTTACCGAATTAAAGAAATATGGACGGGAAGACATTATTATCATTGTTGGCGGGGTAATTCCAAAACAGGATTACGATTTTCTTTACGAACATGGCGCCTTGGCCATCTTTGGGCCTGGCACTAAAATCAGCGAGGCTGCCATTACCATTTTGGAGATTTTGATGGATGAATAACCCCATAGAACCCAATTGGGATGCGATGCCCTTTCTTCTCCATTTTTCAAGTTTGTAAAAAACCCTACACCCACATACAAGCGGCACTTTAACGAAGCTTAACGCTGTAGGGGTTCTTATTCACTTGGTGTTAACAAAATACATTTCATAGCGTTTTAATAAATTGTATTTTTACCCACTAACTTACTTGTAACATGGGTAAAATTATAGCCATTGCCAACCAAAAAGGCGGCGTGGGAAAAACCACTACCACGGTGAACCTGGCGGCATCCTTAGGTGTATTGGAAAAGAAGGTTTTATTAATTGATGCAGACCCCCAGGCCAACGCAACATCAGGTCTTGGAATAGACGTGGAATCCGTTGAAATTGGCACCTATCAATTGTTGGAACATTCCAGCACAGCGGCGGAAACCATTGTGGCCACCAACTCCCCAAACGTAGATTTGATTCCGGCGCACATAGATCTGGTGGCCATTGAAATAGAATTGGTGGACAAGGACAATAGGGAATACATGATGAAGCAGGCCATTGGGCACTTGCGCAGTGCATATGATTATGTGCTAATAGACTGCGCCCCATCGCTTGGGCTTTTGACCCTTAATGCGCTCACCGCAGCAGATTCTGTAATGATTCCCATCCAATGTGAATATTTTGCACTGGAAGGTCTGGGAAAACTATTGAATACGGTAAAAAGTGTACAAAAAATACATAATCCAGATTTGGATATTGAGGGGATGTTGCTGACCATGTATGATTCTAGGCTCAGATTGTCCAATCAAGTTGTGGAAGAAGTAAGAAAGCATTTTGCAGATATGGTTTTTGATACCATTATCCAAAGAAACGTGAAATTGAGCGAAGCCCCAAGTTATGGTGAAAGCATTATAAAGTACGATGCCAGTAGTCGCGGTGCGGCAAATTATCTGAACTTGGCAAACGAACTGTTGAAGAAAAATAAGGAAGTAGTCTAAATGGCGAAAGCAACAAAAAAACAAGCTTTAGGGCGAGGACTTTCCGCGCTTTTAAAGGACCCTGAGAATGATATCCAATCCGTGGGGGACAAAAACGCGGACAAGGTCATTGGTAATGTGGTGGAACTGGAAATTGATGCCATTGAGGTGAATCCTTTTCAACCCCGTACCCAATTCAATGACGAAGCCTTGAAAGAATTGGCAAGCTCTATTAGGGAATTGGGCATTATCCAACCCATTACAGTAAGGAAATTGGATTTCAATACCTTTCAGTTGGTTTCTGGCGAGCGCAGGTACCGGGCATCAAAACTTATCGGTCTAAAAACCATACCCGCCTACATAAGGATTGCCAACGACCAAGAATCTCTGGAAATGGCGCTGGTTGAGAACATTCAGCGGCAAGACCTTGACCCCATTGAAATAGCGCTTTCTTACCAACGTTTAATTGACGACATTCAATTAACACAGGAAAAAATGAGCGAACGTGTTGGTAAAAAACGTTCCACCATTACCAATTACCTGCGCTTACTTAAATTAGATCCCATCATCCAAACAGGTATGCGCGATGGCTTTTTGAGCATGGGTCACGGAAGGGCTTTGGTCAATGTAGAAAAAGGTAAGGAGCAATTGGCCTTATACGAACGTATTTTAGCCGAAAAATTATCCGTAAGGGAGACAGAACAGCTGGTAAAACAATTAAAGGCACCAACGACCAAGGCAGCACCAACAAATAATGCAGAACTGCCCAACTTTGTGTCCAAACATATAGATTCCATCAAAAAACACCTGGCGGTAAAGGTGGCCATAACGGCCTCCCAAACAGGCAAGGGCAAGATTGTAATTCCTTTTCATTCCAAAGAAGAATTTCAGCGGTTAAAAAAAATTCTTTCCGGTGATAAAGAATAGGACACTACTGCTGTTGTTACTTGCGTGCTGCCACCTTGCGCTGTCACAAGAAACCGAGGCTCCGGCAACTACTGCGCCCAAGGAACAAGCACTGGACAGTGTTCAGCAGGATTTGGAGGGTAAGGGGATTTCCTTTGAAGATATCAGTAACAAGAGTATCGAAATTAATCCGTTGGCACCGAGCAAGGCCGCTTTTTACTCGGCCATCCTGCCCGGTCTGGGACAGATTTACAACAAGCGGTATTGGAAGGCCCCCATTGTTTGGGGAGCCATTGGGATAGGTATAGCAACTTATGCCAGTAATGCCAAGAGCTATAATGATTTTAGGGATGCTTTTAAAAGAAGAAGGGTAGGTTTTACGGACGATCAGTTTTTTGACATTGGTGGTGACGGATTGGGGCCAGACCTTTCCCTTGCTGCCTTACAAGACGCCCAAGAAGCTGCCCAAAGAAACCGCGACCTGGCGCTCGTGGTGACCATTGGGCTTTATGCCTTAAACGTAATTGATGCCAATGTAGATGCCCACTTAAAACAATATAACGTAGATGATAGGCTTGGACTGGACATAAAACCCTATTTGGATTTTAACCCAATAGATGCCACGCCCAACTACGGTTTAGCACTTCTTATAGAATTTTAACAGATGAACATTGGACTTTTTGGCTACGGTAAAATGGGACGAATGCTCGAAAAAATTGGGCAGGACAGAGGACATACCATTGTTGCAAAAATAGATGATGATACAGAGGCCATAGATTATGATGGCATGGATGTGGCCATAGATTTTAGCACTCCAAATGCGGCCTTTAACAATATTACCCATTGCTTTAAGAACCGCGTTCCCGTAGTATCGGGAACAACAGGATGGTTGCGGGACTATGAGAAGGCCCTTCAAATTTGTAACGCGGAAAAAGGTGCGTTTATCTACGCTTCCAATTTTAGTCTTGGGGTCAATATTTTTTTTGAGCTCAATAGGCAATTGGCCCAAATGATGTCCGGTCTAGAACAATATACGGCTAGCCTTGAAGAAATCCATCATATCCATAAGTTGGATGCCCCCAGTGGTACGGCCATTACCCTTGCCGAGGGTGTTTTGGAACATCATCCTAAAAAAGATTGGAGCTTGGACGGGAAAGAGAAGGGAAAACTACCCATCTATGCAAAACGCGACGGTGAAGTACCCGGAACTCATAGCGTAAATTACACAAGCAAAGAGGATAGCATTACCATACAGCACGTGGCGCACGGCAGGGAAGGTTTTGCCCTTGGCGCTATTGTAGCGGCAGAATGGATTTTGGGAAAACAGGGTGTATTTTCTATGAAAGATGTGTTAAACCTATCAAACTAATGTAACAATCCAGACCATTTTTGGTCTTAGAAAGAAATAGCTTTATGAACGGTACACAGTGGATTATTTTTATTTTACTCATCCAAGTTATCCACTTTCTGGGCACTTGGAAATTATACGTTAAAGCTGGCAGAAAAGCTTGGGAGGCAGCAATTCCTGTTTATAATGGCATTGTATTGATGCAAATCATAAACCGACCAAAATGGTGGGTTTTATTGCTTTTTATCCCAATCATCAACCTTCTGATGTTTCCGGTGGTATGGGTGGAGACCATCCGTAGTTTTGGCAAAAACAAAGTTTTACATACCTGGCTGGTGATTTTAACACTGGGGTTCTACATAGGCTACATTAATTACACCCAAGATGTGACCTATATTAAGGATAGGGATTTAAAGCCTCGCACCGGGCTTGGAGAATGGATTAGTTCCATCATCTTTGCCGTGGTAGCAGCAACCTTGGTGCACACGTATTTTATTCAACCCTACGTGATTCCCACGCCCTCTTTGGAGCGAACCTTGCGGGTTGGGGATTTTCTGTTTGTGAGCAAATTTCATTTTGGGGCCAGGCTCCCAATGACCACCCTGGCGGCGCCCATGGTCCATGACACCTTACCCATAGTTGGAACACCCTCCTATGTGGCCGATGTAAACCCAGAAACTTATAAAGAATCCTTTTGGAACAAATTTCAACTGCCCTATATGCGCTTGCCGGGCTTTGAAACCCCGGAAAAAAATGATATCGTGGTTTTTAGTTGGCCCGCGGATACCGTACAACAATTTTTTAAAAAAAGTAAAGGGGTAAGAAAACCCATTGACAAAAAATCCAACTATGTAAAAAGGTTGGTGGGTACACCGGGAGACTCACTTGCTGTGGTAGATGGGTATGTACATATCAACGGGAAACAGTTAAAACTATCCGATCGTGCCAGATTAATGCATGATTATATGGTTTACTCCAATAAAGGTGTCTCATCAAGATTATTAAAAGAGGTAGATGCGGATGATTATATGCGCAAATACATCCCAACAAACCTTTCCCAGGGCCAAGTTAACGCCTTACGAAGTATGGGAATTGCGGCCGGAACGGACGAAAATGGAAAACCCGCCATTTATACGGATAAGAAAGGATTATCCATTGACGTCATTCGGCAACTAAGCCTAAACCTATCAGAGGAGGCACCAAGGAGAAGACAGGCCAACATGACCAAGGCAATGGCCGATGCCCTTAGAAATAACAATGGGATAGATTCCGTTGTTATGATCAACACACCTGCCGGAACGCCTGGGGGGAATATCTTTCCACAAAGCCCTTATTACCGTTGGAACATGGACAACTTTGGTCCCGTTTATATTCCAGAAGCCGGGGCCACGGTGGAAATCAACAAAAAAACCATCCCGCTTTACAAAAAAATAATTCGGGATTACGAACACAATGACGTAAAAGTGGAAGCGGATAGGGTGCTCATTAATGGCAAGGAAGCCAAGTCTTACACCTTTAAGCAGAACTATTATTGGATGATGGGCGATAACAGGGACCATTCCGAGGATAGCCGTGCTTGGGGTTACGTGGCAGAAGACCATATTGTGGGTAAACCAGTATTTATTTGGTTGAGCTTTGATAATTTTCAAGATGGCATAAAGTTCAATGAAAGGCCCAGATGGGACAGAATTTTCACCACGGTAAATGGGGAAGGAGAACCGGTTTCTTATTTTAAGTACTTTCTAATTGCCCTAGCGGGATATTTTGTTTTTGATTGGTTTAGAAAGAAAAAAAAGTCTAAGGAAGCCTAATGCCCAAATGAAGGAAGTGGTACTACATCCCGCATACTTTCCAAACATAGCCACCATGGCCACCATGGCAGGTAATGAGGTGATTTGGGAGGTGCATGACAACTACCAGAAACAGACCTACAGAAACCGCTGCCATATTTGTACGGATATTGGCCTACACACCTTAACCATCCCAATAAAGCATGTTGGTGGCCAAACAGGTAGGCAAAAGTACGCGGAAGTTAGAATTGACAATAGTTACCGTTGGAAGCAACAGCATTGGCGAACGCTACAGACCGCTTACCGCACCTCTGCCTTCTTTGAGTTTTATGAGGATGAGCTTGAACCACTTTATAAGGACAACTATGAGTTTCTAATGGCATTTAACCTGGCCACAATTGGGTTCCTATGTAATGCCCTAGGCTTTCCATTACCAAAAAAGAGGACCGCTGCTTATCAAAAAAACATAGCCAATGCCATGGATGCCAGAGCCTTGATAAAGGCGAAGAATGGTATTGAATTCAGGAATACCGCATACTTTCAGGTATTTGATGACAGAAACGGGTTTACCCCAAATACCAGTGCACTAGATTTGCTTTTTAACGAGGGAACCAATGCGCTAAACTACCTAAAAAACCAAGAATCCGTCTTAGGAAATGTTTAGGTTTTTAGTGCATTACGGTATCCATTTTGTGGTCCCTTTTGCCATAGCATATATCATGTACCGGGAAAAATGGAAGCTGGTCTGTCTTATCTTATTGGCGGGTATATGCATAGATTTGGACCATCTTTGGGCTTCGCCCATATTTGATGATGAAAGATGCAGCATTAACTTTCACCTACTGCACACCTACCCCTTTATTATGTTGTACGTACTCTTGTTCCTTTTAAAAAAAACTAGAATCGTGGGTTTGGCCTTATTACTGCATATCTTAGCGGATACCGTGGATTGTCTGTTACTGCGTCTTTAATTTCATAGAAGCCATTACGGGATAATGGTCCGAGTATTCTACATCATAATTTTTATGTCCCGTAATCTCAAAATTCTCATCGGCTAGGATGTAATCAATCCGCATTGGGAGTTTTTGTAGCAAGTACGTCCTACCAAAACCAGAACCTGCCTCCAAGAAGGTATCCTGTAGATTTCCTTTTAGGCCGGTATATATGTTGGTATAGGCTGTGTTGTTAAAATCCCCTGCAAGGACAATGGGGTAAGGAGAAGATTCCATATGCGCCTTTAGCAGTCTGGTCTGGGCTTTTTGTAGCTCAAACACCCTTTTTATCCTGCTAAGGAGTTGGGTGGATTTCTCTTTTTGTACGGTAGATATGTTCGGAATGATCCTAAAAGACTCCAAATGCACGTTATACAATCTAATGGTATCCTTGTTCATTTGTATATCCGCATATACAGCAGCATTGGCACTTTTAGGAAACTCAATGAGTTCTACCTTTAGAATGGGATATTTGGAATAAATGGCCTGAATGACCCTACCTGAATCCTCCCCATACACAAAATCAATATACTTATAGGGGTATTGTTCAAGGGCGTCACTCCGTTTCATGGCATGATAAAACTCCTGAAAACAAATGATATCCGCATCTTCCGCAGACACAAAATCAATAATCAAACTATCTACATCCTGTTTTTTTAAGTGTTCATAGCGGTTAAAACCCCTTGTATTAAAGCTCATTACGTTAAGGTCTTCCTTAATAGGCAGGACTGCAGACTGAAATTTAAAAAGAGGTGGCATCAAAAAAACACCAATGCCCAATAAGGTGGCAGATATGAGCGCCAACCCGCTTTTTTGCGCCAGCCAATAAAAAAACAAGATAATATTGGCTATGAGCCAAAATGGCATTAACATCGCAATCATGGAAAACCAAGGCACGCTATCTGCCGGCACATGGGGGGCAATGAACGAAAGCCCTAGACCAAAAGCAACAAAAAGGTTAAGGGCGTAACCAAGCTTTTTAAAAAAAGATAACTTTTTAATCATTAATCTTCCTTACCGGCCTTAAATAAAAAATCCTTCTCATCCCGGGACAGGCTCTCGTAGCCAGATTTGCTGATTTTATCCAAGATGGCATCTATTTTCTTTTGCCGTGCCGCCTTGTCATAAGCCGCTTTGCTTACGGTACCAGCCTTGGCCTTGTTCTTGTATACATTTGTAAAGGGCTTTTTTTCGCGGGGTTTAAACCAATCTTTAATAGCGTTTACCAACTTGGTAAACCCGGTTCCAATATCCGTACCGTTAAGAAGCTGCCTAGCAAAGACATACCCTAACATGGCCCCTCCCAAATGCGCCATCATTCCCCCTACGTTTTGCCCTGTGGACAATGTCCAAATATCCTTTAAAATGACAAAAAGGCCCAACTGCCATAGTTTTACATTAAAGAAGATAATGCGCACCTCTTGCATTGGCAGGTAGGTACATATAAAAATCAATACGGCGGTGACCCCAGCAGATGCGCCGATCAAAACCGTACTATTATCAATGAGTGTCGGGAAAATATTGTAACCAAGCATAAAAAGTGCACCTCCCGCAACAACCCCAAGAAAATAAACGGCATGGAACCGTTCACTATCAAAAAGGTTAAAGAAAAACCTTCCAAAGAAATACAACAGCAACATATTCCAAAAAATATGGAAGAATCCGCCGTGTAAAAAAGCATAGGTAATAATGGTCCATGGTTTCCAAAGAAACTCAAGGATATCATCCGGAAGTTCCAACCAAGCTGTGATGGAATTTGCCGCATTTGTTCCAAACAAAACCGCCATGAGATTCACCAATAAAAACACGACAGTGTTTGCTACGATGATTTTCTCGGCGGCATTTAGTCTAGCAAAATGGTATCTAATATCTCCGTTTTTCATCTTAGTATAAACGGTTTTGATTGAACTGATTCTTTTTCCAATACCACATAATCAAAAACCCGATCACAGCACCACCGACATGGGCCATATAGGCCGTATTGCTTGGACTAAAAAAGGACTGACCGGTTACCGCTGAAATTACGTCCAGCAAAATAATCCCTGGTATAAAGTATTTGGCTTTGATGGGAATAGGCAAAAATATAAGCATAAGTTTAGCTTCCGGATTCATCATACCAAATGCGGCCATAACGCCCATAATACAACCCGATGCACCCACCATTCTGGCAAAATACGTATCCTGATAGGTGGGAAATGCGGCCTTTAGAGCAGCAATTTGGTTATCGCTAAGGCCCTGGTCCAAACGGTTGTTCAGCATCATATCTACAATATCCTGACTGCGCAGCCCTGTGGCCAACAACTCTTCCTGCACGGGAAGAAAACTAAAATAATAGAACCCCAACTGAAAAAGTACGGCCCCCAAACCCGCGGAAAAATAGAGGAACAGAAAGCGGTTCTTACCAAGGCCTTGCTCTACTGGAGTACCAAACATCCATAGCGCAAACATATTAAATCCAATATGTGCCAGACCGCCATGCATAAACATATGCGTAACAATTTGCCACACCGCAAAGTTTTCGTTTTGGGGAAACCACAGCGAAAACCATGTGTACATCTCATCTTGATATAGATAGGTCGCTAAAAAAAACAAAATGTTGACGATCAACAAATGTTTGACAGCCTCTGTGATTCTATTCATTTACATAAATTTATTAGCTACTTCATTCACATCTAGCGTGACAAAAGTGGTTCTACCAAACGGATCAATTTTAGGTTCATCACAACCAAATAAATCGTTGACCAACGCTATCTGGCTTTCCGGTTCCAAAACCTGTCCATTTTTTATACAAAGGGTTTTGCAAAGAATGGCTGCCGTTATATTAGTTGGTGCGTTATGGGGTGCCAGCTCATTTTCATAATCCCGCACCAATGCGTGGAAGACTTCTTCTACGGACTGCTCTGCGATAACGCTTGGGATACCGGTCACACGGATACCATCCTCTAAGGGTTCCATGACAAATCCCATGGCGATTAAATTCTGTTGTACTCTTGCAATGATGTCTAACTCATTTGTAGTGAGGCTAAGCGTTACAGGGAACAACAGCTGTTGGCTTACCGGGCTTACCGCACTTATGCGCTGGAGCAGTCTTTCATACAAAACCCGCTTGTGTGCCCTATTTTGATCTACAACCAACATACCGGATTTAATCGTGGTAACGATAAAACGTTTCTGCATTTGGAAAGTAGCCTGCTGGTGACCAACCGCCTCCTCATCCGCCCCAAAAATATCTTGGTGCATAGGCTCGGTTTCAAACTGGACGCTACTAAAATGTTCTTGGTCCGTATCCGTATCTTGGTATAGTGCTTCCCAACCTTTCACCTGCTGTTTCTGGAATTTTTTATTGTTTCCGGATACCCGCTTTGCCGTCCCTGGTTCAAATGGATTAAACGCTATATCTACGCCAACCTTGGGCAAGGCAGCTTCCTTTAGCTGATAACCATAGGGCGTATCCAAATTACCGTCACGCTCAAAATCTAGCACAGGTGCTACATTAAACTGGCCAAGACTGTGTTTAACAGTAGACCTTAAGATGGCGTACAAGGTATGTTCATCATCAAACTTTACTTCTGTTTTGGTAGGATGGATATTAATGTCAATCGTCGTTGGGGCCACCTCCAAAAAAAGAAAGTATCCAGGATGGCAGTTAGGTTTTAACAGTCCGTCAAAAGCAGCACCAACGGCATGATGCAAGTAGGGACTTTTAATAAACCGGCCATTGGCAAAGAAGAACTGTTCTCCCCTACTCTTTCTGGCATATTCCGGTTTACATACGAATCCGGAGATTTTTACCACATCCGTTTCTTCGGAAACAGGGACCAAACGCTCGTTCATTTTATTGCCAAAGACATGGACAATACGTTGCCTAAAGTTGCCTTTGGGCAAATTAAAAAGCTCGGAACCATTGTTAAAGTACTGAAAGGAGACCTGATAATGCACTAAGGCTACCCGATGAAACTCATCCGTAATATGCCTTAGCTCTACTTGATTGGACTTTAAAAAATTCCTTCTCGCAGGAATATTGAAAAATAGGTTCTTCACGGATACGGAACTCCCAGTTGGCGTAACGGTGACGTCTTGGGAAACTACCGTACTGCCTTCTATCTTTAAACAGGTTCCCAGATCGGCTCCATCAGCTTTGGTGTGCAGCTCCACGTGTGCTATGGCAGCTATGGATGCCAAGGCCTCACCCCTAAAGCCTTTGGTGCTTAGGTTAAATAAATCTTCCGCCTTGGAAATTTTAGAGGTGGCATGTCGCTCAAAGGCCAACCGAGCATCTGTTTCTGACATGCCCATGCCATTATCAATGACTTGTATCAATGCCTTACCACCGTCCTTTACAATCAATTTTATATGGGTTGCCCCCGCATCTATGGCATTTTCCAATAGTTCCTTTACCACGGAGGCCGGCCGTTGCACCACTTCTCCCGCTGCAATCTGGTTGGCAACATGGTCTGGTAAAAGTTTAATGATATCAGCCATTAGCTAGTCAAAAATATGGATAGATCAAAATCTATGATAAATAGAAAAATGAGTATCAGGATTGCTAAAATGACGAGCAATCTCAACCTTAAATTTTTATCGCCCTCACGTTTTAAATCATCAAAAGCGGTGGACACCTTGTTTTTTAATCCCCTGGTATGATGCGCCGTACTTCTATATTGGTCCAGCTTGTGCTCTATTTTGTACGGACTACCTTCACCCTTGTAATAACGTGGTTTGTACTCAAAAGTCCGGTTTTTTTTAAGCTTCAAAAAATTTCGCATAATCGCCCCTGGTGATTACTTTCAAAGGTACTTAAAAAGCAAAAAAACGATAGGAATACGATCACAAAAAATGTTAACGGAAAAAGGGAGGAACCACTCCCAACGGTTATGGTCAGCTGCCCAATACCGCCATTTTTATAGCGGCAATAGCAGCTTCTGTGCCCTTATTGCCATGCTTACCACCACTTCTGTCCTTGGCTTGTTGCAAGGTATCGTCCGTTAGGACACAAAAAATAACGGGCACATCATAGGCAAGATTTACATCTTTAATACCTTGGGCGGTGGCTCCGCAGACATAGTCAAAATGACTGGTTTCCCCACGAATCACGCTCCCAATGGCAATTACGGCGTCTACCTTTTCTGTTTCGATGAGCTTTTTACTGCCAAAGACCAATTCAAAACTACCTGGCACGTTGTAACGTATAATGTTTTTATCGATGGCTCCGCAATCCACTAGTGCTTCTTTGGCGCCATGGAACAAAGGTTCCGTTATATTGGAATTCCATTCGGACACTACAATACCAAAACGCAATTTTTCGGCGTTGGGCACGCTATTGCCATCGTAAGCGGAAAGGTTTTTAGTTACAGTTGCCATTTAGGGTTATTTCACCATTCCCAGCAAGGCCTCGATATTATTGGCCTCTTTGGAATCTTTAAATTCGTCCTGGATTCGTTCAAAATACGTGGCGGCCCTATCGGCATAGCCCAATTCCATGGCTATTATTCCAGCTTTGTACAAAAATCTAGGCGTCGTAAATCCATTGGTATCATGCGCAATGGCCTTTTCATAATAATCCAAAGCGTCTTCTTTTTGGTCCAGTTGTGAAAAGGCATCACCAATTCCACCTTTGGCCAAAGCGCCCAAGACGGCATCATCAGAGTTAAAGTCCTCCAAATATTCAATGGCCTCTTTATAGTTCTGTAAATTTAAAAATGACATGCCCGCAGAATAGGTTGCCAAATTTGCGGCTTTGGTTGCGGGGTATTCCTCAATGATGTCCAAAAAGCCAAATTTACCCTCGGCACCAGAAAGGGCCAGATTCAACAGGGAATCCTTGGCGGCTCCCTCTGCCATGGCCTGTTCAAAATATTGTTGGGGATAGTATAATTCGTTCGCGGCACTGGCTTCCTTTGGTTTCTGCACATATTGGTTGTAGGCCAAATAGCCTAAAACCCCAATAGCTACCAATCCTATAAGGCCCAAAATATAATTTTGGTTTTTGGTGAACCATTGCTCCGTCTTGGAGGCGCCCTCATCCAAAGAACTAAAAACCTCAGCCGTGGTGCTGTTTTGTTCGTCCAATTCTATTTCCTCTGCCTTGTTCTTAGGTTTGTAGCCCCGCTTTTTATATGTAGCCATGCTCTATTTAATTAATCGCGCAAAAATAAAGTTTTTATCCAAAACCGAAAGGTAAATTATTCGTTATTTTTGGATTCTTTGAAGTTAAGAATCCCATTGGTTTTCAACCGCTTATGTTTTTAAAACGCTTATCTCTAGTTAATTATAAGAATTTTGACGCCCAGACATTTGAACTGGACCCGGTCATTAACTGTTTGGTGGGGTCCAATGGTGTTGGAAAGACCAATGTGCTTGATGCCATTTACCACCTTGCCTTTGGTAAAAGTTATTTTAACCCCGTAACCACACAAAACATTAGACATGGAGAAGACTTTTTTGTGGTGGAAGGCGAGTTTTCTAAGAAAGAGCGGACAGAAAAAATCCTATGCAGTTTTAAAAAAGGGAGCAAAAAAATCATAAAAAGAAACGGAAAGGCCTACGATAAATTTGCAGAACATATTGGTTTTTTGCCCCTGGTTATTATCTCCCCTGCCGATAGAGACCTAATTATTGAAGGCAGCGATACAAGGCGCAAATTTGTGGATGGTGTCATATCACAGTCGGACAAGGTCTACCTAGACCATCTCCTACGCTACAACAAGGTATTGACCCAACGGAACTCACTCTTAAAATACTTTGCCGCCAACAGGACCTTTGACCAAACCACTTTGGGAATCTACAATGAACAATTGGCAGAATTGGGAACCCTTATTTTTAAAAAACGACAGGAATTTTTGGAAAGTTTCATCCCTATCTTTAAGGCACAATATCAAAAAATAGCAGAAAAAGAGGAAGGCGTAGCCCTAGCCTACCAAAGCAAACTTTTGGAAACAGGTCTGGATACCCTTTTGGAACAAGCCATTGATAAAGATCGGGCATTGCAGTATACCAGTGTTGGCATACATAAAGATGATCTGGACTTTACCATTAACGACTATCCCATTAAAAAATTTGGGAGTCAAGGACAACAAAAGTCGTTTCTTATTGCCCTAAAATTAGCGCAGTTTTATTTTATTAAACAACAGGCAAAGACAACACCCATTTTATTGTTGGACGATATTTTTGACAAACTGGATGAAAATAGGGTGGCAAGCATCGTTGCTTTGGTGGACCACGATAATTTTGGCCAGTTGTTTATTTCTGATACGCATGCAGACCGAACAGAAAAAGTGGTCAAAAGCATCAACCAGAGTTATAAAATTTTTAATTTGTAAGATGATGAAGATGTTCTACTTTAAAATCTCGGTACTATGCGGTTTCACCTTATGCCTAATTGGCTGTACCCAAAAAGTCAGTTCTGGGGATATTGAAAAACTGAACGGGTATTGGGAAATTTCCCAAGTAGAGTTCCCCAATGGGCAAACCAAAGAATACAAGGTAAACCCAACGGTAGATTTTATAAAGGTGGAGGAACTCAAAGGTTTCAAAAAAAAAGTGTATCCTAAATTTGACGGGAGCTACCAAACTTCCAATGATGCAGAGCCCTTTACCATCGTTGAAAAGGAAGGCGCATACAATCTGTCCTACAGCAAAGAGCTTATCCAATGGGAAGAACGCATTACAACCATTACGGATGACACCTACAGCATCGTTAACCAAGATAACATTAAATACACCTACAAAAGATATGAACCCATAAATATCACCCCATAATGGCCAAAAGATACAATGAGTATTTAAATATGGGCGATGCCCTTAAGGCATTTATCAAGGAAAACAAGCTACAGCACGGTATTGACAAAGTAGATGTTAGGGAGGCTTGGGCTAACCTTATGGGCAACGGGGTCAATAACTACACCACCGAGGTAAGCTTAAAAAACGAAACATTGTACGTGTCCTTATCGTCATCCGTACTTAGGCAAGAGCTGAGCATGGGTAAAAGCAAAATCATTAAAATGCTCAATGATGAACTGGGCAAGGAACTGGTAAAAAAATTGGTATTACGCTAAAAAAAGGCCACTTTAACAACTGGCCTTTTTTTTATAAGGTGACAAATTGCTTAAAAGATTTCCCTGCCAGAAAAGTGAAAGGCACCTTCTATTGCGGCATTTTCATCACTATCAGAGCCGTGTACGGCATTCTCCCCAATACTTTCCGCAAATAATTTACGAATGGTCCCCTCCGCAGCCTCCGCTGGGTTGGTGGCCCCAATCAATGCCCTAAAATCCTCCACTGCGTTTTCCTTTTCTAAAATGGCCGCAACAATGGGCCCACGGGTCATAAAGCTCACCAATTCACCAAAGAAAGGCCTTTCTGAGTGTATGGCGTAAAAAGCTTCCGCATCGCGTTTGCTCAGCTGGGTATATTTCATGGCGACGATTCTAAATCCTGCGCCTGTTATTTTTTCCAAAATGGCACCAATATGACCGTTTTCTACGGCATCTGGCTTTATCATGGTAAACGTTCTATTTCCTGTCATTTCTTAAAATTTGCGCAAAAGTACCATTTTTAACGCTTTGAACAAATGTTAATAGGCTTGTTTTAGCTCCTGCAAGACCTTGCCCCCATCACCCATGATTCTAAAGCGTACCGTTTTGGTATCCGTATCCAAGGTAATATGACCGTAATTATTTTGCGCTACCACCTCACCGATACGGTATGGATTTTCCTCTCCGCTAAACCCCGTGTAAGCATGCGTAAGGCCACTAGCTGTAAAATCTATCAGAGGATAGGGCAAGCCGGGCACGGTAGCCCTGGAAAATTCAGAGATATGACGGTCACCAGATAAGATCATTACCCCTTTGGCACCGGAGGCGACAATCACTTTCTTTAGGCGATCCACCTCGTGCGGGTGATTGGCCCATTTTTCCCAACCGTGCAAATCCGATAAAAATTGGATACTACTAACGATTAAATTAAAATCCGCTTTAGAAGTGTTAAGTTCATTTTCCAACCATTTCCATTGTGTTTCCCCTAGCAGGGTTCCATCCCCGTAGGTATTGGGTCTATATCGCCTGCCTTCGCGCTTGTCCGGTGTTATTGCCGTGCGGAAATACCTTGTATCCAAATTAATGATTTTAAGGGTACCGCCAGGTTTTGTCAATACCTGACTGGAATACACCCCTTCCCTTAGCCTTCTAGCATCGTCCTTGGGAACTTCCAGAAAATTTAAAAAGGCATTCTGGCTCCCTTTCTTTGATGGAAACTCCACCCCCGCATCATTGGCTCCGTAATCATGGTCGTCCCAAGTACCCGTTACCATCACCTGCTCCTTTAGGGCAGCGTACCCGGGCACCTGGTGCTGTGCCTTATAAAAATCCTCAATTTCTGAAACGTCATCAGTATCCGCGTACACATTATCCCCTCCCCAGATAAAAACATCTGGGCGAGCTTGCAAAATATCATCCCAGAAAACATTCTCCATACCCGGTTTATTGCAGGAGCCAAATGCGATGGAGAAATCTGGGCGGTGTTTGGTGGAATCTGGAGAATCCCCCAGATGTACCCCTTGTTTGGATTTACAGCCATACATCAAAAAACCAAGTAAAAAAATATGAATAAGATGTTTCATGATACCTTGTTTTAAACACTCAAAAATAGCATATCCAAAATAAAGCCTGTCCGATATTATCGTATATTTGCCCGCATGAATTTAAGAGATGCGCAGCAGCTTTCCTCACTATTGGCACAACCCCGGTCAATCGTTATCATTCCACACAAAAATCCGGATGGTGACGCTATAGGTTCCACACTGGGCCTCTCACATTTTCTCAACGGAAGAGGCCATAACACAACGGTCATAGTTCCCAACGAATTTCCAAAGTTTTTAAAATGGGTTCCGGGCAGTGCCGCAGTTCTTAATTTTGAGCGGCAGAACCAACAGGCCATAAAAGCAATTGCCGAGGCAAGCCTAATTTTTACCTTGGACTTTAATGACTTTTCTAGAACCGGGCAGATGGAAACTATTCTTACAGAGACCAAAGCAGACTTTGTAATGATAGACCACCACCAAGAACCGGGCAACTATGCAAAAATCACATACTCTGATGTAAGTATGAGTTCTACCTGTGAAATGGTATATCACCTCATACAAGCCTTGGACGGCCATGAAGAAATCACCAAAGATATCGCTACTTGCCTATATTTGGGCATCATGACGGATACGGGTTCCTTTAAATACCGATCTACTACCAGTACTACGCATAGGGTGGCGGCAGACTTAATTGACAAGGGGGCGGAAAATATGCAGATTCACCAGAACGTATATGATAACAGCTCACCCTCAAGACTCCGTTTATTAGGGGTGGCCTTAAACAATCTGGTTATTTTAGAAGAGTATTGCACCGCATACATGACCATGAGCCAAGAGGAACTGGACCAACATAATTTCCAAAAAGGGGATACAGAAGGTTTTGTGAACTATGGACTCACCTTGGAAAATATTAATTTGGCCGTCATATTTATTGAAAATAAGGAAGAGCAAATCATCAAGATTTCGTTTAGATCTATTGGAGACTTCTCGGTGAATAAATTTGCAAGGGCCCATTTCAATGGTGGGGGCCATGACAATGCAGCGGGTGGCCGCAGCCTTACCTCCCTCCAAGCAACCACGGAAAAATTTATGACCCTGTTAAAAGACTATAAATCGCAATTATGTTATTGAATAAAATAGTCTTCCTGAGCATGATACTTTTAGCTTTGGGCGCATGCAAAGAACCTGCCCCAAGAAAACCGGTTCAAAAAAAATCAGGCCATGTGAACCAAGCTTCCATCTCCCGGAACAAAAAACTGATTGCCGCGGAAGAGGCACGGATTACGGAGCTGATCGCTGCGGACACCCTAAACACGTATACGGCTAGCGCAACGGGTTTTTGGTACTACAAGGATAAGGTAAACGGCAATAGCGATTATTACCCAAAAACCAACGATGAAGTCTTGCTCCAATACCATGTCCTAAGCTTGGAAGGTGACACCATTTACAAAAAACAGGATATTGGCCTTGTACAACATGCGGTGGACAAATCCCAGTTGTTCCCTGGTTTGCGCAACGCAGTCAAACTTTTAAAGGAGGGTGAAAGCGGTATTTTCCTTTTTCCTTCGGCACAAGCCTATGGCTTTACGGGAGACAATAAAAAAATAGCGCCAACCACCCCTATTTGTACCAACTTGGAAATTTTGAAGATTATAAAACATAACGATAGCTTAAATTAAAAATTGAATACAAATGACAAAACACTTATTTTCATATGTAACCATAGTCCTGGTGCTTGCTTTATCTAGTTGTAAATCAGGTAAAAATCCAGATTTGGCAGATGGATTGTATGCAGACATCCAAACCAACAAGGGCGATATTGTGGTAAAACTGCACCAAGAAGCTGTTCCCCTGACCGTTGCAAATTTTGTCTCACTGGCAGAAGGCAACAGTCCTTTTGTGAGCAATGAGTTCAAGGATAAGAAATATTATGACGGCCTAACCTTTCATCGTGTGATGAAGGACTTTATGATTCAAGGCGGTGATCCGTTGGCCAGCGGGACCGGTGGCCCTGGTTACACCTTTAAGGATGAATTTGTGGATTCCCTGAAGCATTCCAAAAAAGGGATTCTTTCCATGGCCAATCCAGGGCCTGATTCCAATGGGAGCCAATTTTTTATCACACATAAACCCACCCCGTGGTTAGATGGTAGACATTCCGTATTTGGTGAAGTGGTAAAAGGTATTGACGTGGTGGATAGTATCGCCAATGTAAAAACCCTTCCGGGCGATAAGCCAGAAATTCCGGTAACCATGAATACCATTGACATTATCCGTAAAGGGAAAGAGGCCAGAAAGTTTGATGCCGTACAAATCATGTCAGACTATTTTGAGGTAGCGGAAAAGGAAGCGGCAGCCTTCAACCAAATGAAGGCCGATTTAATGGCCGAGTTTAAAGCACAGGAAGCTACTGCCGAACAAACAGACTCCGGACTCCGAATGGTGACCCTAAAGGAAGGTAACGGAGAGCAACCTAAGGTGGGACAGATGGTCTTGGTGAGTTACGCAGGCTACCTGATGCAGAACGGGGATTTGTTTGATAGCAGCGATGCAGAACTATCAAAAAAGTTCAAAAAATATAACCCTAGGAGAGACCAAGCAGGCCAGTACGGCCCCACGCCCATGAAATATAGCCCAGATGCCCAATTGGCGGCCGGCTTTAGGGAAGGCTTGTTAACCATGAAGGTTGGTGACAAAAAACGCCTCTTTATACCCTCATACCTTGGGTATGGTGATAATGACTACGGCCCCATCCCTGGTGGCTCCACACTGGTGTTCGATGTTGAGATTACAGGAGTCCAGTAGTTCCTTAAAAAGTATAAAAAGACTGCGTTTAGGCAGTCTTTTTTGTTTGCAGTACCTTGTATCTAGTATTCGTTAGAACCGTAGTATTCATTCTTAGGCGCTATGTAACGTGAAAAAAAACCTCAAGACTTTTGCAGCATTCTCCATACTTCCACAAATTTTATTGGTAAAGTGGTGGGGCAATTATCCAGATTTGGTAGAAAAATACTATTCAGAGGGTTTATACCCCGTACTTTCTAAATTTTTGAGGACTTTATTTGGGTGGATTCCCTTTTCCGTGGGCGATATTTTTTATACTATTTTGGTACTGAGCCTATTGAGGTATTTATGGGTCAGGGGAAAACTATTGTTTCTAAAACCAAGGGAAACCCTGCAACATGTGGGCATCACCCTATCAATTGCCTACTTTATCTTTCATCTTTTCTGGGGGATGAATTATTATCGACTACCCATAAATGAGAAACTCGGTTTTAAAACTGAGTATACTAAGGAAGAATTAGTCAATTTTACTTTGAACACTGTTAAGGAGCTTAATTACTTGCAAGTTATACTCACACAAGATAGCACTGTTCCGGTAAGAATTCCTTACAACATAAACGAAATTTACAAGAAAACCTTTGATGGTTACCGCAACGCTGCCACAATATTTGAAAACCTGAAATATACTAAACCTAGCCTAAAAGCTTCCATCTATTCCACTCCACTGACTTATATGGGGTACGGCGGCTATCTAAATCCGTTTACCAACGAGGCGCAGGTCAATACCATAGTACCTAAACTAAGATTGCCGTCCATAAGTGCGCACGAAATTGGACATCAAATAGGGTATTCATCAGAAAGTGCTACTAACTTCATAGGTTTGTTAGTTACCTACGGTAGTAACGATAATTACTTTAAGTATGCCTCGCTTTTCCATGTGCTAGGTTATTGTCTATCAGACTTAAAAAAGATAGATGATGAGCTGCACTCAATCATCTACAATAAACTTAATAGCGGTGTAAAAATAAACTATCAAGAAATTGCAGTTTTCTGGAAACAGTACCAAAATCCCATGGAACCTGTTTTTAAATGGATTTTTGATGCTTTTTTAAAGTCCAATAACCAAAATCAAGGAATAGAAAGTTATAACGCTGTAGTAGGTTTATTAGTAAATTTTTACAAGGATTATTGGATTCATGTAAAGTAAGAACCCCTTTGTTGCACAGCTAAACCTGTTCCGTTACCTTTAGTGCAACGAACTCAAAACTCAATTAAATGAAACTGCAACTGCTATCGCTGGCACTCCTCTGGTGCGGTGCAACGCTATTTTCCCAAGATTACTTTCCTGAAAATGATGGCGTAAAATCAAAAAACAACAATTACACGGCTTTTACCAACGCCACTATCCATGTAAGTCTGGCGCAGGTCATATCCAACGGAACCCTACTAATTCAGAATGGTAAGGTGGTCCAAGTGGGTAAATCGGTCAACCTGCCAAAAAACACCGTAGTACAAGATTTATCGGGGAAAAGCATTTACCCCTCCTTTATAGATACTTTTTCCGATTTTGGAATTGAAAAGCCCAAACGGCAAGGGGGAGGACGCTCCCCACAGTATGAGGCCACGCGTGAGGGTTTCTACTGGAACGACCATATTATGCCAGAAACTGAAGGTATAGCCCATTTTAAATTTGATGATAAAAAAGCCGAAGCCTTGCGCAAATCTGGTTTTGGTGTGGTCAATACCCACTTGCAGGATGGTATTGCCCGTGGTACAGGCGTTATGGTAGCCCTTAACAGCATGGCCACTGATGGGGAACGAATTTTGGAAGATCAATCCGCACAATACTTTTCATTTTCCAAAAGTGTGGTAAAAAAACAGAGTTATCCTACCTCACTCATGGGCGCCACGGCCCTACTTCGCCAGTTGTACCATGATGTGGACTGGTATGCCAAAGGAAACGTAACTACAAAAGACCGCGCTATTGAGGCATTATTGGCCAATCAAAAACTACCACAACTTTTTGCCGCCGGCGGAAATGGGAACGTGCTAAGGGCAGCCAAAATTGGAAAGCAATTTGGTATTCCATATACGATTATGGGCGGTGGCGATGAATACCAACACCTAGAAGCCTTAAAACAAGCCAACGCCACTTTGGTAATCCCGGTAAACTTTCCCAAAGCCTTTGATGTGTCTGACCCCTACGCGGCCAATTATGTGAATTTAAAGGATATGCGCCATTGGAACCTAGCCCCTAACAATCCAAAGTTGCTGGAAGCCAATGGGATTGATTTTTCCTTTACCCTACATGGACTGGCATCACCCAATAATTTTATGGAAATGCTCCAAAAATCCTTGGATTATGGACTTTCCAAAAAAACCGCCTTGGCAGCTTTGACCACGGTACCGGCGGCCATTTTGGGAAAAGAAACCATGGTTGGGACCTTGGAAACGGGCAAACAGGCCAATTTTTTAATCACCTCTGGCGATATCTTTGAAAAAGGTACCACGCTCTTCGAAAACTGGGTGCAGGGACGCGCTTACGTCATCAATGACAAAGATCAAAAAGACCTACGTGGAGACTACACGCTTACGGCAGATGGCACCTACGCCATGTCCATCACCGGGGAGGCAACAAATCCGAAACTTGAAATTAAAAAAGATAGCACCACATTAACCTCTAAAATTGCCTATAAGGGAGATTGGCTCAATTTTTCGTTTAAGGATAAGTCTGGCAAAATGTACCGGATGAATGCCAAGGTAGCCATGGATAGTGATAACCTTACGGGAAAACTGGTACTTCCGGACGGCAGCGCAAGCAACTTTAAGGCTATGAGAACCGCCTCCTTTACAGAGAAGCAGAAGACCGCGGAAAAAACAAAAAAAACACCCGAGTTGGTGCCCATGACCTATCCAAACATAGGCTATGGATATGCAAAAAAACCAAAACAAGAACGTTTGCTCTTTAAAAATGCCACGGTCTGGACCGGGGAAGCTATTTTGGAAAATACGGATGTTTTGGTACGGGACGGTAAAATCCATAAAATTGGTAAAGACCTTACATCTTCTGGCGCCAGGGAAATTAACGCCACGGGCAAGCATCTAACTGCAGGCATTATTGATGAACATTCCCATATTGGGGCGCTTGCCATTAATGAGGCCGGACATAACTCTACTGCAGAGGTTAAGATGGCAGATGTGGTGGACCCCAATGATATAGATCTCTACCGTAATTTAGCGGGTGGCGTCACTACCATTCAATTATTACACGGTTCTGCCAATCCTATTGGAGGACGGTCTGCCATACTCCGCTTAAAATGGGGAGAAAGTGCCGAAGGACTTTTATTTCCCAACATGCCAAAATTTATAAAATTTGCGCTGGGAGAAAATGTAAAACAGAGCAACTGGCAAAGCTACTCGCGTTTTCCGCAGACTAGAATGGGGGTAGAACAGGTGTTTGTGAACTACTTTCAACGGGCCAAGGAATATGATAACATAAAAAAATCCGGGCAACCCTTTCGCTATGATGAAGAGTTGGAGGTCTTGGCAGAAATCCTAAATGGAGAACGTTTTATCAGTTGTCATTCTTATGTACAAAGTGAAATCAATATGCTGATGAAGGTAGCAGAGAATTTTGGTTTTAAGGTGAATACCTTTACCCATATTTTGGAAGGCTATAAAGTAGCCGATAAAATGGCAGAACATGGGGTGGGCGGTTCCACTTTTAGCGATTGGTGGGCCTACAAGTACGAAGTAAAGGATGCCATTCCCTATAACGCTGCCATCATGGCAAGCCAAGGGGTCACGGTTGCCATTAATAGTGATGATGCAGAAATGTCCAGACGCCTTAACCAAGAGGCAGGCAAAACCATTAAGTATGGGGGAATGTCAGAGATTGAAGCTTGGAAAACGGTAACGCTCAACCCTGCAAAACTGTTGCACATAGATGATAGGGTAGGCAGTATTGAGGTGGGTAAAGATGCAGATCTGGCCCTGTGGTCAGATTATCCCATGTCCATTTATGCCAAATCAGAAATGACACTTATTGAGGGAGCGGTATATTTTGATATGGAAAAGGATCAAGCACAGCGTAAAAAAATAGAGGAGGAACGCAACAAGCTCATTACCATGATGCTCAATGAAAAAGCCGGCGGAGCCAAAACACAAGGGCCCAGACAGAGCAAAAAACAACGGTTTGTTTGTGAAACCCTATAATACAAAAACAATGATACCATTTACATATCCTAAAAAATCTAATAACATGAAAGCCGATTTTTTAAACAACCTTAACCGAGGGCACTCCCCCAGACTACTTAAAAGAGTGTTTGGCAGCATTTGCATGCTTTGGATAGCGGTTGCCATTGGACAGCAAACACCGGCACCTGCCCAAGTGCAACCCATTACCATTGAGGGGGCTACCGCACATTTGGGCAATGGGAAAATTATAGAGAATTCCTTGATCATGTTTGCCGATGGAAAATTGACTTTTGTTGGCGACGCCAAAATGAAAATTGCCAGAACCGGAAAAGTAATTGATGCCAAGGGGCAACACGTATACCCTGGCTTAATTGCACCCGCAAAACCCTTGGGACTGGTTGAGATTGATGCGGTACGGGCAACGGACGATCAGGATGAAATTGGAGGCATTCTACCCCACATACGCAGCCTTATTGCCTATAACGCAGAATCACAGGTGGTAGAGAGCATGAGACCCAATGGAGTGCTTTTGGCACAGATTACCCCGCAGGGAGGGCGTATCTCAGGGACCTCATCCATTGTGCAGTTTGATGCTTGGAACTGGGAAGACGCCGCCGTTAAAACGGATGATGGTATCCACCTAAACTGGCCCAATACCTTTCGTAGGGGAAGATGGTGGCTAGGGGAGCCCAGAGGTTTCCAACCTAATAAGGATTATCAAAAGGACGTTAAAGAGGTGGCCACGTTTATGGCAAATGCCAAAGCGTATGATAACGATACCGCGAAAGAAGTAAATTTGGCATACGCTGCCATGCAAGGGCTATTTTCCGGAGCGCAGAAATTATACATTTACGCCCATGGAGAAAAGGAAATCATAGACGCTATTACCCAGGCAAAGGCGGCCGGAGTGGCGAAAATTGTTTTGGTGGGTGGTTACCAAGCCCATAAAGTGGCCAGTTTTTTAAAGGAACACAACATTCCTGTTTTGGTGCGCTATTCCCATACGCTTCCATTTTTTGAGGATGATGACTATGATTTTACCTATAAACTGCCCAAATTATTATCCGAGGCAGGGCTATTGGTAGCGCTACAAAATACAGACGATTCCAACTTTGCCACAAGAAACCTACCTTTCTATGCCGGCCATGTTGCGGCCCAAGGCTTGGACAAAGAAAAGGCCTTGGAATTGATTACGGGCAATACAGCCAAAATATTAGGGATTGATGATACCTACGGAACCCTTGAAGTGGGCAAAAGTGCCACCCTATTTATCTCTAAGGGCGATGCTTTGGATATGGTGGGCAACCAGTTGAGCAAAGCCTTTATAGACGGTCGTGACATCTCATTGGAAACGCACCAGACCACACTTTATAAAAGATACATGGGCAAATACGACGGGAAATAGGCAGCCCATTAGCAACCACAAAAAATCCCGTCCAAGATATGGAACGGGATTTTTTGTCTTTACTATTAGGGAATATCTATTTTGCTACGTTCACCGCCCTAGTTTCCCGTATAACCGTAACCTTTACCTGCCCCGGATAGGTCATATCTGTTTGTATTTTCTGGGAAATTTCAAATGATAGTTCAGCTGCCTTATCGTCATTCACCTTTTCACTTTCTACGATTACACGTAATTCCCGGCCAGCTTGGATGGCATATGCCTTTTGGACACCGTTAAATCCAAATGCCACGTCTTCCAGATCTTTTAGACGTTGGATGTAAGAGTCCAAAACCTGCCTTCTTGCGCCAGGCCTAGCTCCACTAATGGCATCACAGACCTGTACAATGGGTGAAATCAGGGTGGTCATCTCAATTTCATCATGGTGGGCTCCAATAGCGTTACAAACCTCTTTTTTCTCTCCAAATTTCTCTGCCCACTGCATGCCAAGTATCGCATGTGGGGTCTCTACCTCCACCTCTGTATTTGGAACCTTACCTATATCATGCAATAAACCTGCACGTTTGGCAATTTTAGGGTTTAGGCCCAGTTCTGCCGCCATCACTCCACAAAGTTTGGCCACCTCCCTGGAATGCTGCAATAAATTCTGTCCATACGAGGATCGGTATTTCATCCTACCTACCGCCTTTATTAATTCTGGATGTAAGCCATGGATGCCTAAATCTATTACGGTACGTTTTCCAATCTCTACAATTTCCTCATTGATCTGCTTTTCCGTCTTCTTAACAATTTCCTCAATTCTGGCCGGATGTATTCTACCATCCGTTACCAACCGGTGCAAGGACAATCTGGCGACCTCCCTTCTAACAGAATCAAAACAAGATAAAATAATAGCCTCTGGAGTATCATCAACAATAATTTCCACTCCGGTTGCCGCTTCTATGGCCCTAATATTTCTTCCTTCCCTACCAATGATTCTTCCCTTGACGTCATCCGACTCCAAATTGAACACGGAGACACAATTCTCCACCGCTTCTTCCGTACCAATGCGCTGTATGGTGTTGATGACAATTTTACGGGCCTCCTGTTGGGCAGTGAGTTTGGCTTCTTCCAATGTGGTCTGCAAATAGGCCATGGCATCGGTCTTGGCGGTATCCTTTAGGGATTCCAATAGCTGGCTCTTAGCATCTTCCGCAGATAAACCAGAAATCACCTCCAATTGTTGTACTTGGCTTTTGTGGAGCTTTTCTACTTCAGCCTGTTTTTTTCCCAGTATTTCGCTCTTATAATCAAGCTCCTTTAACTGCTTCTGCAATTCATCGTTAAGGCGCTTGTTCTTGGATAGTTCACCACTTATTTGGGATTCTTTGTCTCGGGTTCTTTTTTCGGCCTCGGCAATTTTCTTATCCTTGCCAATAATCACTTTTTCATGCTCTGCTTTTAGTTCCAAGAACTTCTCCTTTGCTTGTAAGATCTTATCTTTCTTAATATTCTCCCCTTCTTTTTGGGCCTCTTTGATAATAGTGCCCGCTTCACGTTTGGCACCAGAGATTATCTTTGAGGCCTTTCCCTTTTCAAGCATTTTTGCAATCACAAAACCTAAGGCCAACCCTACGATTGCAGCTATAATAATGATAATGGTATTATCCATGAAATTGAATGTTTAGTTAAAAAAAAAGCCCACACGGTTGAAGTTTTGTACAAACTCCTAAATAACAGGTTTAGGGCTAACAAGCTGCTCAATAATCCCTATACGAGTAGGGCCCGCTTTCACAACTTAAACTCACCCTTTTTAAATGTAATAACGTTGAGTTTGTCAAAAAATAAATACCAATGTGGGCAGTAAATTTTATTTTAAAGAACTTATTCCGATGTCAGTTTGGTGCGCAATAGTTCGTCCAGATGTTGCAGACGTTCTTGGGCATCCTTTACGTTTTCAGATTCATTTATTCCACTTTGCTCAATTTTGGAGGCAAACTGTAGGGCACACATGGCCAATACATCCTGTTTATCTCGAACGGCATAGTTTTGCTCAAATTTTTTGGCCAAATTATCGATGTTTTTAGCCGCTTTTCTTAAACCTTCCTCCTGTTTGGGGTCTATCGTCAATGGATATACCCGATCAGCTATGGAAAGCTTTATTTTGAGCTTTTCTTGCATACTACACTGTGCAACACTACTCTGCCAACTGGGCAATACAACTGTCCAGTTCGCGGATTAGCGTATTTATTTTGAGCTTTGCTTCTTTTTTATCTTGGTTACTGCCAAGCATTGTACTAGCCATTTTTAAGGAATTGTACTTCTCCTGCCAAACCTCTATGGACCCTTGCGCGAGTTCACTCTTGGAAGTTGCCTCTTTTAACGCTTCTTCCAGTTGTTGGTTGGATCGTTGCAACACCTCTAACTTGTGCAAAAGCTTACTTATCTTGTTTTCTAACGAATCTACAATATCAATAAGTTCGCCCATGCTCGCTTTACAATACTTACTAAACAAAGTTAACTAACCTGCATCAACCTACCAATAGTTTTACGTATTTATCATCACAACAAAATTGGGATGCGACAGGCTTGCCCATATTATAATGGGGCAAACGCTGTTTTTTGCGCGGTAGCCTTTTCCTAAATTGGTAAAGCATATGGAGAAAAATACTCCTTACTGGCAATGGGAATGGTTACAAAACCAAGCTGCAATGGTTTTTACCCTTGGCCACTAATTGCTACTTTCGTACAACATTACAAAAGAACATATGCGATCATCCATAGTCATAGGAATTTGTTTAATATCCACCTTCATTTTTTCGCAAGGGAAATATCCGCAAGATGCCTTTATCCCCCCGGTTGATATTCCGGTAATTTTGGCAGGAACGTTTGGTGAACTGCGTTCCAATCATTTTCACTCCGGTATTGATATTAAGACCCAAAGAAGGGAAGGGCTAAAAATATATAGCATTGCAGATGGAACGGTAACCAGGATTAAAGTATCCCTTTGGGGTTTTGGAAAAGCCTTGTACGTGGCGCATCCCAATGGTTACACCTCCGTTTATGCCCATTTGCAGAAATTTAACCCGGAAATAGAGGCATTCATCAAAGCAGAACAGTACCGTAAAAAATCGTATGAAGTAGAAGTATTCCCCGATTATGGGGAGTTTAAGGTGAAGCAGGGAGAGGTTATTGCCTACTCCGGAAATACGGGTGGGTCTTCTGGGCCCCATCTACATTTTGAGATTAGAAATAGCATCACGGAAAAGCCTACAAACCCCTTATTGTATGGCTATGAGGTGAGGGACGCCACGGACCCCACATTATTGGGGCTTTACGGCTATGCCCTTGAAAATGGAACCCATATCAACCAAAATCAGGACAAGGTACAATTGAACTTTACCAAACAGGCAGATGGTAGTTTTTTGGCAGATAAGGTCACTGCACTGGGTATGATAGGTTTTGGGTTTCACGGTTTTGATCGGCAGGATATGGCGGCCAATAAAAACGGGGTGTATTCCGTAAAACAGTTGGTAAACGGAAAGGTTACTGCTGAACATGATTTTGAAACCTTTTCCTTTGGGGAAACTAGGTACATCAATACCTTGATCGATTACGAACATTTTGGAAAATACAGGCAACGTATTCATAAATGCTTTAAGGACGATGCCAACAAACTTTCCATTTACAAAAACCTCTTTTTGGATGGGAAAATTTTGGTCCAAGAGGGCCTTACCTACCAAGTGACCATCCTTATTGCGGACTTCAAGGGAAATACCACAAAAGTGATGATTCCAGTAGAAGGTAAAAAAAGCAATAAGACCTTAACACCTCCCCTTAAAACAACAGACCATTTTATCAAGGCGAGCAAGCCCATAAGTTTTGATTTGGGAGGTGCCAAAGTGTACTTTCCTGCCAGTACGTTTTATGACGATTTCTTTATCGATTTAAAAAAAGGAGCGGATACCGTGCAGATTCACACCCCTATTGTTCCTGCGCACCGTAACTTTACCATCACTTTTGACGTTTCTAAATACAGCAAAAAGGAAAGAAAGCAGCTGTTCATTGCCAGGATTGCCAAAAAAGGGAGATTAAGCTATAATAGAACCTATAAAAGGGAAAATACGTTTAGTACCAGAACTAAGACCTTGGGCACTTACACATTGGCAAAGGATACTATAGCCCCAAAAATTCAGCCTAAAAACTTTAAACCCAAGGAATGGCTAAGCAATTATAAGTACCTCAGTCTTAAAATCATGGACGATTTAAGTGGTATTAACACCATAGACGCCTATTTAAACGGCGAATGGATTCTGATGGAATACGAACCAAAAACCAATACCATCACCTATAATTTTGATGATAGGATTACCAATAAGACCAAATGTGAACTAAAAGTGGTGGTCACCGATAATGTGGGTAATTCTGCTACCTTTGAGGATACCTTCTTTAGAAAATAATGTTTTGACAGCCCCAAAAACCTATTTAACCTGGTTTTTACTCATTGCCTCGAATTTGGCGCTTGCGCAGACAGCAACCCTTTTTGGCGTGGTATTGGATGAACAAAACCAACCTCTGCCCAATGTGAACATACGTGGCGCAAATGCTACGGCAACAACTACTCAAGGTGGCGGCTATGAACTAACAATAACGGCAGACACCAAAAACACCATTACATTTTCCCATGTTGGTCATGAGGCCGTGGTGCTTAAAGATTTAATCTTAAAAACCAACGAAACCCTTGAGTTTAACCCCGTTATGCAGGTGAGGACGTATCAGATCGCAGAGGTGGAGGTTACCCCAACGGGAGAACGCAAGCTAGATGGTGTTTTAACCGTTGCGCCAGAAGTGGTGCGCAACATCCCAGGGGCAAATGCAGGGGTTGAAAATATTTTAAAGCTATTACCAGGGGTTTCCTTTAACAACGAACTCAGTACACAATACAATGTCCGTGGCGGTAATTTTGATGAAAACTTAGTATACGTAAACGGAATAGAAATCTACAGGCCATTTCTTATCCGTTCTGCGCAACAAGAAGGTTTTAGCTTCATCAATAGCAATATGATTTCCAATCTGGAATTTTCAGCGGGTGGCTTTCAGGCCAAGTATGGGGACAAACTCTCGTCCGTACTTGACATTACCTATAAGATTCCATCAGATTTCTCTTTGGATTTGGATGCCAGTTTACTGGGAATCAGCACCACCCTAGAATCCCTTTCTGCCAATAAGAGGTGGTCTAGCCTCACCGGGGTAAGATATAGGAACAATGCCCTCTTTATCAATAGCCTTGAGACGCAGACCAATGTTAATCCCACCTTTGTGGATGCGCAGACTTTTCTCACTTTTGCCGTCTCTGAAAAATTGAAACTGAATTTTTTGGCCCACCTCGCCATAAACGACTATGAAAACGAACCCTTAAACAGACAAACCAATTTTGGTACGGTTAACGAGCCAAGGGCACTTTTGGTCTTTTACGAAGGAAGGGAGAACAATAGATACCAAACAGAAATGGCCGCCCTGCAACTGGATTATTTGCCCACAAATGATGTTAAAGTTGATTTTACGGCCTCTGTGTACCACGCTACGGAAGAAGAGTTTTCCGATATCATTGCCGCATATGAGCTGGGTACCGTGGAAACCAACTTAGAAAGCGAGAATCTTGGTCAAGTAACGCAATCCAGGGGAATAGGTGCCCAACAAAACAGGGCAAGAAACCAATTGGACGCCCTAATCATAAACCTTACCCACCATGGCATCCTAAAAAAAGGGGAGAAAACACTCAATTGGGGACTTTCCTATACCAATGAGGATTTTAGGGACCAATTGAGGGAATCGGAATTTTTAGACTCTGCAGGTTTTTTTGTTAGGCCGCCAAATCTAAACCTCCCCAACAACCAACCAGAGGAACCCTTTGATGCGCCCATTCTGGCGTTTGATCAGGTACAGGCCACCAACTTTACCCAAACCAACCGGGTTTCGGCCTACATGCAAATGGACAACCGCTTTGTCTTGGGCAATACCAATGTCTATTACAACCTCGGCCTAAGGTCACAGGTGTGGCATTTAAGCGGTCGTGGGTTTCAAAGCAACACCCAATTCCTGATCAGCCCTAGGGCACAGTTGGCCCTAAAGCCCAACTGGCAAAAGGATGTGCTTTTTAGGCTTGCCATTGGCAGCTATCAACAACCAGCCCTGTACCGGGAACTCAGAACACTAAACGGCAACATTAACCCAGAAGTGGAAGCCCAAAAATCAGTTCACGTTGTTTTGGGGAACGAGTATAGCTTTAACCTCTGGGAGCGCCCATTTTTGCTCACTAGCGAGCTTTACTACAAAGGGCTTACCCAAGTAAATCCCTACACCATTGAAGATGTCAGAATCCGCTACCTTGCCAATAATTTGGCCAATGCCTTTGCCTATGGGTTTGATTTTAGGTTGAACGGTGCATTGGTTCCCGGATCGGAATCTTGGTTAAGTATTGGCTACCTAAGAACGGAAGAAAACCAAAATAACAGAGGCTTTATTTCCAGACCTACGGACAGTAGATTAAAACTGGGCCTATTGTTTCAGGACTATATGCCCACCATACCAGATTTAAAACTATACCTTAACTTGGTTTACAATACTGGCGTGCCAGGAGGCTCCCCAAATAATGAGGACCCCTATGATTTTCAGAACAGATTAAGGGATTACCAAAGGGCAGATTTAGGAATTTCCTATACTTTTGCCAAGGCGACCAAGAGGTTTGGGGAAGAACATTGGTTAAGAAGGGCAAAAGCATTGGATATTGGCTTTGAAATTTTTAATCTGTTCAACAACCAAAATTCCATCACCAACACCTGGGTGCGGGACGTGGATACCCAGCAACAGTTTGCGGTGCCCAACTTTTTGACCTCCAGAATTTTTAACATTAAACTACACATGCAATTTTGAAAGCAACGCAATTTTTTTTAGTCCTCCTTAGTTTTGTTCTTACGGGCACCGCTAGCTACGGGCAAAAAAATATTTATGAAAGCAGAAGGTTTGATGAGTTAACAGCAGACCACCAAGTATTGGCCATAGTGCCGTTTTTAACCCAGCTGAACCTTAAAGAGAAAATCTCCACAGAGGACAATAGACAACTGGCAGAACGAGAGGGCTATGCGGTACAGGACGCCTTGGAAGGTTATTTTTCCAGACGTAAGAAAAAGAAGCGATTCAACGTAGCGTTCCAAAACACCAAAAATACCAACGCCATTCTGGCCCAAAACAACATCACCTATGCCAATATTGATGTGTTTACCACCAAACAGCTCGCTGCTATTTTGGGGGTGGATGGGATTATAAGTGGCAGCATAGACCTAAACATTCTTCTGTCCAAAGGCGTCTCTACGGAATTTAGTTTTTTTGATTATTTCAACGAGGATAGTGACTATGGCCGTATCGGCATCAAAATAAGTGACGGCCCCACCGGTAAACTCCTTTGGCGCTATGAAAAAGAAATCAACAAAAAAACGGGTAAAAACACTTCTGAGCTTATTGACCGCATGATGAAACTTGCGGCAAAAAAATTCCCATACGACAAGGAAAGAAAGCGCAAAAAGAAAAAATAAGAAAAGCTTTTAGGTCAATACGATGTAACCCGGCCACACAATTCCAATCACCTACGCACATTAAGATTAAATAGGGCCTATGTTGGCCGACCAAGTTGGCAGCTTTAGGAGGTTGAAAATTCCTTTAAGACCTTCACGGTGTATTCTAGCTCCTCTTTGGTATTGTATTTTGAGAACGAAAAACGAAGTGATGGTTTTTGGAGTTCTTTCTCTGGTAATATGGCGGTAAGCACATGGGAACCCATAGTGCTCCCAGATTGGCAGGCACTACCTTTGGAACAGGCAATACCTTTTAGATCCAGATGAAAAAGAAGCATTAATGATTTTTGCGCATCAAAAGGCAGACGGACATTCGTCAGTGTATAAGTACTATGATCCAAGTCTCCAGAATACCCATTGAAGGCGACCTCTGGCAGTTCTTCTTTAAGCCGTTTTATAAAGTATGATTTTAACCCGCTGACATACGCTCTTTCCGCAGCCAGGTTATCATAAGCGGCAATAAAAGCTTCCTCTAATCCTACAATATTATGAAAGGGCTCCGTTCCCGCACGGGCACCACGCTCTTGGGAACCGCCAAAAATCATGGGACGCAGGCCTGAGGTTTTCCTGATGTAGGCAAACCCCACTCCTTTTGGACCATGGAACTTATGCGCGGCCGCGGTTAAAAAATCAACTTGGGTCTTTTCAAGGTCCCACTCAAAATGCCCAACGGATTGGACGGTATCAGAATGTAGTAAGGCGCCATATTCCTTGCAAATATCCACTAGCTCATCCATATCAATGATATTTCCAAGCTCATTGTTTACGTGCATTAAGCTCACTAGTTTTTTATGGTCATCCGCAGCCAATAACGTGCGTAGATGGTTAGAATCAGGATTGCCAAAACCGTCTAACTTTACATAAGAAACCTGAATGCCACACTCCTTTTCCAATTCCTGGGCAGTATGGAGTACGGCATGGTGTTCTATTGGCGAGGTGATGATTGTTTGCACCCCTAGGTCCCGTACCGCACAACGCAATATCATATTGTCCGCTTCCGTGCCACCGGAGGTGAAGATAATTTCTGAAGGTTGGGCATTGAGGTATTTTGCAATGGTCTTCCTTGCCTTTTCTATTGCTGTTTTGGCAGAACGCCCAAAACTATGGGTAGAAGATGGGTTACCGTAAAATGTGGCCAAGGCATATTGCATTTTGGTGATGACCTCCGGCCTTACCTGGGTAGTGGCCGCATTATCTAAATAAACCTTTTCCATATGCCATATTGAATTTTCAAAACTTGCCAAAAATAGCCATTATTGCGTTAATTTCATTTTAATATTTGCGCCAACCCCATAAAAGAAAACGGCTTTTCCCGTAACTTTATGCCCATGAAAAAAATAGCTTTAGCGCTTTTGGGATTTTGTTGGTTGATTGTTGGTTGTGACGACGGGGACCTGCAAATTGAGACCCTTGATTTTGATGACACCAGCGTACAGAGCTGTAGCCCGTTGACCACCTCTACTAGGGTATTTTTTAAAATCAACCAGGATGAAGCGTTAATTCTACAATTGGCCAGTGGCCTATTACGGAACGAAGTAAGCACCGATACGATACAGAGTCCCATAAGCACCTCTGGCTCACAATTATTCTACCGCGTTTTTTCCGAAACTGTAAATTCCTCTTATTTTTGCTCCCTTTTCCCACCCGTGGAACCCAGTGTCCTAGAACAAATATCCGCGCAGGGAGGCCAAGTGCTCATTACCACAACCGCTGTGGACAGCCTTGAATTTCTGCACAACATAAAACTGCAGGGGCTGGTTTTGGAAAATAGTTTGGGAGAACAAATTATCGACCAAACCGTTTCGGATTTTGGTACGGTAACCACATCGGCCAACTAAACATTCTGGTAAACGTAGACCTCCGTGGCGCCCAGACCGTATTTTTGGTAATCCGCATCGTAAAAATCCACCGGATATTTTTTAAACAGGTAGATGAGTTCCTCCTTTAAAACACCCTCGCCAATGCCATGGATAAACACGATTTTTTGGATTTTTTTGGAAATGGCAAATTCCAATTGGCGCTCGGCGGTTTCCAATTGCAGGTTCAGCATATCAAAATTGCTCATTCCCCTTACGGAAGTTGTTAATTGGTGAATGTGCAAATCCACTTCCATTTTGGGCTCATTCCGCTTTTTAGGCTTTACAGTAGGGCCCTTAGCACGTTTTTTGGTTTCCTTTTCCTTAACCATTTGTGCTACCTCAAAATTAGTGACCTGTATGTCATTTCCCCGTTTTACCAATTGTTTGCGCAAAAGCTCAAACTCAAAACCATCAACATCCGTTAGGGTAACCGTATCCTTGTTCAATGCCGTTACGGTTCCCACAATGGCATCGTCCAAAACTTCAACTTGATCTCCTAGTTTAAAAGTGGTCATGTATTGCGTTGTTTACAGAAAAACGGAGGTTTGCCATTCCAGTATTCAAAAATAGTAGTATTTTGACGACCTAAAGTGAAATTTAAGACATGATAAACAATCTTTTGGGCCTTTACCTGGGCATTCAGGATTATATGCTGCCCTGTTTGAGCAAGCAGTTGTTTGGATTGGATTGTCCTGGTTGTGGCCTGCAGCGCTCCTTGGTTTTTTTGGCAAAAGGGGAATTTAAGGCTGCTTTTGATATGTATCCGGCTATTTATGCGATTTTGGCTTTGGCTTTCTTCTTGGTATTCGATATGTTGGTCAAACCAAAAAACGGGTATCCCATTAAAATTTTCCTTTCCGTTGTTACGGTGGGTAGCATTGTTTTGAGCTATATCTTGAAAATGAACAATTATTTCAACTAAATAAACAATTTAAATTATGGAACAAGAAAAATTACCAAACTCCACGCTGGTTCTCGTATTTGGTATCCTGTCCCTAGTAACATTTTGTTGCTACGGTATTTTCGGGGTATTATTTGGATTATTGGCCATTATCCTAGGAAACGCGGCATTAAAAAAGCATAAGGAAAATCCAGGTATGTATATAGGGGAAGGCAATGCCAAAATCGGTAGGATTTTGGGCATCCTAGGTTTAATACTGGGCTTAGCTCTTATCTTATTTGTAGTTTGGCTGATTTCCATTATTGGTTGGGATGTGATAATGACAAATGACCAAGAATTGATACAAGAAAAACTCAATGAGTATTTAAATCAGTAGACGGGTTATGGCGGAATACCAACAACCCCTACCGGAAGCCAGTACCATTTTAACCATGGGTATTTTGTCCATAGTGTTGACCTTATTCTGCTGTGGCCCTTTTGGTGGGATATTTGGAATTATTGGACTGGTTAAGGCAAAAACAGCAGAACGCCTTATCAATGAAAACCCGGGACAGTATACGGATGTTAGCAACGTAAAGACAGGCAAGCTGCTGTCTTACATAGGCATCGCCTTTGCAGTCATTTACCTGTTCCTTGTCATCCTATATTTTGGTACGATCGCAGCAATTTTGGCCAGTGGTGATTTTGACTCTTTACAGTAATTGATAAAGCGCAGCTTAAACAACACCACATCTTTCAAAAAACCCCGTCCAACATTAGTGCTGGACGGGGTTTTTATAAATCGCAATCGTTCCATCCTTTTCTAATTGGCCACCTCGCTCATAAATTTTAAGCGATAAATACGCAGTTCTTCTTCCTCGTAATCACCATCAAACTCTTCAATGGCCTCATCTATGGAATCGGATTCCGCTTCCAAGAAATAATCATGGATTTCTTCCTGCTGATCTTCATCCAAAACCTCATCCACCCAATAGGAAAGATTCAATTTTGTACCACTAAAGACAATTTGTTCCATTTCCTTAATCAATTGATCAAGGGCTATGCCTTTTGCCGCAGCAATATCGTCAAGGGGAAGTTTACGGTCCACATTTTGAATGATGTAAAGCTTTAAGGCAGAATTGGCGCCCGTACTTTTAACCACCAGGTCATCTGGCCTAATAATTTCATGTTCCTCCACATAACTGGAGATAAGGGCAATAAATGGTTTTCCGTACTTCTTGGCCTTTCCCTCCCCCACTCCATGGATGTTTAATAATTCTTCTGCGGTAATGGGGTACTTTAGGGCCATATCATCCAAAGATGGATCTTGGAAAACAACAAAGGGTGGCACATCATATTTTTTGGCCTCCTTTTTTCGAAGGTCTTTCAGTAATTTTAACAACTTCTCGTCCGCAGCACCGCCGGCTGACTTTGCCGCCGTAACAATGGCATCGTTGTTGGCCTCACTATACACATGGTCCTTGGTCATCATAAAGGACTCTGGTGCCGCTATAAAAGCAGTTCCCATTGCGGTGAGATGGAGTACCCCATATTGTTCAATTTCCTTTTTCAAGAGCCCAGCCACCAATACCTGTCTTGTCAAAGCCATCCAATAAGCCTCTTCCTTGTCATCACCAATACCAAAAAACTCCTTTTCCTGTACCTTATGTGCGGAAATTAAGGCATTTGTCTTGCCTACCAAGACCTTTACAATTTCCTTTGTCTTGAACTTTTCTAGCGTACCTTGGACCACCGTTAACAGTTTAACCACATCCTCCTTGGCCTCCACTTTGGGCTTTGGGTTTCTGGCATTGTCATCCATATCCGCACCGTCACCGTGCACCTCATCAAACTCCTCGCCAAAGTAGTGTAGGATAAACTTGCGCCTGGACATGGAGGTTTCCGCATAGGCAACAATCTCCTGTAGCAGGGCATTGCCCACTTCCTGCTCCGCCACGGGCTTGTTGGACATAAATTTCTCCAACTTTTCCACGTCCTTGTAAGCGTAATAGGCCAAACAGTGCCCCTCACCACCATCACGCCCGGCGCGTCCCGTCTCCTGATAGTAACTTTCTATACTCTTAGGAATATCATGATGTATCACAAAACGTACATCCGGTTTATCTATCCCCATCCCAAACGCTATGGTGGCTACCACAACGTCCACATCTTCCATCAAGAACATATCTTGGTACTTTGATCGGGTTTTGGCATCAAAACCTGCATGATATGGAACGGCACTTACACCATTTACTTGTAAAACCTGTGCAAGCTCTTCCACACGTTTTCGGCTCAAACAATAAATAATTCCAGATTTACCTTCATTCTGCTTCACGAAACGAATAATATCAGCATCTACATTTTTTGTCTTTGGACGTACTTCATAAAACAGATTGGGCCTATTAAAGGAGGCTTTAAACACCTTGGCGTTGGTCATTGCCAAATTTTTGATGATGTCTTCCTGCACTTTTGGGGTGGCCGTGGCGGTTAGACCAATAATTGGGATATCATCATCAAAGCGGCTAATGATACTTTTTAGGTTGCGGTATTCCGGTCTAAAATCATGGCCCCATTCAGAAATACAGTGCGCTTCATCCACGGCCACAAAAGAAAGAGGCACCGTTTGTAGGAAATTAACATATTCCTCCTTAGTCAAGGATTCCGGGGCAACATACAATAGCTTGGTGATACCATTGCTAATGTCTGACATTACTTGGCGCACCTCTGTTTTGTTAAGACTGGAATTTAAGACATGGGCAATTCCATGCTCCGCAGAAACGCCACGTATGGCGTCTACTTGATTCTTCATCAATGCAATGAGCGGCGAGACCACAATGGCCGTTCCCTCTTGCATAATAGCTGGTAGTTGGTAACATAAGGATTTACCACCGCCGGTGGGCATAATGACAAAGGTATCGTTGCGGTCCAATATATTTTGTATGACCTCTTCCTGTAACCCTTTAAACTTTGAGAAACCAAAGTACTTCTTTAAAGAGGCATGAAGATCGTATGTGGTAGCACCCATAGGTTGTAATCCGTTAAAGAATAATATTAATGGCACCGGCAGCACGAAAGATTAAAGTGTCTACTTAATTTCGTGTTTTGCAGTGTGCCATTTTATTGTAAATGCAAGATGAAAACAGTTATGTTTGTTTAATTTTGTATTCTTAAAGATAATACATTCTTTTAGGTTCACAACCGTAATAACGATTTAGCATACTTTGAACAACAGGCTCTCTATTCTCGATATCGCTAAAAACACCATTAAAAATGAGGGTAATGCTATTACCAACCTAGCGGAACTTTTGGATGAAAATTTTGAAAATGCGGTGCACTGTATTTTAAAATCCAAAGGGCGTGTGGTCATTACGGGCGTTGGTAAAAGCGCATTGATCGCCACTAAAATTGTGGCCACTTTTAATAGCACAGGGACTCCAGCCATTTTTATGCATGCGGCCGATGCCATTCACGGGGATTTAGGCACAATCCTTAAGGACGATGTGGTCATTTGCATCTCCAAAAGCGGCAATACCGAGGAAATTAAAATGTTACTGCCCTTGATCAAAAGGGGAAATAATACCCTGATCGGATTAACTGGAAATCTAGATTCTGCCTTGGCGAAACGGTGTGACCATGTCATCAATGTGTATGTGGAAAAAGAGGCGTGCCCCAATAACTTGGCCCCCACTACCAGCACAACGGCCCAATTGGTAATGGGCGATGCCTTGGCCATTTGTCTGCTCCAACTTAAGGGTTTTAGCAGTGCGGACTTTGCCAAATACCACCCTGGCGGCTCTTTAGGAAAGAAGTTATACCTCCGTGTTTCTGATATTGTGGAAAACAACCAAAAGCCGGCAGTACGTTCAGAGGCAAAGGTAAAGGAGGTCATCGTTGAAATCTCTGAAAAGATGTTAGGGGTCACCGCGGTGATGGAGGATGACAAGGTAGTGGGCATTGTGACCGATGGCGATATTAGAAGAATGTTAAACCGTCATGAAAATATTGGCGGTCTAACGGCCAGGGATATCATGACCAGCAACCCTAAGTTTATCCATTCCGATGCGCTTGCCGTAAAAGCCTTGGATACCATGCAAGACCTTGGCATCTCCCAGCTGTTGGTCATTGATGGGGAGGACTACCGGGGTGTAGTACATATTCATAATTTGATAAAAGAAGGGATTCTGTAATGGCAAAAGTGGCAAAAAACCCTGACGAAATGTCCTTTTTGGATCATTTGGAAGAATTGCGATGGCATTTAATCCGCTCTGTGCTTGCTGTAGTGTTGATTGCTTGTGTGGCATTTTTTATGAAGGATTTTATTTTTGATACGGTCATTTTCGGTCCAAAAAAAATGGACTTTCCCACCTACCGCTTCTTCTGTAATATCGCTACCTTTTTTGGGATTACCTCAGAGTTCTGTGCAGATACCCTACCGTTCACTATCCAAAACCGGACAATGGCCGGCCAATTTTCAGCACATATTTGGACCTCTATTTGGGCAGGCTTTATTGTGGGGTTCCCCTATGTTTTGTGGGAAGTGTGGCGTTTTATCAGTCCTGGTCTGCACCAAAATGAACGTAAGCACTCCAGGGGTTTTATTCTCGTGGCATCCCTTTTGTTTTTTATAGGAGTATTGTTTGGATATTACGTAGTTGCGCCTTTATCGATTAATTTTTTAGGCACCTATCAAGTAAGTCAGGAGGTATCCAACGAAATTGACATTAGTTCGTTCATAGCCACGGTCCGGGCATCGGTCATTGCATGTGGGGTCATGTTTGAACTTCCTATCATTATTTATTTTCTGACCAAAGTGGGGCTGGTAACCCCAGAAATATTGAAGAAATACCGTAAAATTGCCTTAGTGGTGGTCCTTATCTTATCTGCGGTGATCACACCGCCAGATGTGGCCAGCCAAATTGTGGTATCCATTCCGGTACTTATTTTATATCAAGTCAGTATTTATATTTCTAAACTGGTCATCAAGCGTGACGCAAAGAGAGAAGCCAAAAAATATGCAAAATAACGTAGAGGAGTTCAATGCCTACAGGGCAAAAATGAACGATAAATTGCTTGCGGAAAACAACAAGCTCATCAAACGTATTTTTAATTTGGACACCAACGCATTTATGCCCGGTGCCCTAGATGTTAAGACCAAAGAATTGTTAGGTCTGGTGGCCTCTGCCGTGATGCGTTGTGATGATTGCGTAAAGTACCATTTAGAGAGCTCCAAAAAAAGTGGGGCCAATAAAGAAGAGGTGATGGAAACCTTGGGCATTGCCACCCTTATTGGCGGTACCATTGTTATCCCGCATCTTAGAAGGGCCTACGAATATTGGGAAAACCTTGAAGCCACGGAACTCTAAATTATTCCCAAAGGCATTTTCATTGAATATGAATATGTTTAGATTTGAATACTAGATGAAGTTACGCGCAGAAAATATCATGAAAGCTTACCGCGGCAGGAAAGTGGTAAAAGGCATCTCCTTGGAGGTAAACCAGGGTGAAATTGTTGGCTTGTTGGGGCCTAACGGTGCCGGTAAAACCACCTCTTTCTACATGATCGTTGGCTTGATCAAGCCCAATGGGGGCCATATTTATCTGGACGATATGGAAATCACCAATTTCCCCATGTACAAAAGGGCACAGAACGGTATTGGGTATTTGGCGCAAGAAGCATCTGTCTTTAGAAAATTAAGCATCGAAAAAAACATTCTCAGCGTACTCCAGACCACCACGCTTTCCAAGAAGGAACAGCATATGAAAATGGAATCGCTCATAGATGAATTTAGCTTGGGGCATATCCGCAAAAACCGGGGTGACCTGCTTTCTGGTGGCGAACGCAGACGTACGGAAATTGCAAGGGCCTTGGCCACGGACCCTAAGTTCATCCTCTTGGATGAACCCTTTGCCGGGGTGGACCCCGTTGCCGTTGAGGATATACAACGCATCGTAGCCCAATTAAAGAACAAAAACATAGGTATCCTTATTACCGATCACAACGTGCAGGAAACCTTGGCCATCACAGAACGCTCTTACCTCATGTTCGAAGGTGGTATCCTAAAAGCAGGGATTCCAGAGGATTTGGCCAAAGACGAAATGGTTCGGCAAGTTTATTTAGGGCAAAACTTTGAGCTTCGTAAAAAGAAGTTGGACTTTTAAGAGCATCCACACGCACAATACTAAATTTGCCAAAGGTGGGCACATTGGTTGCCAAACTTCACACTAAAGAACACCTATCTAATCGCAAAAGTCAGGGTAGCCCAGTTAGATTCATAATCCACACCGTCCTCCGCACTTTTTTCCATGTGAATGGTAGCTATGTACCACTGGCCGCTGCGATTCGGAAATATCTTGATGATACCGTTGGCATCGGTACGTGCAGAACGTTCGTGGTCATGTGCGTCTAAACCCGGCATGCTTGTACTATAATGGCAAATATGGTTCGCAAGGGGTTTACCGGCGCTCAATAATTGAAAGCTTACCGCTTCTCCTTTACCCACGGTATAAGGATTGGTCTTTGCCACAAACTCTATAGGAAACCCAAAATAGGCACCAAACTCTGGCGTATTTTTATCACCCACCTGCAACAACGTCTTTACGTGCTTTGCATATTTTTCCTTGACCGCAACATCTTGGGTACCCGTTGCCATTCTTTCCGCCATGGTATCCTCCAATCCTTCATGTTCCAAATAGTCTTGGAACGCCTGGCCGTCCATGGAAATCATTCTTGGCTTGGTAGAAATGCCCCCTGCATAGGTACCCACGTCACCCACCGAAAATCTCATATACGTGGTTTGGTTTATATCATAAAACATATCCTCTTTAAGCGCTAGCTTATAGTTTGGACCAAGCAGTTGTGCATCAGAAATTCGGTCTCGATCAATAGTATTTTCACTTTTATCAAAAGTCCCATTAAACAAGAAAAGCGTAGCTTGCGTATTTGGGCTGAAAAAATAAGAATCGGCTTTAAAAAAAAGTTCATGGGAACAGCATAGTACATAGGTTGCAACAATTGCGCATAGGGAAAGAAATCGTTTCATGGGAATCTGGTTTTGTTTACCGTATGTACGATAAAAACCAATATGGGGTTTTATTTCCCTAAAAGCATTGTTGCGTTTGTGCTGTAAAAACTAAGCAATTCCAATAGAAAAAGGTATAGGGTTGTGTACCATAGCGACTGTGGAAAAGACTATTCTACCACGGTAAAGCGAAGTGCTCCATTTGCAGCACCACGTACGGTAGTCGTCACAAAAACATACTCTTGGGGCAATTTACCAAAATCGGTATCATAAAAACCAAACTGCCAATCGTTGCCGTAGAACCCAGATAACTGGTAAACCCCCGCCTCTTTTAAAAGAAACCCTATTCGCAGCCTATACGCATCGTCCTGGTAGTTCACATCCAATGCCAATTGCGTGGTTTCAAATTCTGGAATCTGAAAGACACCTGCTTCAAGCACCAAATCTTCTTGCGAAAAATTAACCAAAAAGGGCTTGGTGAAACTACTTTCCTTTTCCAGTTTTAGGGATATTCTCGCCTCTGTGGCACCCGTTATTTCAAAAATATCATATGACTGTCCCGTTATTTCATCTATGACACGTTGCGGAACCTGTACATTTAACCATAAGGTATCCCCCACGGCATAGTTAAACCTATCACCATCCACAAATACAAGTTGGTTTTGTTGTACCTCATAGGTAACGGGCGGCACATAATCATCTTCTGGGCAGCCACACAAAGATGCGCATAGCACAGAAAAAGAGGCTAAAATAGAATGGACGTACAATTTCATGCCATCGATTTTTTATCCAATAAGGACATTACAATGTAAAGTAAAATGATGATAGGAACAGCCAAAAACCTAAGGGTGATCAGTAACACTAGGCTTGCTAGGAGAAAAAGGTACTTTACCGCATTGTCCTTAAAAGACCAATTAGAGAATTTGAGGGCAAACAAGGGTATGTTGGCGTTGAGCAGGTATGCGCTGATCAAAGTAATCCCCAGAAGCACCCATTGGTTTAAAATAACCTCATGAAGCACCGTGGTATTTTGATAAAATAAAATCAACGGCAAAGACAAAATCAACAGGGCGTTTGCAGGCGTTGGCAAACCCAAAAAAGAGGAAACCTGGTTTTCATCCACGTTAAAATTGGCCAAACGATATGCAGATGCCAAGGTGATGATAAAACCGAAAAGAGGAAGCAGTTGCACCTCCGTATGCATACCAAATAAATCCAGATTCCAGCCACCTTTACTGGCCAAATTCAATAGTTGAAACATAACGACGCCCGGCACAAGCCCACTGGTAACCATGTCAGCAAGGGAATCTAGTTGAACGCCCAATTCGCTTCGTACATCAAGGAGGCGCGCTGCAAGGCCATCAAAAAAATCGAAACAAATACCCATAAACACAAAAATGGCAGCAAATTCCAACTGATTCATTACTGCAAAAACGGTGGCGATACAACCACAAAAAAGATTGAGCAGGGTAATGAAATTAGGAATATGCCTCTTCATAAATATAGTTTTTGTAAAAATAAACTAAAAATTAGGGATTAGTTGGTTGGGACTATTTGCACTCCAACAAATATGTTGATATTTGCCCTGTTGGTATGAAAAAAAATATCTTTATTTTTTTATGGCTGTGTACCGGGCTTTATGCCTTGGGAGCCAAGTTGCCTACCTTAACGGAAAAAGCCCAGATCAGCGTTCTCACCTGCTCCTCTGGAGACGTTTTATATACCGCATTTGGACATACCGCCTTTAGGGTCCAAGATACCAGCCTTGGTATAGATGTGGTATATAATTATGGCACCTTTGATTTTGACCAACCTAACTTTTATCTGAATTTTGCAAAGGGGAAACTCATCTATTCCCTATCGCGCAGAAGCTTTGAGGGCTTTTTATACGGTTATGAACTGGAAAAACGATGGGTAAAGGAACAATTGCTCAATTTATCCCAGCAAGAAACCAATGCCCTATTTGCTTTATTCGAAAAAGATTACCGACCAGAAAACCGGGATTATGCCTATGACCCCTTGTTCAATAACTGTTCTACCATAACGGGAGACATCCTAAAAGACAGATTGGGAAGCGATGTTGTATTCCATGACACCCACCTTAAGCAACTGTATACCTTTAGGCAACTGGTGCACCAATACATTGATTCCAACACCTGGGGGGCGTTTGGCATAGATTTGGCCTTTGGTGGTATCACGGATAAAACCGCAACACTGCGCCAGCACATGTTTTTGCCCTATTACGCCATGGACCAACTAGATAATGCCAGCATTAAAGGTGAACCCCTGGTGCTAAGGGAACGTAGTATCCTTGATTATGCGGATATCCGTTACCGATCCCATTTTCTGACCACTCCCCTTTTTTGGTTTTTGGCCGTGCTGCTCTTTGTAAGCGTTATCACCTACATTGATATAAAGCATAACAGTCGTAGCCGATGGCTAGACTTTGCCCTATTTTTCAGTAGTGGAATGGCTGGGCTTATTGTGATGCTGCTTTGGTTTGCGACCAACCATAAAGTGACCGAGCTCAATTTTAACTTTTTATGGCTTTTACCCCTTAACCTCCTTGTAAGTTTTGCGCTGTTGCGCGCAAAGGAACAACCAGTGTGGCTCGGCATTTATGTAAAAATGGCACTGGGCCTAATGGTCATGGCCATCATCATTTGGATTATTGGTATTCAAATAATATCGCCATTAAACATAGTGCTCATGCTTGTTTTGGCCACGAGGTACCTATTCTTACTTAAAATGGCAAAAGCATGAACCTACTCACCGTTGAAAACCTATCAAAATCATACGGGGAACTTGTGCTCTTCTCCAACATCTCCTTTGGTATCAACAAAGACCAGAAAATAGCCTTGATCGCCAAAAATGGAAGTGGTAAAACCTCCATTCTCAATATCATATCCGGAAAAGACAGCACGGAAACGGGACAGGTAACCACCAGAAAGGGAATTAAAATATCCTTTCTTGAGCAGGAGCCAGACCTCAATCCAAAGCTTACGGTAGAAGAAACCATCTTTGATTCTGGCAATGAAATACTATCCGTAATCGCACGGTATGAAGAAGCGGTGCAACAACCGGATGATCAAGAGGCGTTCCAGAAAGCATTTGAGGCCATGGAACGTTTTCAGGCATGGGATTTTGAAACACAGTACAAACAAATCCTCTTTAAACTCAATTTAAACGAATTGGATAAAAAAGTGGGCGTGCTTTCCGGTGGCCAAAAGAAACGCTTGGCACTGGCCAATGCGCTCATCAACAAACCAGATTTGCTGATTCTTGATGAGCCTACCAACCATTTGGATTTGGAAATGATCGAATGGTTGGAAGATTTTTTTAAAAAAGAAAACATCACCCTATTTATGGTGACCCACGACCGTTATTTTTTGGAACGGGTCTGTAATGAAATCATAGAGCTGGACAACAACCAACTGTACAGTTACAAGGGCAATTATTCTTACTATTTGGAAAAAAGGGAAGCCCGTTTGGAACGGGAGGCCGTGGAACAGCACAAGGACAAGCTACTCTTCAAAAAAGAACTGGACTGGATGCGGCGGCAACCCAAGGCAAGGACCACCAAATCCAAATCCCGTATAGACGATTTCCATGAAATAAAGTCTAGGGCCAGTAAACGGAGGCAGGAACACCAGGTACAACTAGAGCTGAACATGGAACGCCTTGGCAGTAAGATCGTGGAGCTCCACAAGGTGTCCAAATCCTTTGGGGACAACATCATGCTGGATAAGTTTGATTACTCCTTTACCAAAGGGGAACGCATTGGTGTCATTGGAAAAAATGGCACCGGCAAATCCACCTTTTTAAATATTCTTACGGGAAGGGAACCAAGTGCGGGCGGGAAGATCGTGATTGGCGATACCGTTAAATTTGGGTATTATACCCAAAAGGGCATCGCCCCAAAAGAGGGGCAAAAGGTAATTGATGTTATCCGGGACTACGGGGATTTTATCCCTTTAAAAAAGGGACGGCAAATCTCTGCCCAACAGCTGCTGGAGCGATTTTTATTTGACCGAAAAAAGCAGTACGATTTTGTTGAAAAACTTAGCGGTGGGGAGCGCAAGCGTTTGTATTTATGTACGGTACTTATCCAGAATCCCAACTTTTTAATTTTGGACGAACCCACCAACGACCTGGACATTGTAACCCTAAATGTTTTGGAAAGTTTTCTGTTGGATTTTCCCGGCTGTTTGATCGTGGTTTCCCATGACCGGTATTTTATGGACAAAATAGTGGATCATTTGTTTGTATTCCTTGGCAATGGGGTTATCGAGGATTTCCCCGGCAATTATTCTGACTACCGTTCTTATGAAAGCAGTAAACTTTTAGAAGAACGTGAAGAAAAAAGTGGAAACAAGGAAAAATCGGAAAAACAGCATTGGAAGCAAAAGGATAACACCGGAAAACTAAGTTATACCGAACAGAAAGAATACAACAGGCTAGAAAAGGAAATTCAGCAATTAGAAGACCAAAAGCAAACCTTGCAGGAAAAGTTTACGGATGCCACACTTTCTGGGGATGAGATTAACCAATTGTCCATTGAACTGGGCGAGCTGGAACAAGCCATAGATACCAAAACCGAGCGTTGGTTTGAGCTGGGCGCACAATTAGAGGGCTGATATCGCTAGGGAAAAAGCTATAAGACCTTATGATGTTGTTCAAATTACAATCCTACGTTAAGTACATAGTTCGCGCTACCAATGAGCATGATGTGCACTCCCCTTTTGTCTTTAATTTTTTAACCCAAGCTTTGTATCAAAAACCAAAGCTTTCAAAAGATAAAACACTGGATATTTTATTGAAAAGCAGTCGCTATTTTAATATCAGACGAGCTCGCATTATTGGGAACGAGGGCTACACAGCCAAACTAGTGGAAAAACATCCAATCCTTGGACAGGAGGCCCCATTGGACGTCATCTATGTAGAGCATATGGAAAAGGAGCCGCTTTCCTTGGTGTCAGCGGAAGACGTTCACAATGATAGCTTTGTCCTAATTAACCATATTAGAAAGGATTCCCATGCCTTCCACGCGTGGCGAACCCTTATAGAATGGCCACAAATCTCCGTAAGCATTGATTTTTATTCCTGTGGGATGATATTTTTTAGGAAAGAACAAGAAAAACAACATTTTACGATACGGATATAAAAAAGTAATTTCGGAAAGTAAAGGAAGACACTATGGATGATATCATTTACTACATATTTGGAGGGGCTGCCCTTATCTATTTGGTCATCTTGTTTCAGAACAAGCGTAGGAACAGGGCGCGTAGGTCAAGAAAATTTATGGAGGGCAAACAAAGACACAAAGAATGAAAATCTATACCAAGACTGGGGATAAGGCAACCACCTCGCTTTTTACGGGCAAGAGGGTACCCAAACACCATATTAGGATAGAGAGCTATGGTAGCGTAGATGAACTCAATAGTTACTTGGGACTGGTCCGGGATCAAAATATGGCTGGGCACCACAAGGAAATACTTGCCCAAATCCAAAACAAGCTATTTACCGTGGGTGCCATACTCGCCACAGAGCCCACAAAAGATAATAGGCTTAAAATAGCCAGGATTCATGAGGAAGACATCACCCTATTGGAAAAAGAAATGGACATGATGAACGATTCCCTTCCGGAAATGACCCATTTCATACTTCCTGGTGGCCACACCACAGTGTCATACTGTCACATTGCCAGAACGGTTTGTAGGAGGGCGGAGCGTATGATTTCCCTATTGCATGAAAATGAGCCTGTTCCTTCAGGTGTTTTAAGGTACGTAAATAGGTTATCTGACTATCTTTTTGTCTTGGCACGAAAATTGGCGATGGAATTGCAGGCCAAAGAGGTGAAGTGGATTCCGGAAAAAACAGACAAATAAACTATCGTTTTTTTCGTTACTGCACTAGTTATTTAAAATATTTTTAAATAATTGCTGATTTACTTGGCCAATTGGGTTTAAAAATTATTTTTGCAAAAAATTTAAAATCAAACCGTTACTATGTACTGGACGTTAGAATTAGCCTCATATTTAAGTGATGCGCCATGGCCAGCCTCCAAAGACGAATTAATAGATTATGCTATTAGGACAGGGGCGCCTTTAGAGGTTGTAGAAAATTTACAATCCATGGAAGAAGAAGGTGGCGAAATTTACGAATCCATCGAAGAGATCTGGCCAGATTATCCAACAGAGGAGGATTATCTCTGGAATGAAGACGAATATTAAACATTCCTCATATAACAACATTGACAAGCCTCATTTTTGAGGCTTTTTTTATGTAATTTTGACAGCCAATTGGACAAAATTGGTGAATATTAAATCTGGAACGGCTATTGTACCTTACAAAGCTTAGCCGTCTACATCCGATGGTTGTAACCATAAATGGTTGGGTAACACAAAAGTCCCTTAGAACATTTGTCCCATCCGTTGGAAATATAAAATAGTTTTTATGAGTTTTTTAAATTCCGTACTCAAGGTTTTTGTTGGCGATAAGTCTGAAAAAGATGTGAAATCCATGCAGCCCTTGGTAAAACAAATAAAGTCCTTTGAAGCTGCCTTAGAAGGATTGAGCCATGATGAACTCCGCCAAAAGACGGTAGATTTCAAAAAACGTATCGCAGAGCGATGCGCGGCAACCAATGAAAAAATTGATGGCTTAAAAGCGGAGGTGGAAACCTCAACGGACATTGACAGAAATGAGGAAATTTATGGCGAGATTGATAAGCTCACCGAGGAAGCTTATAAAATCTCGGAAGAAGTACTTAACGAAATACTTCCAGAAGCGTTTGCAGTGGTCAAGGAAACGGCAAAACGCTTTGCCAACAACCAGACCATTACCGTTACCGCATCAGAATTTGACCGCCACCTGTCCGGTACCGCAGATTACGTAACGCTTGATGGGGACAGTGCCATTTGGAAAAACACTTGGGACGCTGCTGGCAAAGAGGTCACTTGGGACATGGTACATTATGATGTTCAGCTCATTGGGGGCATTGCACTGCACCAAGGTAAAATTGCAGAAATGCAGACCGGTGAAGGGAAGACCTTGGTGGCAACCTTACCCTTATACCTTAATGCCCTATCCGGCAAGGGCGCGCACTTGGTTACCGTAAATGACTACTTGGCCAAAAGGGACAGCGCTTGGATGGCACCTATTTTTGAATTTCATGGGCTTTCTGTAGACTGTATTGATAAGCACCAACCTAACTCTGACGGAAGGAGAAAAGCTTATAATTCTGATATCACCTATGGCACCAACAACGAATTTGGTTTTGACTACCTCCGGGACAACATGGCACATACCCCAACAGATTTGGTGCAACGCCCACACCATTACGCCATTGTGGATGAGGTCGATTCCGTCTTAATCGATGACGCCAGAACACCACTTATTATTTCAGGGCCTGTTCCAGAAGGGGATCGCCATGAATTCAATGAACTAAAACCCAAGGTGGCGGATATTGTCCAAAAACAACGACAGCATTTAACGGGCGTACTGGCAGAGGCCAAAAAACGTATTGCGGCCGGAGACACCAAGGAAGGCGGCTTCCTGTTGTTACGCGTACATCGTGGTCTGCCCAAAAACAAAGCGCTCATTAAATTTTTGAGCGAGGAAGGGGTGAAGCAATTGTTGCAAAAGACCGAAAATTTTTACATGCAGGACAACAACCGTGAAATGCCCAAGGTAGATGAGGACTTGCTGTTTACCATAGAAGAAAAAAACAACCAAATAGAGCTTACCGATAAGGGTATAGAGTACATTTCTGGCGACCAAGACCCGGATTTCTTTGTGATGCCGGATATCGGTGGGGAAATTGCAAAGATTGAAGGTCAAGACCTGGACATTGAAAAAGAAGCAGAACTTAAAGAAAATCTATTTAAGGAGTTTGCCGTAAAAAGTGAACGCATCCATACCATGAGCCAGCTTTTAAAGGCTTATACCCTGTTTGAAAAAGACGTGGAATATGTGGTCATGAATAACAAGGTGATGATCGTGGACGAGCAGACGGGCCGTATTATGGATGGCAGGCGCTACTCAGATGGATTGCACCAAGCCATTGAAGCCAAAGAAAACGTAAAGATTGAAGCCCTTACCCAGACCTTTGCCACCATTACCCTTCAAAACTACTTTAGGATGTACAATAAACTGGCGGGGATGACGGGTACCGCGGTTACAGAGGCTGGAGAATTCTGGGAAATCTATAAATTAGACGTTGTTGAGATACCCACCAACAGACCCATAGCGCGTGATGACAGGCATGACCTTATTTATAAGACCAAACGTGAAAAATACAATGCCATCATAGAAGAGGTAACCCAACTTTCAAAAGCGGGAAGGCCTGTATTGATAGGCACCACCTCCGTAGAGATATCGGAATTATTATCAAAACTCTTGAGCGTTCGTAAAGTACCGCACAACGTATTAAACGCCAAACTACACAAAAAAGAGGCAGATGTGGTTGCCGAGGCCGGTAAGGGCGGAGTGGTCACTATTGCCACCAATATGGCAGGGCGTGGTACGGACATTAAACTATCACCAGAGGTGAAGGCTGCAGGAGGTTTGGCCATTGTTGGCACGGAAAGGCATGATTCCAGACGTGTGGACAGACAGCTTCGTGGTCGTTCCGGGCGTCAGGGAGACCCTGGAAGTTCGCAGTTTTACGTATCGCTAGAGGATAATTTGATGCGCCTGTTCGGTTCGGACAGGGTTGCAAAAATGATGGATAAAATGGGACTGGAAGAAGGTGAGGTCATTCAGCACTCCATGATGACCAAATCCATAGAGCGGGCCCAGAAAAAAGTGGAGGAAAACAACTTTGGTATCCGCAAGCGTTTATTGGAGTATGATGATGTGATGAATGCCCAACGAGAGGTGGTCTATAAAAGAAGAAGGCACGCCATACAGGGAGAGCGGCTCAAGGTAGATATTGCCAACATGATCTATGATACCTGTGAGGTGATTTCGGAAACCAACAAAGCGGCGGAAGATTTTAAAAATTTTGAATTTGAGCTAATTAAGTACTTCTCCATCACCTCTCCCGTAGGCGAGGAAGATTTTGGGAAACTAGGTTTTCAAGAAATCGCCAATAGGGTTTATGAACAAGCCTACGAGCATTACCAGACTAAAATGCAACGTAGTGCAGAGATAGCCTTTCCCGTTATTAGAAATGTCTATGAGGACCAAACCAATAAATTTGAGCGAATAGTAGTTCCATTTACGGACGGTATCAAAACATTGAGCGTGGTGACCAACCTTAAAGAGGCGTATGACAGTAATGGAAAACAATTGATCAATGACTTTGAAAAGAACATCACCCTTGCCATTATAGATGAATCCTGGAAAACCCATTTGCGTAAAATGGACGAGTTAAAGCAATCCGTGCAATTGGCGGTCCATGAGCAAAAAGATCCACTTTTGATCTATAAGTTTGAGGCCTTCGAGCTTTTTAAGAACATGATAGACAAAGTGAACAAAGAGGTCATCTCCTTCCTGTTCAAAGGAGAGCTTCCGTCAGAAAATCCAAATCAAGTTCAGGCGGCAAGCGCTGTAAGGCGTCCCAAACAGCATTTAAAAACCTCTAAGGAAGAAATCCCCAATAGTGATGAGCTTGCAGCTAAAAGTAGGGCGGCAGGACAGACCCAAGGGCAACGTCCGCAAAAAACGGAAACCATTACGCGGGAACGACCCAAAATTGGTAGAAATGAACGGGTCACCATAAAAAATGTCCTTTCCGGAGAAAGTAAGACGGTAAAGTACAAACAGGCAGAGCCTCTTATTGAAAAAGGGGAATGGGTATTGACCAATGGGTAGATACACCCATGTGCACTGCAAGAATGAACGGCGGCTTATTATTGGTCGCCGTTTTTGATTATCCATAAAAAACGCTGTAGTTTTACCCTTAGATTACACCCCGTTAATTTTCTGCCACAAATGTCTTTTTATTTGTGTAATTTGACTTTTTAATGGAAAAACCGACCCAGCACCAAAACGGCTTAAAGTCAAAACTGGACCAATTTAAGGTAATTAACCTTATTGGGTTATGTATCGCTATTGGCGCGGCTATTTTCGTGGCCATTACTGTGGGCAATATATGGCTTACCTTAGCGATATCTTGTATCGTCATATGCTTGGTTTTCAGTATATTTTTTTCAAAAACAGTAGCGCAAAGCCTTGAAAACAACAATCAGTTAGAAGCTAAAATCCTAGAGAAGGATATGCTCCTAAAAGAGGTGCACCACCGGGTTAAAAACAACCTCCAAACTGTATCGAGCCTATTGAGCTTGCAGTCCCGGGCCATCCAAGATGATAAAATAGGCAGTATTATCAAGAGTAGCCAGCACAGAGTGGTATCCATGGCCATGGTGCACGAAATGTTGCACAAAAGGGATGACTATAGTTCCAAGGTTACCTTAAAACCGTATTTTAAGGAACTTTGCGAGTATTTGATTCGCTCCGTAAAAGGCAACAGCGAGGACATTAAACTTAAATTAGATGTAGGTGATTTTAAATTGAGCATAGATACGGTAATTCCTTTAGGCTTAATTGTGAACGAGACCGTGACCAACGCATTAAAATATGGGTTACCTGGAGACGCCAAAGGGGAAATTTTGGTCCAACTCAGTAAAAAAGGTGACAACAGCTATGAAATGTACCTTGGGGACAATGGCATCGGTTTCCCTAAAGATGTGAACCCAAAGAACACCAAATCCTTGGGATTAAAATTAATCCATAATCTTTCCAAGCAACTAAGAGGTTCCGCCCAGCGAGATACCACCACCAACGGAACATACTATCAAGTTATTTTTCAAGAAGTGGTGGACGATTTTAATTCCATAGATTAATTGGTGTGTTTTCTGGTAGTTGGTTATCTTTAAGTGCTAACTCAAAAAATATCCGCCCAATGTCCAAAAGATTACTTTTCTTGGCGCTTCTTTTTAGTGCCAACACATTTTCCCAAGATTATTTTTTTGAAAAATACCGACCCTTTAATGAAGCCATTCCATCACCAGAAGAATTTTTGGGCTATGGCATTGGTGAAAGGCATACCAGACATGATTTGATCGTTGCCTACTTTACAAAACTGGCAGAAGTATCCAACCGCGCCACGCTTTATGAATACGGGCAAACGTATGAAGGGAGAAAGCTGGTAATGTTAACCGTGACCACACCTGGGAACCACGCTAATCTGTCCGATATAAAGGCAAAGCATTTAGCTTTCAACGACGTTAACCAATCGGTCACCAATTATGATGAAGTACCCATTTTTATCAATCTAGCCTATAACGTGCATGGTAACGAACCCTCCAGTTCAGAAGCCGCCCTGCTTACCGCCTATACCCTAGTGGCGTCTGACCATTCCGAAGTTTCCAACTACCTAAAAAATGCCATTATCATGATTGATCCAACGATCAATCCTGACGGAAGGGATAGGCATACCCAATGGGCAAACAGCTATCAGGGAAATCCACTGGTGGCAGATCCGGCAGATGCGGAACATAACGAGTATTGGCCAAGAGGGAGAACCAACCATTACTGGTTTGATCTTAATAGGGACTGGCTTTTGGGCATACATCCAGAAAGTCGTGGAAAATTAACGTGGTACCATCAATGGTATCCTAATGTAGTTACTGATTTTCATGAAATGGGAAGTCAGAGCAGTTACTTTTTTGAGCCGATGAAAACCAATGGCTCCCTAAATCCCATAATGCCGAAAGAAAACTATGAGGATTTAAACAACCTTTTTGGGGATTATTTTGCAAAAGCACTGGACAGTATTGGCTCCTTTTATTTTACCAAGGAGGTGTTTGATGGCACATATCCAGGCTACGGATCCTCCTATCCAGATCTCCAAGGTGGTCTAGGGTTACTGTTTGAACAGGCAAGTTCTCGAGGCCACAAACAGACCACAGCCTTTGGTGAGATCACCTTCCCTTTCACCATTCGTAACCAATACACCTCTAGCATGACAACGGTAAAGGCCGCAGTGGAAAACAAGGCATACCTAAGAAAATACCAACAAAAGTTCTTTAAAAGCGCTCTTACCAACGCCACAAAAGGAAGGATAAAGGGTTATTATTTTAAGGACGACTTTGATCAAAACCGCGTAAAAGCCTTTATAGATAAACTTTTATTGCACAAGGTAGATGTATACCAACAAGACAATGGCTATGTGGTGCCCACCAACCAACCCCAATACCGTATGGTACAGACCATGTTTGAAACGTACAGCAAATACCAAGATAGTGTCTACTATGATGCTTCTGCTTGGTCCGTTGCCAATTTCTACAATATGAAATATAGGCCCACCAATAGTCTAAACCTTGGCAACAAAGTTGAATCCACAGAGAATTTAGTGACCAATACCCCTGTTGTAGCGTCTGACTATGCCTATATTTTGGATTATGATGACTATAATGCTGTTGCTGCCTTGCATTATTTACAGTCCAATGGGCTGGTGGTTTCGTCATCATTTAAACCATTTAGCACCATAACCAACGCAGGACAAAAGAGCTTTAATTATGGGGCACTGGTAGTCCCCGTCAGTTTACAGAAAAAAGACGCAAAGGCCGTTTTTGAGCTAGTGGCGAAAGCCCAAAAGAAATTCAAAATTCCTGCATTTGGCGTTGAAACGGGATACAACACAAAAGGCATAGATTTGGGCAGTAGATATGTGTCTCCCTTAACCAAACCAAAAGCCATGATGCTCATTGGTGATGGGGTAAGGTCCTATGAGGCTGGTGAAGTTTGGCATTTGTTGGATACCAGGGTACACATGCCCATTACCAAAATACCCTTGCGGAATTTTAACAGTATCAGGTTCGATAACTACAATACGCTAGTTATGGTTTCTGGCAGGTACAATCTAACGACATCACAATTGGAACGTATCAAAACCTGGGTAGCCAAGGGCAACACCTTAATCACCATAGGCACTGCGACAAAATGGGCCATAGACAAGAAATTGGTTAAAGAAAGTTTGGTTCCCTCCAAACAGGATTCAACAGCTACCGTAAGCCGAAAGCCCTACGTGGATGCCCCTGAAAATATTGGCAAGGAAGAAGTAGGTGGCATTATTCTAAAGGTGGACTTGGATGTGACCCATCCACTGGCCTTTGGATATAGAGACCAGCAAATACCGGTGTATAAGAACAATAGCATATGGGTACAGCCCAGTAAAAATGAATACGCTACTGTGGCAAAGTATAGTAAGGATGCGCATATAGATGGCTTTATTACAGAAAAGAACAAAGAGGAGTTTTTAAACAAAGCTGCGTCCTTGGTCGTTAGTAAAATGGGCAGGGGAAGGGCAATTCTGTTTGCGGACAATCCAAATTTTAGGGGAACTTGGTATGGCACTAATCGTTTGTTTCTTAATGCTTTATTCTTAGGTGATAAGATTGATGTTCCCGAATAATGTTCAAAACGTGAAGTTCCTCATTCGTAAAAAATTATAAACCAACACCCATGAAAAAACCTTTTGCATTTCTAATCGTTTTTTGCCTTTTCCAGGCCGCAATTTCACAAGACAAACTGCAAGAAGGCCCCTATCCACAACTTATCATCAGGGGTGTTACCTTGATAAACGGTAACGGTGCCCCACCAAGGGGACCAATTGATATTGTGGTAGAAAACAACAAAATCGTCAAAATTCAAGTAGTGGGGTATCCTGGTGTAGCTATCAATGAGGCTCGCCGACCCAAATTAAAAGCAGGTGGAAAAGAATTGGATTGTACGGGCATGTACCTTCTACCTGGGTTTGTGGATATGCACGGGCATATTGGAGGGGTGTCCCAAGGAGCAGATTATGATTATGTGTTTAAGCTTTGGATGGCCCATGGCATTACCACTGTAAGGGAACCTAGCGGCCGGGGTGTGGACTGGGCCTTGGATTTAAAAGAAAGAAGTGCCAAAAACGAGATTATTGCTCCTAGGGTCTTGGTCTATACTGGCTTTGGACAAGGTAGTGACCAACCCATTAGCACCCCAGAACAGGCAAGGGAATGGGTGCGCGCCAATGCTAAAAAAGGTGCCGATGGCATTAAATTCTTTGGCGCCCCTCCAGAAATCATGTCGGCCGCATTGGATGAAAATAAAAAACTCGGACTGCGATCTGCCTGCCATCATGCCCAAATGGATGTTGCCCGTTGGAATGTCTTAAATTCCGCTAGGGCCGGTCTTACCAGCATGGAACACTGGTATGGGTTGCCAGAAGCCCTATTTACGGACAGGACCTTACAAGACTACCCCCTAGACTACAACTACCAAAATGAACAGCATAGGTTTGAAGAAGCCGGTAAACTTTGGACACAGGCGGCCCCACCCTACTCTGACCATTGGAATAGCGTGATGAATGAACTTATAGCACTGGACTTTACCCTGGACCCCACCTTTAATATCTATGAGGCCAGTCGTGATTTGCATCGTGCAAGAAGGGCAGAATGGCACGAGGATTATACACTACCGTCCCTTTGGGAATTTTACCAACCCAGTAAAATCAGCCATGGTTCCTATTGGCATGACTGGGGCACGGAACAAGAAGTGGCATGGCGCGCCAACTACAAGTTGTGGATGACCTTTATCAATGAATACAAAAACCGCGGCGGCCGCGTAACGGCAGGTTCGGATAGCGGATTTATTTTTCAACTATATGGTTTCGCCTATGTTAGGGAACTGGAATTGCTTCGGGAGGCGGGTTTCCATCCTTTGGAGGTGATACGCTCAGCCACCTTAAACGGAGCTGAGGCCCTTGGAATGGCAGATGAAATAGGCACAGTGGCCATTGGCAAGCTTGCCGATTTTGTAATTGTGGAAGAAAATCCACTAAAAAATTTAAAGGTGCTATACGGAACGGGAGCCATAAAACTAACAGATGACAATAAAGTGGTTCGCGCTGGTGGTGTAAAATACACCATTAAGGATGGAATTATTTATGATGCCAAAGGTTTGTTGAAGGAAGTAAAAAAAATGGTCGATGCCAAAAAATCGGAAGAAAATTATGAGATTAAACAGCCTGGAATGAAATAGGCTTTATCAATCATTTAATGTGTTTTGGCACTATGGCTTGTTGCTATTATTTAGCCCTTCGGAGCGTGTGGGAATTGTTACCCCCTTTAAGGATGGAATTAATAGATTTAGTGCTAGACCTAGTCCCAAAAATATGAATACAGAAAGTAAGGCTAATGGGGTCATGATTATGCTATTTTAGTTTTGTTACGTATGGTTTTAAAAGCCAGCTCCTTTTTAATTCTGGAATTTTTAAACATATAAAGACGTACCATTTGGTCCTCTTCTACCTTGGTTGTAGATTTCTGGATTGCATCCACAGTACTGGATTCTTTTATGGTATCGCTGGTTTTATTGGTCAGTTTAACTTCTTGGGCAAAGGATAGTGCAGTAAAAACAAAAATGACGATTGTGGTTAAGATGGGTTTCATAATTTGGGTACTTAATTCCATCTAAAAGTACCCTAGAAGCGTAGGTCATAAGTAGTTAACTCGCTGTGAACCTTATATTTCTCGGTAAAAAACCTAAAAAAGGACAAAGTGTACCAAAGCATCGACCAGTGTAAAGACAAGCCAATACCACTCACCGAATTGCTAGGTATTTTACCGATGAAAACTAAACCAGGTTTAAGACCAAATTGGGGTTTGGACAGTTATTTTGATAAAATAAAAGGTCCTTTTCACTGCATACCCCGGGATAATCGCCCACGTAATCTCCCAGTTCCAATATAAGTTGAAAGTGCAGATGTGGTGCATAACCCACATTGATATCTGGCGTGCCAAGGGTGGCCAGCACTTCACCCTCTTTAAATAGCTGACCCACATAAAGGTTGTATAGGGAGTCTAGAGAGAGGTGGCCGTAAAGTGAGTAAAAGCTATGGGGCCCAATTTCATGCCTAAGGATAATGGTTGGGCCATAATTTCCAGTATCATGGTTGTTTTTAAAACTATGTACGGTTCCAGTCAGGGGGGTAATTACTTTGGTACCCGCACTGCACCAAAAGTCCAGCCCAAGGTGAATTTTACGCTGGTCACCCTCACTAAACCGTGCGGAGGCGCTGTACAGATTCCTTTTCTCCAAATATCCCCCATAAGCTACCTGAGCGCCTTGGCGTTCCAAAACAGATGTGATGTAGGCCTCACAAACCTTGGGATTGGTTATATCAATAGAACTAAGGGCGTTGTTGCCCTCTGATAAATCCAGCGCTACATAATTGGCCAACGGAATACCATGGTCCAAAATAGCAATAGAGGGCTTGCCTTCAAAAACATGGGATAACTGCATACCATTTCAATTTTAATGGTGACCTAAAGACCAGTATCGGGATCAGCATTCAATTTTGTATTTTTAATAATGAAAAAATGAACATCACAAAAATATGGAGATTACATTTCTTGGACACGCATCTTTTTTAATAGAAATACAGGGGAAAAGACTTATTGTCGACCCTTTTATCACGGCAAATGAATTGGCAAAATCAGTCGCTGTGGAAAGTCTTAAGGCAGACTATATCCTGCTCACCCATGGGCATCAAGATCATATATTGGACGTTGAAACCATTGTTTCCAACAATCCCAATTGCCTTTTAATCGCTAACTATGAACTTGTGGAATGGTTTGGAAAAAAAGGAATTTTAGGCCATCCGCTGAACCATGGCGGTAAAAAACTATTTGATTTTGGCATGCTCAAATTCGTAAATGCCATTCATTCCAGTATGTTGCCAGATGGCAGCTACGGTGGAAATCCGGGCGGATTTGTCCTTAGCAACCAGCAACACTGTATCTATATTGCCGGAGATACCGCCCTAAGCCTAGACATGCAACTTATTCCTAAAACATGTCCTTCACTGGACATCGCTATTTTACCTATTGGTGATAATTTTACCATGGGTTATGAGGACGCGCTCCTTGCCGCGAATTTTGTGCAGTGCAATCAAGTGATTGGTTGCCATTATGATACCTTCCCTCCCATTCAATTAGATAAAGAAAAGGCGATACGGTATTTTAAGGAAAACGGAAAACAATTGTTATTGCCCAACATTGGGGAGACTATCAAACTTTAAAACTTAACATTTTTTTACTACGAAAACCGTAATGGGCTATGTATTTTTCGACAAAATAAAAAATTGCGTTCCGATGAAATATGCCATACTGGCCTTTAGCCTACTTTTAGGGCTATCATGCCAATCCAAAAACAATAAAAAAGAAGTGGAAACGGCCAAAGCTGATGCCCCCAAATTGATACTGTCCCCGGCAGCTCTCCAAGAGTACGAAACTGCTTATTTTGCAAGTGGTTGTTTTTGGTGTGTAGAGGCAATTTTTGAAAGTGTGAAAGGGGTAAAAGAGGTTATTTCCGGTTATTCCGGAGGGACAGAAAAGAATCCAACTTATGAGAATGTGGCCTATGGCAGGACCAGTCATGCAGAGGCGGTAGAAGTGTATTATGATCCAAAAACCATCTCATTCCAGGAATTGGTTCAGGTCTTTTTTGGATCCCATGATCCCACTACGTTAAACCGGCAAGGTCCGGACCGTGGTGCACAATACCGTTCCATTGCATTTTTTAAAAACGATAGAGAAGAAAAAGTGATTCGCAATTATATCAAAGCCTTGGAAAAGGAAATGGTGTATGACTCCCCTATCGTGACCCAAGTGGTAAAGTTCGATACCTTTTGGAAGGCAGAGGATTACCATCAGGATTTTGAACGCAGAAACCCAAACCAAGGGTATATCAAAGCGGTTTCCATCCCAAGATTAAATAGGTTTAAAGAAAATTTTCCAACGTTTTTAAAGGAGGAAGGGGCGCATTAAACACCCTGTTATTGCTTAAGGGTTACTTCACTGTATTTAGCACTGATGATAACGCTGGGGTCACGGCGTTTATTGGAGCCAGAGGATGTAAAATCCGAACTGGTATTTGGTACTGTATATTTGTTAATATCTAAACTTTTAGGATAGTTAACTTCTGAAAATTCTTCAACTAAATACAGATTAAAAGGTTTTGATGGCAAATTCAATTCAAGGTCACCATTGGTAACTGCTATATAAAATTCTTTAAAACCTTGTGAAATACTATTCACATTAAGGCTACCCAAATCCGAAACCAAACGGGCATTCTTTAGTATCTTATCAATGGTAACCTCAGAAGCTGTGGTTTTAAGGTTGATGTTTTCAATCTCACCCACATAAATGCCTTTGGAATAATTTGCCTCTAAAGTACCGTTCAACCACTTGCTTATGGAGATAGGGGAATAATTGGCTTCTATTTTAGATTTTTTTCCATCGACTTGAAATCCTGTAAAGTTCACATATTTTAACCGCGCATCAATATTTTCGGTAATATCTGCCAGTAGAATTTCTCCATGTTTTACATCCAGCTTTAAACGAACGGATTTAGGTAATTTAATATGAATACTTTTTTTAATTTTCCTACTCTCGTTGCCATTATCTTTATCAAACAGGTAGAACATATTGCTTTTTGTTTCAAATGGTACAACCTTAAAACCCAATAGTTCATATTGTTTTAAAATTTCTTTTTGTTTGGATTCTGACGCACCCTTTATTTTTAACGTGGCCGGAGATTTTTTTGATTCTTCTAAATCCAAAGATTCCCTTCTTTGTTGCACTAGTTTATTCCTTTTTGCCTGATAATCAGTTATTTTTTCTGCACTTTGTGATGCCCGATCAGCTAGCTTTTCAACTCGTTCCTCAACTAGTTTTTTTCTTCTTTCTTCATAAGCTGTCATACGCTCTTTTGGTGCTCCTAATCTTGATTTCAATCTATTGGCCCGCTCTTCCGCACGCAGTTGCAATTGTTCCGCCCTTAGCAACACCTGCCGCTCATAAGCTTCGCCCCAAGATTTGAACTGTTGTTCATAACGTTCCTCAAAATGCTTTTTAAAATTGGTAGTCCATTCTTCTAAATAGGTATCCCCTTGTATCTCATAAGCATCATAATCAAACTTTTCAATGGGTATTTCTGATAATTCGCGCCTTTCAGGTAGTTCGGTTAAGTCTGGCATTTCAGGTAGTTCTTGCAGTTTTAAATCTAGGAATAAAGGTTCTATACCTGCAATAGCGCTATTAAACTCTGAAATAGAACCAAAATTATTTGCCCAATGATTGGTACCGGTAGTTCTAACATCTATTTGCCTGCTATTACCTTTTATGTAAAACGGTGAATTCTTAAAATAGGATGCAGCCTCCTCTTCTGTAGCCCCTTCCAACACAACAGCTGCAATAATTTCAACTTCATCCTTATCCCAAGTTTCAAAGGTGATATCTGTATGGGTGGTATTTAGAGCGAGTACCGTATTCCTATCCACATTGAACCGTTCGGTAAAGGTCTTTGTCTGTTTTTGTGCCCAAACCGCCGCAGTGGTAAGCAATACGGCCAGTAAGACACTACATAACTGCTGTTGATTCCTGTTCATTTTTTGATGATTTTAATTGATTTAATTTTGATTTTAACTTGATCAAAAGCTGCAAACGCAACTCTAAATTGGTAATTGCAGCTTCAATGGTTTGATCGTTTGGCCCCAAATCGTTCAATTCGCTGTTCAAGGCTTCGTATTCTTTATCGAGGTCATCCAATCGTTTTAAATAGGCGTCCACCATTTCTTTGTTTTCTTCGGATATTTCCAGTTTTGAAAGTTCATAATTAATATTGGCCACATAATACTGCTCTACTTTTTTGAGTTGTGGCGATAAATCGCCTAAGGAGATGGTCTTTTTTTCCGCCGTATTCACCTCAACCACTTCATTTTGAATATCCCTTTGGGGTTCTTGATTTTGAAGAAATACAAAAAGTATGACGCCCAAAAGCACCACTATGGACGCAGCTATTCCCAACCATTTCATATGAGCCCGCCCTTTACTCTGCGGAAGCTCAGTCTCTAACCGTTCTAGAAACCGAGCCTCATGACCAGATTTCATTCGGTGCGTATTTTCCTGACGCTGTTTTCTGAATAGTTCCCTAAGATCCTGTGCCATAATTCATTTTTTTTAAAGATGCCTTTACCAGTGCTTTACCACGCATTAACCGGGTCCTAGAAGCGGTTTCTGAAATGCCCAGTATCTCCGAAATTTCTGCATGATCATAGCCTTCGACCAAAAAAAGCTGAACCACAAAACGATACTTTTCAGGCAATGACAGAATGCTGTGTTTGACTTCATCTACGGTCGCTTCGTCTTCCACTTCCCAACTGGAATCCTCTGAAAACTCCAAATAACTATCATCGATTGCTATATTGGTCACTTTTTTTGCCTTGATAAAATCCAAACTTTGATTCACTACGATCCGTTTTAACCAGGCCCCAAAACTGACCTCTGCCTTAAATTGTGAAATACGCTGAAAGGCCTTGATGAATGCCTCTTGCACCACATCTTCAGCATCATCGCCATCATCTATAAAGCGCATAGCCACGCACTTCATACCATCACAATATTGCTTGTAAAGGGTAAGCTGTGCCTTGCGGTCATTGGCCTTACACTGGTGTACCAGTTCTGAATGCTGCATGCTTGGACTGCTGTTGTTTGCTTTTGGTTATCTTAAAGACGCGCTTTTTTTTCTGATGTGGCAAAAAAATTAAAAACAAAAAAAAGGTCGTTTTCACGACCTTTTTTAGATGCACCATTAAAAAAAAGTGGTTAATCTTCCAATAGGTTCAAGTGTACCGTGATGTTATCCCTTGTTGCATTGCTGTAGGGGCAGATGTCATGGGCAGCATTGATGAGTTTTTCCCCGGCCTGCCTGTCCAAGGTGGGCAGATAAGAATCCAAGGTCGCTTCCAAAAAGAACCCATCTTCATCTTTATTAAAGGAAACCGTAGCAGCCACATGAAAAGCACCAAGGTCTTGAATACCCTCTGCCTGTGCCACATGTTGTAAAGCCCCAGCAAAACAGGTGGCATATGCCGCCGCGAACAGCTCTTCCGGATTACTGCTTTCTGGATTTGCCTTTCCTTTGGAGGTGGGCATTTCCACGCTAAAATCCAATACGCCATCCTCGCTTTTTACATGGCCGGAACGGCCTCCTTCGTTTGTTGCCTTTGCTTCAAATATCGTTTTCATCTTTCTATTTATTTGATGGAAAAATTAACGAATATCGATGAGCCTTCCCAAAAAGACCTATTAAACTTATGTGAAATTGAAATCCAAAACCCAATGCCATACAAGAAATCAGGTTCAGCATCAGCTAGAAGGTAAAGACAGACAAATTTGCCCTGAAAACCATATCTTAGTCATATACTTTACACACAATGCCCAGCAAGTATACTGCACCCCATATTGCCAACAAAGTCAGAAAACTCAGGAAAGCATCCATAGATGTTACCCTTGTTTTTAACAAACTTATTGCTGGTGATAAAACAGCGTTGGCCCAAGCCATTACGCTTATAGAAAGTACCCGTGAAAGCGATTTCCAGCTTGCGGAAAACTTGGTCAACCAATGTCTTACCATTCCTTCCAAGGGGATACGGATTGGCATTACCGGTGTTCCTGGTGTGGGCAAAAGTACTTTTATTGAAGCGCTGGGCGGTTTTTTGACGGCCATGGGCAAAAAAGTAGCCGTTCTAGCCGTGGACCCCTCCAGTTCTTTTACCAAAGGAAGCATTTTGGGCGATAAGACCAGAATGGAAACCTTGGCCAAAGACCCAAATGCCTTTATTAGACCATCACCCGCAAGCGATGCACTGGGCGGTGTTACCCGTAAAACCCGGGAGACCCTTATCCTTTGTGAGGCGGCAGCTTTTGATGTGGTTTTGGTAGAAACCGTAGGAGTGGGACAAAGTGAGACGGCCGTGCACAGTATGGTGGATTTTTTTCTGTTATTGAAATTGGCAGGGGCGGGAGATGAACTCCAGGGAATAAAACGTGGCATTATGGAAATGGCCGATGCCATTGTCATCAACAAAGCAGACGGAAGCAATTTGAACCAAGTAAAAATAGCCCGAGGGGAGTTTAAAAGAGCACTACACCTTTACCCCCCAAAGGAGAATCAATGGACACCCACAGTATTGAGCTGTTCTGCGCTGCACAACCTTGGTATTGAAGCGGTCTGGGAAACAATTTCCCATTTTATGACCATGACCAAAGCCAACGGTCATTTTGCCAAGAACCGCACCAACCAGAACAAAAATTGGTTCTTACAATCTGTTGACGCCTTATTAAAACATCAGTTTTACGCCAATAGCCAAACCAAGGATAGGCTAAAACAACTCCTAAACCAAGTGGAAACCAACCAAATATCTCCCTATGCCGCCGCTAAGGCACTGGTGCAGAAATAACTATGAAACAAAAACCAAGTACGTACAAAACCAAAAAGCACAACTTGGAGCTATACAGTATGGATTAAGACCCATAGGTCTTTACCCACCCAATACCAAGGTCTAACCCCCCATAAAGGATTAAAAAGCTAAATTTGCCCAAAATGATACCAAACCTATGGTGACCAATGCCTTTTTATCCATTGTTGTTCCGTTATACAACGAGGAGGACAATGTAGTGCTCTTAACCAAAAAAATTCACGAAAGCCTATTGGGCTATCGCTATCAGATTATTTATATAGACGATTTTTCTACCGATGGTACCAGACAGGTGGTAAAAGCCATGGAAGATGACCTAGTGCACCTCATTGAACTCAAAAAAAACTATGGACAAAGCTTGGCGCTTGCCGCTGGCATTGACTACGCAGAGGGGGATTACATCATTACCATGGACGGAGATTTACAGAACGACCCATCTGATATTCCCGAAATGTTAGCATTGGCAGAAGAGGGCGAATTTGATTTGATAACGGGTATTCGCCAAAAGCGAAAAGATTCTTTAGTGAAAAAAATTCCATCCAAGATTGCCAATTTCTTGGTGCGCCGGGTCACTAAACTGGATATCAAGGACAACGGTTGCGCTCTAAAGGTGTTTACAAAAGATATTGCAAAGGGGCTTAATCTCTACGGGGAAATGCACCGGTTTATCACACTCTTGGCATTTTTGGAAGGAGCGCAAATAAAGCAAATACCCGTAAAGCACCACGCGCGGCACGCCGGGGTATCCAAATACGGATTGGAGCGTGTCTTTAAAGTGGTGGCAGATATGATGCTATTGCTTTTCATTAGAAAATACTTTCAGCGTCCCATTCACCTTTTTGGGATTTTTGGGGTTTTGCTCATCATCTTGGGCATCCTAATCAATATGTACCTATTGGTGGTTAAATTTGGATTTGGCCAAGATATTGGAACAAGACCCCTACTAATTTTTGGAATGATGTTTATTCTAGGTGGTATTCAACTATTTACCATTGGTATTGTAATGGAACTGTTGATTCGCACCTACTACGAATCGCAGTCCAAAAGGCCATATCGAATTAAAAAAATTACCATAGGTGACGGAAAAGCAGCGTAAACTCTTTAAGACCATCCTTAAGGTGGTCATCAGTGCCGTTTTACTGTATTTTATCTTCACCAAAATCAGCTTTACGGATATATTGGAAACCATCGGTAAGGCAAATGTTTTGTTTTTATTGGTTGCGGTGTTCTTTTATATTGTCTCTAAAGTATTGAACGCGTTAAGGTTAAACCTTTATTTTCACCAGATTTTGGTTCCCCTATCCCAAAAAAGCAATCTTAAATTATACCTATTGGGAATGTTTTACAACCTTTTTTTACCGGGAGGAATTGGTGGGGACGCCTATAAGGGCTATGTGATTCAAAAAAAATTCAATGCTGGCACCAAAAAAGTAGTAACCGTATTGATCTTGGACCGTTTAAGTGGTATGCTTCTCATTTTCATCTACTCCTGCGCCTTGGCATTATTGATTAAAAACCCAGTAATTGCAGATTATAATTGGCTTTTTTATGTAGCGGCACCCTTGTCTATTTTTGTGTTTTGGATGCTACAAAAGCTTTTTTTTAGCTACGTACTTGCCGTTTTTTGGAAGTCGTTCCTTTACTCTGCGTTGTTACAGGCAGTGCAGTTATTGGCGGTCTTTTTTATTATTAAGGCCCTTGCCATAGAGGTTGGACAACTGGCTTATCTGTTGGTTTTCCTCCTCTCTTCTATGGTTTCCGTTATTCCGTTGACCATTGGTGGGGTGGGAAGCCGTGAGGTTACTTTTCTTTATGGTGCAGCGTGGTTTTCACTAGACGCGGGTTCTGCCATCGCAGTCAGTTTTATCTTTTTTTTGATAACGGCCTTGGTGTCCCTATTTGGTATTATCTATCATTTTAAGAAGCCGGAATTAACTTCAACTATCCAATTATTGGAGGTGAACTAAATGACGTTGGTTTAATTTGGACTTCCTTGTTGCGGGATTTAAAAATTTTAATTGCAAACGTGTAATTCTGAATTGATCAGCGGTTAGTTCTTCCTGCCATTGAAAACCTGCATCCTTTAATTCTTGAAGCTGCTCGCCATTTACATACAACCAGATATCCTTTGCATTAGCCAACGCCTTTATATCCATGATTTTGACGGGTTTCTTGTTGTAAAAATCCAAACTCCAACTATAGTCCTCCGTTAGTTTATACACTTTGTCTACGGATATTCCTTGTTGTGCTATTTGATCCGCCAATTCAGAGCCCGCCTGGTATTTTAGAAGATTGGGATAAAAATGGGAATTGAGCACACCATTCAACAAAACCGAGGTTAGGACGCCAAGGGTAATTACCCTTTGATAGTATTCCTCCTTCTTTAAACAGAAATGGCCTACCACGGCAAGAAGTGCTGCCAACAGCAAATAACCGTACCAATTTTTAATTTTAAAGACATAAAAACAAAGGATCAGAACCGCAATGAAAACCACTGCCAAAACCACGTACTGCACCCCCAACAACACTTGTATGGTTTTCTTTTTATTTGATGTAGCCAAATGGTGCAGGTATGATGCCGTTAATATGGCAAATAAGGGCATCATAATATTCATATAGTGTGGTAATTTAAATTGGGCAAAGCTGATGATAAAGAAAATCACCGAGATACCTCCAAGGGTCAGAAACTCTTGGTTTGCCCTAAAAGCAAACCTATTGCCCATAATTGACTTTAGTTTATGGGCATAGCCTAAAAGTGCAATCGCCGTCCAGGGAAGAAATACCCACAAAAAGGTGTGGAAAAAGAAAAAGTAATCGCTACTGTTCTTTCCAATGCCCTCACCGCTAAGCCGTTCAAAACTTTGCTCCCAAAAGATAAAGAAGATACCACTCCTATTATTTTTGCCACGGATTACCTTCTCTGGATGTAGATCAAATTGATGGTAATAGGCATAAAGCATGGGTGAAATAGTACATACAAAAACAGCCAATGCCACCAAGACTTTCCAACTTAAAAATTGGTTCCATTTTCTAGTATACGCTATATGGCATAAGATACAAAGCCCTATGACCAAAAGGGCAATTTGCCCTTTGGTAGAAAATGCCATACCGGAACCAAAGGCACCTAGCATAATGTTGAAAACAGAACTTTTTTCTACATACGCAACAAGCTGCCAAATGGCAAAAATGGTAAAACCTGTTAATACCGCATCCGTTCTAACATCCGTAACAGCCAACACAATGGTCTGGCAGGTCATAAAGACCAAAGCGGCCAAACGCCCCACATTGGTGTTGTACAATAGTTTCCCTAATCCAAAACAGCTGTAGGCCGCCAATATGGTTGCCAACAGGCCGGGAATACGATATGCCCAATCATGAATACCAAAAATCTTATAGGACAGTGCCGCCAACCAATAGTGCACATGGGGCTTATCCAAGTATTCTTTGGTGCCTTTAAAAAGGTTGATAAAATCATTTTCTTGGACCATACGCATGGCCATCACAGCAAACTGGGCAGAATCATTTTCCATTAAGGTCACGAACATACCGGCGGCATACACCAGTAGGGTCAAGACAATCAAAAACCAATATCTAGCTGTAGAAATCATAAACTCCATTTAAGGGCTGCAAATGTAAACAACCTGGCATATAGCCATCCCAAAAAACCACCAATGCCTACCCCGGTGATTACGTCCAAGGGAAAATGCACCCCAATGTATATGCGGCTATAGCTCACCAACAGGGCCCACACCAGCAATAGCACAAGAAGCCATTTAAACCGGCCAGTAAAAACCAACATAAAAAAGGATGCCAAAGCAAAGGAATTGGCAGCATGGGCAGAAAAATAACCATACTTACCGCCACAATAGCTTTTCACCAAACGCATAAGCTGACTGATGGTTTCATCATGGCAGGGTCTAAAACGTGCCACGCCATATTTAAAAAAATTTGCCAACTGATCGGTCGTCAAAATAGTGAGGCCAACAAAAACCAGCAAGAGCAGCGTTTTTTTTATATCAAATGCCCTATGGGATAAAAATAAAAGCAATAGATACAAAGGAACGGTAATAAAACTCACCTTTTGGGACAGGTACAACCAGAAACCATCCCAACCAGGAGTTCCCAATCCATTGAGAAATAAAAAAAGGTCCTTATCTAATTGAACTAGAGTTTCCAATACAACTAGGCATCATAACGGGAAACTTCACGGTCGTAAAACGCCGTTGCCGCTTCAATCAACTGTTCCGCCTCCAGTTCCAATTCCTTCTCATCCTCTTTGGAAAACTCTTCCAACCATTCCACCTCATCATTTTCTAGGTTGATGACAAATCGTGGAAATTCTGTGTGTACAATATAAATTCCATTGGGATAATCGGTATTATCACCGAGTAAAAACTTTGGCAACTCCATGGGTTACGAATTAAGGATTAATCGCTTGGTCAAAAATTCAAATCTAAGATACAACATAACTGCCGATGCGGTAAGACCCGCTAACAAGCCTATCCAAATACCGGTACTTCCAAAATCCGTATGCAAACCTAGATAGTAACTCATGGGAAATCCAATCAACCAGTAAGCGACAAAGGTAATTAAGGTAGGTATTTTTACGTCCTGCAATCCACGTAAGGCACCTAAGACAACAACTTGTATCCCATCGGATATTTGAAAGATAGCCGCCACTAATAGCAACTGCGCCGCAAGGCCAACAACGGCTAAATTATCTGCTTGGTTGGCCACGTCATCAATATCCAAGTACATGGTGGGCAGCCACTCCCGCCCTACCAAAAATAAGGTAGCAAAGACAATCTCCAGTAAAAGTGTTAGCAGGAATATGGACTGTGCAATTCTTCGTAAGTCCTTAAAATTTTGTAAGCCCTTCTGGTTGCCAACCCTAACCATGGCAGCAACGCTTAGGCCCATACCTACCATAAATGTCATGCTACTGAGATTCAATGCAATTTGATTGGCAGCTTGGGCATTTTTACCCAATACGCCACTTAACCAAATGGCTGCGGTAAAAATGGCCACCTCAAAAAACATTTGTAGCGCAGAAGGAAAGCCAAGGCCGATAATTTTTTTCATTACCCGTTTATCAATCTGGCGAAAATTAAAATCCGTAACATAGACCGTAAATCGTTTTTTACGTTTTAAGAGCATCCAGAGATACAGCACCATTATGGCACGGGAAACCAAGGTGCCTATGGCCGCGCCCACGATTCCCAACTTTGGAAACCCTAAGGACCCAAAAATCAATAAGTAATTTAAAACAATATTGACGACATTGGCTATAATAGTGGCGTACATGGGGTACTTAGTCTGTGACAGTCCTTCAGAAAATTGCTTAAATGCCTGAAAAACAATCAATGGTACCAGGGAAAAAGCGACCAAGTCTAAATAAGGCATTGCCAGTACAACTACTTCCTCTGGCTGTTGCATAGCGTACATCAAGGGCTTGCAGATGAGTATGATAAAGAACAGGGAAAGACCCAATATGGCACAAAGGACCAGACCGTGCTTTAAGGCACTTTTACCGGCTGCCGCATTGTTGGCACCGTCTGCCTCGGCCACCAAGGGTGTTATAGCCGTAGAAAACCCTATCCCCAAAGACATGGCAATAAAAACAAAGCTGTTGCCCAGAGAAACCGCCGCAAGCTCTGCCGTACCTAATTGGCCTACCATAATATTGTCCGCAAAAGCGACAAAGGTATGCCCCAGCATGCCCAAAATTACGGGATAGGCCAGTTTAAGGTTATAGCTAAATTCTCTGGTGTAGTTTTTCAAGGGTCAAGGTACAGTGTCTAGAACACAAGTTGATTTCTGGTATTTTAATACTCATTTACATCAATTAAGGACGCCTCGCTTAGCAGGTTTTGCCCTTTTCTAGTGTATTTGTTCTTTTTTTTTGGTCTTTTTTCCAGACCTACATCATTCTGTTTCGCAGTTGTTAGCAAACATCCTGGAGCCATCAAAAACGCTTATCCATTGTTTTTGCTTCTTCCCAAAACACATCCATTTCTGCTAGGGTCATTTCTTGAAGGGACTTGCCAATATCCTTGGCTTTCCGTTCTACATATTGAAAGCGCTCCATAAACTTTTTATTGGTTCTTTCTAGGGCATTCTCTGGATTAATATCCAAAAAACGAGCATAGTTGATCATGGAAAAAAGTACGTCGCCAAATTCCGCTTCCATACGTTCTTTATGGTTTGATTTTACCTCTTGTTGAAATTCTGCCAGTTCCTCCCTCAATTTTTCAAACACTTGGTGGGGTTCTTCCCAATCAAAACCTACCCCCGCCACTTTTTCCTGAATTCTATTGGCCTTGACCAAGGCTGGCAGACTTTTGGGCACTCCTTCCAAGACGCTCTTTTTGCCTTCCCGGAGTTTAATGTTTTCCCAATTGCGCTTTACATCCGCTTCATCCTTAACCTTAACATCCCCATAAATATGTGGATGTCTATGGATCAATTTCTTACATATTTCATTGGCTACATCAGCGATATCAAAACTTTTTGCTTCTGAGCCAATTTTTGCATAGAAGACAATATGCAATAAAACATCTCCCAACTCTTTTTTGATTTCCTCCAGGTCATTGTCCAAAATAGCGTCCCCAAGTTCATAAGTTTCCTCTATGGTGAGGTGGCGCAATGTTTGCATGGTCTGTTTTTTATCCCAGGGACACTGCTCCCTTAACTCGTCCATTATGGTCAATAACCGATCAAAAGCCTGTAATTGTGCTGCTCTACTATTCATGGAACAAAACTACAAAGCCAAAAATGATATCTGGAACCAAGAATAAAAAGAAATTGTAGAATTATCAACCAAGATACTATGTCCTATGGCAATACCTAAATTAGGGGCAACAAAATTATTTTAAAGGAAAACCTGTCAAAACCTGACAAATGTTCTGTGTTGGTATTGCCGTATCATTGTACATTGCGGCATATGCAAATCGTCACGATTATGAGTCTATTAAATCGATACAAATTCAGTTTATTACCAATACTAGCTTCTGTATTTATGCATGCCCAGTCCACATATGACGCAAAAATAGATGCGCTTTTAGCAAAAATGACCTTGGAGGAAAAAATAGGTCAAATGAACCAATACAACGGTTTTTATGATGCCACGGGGCCTGCGCCCCAAGGTGGCAACGCCGCCCTAAAGTATGAGCATCTTAAAAAAGGATGGGTAGGGTCTATGTTAAACGTGCATGGCGTTGGGGAGGTCCGTAAACTCCAGGAACTGGTGGTCAATGAATCTCGGTTGGGGATTCCACTTCTTTTTGGTTTTGATGTTATCCATGGGTATAAAACATTAGCTCCCATTCCTTTGGCCGAGGCCGCAAGTTGGGATTTGGAAGCCATAAGGCAATCCGCATCCATAGCGGCTACCGAGGCGGCAGCAGTTGGTTTAAATTGGACATTTGCCCCAATGATAGATATATCTAGGGATGCCAGATGGGGCCGTGTTATGGAAGGTGCCGGAGAGGACCCATATTTAGGAGCTAAAATTGCCATTGCCAGAATTCAGGGCTTTCAAGGCAATGATCTTTCCGCACCCAATACCATTGCTGCAACCGCTAAACACTTTGCAGCCTATGGATTTGCAGAGGCTGGCAAGGAATATAACACCACAGAGGTTGGAACCAATACCCTTTATAATTTTGTACTTCCCCCTTTTGAGGCAGCGGTATCCGCAAATGTTTCTTCTGTCATGAACGGATTTAACTTGTTAAATGGGGTACCCGTCACCGCAAGTAGCTTTTTACAACGGGACATTTTAAAGGGAAAATGGAACTTTAATGGTTTTGTGATCTCTGATTGGAGTTCCATAGGGGAACTCGTACCACACGGTTACGCCAAGGACCTAAAGGAAGCGGCAGAATTGGGTGCCGAAGCGGGTTCCGATATGGACATGGAATCCAAGGCATACATCCAGCACCTAAAAAGTCTTGTGGAAGAGGGCAAAGTGGATGAGGAAATCATCAATGAGGCGGTAAGACGCATTTTAAAGGTAAAATTTGAATTGGGTTTGTTTGATGACCCTTATCGCTATTGTAATTTGGAAAGGGAGAAAGAGTTGCTTTATAACAAGGCCCACCAGCAAGGGGTTTTAGACATGGCAAAAAAGTCCATCGTCCTACTTAAAAACCAAGGGAAGCTACTGCCATTACAAAAAGACCAAAAAAACATATTGGTCATTGGTGACTTGGCCGATGATAAGAATAGTCCTCTAGGTAGTTGGCGCTTGGCTTCCGATAATGATACAGCGGTATCCGTATTGGAAGGTTTGGACCAGTACACCAAGGATTACAAGTTTGTGCAAGGTCCCAAATATTTTAATGATGATACCGACTTTTTGTACCATGTAAAAATCAATAGTGATGACCGTTCTGGTATGGAAGAGGCCATTGAAGCGGCAAAATCTGCGGAAACCATTGTGTTGGTTGTAGGCGAACACGGATTTATGAGTGGTGAGGGCCGAAGCAGAACAACCATAGGTTTACCCGGCCTACAACATGAACTGATACGGAAGATTCATGCGGTCAATAAAAATATTATTTTGGTAATGATGAATGGAAGGCCCCTAACCATCCCTTGGGAAGCAGAAAATTTACCTGCAATCATAGAAGCTTGGCAGTTGGGCTCACAAACAGGTAACGCCATTGCCCAGGTATTGTTTGGGGATTATAATCCAAGTGGTAAATTACCCATGACCTTCCCAAGAAGCGTTGGCCAAATCCCAATTTATTACAATCATTACAGTACTGCAAGAGCCAAAGAAGAGCCCATTGTGTTTTGGACCCACTATACAGATGAAAAGAACGAGCCATTGTTTCCCTTTGGTTTTGGTTTGAGCTACGCAAATTTTGCATACTCCGATGTACAAATTGATGCTGCCAAGCCAGAGAACATTAAAGTATCCGTGGTTGTAACCAACACAAGCGATGTAGCCGGTGAGGAAGTGGTACAGCTTTACCTAAATGACCCCGTTTCTAGAATTGTCCGCCCCGTTAAAGAACTGAAAGGATTTGAAAAAATAACACTTGGCCCCAAAGAATCAAAAAAGGTTAGCTTCTCCTTGACCCATAAAGAGTTGGGGTATTACAACCAAGATTACCGATGGGTGGTAGAACCAGGAAGTTTTCATCTTATGATTGGAAGCAATTCCCAAGAAGGTGTACATGCAAGTTTTATACTGGAATAGGAAAAATGCTCTGAAGTTATACAACGCTACCGCAAAAAAATAATGGTGAGTGGTCATTACCGTTCTTTCCTGCATCCTTATTGGTTGTAAACACCCGAATCCGCGTTGCATAAAACAGCCTTACCTTAAGTGACTGAGGCATTTGTAATGGCAAAATAATCCTTTAATATTGTTGGGTGGCCAATAAAACCAGGGTACAAGCCACCTCCACGGTAATAGCGTTGTCTTTTAACCTTTGATAGAACTCGGGATTCTCCGTCCCTGGATTAAAGATGACCCTTTGAGGCATTAATTCAATAATATTTTCATAATATTGTTTTTGCCGTTCAGGGTTCAAATACAACGTTACAGTGTCAATTTTTGGTAGTTCACTTAAATTAGTTTTAATTTGCACTGTATCAACATTACCTGCCCTGATACCAAAAGCGTAAGTTTCAAGGCCGTTTTCCAATAGCCTTTTAATGGCGATGTAACTATATCTCGTGGGTTTTAGTGATGCACCAAAAACTAAGGTAGTTTTCATGATTTTAAATTCTTGTTAAACATTGGTTTTTGTAGTAAGAAAGAGCGGCAAATTACGTCCTTTATATAAGAATTAGATATCATTGGTAAGACTGTATTTTTATAGTTAATGGTTAGTGTTTAGTATGGCTTATCAATGTACAACCCCAGCGCCGAAAGGTTTGCTGGGGTTACTTCTTTCAATACCTTAATTGGTTTACCCAAATTACTTTACCTAACGTACCTATGAAAAACGTCGCCATAGTTTGGTTTGGCAAAAGAAAATACGGTAGGCGTTCATTATTGGGAGGCACATAGCCATACGAACTAAAATTACATATGGACCAAAAACCCTTGTTTTGGGTAAAGCACTGCAGGTAGGCAACCTACTGCCCAGGGGGTAAGCCAGTAAGGCAATCTCTAAGAACGCCGTTTCCCATTTACCACTTAATAATGGTACTACCCCAAGTAAACCCACTTCCAAAAGCGGCCAAAACAACAAGATCGCCCGCTTTAATCTTTCCGGCTTCCCAAGCTTCCGTTAGTGCTATTGGGATGGAGGCAGCGGTGGTATTCCCATATTTCATGATGTTGTTGTACACTTGACCGTCCGTTAGGCCAAATTTTTTCTGTACAAACTGGGAGATTCTAAGATTGGCCTGATGTGGCACCAACATATCAATGTCTTTGGCCTCCAAGTTATTTTTTTGCAGGCCTTCCATGATAACCTCACTAAAACGCACCACTGCGTTTTTAAATACAAACTGTCCGTTCATATAAGGCAAATAAGACTCATCATCTGGGTCATTATCTTTTAAGATATCCGTTACCCAACGTTTGCCCATACCCGGAGCAATCAGGGAAAGTTCTTCTGCATGTTGGCCCTCTGAATGTAAATGTGTGGATAAAATTCCTTTTGAGGTATCCTCTTCACGACTTAAAACCGCCGCTCCAGCACCATCACCAAAAATGACCGAAACCCCTCTGCCCCTGGTCGTAAAATCCAACCCTCTTGAGTGGACCTCGGAACCAATGACCAGAACGTTTTTATACATCCCACTCTTGATGTACTGGTCCGCCACGGAAATCCCGTATACAAAACCAGAGCACTGGTTGCGCACATCTAGGGCGCCTACTGTTTTAATACCCAAATCTCGCTGTACCAAGACCCCTGGGCCTGGGAAATAATAATCTGGACTTAAGGTGGCAAATACGATAAAATCAATATCATCCTTGTCAATCCCCGCTCGTTCAATCGCAATTTTTGCCGCCTCAACGCCCATGGAGGTTGTGGTATCCGCTTCACTATTTACATGTCTACGTTCCTTGATTCCCGTGCGTTCTTGAATCCATGCATCATTGGTATCCATCACTTTGGACAAATCATCATTGGTCACCACATGGTCTGGCACATAGTAGCCCAGACCGGTAATTTTAGAGTTGTACATATCCTAGTTTCTAATGTGCTGTTACACCAGCACGTCTATATTTTACGTAATGTAAAAAAATATATTGGTAGTAGGAAGGTTTGGTATAAAATGAACCAAGGCCAAGGTCAGTTTAAAAAATCGAAAAAAATCGAAAAAAATTGGTTATCCCGTGCTTAAAGAGCATCAACCTTAACAATTTACCATAAAATCATTGCCTAAAATCCCTTATTTTTAAGGCTGATGTTGGCACTTAAATTTAGATACACTTACTATGAAAAAATTAATTGGTCTTTGTTGTATTTTGTTTTCTTCTGGTTTGTTGGCCCAAGAAGCACTCACCTACCAGAAACCTTCTGAAGAAATCTTGGAGCTTGTAGACGCACCCCTTGCGCCGTCGGTCATTCTAACAGATGACGGGGAGCATATGGTTTTGTTGTACAGGGACGCCTACAAGAGTATTGCAGAACTATCGGAACAGGAGCTGCGCCTTGCCGGCCTCCGCATTAACCCTAAAACCAATATTGGCAGCAGAACAACCTACTACAACAACATCAAGGTAAAAAAAATAGGTGGCAATGAGACCCTACAGGTGGCCAACCTGCCGTCTGATCCCAGATTGGCAAACTTTAGCTTTTCACCGGACCAATCCAAGGTGGCGGTTACCAATACGACCAAAGATGGTGTGGAAGTATGGGTTCTTGACATCGCAAAAGCAGCGGTCACCAAATTAACGGATGCCAATGTCAATGCCAATATGCGTGATGTTATTAATTGGTTTAAGGACGGGGAATCCCTTTTGGTTAAGATGCTGCCCCCGGACAGGAAACCTTTGATCAATGTTTTGGAGGCTGTTCCAGAAGGCCCAACCATATCCTCCAACAATGGTAAAAAAGCGCAAAATAGAACCTATCAAGACCTGTTAAAAAACCCAAATGACGAATTCAACTTTGAACAACTTGCCAAATCTGAACTCTACAAAGTAAGTTTGGATGGTGCTACATCCAAATGGATGGATACCGATCTTTACGGGAACATTAGTTTTTCCCCGGATGGAAATTATGTAAAGGTAGTGACCATTGACCGTCCGTTCTCCTATTTGGTGCCCTACTCTAGATTTCCATCCGCCACCACCATTTATCGGAAAGACGGAAGTTTGGTAACACGGTTACTGGAAGTTCCCTTGATAGAGGACCTACCCAAGGGATTTATGGCGGTAAGAATGGGTATGCGAAGTATTTCTTGGCGTGCAGACCAACCAGCCTCCCTTATTTATGCCAAAGCTTTAGATCAAGGAAATCCTGAAAATGAGGTGGCTTGGCGGGATGCGGTCTATCAATTGGATGCTCCTTTTGATGGTGAAGCAAAAGAACTCCTAAAAACCAAAAACCGGTTTAGGTATATACAGTGGGGCAATACCCATACAGCGATTGCCCATGACTACTGGTGGAACAATAGGAATACAAAAACCTATCTGTTTGACCCTTCTGACTCCAATACGCCACCAGAAATCATTACGGATAGAAACTATCAAGATGTCTATAGTGACCCTGGAGTATTTGTCACAAAACGTAATGAATATGGCCAAAACATTCTTGCCTTAGATGGCACCAATGCCTACCTGTTGGGAGACGGGTATACCAAGGAAGGTCAATTTCCCTTCGTAAATGAGCTTAATTTAAAAACCAAGGAAACCCGCAGGCTGTACACCTCCACGCTGAGGGGCAAAAAAGAGGATTTAATGGATTATGATGTGGGCCAAGACAAGCTTTTGGTGCGTGTAGAGTCTGCCAATGAATACCCTAACTATTACTTTAAAAGTATCAAAAAGAATAAGCGTCCAGAACAATTAACAAATTTTGAGAACCCTTTTAAAAGCATACAAGAGGTACATAAAGAGGTAATTACCTATAAACGAGAGGATGGACTGGAACTCACGGGAACACTTTACTTGCCTGTAGGCTATGATAAAAAGAAGAAAGAGAAAATGCCAATGATTCTTTGGGCATATCCAAGAGAGTACAAAGACAAGGGAAGTGCATCACAAAACACCCAGAACCCAAATGAATTTACCTATCCGTACTGGGGGTCGCCCATTTATTGGGTAACCAAAGGTTATGTGGTCTTGGACGACGCGGCTTTCCCCATAATCGGTGAGGGCAAAGAACAACCTAACGATTCCTTTAGAACACAGTTGGTGGCCAACGCAAAGGCCGCAATTGATGCCGTGGACAACATGGGTTATATAGACAGGAAAAAAGTAGCTGTGGGCGGTCATAGTTATGGCGCCTTTATGGTGGCGAATTTATTATCACATTCCAATTTGTTTGCCGCAGGAATTGCAAGGAGTGGCGCATACAACAGGACATTGACACCATTTGGGTTTCAGAGTGAAGAGCGAAACTATTGGGAAGCCCCTGAAGTATATTACACCATGTCCCCCTTTATGCACGCTGATAAGATGAAGACCCCATTATTACTCACCCATGGACAGGCAGACAATAATTCCGGCACCTATCCCATGCAAAGCGAACGGTACTTTAACGCGCTAAAAGGACTGGGCGCCACCGTAAGGTTGGTCATGTTCCCAAAAGAGAGCCACGGTTACCGTGCCAAAGAAAGCATCCTGCATCTACTCTGGGAGCAGGACCAATGGCTAGAAAAATATGTAAAGCAATCTAAAACCCTTGATGTTAGGCAGCCAGTGAAAAATTAACTTTGGTTAAGTTACGTCCGTGCAGGTGTTTTGGGCAACCTTTTTGTTAAACGTAATGCCTATTGAACCTCAACTTAACCTTTTTTATTGACATGAGTCTGGCATAAAAAAGATACTGTTAATCTAGGTACTGCCTAAAATTATTGACGTTCACCGTTGCTTTTAAATCATGGAGCAGATTGTACAAACCAAAAAAAGTACGGTTGATGTATAGGAAATGTTTGGAACCCCTGTTTCCGTTCATTTTTCTGATTTGTTCGTCCTTGGAATAGCGTTCGCTCAAATCTGCAATCTGCGACCAGAATTCATCCGCACCAAAATCAAACCTATCTTGGTTAAAAGGAGAAGTAAACAAACTCAACATTTCCTTGAACAGTGCCTTAAAAAAGTCGAGCTCCTTTTGGGAATCGGTTGGCGACAAAATTTCCAACTCATATAATTTTTCCGAGAAAACCACTTCATTGTTGATGTTGTCCTTTTCTGCCAACTCAAAATAAGGAACATAAAATTCATCCGGAATATCCTTTATGCAACCAAAATCAATAGCAATTAAGGTATTGTCCGCACTGATCAAAAAGTTACCGGGATGTGGGTCCGCGTGCACTTTGCGCAGGCCATGAATTTGAAACATATAAAAGTCCCATAATGCCTGGCCCAAGGTATTGCCCACTTCTTTGGTAAAGTCTGTTTTCGCAAATTCACTCAGGTGCAGTCCTTTCATCCAATCCATGGTAATGATGCGTTCGCTGGACAATTCTGGATAGTATTTTGGAAATTCCATGTTGGGAATGATGCTACAGGCTTCCGTAATTTCCTTACTCTGTTTTAGCTCAAGGATATAATCCGTTTCCTCCACCAGCTTATTTTCCACTTCCTTGAAGTATTTGTCCGAATCCTTTCCTTTTAGGTTGAACATGCGAATGGCAATGGGCTTTACAATGGCCAAATCACTGCTTATGCTCTCCGCAACCCCTGGATATTGTATTTTAACGGCCAAGGTTTTTCCGTCTTTGGTGGCCTTGTGAACTTGGCCTATACTTGCCGCATTCACGGAATTGCGCTCAAAGGTATCAAACACCTCTTCTGGGTATTTTCCCAAATATCTTTTAAATGTTTTACGGACCAAAGGGGCGGACAAGGGCGGTACGGAAAACTGTGAAAGCGAAAACTTTTCCACATAGGCACTGGGCAGTAGGTTTTTTTCCATGCTCAGCATCTGGGCAACCTTTAGGGCACTCCCCTTTAAACTTTTAAGACCATCATAGATATCCGTTGCGTTGTCCTCATTTAGTTGGTCTTTGCCCAAGTCTGGATTTACCAATTTTTTACTGTAATATTTAGCGTAGTTCCCACCTATTTTAACACCGGTTTTCACCAGCTTTCCCGCCCGTTCTATTTTTCCAGTAGGTATTTTATCCAATGTTTTCATAGGTACAAGTCTAAATAATAAGGTTTACGCAAAATTTTCTTTGTACAAAAATTTGCCAAAATCTATGATGCTGTCCAGAGGAGTATTATCAAAAACATCAAATATGGTGGTCACGGACTTTTCTATGGCCAGATCTGTCTTTTCAAAACCTGCAGAAGAATCGTCCATCCAAAATTTCAACAAGAAAAGAAACTGCACCCAAGCACCTTCTGAGAATATCCTTGGGCTCTGTTTGGTTATTTTTAGGGTCTTGTCCGCATTACCTTCTTCAATCAATTCTGTGGCAAACCCCTTAATATGGGAACGCAGTTCTTTTAACTCCGTCATTTTATCCAACATCTTACGGTCATTGTCCAAAGCAAATAGGACATAACTACGGTTTAGGGTCAACAGCTCAAACATGGTGTAGAAAAAAGTAAGCATCTTGTCCTTGTTGCTAAAACTAGCGTAGTCCTTATTCTTATTCAGCAAATTGGAAGTATTCTCAAAAAAGGCATTCCAAATGCCCTTTTTTAAACTATCAAAAGAACCAAAGAACTGATAAAAACCTTCTTCAGAAATCTTGTTCTCCTTACAAAATTTGTAAACGGATTTTGGGTGCATTTCGTGTTCCAACACATAATCCATATACATGCCTATAATTTTTTCTTTTGTGATTTTAGGATTTGCCTTCGTTGCCATAGTATTTTGTTGAATTAAAAATCTAATTTATTCTACTTATTGCTCATTACTCCCTCCAAAAATAGCTATTAAAGGAAAACGCGCCCCTTAAGATGAAGCGCGTTTTCAACAACCTAACCAATAAATAAACAAACTTGTTGTAAGTAAATCTTTTTCATAGCAATTAGTTTACCACAACCACTACAAATATACATGTTGTTTAATTATTATTGATATTTATTAAACAAAATTATTGTTAAAGTTTAGGGAACACGCCCATCGTGTAAATGTCACTTTGTCACCTTGCCCAGCTTGGTACTTTTATTGCCCTGTGGATAAGTGAGCTTAAATATTAATAATTCATTACATCCATAAAAAATAAATCATATGGCTACAGGTAAAATAAATGTTTCCGTAGAGAACATTTTTCCTTTGATAAAGAAGTTTTTGTATAGCGACCATGAGATTTTCCTTCGAGAGCTGGTGTCCAACGCAACAGATGCCACTTTAAAACTAAAGCACCTTACGTCCATAGGGGAAGCAAAGGTGGAATATGGCAATCCGAAAATAGAGATTAAGGTAGATAAAGAGGCCAAAAAAATACACATCATTGACCAAGGTATTGGTATGACAGCGGATGAGGTTGAGAAATACATTAATCAGGTAGCGTTCTCCGGTGCTGAGGAATTTCTGGACAAATACAAAGATACTGGCAAGGATGCAGGGATTATAGGTCATTTTGGCTTAGGTTTCTATTCTGCTTTTATGGTAGCTGACAAGGTGGACATCATCACTAAAAGTTTTAAAGATGAGCCTGCGGTGCATTGGTCCTGTGATGGCTCCCCGGAGTTTGAACTTAAAGAAAGTGACAAAACAGAAAGGGGTACTGAAATTGTGCTACATATTGCGGATGATTCTACGGAGTTTTTGGAAGATGCCAGAATTACCGCTTTACTTTCTAAGTACAATAAATTTATGCCGATACCCATAAAATTCGGCACAAAAACTGAAACACTTCCCAAGCCCAAGGATGCCAAAGAGGATGACCCAGCACCAACACGGGAAGTAGATAACATTATTAATAATCCTGATCCTGCATGGACCAAGAAACCCGCAGATTTAAAAGAGGAGGATTATAAAAATTTTTACAGGGAACTCTACCCCATGCAATTTGAAGAGCCTTTGTTCAATATCCACCTTAACGTGGACTATCCGTTCAACCTTACCGGAATTTTGTATTTCCCCAAGTTGACCAATGATATGAACATACAGAAAGACAAAATTCAACTCTATCAAAATCAGGTCTTTGTAACGGACAACGTAGAGGGTATTGTTCCTGAATTTTTGACCATGCTACGTGGGGTGATAGATTCTCCAGATATTCCACTAAACGTTTCAAGGTCTTACTTACAGGCAGATGGAGCAGTAAAAAAGATATCCTCCTACATTACCAAGAAGGTTGCCGACAAACTAAATTCCTTGTTTAAAAACAGTCGTGGGGATTTTGAGCAAAAATGGAACGATATTAAGGTTGTCATTGAATACGGAATGCTCTCCGAAGATAAGTTCTTTGAAAAAGCCGAAAAATTTGCCCTGTACCCCACCGTGGATGGCACTTATTTTACCTACGGGGAACTGGAGGCCAAAATTAAGGATACCCAGACGGACAAGGATGATAAAATGGTGATCCTATATGCATCAGATAAAGAATCCCAGCACAGCTATATAGAAGCGGCTAAGGCCAAAGGGTATGAAGTTTTATTGTTGGATTCTCCCATAGTACCGCATCTACTGCAAAAACTGGAAACCTCTAAGGAAAAGATTTCCTTTGCCAGGGTGGATGCAGATCATGTGGACAATCTTATTAAAAAAGAGGACACTACCATTTCTAAACTCTCTGATGAAGAAAAAGAAAAGGTAAAGGAACAGATTGAAGCCGTCCTAGAAGCGCACAATGGGTTTACCGTGCAAATGGAGGCCATGGATAGTAGCGCTCAACCTTTTATGATTACGGAGCCAGAATTTATGCGCCGTATGAAGGATATGCAGCAAACCGGAGGTGGTGGTATGTTTGGCATGGGCAATATGCCAGATATGTTTAACCTTATTGTCAATACCAACCATGAGTTGGTGAGTGAAATTTTGAACACCAAGACCGCAAAAAAACGGGAGCGCCTTATTAACCAGTCGTTAGATTTGGCAAGGTTATCAAAAGGTTTGCTCAAAGGGGAGGAATTGACCAAATTTATTAGTCGTAGTTATGACATGATCAAGTAACTCCTGACCACCATAATCCAAAAAAACCGCACAACTTTAGTTGGGTTGCTGCGGTTTTTTTGTGCAAAAACGATATCTTGTTCATGCTGTTATCTTTAACAACCCATGAACAACGATTATAAAAGTCCTGCCTTTAGAAAGCTCCTAGACTCGCTCCAACAACAAAGTTGGGAACTAGAGCTTATTATATCGGGTTTTGCGATTTTTGGTCTTTTTACGGCATACCACCCCATATTGACCGAAATGCTCAACGCGGAAAGTAACGGACAGGTGTTTACGTTCGTCATTAATCTAGTGGCCCTTATCGCTTGCTCCATTTTAATTTTTAACCTGCTGCTCCATGTTGTTTTAAGAGGGGTCTGGATTGGGGCCTTGGGGTTGCGGTATGTATCTGGGGATATTGATTTTGAGGTATTGAAATACGGGGCACAGTTTAAAAATTATCTTAAAAAACGTATTATTTCCTTTGATCGTTACATTGCTACCTTAGAGAACTATTGCAGTGTCCTTTTTGCCCTTTCATTCCTTACCATATTCTTTGTTCTTGGTCTTACCTTAATGATTTTGGCCATTGCGCTGGTAGGTAATTTTATCATAGATAACCAAGACCTGCCCAACTGGATTTCAAACTTTGTTGGGATTCCCTTAATGGTGTTTCTTGTGGTTGGTATGCTTTTGACTTTCTTTGATTTTATAAGCCTTGGACTATTAAAGCGCAACAAATGGGTGGCTAAAATATATTTCCCGGTATATTGGGTTTTTAGCTACATCACCCTGTCCTTTTTATACAGACCCCTTCTTTATAATTTTTTGGACAATAAATTCGGGAAACGGTTAATTATGATGTTGACCCCTATTTATATTGGTATTCTACTTCTTACGGGATTGGAAGTAAGGACATCCAATTATTTTAATGCGGAGTTAAAATCAAGCGCCTTCATTGCCAATAACGAAAATTACCGTGACCTAATTACCGATACAGATGATATCCCTGCACAAATGACCATACAATCAAAGGTCATTAGGGCTCCCTATATTAATGTATTTATTGGGTATACCGAGGCTATTGAAGATAGGGTGCTCGGCTTTAATGATTCCTTAAAGCCCGAAAAAGACAGGCGCGGCCTAATATCCAACAATATTAACTTTAGTTCCAATGATTGGTTTGATCGCATAAAAAATAAGGATAGTATCAGAAAAATATACCTAAAAACCTTTAATGACATTTATTCGTTCAAAATTGATACTTTGAACATTCCGGGGAACTTTATTTTAGCCACCGATAACAAAGAACGCGTTACGTTTGAGTCCTATATTCCTATTAAAGAACTACCAGAAGGCCAACACCTGTTGCAACTGTTGCGGAAAGAAAGAAAAAAAGACACTTTTGTAGAGACGGTACGGGTAAAGATTCCTTTCTGGTACTATAAAGAATAGCGTATGATCTACCCTTGGCACCTCTACACAATGGCGGCAATGTATATTTTTGCAGGCTTCATGCATTTTATTAAACCTAAAGCCTACCTGCGTATTATGCCACGGTACCTACCCAACCCTAAAGCACTGGTTTTTTGGAGCGGGGTTGCAGAGATTTTATTGGGTATTGGTTTATGTTTTAGCCTTACAAAGAATGTGGCTATTTGGGGCATCATAGCTATGCTTCTCGTTTTTTTATTGGTTCATTTTTATATGCTTTCTGGCGAAAAGGCTTCCGCAGGCGTACCTAAATGGATTCTAGTTTTACGGATTCCACTGCAATTTGGACTCATGTACTGGGCATATGGATATTTAGCATTTTAAATTGTTTTGTGATGGAAGTTATTGCTGTTAACATAGGAGAAAAAACTAAAACGGAATGGAAAGGAAAAACCATTGAAACCGGTATTTATAAATTTCCGATATCCGGTGCCATTCACCTAGAAAAGGAAGATGTAAAGGGTGATAGTGTAGTTGATAGGAAATATCATGGTGGAGAATTTCAGGCTGCCTATTTGTTCAGTGCAGACAACTATTCCCACTACAAAGAGAAATATCCCCATTTAGAATGGGATTGGGGCATGTTCGGGGAAAATATAACCATAAAGGGGCTTAAGGAATCCCATCTGTTGGTTGGCAGCACCTACAGCTTGGGAAAAGCGCTTGTGCAAATTACACTTCCCAGGGAACCCTGCTATAAATTAGGCATACGCTTTAAAGACCAATCTGTTTTAAAGGATTTTATAGCGCACAATTGTCCAGGCACCTACGTTAAGGTGTTAGAGCCGGGTGAGGTAAAAGCAGGGGATTCCATGGTTTTGGTAAATGAAGCGATCAATTCTGTATCCATTGCTGATTTTTACCGGTTGTTGTATGCTAAAGAAAAAGACCAAAAAGTTTTACGATGCTTAATTGACCATCCTAATGTCCCAGAATCCAAACGTAAAAAACTTCAAAAATTAAGCTAAAAAAACCCCAACACAGGGTGCTGGGGCCAAACTTGAATTGATTAACTAAAAACTAGACTACTTTACTTCAATTTTTTCTGTGAATTTCTTATCGTTATCAATAACAACAACGGTATAATTGTCTTTATAAGCTTTTTCAAAATTGAAAGCTTTTTCCACAATCATTTCGCCCTTGAAGACCTCTTTAAATACCACCCTGCCTTCGCTGTCATAAATTTTAACGACAACATTCTCCTGGTCTAAATTCAAGAGATTAACAAAAACCTTTTGTCCTTTTTGCGTAAATACCGGATCTGTATTTATATGGACCAGTTTCTTCTCTACCTCAAAAGCCTTTTTTCCAAAAGTACTAACAGGTTCTTTTGCCAAGCCTACTACTGTAGTAAACATTAAGGCTGCTAAAACGGTGTTTTTCATGATTGTTTTCATAACACTTGTATTAAATGATTTGTAAAAAATTTACAGTACAAACATACCAAGAAGCTAAGTCCATTACTACGACAGTTTTATCCAATTTGTATTCTAAATTAACCCTTGACAGTCCTAAAAAAACCTTAAAGGATAATTTACAATAGATTTTGGTTAAATTTGTATTGATTGTAGCGTACCTTACTGAAATATCTTTGTAGTATGACAATGAAAAATACCACAGTGTTAAAACAAAAACCGGCCCTAGAGGCCATTGCCCCAAATTTTGGACATTCTTACACCTATAAAAGGTATGATCAAGAAAACATAAACGAGTACACCCAGTGGCACTACCATCCAGAGATAGAGCTGGTATACATTAATGGGGGTGCTGGTAAACGCCAAATCGGCAGCCATGTATCCTATTTTAGGGACGGGGATTTAATCCTTATCGGGTCCAATTTGCCCCACTGCGGATTTACGGATAAACTCACCGGAAATAAAAGTGAGACGGTGATACAAATGAAATTGGACTTTTTGGGAAATGATTTTTTTAATATCCCGGAAATGCGCCAAATCCAAAAATTATTTGAGGTCGCTAAAAGTGGCATTGCCTTTTCTGGAAAAATAAAAAAGAAGGTGGGCGAAAAAATGGAGGTGATGGAATACCAATCAGACTTTAACCGTCTTTTGAGCATTTTAAATATTCTGAACGAACTTGGGGCCACCGAAGAATATAAAATATTAAATGCCGATGGTTTTACCGTAAAAAGTGAGGTTAAGGACAATGACCGCATCAACGTAGTCTTAAACCATGTAAAAACAAATTTTAAGGATGAAATTCCATTGGAAGAGATAGCGGATAAGGTAAGCATGACGGTTCCCTCATTTTGCAGATACTTTAAAAAAATTACTGGCAAGACCTTTACCCAATTCGTTAATGAATACAGGTTGGTACATGCATCAAAACTGTTGGCAGAACAGCCCATTAGCATTACTGAGGTCTGCTACGAGAGTGGCTTTAACAATTTTTCCCATTTTAATAAATTGTTTAAGGCCTACAGCGGGCAAAACCCTTCGGAATATCGGAAACAGCTTAAAACGGTGATAGAGTAATATGGGCACCTTATTTACTGAATCACAAAAATTCAACCTCCCGGACGCTGACATTGTGTACTATCCACAATTATTTGATCAGGAAGAGGCAGATTCCCTTTTCTCACATTTAAAAAAGAGTATTGCCTGGCAACAGGATGATATTAAGGTTTTTGGAAAGGTGTATCCACAGCCTAGATTAACCGCGCTGTATGCAGCAAATGAGAAACCTTATGGGTACGCTAACATTGTCATGCAACCCAAATTATTTTCTAAGGAGTTACTGCGAATAAAAACAAAAGTGGAGGAGCACAGCCCAGTCACTTTTACGACTTGTCTCTTAAATTTATATCGGGATGGGCAAGACAGTAATGGCTGGCATGCAGATGATGAGAAGGAGTTAGGTAAAAACCCCATAATTGCCTCCGTTACCTTTGGGCAGGAACGTTGGTTTCACCTCAGGTACAAAAAGGACAAGGCCATCAAACAAAAAATACTCCTACAACATGGCAGTCTACTTCTTATGGCCGGCACAACACAGCACTTCTGGCAACATCAAATTCCAAAAACAGCTAAAAAAATTGGCGAACGCATCAACCTTACCTTTAGGGTCATCACATAATTAGGGTATCTACCAACCTACGGACGCAATGCACCTATTTGGATATCAGCTTTAGAAACATTAGTATCTTTGCAATGCTATGGACAAAGATTTTACAGAAAGGGAATTAGACCGTATAATAGAAATGGCCTGGGAAGATCGTACACCGTTTGATGCCATTACGTTTCAATTTGGTATTTCGGAACAGGAGACCATTGAAATCATGCGCAGGGAGATGAAACCCAGTAGTTTTAGGATGTGGCGTAAGCGCGTTCAGGGCCGCAGTACCAAACATGCTAAATTAAGGGGTAATGGAGTGGATCGCTTTAAATGTTCTAGACAACGGAATATTTCCGGAAATAAAATTTCCAAAAGATAACCCAAGATCCTTGGAAAAAAAATGAATCCTCATCTTTAGTGACTTGGGGATGATAGCCCTCTTCAACACCCTTTTATACCAAAACCACCAGAAGCACCATATTTGGCTTTGAAGTCCACATTTGGATGGAACGTTGACCCTAGGTAGTTATTACCGTAGGCTGTTTTGTGGACTACTAAGACAAATCAACAAACGGTTAGGAAAACAATTCGTTGAGTACCTTGGCCAGACGGAAGCCTGCCTTTTGCAACTGGGAAAACAATAGGTCATTATATTGATATCCATATTGATATCTTAAGTCCTCACCAACGCTTACGGAGGCATATACCTGAGCTGCAAGGGTATGGGATTCGTCCACCCATTCATAGATGGTGCCTTCCTGTAAGCGTTTCCTTTCTTGTTTGGACACACTCTGTTCCAGCTCATCGCCCAGCTCGTAGTACGTCATTCCGTAGGAATTGATCATGTTGCTATCCCACAGCCGGTGTAGGTTGGTGCCTTCCCCAAACCATTGAATTTGTATGTCGTTACCGCCGCGGTCCTCTGCCCTTCCCGCATGCATGGGCTGGTGCATATCTCCTATAAGATGAATCAACATTTTTAAATGGAAAACTTTGTCCTTTCGCGAGCTGGCCCCATCCAATATCACCTTTTTACAGAATTCAATACCCTGTACCACATCACCGTAGGGGCTTTTTTCAGAATCTTCATACCCCATATCCATAGGGTAGTTTACATAATGCCAAGCAGAATATTTGGAAAAACTACGGTCTGCCTTTATTTCATCCGCGTAAGTTGCCGCAAAAGCAAGTGAATGACCGTCTAAAAGATCATTTATAGCCCTTTCCGCTTTGCGGCTAAGGTGTTTTTGGGCAATATGCCCCGTAACCCGGTGTCCAGTTTTAGACCAGATTAGGTTGGCACTGCAAAAATGGCCCATAAAAAGAATGAATAACACCGCAAGTCTCATAACCTCCTATTTTGAGGGTAAAAATACCAACTTCCGCCAAAGAAAGCCTAATAGGTGTCGCAATAATATCAACCGTTGTGCATATAGAGCTCCGCTAAAAACAAATTGTAGGTTTGGTTGATGTTGAGGAATTAAAAATAGTATCACAAACCGTTTTTAAGGCTACTATTCTGATTACCAGATACATCTTAGGCTATAGCTAAGTACAGCCCACCCCAATGGCAAACATATTACAAACATGTACAACGGCTTACCTTCAAATAATTTTTTGAAAATTATATTTATAATAGTATATTTATGATATCATTTTAATATCATATGCCATGTCAAACGAAAAAACCATAACCGCCTTAAACGGCTATTTTATGCTATTTGTCTGCTTAGCACTTTTAAGTGCTGGGATTTTTATGCTGATTGAAACAGGGAACCTATGGTCCGGTAGCTTAATTTTCTTGAGCCTACTGCTATCCGCGGGCCTAGTTTTGGTCAACCCTAACAGTTCTAGGGTACTGCTACTTTTTGGGAAATACGTGGGCACCATTAAAAAGAATGGTTTGTTCTGGGTAAATCCTTTGTTCACCAAAAAGAAAATTTCTTTACGTGCCAGTAATTTTGATAGTGAAAGGTTAAAAGTGAACGATAAATTGGGGAACCCCATCATGATCAGTACCATTTTGGTCTGGCGGGTGACCGACACTTATAAAGCGGCTTTTGATGTGGACGATTATAAAAACTTTGTACGCGTACAGACCGATGCAGCCGTAAGGAAACTGGCAAGCATGTACCCTTATGATAATTTTGCGGATGAAGGTATTGAGGAAGACATCACCTTGCGATCAAGTGTGAACGAGGTTAGCGAGGCACTTGAAAAAGAGATTCAAGACCGGCTTCAAATGGCTGGTATAGAAGTGCTTGAAGCTAGGATTGGGTATTTGGCATATGCCCAAGAAATCGCTAACGCGATGCTAAAAAGACAACAGGCAACGGCCATTGTCGCCGCCAGACACAAAATTGTTGAAGGTGCGGTGAGTATGGTAGAAATGGCGTTGGACGAGCTTGGAAACAAGGGCATTGTTGATCTTGACGAAGAACGTAAAGCAGCCATGGTGAGCAATCTTATGGTGGTTTTGTGCTCGGACAAAGACGCTTCGCCCGTGCTTAACACTGGAACCTTAAACCACTAGGGTATGCGCATTTTTGAAGAAACACAGTGGTTTAACCAATGGTGGCTGCAAGTGATTAATATTGCGCTTTTGGGATTTTTGGCCTATTGTGCCTACACGTGGTATTTTGTGGGCACAGCCTCTGGCAATGTTGGTCCAAACGACTTAACCGGCCAAGTAGTTGTTCTTATTGCCGTATTGCTTAGCATAGGTCTCATCTATATTTTTAAGCTGGAAACCCGCATGGATGAACAGGGAATACACTACAGGTTTCTTCCCATCCATAGGAGTTTTAAAACCATCCGGTGGACCGATCTTGAAGAATGTTATACCAGAACTTACCGGCCCCTCACCGAGTATGGCGGTTGGGGCTATAGGTTTGGAAGAGGCAACGGAAAAGCCCTGAACGTTAAAGGAAACCAGGGCATCCAGACCAAACAAAAGAATGGGACAAAACTATTGATAGGTACGCAAAAACCGGATGATGCCCAACGCATCATTAAAAAATATTTTAGAAATGAAAGAGTATAAAGTAGTGAGTTACGCTTTAAAATTTAGCGGTAACAATCAACATTTGGAAGACATCCTTAATCAGCATGCCAGAGAAGGTTGGGTGGTTAAGGATGTTGCCGAACAAACCATGAGAATAATTTTTGAAAGGGATAAGAATAGATGAAACATATTATAGCCTTTTTACTTCTTGCGCATCTCCATAGTTTTGGTCAAGAAATCGTCTCCGAGGAAGTACATCTTGTTCATGGTGATATTGATTTGCCAGGCACCCTGAGCTATCCATCGGTAGATCATAAAGTTCCCTTGGTCCTTTTTATCCATGGATCCGGTAATATTGACAGAAATGGTAACCAAGGACCACTTGTACAGGGCAATTACATTAAATTGCTCGCAGATAGTCTCAATACCAAAGGATTTGGTTTTTACAGGTATGACAAGCGCACCTCAAACCCAGAAAACATCAAGAAACAGAACAGCATCTTACTGTTAGATTTTGTTGGGGATGCCAAGGTGGCCATAGAACAATTTGCCACCGATTCAAGATTTAGTGGCATTCATCTTATAGGGCACAGCCAGGGTTCATTGGTTGCCATGTTAGCTCTGGATAAAAACATTACCTCCTACATATCCTTGGCCGGTGCGGCAAAAACTATTGATCACCTTATCATCGATCAAATTAAACAGCAAGATAGTACACTCGCAAGCATTGCTACAAAGCATTTCCAAGAATTAAAGGCAAAGGATTCCATAGTCAATATCAATCCGTTCCTATTGTCCTTATTTGCTCCCCAAAACCAAAAATTTTTGAAAGACTGGGCAAGTTACCAACCTACAGAGATAATCAAACAACTTAAGGTACCCATTTGTATCCTCAATGGTGACAAAGACCTGCAAGTTTCCATTGGCGAGGCCCAACGGTTAAAAGCCGCAATACCGGACGCAGTGTTACACATTATCCCGAAGATGAACCATATCCTAAAACACATTGAGAATGATGCAGACAATATCACATCCTACCAAAATCCAAAATTTCCAATATCCACTACCTTGATCTCATTATTGACCGATTTTATTACCACTCATGGCTAAAAAAAAGGCTTTCGCGTTGCGGGTGAACGAGGATATGTTAAGAGCCATTGAAAAATGGGCGGCTGACGAATTTCGCAGTACCAATGGTCAAATAGAATGGATGTTGATGCAGAGTCTAAAACAGGCAAAACGCACTCCAAAACCACAAACCAAGGAAAAAGAGTAAGGCCTTTTACATTTTTTTAACGCCTATGCCCTGTATTTTTGCCATCGCATTTTATAAAACTCCCGATGGCAAGCCGTTTATTAGCTCTAATTGTATTTCTGACCGTCACACAATTAAAAGCACAGGAAACCAAAAAGTCCTTTACGGTTAAATACATAGAGGAAACCATTACGCTAGATGGGGCCTTGGACGAACCAATCTGGGAATTTGCAGAAAGTGCCAACACCTTCCAACAATATTTCCCCTCGGACTCCATTCCAGCCACCCAGACCACTATCATCAAAATGCTATATGATGATAAAAACCTATACATAGGCCTACGCATGAACGCCTTGGGGAAAGACTACATTATCCCATCTCTTGAAAGGGATTTTAGGGCAGGTGGCAACGATAATATTAGTTTAATGTTCGATACGTTTAACGACGGTACCAATGCCTTTTTATTTGGCATGAACCCCTATGGCGTAAGACGCGAGGCCCTTATCCTCAATGGAGGCGATGGAAATGGCAGCTTTACCACTTCCTGGGACGTAAAATGGAAAGGGGAGTCCAAAATCTATGACAAGTATTACACGGCGGAAATGATTATTCCCCTAACCTCCTTTAAATTCCGGGAAGGGGAAACAAAATGGCGATTCAATAGCTATCGTTTTGATATGCAGGCCAATGAACGCAGCACATGGATAAAAATCCCACAGAACCAAGTGATTTTTAATCTTGCCTTTATGGGAGATATGGTGTTTGAGAAACCGCTTGGCAAATCCAGAACCCCGCTGGCACTCATTCCTTACGTAAATACGCTTTCCGCAAAGGATTTTGAGACCGGTGAATCTATTAACACCCTTAAAGTAGGCGGTGACGCCAAAGTTGCCATTGGCAATGGAATGAATTTGGATATTACCGTAAACCCAGATTTTTCTCAGGTAGAAGTGGATAATTTTATCACTAACCTAACGCGGTTTGAGATTGGATTACCGGAACGAAGGCAATTTTTCATTGACAATAACGATCTTTTTGGAAATTTTGGAGGAGGACGTGACGCCAACCCATTTTTTTCTAGAAGGATAGGCATCGCAAGGGATACCGCCGGCAACACCATTGAAAACCGCATTTTGGCAGGGGTTCGATTGAGCGGAAAAATCAACAACAATCTTCGCCTGGGATTTTTGAACATCCAGACCGAGGAGGATGCCGAAAATGGCATAGCCTCCAATAATAATATGATGTTTAGCCTACAACAAAAGGTTTTTGCGCGGTCTAACATCAGTGCCTTTTTTATTAACCGCCAAAGTTTTAATGCACCCGATTTTCTGGACTCCTCAGAAGCGTATAATCGCGTTATGGGTATTGACTATAACTTAGCCTCTGCCGATAACACCTGGATAGGGAAGTTTTATGCCCATAAATCCTTTCAACCAGACGATAATGAAGGTAATTATTCCTTAGGGGCCTTTGCCGGCTATAATTCAAGATTTTATGGGGCCTTTTTGGATTTGGTCTATATAGACGAGGAGTTCACCTCCGATCTTGGCTTTATCCCTAGAAAAGATATATTTAAAAGTGCCATGAGCCTTAGTAGAACGTTTTGGCCTAAGGACAGTAAAATAAACAACCATGGATTCCAAGCCTTTGGTGTATATACATGGAGGCCGGGTTTGGACATGCGGCAGACCGATCACCAAATAAACATTGGATGGGGCGCAGAATTTACCAGTTTGGATGAACTGTCCATTGGATACTCCAACGATTTTATTTTTTTAACAGAACCATTTGACCCAACTGGTACTGCCGGTGCGGCGGAACTACCGGCCAATGTTGGTTATTACTTTAATAGTTTTGGTGCCGAATTTAGATCGGATAGACGAAAAATATTTTCCTATTCCCTTGAGCCCACCATAGGGCAATTCTTTAACGGAGAGCGATATTCCATGGAAGCTAGTGCCAACCTTAGAATACAGCCTAGGTTTAACTTTGGGTTTGACGTGCGTTTTGATAGAATTCAACTTCCCCAACCTTTTGCAAGTGCAGATATATGGCTGCTAAGCCCAAATTTTGATGTCACATTTAGCAAGTCCATTTTTTGGTCCACCTTGGTCCAATATAGCAACCAAAGGGATAATTTAGGCATTAACAGCCGCTTACAATGGCGCTTTGCCCCACTATCAGACTTATTTGTTGTGTATAACGACAATTATTTCGTGAATTCATTTGCACCCAGGAGTCGCTCCATCAATTTAAAATTGACGTACTGGTTGAATATTTAATCCCTTTAACCCCTACTTTAACCAGAACATATACGTCGTTTAACCCATAGCAAATCACGTTCAGGTTATTTTATGATTTTCTTAACTATACGACCTTTACTTTTGTTGGACTAATATAGTGCATGGCCAACCGTTACTTTTTTTTATGGACTTTCCTCGTTGCCCTTGGTCTAGCAGCGCAGGACGCTCCCAAATCGTTTACGGTTAAATTCATTCAAGAAGAAATCAACATAGACGGTAAGCTAGATGAACCTATTTGGGAAATCGCAGAAAGCGCCAATAACTTCCAACAGTATTTCCCATCCGATTCCATTCTGGCCATACAACAGACCGACATAAAAATGCTGTATTCCGAGTCTACCCTGTACATAGGGATTACGCTGTTTACCGAAGGCGACGACTACGTAGTACCTTCTTTGGAGCGCGACTTTAGGGCGGGCGGCAGCGATAACATAAGCATCCTCTTTGATACCTTTAATGATGGAACCAACGCCTTCCTTTTTGGTTCCAATCCTTACGGGGTAAGACGGGAAGCGTTAATTTCCGGAGGGGGTTTTGACTTAAGCGGCTTCACCACTTCATGGGATGTAAAATGGCGCGGAGAGTCACAAATTTATGATGGGTACTATGTTACGGAATGGGCCATACCCTTAACCTCCTTTAAGTTCAATGAAGGCGAGACCAAATGGCGGATGAACAGTTATAGATTTGATACCCAGACCAATGAAACCAGTACTTGGGCAGAAATTCCCCAAAACCAGCTCATTTTTAATTTGGCGTTCATGGGTGACATGGTTTTTGAGAAACCACTGGGAAAATACCGCACACCATTTGCACTTATTCCCTACACCAATGGGGTCAGCGCCAAGGATTTTGAAACTGGGGATAACCTAAACACCCTCAACTTTGGTGCGGATGCTAAAATATCCGTTGGGAACAGTTTAAATTTAGACCTTACCTTAAATCCAGATTTCTCCACGGTGGAGGTGGATAACTTTATCACCAATCTCACTAGGTTTGAAGTTGCCCTCCCGGAAAGGAGGCAATTTTTTGTGGACAACAACGACCTTTTTGCCAGTTTTGGTAACAGCCGTGATTCCAATCCCTTTTTTTCCAGACGTATTGGCATTGCCGAGGATGCAGACGGGGAAACCATAGAGAACGGCATTATTGGTGGAATGAGGTTAAGTGGAAAATTAAATGAGGATTGGCGGCTGGGCTTTTTAAACCTGCAGACCGAAGAAGACCTACAAAATGAAATTGCCAGCAATAACAATACAGTCCTTGCCTTGCAGAAAAAACTGTTTTCCAGGTCTAACCTAAGTTTCATCTTTGTGAATAGACAGACCTTTAAAGACTATGACTTTGTGGAAGAAACAGACCGTTACAATAGGGTGGTTGGTTTGGACTACAACTTGGCCTCGTCCGACAACACCTGGGTAGGCAAATTCTTTTACCACAAATCCTTTGCCAAAGACATTGGTAATGATGACAGCTCTGGCGGTGTTGATCTACAATATAATTCCAGACATGTTAATTTTGGTTTGCGGGGCAATTATGTGGGAAACGACTTTAGGTCTGACCTTGGTTTTGTAAGAAGGCGCGATATCATCGCCGCCAGACCCTTTGTAGAATATAATTTTTGGCCAAAAAAAGGGAAGATCAATACCCATGGGTTTCGGTTTAGCCCCAACGCCATCTGGAGGCCTACCCTAGACTACCAAAATACGGATTATGTCATGTTCAGCTCTTGGGGGGCAGAATATAAGGAACAGCAACAAATTTCCTTTAACATGTTCAACCGGTTCACTTTTCTAACGGATCCGTTTGACCCCACGGGTACCGAGGGCGCATTGGAACTTCCGGCGGACACCGGGTATTATTACACCTCATTCGAAGCGGAATTTGAGTCGGATCGCAGAAAAGTGTTTTCATACTCCGCAGCACCACAATATGGAGACTTCTATAACGGCAAACGCTTCTCTTTTGAGGGCGATATGAGCCTACGCTTGCAACCTAAGGTGTTTTTATCGTTAAACGTTAATTATGATCGCATACAATTGCCCAACCCATTCCCCAGTGCAAACTTGTGGCTCATAAGCCCCCGCATCAACATTACCTTTAACAAAGCTATCTTCTGGTCCACTTTGGTACAGTACAGCAACCAACGGGACAACCTTGGGTTTAATTCTAGGCTACAATGGCGCTTTGCGCCATTATCAGACCTGTTTATCGTGTACAACGATAATTATTTTGTGGAATCCTTTGCTCCCAGAAGCAGGTCCATCAACCTAAAATTCACCTATTGGTTAAACATTTAAGGTCCGGCCGCGTGGATGGTAAGGCGTGATACCTTAGGCTAAGTACTCCTTTTCTAATTTCCGGTCCCTTTAACTTACAAATTCAGTTTTTTACCCCTTAACCTTGTCAGAAGTAACCCAAAGCTAAAAATCGATTATTCTTTTTTACCTTAGGCAGACTAAAACCAACTACAATGAATCAACTGCCTTTAACGGAGGATACGGTAATTTTTGGCCTTTTGGCACTGTGTCTAGGTTTTGTTTTCCTCACCTCTTCCAGGAAGACCGGTTTTTGGAAAAAATTCTACGGGATTGTTCCCACGGTACTCATGTGCTACTTACTTCCGTCCATTCTGGCCAGTATTGGTATCATAGATGAAAAAAGCTCACATACCTATTATATTGCCAGTAGGTATTTATTGCCGGCCGCGTTGATTTTAATGACGTTGAGCATAGATTTAAAAGCCATTGCCAATTTGGGCTCCAAGGCCTTAATTATGTTTTTGACCGGCACTGTTGGTATTATCATTGGTGGACCACTGGCGATTTTATTGGTTTCTTTGGTGTCACCAGAGACTGTTGGAGGTGCTGGTTTTGATGCGGTCTGGAGGGGCCTTGCCACCATTGCCGGTAGTTGGATCGGGGGTGGGGCCAACCAAGCGGCCATGTTAGAGGTATTTGAGTTTAATCAGGAAAAATACGGAGGCATGGTCTTGGTGGATATTGTGGTTGCCAATATTTGGATGGCCATTGTCTTGCTTGGTGTTGGCAAAACCAAAAAGATTGATGCTTGGTTACAAGCAGATACCTCTTCCATTGAAAAATTAAAGACCAAGGTAGCTGCCCATGCAGAAAAAACAGCAAGAATACCAAGCCTTCATGATTATATGGCCCTGCTTCTTTTTGCATTTGCAGGGGTAGGTTTGGCACATTTCCTTGGCCATCATTTTGCGGAATTTTTAGAAACGAATTTTGAGGTGATAAGCAACAAGGAAAAAGCGCTGTCTTCCTTGGGGTCCAAGTTCCTTTGGATGGTGGTGGTCGCCACGGCCATTGGTATTGGCCTTTCTTTCACCAAGGCAAAAAATTACGAGGGTGCGGGAGCCAGCAAATTGGGCAGCGTTTTTATTTATATTTTGGTGGCCACCATAGGGATGAAGATGGACCTAGCAGCAGTTTTGGAAAACCCTGGGCTTATAGCTATTGGGCTTATTTGGATAAGTATCCATGCCGTACTCCTCATCATTGTGGCAAAAATCATCAAAGCACCCTTTTTCTTTCTGGCCGTTGGTAGCCAAGCCAATGTTGGTGGGGCGGCATCGGCACCTGTGGTAGCGGCAGAATTTCATCCCGCATTAACGTCCGTAGGAATCCTATTGGCAGTTTTTGGCTATGTAGTTGGTACGGGCGGTGCTTATTTATGCGCCTTATTAATGGAAGTAGCCTCTAGCTTTTAAACCTATGGAAGGAGAAAAAGGGATGTACTGCAAGAACTGCAACAGTAGGTTACGAGGCGCGTTTTGTGGGTCATGTGGCCAAATGCCCGTGTATCAAAACTTACCGTACAAACATTTTTTACAGAGCTTCAGGAGAGCATTCTCCAGATAGACCGTGGGTTTTTGTTCACGATAAAAGAATTGTTTATCCGCCCAGGAAACGCCATTAGGGATTTTATCCAAGGAAAACGAAAGAATTATTTTAAACCCGTTGCCTACGCATTTACGTTGTCAACATTATATTTTCTGGTCACCAGGCTCATAGAAATCAATACCCCGATTCATGATTTGCTTAACGGGTATTCAGCAGGATACGCAGAGGGATGGAACAACCAAAAGGGCGAAGCTGTTGGTACGGCTTTCTTTCAGCTTATAATGGATAACTACCCTTACGCCGTATTACTGTTTCTTCCCTTTTTACGCCGGTGCATCCAAACTTGCGTTTATCGATATAGCACACAACTATTTGGAACATTTGGTGATTAACTGTTTTATCCTAGGTCAGCAGGCCCTTATCTACTCGGTTTTTTCAATTCCAATGTTTTTTATGGATGGTGTTTATTATTACGAATTGTTGCCATTTATGGCTGCAGTTCTGTATGCGAGGTTTGCCTTTGTGACCTTCTTTAATGTCTTGGCAACATGGAAGGCGATACTTAGGGTGATACTCTGCTATGTGATACTGGGGGTTTTCCTTCAACTTTTCTTGATGATCGGCCTTGCCGTTTCTAAGATCATTGAAAGTCTATAATTTCATTTGAATCCTGCAATTTTATAAAAATTGACAGCCGTAATACCAAAGAAAACCGATATTTGCCCTGCTAAACTTTAAGGATGAAAAAAATTGCAGTTTTAATCACCGTAATGCTCACCATAACTGCCTGCAAAAAGGACTTGAGTAAAAGCATGATTGTAAAAGGTGATATCGCCGGACTAAAAAAAGGCACCCTTTACCTACAACGTGTCCAAGATTCTACCTTGGTCAACATAGACTCGGTTCAATTACGGGGAGATGGTAATTTTGAGTTTATTTATGATATTGACAGCCCTGAAATTTTTTATTTATTTCTGGATAAGGCCGATAACAACGACGTGAACGACAGGATAACTTTTTTTGGGGAACAGGGTGAAATCAGCGTTGCCACCAATTGGAATACCATAGATACGGAGGCCAAAGTTTCTGGTTCCAATTCACATGACACCTATACCCAATTTAACCAGATGCTATCCAGATTTAATATGAGGGAACTAAGCCTTGCCCAGTTGACCATAACGGACGATACGGAAGCCCAGCAAGAAAAAATAGATTCTGTAAATCAGTTATTGAACAAAAACCTCCTCAGACGTTATCAGTACGTCCTAAATTTTGCCCTTACGAAGCCAGACAGTTACGTTACCCCATACGTTGCACTTACTGAAGCTGCCAACGCAAATCCAAAATACCTGGATTCCATTTATAACGCATTGACTCCCAAAGTGGCATCATCCAAATACGGTAAGCAACTTAAAAAGTACCTTGCAGAATTGAAATAGTGGATAACCATCACAAATGAGATGTACTAGAAAAAGTTAGAAGGGATAGGGAGCCGGAGTCCGTTTTAACATGCTCATCGTGTAAGACCCTATTGGGAACGCTAGGCTGCCAATTTATTCAATTTTTCAATAAGGACGGTTGCCTTTTCCTCTAACTCCTTACGGACCGTCTTAAAGTGAGCCTTTTTACTGCCTTCTACTTTTTGGTTTACTTTATCCATTAAGCCATCAAAAACCGTAATTGCTTCCTCAATAATGGCGTTCCCGTCCGCTGAATTGGTGTTGCCACTATCGGCCTCCCAGATATAAACCGCTTCAATAATATCACCCAAAACAAAATTGATATCTTTTTTTAAATCGCGAATACTAGCCATAGGTCTAAATTTTCAACAAAAATAAGCTTTAAATAGTAACTTCAAGTAGTGTGCTTGCCGTTGTTTTTAGCGTTAAGGTCTTCGTAAGGGCAGGAACCAAAGTGGTCTCCCCCTTATTTAATACTACGGCTCCAAATTCCGTTTCCACGCTTGCCGCTCCTTCCACGCACATGAGTATGGTAAATGAATCCCGGTTGGCAATATCCCTGGTCATATCTTTGGTGAGTGACAGCACATCAGTTTTAAAGTAGGGACAATGTACCATTTTGTGGGTCAAATCTTTTTCCCGTGGATAATCCACCTTAAAATCGTCCTTTTTGGTGTAGTCTATAGCATCCAAGGCTAAATCTGTATGTAACTCCCGTAATTGGCCATTCTTATCTTTCCGATTAAAATCAAATACGCGATAAGTAACGTCAGAGGTCTGTTGAATTTCTGCCAACAGCACCCCGCCACCAATGGCATGGATTTTCCCTGTGTTGATAAAAAAGGTATCCCCTTTAGCTACCTCTTCATAATTCAAAAGGTCCAACAACGTATTTTGGGCCAAACTATCTTGATATTCCCCCTTGGTAACCTCCTTGTTAAAACCTACGATCAATTTTGCCCCGGGATCTGCGTCCATGACATACCACATCTCTGTTTTCCCAAAAGAGTCATGTCTTTCCTTGGCTAATTTATCATTGGGGTGCAATTGAATGGAAAGGTCCTGTTTGGCATCAATAAATTTTATCAAGATTGGGAAATCGGTTCCAAAACGTTTATACACTGCGTCTCCCAAAAGCTTCCCTTTATGTAAATTGATCAACTCCTGTAACGAAGTGCCGGCAAAGGGACCATTTTCCACGATGGACACATCACCCTTTACCGCAGATAGCTCCCAGCTTTCACCGGTAATATCGCTAGTGCTTGGTTTATGCAATACGTCTTTTAGTTTGGTTCCTCCCCACAACCGTTCTTTAAGAATAGGGGTGAATTTTAAAGGGTATAAGCTCATAACTGTTCATTCATTAACCTGAATAGGTAACGAAATTACGAGGGGTTTCGTACAAGACCACTTCAATATCTTTGTCGGCATCAATATGCTTGCGAAGCTTATCATATATGACCACTGCGATATTCTCTGCGGTAGGATTTAAGTTTTTAAAATCCGGAACGTCCATGTTCAGGTTTTTGTGGTCAAAAGCTTCTTCCACCTCCTCCTTGATCAAATCCTTTAACACCTTCATATCCATAACATACCCTGTTACTTCATCTATTTCGCCGGTAACGCTTACGATCAGATCATAATTATGGCCGTGAAATCTTGGATTGTTGCATTTGCCAAACACTTCATTGTTTTTCTCAAAGCTCCAATCTGGACGGTATAATCTGTGGGCGGCGTTAAAATGTGCCTTCCTACTAACTTTAACTCTCATTTTTTTATTCTTTTTCAATCAAGTGTTCATAAAAACGTTCAAAGATAATTTTGAACCAGGCCGTGTAATTGTTGGGATGTAAGGCAATATCTTGCTTAATATCCCGCGGATGCATCCACTTCCAATCTTCTACCTCATCCGTATTGATTTTTGGTTCTCCATCAAACCTTCCCATCATCACATGATCGTACTCATGTTCCGTTAGGCCATTATCAAAAGGGGCTTTGTACATAAATGAAAAGAGCTCGGTAAGTTCCGTGACAAAACCCATTTCCTCCATTAACCTCCGTTTTCCTGCATCGATATTGGTTTCCCCGTCCCGTTGGTGACTACAGCAGGTGTTGGTCCATAATAAGGGGGAGTGGTATTTATGGGCAGCTCGTTGCTGTAACATGGTCTCCCCTTTTTCATTCATCACAAAAACCGAAAATGCCCGATGCAGCACTGCTTTTTCATGTGCCTCCATCTTGGGCATTAAACCAATTTGCCGATTTTCCGTATCGACAAGGATAACTTTCTCTTCCATAGAGCAAAAATATGACCTTTACCCCACTTGGTTTGCCAAAGAGTTTATAAATAATCCAAGAATATTCTAGAAGAAACGCGGTGATTTTAAATTGCCTATAGCGCGTATAAAATCATACCTAAGCACCACCTCAAAAGAACCGTCATTGAAGGTAGTACCACCTAGCGCCGTGGTTTCCCTGTCATAGGCGACACCGATCAACAATTGATCGCTCACCTGAAAACCAAACATGCCACTGACAGCGGCATCCCAACGGTAGGCAGCTCCCAAAATAAATTTTTCATTGAACAAAAAATTGGCAGAGGCATCTACCTGTAACGGAGCACCTTGAACCATCTTTGTCAACAAGGCAGGCTTAAATTTTAAAAAAGGGTTTAAATCCCAAACATAACCGGTGATAAAGTACCAGTTCATCTGCTCACGGGCCACGGAGAGCGTGGATTCTTGAAAATGCTCCGTCTCCAACAATCTTGGGATGGACAAACCAGCGTAGAAACGATCTGTATGGTAGTATACCCCTGCACCAAAATTTGGGGAAAAACGGTTGTCAATATCCATTTGTAAGGTACCATCCATCCCTTGGGTATTATCCACGGTTAGCTCGGAAAAGCGAATATCCAACAGATGGGCGCTAGCTTTAAAACCAAAACTTAATTTGCCCTCATAACCTGTAGGGATAGTATAGGATAAATCTAGGTCTATATTTTGTTCCGACGTTGGCCCAATAACATCATTCACAAATGATACTCCAACACCAACGCCACGGATGGATAATGGGGTATGGATATTAAAGGTTTGCGTAACCGGAGCTCCTTCTAGACCTACCCATTGCGAGCGATAAAGCCCGCCGATGCTCATGTGCCCCCTAGAACCTGCATAGGCAGGGTTAACACTTACCGTGTTATACATGTATTGGGTGTACTGGGCATCTTGTTGTGCCAAAGCACTTTGGCTACCGACCAACACTATAAATAGCAACAAGGTGAAATATTTTGTCATCATAAATTTCTGTTTCCCCATGAGGTCACCTCTTATAGATTGATGTAGATATAACCTGATTCTTGGCGCGTAAAGCCAGTTTCATCTTCATATTCAATGATATAGAAGTAGGTTCCCACAGGTAGTTTGTTGTCTTTATCCACGGTGACCCTACCTTGAGAGGTACCATCAAAAACATTACCAGCAGTGCCGTATGCCTTGGTAACAAAGACCAATACCCCCCAACGATTGAATATTTTGACCGTATTGTTTGGGAAATTCTCAATATTCTCAATCCTTAGCTCATCATGTATGCCGTCATTATTAGGTGTGACCACATTGAATACCGTTATTCTGGAATCCGTTGTTGGAATTAAATCACTGTCCAAATAGTCTGGTGTTCCGTCATTATCTGCATCATCATTGGCAAAATCACCATCCGAGTTATTGTCCTCATCAATGGTTTCAATCCCATCTCCATCATCATCGGTATCCCTATAATCCGGAATATCATCATTATCAGTATCGGGTAAATCAGTTAATGGATCATCTATTTCATCGTTAACGTCCACATCATTGGTCTCAGCACCTTCGTAACCGTCGTCCAGGCCATCATTATCTTCATCGTTCCCGGTAAACACCCTATCTGGCAGACCATCTTGGTCAAAATCATGGGCTTCTATATTGTCTGGAACGCCATCATCATCGCTATCTTCGTCCACATAGTCCGGAATACCATCACCGTCTGTATCAACGGGGATAATACCAATAGTACCGTCTACTTCATAAGCATCGTCTATACCGTTCCCGTTAACATCTTCGCCACTTGGTGGAATATAACCTGCAGTGGTCTGTGCCTCCACATTATCCGGGATACCGTCATTATCGCTGTCAATATCCAAATAATCTGGAACACCATCTCCGTCGGTATCCGTTGGGTTGGTTGCTGGGTCATTATCCCCATCAACATTTAAATCCTCAAAACTATCGGCAATACCGTCGCCATCACTATCTAAATCCGCATTGGCAGAAACAATTATGGTCACGACGGCCGTATCACAATTACCCAAATCGTCACAAATGGTATACTCAAAATTATCCGTTCCTTCAAAGCCAGGGTTTGGGGTATAGGTAACCACATCATCAGATGGATCATTGGGCGTACCGTTATCATCATAGTTTACGGTGCCATTGGCAGGGTCCGTATTGGTAAAAGTTCCGCTGGTTGGGAGGTCATTATCGTTTAAGCTCCAAGGTACGGCAACGGTTTCACCTATATTTGTGGCAACACTATCGTCAATGGTATCCACAATGGGCAATACATCTATGGTTACCGTTGCTGTACTACAATCCCCTGCACTATTGCACACCGTATAGTCAAAAGTATCGGTACCGTTAAAATCTGGATTTGGGGTATAGGTTACAATATCATCGGATGGATCATTTGGTGTACCGTTGTCATCAATGGTAATAGTTCCATTGGCCGGATCTGTAGTTTCTAGGGTGCCTACGGTAGGTATATCCGTATCATTATCAAAAATGGGAACCAGGACAGAATCGTCTTCATTCACCGTAACAACATCATCCACAAGGTTGGCCGCTTGGTTTAAGCAGACCACGGTAAACCTTGGTAGGGCAATGGAGTTCCCAGCCTTTACAATGGTGGCCACATAACGTTCCACCGCTTGCGTGGCAGTAACCGTTGGTTGCTGTTGATCACCAGTTAATGGGGGTGACCAACTAACCGTTGCGTTTGCCGGAACATTGGCAGATATATCCAAAGTAACCTCATTGTCAGGTGCGTTGCAATTGGTGAGGATAAAATAGCCTGTTGCGTTGGATCCGCAAAGGGTACCATCATACGTGGCAAAATAGACCCCAGGTTGGGTGGCTTCGTAAAAAGAATCCGTTCCCAGTACATTTGCGGTATCAGAGGCTTCAAACCACTGGTAGTTGTTCTCATCCCCACTACTGGGCGCCTGCAATAAAAACTGGGCATTGGAAACAAATGTCCCTAACACTGTAAAAACAATACTAAGAACCAGGGTTTTATATGTAGTGATATGTTTCAAATCGATTTGAGGTCGTTGTTGTGATTAAATTATTTTACTACGAATACAACATTGATCAATGCATTGTAATCCGCAGGTGAATTGTAGATGCGATAGGTTAAAATACCATTGGCATCTATGCTCATATTCAATACGTTGGTACCATCCCCAAAAACATCCGGATCGGCAAATGTGACATGATAATCTAGTTCCGTAGCTGCATACGTAGGTATAGTGCCAGCACTACTGACAACGGGAGAACCAAATTGCGCGATGTACTGTGCATGCAAATCAATTGTTCTATTTGTTGCAGGGTCTGGTGTTGAAGCATCTATTGCGATGGATGGTGGATAAAATACTTTTGAAGCTTTTAAAGAGTTTACTTTTCTTAGATTTCCATTAGCATCAGCGGAGACCAATTGGTCCGTATCAGCACTTGCCGGTAACGTTCGTACTCTTGCGTTGCCATTTACATCTAGCCGTGCCGCAGCATTGGTAATACCGATACCCACGTTACCGTTATTGGCACTTGAACCAATGGACATACGTGTATCTGAAAAGTCAGTTAAAAACTGTATTCCTCCCGTTCCATTGTTTTGGATTTGAACGTCGCCATCAGCACCCGATAACCTACGAATCCTAAAACTACGGTCTACGCCATCTTCTGCATGAAAATCCAAGAAGGAAGTTCGATCGCCAGTTCCCAACTCACCAATTTCTATAGCATTTGAAGTATTGATACCTCCCGATACCGATAAAGTTGCCGTAGGTGCGTTTGTACCAATTCCTACCCTATTATTATCACCACTTACCACCAAGGTGTTGGCGTCAAAATTTAGGTCAAAATTGTTTTGGGTCACTGTTCTATCGCCAGTTAGGGTGCCATCTGCCGTATACATGTTATCTCCAGCAGTGGCGGCTAGTTCGGCCAAAGCTCCTTCAACATCCGCAGCGGTAAAGTTTCCTCCGGCATCCGTGATGCTTACCTCGGCCGCCGTCTGATCGTCCGAACCCAATCCATCAGCGGCAACTTCTATAACATCACCATCTGCCTCTACACCTAGAATTTGAGTAAGGGTTCCCGCATTGGTACCACTGCCATAATCATGTAAGCGTACCGTTCCATCATTTTTAAAGGTAGCCGTTTCACCAAGCAATGTGGGGTCTGTTTCATTGCCAATGGTGGCAATGCTCAACGATTCTCCAATTCCTCCACCTTCGCTTTGATTACGGTGAAAAATAGTTGCACCATATGCAAGGCCTGCATTTTGAAATCCTATACCAGTCTCAAGGGCATTGTCCGTTCTGCGAATGGATATTGTATGTCTATTGCCTTGATCAGTATCAAGCTGTAGACCCCTGGCCAAACCAGTGCCAACATTATTAATATGTAATTTTGAGTTTGGATTCACCAAACCAATACCAACCCTATCGTTATCACCACTTACCACCAAGGTGTTGGCATCAAAATTGAGGTCGAAATTGTTCTGGGTAACCGCTCTATCACCAGTTAGAATACCATCTATAGTATAGATATTATCCCCGAAGCCAGTTATGGTAGAAAGGTCTACACTATTACCGTTTGAAATTTCCAGGTTAGCGGAATTCAATGTAAGTTGTTGACTATCCGTATTGGTGACCCAGCCCGAACTGGTATAGGTGTATATCCGTTGTTCATCCGTGTTAAACACAGAAGATCCAACATAAACCCCGGTTGCACCGTTCATTTCGGCTGTAGTTAGGTTAGGCAAACTTGGAAGCGAAGTACCCTCAATCTGTGCACTTGCCGAGACACCAACAATAAACAACCCAATAGCTATTATTACTCTTTTCATTCTTTTAGACTGTGGTTAGTTTTTACTTAAGGAATTAAGATTACCGTGAACATGAACTCTAAATCGATATCGTCTTTCTGCGTACCGCCATTATCACTGTCCCCAATATTGACCCTAAATCCTGTTGCCGTCTGGTTATAATAGGTAATCCCAGGGTCGTCATAATTTGTTGTTGTATTTCCAGGGCAGTCACCACCGCAGTCCAAGGTCGAAAGCTGAATCACGTAGTTGGAATTAGCCAAAGCGGTATCAAAAGTTACTTGATAATCACCTTCATTTATTCTTGTTACCGTAGCTTGGTACAAACTGCTATTGCCTGCGTCCACACCAGGGGTACCCACATATTCAATGGCTACTTTTCCCGTGGCATAAATAGATGGCATCGCAACTAGAAAGGCGCCCCCATCTGACCCAACCGTAATCTGGTTATTGGCTTGAGCACTAACGACATTGGCCGTTTGGGCAGGTCCACCATCTTCGTCCAGATAAGTTATAACGCCCGTGCCGTTATCCTGGGACAAACTTGTCACCGTTTCATTGATATCCACCGCAGTAATTCCAGGTTCTGAAATTGTTGCAATTCTGTTACCCGCGACCGTATTTGTAACAGCTACATCATCATCAGAAAGTGTATTGAGGTTAACGGTGTTTCCTCCTGTAATGCCTAATGTAGTTCCGGAAAGTGTCAACGTTTGGTTATCTGTATTAACACTTGATAAGGTCACGGTCTCATTTGGTGCACCATCTTGGGTTAAGGTAAGTGTTGTTCCGTCAAAAGTAAGACCCGTTACGGATTCATTTCCTATGACAGCATCAGCATCATCTACATTATCAATATTATCACTAAACCCTGCCGGGATATTCGTAATGTTTGTCCAATCTGGGTTCAATTCAGAATCGTTAACACTAAACTCAGTGCCGGTCAAATCCAGACCAGTACCCGCAGTATACTGTGTGTCGGTATCGATTTCCGCTGCGATGTCGGCCAAGGCGAGGGTCACCGTGTTTCCGTCACTGTCGGTGATGATAAGGTTGGTGCCGTCCTCCGTTAAGCTGGTGTTCGTGGTGTTGGTGTCCAAACCAGAAGTGGCAACTTCAATAACATCACCATCGGCGTCTACGGCAAGAAGATTGGTGGCCGTACCCGTATATGCCCCCGTACCATAGCCCCCAAAGTGATGCTGGCCAAGGCCGGTATGGATACTGTAAACATTGGCATTGGTGCCAGAGGTACTTGGAACTACGTCCTCAATCTTTAACCCATATTTTGAGTTGATGTTGGGATTTGGAGATGTAAACGCACTACCACGAACATGAACCCCATACATATTGTTTACACTGGCACCTGAAGCGGTATTCGCAACAATGGCGTTTGCATCATAGACCTTTGCGTTGGTAATAGTGCCACTGTAACCGTCACGTACCAAGAACAAACCATCAGAGCTGACCATTTTTCCAATGGAACCGGAACCTTGTTCGGCAATGGCATAGGGCATTATAGCACGCAAATTTGTGGCGTTTCCGGTACCTTGGTATTTTACATCCAAATAGGCGCCGTTCATCTCCACATTGGCATTACCGGTTGCATTGAGCAGTTCCGTATAAAAACCGGTTGGCACGGTTCCCGTTTTATCATTGACCGTTACAAGGCCGGGGTCCCCACCAGCCCCAAAATTGGGCAACGTATTATCATCTGTAATGGCCAACTGTCCGTTCTCGGTCAAGTATACATAGCGGTTATAGGTGTCCGCCAAGAATACGTTTTCAATAGCATTATCCCCGTCAGCCGTGGTTACGGGACGCCATTCGAACCTATCGTTTAGGGCATTAATGGCATCTTCAACGGTCAACTCATCATTGGTATCCCCATCAATATCAATGGGCGTCGTTAAATTAACCTCCGTGCCTTCCTGGTCGTCAGTATCAATGTCGGCCAAGGCAAGCGTCACCGTATTGCCATCGCTGTCCGTAATGATAAGGTTGGTGCCGTCCTCGGTCAGGCTGGTGTTCGTGGTGTTGGTGTCGACTCCGCTGGTAATGTCCGCCAAGGCCACAGTTACCGTACCGCCGTCCGTGTCCGTGATGACCAGGTCGGTGCCCACAACTGCAAAGGTGGCGTTCGTTGTATTCGTGTCGGTTTCCGCTGCGATGTCAGCCAAGGCCAAGCTCACCGTATTGCCGTCACTGTCCGTGAGGATAAGGTCGGTGCCGTCCTCCGTTAAGCTGGTGTTCGTGGTGTTGGTATCGACTCCGCTGGTAATGTCCGCCAAAGCGACCGTTACCGTTCCGCCGTCCGTGTCCGTGATGACCAAGTCGGTGCCCACGACTGCAAAGGTGGCGTTGGTGATGTTCGTATCCGTGTCAATCTCAGCGGCCAAATCCGCAAGGGCAAGGGTCACCGTGTTGCCGTCACTGTCCGTGAGGATAAGGTTGGTGCCGTCCTCCGTTAAGCTGGTGTTCGTGGTATTGGTGTCGACTCCACTGGTGATGTCCGCCAAGGCAACCGTTACCGTACCGCCATCCGTGTCCGTGATCACGAGGTCCGTGCCTACGACCGCGAAGGTGGCGTTGGTGATGTTCGTATCCGTATCAATCTCAGCGGCCAAATCCGCAAGGGCAAGGGTCACCGTGTTGCCGTCACTGTCCGTGAGGATAAGGTTGGTGCCGTCCTCGGTCAGGCTGGTGTTCGTGGTGTTGGTGTCGACTCCACTGGTGATGTCCGCCAGAGCGACCGTTACCGTTCCGCCGTCCGTGTCCGTGATGACCAAGTCGGTGCCCACGACCGCGAAGGTGGCGTTGGTGATGTTCGTATCCGTATCAATCTCGGCGGCCAAATCCGCAAGGGCCAAGGTCACCGTGTTGCCATCGCTGTCCGTGATGATAAGGTTCGTGCCGTCCTCCGTTAAACTGGTGTTCGTGGTGTTGGTGTCGACTCCACTGGTGATGTCCGCCAAGGCAACCGTTACCGTACCGCCGTCCGTGTCGGTGATGACGAGGTCGGTGCCCACAACTGCAAAGGTGGCGTTGGTGATGTTTGTATCCGTGTCAATTTCGGCGGCCAAATCCGCAAGGGCCAGGGTCACCGTGTTGCCATCGCTGTCCGTGATGATAAGGTCGGTGCCGTCCTCGGTCAGGCTGGTGTTCGTGGTGTTGGTGTCGACTCCACTGGTGATGTCCGCCAAGGCAACCGTTACCGTACCGCCATCCGTGTCCGTGATGACCAGGTCGGTGCCCACAACTGCAAAGGTGGCATTGGTGATGTTCGTATCCGTGTCAATTTCGGCGGCCAAATCCGTAAGGGCCAGGGTCACCGTGTTGCCATCGCTGTCCGTGAGGATAAGGTCGGTGCCGTCCTCCGTTAAGCTGGTGTTCGTGGTGTTGGTATCGACTCCACTAGTGATGTCCGCCAAGGCGACCGTTACCGTACCGCCATCCGTGTCCGTGATGACCAAATCGGTGCCTACGACCGCGAAGGTCGCGTTCGTTGTATTCGTATCGGTTTCCGCTGCGATGTCGGCCAAGGCCAGGGTCACCGTGTTGCCGTCACTGTCCGTGAGGATAAGGTCCGTGCCGTCCTCGATTAGGCTGGTGTTCGTGGTGTTCGTGTCAACTCCGCTGGTAATGTCCGCCAAAGCGACCGTTACCGTACCTCCGGCAGTGTCCGTGATCACCAAATCGGTGCCTACGACCGCGAAGGTGGCATTCGTTGTATTTGTGTCGGTTTCTGCTGCGATGTCGGCCAAGGCAAGCGTCACCGTGTTTCCATCGCTGTCCGTGATGATAAGATTGGTGCCGTCCTCGGTCAAGCTGGTGTTCGTGGTGTTGGTGTCAACTCCGCTGGTGATGTCCGCCAGAGCGACCGTTACCGTACCGCCGTCCGTGTCCGTGATTACCAAGTCGGTGCCAACGACCGCAAAGGTGGCGTTGGTGATGTTCGTGTCCGTATCAATTTCCGCGGCTAAATCCGCAAGAGCCAAGGTCACCGTGTTGCCGTCACTGTCCGTGAGGATAAGGTCGGTGCCGTCCTCGGTCAGGCTGGTGTTCGTGCTGTTGGTGTCCGTTCCTCCTGCGATGTCCGCCAAAGGCACTGTAACTGTATTCCCATCCTGAATGGATATTTCCAGATTCGCCCCATTCACCTGAAAGTTCTGTAGGTTCTGGTCATCCGTATCTGTTGCAGCAGCCAAAGCCCCCAAGGATACGCTAAGCACATTTCCGTCAGAATCTTCCAATTCTAAATCTGAACCACTGATTTCCAGTCTATCGTTAGTTGTGTTGGTATCAATTTCCGCTGCGATGTCGGCCAGGGCAAGCGTCACCGTGTTTCCATCGCTGTCCGTGAGGATAAGGTTCGTGCCGTCCTCCGTTAAGCTGGTGTTCGTGGTGTTGGTGTCGACTCCGCTGGTAATGTCCGCCAGAGCGACCGTTACCGTACCACCGTCCGTGTCCGTAATCACGAGGTCCGTGCCTACGACCGCAAAGGTCGCATTGGTGATGTTCGTATCCGTATCAATCTCAGCGGCCAAATCCGCAAGGGCCAGGGTCACCGTATTGCCATCGCTGTCCGTGATGATAAGGTCGGTGCCGTCCTCGGTCAAGCTGGTGTTCGTGGTGTTCGTGTCAACTCCGCTGGTAATGTCCGCCAAAGCGACCGTTACCGTACCGCCGGCAGTGTCCGTTATGACGAGGTCGGTGCCAACGACTGCGAAGGTGGCATTGGTGATGTTCGTGTCCGTGTCAATTTCGGCGGCCAAATCAGCCAAGGCGAGGGTCACCATGTTTCCGTCACTGTCGGTGAGGATAAGGTTGGTGCCGTCTTCGGTCAGGCTGGCGTTCGTGGTGTTGGTATCGACTCCACTGGTGATGTCCGCCAAGGCGACCGTTACCGTACCGCCGTCCGTGTCCGTGATTACCAAGTCGGTGCCAACGACCGCAAAGGTGGCGTTGGTGATGTTCGTGTCCGTATCAATTTCCGCGGCTAAATCCGCAAGAGCCAAGGTCACCGTGTTGCCGTCACTGTCCGTGATGATGAGGTCGGTGCCGTCCTCGGTCAGGCTGGTGTTCGTGGTGTTGGTGTCGACTCCGCTGGTGATGTCGGCCAACGCCACAGTTACCGTACCGCCGTCCGTGTCCGTGATCACAAGGTCCGTGCCGACTACCGCGAAAGTTGCGTTGGTGATGTTCGTGTCCGTATCAATTTCGGCGGCCAAATCCGCAAGGGCCAGGGTCACCGTGTTGCCGTCACTGTCCGTGAGGATAAGGTTGGTGCCGTCCTCGGTCAGGCTGGTGTTCGTGGTGTTGGTGTTGACTCCGCTGGTAATGTCCGCCAAGGCCACAGTTACCGTACCACCGTCCGTGTCCGTGATGACCAGGTCGGTGCCCACAACTGCAAAGGTGGCATTCGTTGTATTCGTATCGGTTTCCGCTGCGATGTCGGCCAAGGCCAAGGTCACCGTATTACCGTCACTGTCCGTGAGGATAAGGTTGGTGCCGTCCTCCGTTAAACTGGTGTTTGTGGTGTTGGTGTCAACTCCGCTGGTAATGTCGGCCAAAGCGACCGTTACCGTTCCGCCGTCCGTGTCCGTGATGACGAGGTCGGTGCCTACGACCGCAAAAGTCGCGTTCGTTGTATCCGTATCAATTTCCGCGGCCAAATCCGCAAGGGCGAGGGTCACCGTGTTGCCATCGCTGTCCGTGAGGATAAGGTTGGTGCCGTCCTCCGTTAAGCTTGTGTTCGTGGTGTTGGTGTCGACTCCGTTGGTGATGTCCGCCAAGGCGACCGTTACCGTACCACCGTCCGTGTCCGTGATGACCAGGTCGGTGCCCACAACTGCAAAGGTGGCGTTGGTGATGTTTGTATCCGTATCAATTTCCGCGGCCAAATCCGCAAGAGCCAAGGTCACCGTGTTGCCGTCACTGTCCGTGAGGATAAGGTTGGTGCCGTCCTCCGTTAAGCTGGTGTTCGTGGTGTTGGTGTTTATTATGGATGATAAAGCAGCTATATCCACCCTAAATTCAGAGCCATCACTATCGGTTATTACCAATTCACCCATAGCAGAGTCGGCCGAAAAATCGACTATGACGGTGTTGGTATCGGTAAAAGAATCCCTAAGCGACGATAAATCTACATCTACGCTCGCACTGTTTTCCAAGTCTAAAGTGAGGATATTGGTAGCGTCATCAAAAGCGAAACCCACTAACTGCTGATTATCTCGGTCTGTGAATTCCCAAGAATCCCCATCCCAATAGAATACAGTTCCAGTATCGGTGTTTACGTAAAGGTCACCTAAATCTGCGCCCGTTGGACTTATACTTCCGGCGGTGGAAACATCAGTTCCACTTAAGACTTCACAATTGCACTGGTCTTGTAAGGTAACTGTAGTTTGTGCTATGGCGTTTAAACTAAAAAGCATGCAGGCAAGGGCTACAAGTGTATACTTTTTAGTATGTAAGATTCTATACTCCATCTTAGGCTTAATTATTGTCATTTTTAATTTGCAGTACCATTCAACCTTGTTTTCACTTTAGGTGAAATATGACTACACTCTACAAAATTAATTTTAAGCCAACCGGTAGAAAATAATTGTTGTGTATCTATAAAATGGCAACGTCTAGGAACTAAAAGATGAAGTCAACCTAAACCCAAACCGTGTATTTAATCGATATTCTAAGGTATATCAACAGATTGCGGGAAACCGTTATTTTCAATATGAAAGAATTTACTTACTTGTTTGTGTTTAAATAAGCCTCCAAAAGGAACGTAATAAAACAAAAATCCCAATGAAAATAGATTCATTGGGATTTAATAAGTAATACACTATTTAGTGTTTAATCCAATATAATAAACTCAGACCTTCTGTTTAATTGATGTTTCTCAGCAGAACACCGTACACCATTCTCGCATTCATTAAGTAACTTTTGCTCTCCGTAACCTTCACTTTCCAGTCTATCAATTGCGATACCCTTGGCAATCATATAATCCACGGTTGCAGCAGCTCTTTTCTCGGAAAGCCATAAGTTATAATCATCATTTCCTCGGCTATCGGTATGTGCATTGACCTTTATCTTTAAACTTGGATATTTTTCCATGGCAGCAATTACCTTCTGAATTTCAACTTCTGCATCAGGCCGTATATCATATTTATTTAAGTCAAAATAAATGGTACTAAGTTGCAATAACTTCGCCAAGTCATCACCAAAGCCTCCGCTCACAACATCCCTTTCCAAATAGAAATCAACAATTTGTGGTTTACCATAAGATTTTGGCAAATACTCCTCTGAGGGAATATACCCTTCCATGGAGGCACGGACAAAATTGCCCTGATTACAGTCTAATTCTAGGATGTACTCCCCTTTTTCGTTGGTCATTACGGAATTCACCTCCATATTATTCTCGTCTATAATATTGACCTTTGCGCTGACCAATAACTCATTGGAAATTCTGTCCCTTACCGTACCCGTGACCTGTTGCCTGCAATCTAACCTCAACGGGGAGGTTTCCTTAAATGCATAGATGTCATCTTCTCCCATTCCGTCCAATCTATTGGAGGCAAAATAGCCCTCTGAGGTTTCCTCGTCTATAATAAAGGTAAAGTCGTCATACGGTGAATTTATGGGTTTTCCCACATTGACCACGGGTTGATCATACTCATCAAAAGCTATTTTGGTAGCAAAAACATCTAATCCACCAAGCCCTAAATGCCCATCCGAAGCAAAGTATAAAATATCCTTCTGTGTTACAAATGGAAATGTTTCCCGTGCGTTGGTATTAATAGTGGCCCCTAAATTCACTGGCGTTCCAAAAGTACCATCACCCATAATCTGCACCTTAAAGATATCGGATTCGCCAAAGCTTCCGGGCATATCAGAGGCAAAATATAACATCTTTTCATCCGGACTTAATGCTGGATGCGCAACGGAATAACTATCGCTATTAAATGGAAGTTCCGTTATATTGGTCCAAGTTCCGTCAATCATCGTGGCCTGATAGATTTTTAATCTAGTAGTTCCGGCTTCGTCTTTGTACTTTTTACCATCCAAAAAATTATTCCTGGTAAAATACATGGTCTTTCCGTCTTTAGTAACCACAGAAGTGGATTCGTGAAACCTTGAATTGATACGATTTTTTTTCTTGGGTAGCCTTTCGGTCTCAGTTTCAGTTAAATCCGCATTTTGAGTGGCCGTCTCCAAGGCATCAATTTTAAACACTTTATTTTCTGACAACCCTTGGACATCTACTTTATATAAATCCAAAAAATCCTTTGCATTCCAAGTATGCCTGTATCTTGCAAAATTCCCGGTATCCCTGTCCGAAGAAAAGATGAGTCCCTCTTTATAAAACGAAGGAGCAAAATCAGAATATTTAGAATTATAGGGAAAATTCTGGAGGTCATAACGACCAGAGTTTTCCTCAATGACCTTCAAATAATCTTCAGACAGACGTTTCACCAGCGCTGTATCATTGGTCAGTTTTGCAAACCTTTCCATTGCCGACCTAGCCTCCTCATACTCCCCAATAGTTTTTAAAGCTTGTGCATACCTAAACACATAATCTGGTGTGATAATAGAATCGTACTTGTCCAAAAGCAATTTGTAAATAGGTGCCGCTTCTTTGTACTCCGCATTAAAATAATAGGCGTTGCCAAGTCTTTTTAGGAGGTCTGGTGACTCAAATCCTTTTTCATATACTTTTTTGTAGATGTCAATCGCAGGTTTAAACGAGTATTCCTCGTATTTGTCATTTGCCCTATTTATTACCCGCTCTTGCGCAAAAAGGACTGAGGGCAACGTGGATAAAAAAAGGAAAAAAAGTAGATATTTTTTAAACATGGTCAATTGCTTTTTTAGAAAAACCTTGGGGAAACTGTTCTTTGAAAATTTCGGAGAAGCTCAAAACGCAAAAAGAGTTCAAACGAACCATCGTTAAAGCGATTACCTACCAATTCCGTGGTTTGGGTGTCATAAGCGAGACCAAGCATAATTTGATCTGTTATTTGAAAACCAAACAATGCACTTACCGCGGCGTCCCATCGGTAGGCGGCACCAACACTAAATTTATCATTGAACAAAAAATTTGCTGAAACATCTACCTGTAACGGTGCCCCTCCAACGGCCTTGGTAAGCAAGGCCGGTTTAAACTTTAAATTAGGGTTAATGTCAAAAACATATCCCGTAATCATGTAATAATTGATTCTATTAGCGGATAACAAATTTTGTCCATTGGCATCAAAATACTCATTTCGGAACAAGCTTGGGGCGGAAAGGCCTAGGTAAAACTTGTCCGTATGATAGTAAATCCCGGCACCAAAATTAGGATTGAATTCACTGGTTGTTCCATTTTCCGTTATCTGTTGATTTTCGCCTGTTTCATTAAAATTACGTAGTCCAGTAAAATCCAGGCTTAAAAAGTTGCCATTGGCGTTCACCCCAAAAGACAGTTTTTTGTCCAAACCGACATCAATGGTATAGGAGACTACCGCGTCAAGAGTCGTTTCTTGCACGAGTCCATCACCAATATTGTCATTTATCAAAGATATTCCATAACCCACCCTACTGTTTCTAATGGGAGAGTGCATATTTAAGGTGAACGTTTCTGGGGCCCCATTTAAACCTACCCACTGAGAGCGATACAAACTAGCTATACTTAACTGGCCCCTTGAACCTGCATAAGCAGGATTGACACTCATCGTATTAAACATATATTGGGTGTATTGGGCGTCTTGTTGGGCAGCAAGAATTCCACACCCCATACATACGAGCAATGTTATGATTTTTCTCAATTTTCCAGTGTTTTAGTTCTCTTAATTATTTACTGTTGATATAAAAGTAATCACTTTGCGTCACTCTACTTCCATCAGTGGTGTCGTATTGAAATACATAGTAATACACTCCAGAAGGTAAAAAGTCATTTGCACTTAAGGTGGAACGTCCCCGTGACCTTCCGTCAAAAACATTATTGATATTATTATAATTATCCCCTTGGTACACGAGTACTCCCCAACGGTTATAAATTCTAAAACTATTATTCAGGGCTCGGTCTACATTATTAATATAAAGAAAGCTGTTATTTGACCCTCCTACCTCTAAGTACTGATCAATCTCTATCTCAATATTAACATCCGGATCAAGGTAGTCCGGTGTGCCGTCGCCGTCACTGTCGTCGTTGGTAGGGTCGCCGTCCCCGTCAGCATCCTCGTCCGGCGTGTCAATGCCGTCACCGTCATCATCCAAATCGCGATAGTTGACATCCTCCGTGCCATCTGTATCCGGTAAGTCATTTGCCGGGTCGTCTATCTCATCGTTGACATCAAAACCGTCATCAACATCACTGCCCTCATAGCCATCGTCAAGTCCGTCACCATCCGTATCCTCGCCTGTAAAGGTCTGGTCCGGTTGGCCATCCTCATTGAAATCGTTCCCCTCGTTGTTGTCCGGGACCGTGTCATTGTCACTATCCCCATCAATATAGTCAGGTAAAGTATCTCCATCGGTGTCCTCAGGCGAAATGCCCTCGTCACCACCAGTGCCCTCGTACGCATCGTCAAGGCCGTCATTGTCCGTGTCGTTGCCGCTCGGTGGCACATAACCATCCGTGGGCTGACCTTCTACATTGTCCGGGATACCGTCGTTGTCCGAGTCGATGTCCAGACTGTCGGGGATGCCGTCACCGTCCGTGTCCGGGGTGCCATCGCCCTCAACAGTGTCCAATATCCCGTCGTTGTCATCATCAATATCAACTACATCCGGAACTCCGTCACCGTCCGTGTCGGTACCGTCTCCCGTGGGGTCCAAATAGTCCGGGGTGCCGTCGCCGTCCGTATCGTCATTCGTAGGGTCACCGTCGCCATCTGCGTCTTCGTCCGGCGTGTCAATGCCATCGCCGTCATCGTCAAGGTCCCGGTAGTTCACGTCCTCCGTGCCGTCCGTGTCCGGAAGGTCCGTCGCAGGGTCGTCTATCTCGTCGTTCACGTCAAAACCGTCGTCAACGTCCGAGCCCTCGTAGCCGTCGTCAAGACCGTCGCCGTCCGTGTCAGTGCCCGTAAAGGACTGGTCCGGTTGGCCATCGTTGTCAAAATCGTTGCCCTCGTTGTTGTCAGGTACCGTGTCATTGTCACTGTCACCATCAATATAGTCAGGTAAAGTATCTCCATCAGTGTCCTCTGGCGTAATGCCCTCGTCACCAACCGTGCCCTCGTAAGCATCATCAAGGCCGTCGTTGTCAGTGTCGTTGCCGCTCGGTGGTACATAACCATCCGTGGGTTGGCCCTCCACGTTGTCCGGGATGCCATCATTGTCCGCATCGATGTCCAGACTGTCTGGGATACCGTCACCGTCTGTGTCTATAGTGCCGTCTCCCTCTACCGTATCCAAGATGCCATCGTTGTCGTCGTCGATGTCCGTTACATCGGGAACGCCGTCACCGTCCGTGTCAGTACCGTCTCCAGTGGGGTCCAAATAGTCCGGCGTGCCGTCGCCGTCCGTATCGTCATTCGTGGGGTCACCGTCGCCATCTGCGTCTTCGTCCGGCGTGTCAATGCCATCGCCGTCATCATCCAAATCGCGATAGTTCACATCCTCCGTACCATCCGTATCCGGTAAGTCATTTGCCGGGTCGTCTATCTCATCGTTGACATCAAAACCGTCATCAACATCACTGCCCTCATAGCCATCGTCAAGTCCGTCACCATCCGTATCCTCGCCTGTAAAGGTCTGGTCCGGTTGGCCATCGTTGTCAAAATCGTTGCCCTCGTTGTTGTCAGGTACCGTGTCGTTATCGCTGTCACCGTCCAGATAGTCCGGAACCGTGTCGCCATCGGTGTCCTCGGGCACAATGCCCTGGTCACCGCCAGTGCCCTCGTACGCATCGTCAAGGCCGTCGTTGTCCGTGTCGTTGCCGCTCGGTGGTACATAGCCCTCCGTGGGCTGGCCCTCAACGTTGTCCGGGATACCGTCGTTGTCCGAGTCGATGTCAAGACTGTCGGGGATGCCGTCACCGTCCGTGTCCGGGGTGCCGTCGCCCTCAACAGTGTCCAATATGCCATCGTTGTCGTCGTCGATGTCCGTTACATCGGGAACGCCGTCACCGTCCGTGTCAACATCATCGTTGTCAAGGTAATCCGGTGTACCATCACCGTCCGTATCGTCATTCGTGGGGTCACCGTCGCCATCTGCGTCTTCGTCCGGCGTGTCAATGCCATCGCCGTCATCATCCAAATCGCGATAGTTGACATCCTCCGTACCATCCGTATCCGGTAAGTCATTTGCCGGGTCGTCTATCTCATCGTTGACATCAAAACCGTCATCAACATCACTGCCCTCATAGCCATCGTCAAGTCCGTCACCATCCGTATCCTCGCCTGTAAAGGTCTGGTCCGGTTGGCCATCCTCATTGAAATCATTCCCCTCGTTGTTGTCCGGGACCGTGTCATTGTCGCTGTCACCGTCCAGATAGTCCGGAACCGTGTCGCCATCGGTGTCCTCAGGCGAAATGCCCTCGTCACCGCCAGTGCCCTCGTACGCATCATCAAGGCCGTCGTTGTCCGTGTCGTTGCCGCTCGGTGGCACATAACCATCCGTGGGCTGGCCCTCCACGTTGTCAGGAAGGCCGTCATTGTCCGCATCGATGTCCAGACTGTCGGGGATGCCGTCACCGTCTGTGTCTATAGTGCCGTCTCCCTCTACCGTATCCAAGATGCCATCGTTGTCGTCGTCAATGTCCGTTACATCGGGAACGCCGTCACCATCCGTGTCAGTACCGTCTCCAGTGGGGTCCAAATAGTCCGGTGTGCCGTCGCCGTCACTGTCGTCGTTGGTCGGGTCGCCGTCCCCGTCTGCATCCTCGTCGGGGGTGTCGATGCCGTCATCGTCATCGTCAAGGTCCCGGTAGTTCACGTCCTCCGTGCCGTCCGTGTCCGGAAGGTCCGTCGCAGGGTCGTCTATCTCGTCGTTCACGTCAAAACCGTCGTCAACGTCCGAGCCCTCGTAGCCGTCGTCAAGACCGTCGCCGTCCGTATCCTCGCCTGTAAAGGTCTGGTCCGCCTCGCCGTCGTTGTCAAAATCGTTCCCCTCGTTGTTGTCCGGGACCGTGTCATTGTCGCTGTCACCGTCCAGATAGTCCGGAACCGTGTCGCCATCGGTGTCCTCGGGCACAATGCCCTGGTCACCGCCAGTGCCCTCGTACGCATCGTCAAGGCCGTCGTTGTCCGTGTCGTTGCCGCTCGGTGGTACATAACCATCCGTGGGCTGGCCCTCCACGTTGTCCGGGATGCCATCATTGTCCGAGTCGATGTCGCGATAGTCATCAAACGCGTCATTATCGGTATTTATGGGATTTATACCTGAACCTTCATAAGCATCATCGAGGCCATTATTGTTCGTGTCATTTCCAGAAGGGGGAATGTAGTCATCAACATCTTGACTTTCAATATTATCTAAAATACCGTCATTGTCACTATCAATATCCCTATAATCTGGAAACCCATCACCATCAGTATCTATGGGGTTTAAACCATCTTCGTAGGAATCGTCAATATCATTCCCATTACTATCTCCCGTTGGTGGCACATAATCTTCCGAGGTCTGGGCCTCTTGTTTATCTTTTATTCCATCATTGTCAGAATCAAAATCCCTGAAGTCAGGAAAAGCATCATCATCAGAATTAATGGGTTGTAGTCCAAATAGACCATTTGCTTCATAAGCGTCATCCAGTCCATTGGCATTGGTATCCAATCCTGATGGAGCTATAAAACCCTCTACGGACTGTGCTTCAATATTATCCCGTATTCCATCAATATCAGAATCAATATCCAAATAATCCGGTATACCCCCAGAAGCACCTGTACCTTGATCGCTATTCACCGGAACAATTCCAAAACCATAAGTGCCTTCATAGGCATCATCCAGACCATTACCGTTGCTATCCACACCAGATGGTGCCACGTAGCTCGATGATGATTGTCCTTCTATATTGTCCAAGATTCCATCGTTATCGGAATCAATATCCAAATAATTGGGAACGCCGTCCCCATCGGAATCCGTTGGGTTTGTTAAATGGTCGTTATCACCATCCAGGTTCGCATCTTCTGTAGCATTTAAAATACCGTCCCCGTCGTCATCCAAAGAGTTATATGCGGATTCTGATAAAATGGATGGATTTTTTGCGTGAACAGCAACCGTAAAAAACGGTCCTATCGCTAAAAGGAATGACAGATAGGTAATTGTCGCACTTTTTTTCAAAGGGGCAATCTGTGTTTTCATAAATGACAGTTTAGTTGAAACTTATCACCACAGCCTTTGCAGATTTAAAAGTAAGATTTTGGGAAATCTCAAAAACACCCATAAGGTGTTCTGTATTACATAATTACTCCATTCACATGAGCCCTACGATTTTATTCGACAAACTACTTCTTTCCATCCCTTAACTATATACGTCCACCGCGGCAATAATAGTTCATTCCCTATTTTTAAAGTTTGGATTGGTGTGGAAATATAAGCTGATTTTTACCGATTTCCCTTACCAAATGTACTTTTTTTACTCAACATATCAACATTTAAGACACCCCCACAATTGTAAAGTCACAAGAGAATTTAGTTTATTTTTGCCCAAACTATTAGGATGAGTTTCCAAACAGAAATTGCCAAAAGACGAACCTTTGGAATTATTTCCCATCCAGATGCGGGAAAAACTACATTGACTGAAAAACTACTCCTTTTTGGAGGTGCCATCCAAGAGGCGGGAGCAGTTAAGAATAATAAAATAAAAAAGGCTGCCACTAGTGATTTTATGGAGATAGAGAGGCAAAGGGGTATCTCTGTGGCTACATCCGTTCTTGCTTTTATTTACCGTGATAAGAAAATCAACATTCTGGATACCCCAGGTCATAAGGATTTTGCAGAAGACACCTTTAGAACGCTCACGGCCGTTGATAGTGTAATCGTGGTCATTGACGTAGCCAAAGGCGTAGAGGAGCAAACGGAAAAGTTAGTGGAGGTTTGTAGGATGCGCAAAATACCAATGATTGTCTTTATCAACAAATTGGACCGTGAGGGTAAAGACGCCTTTGATTTATTGGACGAGGTAGAACAAAAGTTAGGGCTTTCCGTGACCCCGTTGAGCTTTCCCATTGGTATGGGGTATGATTTTAAAGGCATTTACAATATCTATGAAAGAAATATTAACCTTTTTAGCGGAAACAGTAAAAAAAACATTGAAGATACCATAGCATTTGACGACATTACCAACCCCCAACTAGAGAAGATTATAGGCGAGAAGGCGGCTTTAGAGCTGCGTGACAATCTAGAACTTGTTTCAGGGGTATATACTGCTTTTGACAGGGAACTTTATCTTAACGGCTCACAGCAACCTGTGTTTTTTGGTTCTGCCTTGAACAATTTTGGGGTTAGGGAGTTATTGGATTGTTTTATTGATATTGCCCCACCACCAAAAACAAAAATGGCAGAAGAACGTGAAGTAAAGGCCAACGAAACAGATTTTTCCGGCTTTGTCTTTAAAATACATGCCAATATGGATCCAAAACACCGGGACCGGCTGGCTTTTGTAAAAATTGTTTCGGGTACTTTTGAACGCAATAAGCCTTATTTACATGTGAGACATGGTAAAAAATTAAAATTCTCCAGTCCAAATGCTTTTTTCGCTGAGAAAAAAGAAATTGTTGATATCTCTTATCCGGGGGATATTGTTGGACTTCATGACACTGGTAACTTTAAAATAGGTGACACCCTCACCGCAGGGGAAGAATTAAACTACAAAGGGATTCCGAGTTTTTCACCCGAGCATTTTAGGTATATCAACAATGCGGACCCAATGAAGGCCAAACAGTTGTACAAAGGTATTGACCAGTTAATGGATGAGGGGGTTGCACAGCTATTTACGCTCGAGCTAAACGGACGTAAGGTGATAGGTACCGTTGGAGCCTTACAATATGAAGTCATCCAATACCGCCTAGAACATGAATACGGCGCAAAATGTACTTATGAAAATTTTCCCGTATACAAGGCGTGCTGGGTTGAAGCGAAGGAAAACAATGAGGAATTCAAGGAATTTAAACGGATTAAACAGAAGTTTTTAGCTAAGGACAAAAGGGGGCAACTTGTATTTTTGGCAGATTCAGCCTTTTCCCTTCAAATGACGCAGCAGAAATACCCTTCTGTGAAGCTACACTTTACCTCTGAATTTGGAGATTAACGATGCCCTTGTCCTGTTCTTTGGGAATTAGGCTTCACCAGTAGGTCCAAAATTCATTGGAATGGGTGGCTGATCATAGTCTTTGATTGTACCATGCGCTTTTTCAAAACGATTGACATTATCGTTCAATGCCTTTAAAAATTTCTTGGCATGTTGTGGGGTAAGCACAATCCTGCTTTTAACCTTGGCTTTAGGCGCACCCGGCATCATGCTAATGAAATCGACCACAAATTCCGAAACGGAATGGTTAATTATCGCCAGGTTGGAGTACACCCCTTCCGCCGTCTTCTCATCCAACTCTATATTAATTTGCTTCTGTTTTTTATCCTGCTCTGCCATTGTTCATTACTTTATAAAAAAGGGCCAAAACCAGGTTGAGTTATCGAACCTAAGCTTTGACCCTCCTGAACCATTCTAATTATTCGTTAAAACTTAAACTCCTCTTTACGCGCCATGATTTCATCGTACTCCTCTTTGGACCCTACAATAATACTATCATAATCCCGCATACCTGTACCTGCGGGAATCTTGTGGCCCACAATTACATTTTCCTTTAAGCCCTCCAAGGTATCCACCTTACCGCTTACCGCAGCTTCGTTCAACACTTTAGTGGTTTCCTGGAAAGAGGCCGCAGAGATAAAGGATTTGGTCTGTAAAGAAGCCCTTGTTATCCCTTGCAGAATTGGCGTGGCAGTGGCAGCAACCGCATCCCTTGCCGTTACCAAGTTCTTGTCTGCACGTTTTAACAAGGAATTTTCATCCCTAAGTTCCCTAACCGATATAATTTGGCCAGCTTTCAAGTTTTCGGAATCTCCTGAATCCTCAACGACCTTTTTACCAAATATCTCATCGTTCTCATGGATAAAGTCGTCTTTATGAACCAATTGGTTCTCCAAAAAGATGGTATCACCGGCGTCTTGGATACGAACCTTACGCATCATTTGCCTTACTACTACCTCAAAGTGCTTATCATTGATTTTCACCCCTTGTAAACGATATACTTCTTGTACTTCATTCACGAGGTACTGTTGAACGGCACTTGGGCCTTTGATGGCCAAGATATCCTCTGGTGTTATAGAACCGTCTGATAATGGCATACCAGCCCTAACATAGTCATTCTCCTGAACCAATATCTGATTAGATAACTTTACCAAATATTTCTTTATCTCGCCTAACTTAGACTCGATGATGATTTCACGGTTACCTCTCTTGATTTTACCAAAAGAGACCACACCATCAATTTCAGAAACAACCGCTGGGTTGGACGGGTTACGGGCCTCAAAAAGCTCGGTAACCCTTGGAAGACCACCGGTAATATCACCGGCCTTAGCCGATTTACGTGGTATTTTAACCAAAGTTTTACCTTCTTTTATTTTTTCCCCGTCATCTACCATAATATGGGAGCCTACAGGCAAGTTATACGAACGCAAGGTCTCTCCTTTACCGTCTTTTATTAAGAGGGTTGGAATGAGCTTTTTGTTTCTAGATTCTGAAATCACCTTTTCCTGGAAGCCCGTTTGTTCATCAATTTCCACTTGATAGGTTACCCCTTGATCAATGTTTTCATAAGCGATTTGACCGGTAAACTCCGAAACTATGACCCCATTGTAAGGGTCCCAAGAACAGATAACATCTCCTTTGGTGACCTTGGCACCGTTCTTAATAAACAGCTGCGAACCGTAAGGAATATTATTGGTGCTTAATGTGATTCCCGTTTTTTCATCCACTATCTTAACCTCAGACGTCCTTGAGATCACGATGGTTGCCTTTTCCCCATCATTGATTTCACCAACTACAGTCCTAAGATCCTCTATTTCCGCGATACCACTAAATTTAGCCTCTAACTTGCTTTCTTCTGAAATATTTCCTGCGATACCTCCCACATGGAACGTACGCAAAGTTAACTGCGTACCGGGCTCACCAATGGACTGTGCCGCTACCACCCCAACGGCTTCGCCTCGCTGGACCATTTTATTGGTCGCTAGGTTACGGCCATAACATCTTGCACAAATCCCTTTTGGGGCTTCACATGTTAATGGGGAACGTACTTCCACTTTATCAATTGGGGAAGCTTCAATTTTCTTTACTTCCACCTCAGTAATTTGCTGTCCTGCAGCAACTAATAGTTCCTCCGTGATAGGATCGTATACGTCATGCAAGGAAACCCTTCCAACGATACGTTCGCCCAAAGTCTCAACGATTTCCTCGTTTTTCTTTAGTGCCTGAACCTCAATTCCCCTGAGTGTTTCACAATCTTCTATGTTGATGATTACGTCTTGTGACACATCCACCAATCTTCTGGTAAGGTACCCCGCATCGGCCGTTTTCAGTGCGGTATCCGCTAAACCTTTACGAGCCCCGTGGGTAGAAATAAAATATTCCAAAATAGATAATCCTTCCTTAAAGTTGGAAAGAATGGGGTTTTCAATAATTTCGCCCCCACCAGCAGTCGATTTTTTTGGCTTGGCCATCAAACCACGCATACCTGTTAACTGGCGAATCTGCTCCTTGGAACCCCTTGCACCAGAATCCAGCATCATGTACACCGAGTTAAATCCTTGCTGGTCCTCACGAATACGTTTCATGGCCAACTCTGTTAGCATGGCGTTTGTTGAAGTCCAAACATCAATAACTTGGTTGTAACGTTCATTGTTAGTGATCAACCCCATGTTGTAGTTCATCATGATACCATCAACTTGGCCATTGGCCTCCTCTATCATATCAATCTTTTCCTTTGGAATAATAATATCACCTAAACTGAAAGATAATCCTCCTTTAAAGGCAAACTGATATCCCATGGTCTTGATCTTATCCAAAAATTCTGCTGTTCTGGGTACATCGGTAACCGCCAAAATATCACCAATAATATTACGAAGTGCTTTCTTGTTCAATACTTGATTGATAAAACCAGCTTCTTCCGGAACATGGCTATTGAACAACACCCTACCAACCGTAGTTTCTATAATTTGGTTAACAAGTTCCCCGTCTTCATTAAAATCTTTTGCACGTACTTTAATCCCTGCGTTAAGGTCTACCATTTTCTCATTAAAGGCAATTTCCACTTCCTCTGCAGAGTAAAAAGTTAAGCCCTCTCCCTTAATTTTAACCTCATCAGTAGATTTACGGTGTTTGGTCATATAATACAGACCCAAGACCATATCCTGTGAAGGTACCGTGATTGGCGATCCATTTGCAGGGTTCAATATGTTCTGTGAGGCGAGCATCAACAATTGTGCCTCTAAAATAGCCTCTGGGCCCAAGGGTAAATGTACCGCCATTTGATCGCCATCAAAATCTGCGTTAAAAGCCGTACAGGCCAAGGGGTGTAATCTTATTGCCTTACCTTCTATCAATTTAGGCTGAAACGCTTGGATACCCAAGCGGTGCAAAGTTGGAGCCCTATTCAATAGAACTGGGTGCCCTTTCAATACGTTTTCCAGTATGTCCCAAACAACAGGCTCTTTTTTATCAATAATTTTTTTGGCCGACTTTACCGTCTTTACAATACCTCTTTCTATTAACTTTCTAATGACAAAAGGTTTGTAGAGTTCCGCAGCCATGTCCTTAGGCAGTCCGCACTCGTAAAGATTCATTTCTGGACCAACGACAATGACCGAACGGGCGGAGTAATCCACACGCTTACCTAATAGGTTCTGACGAAAACGACCTTGTTTACCTTTTAACGAATCAGAAAGCGATTTCAGTGGTCGGTTAGATTCCGTTTTCACAGCAGAGGCCTTTCTGGTATTATCAAATAAAGAATCCACAGATTCTTGAAGCATCCGCTTCTCGTTTCTTAAGATTACCTCCGGTGCTTTAATTTCCATCAATCGTTTTAATCGATTGTTCCGTATAATGACACGACGGTACAAATCGTTTAAATCGGAAGTTGCAAAACGCCCCCCATCCAATGGAACCAATGGCCGAAGTTCTGGCGGAATTACCGGAATTACCTTCATGATCATCCATTCTGGAAGATTTTCACGATTTTCCTGGGACTCCCTAAGTGCCTCAACCACTTGGAGTCTTTTTAAAGCTTCTGTCTTACGCTGCTTTGAAGTCTCCGTATTGGCTTTGTGCCTTAGGTCATAGGAGAGTTGTTCCAAGTCAATTCTTCCCAAAAGATCAATCAAACATTCCGCGCCCATTTTAGCAATAAACTTGTTGGGGTCAGAATCCTCTAGATACTGATTTTCAGCTGGTATTGTTTCCAAAATATTTAGGTACTCCTCTTCGGTCAAGAAATCCATTTTATTGATTTCCTCCCCTTCTGGCCCTTTGGCAATACCAGGCTGTATCACCACATAACGCTCATAATAAATGATCATATCCAATTTCTTGGACGGTAGACCTAATAAATATCCTATTTTGTTGGGAAGCGATCGGAAATACCAAATATGGGCAACGGGTACCACAAGATTAATATGGCCCACCCTATCACGGCGTACCTTTTTTTCGGTTACCTCTACCCCACAACGGTCACAAACGATCCCGCGATATCGAATCCGTTTGTATTTACCACAGGCACACTCGTAATCCTTTACAGGCCCAAAAATACGCTCACAAAAGAGTCCGTCACGCTCAGGTTTGTGGGTTCTGTAGTTAATAGTTTCCGGTTTCAAAACTTCACCTCTTGACTCTGCCAAAATAGATTCTGGGGAGGCAAGCCCAATTGAAATTTTATTAAACCTTTTAGGTGCGTTATTATCTTTTATTCTAGCCATAATGCTATAAAGATGTAAATGTTAAAAATGTTCTCTTTAAAATAGTCCTTGAACTATACTACTACTCTTCTAATCTTATATCCAAGCCCAAACCTTTAAGTTCGTGCATCAATACATTAAAAGATTCTGGCAACCCAGGTTCTGGCATGGTTTCACCTTTTACGATAGACTCGTATGTTTTGGCCCTACCTATGACATCATCGGATTTTACTGTTAAAATTTCACGTAAGGTAGATGAAGCACCATAAGCCTCAAGTGCCCAAACCTCCATCTCACCAAAACGTTGACCTCCAAACTGTGCTTTACCGCCTAATGGCTGTTGCGTGATCAACGAGTACGGCCCAATGGATCGCGCGTGCATTTTATCGTCTACCATATGCCCTAGCTTTAACATGTAGATAATACCTACCGTTGCTGCTTGGTCAAAACGTTCACCTGTTCCACCATCATATAGATGAGTATGTCCAAATCTAGGAACCCCAGCCTCATCCGTAAGCTCGTTGATTTGGTCCAAGGTAGCCCCATCAAAAATAGGGGTGCCAAATTTACGGCCCAACTTTTCTCCGGCCCAGCCTAACACTGTTTCATAGATTTGGCCAATATTCATCCGGGAAGGTACCCCAAGCGGATTCAAAACAATATCCACCGGTGTTCCATCTTCTAAAAATGGCATGTCTTCTTGCCTAACGATACGGGCCACAATACCTTTATTACCGTGACGCCCGGCCATCTTATCACCAACTTTTAACTTTCGTTTTTTGGCAATGTAAACTTTTGCCAATTTCATGATACCCGCAGGTAACTCGTCCCCAACAGAGATGGTAAACTTATCGCGCCTAAGGTTTCCTTGAAGGTCGTTCAATTTAATTTTATAGTTGTGCAACAAATCCGCAACGTGCTGGTTGGTCTTGTCATCTGTAGTCCAACTTCCACTCACCAAGTGAGCAAAATCATCTACGGAATTCAACATTTTAATGGTGTACTTTTTGCCTTTTGGCAGTACCTCCTCACCCAAATCGTTCATCACTCCCTGAGACGTTTTTCCACCTACCAAGGTGAACAGTTTTTCTACCAACACATCTTTTAACTGTTGGAATTTTACCTCATACTCCAATTCCAATTTAGCGATGGCCTCTTTATCTTCAGAACGCTTGCGCTTATCCTTAATGGAACGGGAAAATAATTTTTTGTCTATGACAACACCTCTTAATGAAGGTGAGGCTTTTAATGATGCATCTTTTACATCACCAGCTTTATCACCAAAAATAGCACGAAGTAATTTCTCTTCGGGCGTAGGGTCTGATTCTCCTTTAGGTGTAATCTTACCGATGAGGATATCTCCTGGTTTTACTTCCGCTCCAATCCGAATCATACCATGTTCATCTAAATCTTTGGTAGCTTCCTCGGAGACGTTGGGTATGTCATTGGTCAATTCCTCCGCACCCAACTTAGTATCCCTAACCTCCAGAGAGTACTCATCAATATGGATAGACGTAAAGATGTCTTCACGAACCACTTTTTCAGAAATTACGATGGCATCCTCAAAATTGTACCCCTTCCAAGGCATAAAGGCCACCTTCATATTTCTACCAAGGGCAAGTTCTCCTTTTTCCGTGGCATAACCCTCACAAAGCACTTGTCCTTTTTTAACCTTATCACCTTTTTTAACAATTGGCTTTAGGTTAATACTGGTTCCTTGGTTGGTCTTACGGAACTTAATTAAGTTGTAAGACTTATAGTCATCTTCAAAACTTACTAATTTTTCCTCAGCAGTCCTGCTGTATTTCACAGTTATTTTTTGCGAGTCTACGTAATCAATGACCCCGTTGTCCTCCGCATTGATCAATACCCTGGAATCTGTGGCAACTTGGCGTTCTAGACCTGTACCGACAATAGGTGACTGCGGTTTTAACAATGGAACCGCTTGGCGCATCATGTTTGAGCCCATTAGTGCTCGGTTGGCATCATCATGTTCCAAAAATGGAATCAATGAGGCCGATATGGAGGCAATCTGATTAGGCGCAACATCCGTGTAATTAATTTCGGAAGGATCTACCACCGGAAAATCCCCTTCTTCCCTTGCAATAACCTTTTCTTGATCAATGGAACCATCTTCCTTCAACGGAATATTGGCCTGTGAAATTTTCATTCCCTCTTCCTCCTCAGCACTTAGGTAGGTGAAGTTTTTGGTATCTACTTTACCATCCTTAACTTTTCTATAAGGTGTTTCCAAAAAGCCCATAGGGTTCACCTTGGCAAAAACGGACAAGGAAGATATCAAACCAATATTTGGACCTTCCGGGGTTTCGATGGGACATAATCTTCCGTAATGTGTATAATGGACATCACGTACCTCAAAACCTGCACGTTCCCTTGATAGACCACCAGGACCTAGTGCGGATAATCTTCTTTTATGGGTGATTTCAGCTAACGGATTGGTTTGATCCATAAACTGAGACAACTGGTTGGTCCCAAAGAAAGAATTGATTACGGAAGACAAGGTCTTTGCGTTGATCAAATCAATTGGGGTAAATACCTCATTGTCACGAACGTTCATACGTTCACGGATGGTTCTTGCCATACGCGCCAAACCAACGCCAAATTGAGACGATAATTGTTCTCCAACTGTCCTTACACGACGATTGGATAAGTGGTCAATATCATCAATTTCAGCTTTGGAATTGATTAACTCGATAAGATATTTGATTATGGTAATGATATCTTCCTTGGTAAGCACTTGCTTATCCATACCAATATCAAGACCCAGTTTTTTGTTCATTCTATAACGACCAACCTCCCCTAGGTTGTAACGTTGATCGGAAAAGAACAATTTATCAATAATCCCGCGTGCCGTTTCTTCATCTGGTGGCTCGGCATTACGTAGTTGCCTATATATATGTTCTACGGCTTCCTTTTCGGAGTTTGTAGGGTCTTTTTGCAATGTGTTATGAATAATCGCATAATCAGATTGCGTATTGTTCTCCTTGTGAAGGAGTATTGTTTTTACGTCAGCATCAATTATTTCATCTATATGCTCTTTTTCAAGAATGGTATCACGGTCCAAAACAATTTCGTTCCGTTCAATGGATACTACCTCTCCGGTATCTTCATCCACAAAATCCTCATGCCAGGTATTTAACACCCTAGCGGCCAATTTTCTACCCAATACCTTTTTTAGGCCGGCCTTTGAAACTTTTACCTCCTCTGAAAGGTCAAAAATTTCAAGAATATCCTTATCCCGTTCAAAGCCGATGGCACGGAAAAGGGTGGTTACCGGCAATTTTTTCTTTCTATCAATATACGCATACATAACGCTATTGATATCTGTAGCAAATTCAATCCAAGACCCCTTAAACGGTATCACCCTTGCTGAATACAATTTTGTTCCATTGGCGTGGAAGGATTGTCCAAAAAATACCCCTGGTGAACGGTGCAATTGAGAAACCACTACACGTTCCGCACCATTGATAACAAAGGTACCACTAGGCGTCATGTATGGGATGGTACCTAAATATACATCCTGCACAATAGTTTCAAAATCTTCATGTTCCGGATCGGTACAGTAGAGTTTCAAACGTGCCTTTAAAGGAACGCTATACGTTAGTCCACGCTCAATACATTCTTGGATGGAATATCTTGGTGGATCTATAAAGTAGTCTAGAAACTCAAGTACGAATTGGTTACGGGTATCTGTGATTGGAAAGTTTTCCATGAAGGTATTGTACAAACCTTCGTTGCCTCTTTCGTCAGATTTAGTTTCAAGTTGAAAAAAGTCTTGAAAAGATTTAATCTGAATGTCCAAGAAATCCGGATATTCCGGTATGTTCTTAGCGGATGCAAAATTTACTCTTTCAGTCTGATTTGTGAACATCTATGGACAAATTTTGATAGTGAATTCTCTTTACGGGAAGCATGTGCCTTCACATGCTGCTATAAAAACAGGCTAAGGTCTGACCGTTTTTAGCGGAAAGACCTTAACCATAGTGTCTATGTGAAAGCTATTATTTAAGCTCAACTTCTGCTCCTGCTTCTTCCAAAGATTTCTTGATACCTTCTGCCTCATCTTTTGAGACAGCTTCTTTTACTGCTTTTGGTGCGCTATCAACAATCTCTTTTGCATCCTTAAGACCAAGACCTGTCAATTCTTTTACCAATTTAACAACAGCTAATTTAGAACCACCGGCAGCTTTCAAAATTACATCGAATTCTGTTTGCTCCTCAGCAGCTTCCTCGCCACCACCTGCAGCTCCACCAGCAGCTACAGCTACCGCCGCAGCAGCAGGCTCTATACCATACTCTTCTTTTAAAATATCAGCCAATTCATTTACCTCTTTTACGGTAAGGTTGACCAATTGTTCTGCAAAATCTTTTAAATCTGCCATTTTTCTATCGTTTAATAAAATTCTTAATATATAATTGTTAAGTGCGTACTATTTATTTTTCAGACAACGTCTTAAGGATACCAGCTAGTTTACCACCTCCAGATTTAAGTCCAGAAATAACATTTTTGGCTGGTGACTGTAATAAACCAATAATATCTCCGATGACCTCTTCCTTGGATTTGATGTTAACCAAAGCCTCCAAATTCTCATCGCCAATATAAACGGCTTCCTCTATAAACGCCCCTTTCAATAAAGGTTTGTCCGATTTCTTTCTAAAGTTTTTGATAAGTTTCGCCGGAGCGTTCCCTGTTTCAGACAGCATCAAGGATGTATTCCCCTTGAGCACCGCAGGTAGTTCGCCAAACTCCTTATCAGAAGCTTCCATTGCTTTTGAGAGCAATGTATTCTTGACGACTGCAAGTTTAATATTTGCCTTGAAACATGCCCTTCTAAGGTTAGAAGTGGTCAATGCGTCCAGCCCCGAAATATCCGCAAGGTAAATATTAGGGGTTTCGGCCAACTGTGCAGTCAAATCTTCAATTACCGTTGCTTTTTCTTCTCTTGTCATTGTTCTATTTTTAGACTACCCAGTAATTAAACTGCTTTAGGGTCAAGTTGAATGCTAGGACTCATAGTGCTTGACATGTAAAGTGACTTCATGTACACGCCTTTAGCCGCTGCAGGCTTTAGTTTGTTCAAAGTATCAATAAGCTCCTTAGCGTTTCCTGCAATTTTATCAGGAGAAAAAGAAGCCTTACCGATGGCAGCGTGGACGATTCCAGTTTTATCAACTTTAAAATCAATTTTACCAGCTTTAACCTCAGATACCGCTTTGGCAACATCCATGGTAACCGTTCCAGTCTTTGGATTTGGCATTAAGCCCCTTGGACCCAAGATACGTCCCAACGGACCCAACTTCCCCATAACACTAGGCATGGTGATGATGACATCTACGTCCGTCCAACCACTTTTGATTTTATCCAAGTACTCATCCAGTCCTACGTAATCCGCACCAGCTTCTGTCGCTTCTGCTTCCTTATCCGGTGTAACCAAGGCCAAAACCTTTACGTCCTTACCAGTACCATGGGGCAATGTTACCACCCCACGAACCATCTGATTTGCCTTTCTGGGATCTACACCCAAACGAACAGCTAAATCAATCGACGCATCAAATTTAACGTTGGTTATTTCTTTTACTAAAGCCGCAGCTTCATCAATGGAATACAATTTATTCCTATCGATTTTAGCTTGCGCTTCTTTTTGTTTTTTAGTCAATTTTGCCATTTGAAATTGCTTTAAGATTCTTAAAAGGGTCTCTTACCGGCTACCTTTAATCCCATGGACCTTGCGGTCCCAGCAACCATACTCATTGCTGATTCCACGGTAAAAGCATTTAAATCCACCATTTTATCTTCGGCGATTTGCTTTATCTGATCCCAGGATACAGAACCATTTTTAACTCTGTTAGGTTCGCCAGATCCTTTTTTGATCTTAGCTGCTTCCATCAATTGAACTGCCGCTGGAGGTGTCTTAACAACAAATTCGAAAGATTTGTCTTTGTATACCGTGATAACCACAGGCAAAACTTTTCCCTGCTTGTCTTGGGTTCTAGCATTAAACTGCTTGCAGAACTCCATTATGTTAACACCGGCAGCACCTAAGGCGGGTCCAACCGGTGGCGACGGATTCGCTGCACCTCCCCTAACTTGTAATTTAACTACCTTGTCTACTTCTTTTGCCATTGTTTCTAATTAATGTAAATCTGTGCCAATTGGAAGCGACACAATTTCTATATGTAACAGCTCTCTGTTTTTTACTTTCTACCTAAAAAATAAGAATACGAGTAACCCTTAATCAACAGATATTGGATTGGTTTACCGTTATTCTTCAATTATACTTTCTCTACTTGCATATAACTTAATTCCAATGGTGTCTTTCTTCCGAAAATCTTCACCATGACCTCAAGTTTACGTTTCTCTTCATTTATTTTTTCCACGGTACCATTAAAACCGTTGAAAGGACCGTCTATCACTTTTATGGTTTCGCCAATGATGAAAGGGATGGCCACACTATCTGTGTTCACTGCAAGCTCATCTACTTTTCCTAACATTCTGTTTACCTCCGACTTTCTTAATGGAACGGGATCACCGCCTTTGGTCTCACCAAGAAAACCTATGACATTGGTAATGGAACGTATGATATGAATCATTTCACCTCCCAAATTGGCCTTAATCATAATATAACCTGGGAAATAGGTTTTTTCCTTATTGATTTTTTTGCCGTTCCTTATTTGAACTACCTTTTCAGTAGGCACAAGAACTTCCTCTAGATAGTCTGCGAAACCGTGTCTCTCGACCTCACTTTCAATATACCCTTTGATTTTGTTTTCCTGTCCGCTTACTGCACGAACCACATACCATTTTTTTTCCAATACCTCAGACATCGCCTTACCCTATTAAATTATCAAAATAGAGCTGAATCAACTCACTAAAAACGGTGTCAACACCCCAGGTTGCCAAAGCAAACAAAATTGAGAAAACCGCAACCACTACCATAAGGTTTGATGCTTGCTCCTTACTTAACCAAGTAACATTGTTTTTTAACTCTTCCCAAGATTCCTTTACGTATGTCAACATAACATGTATTTTAACTCAAAGAGGTTTCTTTTTTGACCTCATTTATATTCATCTGGCCTGCCAGTGACAACTGTTAATTACTTACAACTAACAATCACAAGGGCTCATTAAAAACCATACGGTCACGGCCTAATGAATAACGGCTTTATTTCAATAACATCTAGAGACCTTTTCAAAAAAAATCGCCAGCCGCTATAACCTATTACAATTACTCACACTCCTTTGTGCTTTGCACGGGCGGAGAGGCTTCCTTCGACTACGCTCAGGATAAACTTCTCGCACTGCCTTCTGCTTTGCACGGGCGGAGAGGCTTCCTTCGACTACGCTCAGGATAAACTTCTCGCACTCCTTTGTGCTTTGCACGGGCGGAGAGGCTCGAACTCCCGACACCTGGTTTTGGAGACCAGTGCTCTACCAACTGAGCTACGCCCGTAATTGGGAGTTTTAACACGCTATCCAAAACGTCCTATATACACCCGTTTGTATTTACACTTAAAGGTATCCCGATAAAAATCGGGATACCCCTTTGCGTAAACTAGATTATTTATTCAGGATATTAATCCAAGATTTCTGTAACCTGACCAGCACCAACGGTTCTACCACCTTCACGGATAGCGAAACGAAGACCTACACTAAGGGCAATAGGCTGAATCAAATCAACATTAATGGTTAGGTTGTCACCAGGCATTACCATCTCCACACCATCAGGCAACCCAATGTTACCAGTAACATCCGTTGTCCTTACATAGAACTGTGGACGATAATTGTTATGGAACGGGGTGTGACGACCACCTTCTTCTTTTTTCAAGATATAGACCTCAGCCTTAAACTTGGCGTGTGGCTTTACGGAACCTGGCTTACAGATTACCATACCTCTTTTGATGTCTGACTTTTCAATACCTCTTAGCAGAATACCTACGTTATCACCAGCTTCACCCCTATCAAGGATTTTACGGAACATTTCTACACCAGTAATGGTGGAAGCTAACTTTTCCGCACCCATACCAATGATGTCTACAGCATCACCAGTATTGGCAACTCCTGTTTCTATACGTCCGGTAGCTACCGTACCACGTCCAGTAATAGTAAATACATCTTCAACTGGCATTAGGAAGTCTTTATCAACATCCCTCTTTGGAAGTTCAATCCACTCATCAACAGCTTTCATCAACTCCATAACGGTGTCAACCCATTTTTGTTCCCCGTTTAATGCACCAAGTGCAGAACCAGAAATCACAGGTCCATTATCACCGTCATACTCGTAAAACGAAAGTAATTCCCTTACTTCCATTTCTACAAGCTCTAGTAGCTCTTCGTCATCAACCATGTCCACTTTATTCAAGAAAACAACAATTCTTGGAATACCAACTTGGCGTCCAAGAAGGATATGCTCCCTTGTTTGTGGCATAGGACCGTCAGTTGCAGCAACAACCAATATGGCACCGTCCATCTGAGCAGCACCGGTAACCATGTTCTTTACGTAATCCGCGTGACCTGGACAGTCAACGTGGGCATAGTGACGGTTTTCTGTTTGGTACTCCACGTGTGAGGTGTTAATGGTAATACCCCTTTCCTTTTCCTCAGGAGCATTATCAATTGAGTCAAAGCTTCTGAGCTCAGACAATCCTGCATTGGCCAATACGGTTGTAATAGCTGCAGTCAATGTGGTTTTACCGTGATCTACGTGTCCAATAGTACCAATATTTAAGTGCGGTTTGGAACGATCAAAAGTTTCCTTTGCCATTTTAAAGTGATTTTAATCTTAGTTTATATTAGTGTACAAAATCGTTTATGAGTCTTTGATGCGATTTGAAATTTACACTGACCACTGGCAGCGGCGACCAAAAGGCCACGTTAAGAAAAACAAATCAATATATCAGTTTAACCCTATCTTTTTTTTGAGCCAATGACGAGATTTGAACTCCTGCCTGCCGGCAGGCAGGCGTGACCCCTAGGTCACTTCTAGAAAAACAAATCAACATATCAATGTTAACCCTATCTTTTTTTTGAGCCAATGACGAGATTTGAACTCGTGACCTCTTCCTTACCAAGGAAACGCTCTACCCCTGAGCTACACCGGCGTAAAGTGTTTAACATCTCTTCATACGTTAAAGGAAGAGATTCCTGCCTTCGCAGGAACTATTGAGCGGGAGACCGGGTTCGAACCGGCGACATTCAGCTTGGAAGGCTGACGCTCTACCAACTGAGCTACTCCCGCAATAAAAATCCAATAAGTGGGGAGAGCAGGATTCGAACCTGCGAAGACATAGTCAGCAGATTTACAGTCTGCCCTCGTTGGCCGCTTGAGTATCTCCCCATTATTTTTACTTCAATAAAATATGAACTTTGAGGCCTTTGTTGCACGGTGAACGTATCTTTCAAAGACTTTTCTTTTTTAGCTTCAAAACTTTAACTAGAGCCGATGGAGGGACTCGAACCCACGACCTGCTGATTACAAATCAGCTGCTCTAGCCAGCTGAGCTACATCGGCTTTTCATTACTTTTTGACACAAAAAAAGCCCGCTATTTCTAACGGACTGCAAATGTAAATATTTATTTTTTGAATCAAAACAAATAACAGAAAATTTTATCTAGGCGTGGGCCCTCATTTTTTCCTTCTTTTTTACGAGCTGTCTTTCCAAAGAACTACATGCTGAATCCACAGCCTCTTCAAAGGTTTTACATTGTTTCTTTACCACACAATAATCTCTGGGAATATGCACCTTTACCTCTACAATTTTATTTTCTTTTTCACTGGTATTTTCCACCTTTAAATAGACATCGGCATTGATAACTTTATCATAAAAAGTTTCAAGTTTATCCATGCGGTTTTGAACAAAGTCCAATAATTTACCGTCGGCCACAAAATTTACAGACTGTGTATTTACCTTCATATGCTTAGGTTTTAGTTAGCCCCATAGGGCAAATTAGAAAATTATAACGTTATTCCTTACTTCTAGGATGTGCAGTTTGGTGCACCCGCTTAAGCTCGGATATGCTACTGTGGGTGTATACCTGTGTGGAAGCCAAACTTGCATGTCCCAATAATTCTTTTACGGCATTTAAATCTGCCCCCTTTCCCAACAAATGTGTGGCAAAGGTGTGCCTTAAAATATGAGGGCTCTTTTTTACCTTTACAGATGCTAACCCAAGATACTTATTTATAACCCTGTAAACAAGGGTTTCGTATATTTTATGACCGTTTTTTGTTAATAGAAGAAAAGCATCATTTTCAATAAAGCCCAAGGAATTACGATGCAAAAGATAATCGTTTAGCGTATTTTTTAATTGGGATAGTATAGGCAAGTAGCGTTCCTTATTTCGCTTACCCAATACCTTGATAGTGTTATTGGCCAAATCTACATCAGCACATTTTAAGTTAACCAGTTCTGCACGTCTTATTCCTGTGGCGTACAGTAACTCTATCACCAAGCGGTCCCTATATCCTTCAAAATCCTTTTCAAAAGGCAAGCTGGCCAACACCGTCTCCATTTCGGCGACAGAAAAGGGAATTTCTATTTTTCTTTCAACTTTAAGCGCACGATGTTTCCCCAAAGGATTATGATCGATCACATTTGATTTTTGTAAAAACCTGTAATATGCCTTTAATGCACTTATTTTTCTGTTGACCGTTCTATTACTGACTCCTTTGCCCACTAAGAATACGATCCAATCACGTACTAAAGGATAAGCGACGTTTTCCAACAGTTGGCCATCATGATGTTGCGCTAAGAATGCGCTAAACTCTTCTATATCCGTTTGGTAAGCTGCAACGGTATGCCCAGAATAATTCTTTTCTTTGGAAAGGTAGGATAAAAATGCGTTTTTGGACATACTCAAATGTAACCAAATTCCAAGAAATGGGATACTTGGGTATTTTTTGGGATATCATAATAAAAATCTAAAGCTAAACCCTTTAATAGCAACAAAAAAGACCACGATACAGTAGTCGAATGAGGAAAGGTAAAAACATAAAAAATCCCGTTTCCATGGAAACGGGATTTTTTTATATCTCTAGAAAAGGGTTTAAATCTCCTCTTTATCCCTAAGGCCTTGAATATATTCTGCCTTTTGGATTTCAGCCCTTCGCTTTACAGAGGGTTTGGTAAACTGTTGCCGCTTGCGCAATTGGCGCATGGTTCCTGTTTTGTCAAACTTACGTTTAAAACGCTTTAAAGCCCTATCGATGTTCTCTCCTTCTTTAACTGGTATTATTAACATTGGCTACAACCTCCTCTCTTTAAGTTTTTATTTTCCCGTTATTTACAGGCGTGCAAATATACAAATCTATTCCGTTTTTAAAAGTGGATAAGCAAAATAAAATTTATCCTTTTACCTTGGGACTTTATATTCCTTTTTATCAATAATGATTTTGGCAACGATTTCCCTTAAAATTTCTGAGGTGCCGCCACCAATTGGTCCCAATCTACTGTCTCTTAACATTCGTGCAAGTGGATAGTCTTCTATGTAACCGTAACCACCCAAAAACTGCAAACAATTGTAGATGACCTCATCTGCTATCTTGGTGGACTTTAATTTGGAAATTGTGGCCTCTTTTACCGCATACTCGCCACGGTCCAATTTGCCCACTACGGCATAATTGTATTGCTTGCACATATCTACATCCGCATACATATCTACCAAACGGTGTCTTAATGCCTGGTATTGGTCTATGGTTTTACCAAAAGCTTCCCGCTCTGACATGTATTGTAAGGTATACTCTAAGGCAAACTCTGCCCTTGCATGTGCGTTTACCCCCATAATCAAACGTTCTAGGGCAAAAGCTTCCATGATAAATGTGAATCCTACCCCTTCCTCGCCCAAAAGATTTTCTATGGGGACCTTTACGTTATCAAAAGCCAACTCCGCGGTATCCGAGGCGCGCCAGCCCAACTTGTTCAATTTGTTCGCGGTAACCCCCGCTGCGTGCCTATCCACAATAAACAGGCTAATTCCCTTGTTTCCAACATGTACATCAGTCTTGGCAGCCAGAATAATGTAATCTCCATACACCCCGTTTGTGATAAAGGTCTTGGAGCCATTTATAACGTAATGGTCACCTTTACGCTCAGCAGTGGTTCTCATACCAGCTACATTGCTCCCGCCAAAGGGTTCAGTTACACCTAAACAGCCAACTTTATCGCCATGCACACTGGGAATCAAATAGGCTTGCTTCTGGCTTTCATTTGCATTTTTGTTCAAATGGGTCATGGCCAAATAAACATGGGCCCAAATAGCTGCGGCAAAACCACCGGAATTGATACGTTGTAATTCTTCCAAGAGGATCACCGTGTAGAATAAGTCTAGCCCTAGACCATCATGCTCCTCTGGAGTGGATAGTCCAAAGTATCCCATCTCGGCAAACTTCTTCCAAATAAAACGTTCTATGGTCCCAGTTTCTTCCCACTTATCTATATGTGGAACCACTTCTTTTTGTAAAAAATCCCTTAAGCTTTCGCGGAAAAGTTGATGTTCTTCAGTGAAGTACATGCTCGTCATACTGCATTGTTTAGAGTGACAAATATAATGCTATTCTATCTATTTTGTTTATCGGTATACCAATATTGTTAAACAAATCTTCCAGCGAGTCAATCTTGCCCTTGGCATAACGATATGCGGCTATCTTCCTTGCCTTGGACTTACCGAAATAGACAAAATCTGACATTTCTTCTTCTGAGGCCTCATTAAGGTTTAAGACCGGACCTTGATGTTTACTTTGAATTTGAAAACCCTTTCTTATTTCTTTTACGACCGTACTATCCAATCCATAAACATCATAGAGCAAATCCAAATGTCTAAACCCTCCTAAGCGATCCCTGAATCTTAGGATTCTGGCAGCGAGGGTTTCACCAATACCTCTTATCATTTTCAGATCTTCTTGAGTTGCTGAATTAATGTCCTTGATTTGATTGTTCCCTTTGGTTTTGTTTTTTGAGGCATGGTTGGATGATTTATTGGTCACCCATTCCGGAAATTTAAAGTTTGGGGCCAAAACTGAGAGTAAGGAATCTGAAATCAAGGTTACCTTCTGAAATTCAGATGCCGAGTTAACAAAACTACCCGTCTTTCTAAATTGATGAAGCCTATCAATTTCGTCAATGGACATTCCTAGCATATACCCTTTATAATCGCTAATGTAATTGGGGTTGAATGGATAGTTATTGCTGATTTTTTCTTTTTTCTTTATCGATATTAAACTATCGACTCGTGCCTGTTCAACCGTATCCACCACCACGGTGGCAAATGGCGAACGTACGAAACGTTTTCTGTACAAATAAAGAGCAAAAACCAGGATTACTATAAGGAGCAACAAAAAGAAAATCCCACTCCGTTCTTGTTTGTTGAAACGAAAGTGGGACCAAAACTTATCCATAGTGTCCTAAGCTGTTATTCGGCAGCCTGTTGTTTCTTGAATAATTGATTGCTCTTGAGCTTCCTTAGGTACTCTCGTAAATCTCCGCGTACCTCGCCAGACATGATATACAAGCCAATAATGTTGGGGAAGGACATGGCTAAAATCATCATATCAGAGAAATCGAGAACAGCGCCCAAACTTACGGAGGCACCCACCACAACAAACACCAAGAACACCATTTTATAAATAAACTCTGTTCTTTTACTTTTTCCAAACAAATAGGTCCAGGCCCGCATTCCGTAATAAGACCAAGAAATCATGGTGGAGAAGGCAAACAAAAACACTGCAAGTGCAAGCACGTAAGGGAACCATGAAATTTGGCTAGCGAAGGCATCAGAGGTTAACTGTGCACCCGCCATACCCTCTACCTCGTGCATTCCAGTAAAAATTAATACCAATGCAGTGAGGGTGCAGACTACTACGGTATCTATAAATGGTTCCAATAAGGCTACAAAACCCTCGGAAGGAGGATGATTGGTCTTGGCCGTACTATGGGCAATTGCCGCAGACCCCACCCCTGCCTCATTGGAAAATGCCGCACGTTGAAAACCAACCACCAGAACACCTATGATACCGCCTTTTAGGGCAGAGGGACTAAAAGCACCATCGATAATCGCTGAAAAGGCAGGACCAATATTTTGAATGTTCATAATAATAACCGCCAAAGCCGCAACAATATAAATGGAGGCCATAATCGGAACAACCCGGCCGGTGACCTTTGCAATACTGTTAATACCGCCAATAATGACCACTCCAACCAAAATAGCGGTGATGACCCCAAACCAAAATCCATTTCCCTCCAAAACGGGGAACTGGCCCGCCAACTGCTCAAAGGATTGATTGGCTTGGAACATATTACCACCACCAAAGGAGGCCCCCACGGCAAGAACTGCAAATAGGCCGGCCAAAACTTTTCCAAAGCCTTTCATGTTCCTTTTTTCCAAACCATACCGCAAATAGTTCATTGGGCCACCAAAAACACGTCCGTCAGGTAATATATCTCGATATTTTACACCTAAGGTACATTCTACAAATTTGGAAGACATTCCCAATAACCCACAAACGATCATCCAAAATGTTGCTCCGGCACCACCAAGGGAAACCGCTACTGCAACACCGGCTATATTTCCCAATCCTACAGTTCCGGACACGGCGGTGGCCAATGCTTGGAAGTGGGTTACCTGCCCTGGCGCTTCTGGATCGTCATATTTACCCTTGGCCAAATCAATGGAATGTTTGAATCCCCTGATATTGATAAAGCCCATTCTAATAGTGAAAAAAGTGGCACCCAACACCAACCATATCACAATAAATGGAATATCCTTGGTCACTGGGTCCCCATTGGGGTGGGTAATTACCTCCGGTTCATCATAAACAATTTCTGCAAAAAAATGTGCCCCTTGTTCAATCACGTCCTCCGGATTATTGGAATCGTATATCACATTCCCTTCCTTGGTTAAGTGATTCAAGACTCCCTTAGCGGAGGAGGTTATGGTAACATCTGCACTTTTAGCGTTGGATAGCACAGCAATGGCATCCCCCTTTTTAACCTTTGCCCCCGCTTTCTTTAACCACTTTTTTAAAACGTAGGCATTTTCCACATCGGGAGACCAATTGGGTATGGCTATTCTTTTGACATCTGCGTAGGCTACCGGATCATAAATCCCAATAGCTGCAAAAGGGTCCCAAAACAGAACCGAGCCCAGGGCGCTAACGGCGGGAGTCATAGTACCATTAAAGACCTCCGTAATGGCCTCCGTTTTTACCTTAAAGACTTTGGTTACACTTTCCCCATTGGCATCGGTAACGACCACATTATAGGGAATACCTTCTACCAGTCCCGTAGCTTTGTTTGAACGAAGCGAAGTCTGCTGATTGCTCCATTTGTAAGTGTAGGGCTCCACACCACCTTCTACCTGCACCTCAATAACGCCATCGTTGATGTTACTAGATGGGTTTAGTGTTTTCCCGGTAACCGTTAAACTCTGGGAAACCAAAAAGGAACTAAAGAATACTGCAAATACCGTTAAAAAGAATTTCATTCTTATATTTTAGTTAGTTGATAAGTTGACAATATCTTAAAAAAAACTATCGGAATCAAATTTATGCCAACAATTGGGACAACCAGGCCAGCAACTTATTTACCTTAAATCTCTACCGCTTTGATGATTTCTGGAACGGACTGGAGGTAAGCATGTAAATCCGCTGTTAATCTAACTGAAACATTTGGTTTAGCTTATCTATCTGCTCGGCACGTCCAAGTACAATGATCTTGCCTTTGGGTTCCAACTTTAAATCCGCCTCTGGATTGATGATATAATTGCCACCGGGAGTGATGTACCCAATAATGGTACAGCCTGTTTTTCTTCGTAAATCCAAATCCCTAATGGAGTTGCAGTTCAGCTGCCCTTGAAAGTCCTCGATCTCCACCTCCTCTAGGTTGGTCGTATGCTCCCCTTCTACTGATAGTTTATCCATAAAAGTTACCAAATCTGGCATCACCACTAATGATGCCATATGGTCTCCCCCAATTTTATCTGGCATGACCACCTTATTGGCTCCCGCAAACTCTAATTTTTTGACGGAGGTAATTTTAGAAGCGCGACTGATAATGAACAAGTTTTCATTCATCTGCCTTGCCGATAACACTGCAAATAAGTTACTGGCATCATCCGGCAGTGCGGTTACCAGGTATTTGGCCCTATCAATTCCTGCCTCAAAAAGCACCTCATCCTCATTTACATCGCCTTGGACAAACAAAACCTCATCTTCATTGGCCTTAATTATGTTTTCATCTTTTTCCACAACCACAAAAGGCTCATTATAGGCCATTAGTTTTTGGGCCGCTTGCTGGCCGTTCCTGCCGTACCCGCAAACAACCACATGACCGGTTAAACTATTAATTCTATTTTTCACCCGTTTTCGTTTTAATACTTCTAATGAATTTCTACTTAAGATATACTCCGAGACTACCGAGATGGCAAAACCAAAGATAAAAACACTACTTACGATTAAAAAAATGGTAAAAATTTGGGCATTGGCATCTAGCGGGCGGACTTCCGAAAAACCTACAGTGGTGACCGTGATAATGGTCATGTAAACAGATTCTACCCAGGAATAGTCTGCAATAATCCTATACCCTACCACACCAATGGCAAAAATCAATAACATCAACGAAAATGCAATGGTGAGTTTTGATCTAAAAAGACGTATCATAGGTTACAAATCAAAAACGGAAGTGCGTTTGGCATAAATTAAATCCTTAATTTTTAACCAAAAGGCAATAAAAAGATACAGTGCAAATCCAAAACCTAAGGTGGCAAAGGTTAAATAGATAAACGTAGTGCGCACCACCCTTGCCCTGATGCCCCAACGTTCCGCTATGCGCCTACACACCTCAAAACCCCTTTTCTGAAAATAATACAACAAATCGTATATCCAACGCATATGTAAAATTAACTATTCTTGTTTAATAGCGCAGCACCAACCTTACATTGCAAACACTTATTCTTGGAGCAATACCTATTGTATAGCTGTAAACGGGATTGTGTTTCAAAAGCATTGGCAGCAGGTGAACCCATCTGCTTAAATGATTCAATAATCGTGTTTTTTTCTGGTTGTAGCATCTTTGCCATCTCCAAAACCTCCAATTTTTTGGCATTGCCTTGTTCTTGGAAGTACGTAAACTTTAAAGGTATCAACGTATTGATAATGAGAAGGTCTACAAAACTTTTGGAAAGTTTCTTGGCACTCGATTTAGAGGTCTTACCAAAGGTGTAATGCGATTTCCAATATTCAGAGGGGGCCACGTCAAACAAAATATAAACATCGTCCACAGTGGAAGCGGCCATTAACCCGGCAAAAAAGTTGGTTGTTTTGCCATACAAATTGGCCAATTGTGAAAGCCGAACAGTTGGGAAATTGTTTGGCCGCAAACCAAAAAACGAAGGCTCCACGACTCCGGCATTGGATAAATGAAACTTAGTCTTTTGGAACGCATATTCTTTTTGATAGGCTTTTAATTGGTGATTGGCCACATCCTGTTTGTCCAATAATTTTGCCTGCCCCAACAAAACACTTTCGAGTCTAAAAACATCCTTGCTCAGTTTTCTGACCGTACTAAAATCTAATGACCCTGCAACTTGGAGAAAGGCCTCTTGGTTACGTTTGGTGCCAAAACCTTTCATTAACAAGGCAAACAGGACTGCTTCCCAGTCATTTTTTGACTGTCTCAATAATGCTTTAACGAATTGGGTTTTTTCCATTAACCTTTCCACGTACAGGCTTTCTAGCCAAGACTCCATTAGATAGGAATCTATTTGGCCCAGCTCTTTCTCACAATTAATGAATTTAATCGTGGTATTTTTAAGAAGTTGTTTGTAGCGTTCTATAAAAGATGGCGGCAGAACATCCTTAAGTTGAAGGGCGGGAATGCGACTTCCATCCTTTCTAAAAACTTGTACATCATCTTCCCAAACTACGTGGAGGATTACGTTATCATAACTAAGGTCAGTCTCATGGCCGTGAACGTACCAGTCCGTGGACTTCAGATGCATTTCTATGTTGCCAACCCATAGTTGCCCACCAATGTTCACCTTTGCGTTGAAAAAATCTGGTCCTGCATAATAGTTATGCTCCCCGGTTTGGAGAATCTCTAAGGCTTCACCGTCCGTAGTGTACAACCTTTGGTGTAAGACCTTTTTGGTTTTCCAAATAAAATGTAAAAGGTCCTCACGCATGGCCAGTACTAAAAATGTGTGGTTTTAGTCCGCTACCTCACCGGTCCAATTCATAAAACCACCTTCAAGATTGTATGCATTTTTTATTCCAATACTATGCAAGATAGCACAGGCTTGGCCGCTTCTATTCCCGGACCTACAATAAACGTAGTAATTTTTAGAAGGGTCCAATTTTTGGATTTCATCCATAAAACCTTGCCCTAAATAAATATCAATATTGGTCGCATTGGGTATTTTGCCCTCTTCCAGTTCTTCTGGAGTCCTAACATCCAAAAGAAATGCATTCTCATCATTTTTTAATTGTTCTGCCCATTCCTCTTGAGACAAATCCATAAGTTCTAATTTTAAAGATGGTATGTTAATTCTTATTACACTTTAATACTACATCCAATAGCTTTGGTTTCCGTTATCAGAATTTCACGACCCGCTAACATTGCCTCTACGGCATCTTCAACAAACGTTGCCTCTACCTGTTCTGCGTCCTGATAATTATCGTCTATTGCACCAATATATCTTACCAAATTTCCGGCAGCAGTGGCTTGTAACAAAAATACATGAGGCGTTCTTTGCGCACCGTATTCCGGGAAAACTATCTGCCCTTCGTCAATGAGGTAGGGAAAAGTAAATCCTTTTTCCTCTGCCCGTACTTTCATGGCCTCAAAACTATCTCCTTCTTGCGTTTTGGGATTATTTGGATTAATGGCAATGACGGGAACACCCTTGGACTTAAATTTAAAATCCAAGGCATTGATCCTATCTTCATAAGCCACTGAATAGGGACAGGTATTACAGGTAAAAATCACCAAAAAACCCTTTGCCTGTGAATAATCCGATAAGGAAACCATATTGCCATCAACATTCTTGAGCGAAAAATTGGTAGCTACATCCCCTACCTTATATCCCTGTGCGCCAATGGTAGTACATATAACCAAACATAGGCCAAATAAAAGACTTTTCATTACGTTTAAATAATTCCGTTAGTTAGTAAATTTAAGAAGTTCCTTGTTGAGTTCCTCATACGTAAATCCGTGGGGATAAAACGCACGCTTATTGTCGTTGTAAATTAAGGTTGCAGGTATCCCACCACCCCAATCTTTATCTATTTTGGGTATCCAGTCGTTCATTTTGGGATCATCCAAAATCACCACGTTACCCTTTAAATCGTTTTCCTTAACAAAAGGCACCAAACGTTTGGACCACATGCTAGGCATATCCAAGCTAACCAAGGTCATGCTCACGTTATTGTCCTTTTGCTCGGCAAAGGTTCTTTCAAAATCTGGTAGTTCCTCCACACAAGGTTTACACCAGGTGGCCCAAAAATTTATAATATGGGTCTTGCCATCTTTTTGGTTTAACAAGGGCGCAAGCCCAGCGTAATCATAAACCGGGAATGGAACATCTAAGGGCTTTTCCTTGGCTGTGGAAGATTTAGCCTGTGTGGTTGCACCGAGTTTTGGTTTGTTCTGCTCCCGACAGCCTGCAATCAATAGAATAAGTAACAAGAAAAGCGTTGCGCGCATACATCTGCATTAAGTTTTAAAAGTATAAAAACAAGTCGGTTCCCATTTTATTTAACAAAAATTTAGCGCAGTCATTTCTCCGTACCAAGTTACACCTTCTTACATTTGTATATACAATTGTTGTAACTACATGAATGTAGAGGATATTATAAAAACCAAAAGTGAAATACCACTGCCAACCAGAACGGTGATCCATCTTTCTTTGGTGAGCAATAAGCTAAACGAGCTCATGGCCCAGGCATTAAAACCTTTTGAGGTTTCCTTACAACAATTTAATGTCCTGCGCATTTTACGGGGGCAAAAAGGAGCACCGGCAAACCTGTCTACTTTGAATAGCCGTATGGTTTCAAAGATGAGCAATACCACCCGTCTAGTTGATAAATTGATACAGAAAGGCTATGTAAAGCGCAATATATGCGCCGCTAACAGGCGCAAAGTTGAAATTTTTATTACGGAAGTAGGCGCTGCCGTTTTGTCGGAAATGGATGTGGCCATGAAACATGCAGAACAAACAGCGATTAAAAATTTTACCAAAAAGGAATTAAGGGAATTAAACAATTTATTAGATAAATTTTAAAATGAACAACATCTTAGAACATAGGACATGGCGGTATGCCACCAAAAAATTTGACCCCAACAAAAAAGTGTCCAACGCAGACTTGGAGCTATTATTGGAAGCCACGCGCCTTAGCTCTTCTTCTTATGGGCTACAGCCCTACCATGTTTTTGTGATTACTGATCAGGAGTTAAAGGAAAAACTAAAACCGGTATCGTGGGGGCAATCACAAATTACGGATGCATCCCACATCATTGTGTTTGCCAATAAAACCGATTTTGGCCCGGAATTGATGGACGATTATTTAAATAATGTATCCATAACAAGAAACATACCGGCCGAAAGCCTTAAGGGTTATGGCGATTTTATGAAATCCAAATTACTGGAATTACCGGTTGAAACCAAATCTACATGGACGGAAAAGCAGGCCTATATTGCCTTGGCCAATTTAATGCAAGCAGCGGCCGAACTAAAAATAGATACCTGCCCCATGGAAGGATTTGAAGCTGATAAATACAATGAACTCTTAGGCTTACATGGCAAGAATTTAAACGCTGCGGTGGTATTGCCCATTGGATACCGCGCTGAAGAGGATGAGACCCAACATTACCCTAAAGTAAGATTACCAAAAGAAAAATTATTTACCCATATATAAATTAGTAACACTTAAATTAATTGACAACAATGAAAAAAAATGTTTTTACACTAGCCTTGGCCTTAGTCTTTGGAGCAACCGCAATCGCAGGCCCAATTGATGATGACAAAAAAGAAGTGAATACCGAAAAAAGTACGGTCACTTGGAAAGCTTACAAAGTAACAGGTTCCCACTACGGCACCATTAGCCTAAAATCAGGGGCCCTGATGTTTGATGGCGATAAATTGACAGGTGGCGAATTTGTGGTGGATATGACCACGATAAACACCACTGATTTAGAAGGAGATTCCAAAGGAAAACTGGACGGACACCTACATTCTGATGATTTCTTCTCCACCGCATCCAACCCAACGTCTAGCTTGGTCTTCACAAATGTAAAAGCTGATGGCAAAAACTCCTATAAAGTAACGGGAGACCTGACCATTAAAGGCATAACAAAACCTGTAACATTTGACGTTTCTGTCTATGGCAGCAAAGCAACGGCAACTATGAAAGTGGATAGAACCAAATACGATGTAAAATATGGTTCTGGAAGCTTCTTTGACAATCTAGGGGACAAAACCATCTATGACGAGTTTGATCTTGTGGTGGACTTGGAATTCTAAAACCCAAGGATGAGTTTTTCTGTGCGGCGTTCAATAACGTTACATGGAAAAAGAAAACTAAAAATATCCCGCTCCGTGATGAGTGGGATTTTTTTTATCACTAAACTTTGTTTGTTAGTTTCAAATTCATTTCTATATTTGACCTAATGAAAACAATAAAAAATATCTGGTGGTGGAACAGTAAACGAAACATATCGTGAACTAGTCCCTATGGAATCATATAAAGGCTTGTCATCACGACAGGCCTTTTTCAATTTATAGCGTTAACTATGTCATTCAACCTAAAGACACATTTTAAAAAAATACTTGCCGACACCATTACCCCGGTCAGCGTTTATCTAAAGATCAGGGATAAATACCCCAACAGCATACTTTTGGAAAGTAGTGATTATCATGCCAATGATAACAGCTTTTCCTATATCTGCTGCAACCCAATTGCGTCTATAAAAGTGGAAAATGAGGTAATCTCCCAGGAATTTCCAGACGGCACCAAAAGCCAAATAGAAATTACCCAAGCCACTGAGGTGACCGCGATGTTGGATGCCTTTTCCCAACAGTTTCAGGTAGAAGACCAGGACTTTAAGTTTATTACCAATGGACTTTTTGGTTTTATGGCCTATGATACGGTTCGGTACTTTGAAAACATCAAACTACAGAAAAAGCCCAACTCCGTTGCGATTCCTGACATGTATTATGCGGTATATCAAAATATTATCGCTATCAACCATTTTAAGAATGATGCCTATCTTTTTGCGCATTGTTATGATAGCGGAAATAACATCCCCGAACTGGAACAAGCCTTAAAGGTCCGGAATTTTGCATCCTATAATTTTTCTAAGGATGGTGAGGTGACCACCAATTTAGAAGATAAAGAGTTTAAAGAACAGGTGGCACAGGCCAAAAAGCATTGCCAACGTGGAGATGTGTTTCAATTAGTGTTGTCCAGACGGTTTTCCCAAGGGTTTAAAGGGGATGAGTTTAACGTATACCGTGCTTTGCGCTCCATCAACCCCTCTCCTTATTTGTTCTTTTTTGACTATGGCGATTTTAAAATCTTTGGGAGCTCACCAGAAGCACAGATTATCGTAAAAGAAGGTAAGGCAGAAATCCATCCCATCGCAGGAACTTACAAGAGAACAGGTAACGATGAGCAGGATGCTGAACTTGCCAAAAAATTGGCCGCAGATGATAAAGAAAACAGCGAACATGTGATGTTGGTAGATTTGGCAAGGAACGACCTTAGCAGAAACGGCAACCTTGTCAATGTGGAAACGTACCGGGAAGTCCAGTATTTCTCCCACGTGATACATCTGGTCTCCAAGGTTACGGGAATGAAAAAGCCCAATATTTCCACCCTAAAAATCGTGGCCGACACCTTCCCTGCCGGCACCCTTAGCGGTGCACCAAAACATAGGGCAATGCAACTTATTGAAAAATATGAAAAAATCAGCAGGGGGTATTACGGTGGCGCCATTGGGTTTATGGACTTTAAAGGCAACTTTAACCATGCCATAATGATACGCACCTTTTTAAGTAAAAACCATAAACTGCATTTTCAAGCTGGGGCGGGCTTGGTGGCAGCCTCCGATGCCAATGATGAATTACAGGAAACGTATAACAAATTGGGTGCTTTAAACAAAGCACTTGACATTGCGGAGACCATCTAGAAATCCCTCCCCAACACATTTAGGGAGGAGATCAATTAAATGAATTTAATGAGCAAAAATATACATACTGGCAAAAGTTCCTCCCATGTAAGGGAGCCAATAAAGGACGCTATCCTAATGATAGACAATTACGATAGCTTTACCTATAATCTGGTGCATTATCTGGAAGATTTAGGTAGGGCGGTAGTGGTGAAACGAAACGATCAACTGGCCCTATCAGAAGTGGATGCCTTTGATGAAATTGTACTTTCACCGGGACCAGGTATTCCGGATGAAGCCGGCCTGCTTAAGGAAATCATCCGCACCTACGGGGCAACAAAACGTTTGTTTGGGGTATGCCTAGGCCAGCAGGCCATCGGAGAAGTTTACGGAGGCACCTTACTTAATTTGGATCAAGTATATCACGGGGTGTCCACGGAAATTACTACTGTAGTAGAAGACTATATTTTCCAAGGAATGCCCAAGACCCTTGAAGTTGGCCGTTATCATTCTTGGGTGGTAAATTCCAATTTACCAAAAGTCCTTGAGGCCACCTCCATGGATAAAAACGGGCAAATTATGTCTTTACGCCACAGGGAATATGATATACGGGCCGTACAGTTTCACCCAGAATCCGTATTGACTCCGCAAGGAAAAAAGATATTGAAAAACTGGTTAAGCTACCCTGGTTCCTAAAACAGGAACCGAGCTCGTGTTTTGAATTAAAAAAGTATCATTTAGTTTGAATCTGACTTGTTAAAATACAGTGACCAATTACTCCCATTGGGAGCTTAGATAGGGATTATGAAAGAAACATTAAACAGATTGATCAACCACGAAATCCTAGAAAAAGAGGATGCCAAACAGGTCTTGGTCAATATCGCCAAGGGTAATTACAATACCAGCCAGATAGCTGCTTTTTTAACGGTATATATGATGCGTAGCATTACCATTGATGAACTAGAAGGTTTTAGGGATGCCCTTTTGGAACTTTGCCTTGCGGTAGATTTATCTGCATACAACCCCATTGATTTATGCGGTACGGGCGGGGATGGAAAAGACACCTTTAATATTTCTACATTGGCATCTTTTGTCACTGCTGGGGCCGGAATCAAGGTAACCAAGCATGGCAATTACGGTGTATCCTCCAAATGTGGTAGCAGTAATGTCATGGAATTCTTAGGTATCAAATTCAGTAATGAACCAGATTTTCTGACCAGAAGTATTGAAGAAGCTGGGATTTGCGTACTGCACGCACCTTTGTTTCATCCGGCCATGAAAAATGTCGCACCCATACGAAGGGAATTGGCGGTAAAGACCTTTTTTAATATGTTGGGACCCATGGTAAACCCAGCTTTCCCAAAGAACCAGATGGTTGGGGTCTTTAATTTGGAACTGGCCCGTATGTATGGTTATTTATACCAGAACACAGACAAGAATTTTACCATTCTCCACGCGCTTGACGGCTATGACGAAATTAGCTTAACTGGGGAAACCAAGTCCATTTCCAACGGTACGGAAACCATGTTAAAACCAGAGGATTTTGGGCTAAAGCCTATTGCTGCCACAGACATTATGGGCGGGGAAGATATCGCAGATTCCGCTCGAATATTTCTAAATATTTTAAATGGCAAGGGCACCGACCCCCAAAACAACGTAGTTTGCGCCAATGCCGGTATAGCCATTGCCACCGTAGAGGGTACCACCCCAAAAAAGGGTTTTGAAAAAGCCAAGGAGTCACTAATGAATGGTCTGGGATTGAAAGCCTTGAAAAAGTTACAAGAAATCAGCAAGCATTAACATTGTTTAATTGGGTAGCACATGAACATACTAGAAAAAATAGTTGCGGATAAATACAAAGAAATCGCCTTAAAAAAAAGCCTGGTTCCTGCATCGCAATTGGAGCAATCGGTTCTGTTTTCCCGCAATACCGCTTCCTTGGCAAATGCCTTAAAAAATAGCAGCTCTGGAATTATCGCAGAGCATAAAAGACGCTCCCCATCAAAACAGACCATTAATCAACATACCAATGTGGGCCAAGTAGCAAAAGCCTATGAAAATGCGGGTGCTTGCGGTATGAGCGTGCTCACGGACATTAAGTATTTTGGGGGATCGCTGGAAGACCTTTTACTGGCACGGGCCTCCGTAAGCATGCCCCTACTCAGAAAAGAATTTATTGTGGATGAGTACCAACTTCTGGAAGCAAAGGCCTTTGGCGCGGATATCATCCTACTCATTGCAGCAGTGTTAACAAGGGAGCAGATAAAAACCCTATCAGAAACAGCAAAGAGCTTAGGGTTAGAAGTCTTATTAGAGGTTCATAACCAAGAAGAACTGCACAAAGGGCTTATGCCCAATGTGGATATGTTAGGGGTTAACAATCGTAATCTCAAAACGTTTACGGTAAGTTTAGAAACCAGTAAAAGCCTCTCCAAACTTATTCCCGCAGAGTTTGTGAAAGTCTCCGAAAGTGGCATTAGTTCCATTGACGCTATCAAGGACTTAAAGACTTACGGGTACCACGGTTTTTTAATTGGTGAGAATTTTATGAAAACGGAAAATCCTGGGGAAAGTGCCAAGGCATTTATTCATAAGTTAAAAAATTGAGGTTAGGTTTTATAAATAGATGATGCACGACAATACACAGATTAAGCTTGGTTGGGACACCTTTCTATTCACCTTTTCCTTTTTTGTAGGCGATAGAAGTTCCCTATCTGGCAAAATGGATTTGATATGAAACTAAAGGTATGTGGCATGAAATATAACCCGCTTGAGGTTGCGGCATTGCAACCAGACTATTTAGGTTTTATTTTTTGGCAAGGCTCATCACGTTTTTTTGAGGGTGCAATGCCCCCAGTACAGCCCGGAATACAAAAAGTAGGGGTTTTTGTGGATGCCCCTATGAATGATGTTTTAAAAGCAATGGACACTTATGATTTGGATGCCTTACAGCTCCATGGAAAGGAAACCCCAGACTACTGTGAAGCATTGCGGAGCACAACACGTAGTGTGGGCAATGTGCGCAGCATTATCAAAGTATTTTCCATTAAAGACCAATTTAATTTTAAGGAATTGACGGCTTACGAAGATGTATGTGATTATTTCCTTTTTGACACCAAGGGAAAACTACCGGGCGGCAATGGGTATACCTTTGACTGGAAAGTACTTGAAGAATACCCCTCAACAAAACCCTATTTTTTGAGCGGCGGGATTGGTTTGGACAACGTAGGGGATATTAAAGCCTTTTTGCAGCGAAAAGAAGCGCGTTATTGCCATGCTATTGATGTAAACAGCAGTTTTGAAACAAAAGCGGGATTGAAGGATATTAAAAAATTAAAGAAATTTGCAAACAAATTAAAAGAGCTCAACTAGATGCCATAATCCTTTAAGATTATTAGGCTTAGCTCAACATGATGCTATGAAAACAGAAATGAAAAAAGAATTTATCGGGGGCTACCATGCAGACCAACGCGGCTATTACGGGGAGTTCGGCGGGGCTTTTATCCCTGAAATGCTCTACCCGAACGTAGAAGAGCTGCGCCAAAGGTATTTGGAGATTATGTACGAGGATTCCTTTCAAAAGGAATTCCATCAACTTTTAAAGGATTACGTGGGCCGTCCCTCCCCGTTGTATTATGCAAAACGCCTTTCTAAAAAACATCAAACCAAAGTTTACCTAAAACGTGAGGACCTTAATCACACAGGGGCACACAAGGTAAACAATACCATTGGACAGATTTTAATGGCAAAGAAATTAGGGAAGACCCGTATTATTGCAGAAACTGGTGCCGGCCAGCACGGTGTGGCCACCGCCACGGTATGTGCCTTAATGGGCATGGAATGCATTGTTTATATGGGTGAAATAGATATTGCCCGCCAGGCGCCCAATGTGGCCCGCATGAAAATGCTCGGGGCTACCGTAAGGCCAGCGTTATCTGGTAGTCGCACCTTAAAGGACGCCACCAACGAAGCTATACGGGATTGGATAAACAATCCAGTAGATACCCATTACATCATTGGTTCGGCCATTGGGCCACACCCCTACCCTGATATGGTTACACGGTTTCAATCCGTGATTTCCGAAGAAATAAAATGGCAGTTGAAAGAGAAGGAAGGACGTGAAAATCCAGATTATGTGGTGGCCTGTATCGGCGGTGGAAGCAATGCAGCAGGAACCTATCACCATTTTTTGGACCAGCCAGAAGTTGGTATTATAGCGGTTGAAGCTGCTGGTAAAGGAGTGGAAACCGGAGAAAGCGCGGCAACCTCAGCATTAGGTAAGGTTGGAATCATACACGGCTGTAAGACCATGCTGATGCAAACAGAAGACGGGCAAATTACGGAACCTTACTCCATTTCCGCAGGATTGGATTATCCTGGCGTAGGGCCAATGCATTCACATTTATATACCTCTGGAAGGGCAGCGTTTTATTCCGCCACCGATGATGAAGCCATGACGGCAGGCCTAGAACTTTCGCAATTGGAAGGTATAATTCCGGCCATAGAAACGGGCCATGCCTTTGCCATTTTCCAACATAAGACCTTTGAACCTGATGACATTGTGGTCATTAGCCTTTCTGGACGGGGGGATAAGGATTTACAAACCTATATTGATTATTTCAAACTTTAATTTCATATCCGTTACGGCGTAAATGAAATGACCGAAAACCTATGAACAGAATCAACCAAAAAATGCAACAGAAAAACCAGGCTACAGGAGCGCCAGGAAAGTTGCTCTCTATCTATTTCACCTCTGGTTATCCAAACCTGGACGATACCGTGACCATCATTCAACAACTGGAAAAGAATGGGGTGGACATGGTTGAAATTGGTTTGCCCTTTAGCGATCCCTTGGCAGACGGCCCTACCATACAGGAGAGCTCCACCGTAGCACTTAAAAATGGGATGACCACGGAAAAGTTGTTTGAGCAGTTGCGCGGGGTTCGGGATTTGGTCTCCATTCCTTTGATTGCCATGGGATACTTTAATCCCATGCTCCAATACGGTGTGGAAGCCTTTTGCAAAAAATGCCATGAAATTGGCATTGATGGCATCATTATGCCAGACCTACCTTTGGATGTGTACCAAGAAGAATATGAGGCGATTTTTAAAAAATACGGACTGATCAATATTTTTCTCATCACTCCGCAGACCAGCGAAGAACGCATCAGGGAAATAGACGAAGCCTCGGAAGGGTTTATATACATGGTAAGCTCCGCCAGCGTCACCGGTTCTAAATCTGGTTTTGGAACGGAACAGGAAGCTTATTTTAAACGTGTTGCCTCCATGAACCTAAAAAACCCACAAATTGTAGGGTTTGGCATCAAAGATGCCCAAACGTTTCAACAGGCCACCAAAACCGCAAAAGGGGGCATTATAGGCTCAGCATTTATAAAGCACCTGACGGAACATGGGGTAGCATCAATATCAGACTTTATTCAAAGAATTAGGTAATTGGTCTTACTTTGGTCTCCATAATTTGGTCATATATCTAAGGATTCTTTTACAGGATTATAAGATCCCTGTTGGTATCGGCCTTAATTTAAAATCCTTACCATGGTTTTTTGGCATACCCACCATTTTGTACTAGTTTTTAACCTAATAAAGTTACCGAATGAAAAGATTTTGTAATTCCCTAGTTATCTTCATTTTTTGTATCGCAATACAGGCCCAAGATTCAACCGCAGTTAAATCTCAGGTGGCCAAGGCCATTAATGAACTTCGTGATTTTGTGTCGCTGCCCAATGACGCCTTGGACAGGGAGGCCATAGAAGATAATTTGATTTGGCTAAAGAAAAATTTTAACGCTAGGGGCTTTAACACCACCGAACTCCCTACGGAAAACCACCCTTTGTTTTTTGCAGCACTGCCCATGCAGGACAACAAGCCAACAGTGCTGTTTTATATGCATTTTGATGGGCAATCCGTTGATGCCTCCAAGTGGGCACAACCAAATCCGTACCAGGTGGTCTTAAAAGAGCCTACTGATAACGGTTGGCAGACCCATCCCTTTGAGGAAATGCTGGAGGATATTAATTATAATTGGAGGTTGTTTGGACGCTCTACCTCTGATGACAAAGGGCCCATTATCATGTTCTTAAATGCCATAGACCTCCTCAACAAAGATGGGAGGGAACTACAATATAACGTAAAGGTTATCTTGGACGGTGAAGAGGAAAGAAGCAGTAAGCCCCTACCAACGGCCGTAAAACAATATCGAGAACTGTTAGAGGCAGATTTTTTGATCATCAATGATGGCCCAGTCCATGCTTCGGAAAAGCCTACCTTAGTATACGGTTGCCGTGGCATTACCACCTTGGGAATCACCACCTATGGGCCAATCAAGCCCCAACATAGCGGACATTATGGCAATTACGCGCCAAACCCAGGATTTCAATTGGCGCAACTATTGGCCAGCATGAAAGACAACGAAGGCCGTGTCACCATAAAAGGCTATTATGACGGCATCTCCCTGGATGAGGGTACACAGGCCATTTTAAGAAGTGTGCCGGACAACAATGCTAAAATTGCAGAAAGATTACAGTTTAAAACAGCAGAAAAAGTTGGGGGTTTTTACCAAGAGAGTTTACAGTTTCCCAGCTTAAACATACGCGGATTGGGGTCCGGCTGGATCGGAGATCAAGCAAGGACCATTGTTCCCGCTACCGCTACCGCGGAATTAGACCTAAGATTGGTACCAGAGTCCGATGGCAATAAACTTAAAACATTGGTCAAAAGCCATATTGCCAAACAAGGATTCACCATCTTGGACACCGTTCCCACCAAGGAGCAACGCTTAGAGAACAACAAAATCGTCACCATAAAAGAGGGTAACGTGACGGATGCATTCAGAACCGATCTAAACAATCCTTTTGGAAAGAAATTGGTCCAAATTTTAGAGGAGACCTTTAAAGAAGAGGTGGTTCAGATTCGTATTATGGGAGGTACGGTACCTATTGCACCGTTTATTAACGAACTGCAGGTGCCAGCCTTTATCGTCCCAATGGTGAATCCGGACAACAACCAACACAGCCCCAATGAAAATTTAAAGATTGGGCAACTGGCCTATGGCATCCGGGCCTTCTATGGAATATTGGGCAGTTTTAACTAGGCCGAATTCCTACTCGCGTTGATATTACCATATAAGGAACGAGTCACAATTTTTTCATAAAGCTCTTTGTACTCCGTGTTTTGGGTAATCTGGTACAATGCATTTTGTTGAATGACCAACAAGGGCAACACAATATTTTCACGGATTTTTACGGACTCCCTAGAAACCGCTTCGTCTTCCATCAATATTTTATGTCCAGAGACCTCTAAAAGCATTTTCTCGGAGAGCTGGTACTCATCGTAAAGAATAGTCCAGAATTCCCCAAATTCAGGGTCGTCTTTCATATATGCAGTAAGTTCAAAATTACTTTTTGCCAGTGACATCATGCTATTATGCATTAACGCCCTAAAAAAAGGAACTTCTTTATACAATTTTTTTACCGCTGCCATCCTACCCTCATCCTTACATTTTTTTATGGCAGTTCCAAGACCAAAATATCCAGGAACATTTTGTTTTAATTGACTCCAGGATCCAACAAATGAAATGGCCCTTAAATCAGATAAGGTCAATTGTTTTTTGTTCCCGCGTTTACCAGGGCGACTCCCAATATTGGCTTTTGTGTAATATTTTAAAGTACTCCTGTGCTCTAGGTATGGAATAAACTTTGGATGCTGCTTTAAAGATTCATACTTCGCATAGCTCATTTCAGAAAGAGATTCAATCAATCTTCTATCCGCAGCGGAAATAACATGCTCCTTACCAAAAAGGTTATTGCTTAAACCCGCCGTAAGGAGTTGCTCCGCGTTATGTATAAACTGTTCTTTGGTGCCGTAGGTACTGGTAATGGTCTGCCCCTGTATGGTCAATTGAATTTCATGGTTGGCCACGGCCTTTGTCTGTGCGGCATAGAAACGGTGGGTCTTGCCGCCACCCCTGGCCGGCGGGCCACCACGCCCATCAAAAAACTTTGCTTTTATCCCATTCTTTTTACATACCCTGCTCAAGGTTTCCTTGGTCTTTAATATGGACCAATTGGCTTTTAAATAACCACCGTCCTTGGTGCCGTCAGAAAAACCTAGCATTATGGTATGGGCATCGCCCCGGCGTTCTAAATGGTCACGGTAGGCGGGGATATCAAACAAGGTTTGCATTACCGTTTCAGAGGCGTCCATCCCCTTCATGGTCTCAAACAAAGGAATTATATCAAAACTGATGTCTTTCTCCTTAAAACCACTCCATCTAAACAATCCAAAAACAAATAATACAGAGAAAATATCTTCCGAATTGCTAATGATATACCTATTACAACCCTCTTCCCCGTTTTTGGCCTGAATGGATTTTAATTGTTGGATATTGGCAATGGTATCCTTAACGATATCTACTGAATAATCATCTGGATTTAGCTGTAGTTCCTTATTGAGACACCAATCCGCGAGTTCTTCTTTTGTAAGTTCCTCCAAAGCTTCCTTAATGGCACCTTGTTTTTTTAATACCTCTGTGACTACTTCATAGTGTTTGCTATGGTCTTGTCTAATATCCAAACTGGCAAAATGGGTCTTGAAGATATGTACCTTGTCCATCAATTTTTTTAATTGATCTAGATACAGCCCATGGTAATGGGTTTCCAACAAGGACTTGGCTTCCTCTAAATGTGCGATGATTTCCCCATAGGATATCACAAAGTTCTCTTGGAACATGGCCTTGTAAAGTTTTACATTTAATCCGTTTAGCGAGGATTGGACCTTTTCAAAGCTTAATTTTTTGCGGAGAACTTTAAGCTCATTGTAATAACACTTCATCAAATTCAACCGGAGTTCATCCGCTACCTGATTGGTAATCTTAGCGGTCACAAAGGGATTGCCGTCACGATCTCCGCCAGGCCAAAAGCCCAATTTTAAAATATTGTAGTTATCAAAATCATAATCCCTGGTGTTCTTTTTAATGTACTGGAACAATTCCCCTACCGCATCGTAATAGGTATGTCTAAGAATGTAGATGATGTTTTTAGCCTCATCTAGCGGCGTGGGCTTTTTGGCGTTCAACAAGGAGGTTAAACCTAATTGTTGAATGGTAAGATCAATATCATCAATCCTGTTTTCATCTATTAAACTCCTTAATTCGGAAATAATATCCAAAACGGCCGGTGTGTAAAATTGGGTTGGATGTGCCGTTAGGACAATCCTTGCGCTAAAAGTGGACAGTTGTTTAGTGATTTTATCCCAATTTTTGCTTTGATCTATAAACTGGAAATAATCCTTAATCCTTGATGAACCCGTGTATTGTTGTAATTTGGGAAATGCGGCATCCTCAACGCTGTCATAGAGGACTACCTGCCTTTCCACATACTGGATGATCCTGAACATAAAATCCAACCGTTCCCGTTCAGTTTTGATATCGGTAAAATGGGTAAAGAAATTATCCAGAATATCTTGCGGGTTTTTCCCTTTCTTGAGCCCTTTCCCGCATTGATCAAAAAGTAACCGAACCAAGGTTCCAAAATTTTCCATTTCGGCATAGGGCAGACTCAGAAATAGACTGTTATAGATATTGTATTTATTGGTGACGGATTTTTTAAACTCCTTTAACCGTTTGTTTTGCTGCATCATAGTTATATCATATATGGTAGGTACACTAAAAGGTTAAAGATCGTAATAAAAGGGAGATTATTGGTTGTTTTAGAATCAAATCACAAGATTGATATTTCAGGTAAGACCTTGACACAAATTAGTCTTTAAAATGGGCTTGGTACTGCAATATTCTAAAATCAATGGTATTGAATTCTGGATTCTTACGCTTTAAGGTTTTGTAAGCAGGCAAACTACCTACCGCCCTATTGGCGGCACCAGAGGGTGCCGTTAGGGAAACCACACGGATGCTCTTCTTGGTCTTGGGATGGACAAAACAGTGGATTCTAGGCACCTCATCATTAATGACCCTAAGCTTTATTTGATGTTCCCTTAATTGCTTTCTTAAAAAATATTCCGGTCCATTTTTACTGTTGCCACCCGTTAACAAAAGGGTTTCAACAGTTGAAAATTGTTGAAGATAATAAAGCATATCCCGCAATCTTACTTCCTGCATTCCCATATCGGAGGCGTCTATTTTATGTCGCACGGCAGAAGATACGATATCACATATCCCAATGAGATTGCTTTTAAGGAACTGTATTCGTTGTTGGATGGCAGCTTCCGATGTCTCGTACAATAAATCCAGATCATGGATACGGTCAATTATTTTCCACAACTGGCCATCTCGGCTTCCATAACAGAAATCCACGTCCCCATCTTTTAGTTGGCCAAGGCTAAACCTTGGAGGCGGTAAGGTCCCTACAATCACTTTTCTTACGCCAGGAAATAAAAATGGTTCATAAGGGTGTTTGTGCAAAAACATGCCCAAAGATATCTGTTTCCAGTTGTTTTGTTTTATTGCTAAAAATTATTATTTTAAGGAAAGAAAGATAAAATAGTACTAACCAGTACCGTGTCTTACGAATGGAGGTTTTTTTAACAACGTATTTTAGTGAAGCGCATCCAATTAATCACAAGAAACATCAATTATGGGCAAAGGGGACATTAAAACAAAACGAGGTAAAATAGCCAACAAATCCTACGGGGCAAGACGACGAAGAAAAATCAGGAAACGGGTGACCGTTGAGGAGAAAATTGCCACGGAAACCACTAAAAAAAGTTAATCTACCTTAAAGGTAACCTGTACCGCACCGTTATCCGTAAAATCAATTTCATAGGTATACAATCCTACAGGTAAAAGTTCCTGAAGGCTATCATTTACGGTGTAGTTAAATGTTGTGCTATCCGTAACAATGGTCAATGGCATTTGTGGAAACGCTTCTTCAAAGGAGATGTAATCGGAAAAACCATCTGCGGATACGTTTTCATAAAATAGGCTATCCTGTATGACCTCTACGAGGTTAAAATCTACTGCAGTGTTGTTCCGTATTCTGATATTGGCCGTCATTAGCTCGTCATCCCTATCTGCGCAGGAGACGGCTATGGCCATGCACGCCATAAATGCCACTATTCCCTTTTTCATAACCTTGAGGTTTACTATAAGAACGGGGAATGAAAAAAAATATTCTATCTAATGAATACTGGTTGATTTTCCTTTAAGGTGTGCTCCTTACTAAAGATGTAGTCATCATAGTTAAAACCCTTGATATCCTCTAATGTTTTAGCATCGTTGTCTATGATGTAGCGGACCATGGAACCCCTGGCTTTCTTGGCATAAAAACTGATAATCTTAAGGGTATCGTTCTTCCAATCCTTGAAAATTGGGGTGATTACGGTGGTTTTTAGCTGCTTTTCATCAATGGCGGAGAAATATTCATTACTGGCCAAGTTCACAAAAACCTCACCATCTTCCAATTCCTGGTTTAAATGTTCTGTTAAGGTATCCTTCCAAAACTCATATAAATTCTTCTTTCTGCCCACCTTGAGCTGTGTGCCCATTTCCAGCCGATACGGCTGCATCAAATCCAAGGGTCTAAGCATACCGTAAAGTCCGGACAGAATCCTAAGGGTATTCTGTAAACGATCTAATTTTGCAAGCGGCAATGTGTAGGCATCCAGTCCTTGATAGACATCGCCATTAAAAGCAAATACGGCAGGCCTAGCATTTTCTGGGGTAAATGGAAGGGAAAAATCTTGGTTTCTTTGCCAGTTTATTTGCGCCAAATTATCCGAAATGGACATTAGGGAGGCAAGGTCTTTTGGTTTCTTTTTCACCAAGACCTTATGTATAATTTGAGCTTTTTCCAAGAGCTGCGGCCCAGTAAATTTAGCGGTGGGCAATGGCTGTTCATAATTGAGGGATTTGGCGGGAGAAACTACAATTTTCATTTCACGTCTATTTTATTCAAAAATAACACCTTTCAATAGGAATTTCCATTCGTGGTAAATGGACTTTTTAAATTTGTAGATCGATAGAACTTATCGTAGCCCATTTTGATGATGTAGCTTTATGTAAATGGGTTAAAAATACCTCCTTTACATCCAGGTAAAACTCTAGGCAAACTTGGAATATGCCCGCCATTTTTCAATACATTGTTCCATATCCATGGGCAAGTCGGAGTCAAATTGCATCAACTTTCCGGTTACCGGGTGCTTAAATCCTAGGGTCTTGGCATGTAGCGCCTGGCGGGGCAAAACTTTAAATGCATTGTCCACAAACTGTTTGTACTTGGTAAAAGTGGTTCCCTTTAGTACCTTATCACCACCGTAACGTTCGTCATTAAAAAGGGTGTGGCCAATATGTTTCATATGCACCCTTATTTGATGCGTTCTTCCCGTTTCCAATTTACAGCTCACTAAGGTAACATAGCCCAATCTTTCCAATACCTTGTAATGGGTTACTGCCTCCTTGCCTTCCTCCCCATCAGGGAAAACAGCCATTTGTAATCTATTTTTGGGATGTCTGGCCAAATTACCTTCAATGGTTCCTTCATCTGCCTCTACGTTGCCCCAGACCAAGGCTACGTATTCCCGCTCACTGGACTTGTCAAAAAATTGTTTGGCCAAATGGGTCATGGCGGTCTCTGTCTTTGCCACGACCAAAAGACCGGACGTATCCTTATCAATGCGATGCACAAGACCCGGCCTGTTGGAACTATTATTGGGCAAATGATCAAAATGATAGATCAGGGCGTTGATCAGGGTGCCAGAATAATTGCCGTGTCCGGGATGCACTACCATTCCCGCTTTTTTATTGACTACCAATAGGGCATCATCCTCATAAACAATATCCAAGGGAATATCCTCTGGTGTCAACAAAAATTCATAAGGTGGGTGCTCAAACAAAACCTTTACCTCATCACCCGCCTTAACCTTGTAATTTTGCTTTACCATGGTGCCGTTCACCCAAATATTCCCATCTTTTGCTGCCTTCTGGATTTTGCTTCGGGTGGCGTTTTCAATAAAATTCATCAAAAACTTATCTACCCTTAAAGGCTCCTGTCCTTTTGAGGCCACAAACTTAAAATGCTCAAAAAGGTCTTCTTGTCCGGGTTCTAATGGTGTATCTTGGATCATCTAGTTGGATTCCGCTTGAATACGTGCACCGGCGGTAATGGTCCCATTACCACAGATAAGTTCCACTTTGGAGGTCTTGGGCAACTTATCGCCTGGTTTTACGTATTTCCCCTTATATTTTATCCGGTATACCATGTCCTTACCCAGTTCATCAATGTAGGTGACACGTTGCACGTCCAAACCAACCGCGCGTAACATGGAACTGGCATTCCTTCTGGTAACCTGCACAATATCCGGAACGGTCACCTTTTTATATCCGGAAGGATTCACGGTAAAATATACTTTACGATTGTTCTTTACCTTGGTGCCTGCTGCCGGATTCTGGTCTAAAATGGAAAACCTTGGAAAATCTGGGTTATAATTGGTGGAATCCAAGACCTCATAACGCAGGCCTCTATTCTCAGCTACATCACGCATTTCTTGGACAGACATCTTTGAAAAATCCGGCACTTCCACAAATTCCCCATGGTTGGTAGTGCTCTTTAACCAGCGTAACGCACCAAAACAAATGACCACTAAGACCACCAGGGCAAGAACCAGTTGTATCAAAAACGTTTTACTTTTTAAAAATTGGAAAAAATCTTTCATGCCCATTCGTTAACCAAACAAAGATAGAAAAACAGCCCATTTTTACTTACTTTGGCAACTCATAAATGCCAAATATGAAAAAAAACATTGCGGTAATCATGGGCGGGTTTTCCAGTGAATATGAAATATCACTTAAAAGTGCCGCTGTTGTCATGGATAAGTTGGACCAAAATAAATACCATTGTTATGGAATATATATTCAACAAGATGGCTGGTTCTATTTGGACAAAAACGGGGCAAAACACCCAATTAACAAAGATGATTTTAGTTGTACCATAGATGATGTTAAGGTAAATTTCCACTGCGTTTTCAATGCCATTCATGGAACTCCGGGAGAGGATGGTCTGCTACAAGCTTATTTTGAATTACTGAAGGTTCCGCATACTTCCTGTGGATCGTACCAAGCGGCACTCACTTTTAACAAACGGGATTTTTTGAGCAGTTTAAAACCTTATGGAATCCTTTGTGCAAAATCTTATCACTTAAACCAAGGCGAAACTATTGATGAAGATGCCATTATAAAAAAAGTGGGGCTGCCCTGCTTTGTAAAAGCCAACCGTGCCGGGAGTAGTTTTGGTATTTCCAAGGTCTATAAAAAAGAAGCGCTCAACGAGGCCATTGCCCTAGCATTTAAGGAGGATGATGAAATTATTATAGAACAGTTTTTAGATGGAACGGAAGTTTCCGTTGGGGTCATTACCTACCAAGGCAAGGTTACCGTACTGCCAATTACCGAAATTGTCAGCGATAACGATTTTTTTGATTATGAGGCAAAGTATCAAGGCAAAAGCCAAGAAATAACACCGGCAAGAATTTCCAATGCACAAAAGGAAAAGGTAACCCATCTAGCAAAAAAAATATACCAACTGGTTAAAATGAAGGGGTTCTCTAGGAGCGAATTTATTTTTCTTGGTGACGAGCCCTATTTACTTGAAATGAATACCACGCCGGGACTCACAGAGGAGAGCCTATTGCCACAACAGGCAATGGCCGCCGGTATTTCCCTAGATGCATTATTCGATAGTGCCATTGAGGAAGCCTTAAAGAATAATCCTTACATTTAGGCAAAGCTTTACCGTATGAGGCGCGCACTATTTCCCGGTTCCTTTGATCCCCTAACGTTGGGGCATTACGATATTATCCAACGCGGTGTTACCTTATTTGACGAGCTTTTTATCGCCATAGGCATTAATGCGGATAAAAAGTACATGTTTAGCTTGGAACAGCGCAAAAGGTTTATCACAGAAGCCTTTAAGGATGAGCCAAAGATAAAAATTGTGACCTATAAAGGCCTAACCGTAGACTTTTGTAAGGAAATAAAGGCCGATTTTATTTTAAGGGGATTACGAAACCCCGGGGATTTTGAATTTGAAAAAGCTATTGCCCATACCAATAGAAAACTATCTGAAATAGAAACCGTTTTTTTATTGACCTCTTCCGGAAAATCCTACATCAGCTCTTCCATAGTGCGGGATGTTATCAGAAACCATGGGGATTACAAGGGATTGGTTCCAGACAGCGTTAGGGTTTAATGCTGGGGTGAACCAGTCCTACATCTATACCGCCATGGCGCCATTCCGCCCATATTAAAGGCACGCTACACCAAACCACGGGTTTTCCGCCATTCACAACAATTTTTAAATATTACGGTTATATACTACTATAATTGTAGGAAAATACAACCAATATCACCCCAAATCTTAAATCCTGTATTTTGAAAACTAAGTTGACAACACCAACCGGATTCCTCATAAAACAGCTGCCCAATAAGGTAGTATGCATTAACCATGCATATACCATCATCCATATTTCTGAAAAATTGGCCTCTTTCTTAGGTTATGATCACAGGGTTGGTTTAGGAATGTCGCTGCTAGATATGTTCGGTATCCCACCAAATAGCATCGATGCAAACATAAACAAGGTGTTTAACGGACTAGGCCGAGAATTTACCATTGCCACCTTCAATAAAACAGTTAACGTTAATGCAACACCCTGGTATGACCAAGAGGAAGTAATCATTGGCGCCATATTGGAAATAGAGGAACTGGACACAAACACTACGGGGGTCAAAACCATTGAAAGACTAGAACGTTTGTTAAGGCACCAGTCAGAAATATCCAAAGTAGGCACATGGATTTATGATATACAAGCGGGTACGGTAAGTTGGTCTGCAATGACCAAAACAATTCATGACGTGGAACCGGACTACGAGCCTGACATAGAAACGGCACTTAATTTCTATGAAAAGGGTCATTACCAAAATACGATAGCCATGCTGGTCCATAAATGCATCAGTAATGGAAATCCTTGGAACGTGACCTCAAAAATAATATCGTCCAAGGGCGTGCCCAAATGGGTAACCTCGGCGGGTAGGGCCATAAAGGAAAACGGTGAAATTGTAAAGTTGGTTGGGACCTTCCAAGATATTTCTGAACAAGTTGAGGCGGAGAACAAGATCAAAGAGAGTGAAGCGTTGCTTAGGACCCTAATAGATAACCTACCCCTTAATATTTATATCAAAGACAAAGAATTCAAGAAAATTCTCCTGAATAAAGCTGAGGCCTCGTATCTGGGCGTGGAGAGGATGGAAGATGTGATCGGAAAGACGGATTTTGACCTGTATCCGGAGCAAACGGCAGAAATTTCCAGGCAAGAGGACCTGCAAGTATTACAGAGCAAAAAACCCATTTTATCCAAAAGATCGATCACTATTAAACATGATGGATCCAAGACACATTTTTTGACCTCTAAAATACCGTGGTTAGATGCTCATGGCAGTAGTAAAGGCATTATAGGCATCAGTATAGATATGACAGTAATGGTGCAAAAGGAAGAACAGCTTAATGACCTCATCAATGTTACCTCGCTCCAAAACAAAAAACTCATCAATTTTGCGCACATTGTTTCCCATAATCTAAGATCCCATACTGCCAATTTTTCCATGCTCTTGGACTTTTTGGTCAATGAGAAACAAGAAGTTGAAAAATCCAAAATTTTAAAAATGCTGACCAAGGCATCGGACAACTTAATGGATACCTTGGAAAATTTAAATGAGGTAGTAGATATCAGTACCAACATGAATCTGGAAAAGAAATCCATAGTCCTTTGGGAACAAATCAACATAGTTAAGGAGAACATCAGCGCATTCATGACCAAACACCATGCTACCGTCATAAACAACGTTCCAAAAAAACTTGAAGTACTGGCCGTACCTGCTTATCTGGAAAGCGTGATCTTAAACCTGCTGACCAACGCTGTAAAATATAAACATCCGCAACGTAGTCCAGAAATCATCCTTTCTGCCAAGCAAGAAGATGACTATGTAATTCTAAGTATATCTGACAACGGTTTGGGGATAGACCTTAAAAAATACGGCGACAAACTTTTTGGTATGTACAAGACTTTTCATAACAATAAAGATGCAAGGGGAATAGGCCTTTACTTGGTTAAGAACCAGTTACAGTCCATGGGCGGTGGCATAGAAGTATTCAGTGAAATTAATAAAGGAACCACATTTAAAGTAATCTTGGGCAATGAAAATAAATAAGGTATATATCATAGATGATGACCTCATCACACAGTTTGGCATAAAAAAATTATTAAGCCGGGTAGACCCTGATTGTGAGGTGCTGCAATTTGAAAACGGAAAAACAGCCTTGTCCGGGATTTTGGCAGATATGGAAAAAGACGCCTTACCAAACGTACTTTTTCTTGATATCAACATGCCTATTATGGATGGATGGCAATTCTTGGAAGAATTGGTGAAGTTGCCCATTGCCCAAAAATTGCTCATCAACATACTAACCTCCTCTATAGACAAGTACGATCAAATGAAATGGAAAGAATATAAAATGAAGAGCCACCATATCATCAAATATGACAACAAACCCATTTACCAAATTGATATTGAACAACTACTATCCGTGAATATCGCGTCTTAGGAGGTATTCCCGATTGTAGGGGGTTACTAAAGGCACTAGGGACATCATATACGGGTGAATTACGGATTTCACTTGGGGAATAATTTACGCCTAGGGGCGTGAACTTAGGGCCATCAGGAAATATGCAACAGGTACGCCAACCTTTTTCTTTTTAACCCCTAGCTATCCTCCTCAGCTTTGTGGAACAATAACTTAATGTTTAAGTAGGAGTTTTCCAGCGCCTTCTCAATTTTCTCCTCGCTGAGCCATTTTACCTTGGTAATACCTTCGTTCTTTTGTGGGACCAAATCCCCTTTAAACTTAGTATCCATACTAAACCAATACACTTTTTTAAGTTTGTAGGTCCCGTTTCTTTTAAAGATATGGTAGGTAGTTTTTAGGTACTTATCTATGACCAATCCCGTTACGCCTGTTTCTTCTTCGATCTCGCGTATGGCTGCCGCTTCAATGGATTCCCCTTTATCCAATTTTCCCTTGGGAAGATCCCATTTATCGTTTCTATAAATAAAGAGTACCTTCCCCTTTTTATTCCGTACTAGTCCGCCAGCGGCCACGACTATAGGAATTTTACTGCTGAACTTCTCCAATAAATGTTCACTGGGATCATAGATATAGGCTTTGGCCAGTAGTTTTTTGGAAAGCGACGTAATGGCATATTGGATGTCATCATTTTGCATTAAAAAAACATTGCCAACACTATTTTCAGGCTTTTCGTTTGTTAAGATCAAGGGTGATTCATTAACAAAAACTTTATACATTTGCGCCATGATTTTAGATAAAAACACTGCCAAAAAAACGGCTGAGCTGCTGTTGCAAATTAATGCAATTAAGTTGAATCCAGAAAATCCGTTTACATGGGCATCAGGTTGGAAATCCCCGATATATTGTGACAATAGAATCATTTTAAGCTTTCCTACCATTAGAAATTATGTTAGGGACCAGATGGCAAAACAAGTGGAGCAGCTCTACGGTAAGCCAGATGTCATTGCTGGTGTGGCCACTGGGGCGATAGGTATAGGTATTTTAGTTGCAGAAGCACTAGGCCTACCTTTCATTTATGTGAGACCGGAGCCAAAATCCCATGGTAGACAAAACCAAATAGAGGGTCTATTGCAGGAAAACCAAACTGTTGTGGTCATTGAAGACCTCATAAGCACTGGCAAGAGTAGTTTAAACGCGGTAACCGCATTAAAAAATTCAGGAGCCAATGTCAAAGGGATGCTGGCAATTTTTACGTACGGATTTTCCGTGGCCAGTGAGAATTTTGATAAGGAAGATGTGCCCTTGCATACCCTGAGCGACTACCACCATTTAATAAACCAAGCCTCTGAAACGCATTATGTAAAAGAGGACTTGGTAGAAACCCTACTGGAGTGGCGTGAAAACCCTGCCCTTTGGAAAAAATAATCGTATGCATATTGAAATAGATAAGAAATTAGTTCAAAAACCAAAAAAAGAGGTATTTGATTTTCTATTGGACGTCAAAAACTTTGAGCAATTAATGCCTGATAACATAGCCAAGTTTGAAGTATTGGATGCTGACACTTTCCGCTTTGGATTGAGCGGTATGCCAGAAATTGTATTAAAGCAAAAAAACACCACCCCTAACGACCAGTTGGTTTACGGTGCGGCAAGTGACAAACTTCCTTTTACCCTAACGGCAGATTTAATTTCCGTTTCCGATGGGGAGACCGAGGTTGTCTTAAGCTTTACAGGTGAATTTAACGCAATGATGGCTATGATGATCAAAACCCCCATCACCAACTTTATGGAGACCCTTTCCAACAATTTGGCCAAAATTACCTAAGAATGTAGGCGAATTTGCTTTACGGCGTAGTGTTGGATCGTATCATCCTCCAAAAGCACTTTTAATTCCCCATTTCTAGTGATTCCTTTAATTATACCGTTAAACGGAGCGTTGTCCTTACATGAAAAAATGGATACCCTATCTTTTTTGTACAGTACTTCCTCATAGCTCTTTCTAACATCTAGCCATGATTGTTGGGAAATAGTCTCAAGATTTGCCCGTAACCCGACGATCAAAGTCCTTAGGGCCCATTCTAAATCCATGGCTTTGCCTAGAGCTAGGTAAATTGAGGTTGCTTTGGGCAAGTTTGTAAAATTTGTTTGATTCACATTTAATCCGATACCAATTATGGAACTTGCAATTTCATTACCCCGGAGCATATTTTCCACTAAGATTCCGCAAATCTTTTGATTACCTGACATTATGTCGTTAGGCCATTTAAGTCTTACGTTAGGTATTCCCCACTCTTGCAGGACCCTAAAAATGGCCAAGGCCACCAAACAATTTAATTTAGCGTGCTCATCAACACCAAGACCAGAAAAATACTTCAACAAACTGAATGTGAGGTTTTTACCAGGTTCAGTCTCCCAAACTGCACCCCTTTGCCCGCGGCCGTCCGTTTGGGTATCGGTAACCACAACTGTCATATCCTTTGCCCCTTTCTCTGTGTACAATGACTTTAAATAGCTATTGGTAGAACCGATGGCATCAAGTTTGACTATATGCATTTATAGTGTTGAGAACAGTTAGAAGGTAATGTTAAATTGACACTACGACAAAACAAAAAAGTAATAACTTTGTACAAATTTAAAATTTTTTAATGCAGAAGAGCAAAGCCGGTGCGGATGAACTCATTGCCTTAGTCTTATCGGGAATAGAAGAAGTTAAAGGAGTTGATATCAACTTATTGGATTTAAGGGAAATAGAAAACACTGTTTGTGATTATTTTATCATCTGCAACGGAACATCCAACACCCATGTCAATGCAATTGTTTCCTCAATCCAAAAGACCGTTAGCAAAGCAATAAAGGATAAACCCTGGCATGTAGAAGGTTCTGAGAACGCAGAATGGGTACTGATGGACTACGTGAACGTGGTGGTCCATGTTTTTCAAAAACAAATAAGAGAATACTACGATATTGAGGGACTTTGGGGAGATGCCAAAGTTACCGTGGTAGAAAGTAGTTACAACAATTAAATAATGGCAAAAGAAAATAATTCAAATTCCCCTAAAAAACCTCGTTTTAATGCTTGGTGGATATATGGAACCATCGCTTTACTGATACTTGGTTTTCAGTTTTTTAGCAGCAGTAGTTTTTCCAACACTAAAAAAACGAATACTTCCGAAGTCCAAGAATACCTGAGAAACGGCGATATTGAGAAAATTCTCATTATCACCAACACCAGACAGGCAAAAGTCTTCCTTACCAATGAGGCGCTGCAGAAAAGTGTCCACAAGGACGTTGCGGAAAAGCCACTATTACCATCTACGGGAGCCGTACCGCAATACGTATTGGACTATGGTGATCTGCAAAATTTTGAAGATGAAATCAAACAAATCAAAGCAGAAAACAACTTAGATACCACGGTAGACTTTGATACGGAATCCGATTTAATTGGGAGTTTCCTGGTCTCCTTATTACCGTTTATCATTATCATTGGTATTTGGATCTATTTAATGAGACGCATGTCTGGTGGTGGTGCTGGAGGCGCAGGAGGGCAAATTTTTAATATCGGGAAATCCAAAGCAAAACTCTTTGATGAAAAAACCGATACTCGTACCTCCTTTAAAGATGTAGCTGGGCTAGAAGGTGCCAAAGAAGAAATAGAAGAGATCGTGGAATTTTTAAAGAATCCGGACAAATACACCTCTTTAGGAGGCAAGATACCCAAAGGAGCACTTTTGGTAGGGCCTCCAGGAACTGGTAAAACTTTACTAGCCAAAGCAGTGGCAGGTGAAGCTAAAGTGCCCTTTTTCTCCTTGTCCGGTTCTGACTTTGTGGAAATGTTTGTAGGTGTTGGTGCCTCCCGTGTGCGTGACCTGTTTAAACAAGCAAAGGATAAATCACCGGCCATTATATTTATTGATGAAATTGATGCCATTGGTAGGGCTAGGGGTAAAAACAATTTTACGGGGTCCAATGATGAGCGAGAAAACACCTTAAACCAACTCCTAACGGAAATGGATGGTTTTGGAACCAACACCAATGTCATTGTTTTGGCCGCAACCAACCGTGCAGATGTACTGGACAAAGCCTTAATGCGTGCGGGTAGATTTGATAGGCAGATTTACGTTGACCTACCAGATATTAGAGAACGTAAAGAAATCTTTGAAGTCCATTTAAGACCCATAAAGACTTCCGAAACCTTAGATTTAGATTTTCTTGCCAAGCAAACCCCAGGTTTTTCCGGGGCGGATATAGCCAACGTTTGTAATGAAGCTGCTCTAATCGCTGCCAGAAAGGAAAAAAAAGCGGTTAGTAAACAAGACTTTTTGGATGCAGTGGACCGTATCGTGGGAGGTCTTGAAAAGAAAAATAAAATTATAACCCAAGAAGAAAAGAAAACCATTGCTTTCCATGAAGCGGGTCATGCCACGGTAAGCTGGATGTTGGAACATGCAGCCCCTTTGGTCAAGGTCACCATTGTTCCAAGAGGACAATCTCTTGGGGCTGCTTGGTATTTACCAGAAGAGCGTTTGATTGTTAGACCAGATCAGATGTTGGACGAAATGTGTGCCACCATGGGAGGGCGTGCAGCAGAAAAAGTGATTTTCAATAAAATTTCTACCGGTGCCCTAAGCGATTTGGAAAAAGTAACCAAACAAGCACGTGCCATGGTCACTATCTATGGTTTAAACGAAGAATTGGGCAATATTACCTACTATGATTCCTCTGGACAGAATGAATATGGGTTTTCCAAACCCTACAGTGAGGAAACTGCCCAACGCATTGATGAGGAAATCTCTAAAATTATAGAAAAGCAATACAAAAGGGCCATTGAACTCTTAGAGAAGCATAAAGATAAATTAACCGAATTGGCAGAACGCCTATTGGACAAAGAGGTTATCTTTAAGGACGATTTAGAAAAAATCTTTGGTAAAAGACCTTTTGAAAAAGAAATTGAAGAAGCAAAATTAGTATCCTCCAAACCTACCATAAAAGAAGAACCAGCGGAGGAGGACGAAGTAAAAGCAGCGGATAGCAAGGAATAATCCTCGCTATCCTAAAAGCACCACAACCTATATGGGGATATTTGGCAAACTTTTTGGCGGGGGAAAAAAGGTCACAAAGGAAACAGCGGAGACCCGGGGAGAGCATATGCCCGATCTTAAAATACCCATAGATGAAAAGTTTACCATATACTTTAAAAAAAACGGTGGAAAATTTTTATACTGTGAAAACTTCAACGAAGTCCTTGATGCCCTCCATAACATCATAGCGGAAAATAACTGGCAGAACAAACCACTGTTTACCCTGGACAAGCGTATCAATGAACGGTTTGCGACGGAAAAACTTCCTTTCACCGACAATCGTAAGGATGCAGAAGTCTTTTTTACCACCTGCGAGCACTTAATAGCCCAAGACGGTTCTATTTTGGTTTGCTCCAAACAGCTAAAAGAAACAAAATTGCATGAACTTCCCTCACACCTCATTGTTTATGCTACTACTAGTCAAATCGTGGACACCATAAGTAAAGGGTTGCAAGTCATAAAAGGTAAATACCCAAAACAGATTCCCGATAATATTACTACCCTAAAACATTTTGAGCTCACTTCAGAAAATAAAAATGATTTTCTATCCTACGGCAGTGCTACAAAAAATGTATATCTTTTGCTGTTAGAAGACTACTAACAATGAAAGAACTTTTAAGACGATCCCTTACCGGCATAGTTTACGTTGTTCTTTTGTTATCCACTGTTTTTCTAAATTCTGATGCGTTTGATTTTTTATTCATGGCTTTTGGCCTTGGCTGCCTTTATGAGTACAAGCGCATTGTAGGAATTAAGGGGTATTACATCTTCATTGCTTATTTGGCACTATGGTGGGCTTATATTTATTTGATTCATGATGAATTGCCTGTACTCATCTTGTTGGCCATCACCCTTATCATAGATATTGCCTTGTTATTTTTCCTCTTCTCAAAGAAAAAAAAACCATTTTCCACCATCCATCTCTACCTCATCGGTATTTTTTATATTTCTGGAGGTTTTATTTTTTTGACGATGATTCCTTATAATGACAATGAATTTGCCAAATTGTTGATAGCTGGGATTTTTGTCTTGATATGGGTAAGTGACACTTTTGCGTATGCAGTAGGCCGCACCATTGGTAAAACAAAGCTATTTCCGTCAGTTTCCCCTAAAAAAACCATTGAAGGATCCTTGGGAGGACTTATTTTTGCGTTGATAGCAGCGTACCTGCTGTCCATGATAGAATCCAAAATTAATATTGCCCAATGGATTGGGTTGGCGGTCATCATTGTGGTCATGGGTGCTTTTGGCGATTTGCTGCAGTCCAAGTTTAAGCGCATGGCCGGTGTTAAGGATAGCGGCGCAATTCTTCCTGGCCACGGTGGAATTTGGGATCGGTTGGATAGTTTAATTTTTGCGGCACCTTTTGCATATTTTACGTTAAAACTATTTTTTTATGTTTCATAGAGAAGGACAGAAAATAATTTTGTTAACCTTTATTTTGGTTGCCATAGCCATTTTGGCATCGCAATTCTTTATTGACGTTCCATGGTTACGTGTATTGCTGCAGGTAGTTGCCTTGACCTTTCTCATTCTTATTTTACAATTCTTTAGAAACCCATCGCGCAAGGTAACTCCAAATTTTGATGAGATTCTTGCCCCTGTGGACGGAAAGGTAGTGGTAATTGAAGAAGTTGAGGAAACTGAATATTTTAAAGGTAAGCGAAGACAGGTTTCCATCTTTATGTCCCCAATAAACGTTCATGTAACCAGGTATGCGGCCAGCGGCACCATAACCTATAGCAAATACCATCCAGGGAAGTATCTGGTGGCTTGGCACCCAAAATCCAGTACAGAAAACGAACGTACCACCGTGGTTATCAGAACCCCAAAGTTTGGTGAAATATTATACAGACAAATTGCAGGTGCCTTGGCCCGGCGCATTGTAAATTATGCAGAGGAAGGACAACAAGTAATCCAGGGACAAGACGCTGGGTTTATTAAATTTGGTTCAAGGGTAGATTTATTTTTACCTTTAAATAGTAAGATATGCGTATCCCTAGACCAAACCGTAACCGGTGCAAAAACTTGTATTGCCATGCTTCCAGACAAACAAGAATAAATGAAAAAGGCGTTACAGATAGCTTTTAAAGATGCCGTGGACTTCGTTAGCAACTACAGTGAACCCCTTCCGGCGGATTTGCTATTAAAGCTTTATGCCTATTACAAGATTGCCAACAAAAATTATAACAACCCTGGTAGCAAAACCCCACTGATCAACGCATTTAAGGCCAACGCCCTTATACAGGCACAGAATATTAGTAGGAAAGAGGCCATGGAGAATTATATTGCCTTGGTAGACAAAGAACTTCGTAATTCCTAGGCTACATAACCATTTGGGTTGTCTAAACTTTCAAAAATTGTAAAGTAGATCCCGGCAATAAGCGTAACGGTAAAATAGAGAAACACCATAATACTTCCGTAACCAAAATAAGCATTAATACCAAACCAATCACCCGTTAATACAACTACCAACATTCCTGCCACACTTCTGACCAACTCAATCCAAAGAGCATAGGTTTTTTTATCCATAAGTGCGGTATATCCGTATATACCAATAAAAACAAAAGCGCCAAATACCAGCAGTTGTTTAAAGCCAATTTCTCCATAGTTGTAAAACATAAACAGCAGCAGCGCAGTGCTCACCAGCAATTGAAAAATTGCGTATCCCTGTAAAGCCATGGACACTTGGGGTCCATATTTTTTAAATTGATATACATCTTTGATCGCGGCAATGGGATATTTTTCCATCATATCCAAAGGACGCCAACCCGTGGGCATAAACCAGATACGCAATTTATCCCACCAACTCTGGGTTCGCCATGCATCTAGAACCAATCTCCACAGATGTTGAAAATTGATGATGATAGGGTTCCAAGTGCCCGCTGGCATTAGCACCCCGTATTGGGGTGGTACTTCTGGAAGCTCTTTTTGAAATGTTCCAAAAATTCTATCCCAAACACAGAGAATCTGACCAAGGTTTTTATCAATGTATTCTGGGTTAATGGCATGGTGGACACGATGTTGTGAAGGAGTAACGATAACATACTCTAACCACCCTAATTCCCCAATGTGTTGGGTGTGGTACCAAAACTGTGCAAATAGATGAATTGGCGCCAGTACGGCAATAACGTCATTGGGAACGCCCAACACCGCGGCAGGAATTAATAATAAGGCAAAGTATCCAACCACATTTGAAATGGACTGCCGCAGTGCGCAGGCCAAATTAAATTCCTCGCTGCTATGATGAATTACATGTTGATTCCAAAAAATGTTGATGTGGTGGCTTAATCTATGATTCCAGTAGCCAGCAAAGTCTATCGCTATAAATGCCAATACCCAAACATACCAAGAAGTCTGTAAAGAAAAGAGGGCCACATGCTTTAGTAATATGGGGTAACTGACCAAAACCACCACAAGGCCCAAAGAATCCTTGATGATATTGGTTAAGCCGGAACTAAGACTACTTACGGTGTCCATTACCCTGTGCTTTTGGTCCTTGACAAAGTGTCCATATAAGACTTCTAGCAAAACCGACCCTGTAAAAAAGGGAATGGCGTAAACCAAGGCTTTCGCATAAGTTTCCATAACGGCTTAAATTAGGTCACAATTTGCAAAGGTGCCGTGGTCTTCCATCTTCCTCTCGTAAAATCGGGAAATAACTGAGGGGTGCCCACCCCTTGGACAGAAAGTTCGCTAAGTGGCGCTATGGCACTCCACAAACAACCTTCATATACGTTTTGATCTAGCGGAAGTCCTTTTTGGAGACATTCCACGATTCGGTAAACCATGATTCCGTCCATCCCGCCGTGTCCACTGCCTTTGGCCGCTTGGTTAAGTCTTTTATAGAGTGGATGGTCATATTTCTCATAAAGCTTTTCGAGTGCTTCGCCCTGCACCCAAGAATGGTGGTCTTTGGTTAGGCCCTCCACCCCTCCTTCCAAGGCAACCCTAGTAGGAAATCCTGCTAAAATCCCTTGGGTCCCCTGAACCAGATTGTGCCGGGTATAAGGTCTGGGGCTGGTCTCATCCCACTGTACCATTATGGTCCTACCCATTAAGGTTCTGATTATGGAGGTGTTTAAATCCCCTCCTTTAAACTTTAGTTGGTTCCATTTATGATTGGGTGGGTAATTCTGTTTGGCATAGGCTGCCCGCCCCTTGGCAGCGGTGGACATAGAAACAAGCATACCAAACATATCATCCCCCCTTGCCAAATTCATGTATTGGGCCACTGGTCCAAGACCATGGGTGGGATACAAATTTCCATTCCTATTGGCATAATGGTGGGTGCGCCAAGAGCCTGTACCCCTTTTCTGCTCTTCCATCTGCCAGCGCAACTCATGGATGTAAGCGGCCTCTGCATGTAAGATGTCCCCAATGACACCTTGTCTGCACATGTTTAAAAACATAAGTTCGTCCCTACTATAGTTCACGTTTTCCAGCATCATACAATGGCGCTGGGTACGTTCACTAGTATTGACAATATCCCAAAGCTCATCCAGGGTTACCGCCATGGGCACCTCTACAAAAGCATGGGCACCGTTTTCCATAGATTCTACGGCCATAGGCGCATGATTGGCCCAGTTGGTCGCTATGAAAACAACATCTGGCCTTACTTCTTTTAACATGGTTCGCCATTGGTTTTCATCCCCAAAATAGGATGCGATATTTTGGTGCCTGCCATCTTCCGCAACCTCACGCACCCATCCAATCTTTTCATTCACCAAATCTTCATAAACATCACATATGGCTACGACCTCCGTATTTGGCAAAGCGGCCAGAAATTTAAGATGGTACCCGCCACGGGCGCCAACACCTATAAACGCCGCACGCACGTTTTCTAGCTTAGGGGCAGCAAACCCACCCATGTACCGCTGATTAAAAGGAATTTCTGACCCTGCTTTAAGATAACTTGGCATTGTGGAAACCGCAGCTGCGGTGAGGGATGTTTTTTTTATAAAATGCCGCCTATTGATTTTTGACATAATGTCTTGGTTTTGTAGTATGATGTTGTTTGCAGAAACTTTGCTACAACAACTGATGTCATTAATTAGAGGATTTAGACTTCTATTTTTACCACGATAGATTTACTAATTGGGGTATTGCTTTTGGTCGCAAACTCATCTATGGGTACCAATACATTGGTTTCTGGAAAATAAGCTGCAAGATTCCCTTTGGGAATATTATATGGTACAATTTTAAACTGTACCGCCCGTCTCAGTTTTCCCTGATAGTAAGACGTGAGGTTCACTACTTGCAACTTTTCATAGCCTTTGTCCTTGATATCATTGGGATTCATAAATACAATCCTGCGCTCCCCATAAATACCCCGATACCTATCATTCAAATCATAAATGGTGGTATTGAATTGATCATGGCTCCGTATGGTCATTAAAACAAATTCATCCTCTGCCAACCTATGGGATGCTAGCTGGTTTATGGAAAACTGTGCCTTACCCCCTGGAAGCTTGGAAAAATCCCCTACCCTAGCATTATTGGGTAAATAAAAGCCAGAACCTTTAGAACGTTTGGTATAGTCTTCATAGCCTTCATAAACCTGGGAAATCTTCTCCCGTATTAGGCCATAATCCGCACCCAAGGCCAACCAGTCCACGGAAGAATTACCCTTAAAATAGGCATTTGCCAAGCCCGCAACAATGCTTGGTTCACTTTTTAGGTACTCGCTAATGGGATTACGACCGCCTTGGCTCTGGTGTACTTTCCCCATACTGTTCTCAACGGTCACAAAACGGGTCTTACTATTGTAGGCGTCACGCTCTGTACGGCCTAAAGTAGGAAGAATAAGGGCCGTTTTACCGGTAATCAAGTGTCCCCTATTTAATTTGGTGGCAATGGAGACCGTTAAATCACAGTTTTGCAGGGCTTGGGCGGTGTAGTTGGTATCGGATACGGCAGACACAAAATTGCCGCCCAGTGCAACAAAAATTTTGGCATCTCCCCTATACATGGCTTTTACGCAGCCTACTGTGTCCAATCCCTCCTTTTCTGGGGCATCAAAACCAAACACTTTTTTCAAGGCTTGGTTTAAAGGTTTGGAAACGTGGTGCATGATTCCAACGCTGCGATCGCCCTGCACATTGCTATGTCCCCGAACTGGGCAGGTTCCCGCCCCTCTTTTACCAATGCTTCCTTTCAACAATAGCAGATTAACACATTCTCTAATATTATCCACCCCGTTCTTATGTTGGGTGAGTCCCATGGCCCAACAAATAATAATTCTTTTCCGTTCCGCTAAAATGGAAACGGCCAGGTCTATGATATCTGAAGGTACACCGCAACGTTCCAATAGTTCCATTTCATCATAACGGTCCAAATCTGCCTGTAATTCTTGATATCCGGCAGTTTTTGAAGCAATAAATTCCGTATCAAAAACTTTGGAGCCACCTCTCTCCATGGCCAATAAACGTTTCATTATAAGTTTTAACAAGGCAACATCCTCATTAATCTTTACTTGCAAAAAAACATCCGTCAGGCTAGTTCCAGAACCTAGGATTCCATTTATTTTTTGTGGATTTTTAAATCGAACCAACCCAGCTTCTTCCAGCGGGTTAACAGTTATTATTTTACCCCCGTTCTTCTTGCACTTTTCCAATGCGGAAAGCATTCTAGGATGGTTGGTGCCGGGATTTTGGCCAATGACCATGACCACCTCAGCTTCATACAGATCGTCCAAGGTAACGGAACCCTTTCCAATACCAAGCGTTTCTGTCAGTGCAACACCACTGGATTCGTGGCACATATTGGAACAATCTGGCATATTGTTGGTACCAAAGGCACGTACAAACAAGCCGTACAAAAACGCAGCTTCATTACTGGACCTACCCGAGGTATAAAAAATAGCTTGGTCCGGTGAGTCCAATTGATGTAATTGCTGGGCAACCAGCCCAAAAGCATCTTCCCAGGAAATAGGTTCATAATTCACAGAGTCCGGCCTTAGGACCATGGGTTCTGTTAAACGGCCACTCTTCCCAATCTGCATATCTGTCCACTGGGACATTTTCTCAACGGAATATGTTGCAAAAAAATCGGCATTGGCACGCTCAAAAGTGGTTTCCTCTGCAATGGCCTTAGCACCATTTTCACAATATTCCCCAAGCTTGGAAGGCTCCTCAGGGTCTGGCCATGCACATCCGGGACAATCAAAACCATCTTTTTGGTTCATTTTACCCAAGGTAGCCAGCGATTTAAACACCCCAGATTCTTTGTTTAGGTGCGCAACCGTTGTTTGCAACGCCGTTAGGCCAGCTGCGTATTCTGGAGGCTTGGTAAGCTTAAGTTTGGTAAAGGAAGTATCCCCAACGGTGGAGATATTACGTTTTTTAAGTTCTGGCATCTTGCAAAGTTTTTTAAAGTTACCTTTTATTTGTAAATAGGCAATACAGTAAGGTTAGGGTAGCAAAAAAGGGCCGTTCCAAAAAGAACGGCCCCTTCCCAAACTAAAACACCAAAAAAACTTCTTATTGTGGTCTGATTTCAACACGAACAAGGTTATAACCACCTCTAGGGTCTTGCAGCCAGACAACCCCAGGTCCACTGGAAATGGTACCTTTTCCAAATTGAACATCTGTTAGGGCACTTACCCTTCTAATCAAGGGATTGTCATCTGCCCCACCTTGATTGGCGGCACTTTGTCTTGGGGCTTGGTTCATGCCAAAACCAACTGGCTCATCTACTTCCGTACCAGAATCATACAAGTAAGACTTTTCACTTGCCCCAAAGCCAGATACGGGCGCGCCCGCTTCATCAAATAAGGGAAAACCTGCGTTATTATAAGATAGGAACCAATCATTACTGGCAACAAACATAGTGGCAAAACCAAATTTAAAATTCTGTCCATCAGGAACTTCCAAGGTAAAGGTAAGTTCACCACCGGGACCAACAGGCGCCATTTCATTGCTTGCGGCGACTGGGACGCCTTTTGCCCTTAGATATTCCATAGCTACAGCGTTATTTCCATCTTCTGCGATTTCTTCCAGTCCGTTTTCAGAATTATTTTCTTGACCTTGGCCCACTAATGGATCACTCTCACCATTAAACGCATACACCACTCCCGGGGAAAACACACTCAAAGAAGAGGCCAAACGTAATGGCGTACCCTGGGTACCAGTTTCCGTAAACCAATTGTATAGCGGCATTGGATTCCCGTCTTCGGCTATAGCTTCCAAACCAACACCTCTATCTTGCTCACCCAATGTAAATAATGGATTGGCCAATGCGTGTAACACAGCTATTCCAGGGGTTACCACAAAGTTGGTTGCCTTTTTGGTAATGGTTAAAGTAAATGTACCGGCCTCAGTACCGTTTCCTGGGGTATAATCCAATATGGCAGACAAGTAAAAATCCCCTCTATTGCTATTTCCCTCCACGACTCTGACCAAAGGATTGGCATCTGCAGGACCTACATTGGCACCTGCGGGTGGGAAAGTGGCCGGATCATTATCGGCCTCAGTACCTAAATCATAAAGAATCAATTCACTAGCAATGTCAACACCATTTAGTGCCGCACCATTGCTCCATAATGCTATCCCATTTAAATCTTCGGGCGCCAAAAACCAATCGTTACTATTTCCCATCATGGTCACTGGTGTAAACCTAGTTCCAGGAACAGCTTGGAATTGAATTTGATACTGACCTCCCTCTTCCGTTAAAGGACCTGGATTGGACTGACCAACTGGGGTAGTGAACGTGTGTACGTTTAAATAGTTGATCACATTACTTATGGTCACATTAAAAACAGTGGTTTTTACCGCAGCATCGTTAGGTTCCCCCAATGAAGGAATAGCCTCGGGAGCCCAATCTGTTGCCGCATCCCCTTCACCATCATATTCCATACTGGCAGACAAGCCCACGGTTGGCACAAAATCCCCTGTGGTCCAGATACCTGCCTCTACCGCTACGTTCTCACGTGCGCTTCCGGCGGCACCCCATTGAACAAAATCAACAATCGCTTCTGCATTGGTAAACTGATTTGTGGAATATAGTCCCAAACCACCTTGTGTATCGGGCATATTCATTGGAAGCACCACATAGTTACCTGATTCCAAATTGATATCACCGGATTTTGGCGATAGATTACCAATTTGGGCATACTGTCCGGGACCCAGACATAACCAATAATTGGAAAGGTCAATGCCCGTATCACCGTTGTTGTATAATTCTATATAATTTAAATTACCATACTGAACTTCGTTGATGACAATGGATTGCTTTAAGGCCTCCGGCATGGTTAGTACATTTTCCGCACCTATAGTGATGGAGGTAGTTTCTGACCAATTGGCGGCTCCTTGCCCGTCACCATCAAATATAATACTGTTTTCCGCACTACGTTGTACTGGCACAAACTCACCAGCGGTCCAGATACCTGCCTCTACCGCTACACTTTCACGCGGGTTTCCTGCCGCACCCCATTGAACAAAATCCACAATGGCATCGGCATTGGTAAATTGGTTAACAGAATAAAGCCCTAGGCCACCTGCTTCCCTTGGCTTATCCAATGAGACAGAAAGGTATTGTCCCGGAGCTACATTTAAGTCGCCCTCCCTTTGAAGATCACTAATTTGGGCATATTCTCCCGGCCCAAAACAGAACCAATGGCCAGAAACGTCCGCTGCTGCGTCCCCTGCGTTAAAAATCTCGACCCTATTTCCAAGGTACTCTACCTCATTAATGACCAAACGCGCTTGGCCCGTCTCTATTGGTGGATTTGTTTCCTCAATTTCCTGCACTACATCATCCTCTGTACATGCAAACGCTAAAAATGACAGCGCCGTAATTTTTAATAGATTTCTTTTCATGATACTTGTTTTAAATTGTTATACGTTTTTTATTTGTTTTCAATCACAGGACAAAAGAAGGCAGAAGAAACACCCTAAAACGAGTAAAACTGGTTGAACAGGAATTATGGGGTTTAAAAGTGAATTCTGGAATTGCCTATAAACACTGACCTTAGAAGGACATATCTTTTTTTATCCCCCAAGAATGGTCATGTTCACTATATTTAGCATCACTTAATATCTTAACATGCGGAAAGATCGTCTTTACCTCTACACCTTTTTAGCGATATCCCTTCTCTTTATAATTATTGGAGGCATATCTGCCAAGTATTTTGTGAAATTGAGCGCAGAGCAGATGCTTTCCGTACAGTTGGAATCCATTAAAAGAAATACCAATGAATTTGCGTCCCTTGTAGGTTTTCAGTTTTCCAACGGAATCAATACCACGGACATTCAACAACACTTACAGGCAACCATCAAAAATTCTAACAACCAAAATAGTTTTATGAGCGTCTTGGATTGGTCCGGCAAAAGAATTGTCCATCCAGACATTACATTAGTGGGTACATTGGTGGCCAACGACGATTCTTCTGGGTTTAGCATGAACAGTGAAGTGGGGCTAGGAAATTTCTATGAAATAGTAAGCAACTCCACACCCACGCAGTCCCACTTAATTGCACTTGGTGCCGTACCAAATTCTGATTGGATAATCGCGGGACATGCCAATACGGGAGGAATCAAAAAACAACTAATCGATATAAAAAACAGGTTCTATACCTTATTTGGGCTAATGGGTTTTGCCATAGTTCTGGGTAGCGTTATAAGTTTTAGAATCATCGGTAGCAAGTATGAGAAAAAACTGGAACTCAAAAACGAAACCCTGGAAACAGAAATCATCAATCTGGCAAAGTTGAACAAAGATATAGGTAGCTATCAAAAAAGAGTGGTTGCGGACAAAAATGAGGAAAAAGCAATTACTCCGGAAGAGAGCTTAAATCAAAAGGACAGCGGAAAAAAAAGGCTGTTGACGTATCTGCGTAATGAGCTCTTATCCGTTCCTCTGGATCAAATTGCCTATATCTATACAGAAAATACGATAACGTATGTTGTAGATATGCAGGGGAAAAAATCCACGACAAATTCTAGTTTGGACGAGATATATTCAGACTTGGATAACAGTTTTTTCTTTAGGGCCAATAGACAATTTATTGTTTCCATTATCTCGTTGGAAAAAATAATTAGATATGGGAACAACCAGCTTAAGCTTTTGGTAAAACCAAAGTCTGAGGTAGACATTATTATTGGGAAAAATAAAGCTGCTGAATTTAAAAAGTGGTTAAATCTGTAAATTCCAAAAAGGCCACCCAATATTATTTTCTATTTGGTTTTTGCTTTTTAAAATGTAGTACATAGGTAGCATTTACCCCTACGTGTAATCCTCCTGGACGGAAATGAAAATTATTTGGGTTAAAGGAGTAGATGGAAATATCATCAAAACTCTTGGAGTTTGTCATGGAAAATTGCATGATTAAATCCCCCATTTCCCAATTGACACCAAGTCCAAACAAGTCAAATCCTTCTGTTCCTCCCTTGTTCCTATTAAAAAGCAAGCCATATTCAGAGGTAAGGGAAACATGATTACTTAATTTATACCGGGCCCCCGTTCCCAAAAGAAATAAGTTTTGCTGTCCAATAACCGGCTGTTCACTACCCATCCTTAAATAGGTTGGGCTCAATTGAAGGGAAAAATTATTATTGAACTTTCTGGCGATCAACACCTGGCTCACATAAGACCACCGTTGTGAAGTGTTTTCTGGCAATGCAAAAATCCCTGCATCTCTAGAAAAATAGGAAGAGCCTTGAAGTAAGGTAACGCCAAAAGGCACCGTTCCGTCTTGTTTTTGTCTAATTAACCGGTATTTAAGAAAACTATTTAATATGCCATCCGCCGTGGCTATTCCCATACCTGCGGTAAACCTATCCGTAAATGCGTATTGGACACCTAAGTGGCCTGAAAAACGGTCGGCTCCAAAACTCTGGCTATTATCATTATTGGGTATGTTCCAATACCGCGTTCCCAAAACAAATTCCATTGTACCCTTTTTTCTGGTCTCAATGGATTGTGTGAGCACAATGCGGTTGGTCTTAAAACTTGCTTGGGCAAAGAACGTGGTATCCCCAACTTCCTGCTCCAATATTTGCATTAACCCTTGGTCTTGCGCCAGCAAGGTATTTACAAAAAGTAGGATGTAAAAAATAAAAGCTGGTTTACTAATCTTCATAAACTTCATATTCAAACCTGTAAGTTATTTGTATTTCTTTGGAAATATTGGGCACCAACAAAGCAGGTACTTTTATATCAAAATCATCGATTAAAACATTAAAATTTCCACTTAATACCAACTTGGCATCTTGCATCTCAATTTTAGTCTTCACCAAAACCTGCTTTTGAACGCCATGGAAATCCATTAAACCCCTTATCATTCTTGACTCCCCTGACGATGGCCTGTTATTTATAAAATCTTCTATGTTGCCCGTAAAGGTCAGTTTTGGAAAAATATCGGACTCAACATAACTCTCGTTAAAATGTTCTTCCATCAGTGCTTTTTTAAAAACAAAGGCCCTCATTAACATTTGCACTGCAATTTCCCCACTGCCCAGGTCTGCGACACTTACTACCTGATTATTGACCGCTTCTATGTTCTCAACCGCGGTATAGGAGAAGAAGGTAACGTTGCCCTGTCTACATATCATTCTATCACTTTGGCCTGTTGCTGTTAAGTGATGGAATAAAAGGTATACGATAATCTTTAATCTAAGGTACTTCATTGATTCTAACACAATTTAATAATATTACATCTAAAAGAAATCCCTTACAAACCCCTTTTAAACTAATTTCTTGACCTATTTGAATGCTCTTATCAACATTGGTATCCTCCTGGGACATATCGCATATAATGTAACTATCTTGAAATTCAACCCCTTTTAAGATAATGGTTTGGCGATCGTTTAGATAGGTAATATCATGAACCCGTCCTTTTACTTGAACCAATTGGTTTATGTATTGTTCTTTTGCAGATAGGGCATCATTCTGGAACACTTGAATCATCTGATCTATTGGAAGTACAGTGGCCTTATTATTGGCCATAATATTGTCATTCAGCGATGCTTGGGAATTGAATAGGACAAAACCAATCACCACGGACACAATGATAATGGAAAAAATGATTTTATGTGTTTTTTTTATAACCACGCAATATCCCCCTTTTATTTAAAAACGGGTAAGTTTTAGTGGGGACTAAATTAGCTTACCCGTTAGTTTTCATAGCAAGGAATTTCCCTTTGCTCCACCAAAGAAATAATCAAACTGGACAGAATCATAAAAAACTTGCATGAAGGTGAAAAAAAAGGGTTAAAGCTGAATTTTTTTACAAGATGGATATTTAATCATCCGCAGATTTATAAATGAATTCAATAATTCTTTCCGCATTGATAAAACCTTGGCCATGAGTGGCATCCCATGGTTTAGACAATCCCAATTGCTGGGTCTGTTCCAAGGTGTTTCCCGCTTTCCTTGCGTTCTTGACCAGGGTACGTAATTGTTTAATTACCCCAAGGTAATCTTCCAGTTCCTTCTTGGATGCAACCGGCCCATGCCCAGGGATAATCTTGGTTTTATCATCTATGATACCCAGTGTCATACTAATATTGCTGATGAGGCCATCAATATCCCCACCAGAATTTAAGTCTATGTACGGATAGCGCCCTACAAAAAAGTTATCCCCCATATGAATTACATTATCTTCCGGAAAATAGTAGTAGGCATCACCGTCTGTGTGGGCATCATTTACATGCATGGCATGCATATCGTTGCCGTTATCCAAGTGTAAGGTTAGCTTATCATTAAAAGTAATCACCGGTAAGGCCTCCTTGGGGGAAGGCTCCACAATTCTACCTCCTCCCCTATCTTGTTCTGCGGCCATTCTTTTACGCACGTTCTCGTGGGCAATAATGGTCGCGCCTTGGTTGGCCATATTTGCATTGCCTCCGGTATGGTCTCCATGCCAGTGGGTATTTAGGACCCATTTAACAGGTTTATCCGTTAAGCTTGTAATATGTGCCAAAATCTTATCTGTCAACGGGCCAAATTGGTCATCAATGACATAGGCAGTTTCTTCCCCAATGGCGAGGCCAATGTTTCCACCGGAACCAAATAGTACATAAATATGCTCTGAGAGCTGCTCGGAGGTGATTTCCACCTTTTCCCAATCCCGTTGTCCATAAGAAGTAAAAGCGGCAAAGATTACCGTGATTACAGTAATTCTTTTCATAAATAATAGTGCGTGTTCCATGCAAGGAAGTTACCAAATTCCCTGCAATAAGCACAATCCCACAGATGTTTCCCAATCACTAGCTGGTTTACGCAAGAAAAGCTACAAATTTGGGGTAGCTTTGTACGCTTTACTGAACTAGGTGAAAAAGGCAATTCTTTTTATGCTCATAAGTACGGCGTCATTTTCTATAATGAACGCCATCATAAAATATTTGGACCACATTCCGGGCTTTCAATTGGTTTTTTTCAGGTCTTTGACCTCATGTGTATTTGCGACTACATACCTACTTTCCAGAAACATCAACCTTTTAGGAAACCAAAGAAAGTTATTGGTACTGCGTGCCATTACGGGACTTGTTTCCATGAGCCTATTCTTTTTCTCCTTTAAGTATTTGAATGTGGGCACCGCAGTTTCCCTAAGGTATATAGCCCCGATATTTGCAGCCCTATTCGCAGTGCTCTTTTTGAAAGAAAAAATTAAACCGGTACAATGGCTTTTCTTTCTCATAGCTTTTTTGGGTGTTTTGATGTTAAAGGGTTTTGATGAATCCATGAGTACCCTAGGATTGGCCTTGGTCATCCTCGCATCCCTATTTACGGGAATGGTTTACATTTTAATCCGAAAAATAGGGAAGGGAGACCATCCCGTGGTTGTAGTGAACTACTTTATGTTCTTGGCAACGCTTATTGGCGGGGCATTAAGTAGTTTTTCTTGGATACAGCCCCAAGAATGGGACTGGTTGTTACTTGGCAGCCTAGGGGTTTTTGGTTATGTGGGCCAAGTGTATATGACCAAAGCCTTTCAGGCGGCACCAACCCACATTGTTGCCCCCATTAAATATGCCGAGGTAATTTTCACCATTGGGATTGGCGTTTTCTGGTTTGGTGATACCTATACCCTTCTCAGTTTTCTTGGGCTTTTTATGATTATTGCCGGATTGATGGGTAATACCTTGGTTAAAAAAACATAAACCTACCCCAGACTCGCCAAGCTCTTCTCCAGGGTTTCTATTTTAGCTTCGGCATCCGCTACTTTTTTACGTTCCATTTCCACCACCTGCGTCGGTGCATTGTTCACAAACCGTTCATTGGATAGTTTCTTTTGGACCGATTGTAAAAAACCCCTAGTATACTTTAGCTCGTCATTAATTTTCTGGATCTCGGCCTGCACATCAATGGCACCCATAATGGGTATAAAGTATTCATTGCTCTTTACCCTAAAGCTCAAAGCACCGTCTACCGCATGTTCCACTGACTCTATACTGGACAGATTGCCCAATTTTTTAATAATGGAATCCATGCGGGCACTTGCGTTTTCTGAATTGAGCTCCATCAGTTCCAGTACCTCTTTAACCGGAATATTTTTTTCTTTGCGCACGTTTCTAATGCCAGTTATCACTTCTTTGGCAAAATCAAACTCCGCTATCAACCTGCCATCGGTCTGCATTTTTTTAGGCCATTGGGCCACGCAAAGTGCCTGCTCTGGTGTTCTTGGTGCCATATGTTGCCAAACCTCTTCACTTAAAAAAGGCATAAAAGGATGTAGCAACTTTAAATTGGCTTCAAATAAAGAAACCACTTGGGCCAAGGTGCTTTTATCAATCGGTTTTTGATACTCCGGTTTTACGATTTCCAACAACCATGAGCAGAAATCGTCCCATACCAATTTGTAGATGGCCATCAACGCATCAGAAATTCGATATTTGCTAAAATGGTCTTCAATTTCTACCAAGGTTTCAAAGAATTTGGAAGTATACCAGTCCAAGCCTATTTTCGTAGCCTTAGGTTGCTCCATATCGGCTACCTCCCAACCTTTTACCAGCCTAAAGGCATTCCATATTTTATTGGCAAAGTTCTTTCCCTGTTGGCAAAGGGCCTCATCAAACATTAAATCATTTCCAGCGGCAGAACTCAACAATAAACCTACACGAACTCCGTCAGCACCGTATTTTTCCATTAATTTCAGTGCATCTGGTGAGTTGCCCAGTTGTTTGGACATTTTACGTCTTTGCTTGTCCCGCACCAACCCGGTGAGGTATACATTCTCATAAGGCCGCTCTTTACGAAATTCATACCCAGCAACAATCATTCTGGCTACCCAAAAGAACAGGATATCTGGACCTGTGACCAAGTCGTTGGTGGGGTAGTAATAGTTAATCTCTTCATTATCCGGTGCTAAAATTCCACCAAAGACACTAATGGGCCATAGCCAAGAAGAAAACCAAGTGTCCAGCACATCTGGATCTTGCCTAAGGTTGTCCAAGCTAAGGGCTGGATTGTTGGTTTTTTGTTTTGCCAATTCCAAAGCCTCCGCTTTGGTTTCTGCCACAACAAAATCTTCTTTACCATCTCCAAAATAGAAAGCTGGGATTTGCTGGCCCCACCATAATTGTCTGGAGATATTCCAATCCCTTATGTTTTCCATCCAATGGCGATAGGTATTTTTAAACTTATCCGGAAAAAGTTTGACGTCCCCCGTTTCCAAGACTGCATCCAGTGCCGGTTGGGCCAGGCCTTCCATTTTTAAGAACCACTGATCAGAAAGCCTTGGCTCAATCACCGCCTTGGTGCGTTCAGAGGTGCCTACCTTATGGATGTGCTGTTCCGTTTTGATTAAGTGACCCTTTTCCTCCAATTCCCTCGCAATTTCCTTTCGCACTACAAAACGGTCCTTACCCTGGTAATGCATTCCAAAGGAATTTAAGGTGGCGTCTGCATTAAAAATATCAATGACCTCCAATTGGTGCTTGTCCCCTAAATTTTTGTCGTTTTCATCGTGTGCAGGGGTTACTTTTAAGCATCCGGTACCAAATTCAACATCTACATACTCATCCTCAATAATGGGGATGACCCTATCACAAATGGGAACTATGGCCTTTTTCCCTTTTAAATGGGCAAATCGATCATCATTGGGATGGATGCAGATGGCGGTATCGCCCAAAATGGTTTCAGGTCTGGTTGTTGCAATGGTAAGCACCTGTGCCTGCCCCTCTAACGGGGTGCCATCTTCATTTGCAATTTGGTATGTTATATAATAGAGATTACCCTGCCGCTCCTCATAGTTAACCTCCTCATCGGAAAGCGTGGTTTGGGCTTCAGGGTCCCAGTTCACCATTCGGTATCCCCTGTATATCAACCCCTTATTGAATAAATCAACAAATACCTTAATTACAGAGGCAGACATATCGTCATCCATGGTAAACTTAGTACGGTCCCAATCACAGGAACAACCCAATTTTTTTAGTTGCTGTAGGATAACGCCCCCATATTCATCGGTCCAGTCCCAAGCGTGTTTTAAAAATTCTTCCCGTGACAAATTGGATTTATCAATGCCCTCCGCTTTGAGCTTGGCTACTACTTTTGCCTCCGTGGCAATGGACGCATGATCCATACCGGGAACCCAACAGGCATTTTTTCCTTGGAGCCGCGCCTTTCTGATCAACACATCCTGGATGGTATTATTGAGCATATGGCCCATATGCAAGACCCCAGTTACATTGGGTGGGGGTATCACAATAGTATAGGGTTCCCTGTCATCTGGTTTGGAGGAGAAAAAATTGTGTTTTGTCCAGTACTCGTACCAGTGTTCCTCAACCTTGGCGGCATCATATTTAGATGGAATCTCCATTTTTCGGTATAGTTTTTGAGCAATTAAGGGCGATGAACCGTTTGGCAAAGAATAAGCATGTTAATTTTATGCGATTCTTATCGAATGGTTGATCTTTTAAATACGAAACAAAAGTAAGTAACGTTATTAGATGACAAAAGAATTTTGGATGATGCTTTAAAACATAATACATTTGAAATTCCTCAAAAATTAAAAAGATGAAAAAAACACTACTTTTATTATTTGTTGGCCTTTTGGCTTTCACTGTAAAAGCACAGGACCAAGTTGCCAAAATTGAATTTAAAACGGAAACCGTAGATTACGGTGAAATTGAAAAGGGAAGTGATGGCATCCGTGTATTTGAATTTACCAATACAGGCAACGCCCCCTTGGTCATCAGCGATGTAAAATCCAGTTGTGGATGCACCATCCCCAAGAAACCGGATGCTCCAATTTTACCGGGAGAATCCGGAGAAATCCAAGTAAAATATGACACCAGACGTGTAGGTCCCATTAGAAAGGCCATTACCGTGACCTCTAACGCGGATACACCTACCAAGGTATTGAAGATTAAAGGCACCATTAAAGGTGAAGGCGCCAAATAAAAGAAGCTCTTATAAAATCACGAACCCTAACATAAACATGTTAGGGTTTTTTTATACCCAAAAACAAGGAAAAACATGGACATACCAAAAATGGTGACTATCTCTACAGGACAGGGCACACTAGGGTCCATTGATTCTAGTACCTGTGTTAAGGCAGTAATAATTGCTGCCACTTAATTGTTTTGCAAGATGAGTTTATGCATTTTTGTTGAAAATTAGTGAACCGTTATGCCTAAAATCTCACAAAAAGGGCTCCACATGCCCTCTTCACCTATTAGAAAGCTGGTTCCATATGCAGAGGAAGCAAAGAAAAGGGGCGTACATGTTATCCATCTGAACATAGGCCAGCCAGACATTAAAACACCAAAAGCAGCATTGGACGCGGTCAAAAACGCCTCTATAGAAGTATTGGCCTACAGCCGTACTGAGGGGTCAGAGGCATATCGGGGAAAAATAGCCTCGTATTATGCCAAGCACCAAGTTCATGTCACCGCAAAAGATATCATCGTAACTACGGGAGGCTCTGAGGCTTTGGCCTTTACCATGGGGAGTATTCTTGATGAAGGTGATGAAGTCATCATACCAGAACCCTTCTATGCCAATTACAACGGTTTTGCGGCTGCAAACGGGGTGAAGGTAATCCCAATTCTATCTTCTATTACCAACAATTTTGCCCTCCCGGACATTGCCGATTTTGAACAGAAAATATCCGCCAGGACCAAGGCAATATTAATTTGCAACCCCGGAAACCCCACGGGTTATCTGTACAATGAACAAGAAATAAAACAACTGGTTGACCTGGTCAAAAAATACGACTTATTCTTGGTTGCCGATGAGGTGTACCGAGAATTTGCCTATGACGGAAAACAGCACCATTCCATTTTGGCACAAGCGGGAATGGACAATCACGCCATCATTGTAGATTCTGTTTCCAAGCGATACTCTATGTGCGGGGCAAGGATTGGTTGCATTGTCTCCAAAAACCCCTTAGTCATAGAAACTGCCATGAAATTTGCACAGGCAAGATTGTCCCCACCCACCCTGGCTCAAATTGCAGGGGAAGCGGCACTGGACACGCCTCAACACTATTTTGATGATGTTATCGCAGAATATGTTTCCCGAAGGGATTTGTTATTAGCGGAACTATCCAAAATTGATAATATTAAGATTGCCAGGCCAAGTGGTGCGTTTTACTGCGTGGTGGAACTGCCCGTGGCCAATTCTGATGATTTTGCGCAGTGGCTTTTGGAAGAGTTCCAAATTAATGGGGATACTGTAATGGTGGCCCCTGCAGCTGGCTTTTATGCCACAGAGGGACAAGGGCTAAATCAAATACGCATTGCCTACGTACTGGAAAAGGAACAGCTGAAGAAAGCGGTGCACATCCTGGACAAAGGTCTTAAGCAATACTTAAACAGGTGAACATTTTACAGAACGTTTCCTTACGGCCCTACAACACCTTTGGCATTGCTGTAAAGGCCAAGGCATTCTTGTCAGTGACCACTCCCCTACAACTGCAAAAAGCCTTGAGACTAGAGGCTTATGCAGAGAGATTTATTATTAGTGGAGGCAGCAATATGCTACTTACCAAAGATGTAGATGCCCTTGTTTTACACATTGCCCTCAAAGGCATCTCCATTGTTGAGGAGACTGACGAGGCGGTCATCATTAAGGCGATGGCCGGGGAAAACTGGCATGAACTGGTGCAATGGAGCCTAGCTCGCAATTATGGTGGGCTGGAAAACCTTTCCCTAATTCCGGGCAATACGGGAACAGCACCCATCCAGAACATTGGTGCTTACGGGGTAGAACTTAAAGACATTTTTGTTGGCTGCGAGGCAATGGAAGTTAAAACACAGGAATTGGTGGAGTTCAGTAAAGAGGACTGTAAGTTTGGTTATCGGGACTCCATATTTAAAAACGAGGCAAAGGATAGGTATATCATTACATCGGTCTTGTTGAAATTAACCAAGAAAGACCACAAACTCCTTACTTTTTACGGGGCAATTGAAACAGAGTTGAAAGATATGGGGGTGGTTAACCCTACCATACAAAACATATCGGATGCTGTCATCTCCATAAGACAGCGAAAACTTCCAAACCCTAAGGAAATAGGCAATAGCGGAAGTTTTTTTAAAAATCCCGTAATATCCAAGAAAGTCTTTGTACAATTTCAAAAAGAACATCCCAACGCGCCGTTTTATGAACTGCCGGATGGGCAATTTAAGATCCCTGCTGGCTGGCTGATAGAACAATGCGGGTTTAAGGGCAAACGTTTTGGAGACGCTGGGGTACATAAAAACCAAGCCTTGGTCTTGGTAAATTATGGCGATGCCTCCGGTATGGAAATTTGGGAATTGGCCATGAAAATAAAATCCAGCGTTAAAACCTCCTTTGGGATAGACATCCAACCAGAAGTCAATATTATAAATTAACCCCGGCCATCGAACGATGCACCGGGGTTAAACCAAACCAAACTAACCAAACTCTTTTAAATGAAACAGTGTTGTTTCCTTTAAATCGCACAAGTAATAATCATTTTAATACTTTAGCGTTGTTATATATACGCAGAAAATGAATTTTTGGATGTCCAAAGATGCTGTTCTGAAGATTACACTATGAGCACACTTTTAGAAAAGCACATTGTAGAATTGTTAAAGGAACGAGATGAAAAGGCCATTTCCCTGCTTTATGACAATTATGCGAACACACTCTACGGTGTTGCCCTTAAGGTGGTAAAAAATGAAGACCTGGCGCAAGATGTGGTTCAGGAAAGTTTAGTAAAAATCTGGAAAAAATCTGACAGCTATGACCCGGCAAAGGCAAAACTTTTTACATGGTTGTTCAGGATTACCAGAAATACGGCCATTGACAAGTTACGCAGTGCCAGCAATAAATCTGACAAGGAAATCCAAATAGACGTTTCTGACGTATTTAATTTAGGTGTGGAGAGCACCAAGCCTGAACTGTTGGACATGCGGGAAAATCTGGAAAAGATAGAACCCAAATATAAAATTGTTCTAGATGCCTTGTTTTTTGAGGGAATGACCCAACAGGAAGCAAGTGAAGAATTGGATATCCCCTTGGGGACTATCAAATCTAGATTAAAAATTGGTCTAAGGGAACTAAGGAAAATTTATGGCGCCGATCTTGGCCTTGTGTTAATGGCCATTGGAAGCATGATGGCGTAGACCCTAGTAAGCAGATCGTAAGTAATAAAAGAGATGAAAGACAAAATAAAACTATTTTTAGATACGGACCTGTTGGAGAAATATCTACTTGGTACCACGGATGTATTGGAATCTAACCAAGTAGAACGGTATATAGCCATGTATCCGGAAGTACGCAAGGTGTATGAAGAACTCCAAGAAAACCTTGAACGTTATGCCAAACTTCATGCAATTAATGCGCCACAAGGTTTAAAGGAAAAAATTCTGTTTCAAATTAAACAGGAAAATAAAAACAGGGGTAGGTTCTTTAAGTATGCTATTGCCGCAAGCATTGCCGCTTGCATCTTTCTGTCCTCTACCTATTTTTTCTACAACCAAAATAAGAACCTTCAAGAGGAAAACACCTTGGTCACCAATAAAATCAAGGATTTGGAAATGGATATGAAAGTACAGTTGGAGGATATCCGTAACCAATACATTGTGTTGAACAACCCCAATACCAGAAGATTCCCAGTGGTTGGTAACAAAAAAGCCAAAGAGCTCAAAGCGGTTGCCTATATCAATCCTGTAAAGAAATTGTCATACATTAATGTAAGCAACCTGCCTCAGCTACCGGAAAACAAATGTTTTCAAATGTGGGCCGAAGTAAACGGTGAAATGGTGAACTTAGGTGTGATAAAGGACATTGGGGACAAACAAAAATTATTTGCACTACCCTATGCAGAGGATGCCATTAGTTACATTACCATTGAGCCTAAAGGCGGTAACCACACACCAACGGTACAAAATATAGTAGCGAACATCAAGTATTAAAACATTTTTGGTGAAGCTAGGTTTTAATGGAAAAATTAAATCCTACCCATTGTGCATTTTGATGAAAATTTGTCAATTCGAGTGATTTTTTGATACAAAGTATCGGAAAATAGTATCGAGAATCCGAATTTTAGCAATTAAACCTTGTTCTCGATACTTTTACTTCCAGAAAAAACTCGAACTGACGGTTTTAAATCTAAAAAGCATTCAAAATGCACAAAGGGTTAAATCCTGTTTTGATCTAGGGAAAGCTACAGATTTGTCGTGTAGCGGTAAGCATCAAAAACGAAAGTATTCTTAAAATTCGCCTAAGCGGCACCTATTTTTGTATTTTTACAAAAAATTTAAATGAAATTAGCACTTCTAACCGTAGGCTTATTGGCATTGGCCATTGCTGGTATTACCATAAAAATATGGTCCAAGAAAGATGGTGAATTTGCCGGTACCTGTGCAAGCCAAAGCCCCTTTTTAAATAAAGACGGAGAAGCCTGTGGTTTCTGTGGAAAACTTCCTGAAGAACAAGACTGCAAAAAAGATACGCTTAATACCAATGCGTAGTTTCAGCAGTTAAATTTGACTATTTGAGTACGGCCGAACCCAACATCCCAGTACTGATACAAAGGGCAAAAGAAGGTGACCAAAAGGCCTTTAGTTCTTTATTGAACGCTTATTGGAACATTGTTTATGGCTTTCAGCTAAAACGAACGCAGAATGAAAACGACGCAGAGGACATTACCATCCAAACCTTTTCCAAAGCATTTGAAAAAATCGATACGTTCAAGGAGTCATACGAGTTTAGCACTTGGCTCATAGCCATATCCAAAAACCTACATGTAGACCTTATCCGCAAAAAGAAATCCAATCTTATTAACGGGGGGCAATCCATGCGTGGTTCGGAGGCGGGGAGCGTTATGGATGAGAGCCCTTCCGCGGAAGACAATTTAATCATAGAACAAAACCTGGCCACACTATTGGCAACTGTCAAAAAATTAAAACCGCACTACCAAAGTGTAATAAATCTGCGTTATTTCAATGAATTGAGTTATGCCCAAATCGCAGAAGAATTGGATGAACCCGTAAGCAATATCAAGGTAAAATTGTTACGGGCAAAAAAGCTTCTGGCAGAACTCATAAAAAACAAACCGGTGTAAATCCCATGAACGGGAAACATCGTTTTCGTATATTTACAATCTAAAAATAAGCTATGGCAACCGAGGCAGCAACGCACGTAATTCCTCCAAAAAAAGGAAAGCCCAAATGGTTAAGGGTAAAACTTCCCACCGGTAAGAAATACACCCAACTCAGAGGGCTTGTAGACAAATATGACCTACACACCATTTGCACCTCCGGAAGCTGCCCTAATATGGGAGAATGCTGGGGTGAGGGGACCGCAACTTTTATGATATTAGGGAACGTCTGTACGCGTTCCTGTGGATTCTGTGGCGTAAAAACCGGAAGGCCGGAAAGTGTAGATTGGGCAGAACCAGAAAAAGTGGCCAGATCTATAAAAATTATGCAAATTAAGCATGCCGTGCTCACCTCTGTAGATCGGGACGATCTTAAAGATATGGGATCCATTATCTGGGCAGAAACCGTAAAAGCGGTAAGGCGCATGAACCCCACCACCACCTTAGAAACATTAATACCTGATTTTCAAGGAATAACAATACATTTAGACCGTATACTATCGGTACATCCAGAAGTGATTTCACACAATATGGAGACGGTGAAGCGGCTTACCAGAGAAGTTAGGATACAGGCCAAATACGAACGAAGCCTTGAGGTGTTGAGATACCTAAAGGAAAATGGGGCAAGCCGAACAAAGTCTGGCATCATGCTTGGGCTTGGCGAATTTGAGGAAGAAGTATTGCAGACCATGGAAGACCTGAGGGGTGTTGGGGTTGATGTGGTAACCATAGGCCAATACCTCCAACCATCCAAAAAACATTTACCGGTTAAGGAGTTTATTTTACCAGAACAGTTTAAAAAATATGAGGAAGCAGGTTTAGCCATGGGCTTTCGCCATGTTGAGAGCGGTGCTCTGGTAAGATCCTCTTACAAAGCCCATAAGCATATTGATTAACTTGGGCACCTAGCCTATCTAAACTAGTTTTCCATGAACAAGGTCCGTTTGGGAATTAACGGCTTTGGCAGGATTGGACGTACCTTGTTCCGCCTATTACAGCAACAGAATAATCTGTGCGTTGTAGCTATCAATGATATCGCAGATACGCCTACCTTAGCCCATCTTTTAAAATACGATAGTGTACATGGTGGTTTTAATGGAAGGGTACAACACCTTGGGGATTGTATTGAAGTAGATGGCCAGTCTATAGCGGTAAGCCATAAAAAACATCCTAAGGACATTAACTGGAATCGTCATAAGGTAGATATTGTGATTGAGGCTTCTGGCAAGTTTAAAACTGGTGTAGTGCTGCAACACCATATAACCAACGGGGCTAAAAAAGTAATTTTGAGCGTTCCCCCGATAGATGAGAAAATTAAAATGATTGTGTATGGGGTCAACGAACAAAGCTTGACTGCGGAAGACCACATTATTTCCAACGCTTCCTGTACCACCAACAATGCCGCACCCATGATAAAGGTAATAAATGAACTCTGTGGTATAGAACAGGCCTATATCACCACCATCCACTCCTATACTACGGACCAAAGCCTGCATGACCAGCCACACCGGGACTTAAGAAGGGCAAGGGCGGCAAGCCAGTCGATAATACCTACAACTACGGGCGCAGCAAAAGCTCTAACCCGCATCTTTCCAAAACTATCAGAGGTGATTGGGGGCTGTGGCATTCGCGTTCCGGTTGCCAACGGCTCCCTAACAGACATTACGTTTAATGTAAAAAAACAAACCTCAATTACAGAGGTAAACAACAGATTTAGAGACAGTTCAAAAAATGAATTAAAAAACGTACTTTGTTATACGGAGGATCCCATAGTTTCTGTTGATATAAACAATAGTTTATTTTCTTGCACGTTTGATTCACAAATGACTTCGGTTATTGGGAAGATGGTAAAAATTATTGGTTGGTATGACAACGAAACTGGCTACAGTGCAAGAATCATTGACGTCATCCAACTTTTGGTTGCTAAAAAATTCATTTGAGATTCGCAAAATCACATAGCAAGAACAAAACAAAGCTACAATGGCTGGCGTTGGCCTTTGTATTATTGCAAATCTCTTTTGGCCAAAAAACGGAAACAACTGCCAATTACGATTCCCTTTTAGATGAAGCTTTGGTCTATCAACACCAGAATAATCGCGCAAAAGCTTTGGAAAGCCTAGAAAAAGCCGCTCAACTTGCAGAGGAGGCCGGGAATTTTAAAAATCTATTGGACACACACCAAAAATTTGCACTGCTTTATCTAGAATTGGGAGAAGAAGAAATGACGGAGTTTTACGCGGCAAGGGCCACGGGACTACTAAAGGATTTGGAATATCCCTATGGCAGTGCGGTCCAAAAACTCATTGAAGCCTCCTTACTGTACAAAAACAACAATAATTTTCAGGCACGACAAAAATTGGAGGAGGCCAGAACGCTCAACAATGACAAAAACTTATTAAACCACATTCTCCTGTTAGAAGCGGATATTTTTTTGGAACTGGGAAACCTGGACCAAGCCACCACCAATTATAATGCCCTACTCGTAAATTCCGACCTAAAAGAACGTGCCTATCTGGCTACCAAAGCAAACATAGGCCTAGCCAAAAAATATGTACGGGAAAACCGTGACAATAATGCGGTAAAACATGCAGAGGCAGCTTTGGAATTGGCAACAAAACACTTATTTTACAAAGAAATTTTACTGGCCAACAACTATTTAAAGGATACCTATCAAAGACTTGGTGATTATCAAAAAGCCTTTGCAAGGAGCCAAAGTCTTTTGCAGATAAAGGATTCGCTTTTTAACATCGAAAAAGAAAAAATTGAATCTAAAACAGCGGAAAAAATAAAATCCGATCAATTGATAAAGACGGTTCAAGAGTTGGAGGTTGAAAATGCGGAACTAAGTCAATCTGCCAGTCGATCCGAAATAACCGCAATTTTGGCCTCAGCTTTTTTGACCATAATATCCATTCTTGCGGTATCACTATTTAGAAACAACCAAATAAAGTTAAAGACCAACGATCTATTACAGACTAAAAATGAAGAACTGGAAACCGCTAGGGATGCAGCGGTCTCCGCCATGAAGGCAAAAACCAACTTCTTGTCCACGGTTACCCATGAGCTACGTACACCATTATATGCAGTTACTGGACTTACCCATATTTTATTGGAAGAAGACCCCGCCGAACATCAAAAAGAACATTTAAAATCCCTAAAATTCTCAGGAGATTACTTACTCAATTTCATCAATGATATCCTCCAAATCAATAAAATTGATGCAGAAAAACTGGAACCGTTAGAAATAGAGTTCAAGCTAAAAAAAGTGCTTACAGACGTTATAGATTCGCTTCAACAAACGGCTAAAGAGCAACGCACCAAAATACTCTTGGATTTTGATAATGACATTCCCCTTAATGTTTTGGGAGACCCCTTAAAGCTATCACAAATTATTATGAACTTGGTGGGCAACGCCTTAAAGTTTACTAAGGATGGCCAAGTAGTTGTGCAGGCTAAATTAAAAGAAAAACGCGAAGAGGATATCACCGTATATATAGAGGTAAACGATAACGGAATCGGTATTTCTGAGGAACAGCAGAAAAACATTTTTAACAGTTTTGAACAAGGTTCCGTCCAAATCAATAGAGAATACGGGGGCACGGGATTGGGACTGACAATCGTTAAAAGTTTATTGGGACTATTTAACAGTACCATTCACCTAAAAAGTGAACTTGGTATAGGGAGCACGTTCTTTTTTGACCTGAACCTTAAGGTGGATGAAAACGAGCAAGAAACAGATTTTGAGATTACGGCAGAGGAGTTTGAATTTGAAGGACTTCATATTTTAATCGTGGAGGATAACAAAATCAACCAAGTGATTACCAAGAAAATGCTCAGCAAGAAAGGGATATCCTGTGATATTGCAAATAACGGTAATGAGGCCATTGATGCAGCCCAATCCAACCGTTATGATGCTATTTTAATGGACATCCATATGCCTGGTATCAGTGGGATAGAAGCTACGGTTCAGATTAGGAAATTTAATGCTACCATTCCCATCATTGCACTTACCGCTATTTCTATGGAAGACAGTCTGGATGAGTTTTATTCCGCAGGTTGTAACGCAGTGGTGACCAAACCCTTTAAGCCTGAAGTATTTTACCAAAAAATAGGCGAAAATGTCTTCAAGGCCAACTTACCAGGTGATTCTTAAGTTTTTCGGCCAAAATAGTATTGAATCCGATACCGTGGCTAGGAATAAATTGATGTCTTACCCCAACGTAATAAGCATGTGGCACCTTATCGCCCAAACGCACATAATCCTTTTCCGTAGTGAGGATTACGTCAAATTGTTTAAAACGGTTAAGCTCCTTCTCGCTAAAAAAATGATGGTCAGCGAAAGCATGGTGGGTAAAGTCCACCCCTTTACCTTTTAAAAAGTCCACCATAGGCTTGGGATTGGCAATTCCCGTGACCAAACCTATTTTCTTTCCCTCAATGTCTTTATAGGAAAGGTTTCCGTTGGTAGACCTTACCCCCTGATCATAATCCAAGTAAGTGAAAAATACCGGCCGCACGGTTTTCATCATAGCAACTATGGCATTTTGTTCTTTTTGGGGCAAGTCTTTAGGACATTTGGTCACCACAATAATATCTGCCCTGTTTTTTTGGTTTTTTGCGTCCCTTAGACTTCCGGTGGGTAGATAAAAATCGTCATAAAAGAGCTGATCATACGCCGTTAGTAAAATAGCGAGGCTGGGCACCACTTTCCTATGCTGGAAAGCATCGTCCAATAAAATTATATCGGGCTGTACCTTGTTTTCAAGGGTGACTATACCATGGGTACGGTTAGCATCTACCGCCACGGTAATTTCTGGGAACTTCTTATGGATTTGAAAAGGCTCGTCCCCAAGCTGGTAGGCATCACTCCCTACATGCGCAAGCTGAAAACCGGTTGATTTCCGTTTATATCCCCTGCTTAGTACGGCCACCTTGTGGTCTTTGGCCAGCAAGCGCACCAAATATTCTATCATTGGAGTTTTGCCGGTCCCGCCCACACTAAGATTGCCTACGCATATGGTAGGTGTTTTAAAACTTCTTGATGCCAATAAACCCCTATCAAACAGAAAATTCCTGATATGGACAACAAGGCCATATACCACCGCAACCGGAAAACCTAGGATTCTTACTATCCGCATAAGAACGAAGTTAGAATATTTTATCTTTATACTTTTTGAAAAAACTTCATGACCGTAAAACAAATTACAGATACCCTAGAGGATTTGGCGCCATTGCACTATGCAGAGGAATTTGACAATGTTGGGCTTTTAGTGGGTGATTCAAACCAAGAGGTTACCGGCGTATTGGTAACCTTGGACACCCTTGAAATTGTCATTGATGAGGCCATCGCCAAAAAATGCAACCTCGTTGTTAGCTTCCATCCCATTATTTTCAGCGGACTTAAAAAATTGACAGGCAGCACTTACGTAGAGCGGGTGGTCCTTAAAGCCATTGCTCACAACATTGCAATATACAGCATGCACACCGCTTTGGACAACAGTAAAATGGGAGTTAATGCCAAAATCTGTGAAGTACTTGGGATTGAGCAGCCTAAAATCTTAATTCCCAAAACCGGAACCATTAAAAAACTCACTACCTACGTACCCCTAGCTCATGCGGAAACCTTACGTAACGAACTCTTTAAGGCTGGTGCCGGGCATATAGGCAATTACAGCCATTGTAGTTTTAGTGTGGAAGGCTCCGGCAGTTTTTTGCCTAAGGAAGGGGCAAATCCAACCGTTGGTGTTGTTGGCAACCTACATTTGGAAAAAGAGGTGCAGCTACAGCTTACTTTTGAAAGCCGGCACCAAAAAAATATCTTGACAACCTTGGTCCATCACCATCCTTACGAAGAAGTGGCCTATGAGGTGATTACACTGGAAAACCAAAATCAAAACTTGGGAATGGGAATGGTTGGCAGCATAGTGGAAGAAAAGACGGAGGAGGACGTCTTGGCCTTTATTAAAAACAGGATGAAGGCCGGTATCATCAGGCATTCGGAACTGTTGCACCAACCCGTAAAAAAAATTGCGGTGCTAGGGGGCAGTGGCAGCTTTGCCATTGGTGCCGCAATTGCCTCTGGAGCAGATGTTTTTATCACGGCAGACTTAAAATACCATCAGTTTTATCAAGCGGAAGGGAAGATTGTATTGGTGGATATCGGACACTTTGAAACCGAGCAGTTTACAAAAAATTTATTGGTAGACTTTCTTAAGAAAAAAATTCCTAATTTTGCGGTCACTTTATCGGTAAGCATAACTAATCCCATCAAGTATTTTTAATATATGGCTACAAAAGTAGAAGTAAGCGTAGAAGACAAGTTAAGAGCACTTTACGATTTACAATTGATAGACTCAAGAGTTGACGAAATACGTAATGTACGAGGAGAGCTTCCATTGGAAGTTGAGGATTTGGAGGACGAAGTTTCTGGCCTGAAGACCAGAATGGACAAACTAAAGTCTGACCTTGAAACCATCAACTACGAAATTACTGCGAAGAAGAACCTAATTGAGGAGTCTAAGACCTTGATGAAAAAGTATGCTGAGCAGCAGAAAAATGTGCGCAATAGCAGGGAGTTTAATTCGCTGAGCAAGGAAATAGAGTTCCAGGAATTAGAAATACAATTGGCGGAAAAAAACATCAAGGAATTCAAAGCCCAAATTGAGCAGAAAAAAGAAGTGATAGATGCTACCAAAAAGAACCTAGCGGAACGAGAAGGCCATCTTAAGCACAAGAAAAGTGAATTGGACGCTATTTTGGCAGAAACCGAAAAAGAAGAATCTGCCCTTCTGAAAAAATCACAAGACTTTGAGGCTAAAATAGATGAGCGTTTGGTAAAAGCGTACAAACGCATACGCAACAATGTAAAGAACGGTCTTGCAGTTGTTCCCGTGGAACGCGGTGCTTCTGGCGGTTCTTTCTTTACCATCCCACCACAAGTACAGGTTGAAATAGCTTCCAGAAAAAAAATTATCACGGATGAGCATAGTGGTAGAATTTTAGTGGACCCTGTTTTGGCAGAAGAAGAACAGGAAAAAATGCAAAAGCTTTTTAAGAAATTATAAAGGTTGTACTCGTTACCTATTTTTCACCTAAGGTAATTGACAAAATTTAGGTTTGGGTCATTTTAGGGAACGAGAAATAGCATAGAGAACCTAATAATAAAGCAAAATATGAACCATCCCTTATGCGGATGGTTTTTTTGTTTTGTACCTTGGAGCAACATGAAACTAATCCTCACTTTTATCTTCCTGGTAACCCTGCAACTTAAGGCACAAAACCTAGAAGAGTATCAATGGAGGAACAGACTCCTTATCCTATTTGGAGACAGCTCTACCGAAGCCTTCCTACGGCAGAAACAACTACTGACCAAAGAAAAAGCAGCTCTGGAAGAACGTGCTATTTTAATTTTTGAAGGCAACCGCGAGCTTCAGGAGCAATTACAGCTAAATGCCGAATTTGAAGGTATTATACTCATTGGAAAAGATGGTGGCGTTAAACATAAAAAACCATTTACGGTACAGCCAGAGGCCATATTTTCCATGATAGACGGCATGCCCATGAGAAAAGCAGAAATAAGAAACAAGAAAAAGTCTTAACTTTTGGACAGTAGCTCCAACATTTTCTGTTCCACTTCCGGAGTATCCCAAATAGCCTCAATGTTAGGCATCTCCATCACTTTTTGCATCATAGCCTCTTGTTGGTCACCAATGGCCAAGGCATCTGCATAGGGATTATCGGAAAAGGTAACCCGGCTGTAAACGGGGGTCCATTTATCCGGATATTTGGCTGCAAATTTTTTCTCTATCTTCTTTTGTAAAAGAAATCTGGGATCAGCGGTCTTGCTGCTCATTTCCATAAAATTACGGTAACTAAGCTCCGCAATGGCGTCGGCATTGGGTTTTCGTTGCTTTTGATAGGTTGTAAAAATATGCTCCCAATCGTCTCCATATTGTTGTATCAGCTTGTCCAAAACATAAATATCTTCAAAGCCAGCATTCATTCCCTGGCCGTAAAACGGCACTATGGCATGGGCAGAGTCTCCCACCAAAGCAACCTTGTCCCAGTAGGTCCATGGATAACACTTCATGGTGACCATGGCACTGGTTGGATTCTTAAAGAAATCATTGATCAAATTTTCAATTACCTGGCTTACGTTGGGGAAGTAGGTCTTAAAAAAGCTTTCTGCGGCCTCCTTTGTCGTGATTTTTTCAAAGGACACATCACCCTCAAACGGCATAAATAAGGTGCAGGTAAAGCTTCCGTCAATATTGGGCATGGCAATGAGCATGAACTTGCCCCTTGGCCAAATATGAAAGCTATGCTTATCCAATTTATGGCTTCCATCCTCATTGGGGGGTATGGTCAGCTCTTTATATCCAACATCTATAAAATCCTGCGAATAATCAAAACGACTTCTGCGCTGCATTTTATGCCTAATCCTTGAAAACGCCCCGTCACAACCAAAAACCAAGTCGTACTGATAGGCCTTCCATTCGCTCTTCTCCGTTTCTCCGGTAAATATTTTAGCTTGGGGCAGGTCTATGTCCCATACTTTTTCATTAAACCTAAAAGTAACACCGGCATCCTCTGCCAAATTGATCATTCTCCTGTTCAACAATCCTCTGGAAATGGACCAAATGGCCTCACCGTCTTTTCCATAGTCTTGGAAGTACATAGGGGTGCCGTTTACATGCATCGCCCTTCTGCTCAGTGGAATGGCAATTTCTTTGATGGGGACATCAATACCCACCTCTTTTAAAGCTTTCCAACCTCTATTGCTCATGGCTAAATTAATGGAGCGTCCAGAAAACTGAATCGTCCTTATATCTGGCCTTCTATCAAAAATGGTTATGTTATGCCCGTACCTTTTTAAGTAGATTCCCAACAAAGACCCTACCAAACCCGATCCAATGATTGCAATATCCTTAGGTGTTTGCGCCATTACTTATCATGTTTCCTTCCCTTAAAAGGTAAAAGTAATAACAATTTTAAGAACCTTGTCCCTTAAGTTAAGATAACCTTATAGCAGTTTTGTTTAATATTAGTTTATTTTCGTTAAACAATTATGCATAAAAAATTACATTTACCAAAAAAATTATGCCCGGTATGCCAAAGGCCCTTTACCTGGAGAAAAAAATGGCGTAACTCTTGGGAAGATGTCAAATATTGCAGCGAACGCTGCCGATCAAACAAAAATAAAGATGGGTAACCTAATTTGGTTTCAAAACAACCTAAGGATAAAAGACAACTATTCCCTAGCGGCTGCCTGTACCGGTGAGCGGGTAATTGCGGTATATTTCTTTGACCCTAGACAATTTGCTGTTGGCACCTACGGATTTAAAAAAACGGGGAAGTATAGGGCAAAATTCTTAATTGAATCCGTACAAAATTTAAAAGATAATTTGGCAAAACTCCAGATAGACCTTCTGGTGTTTCATGACAGGCCGGAACATATACTTCCTAAACTTTTAGAAAAACATCACCTCCATAAGGTATTTTTGCAGAAAGAATGGACACGGGATGAGGTCAACGTGCTAAAGGCCACAAAAGCAATGTGCGATGCTAAAGTTACCTTCCTCCAAAGTTATGAACAACTCCTCTTTCACCCAGAAGATACGCCGTTTAGTAGTTTTGGCCAAACTCCGGATGTCTTCACGGCATTTAGGAAAAAATGTGAGAAGTACGGTAGTGTTAAAAAGGAAGTGGCTGTTCCACAAGCTAGGCCAAGTGAAAATAGGATTACAAACAACACCACTGTGCCTACACTCAAAGCGCTAGGTTTTGATGACCTTAAAATTGATAAACGCTCCGCTTTTCCTTTTACAGGTGGTGAGGATGAGGCACTTAGCCGTTTACAGGACTATTTTTGGAATACCCAAAAATTGTCTACCTACAAAAAAACAAGGAACGGGTTGGTTGGTACCGGATATAGCTCCAAATTCTCTCCTTGGCTTGCCAATGGTTGTATTTCGCCACGCACCATTTATTGGCAAATAAGACAATATGAACAACAAATTAAAAAGAACCAAGATACTTACTGGCTTATTTTTGAACTCATCTGGCGAGATTACTTTAAGTACGTTAGCTTAAAATATGGCGATAAAATCTTTCACTTAGGTGGAATTTTGGACCGGGAATATGAATGGAACCGTGATTTGGATCTCTTAGAGCAGTGGACATTGGGTAAGACTCCTGAGCCTTTTATCAATGCCAATATGCAAGAACTCCTGCATACGGGGTGGATGAGCAACCGGGGTAGACAGAACGTTGCCAGTTATTGGGCCAAAGAGTTGGAGCAGGACTGGCGCATGGGGGCGAGTTATTTTGAAAGCCTGCTGGTTGATTATGATGTACATAGCAACTGGTGCAATTGGATGTACCTCAGTGGGGTGGGCAATGACCCCCGAGACCGTAAGTTTAATATAAAGAGACAGGCAGAAATGTATGATGCCAACCAAACGTTTCAACACCTTTGGCTAACCTAATACCCTACAAATGAAAATAGTACGATTGATTTTGGGAGACCAATTAAACCAACAACACTCTTGGTTCACCAAAACCAATGAAGAGGTGGTCTACCTTATGGCAGAAATGAGGCAGGAAACAGATTACGTAAAACACCATATCCAAAAAGTTGTTGGTTTTTTTGCGGCCATGCGCAATTTTAAAAATGATTTGGAATCCCGAGGCCATTCATTTCTTTACTTTCATATTAATAATCCTGAAAATCCACAGCAGTTGGAGAAATTGATCCAATTGGCCCTGGAACGGACCGGTGCCAGTTGTTTTGAATACCAATTACCTGATGAGTATAGGCTGGAACAACAATTAAGGGCCATCTGTGATACATTGGATATTCCCACAAAAGCGGTTGGTACTGAACATTTTTATACCAGCAGGTATGAACTAGAGGAATTCTTTAAAGGTAAAAAACAGCTTATCATGGAGAGCTTTTACCGCATGATGCGAAAAAAACACGATATCATGATGGTGAATGGCCAACCAGATGGTGGCAAATGGAATTTTGACCATAATAACCGAAAAAAGTGGACCGGCACCCATGGTATCCCAAAAGAATTAAATTTTAAACAAGACGTATCCGCTATTGTAGCGGAACTAAAGGAAGCAAAAGTCTCCACGTTTGGTTCCATTAAAGAGAACGCCTTTAACTGGCCCACTAGCAGAAAACAATGTATGCTCCTATTGGAGTATTTCTGCAAACATTTGCTGGTGCATTTTGGCGATTATCAGGATGCCATGCATACGGAAGAAAAATTTCTTTTTCATTCTAGGTTATCCTTTGCCATGAACTCCAAAATGATGTCGCCAAAAGAAGTGATTGATTCCGTTTTGGGCTATTATTATGACCATACGGACAAGGTCGCGATTTCACAAGTAGAGGGGTTTGTGCGCCAGATTCTGGGTTGGCGGGAATATATGCGGGGAATTTACTGGAAAGAAATGCCAAAATACGCCAAGCTTAACCAATTGGACAACCATAATCCCCTACCCGATTTCTTTTGGACAGGCAACACCAAAATGAATTGCATGAAACATGCCATTGGCCAAAGCTTGGACGAGGCTTATGCCCATCACATACAACGTTTAATGGTTATTGGAAACTATGCGCTGTTGACCCAAACCAATCCGGATGAAGTGGATGCCTGGTACCTAGGGGTATATATAGATGCCATTGAGTGGGTAGAGATTACAAATACCAGAGGTATGAGCCAATTTGCCGATGGTGGTATTGTGGCCACCAAACCGTATGTAAGCAGTGCCAACTACATAAACAAAATGGGGGATTACTGCAAAGACTGTCATTACAATAAGACAAAGAAAATAGGTGATGATGCCTGTCCTTTCAATGCCCTATACTGGAATTTTCTGGACAGTAAAAAAGAGCATTTTAAAGGGAATCAACGGATGGCCATGATGCTGAACCTCTTGAACAAAAAAGACCCCGAGGAACTAAATGCATTAAATGAACGTGCTAAAGAAATTATTGAAAATCCAGATAACTTTTAGCTGTTAAAACATCCAAAAACACCTTGTTACCGTAAATAAAGTATACTATTCCGCGAGAGCGTCTATATATAAAAAGTCCTTCACAATAATTTGCGAAGGACTTTTCGTTTGATGCATAAACCTTATTTATTCTAGAATGGCATCCACGATACCATAAGCCAAGGATTCTTCTGCTCCCATCCAGTAATCCCTATCAAAATCTTTCATTACCTTATCATAATCCTGGCCGCAATTATCTGCCAAAATTCTGGCACCCAATTCCTTGGTCTTAATGATTTCCTTGGCTTGAATTTCAATATTGGACGCCTGCCCTTGGGCACCACCACTGGGTTGGTGAATCATTACCCTTGCGTGAGGCTGTATAAAACGTCTTCCCTTTTCACCTACGGAAAGCAAAATGGAACCCATGGAAGCCGCTAATCCAGAACAAACGGTAGAAACCGGGCTTTTAATTTGTTTTATGGTATCATAGATGGCAAAACCGGAGGTAACGTAGCCGCCAGGGCTATTGATAATCAATTGAATTTCCTTATCATCCTGCAAATCCAGATATAACAATCTATCAATCACATGTTTGGCAGAGTCATCATTGACCATGCCCCATAAAAAGACCTTGCGTTCTGCCAATAATTTCTCCTGTATAGCTTCTTGTACTTTTCCTTTTTTTGAACTCATTTTTTCTATTTGTGATAGAATACAAAATTAGTCAAATATTTTATGATTGTTTTTTGGTGGGATAAGTTTTAACAGCAATAGCTGTCGGCGGTAAAAATCTGCAAATGTCTTTTAAACAAACATAGAATTTCACTGCTATTTACCCGTATTTCGTAAATGGCAACCGTAGTATCCTAAATGTGGCAATCTTATACAACACCATGCTTAACTGATTTAATGAAACGAGCCCAGTTATGGGATTCCCTGACAAGAGAACCGCCTAACTTCTTGTATTTGGCTCAAGACCGTCCTGGTTTTACCCACAAATAGGGTGAAACCCCAAACAAGACTTAGGTAGATTTCGGCACAAAACAGATGGCAGCATAAACAATGGCGGGTTACCAGTAGAATTTATCTTACAATTTTGACAGAAAAAAAACGGGTTTGATTACAAAAAATCAAATCCTAATAAAACTACCCCATTGCCCACAATTAGGCGCCTTTTCACAACATTAATTTAAAAATGGCACAGAAGAGAGGTTATTTTGTACGATTAGTACATTAACGATAAAATAAATACTAACAACGTGAAATTTTTGGTACAGCATAGAGACAGGGTACTTTCGCAGGTGAATACGACCCCAAATCTATTCAAAACCATAAACTTAGAATAAAAACCTACTTGCTAAAACCACCATATATAATTTATGGGAAGGCATGAGGTTGAAATTTTAGGTACAATTTCAAAACCTCAACATATGAAGAATAACCTCTCTTCAACCGTAAAGAACCACAGTATTTTGTTGTTCTTATTTTTCTTGATCGTGGGCATCCATTGTTCCTTTGGACAGATAAACACCAACAAGATAAGGGTAAATTTAAACTCCCTGAGCTTTAAGGCGTGCAGTGACACCAATAATGGGCTAAGCACGGTTACCGTGCAGAGTAAACAAGCCACTACCACAGATTTTCAAATTGCGTTTGATCTGCCGGATGGTGTGTACTACCAAGCTGGCTCTGGGGTCATCACCGCACAAACGGGATCTAGCGATTTTAGTATTTCTGAGGTGGATATCACCAATTTAAATCAGCCTATCTTCCGTCTGGAAAGGCCCAGTAATGCCCCTTGGCAAATTAACGACCAGGTTACCTTTACCTACCAAAAAACGGCGGATTGTGATGCTGTACAATTCTCATATTCTGGTGGGCTTTTTAAAGATGCGCATACAATCACCTTTAATGACACTGATGGTGCGCAAACCGCCAGCGACAACGATTTAACCGTAAATTCATACAATCTTCTCCGGGCATTCCTTTCCGTTGAGGATATTACAAGCTTAAGTGCAAACGTAGGACAGACACAAACCCGGAATATTACCATAAGAAACTCTGGTAATGGCAGTGTGCAACGTTTTGACCATCAAGTTCAGGTGAGCACCTTTCTCCAAACTGGGTACCAATTGTCGTTCAATGGTACGGTCCTCACCCCAACCAATGTTTCTGGAGGTACTTATACTTATACCATAGACCTTAATGCCGCACCTTTTGCTGGCCAAGTAGGTGACGGTGACAACCTTTTCGAAAATGAAAGCATTATGCTGGAAGAAAGCCTACAGCTTTCCCAGTGCGCGTGGGGAGAAACGACAAGGCACAGCCCTAGATGGGGTTGTACGCCAGGGATTTATTGTCAAATTGGAGCTAGTATCAGTGGCCAATTTGATGTTATACAAGAGTTCCCAAATCTACGCTTAAATGAAATCAACAGACCTTTGCCCAGGTGGGATGCACCGGTCACCTATACCTATGAAGTGATAAATAACACCGGGGCAGACGTTGCCTATGACATTAACTTTAATATAGGCTATACTTGGGACGGCACAACTTCTACTATTGGGGTAAACCCTATGATTGGGGACGATTCCGGCACACACCGCCAAGTATCCAATTTTAGGTTTAGCGGGGGAACTACGTTTACCCCCCAACGATGGACAAACACCTTTAATCCATCTTTCGGGTTGGGTTCTTATTACGTACCAGAAAATTTTTTCACCTCAGATCCAGATGGACCAGGGGGTTTTGAAGATTTAGATGGTGATGGTTTTTTTGACGATATGGCCTCAGGGGAAAGTAGCGAGGTAAATTTTGACCTTACCATGCTTCCGGACCTAGTGGGTTGTGGTCAATTCTCGGAAGAATATACCGCAAACCTTGCCCTAAGAATGGACCTTTGGTCCGTTAACTCTTGCGGCAACGCAACCTTCACGCAGAGGCAGACCGCCAACCAGCACGGTGTGCGCCGGGAGGGTCTTTTTAATTGGGGCAGTCCAGAGGAATATGAACAAGATGCGGAAGATGGGCAGTTGTTTAACCTCGGTTTTGTTGGCAGCCTAGTGGTGCCCACGGAATCCCCCACCTGCAATGGCATTCTTATGATCAGTAATGATCCAAGTACGGCCTATACGGCTACGGTAACCGTCCCAAATGGGCTTACTTTGGACTCAAGCGCAGATTCCAGATACGCCCAAAGTGGTAACCAAATTACTTTTACTGAAACCAATCTGGCCAATTTTTTAGTGGATGGCTATCTTTTGGAAATACCGATTAATTTCCCCTTGGTTCTAGACTGTGCCGTTTATTCTGGACCGGAGTTCATTAATTTGGATTATACCACATCCTACACTAGCTCATGTTTTAACATGGACATCCATTGTGGACAATTTGAGGTCACCACCCACTGTGATACGGGATGCGCAGCACCTAGAACCACCTCTTTTGAGGCCAACAGGGTTACCGCAGGCTGGACAGATGACACCATGACCTCACGGGTAAGTTTAGACCCTAACGTCCATGCCACTAAATATTATATGGCAAGGGATGAAATGGTCATTACCACAAGTGCGGTAATGCAAAATGATGTTCAAGACAATTTGTTGTTTGACATTAGGTATGTTACCGATAATTCTGGCCCTAACATGTCTGATATTATTGAGTTTGATTACGGAACCATAACGATTAACGACCTATCCTCTGGCAGCCTTACCACTCCAATCATAGGTTCTCCTACTGTAGTCACCAACGGGAACAACGATCATGTGATGACATTTGATTTGTCTAGTTATAGATCCATCATTTCTCCAACCTATCAATTTGGCGAAGGCCTGGAGGCAGATGAAATTGAACTGGAACTTCACTTTAGGTTTAAGGATACATTTCCAACAATAAACAGGCTGTATGAGTTTTATACCTTTTATGGTCAATTTTATAGTTTTGATGGAACGGGTTCCCGGGTAAGCTGTGAGTATTACAACGATCGTGCATTTTTCTTTGAAAACCAAGTTCAATACATTGTAAACAATGGGGCATTCGCTTCTGGTTGCGAGGTGAGATGGCTGTTTGTTTCTTTAGAACAAAGTTCGGGGGTTGAGGATAAATTCCCGGATGAATATAGACCACCACTGCTATGGCAATCTACCTCCATAGAAATTCCGCAAGGCATGACGTTCAATAATGCCGCTAGTAGTGATGGCTATCCAAATCTACAGCCAGAAAATGAACGACCAGATTCTTCCAATAATGGGCTTAATTATTCCGTATCCGGCAACGTAGTGACCATAACCCCTGGTCCGCGGTTTAGAAACCATGACCAAGATGGCAACTGGTACCCGAGCGTTAGTATCCCTGTTGTGGCAACAAGTGCTACCCCTGACCTATCTAACCATAACGTTTCCGTCACTTATGTAGACTATGCATATTCTGACAATCCAGTCACTGTGACAGAAACGGACAATCCAGAATTTAATTACTATAATGCCCCATTTAATGTAGACAGGGTAAACCCTATTGAAATTGGCAGCTCGCAGCTCGCTAGTTTTACCGTAAACGTAAGCAATGGGGAGAGACCACAAATAGATTACAATTGGCTAAGGGTAAATCCCGCCTCAGATTACCAGATAACAAACGCATTCTTAGTGGATGGCGGTGTGGAGACACCACTAAACGTGGTCAATGAGGGAGGCATCTTTTACATTGAGTTTGGCAGTATGCCAGGCTATGTGGATACTACGGCCACTATCCGTTTTGAAGGTACGTATAACGATTGTGCACCACAGACCATTTTCATTTCCCAAAATTACGACTGTGCCGGATATCCCTCTAGCTATGCCGGACTTCCCTTTTTTACCGGTCGTGAGTTGTCCTTGGAACCCGTTGCCGCAGCCATACAATTGGATATTTTAAACCAACCGCTGACCACCGTGGATACCTGTGCGGACTATACAGTAACCTTGGAAGCGCGTAATGCCGGCGAAGGAAACTTAATAGACCCAAGCATTACATTTGATGTTCCCGGGGATATCAGCTCGGTCAACATTCAGGACATTGCCATTGAATACCCAAGAAACTCTGGGGTCCTTCAGACCATAACACCGGCAATTACGGGAAATACGGTGAGTATCGATTTATTGCAGCATCCTGGGATTGCCGCAGAGAACGGCCTATTGGGCAGTTTTGAGGCCTCTGTGTTGGATGAACAAATCGCCATTATCAACATTACTTTAAACCCCCAGTGCAATTACCGGTCCAATACCGGCACTGAATATGTGATATACGGAAACAATCCGTGTGGAAGCCCCGCCGTGGGCAACGGAAGTAGGTTGGCCAGCGAACCCGTGATCATTACCGGTGCGGAACCACCCTATAGCACCAATAGTGTTGCGGTAAACTCTGCCAACCTTGAAGGTTGTGAAATGGAAACAGTTTCGGTGGAAACCTATATTGTGGACGGCACCACAGGCAGTAATGATTTTACCCGTATTTCCTTACCGGAAGGTCTGGTATATGTTGATGGGTCCTTTAACTCAACAGGTTCATTGGCAGCCAACTATGTGACCACAAATACCGTTGGGAACCAACAAGAAATAGAAATTTCCCTGCCTGCGGGCGCCACCACTACAGATTTAATTGCCTATACTTTTGACGTAGAAAGCACGGCATTTATCTGTTCTGGAAACTACACCATAGATTTAAGTACATACGTCACGACCACGGGGCTTTTTTGTGGTGGTGTTTCTTGTGGAACAACGGAAATTGTCACCGGACAGGCAGATACCCAAATCAATATCACCAAAGGAGAACTCAATGAATCTTCCTTTTCGGCTACTGCCGAGTATGCCAATGGTGGTTCTACCACTAATTATATGGTTGAAGTGGGTGTTGAAAATACTGGAGCGGTAGACCTCCAAGCCGGGATTACCTATGAAGTTTTTTGTGCAGATGGTTCAGGGGTAGCTACAGGAAGCCCAATTTATACTGGAAGCTTGAGCCAGGCGATACCCGTTGGCGGTACCGTGCAAGAATTGTTTTCTTTTGACTCCGGAACCTATTGTGGGGACAACAGCAATTTGGTCATAGAATTTGCCCCTGGTACGTCTAATTGTTTTTGTAATGCCCTATCTGTAGTGGTAGCCAGTACCCCATCACCGGCTTCTGGGGACATTACCTTTGTCAATGACAACATTACCGTAAACGAAGCCAATGGCACCGCAACCCTTGAGGTCATTTTTAATGGTACGGCACCAGGTGGCTTCACAGTGGATTTCACCACTTTAAACAACACTGCGGTGTCTGCCCAAGATTTTGTGACCACCACAAATACGTTGACCTTTACGGGGACCAACGGGGAAATACAGACCATTACCGTGCCCATTTTAGACGATACTTTGGCCGAACCTACCGAAGACTTCTGGGTAGAGCTATCCAATGTGTCCGTGCCAGCAATTACGATATTGGACCATCAAGCGGTAATTAATATTACGGACAATGACTTTGAAATCTGTAACGATGGCATGGACAATGACGGCGATGGCCTTATTGACTGTGACGACCCTGATTGTTACCTAGCGGCTAACTCTGGCGATACGGATTCCGATGGAGATGGTATCGGCGACTCATGTGATTTAGATGATGACAATGACGGAATTACCGATGTCAATGAATCTAGTTGTACCAACGCAGGCGCTTCGCTGGGAGTATGGGACAATGGAAATTCACCCTTTGAATCAGGTAGTATTTACGATCCTACTTTTGTTGCCTCCATGGCCAATCAAATCTTTGGATCCGGAATAACGGTCACGGAACAAGCAACAACACTTTCAATTTCAGGAATCGATGCAACCACGTATGGCGGTGCCGTAACCAATAATGATTATATTGAATTTGCCTATACCACGCAATCTGGCATTCCGTTCCTGAACCCATCCGTTATGGGTTATACAAAAAACGACTTTGCAACTGCAAATGAATATGGTTATAGCATCACATTGGTAGGTTCCAATGATGGTTTTACTACCAGTACCGTATTGGTCGATGATTACCAAGTGAATACGTTTGTGAATGGAAACAATCAGAATATTAGAGTTAATACAACAAATGATATTGCAACATTTGGCCCAAATGAAACCTATACTTTAAGACTCTATTTTTATAACAAAACCACTAGTGGTGATGCTAGGTTCGATGACTTTTATCTAGAAGCCACGCAATGTGGTTCTAATAGTGATATTGATGGAGATGGTATCCCAAACCACCTTGATCTGGACTCGGACAACGACGGCTGTTTTGATACCCTTGAGGCCGGACACACGGATGGCGACAATGACGGTATCTTGGGCAACTCTCCCGTATCGGTGGATCCCAATGGCCTCGTTAATGGACAAGGAGGTTATACCGGAGTTACCGGAAATGAAATTATTGCCACACAGGTGACCATAAATACTGTACCAACGAACCAAACGGTAATTGAAGGGAATTCTGCTTCATTTACTGCGGATGTATCGGCCATAAATACCACTATTTTTAACGCCGGCACCCCAGACTATGCCAGTGGTACGGATAGTTCCGGTCAAATACAGTACCAATGGCAAGAGAATGGGGTCAACCTTACCAATGGCGGTAATTATTCTGGCACTGACACAAATACATTGCTTATAAACGACGTTACCGGCTTGGACGGTAACAGCTATACCGTGGTAATTACACATGCGAATACTACTTGTTATTTAGAAACCAGAACGGCATCACTGGGCACACTTAACCCATGTGACCCCATAGCTTCAGGAAATCCTGATAGCGACGGAGACGGTATATCTGATATTTGTGATTTGGACGATGATAATGATGGTATCTTGGATACCGAAGAGTGCGAGAATCCTAGGCCTTTGCAATTTCAAGGTCTATCTACCACAATTCAAAGCTATTCTGTTTTCACTACCACAATTACACAAAGCCTAGTTAGTGGAAGTGTAGTTGGTTCGGATAGTGATGATAATGGAAATTTGGCTTTTGGATCAAACGGTACTTCCATTAACATTTCTGCATCAAATCTTTCTGGATTCCTCATTGGTCCAGCAACAAACGGCAACGTTGATCTTGATGGGATTGATAGATGGACAATTTCTTCCCCTGGAGCAAACTTTACGGTATCTGACCCCTTAAACGAACTGAATATTATTTCCAATAGCACTGGTTCAATTATTTTTATGGCCAACATTGGAAATCCACAAAATTGGTCTATTGGAGTTAATGATATTACGGATTTAACACTTACCATGAATCAGGGAAATCCAAGGTCTGATTTAAATGTATCCTTGATAGGTCCTTGTGGCGACGCAGATAATGATGGATTCATTAATTCTATTGATTTGGACTCGGATAACGACGGCTGTCTTGACACCGTGGAAGCGGGCCACGCAGATGGAGATAATGACGGTATTTTGGGCAACTCTCCAGTAACGGTGGATGCCAATGGCTTAGTCAGTGGACAAGGGGGTTATACAGGTACCAATACCAACGTGACCACACCCTTTGTTCCTGTGGTGGTATCCTCCCAACCTAGCAATGTTACCGCAAGTATTGGCAGTACTGCCAGTTTTACGGCAGTGGTCACTGGCGGTGCTACCCTAAGCTACCAATGGCAGGAAAGTCCCGATAATGGGGTTACATGGAATGATCTAACAGAAAGTGGTATCTATTCAGGAACCACCACGCCAATGTTAACATTGACCGGTATTTCTTCTTCAGTTCACAATTATAGGTACAGGTTGGCCATAACATCATCGGACAACCTCTGTGATGTTGTTACCAGCGATGCCGCAGACGTTTTTGTGCTATCCGATATCTCCATAAGCGACGCCACTGTTGTGGAAGGTTCTGATTTAATATTCACCATCACATTGTCGCATGCCCTGTCGTCCGACTATACAGATTTAGAACTACGATATACTAATATTTCCACTTCGAATGATGACTATGACAATAGTCTTACAATGGTCACTATACCTGCCAATACCACGTCATTCACGGTTAATGTTCCCACCAATGATGATGGCATCATAGAGGCAACGGAAACCTTGGAAATAGAGCTTCAATTTGATGGATTCCCCTTAAATCCGTTGGATTTAGTGGGTATCGGAACCATTACCGACAACGACGGCCTTGGCTCTGGAGAGGGCATCTCCGTGGCCGACTTCACCGTGGACGAGGGTGCGGGTACCGCCGACTTTGTCATCACCTATACCGGGCCTA
>NZ_LDJX01000005.1 GCF_001306415.1 Croceitalea dokdonensis DOKDO 023
TTTATCGTTAGGGTCGGACACCCATTTGTTGACCTCCCTGGTGATGGTGGAACGTGAACGACCGAGCTTTTTTGCTATAAAGGATTTGGTCTTTTTCTCTTCCAAAAGTGTCTGGATAATGACACGCTCCTCAAGTGACAACCGTTTGTGCTTTTTTGTCTTCATACAACAAATCTAAAAATTGGATTTGTTGCGTTAAGTTATTGAACTCGCACGGTCATTTTCAATATTGTGCCCAACGGTCTGGGCTATGAGTAGTTGCGTGGTTTAGAGGTTAACTTTGCAAGTACACACCAAACTGAAAATCCGCGAGGATTTTCAGAAGTAGGCGAGAACAAGCAATTACTTATAGCCATTGTTAGGGTTAGTTTTTTATCCACTCAATTGCATTTTTAGACATTCTTTTGTAGTCATGACCTACATTTTTTATAGTGTCTATTTCCCAATTAAATGTCCAATTATTTTTGTTTTTCAATTTCTTATTCGCATTAAAAAAGGTTGTTCCACGTTCCAGCCTATGTGCCCCTTGTTCCATTGCCAATTCAGTTGTTCTAAAAGTTCCTAAACTTGGGTCATTATCTAATTCGCCCAATAGAATAACCAATCTCTTATTATAAGATTTTTGCAAATCTATTCCTGTATTTTGAATGCCATACGGAAATTCAAGCTTCTCATTTGGCAAACTGTAAAATCCAGAATTAGCAGAGATAGCTGTTCTAATTCTCGATTCTGGCATCAACATTACCATTCTATGCACAAATTGTCCACCAGCAGAATGTCCAAAAATGTCGTATTGTTCGTTTGTAATATTGTTAACAGATTTAATATGGTCAAATATGTTTTCAACCACCGAATATGCCCATTCGCTTTTTGGGTTCTTAGTTCCAAAAAATGTGTATAGATTTCCCTCTTGATAGTCGTTAGTTGTGTATTTTGAAAACTTATTTTCGAATTCAGGTGCCAATATTAAAAGGTTATTTTCATCAGCTAATTCAATCCAAGCGTTTAGATAGTCATCTGCATTTCGACCACCACCGTGCATAACGAAAACTATTTTGTCTTCATCATTCCAACTTTCAGGTTTATAAGTCCATACCTTAATCGATTTTCTCTTACTATCTTTATAAGCGTAGATAACAAAAGAGTCTATTCCGCTGTCAATTTTTTTGATTTCCGTTATTTCAGGTCCTTTTGGAAGTACATAGAGGTAAACATAACCTGTAACTGAAAGAAGTAAAAGGATTGAAAAGGTATATAAGATTACCTTTTTTAAAATTCTAAATGTCTTGTTCATTTTAATTCTCAAATGTTGTTTTAAATTAACCCTAACGTGTTTGTGTATGGTTAGTTGCGTGGTTAAGCCTTAAAGTTAGCAAACAAATCACAGATAGAAAATTCCAGCGGAATTTTCGTAAGTCGGCAGTGACCAAGCAATTAATTATACACGGTGTTGTGCATAGTTTTTTATTCTCCCGCGACTCCGATGAACATTAGATATTCAATTTCGGTATCATAGATTTCGATTAATTCGTCTTTAGTCAGGTCAACTTTTTCCTCATTCAGAGCATATTCCACCATTTTGTTAATATCCAATTCTACGTTCGATTCAGATTCGCTTTCAGGATTTGGATTGTCAGAAGTCAGTCCAGTTTTCTCCATATAATTCATTTCCGCAAGTAGAGCGTCACGAATCAAATTCAAGCCAGATTTTTTCTTATTCAGCTTTAATGCAATGAAACAAGTCGCCTCGTCCAAATCATAGATTTCTTTTCCAGCGTTATTTTCATTCACAGTACAGATTGGTTCGTTTTTACAACCGAAAAATGAGAGTAAAGTCAAGATTAATATTTTTTTCACGTTTCTTGGGTTAAATTATGCACAACGGTCACGGCTATGGCAAGTAGGGCAGATGATAAGCACTTATCTTTCCGCCAAACCCGTAGCCAAAGCTTTTGCATTTTGTTTTTATTTTATCTATTCTAAAAGCCAAATCAAAAGATTTGGCGGACTTCGCAAACACGCCCAAGCTAATCGTTTCAGCACTTACCGCCCTATTTGCTATAGCCATTGTTATCTTTAGTGCTTTTTACGCAACCTTGAATTCCGAGTCATTCATTTGTACACTGAACTTTATATTCGCCTTTAGTGCGTTAAACACTTTTAAAATAGTTTCAATCGTTACGTTTTTTGCGCTTCGCTCCAGTTTAGAAATCTGTGACTTTTGAACTCCAATCAATTCACCAAGTTGTTCTTGGGTCAATTTCCGTTCTTTTCGCACGGACTTAATCATTTCGCCCAAGACCTCCATTCGCAAATCGAATTCATACTTGTCCCTATCCGCTGTTCCAATTTTCCCGATGTCCTTGTCCTTCATTTGGTCAAGGGTCATCATTTTCATCTTTTTCTTTTTTGTTGCCATAACCTTTGTTTTTATTGCTCGAAATATTCCGTTCGAATCTGTTTTGCTTTCTCGATTTCAGCTTTTGGAACCTTGTCCGTTTTTTTAACCATTCCGTGCGTTAAAATCACAAGCGTTTCGGTTTTGCCCGTCCTATCCCAGAATGCGAAAAGTCGGTATTGAAGTCCTGCGTATTTTGTCCTGAATTCCCAAATGTCGTCCGTCAGTTTCTTGAACAATTTTGGGTCAAGTCCAAGTTTTGCCTTGTCCAGATTATAGTAAATCTTTGCTTTTGCTTTCTTGTCGACCTTTGACATAAAGTCAATAGCCTGCTCAAGAAAAACGACTTCAAACCTTTTTTCCATTCTGTTTATGTGCCCATTTATAAGACAAATATAAATAAAAAAGTTGAATTATATAGAAACTTTTATATTTTGGTCAGCATTAAAGATAACGGTTCAGCTAAACGTAGTGCGGGGGCAAGTATGCGATGACTGCTGCGCCCCGGCCCTGAGCTGAAGCTTTTGGTTTAGGTTTATTTTTTTCTTCAAAGCTAAATCCCAAAGGTTTAGCGACCCCATAAATATACACAGACCTTTGGGTTTTGCCCCCAACCCCCGCATTACGTTTAGCTTTTGTTGCCACACGTATTTTTTATGCGCCGTTGCTTGCGCCCTTCCACCCCGGGAGGGGGAAGTCCGCGTAGTGCTTGCGTAGCTGCTCCGCACAGATTGGAAGGTTTTCCCATAACAGTTGCGCACTGCTTGGGCACCGTCCACTCGCCAATTTTCGAGTCCGTTTGCGTACCTGTTTTGAGCGTCCACGTAGCGCAATTCCCTACTTTATTTTACCTGCTCGATATGTATGGCAACAGTTGTATAAACGTAGTTTATTACGTTTATATCTATTTTGTGCACACTAATCTAAAGGATTTTTAATGCATTTAAAAGTATTAGTGGCCACATGGGTGTAAATTTCAGTTGTTTTACTGGAACCATGCCCCAAAAGTACTTGTATTTGCCTAAGATCGGCCCCGGATTCCAACAAATGGGTCGCAAAGCTATGGCGCAGTACATGGGGTGTTACCCTGGTTCGTATATGGGCTTTTCTTGCTGCGGCCCTTACAATGCTCAGAACGCTTTCGCCACTGTATTTAGTTCCTTTCCGGCCCTCAAATAAATAGGTTTTGGGCCTATGCATCACATAGTACTTTCTAAGGTCCGTTAAAGCGGTTTTGGATAGTAAGGTAAGCCTATCCTTGTTGCCTTTTGCATTTTTTATGTGTATCAACATACGTTGGCCGTCTATGTCCTGCGGCTTTAGGTTTAACAGCTCGCTACGTCTTAGACCGGAGCTATACAGCAATTGTACAATACACCTATGCTTAATATTGTTGGTATGGGCAATCATGGACAATACCTCTTCTTTGGAGATCACCGTGGGCAGTTTGCGCTCTTTTCTGGGCCGCTCTATGGCGTAGAGACGGTTGGGCATGCCCAACACCACCTCGTAGTAAAATTTAATGGCGTTGATCGTTTGGTTCAGGTAGGAGTTGGAAGCGTTTTTGTTGATAAGCGTTTGCAAAAAGGCCCGTACATCACTCTCGTTAAGACTGTTTGGTTCCTTGGTTTTGTAGTGGTTAAGGAACATTTCAAAACAGTGGACATAGGTTTTAACCGTACTGCGGGCATACCTTTTTAATTCTAGCTTTAGTAAGTATTCCTCCGGACAAAATCTATGGCCGGGTATGGGCTTTCTGTTCCTTAACCAGGCAACATCCACCACCGTATTGCTCCTTTTTATGGCCCTATTGGTCAAAAAACGGTTATAGTTGATATAGACCACCCCTTTAAAGGTGTTGAAGATTATGCCCAGGTTGGCTTTGTTATGTGGAATGTATGCCATGTTGTAGCGGTGGCTCCATTTAGGGTTGGGAAGTCCCTTGACCAAGCTTTGGATGAGCCGGTCTGGGGCAAATTTAATGCCGATGAATTTTTCCCCTTTAATCATTAAATGGTATAGGGTGATAGATTTTATGGAATCCATTGTGCAATCCTAAGCAAGAAATGGAATTTAAATGGTATATTATGCGTATAATATACTGCTAATTATGTCCAAAAAAAATTGCCCCATTTGCAATGCCGTGGTGACCGGCCGCACGGATAAGATATTTTGCTCCATCAAATGCAAATCCATAGACCAATATGAGCAAAGACAGCAAAAAGAGGCTTTCTATTTTAAGGTAGACAGGCAACTCCGCACCAACAGAAAAATATTGCGCAAACACAATAAAGCGGGTTTTACCACCCTAAGGGCCTCCACTTTGGCATCAGAAGGCTTCAACCCCAAATTTTTCACGCATTACTGGAAAAATAAAAAAGGGGAGGTCTACTTATTTGTGTATGAATATGGTTTTCTAAAAAAACGGATCCATGCAAAGGACAAATACGTCTTGGTCACCTGGCAGGACTATATGTCCACCCCCTAAACAAAATAAAGCTTACATCGTAGCGATTGGGGCACGTTAAAAAGGGCAAGTGGGTCTACAAATCATAAAAAAAGCCTTCCAGTTTCCTGAAAGGCTTGTTTTTGCTAGTAGCGGGAACTGGACTCGAACCAGTGACCTTCGGGTTATGAGCCCGACGAGCTACCTACTGCTCTATCCCGCGATATGGGTTTCTTCTCACTTGTTTTAAAAACATCGACACATGACACCAACGAGAAGAACGCTACTATTTGTAACGGGCGTCAAATATACAACTGTTTTTTCCTTAAATCAAAATACTTGCCATAATTAGTGCGGTAATTGGCAGATTCTTTAACAGGCTTTAAGATTTTTGGCGTAAATAACTACCTTCGGAACCATGAAAGAGTTCAACGATATTTTGCTAAAGGCCATTTCGGGCACAGAATGGCCCATGTTTCTCTTGTTGATAGGGGGTGGCTTATTTTTGGTCCTATTTTCCAAAGGTCTACCCTATCGGTATTTTGGTCACGCCGTGGCCATAGCCCGGGGCAAATATGATGATGTTACCGCCAAAGGGGAAGTTAGTTCACTCCAGGCCTTATCTGCCGCTGTGGCCGCAACGGTGGGCTTGGGAAATATTTCCGGTGTGGCCATTGCCATTCATGACGGTGGCCCGGGGGTTGTTTTCTGGATTTGGATGACGGCCCTCATTGGCATGTGCATCAAATTTTATTCTTGTAGCCTCTCCATTATGTTCAGGGGCCAAGATTCCAACGGTAATCTGCAAGGCGGCCCCATGTACTATATCACCAAAGGATTGGGCCAAAAGGCCAAACCGCTGGCCATCTTTTTTAGTATTGCCGGGCTGTTTGGGTTTTTAGGGGTGTTCACCGCCAATCAGTTCACGGAAACCTTTATGAGCGTGGTTAGGCCAGAAGAACGTTTGTTGGCTTTGGGAGGCACGGCAACCGACCCACTTTTTAATTGGAAGCTCACTATTGGGCTGGTGTTGGCCCTTGTTTCCTCCTTCGTGATTTTTGGCGGATTAAAGAATATAGCCAAAGTAGCCACGGCCATAGTGCCCTTTATGGTCATGGTCTATCTGGTGGCGGTCATTGCGGTAATGGTATTGAATGCCTCACAGGTGCTACCATCCTTAAAATTGATCATAACAGAGGCCTTTAACACCAAAACAGCCGTTACCGGAGGCTTTTGGGGACTGGTGATCATTGGGGTGAGAAGGGCCATGTTTTCCAATGAGGCCGGGCTGGGCTCGGCACCCATGTACCACGGACAGTCTAGAACCAATGAACCTATCAGAGAAGGGCTTGTGGCCATGTTGGGCCCTTTTATAGATACTATTTTGGTCTGTACCTGTACCGCGGTGGTGCTTATACTCAGCGGGGCCTATCTGCAGGAAGGAAGTGGTATTGTCATGACCCTAAATGCCTTTAATACCGCCTTGGGCAGTTGGGGCGGTGTGTTGTTAATGGTCATTGTTTCTGCCTTTGCCTTGTCTACCCTGTTTACCTATTCCTATTACGGCGTAAAAAGTTTGTCTTACCTCACCAATGCCAAAATAGGTAAATGGTATAACGTGTATTTTGTGGTCATGATCATCTTTGCGGCCATTGCTTCGCTAGAGTTGGTCAAAAACCTCATAGACCTCTCTTATGCGTTAATGGTAATTCCAAATATGATTGCCGTACTTTTACTGGCGCCAAAGGTAAACAGTGCCGCCAAGGTCTACTTTCAAAAATTAGGGAATGCAAAAACATAGAGCAGGTTTTGTGAACATCATAGGAAATCCCAATGTGGGGAAATCTACCCTAATGAACGCTTTTGTGGGTGAAAAACTGTCCATTATCACCTCTAAGGCCCAAACCACAAGGCACCGGATTTTGGGTATTGTCAATGGTGATGATTTTCAGGTGATTTTGTCCGATACCCCGGGCATCATAAAACCCGCCTATGAGATGCAAAATGCCATGATGGATTTTGTGAAGACCGCTTTTGAGGATGCGGATGTACTCCTTTACATGGTAGAAATTGGAGAAAAGGCCTTAAAGGACGAAGCCTTTTTTGAAAAAATAAAGCATAGCAAAATGCCTGTATTGGTATTGTTGAACAAGATAGACACCTCTGCCCAAGAAGTGCTGGAAAAGCAGGTGCAGCACTGGCAGGGATTACTGCCTGCCGCGGAAATACACCCCATTTCTGCACTAAGAAATTTTAACGTCAAAGAAGTCTTTGCCCGGATTTTGGAATTATTGCCAGAAGCGCCTCCCTATTACCCAAAAGACCAGTTAACGGATAAGCCAGAACGTTTTTTTGTGAATGAGACCATAAGGGAGAAAATCTTGCTGAACTATAAAAAAGAGATTCCATATGCCGTAGAAGTGGAAACGGAAGAGTTTTTTGAAGATGACACCATGATAAGGATACGATCCGTGATCATGGTAGAGCGGGATACCCAAAAGGGCATTGTTATAGGCCATAAAGGTGCCGCTTTAAAAAGGGTGGGGGTGGCCGCCAGAAAAGACCTGGAAAAGTTTTTTGACAAACAGGTACATATAGAGCTCTTTGTAAAAGTGAACAAGAACTGGCGCAGCAATACCAACCAGTTAAAACGTTTTGGGTACAACCAATGATCAGGTGCCATACTTTTGCTGTATGGCAATAAACAGCTCATCTGCGTATTTTCTAAGCTGTTGCATTTGGGGCTTTCCTTTGGATTTCCCAAGCCTGCCAAAGGCATAAAGTGCAAACCAGACCATCACCAAGAATCCCATGCCCAACAGCCAAGGGGTAACCTCATGCCCCAAGGAGTGCTTGGAGTAGGCAAAGACTCCCAAGATCAGGAACAATGTGGCCACCCCAAAATGAAGGAACATAAAAAAGGTCCATAATGCAGGGTTGGGTCCAAATACCCCGTGTATGGTGCTTTTTCCCTCGCTAAAAGAACTGATCTCCAAATGCAGTTGGGGAGACCAAAAGGTAGTCTCGGCCTTGTTGAACCTTATGTAGATATGCTCATCAATACGTTTGAGCAAGAAGGGTGGTTTTGGGGTTACGTCAAATGCTTGTTGTATAATATCCGGGCTGTTGTAAAGACGAATTTCAAAGCGTGGCCTTAGGATGATTTCGTTGACGAGTTCGCTCATTATTATTTTGTTAGGCCGTAAAAAGGTAACAACTTTTTGGTCAAAATAAACCGTACTTTTGCCAAAAATCTAAGTGCATGGGTGCTATTGTTGCCATTGTGGGACGGCCAAACGTGGGGAAATCCACCTTTTTTAATCGCCTTATCCAAAGAAGGGAAGCCATTGTGGATGCGGTAAGCGGTGTTACCCGGGACCGCCATTATGGGAAAAGCGATTGGAACGGAAAAGAATTTTCCTTGATAGATACCGGAGGCTATGTACTTGGCAGTGATGATGTTTTTGAAAAGGAAATAGATAAACAGGTAGAATTGGCCATAGATGAGGCAGATGCCATCATTTTTATGGTTGATGTGGAGTCTGGCGTTACGGGAATGGATGAAGATGTGGCCAAATTGCTTCGCCGTGTGGATAAACCGGTTTTCTTGGCCATCAATAAGGTGGATAATGCACAACGCGAAGCAGATGCCGTAGAGTTTTATGCCCTGGGATTGGGAGAATATTATACGCTGTCCAGCATCAACGGCAGTGGAACGGGTGAGCTGCTGGATGCCTTGGTAGAAGTGTTGCCAGAGGCACAGGATACGGATGATGACCTGCCGCGTTTTGCCGTTGTGGGCAGGCCCAATGCAGGAAAATCTTCTTTTATAAACGCCCTTATTGGGGAGGAGCGCTACATTGTTACGGATATTGCCGGGACCACTAGGGATAGTATAGATACCAAATACAACCGTTTTGGGTTTGAGTTTAACCTTGTGGATACCGCCGGTATACGCCGTAAGGCCAAGGTTAAGGAAGATTTGGAGTTCTATTCCGTCATGCGATCGGTAAGGGCCATTGAGCACTGTGACGTTTGTATCTTACTGTTGGATGCCACCCGCGGGTTTGATGGCCAGGTACAGAACATCTTCTGGCTGGCGCAGCGCAACCATAAGGGCATCGTTATTTTGGTGAACAAATGGGATTTGGTGGAGAAAGAGACAAACTCCGTCCGCGACTATGAAAAGCGTATCCGTGAGGCCATGGAGCCCTTTGTGGACGTCCCCATTCTCTTTATTTCCGTATTGAACAAGCAACGCATCTTTAAGGCCATTGAAACCGCGGTTGAAGTCTGTAAGAACCGTTCCAAGAAAATTGTGACCAGAAAGCTTAACGATATTATGCTGCCCATTATAGAAAATAGGCCACCCCCGGGATATAAGGGCAAATATGTAAAAATTAAGTTTTGTACCCAGCTGCCAACGCCCTATCCGCAGTTTGCGTTTTTCTGTAACCTACCACAGTACGTACGCGAACCCTACAAACGCTTTTTAGAAAACCAGTTGCGTAAGGAGTTTGATTTCACTGGCGTGCCCATGACGGTTTTTATGCGTAAGAAGTAATACCTGTGTTAAGGAAGAACTCCTAATTTTTTGTCAAAGCTCACTAACAATGGGATTAATATTTGTCATCTTAGGTTGGTTAAGCTGTTACCACTAATACTAGAAAAATTTGCGTATTCAACAAAATGTAATAACTTTGTATGTACATAAATAAAGCTATGGAAACAGCAATAATTAAAATCGGAAATTCCAAAGGCTTGCGTTTAAGCAAAACAATATTGGAAAAGTATAATATCAAGGACAAAGTGGAAATGATTTTGGAAAAGGGACAAATAATCCTGAAACCAATCGATAGTCCCAGAAAAAATTGGGACAAAGCATTTGAAAAAATGCGGGAAAACAATGACGACCGTTTATTGTTCAACGATGTATTCGAAGACGAGAATTTTGAGGAATGGAATTAAAACAATATTCCATTGTTCTCGTAAATCTAGACCCTACAATTGGCAGTGAAATCAAGAAAACACGTCCTTGTGTAATTTTATCGCCTAATGAAATCAACAAGTATTTGAATACAATCGTTGTTGCACCAATGACAACGAACCTGAAAAAATACCCGACTCGAATTCAGGTGCAACATAGTGCCAAGAAAGGTATGGTTGCAATCGACCAGATTCGGACAATTGATAAATCAAGGATACTAAAAACGTTCAACCAATTAACAAAATCCGAGATTCAAAAATGTAAGGATATTATTCATGAGACTTTCGTAGACTAAAAACAGAAACGGCATAGCATTGCGGGAAAGCACTAATGATAACCCTTGCTATAGTTCCTTGCGGCAGAATTTCCTATCCGAATTTCTAGACTATTTGCTAAAGTAATGGTTAAGGTGGCATGATACTCGCGTACTATTCCGTAACAAAAAATATACACAAACTGGTAGTAAAAATGTATAACAAAAAATGCGGTGAGGAATTCCCGTATTTAAAAAATTCATATCGCAAGTAGGTAATCAAATACCTCTTGGAAACCCATATATGTATTCATGTATCAGAGTACAATTCAACCTTATGGATATGATAGCAGATACAGATTTAGAAAATTATGCTATTTCGGAATTCACATCCGTAGTATTGGCATATGGCGCAGAAAATAGCGCTGACCCGAATAAAATTTAAACTAATAGACAAATTTGTAGAACAAGTTAAAATCCAGCCGATTTTCAATGCGATTATCATTTATGCAAAAGAAAAGGCCCGTTTAAGAAAAAAGGTAAGTTTTTATTCCGTCCTAGTTTTTACCAGTTCTGTATTTTCAGCTATATCTTGGCAAATATCAAGAGGCATATCATAATAGTGATCCGCTCTATTTTCATCCCATTTCCAAAAGATGAAGCCTCACTCAGATTACTTCGCTCACATTTTTGTATCTTCTAACAAAAACGTGACTTTGCACAAACTGCTCAGAATAATTTTCTAATGAGATTGAGGTGTTTTTCATTCTAATTGTAATGTATCCAATAACCCCAAATTTTGGTAAAGAATAAAATGGGAAGATGTTGCGCGTTAAGTAGGCCCTACCATCCCCAAATCCTATATGCACTTTGGGGAAAAATCTAAAGGGCTTTGTATATTTATAAAGTTGCTATGTTTTTGGATTTGGTTTATTACCCAGACTTGCCTACCAGCAAGCAGGCAGAAACTAATAGTTTGCTTCTTCTAGTCTTGCGCTTAGCCGAGTCGTTTCCAACAATTACAAAAATGAACAATAGAAAGATTTATTTTTTAACTTTTTGGTTTTTACCAGTGGTGCAATTTTACTTTTGATTACTGCTTCCTCTTTGCTTACAATAGCCCTAGATAACAACAAATTAATCCCTCTAAGAATTCTCATAACTTGGATTGGAATGATCTCATTACCCTTAACCGTATATTGGGTTTAAAAGCGGTAAGAAAGCCATGGAGCAAACTGAATAAAATTCTTTCTGGAATCCTGAAATTGATTATCCTGCTTGGAATTCTTTGGGTTCCGATCTCATATTTGCTTGCTGGCAATCTTTCATTTTCTTTTACCGAAAGAGAATCATTTCAGGGTGGACAACGAGCAATGCGATGGTTTTGGGGATTAAGCTACGGAATTGGTGCACTATTGATATTGATTGTTTGTTGGATTCCATTGCTCTTCAAAAAAAAGAAAATCTTGCCAAGAATGTAGCATCGGAATTAAGGCGCATTCTACTGCCTCTCGACTGTGCTTGGGGCAAGCCAGAATACAATCAGAATTGCTATGGTCAGTGTCAAAATTAAAATCAACGCAGACAAACCCAGAGCCATACTCCAGGACGTAACCAAAGCCAAATACCTTGATATTACCACGTATTAATAGGCTCTAGAGGCCTTTTGAATGCCAACTTGCCGGCTTATGGTATGCCCAGCTTCATCCACTGCCGTAAGCATATAATCACCGCTTGAAATGGGAAAAACCAATTCATGGATATCTTTGGTGCGCCCAATAAAAGCATCGTCCAAATACCAAAATACGGTGCTGTTGCCTTGTTGGTGGGCCAATTTAAAAACCACCTCATACGGTTGGTCTCCTAAGTCCTTGGGTAAAATAATATCCTCATTTTTCTTAGGGTATAGAAAAGTCATGATGTTTCTTTCTTCTGCACTGCAACCCAATTGATAGGGAGGTGGTGAAAGATAGTCTGGGTTGGCCTCTTGATAGTAATAGGCAATTTCAGAGGGTAAGATGAACCAGTTCTTCTGTTGAATTTCTGCAAGGGGATAACAAGAAGCGTTGACCTGGAAGCTGGCCGTGGCATCCAAGGAAATAACCTTGTGGTAAGGACAAGGCTTACTTTTGGCTCCGTTTTTGGGAACTAAAACCGCACTGCTTTTTTCACAATAAACACTGGCCAATAGACCGCTTTTGGTGCAGACGGCCAGCGAGGTAAAATCATCTAGGGGCTCTTGGAACCAGCCGCTGTAGGGCAGGTGGTTCAAGACATCAAATAACACCGGGGCCGCAGCGGTAATGCCCGTTAGCCCTGGTCTGCCTTCCCCGTCCGCATTTCCCACCCATACCCCAATGGCAAATCTTGGGGTGACTCCAATGGCCCAGGCGTCCTTAAACCCAAAACTGGTTCCTGTTTTCCAGGCCAAGGGCTGCGAATCTTCAAAGAACTGCCAGTTTTCTTCCCCTTCTGGCCGGTTTACCTCCCGCATGGCCTTGAAGGTATGGTAAATGGCACCTGCGTTCAAGTGGTTTGCTTCAAATTGGGACTCCCCAAAATCCAAGTGTTTGTTGGCCTCATAATTAGGGGATTGAAATTCCTGTGATCTATAGGTGCTGGAATTGGCGGTAAAGTGGTTTAAGGTAGATGCTAGGTTGGCATAGGTCTGCGTCATTTCCCAAAGGGAGCTTTCCGCACCGCCAAGGATCAAGGGCAAACCGTAATGGTTAGCAGGTTTCTCCAAGGAAGAAATCTTCATTTCCTTTAATCCATTGTAGAACTTTTGAAGTCCGTATTCCCGGAGCAACCTAACGGCAGGCACGTTTAAAGACCTAGATAAAGCGCGGCTGGCAGGCACGGCGCCCGCATATTTTTTATTGAAATTTTTAGGGTTGTACCCATTGATGACGGTGGGTATATCTTTGACCAGGGCATTGGGTAAAATGGTGCCGGCATCTAGCAAAGAGGCAAAAAGCAGTGGTTTTAAGATGCTTCCCGTACTCCGGTTTTTGCCAATTACGTCCACAAAATTACTGTCTTCGCTGCCAGAGGGAGAGTTGCCCACATAGGCCAGTACATTCCGTGTCTCCACATCCAACACTAAAATGGCAAGGTTGTGTATTTCATTGTTTTTAAGGCGGTGGTAGTGGTGGCTTGCCACTTGGTTACAGTGCCGTTGTAGGGTTACATCAAGGGTAGTGGTCACTGCTTTACCGGGATGTTCCTTGCGGATGCGCTCCGTTAAATGCGGAGCGTTATTAGGTAAGGCAAGCGGTTTTTGGGGCAATGGCTCCATAAGCGCCAGTTCATACGTAGTCTGGTCTATATGGCCTTTATCCCGTAGTTTTTTTAATAGCCGATTTCTTTTTTTAAGGAGGACATTTTCATTTTTTCCGGGAAAGATCAGAGATGGTGCATTGGGCAGCACGGCCAAGGTAGCTGCCTGTCCCCAGCTTAATTCTGCTGCGGAAAGTCCAAAATAACGCCAAGAAGCTGTTTCCAAGCCCACTACGTTGCCGCCATAAGGGGTGTGTGTGGCGTAAAGGTTTAAAATATCATCTTTGGAATACCGCCATTCCAGCCGGGTGGCCATGATCAATTCCTTCACCTTTTCAAGATAGGTTCGGCTTTGCTGGCCCCGGCTTAAACGGATTACCTGCTGGGTAATGGTGCTGCCGCCCCTACGGTTGTTTTTGGTGAGGTTGTGGTGCATCGCCTTGACAATGGAAATGGGGTTAAAGCCGGGATGCGTATAAAAGTATTCGTCCTCAAAAAGTAAAACCGCTGTTTTAAACCTGTGCGGCACGGAATCCAAGGTTGGAAAACGCCATTGCCCGTCCTTGGCAATACGTGCCCCGATCAAACTACCGTTGCTCGCTTTTATCACGGTTGAGGTTGGGGCGTTAAAGAGTGTGCTTGGCAAACAAAAAAGCCAGCCCAGCAGCAATAAAACCACCAATACAAGTTTGATTTTGTGGTTCTTAAGGGTGCTAATGAATTTAGAGCGGTTGATAAGGGAAGGACTTTAACTGAGGGTCATAAAAGTTGATGAAATAGTAATGAAAACGGTCTTTTTTGTCAAAATCCCCGTCCCTATCGGTATCTTCAATAGTCTTGTAGTACAATCTGTTTGCCGTACTTACCAATTTCCAATCCAACAGTTCATGCCCCTCAGCCGTTAGTTTGGTAAAGTTGCTGCCGTCCAGTTTACTTAGGTAGAGCGCACTTACGTCATTATTGTCAATACTGCCATCTTGGTTGGTGTCCCTATCATTAATTTCGTAGAGCAGATAGGATTTGTTCAACTGTTTGTAAATATCCCTTAAAAAAGTGAGGTATTGGATGTTCATGTCTTTTTTGGTCAAGGGGGCAATGCCATTGGAATCCAAGGTTTGAAACAAAATATTGCTCAGGTTTCCAGCAATGTAGGTGCCATCGGTACGGGCAACATTATAATTGGCCTGTTCATACCACCTAGAGGAAAAGAGTACTTTGTTGCGGCCGTCCTTGAGCACAAAATCGCCTACTGGGTGTAAAAGGTAGTTGGTGCTGTCTATATGGATGGGAAAATCCATCATCCTAATGCTAGTGGTGTCCTTTATTGCCACGTCCATGGTCTTTGAGCCATCCGTGCCATGCACAATTTTAGGTTTTTTCTGGTCCGTGCACGCTAGGCCCATCAACCAGAATAAGAGTAATATGCGTTTCATGTTTTACGTTTTTAAAGAAGTGATCTTTTTAGGGAACCACTTTCACCCATTGTCCTTTGGTTCTGGCATAACTGGTAGGGTCATACATCGCTTCTATTTGACTTCCTGGTAAATAATAATCGCCCAGATAAGAGGTATTTAATTTTACGGTAAATGTTTTCGCCTGTTTACGGCCCAAACTAAAGTAGAAGTGGGTACGATCGTCACGGTTGTCCGTATAATCTAGCTGTTGGCCCATGTTTTCACCCGTGTTGATATACGAGGTATCCACTATTTCCCAACCACTGGGAACAATCTGTGTAAGCGCTAGATTATCCATGGCGTCCGCGGTGGTATTGTATACCGTTATGTTGGCTTGCAGTTCCGTACCCTGTCTTACGCTGCCTACGTCCATAGGATTGCCCAAGGCATTGGTATAGGTCACTTTTAACCGTAACTTCTGTTGCTGGGTAAGTTCTTGGCCCACTGGCAATTTGCCACTTTGGGTCAGGGTGGCGTAAACCGTGTTCCCTAAGGTATTTTTTAGTTGTATCTCGTTCTCCATCCCGCTTATAACCAAAGTTCTTAGTGCAATGGCCCTATCTGTTTTTACGGTCACCGTCTTACCATTTTGTGTGTAGCTGAGGTCTAATGCCTTACCTCCATTTTTGGCCACCATCTTAGCTAGGCCCAAAAGGGCATACGCTGTTTCTTGGGTGCTGTACCAGTTTTGGGAAGATAGGTCCTTGGCCAATGATACCGCCAATTCCCGTTGTTTTGCATCTTCCAGCAGTACCAGGGTCTCCAAGGCCATGCCCCTATTTCTGAATACGGACCCATAGGTGCGGTAGTCATAAGGGTTGGGTTGGATATCCATGTTGGATGTTTGGAGGAGTGATTGGGCAACCTCCCTTTTGCCCACTAGGGCGTATGCCGCGGCCAATCGTAATTTTGCCTCGTTGGCCAGGTTGCCCATTTCACGCATGCGGTTCATGGCCGCCAATTCTGGCTGTTGCGCAAGCGCCAAGGTATATAAGCGATATGCCTGAACCAAGTCCGTGTTGTAGTTCAGCTGCTTGCTGCGCCATTGCCTTGCTTGCGTCTTTTGATAGCGCAACCAATTGTTCAAAAATGTCAAAGGCAATTGATATCCTTTCTGTTTGGCCTCCAATAGAAAATGCCCTGCATAGGAGGTGCCCCAATCGTCTGCATTGCCGGCTCCGGGCCAATAGCCTAGGCCACCACTTGGCAGCTGGAAATCGTTGAGCCTATTGATGGCCTTTTTAACATTGTTCTCCGCTTCTTTTTTCTTCTCAAAGGTGAGGTCCAATACATCCGCAATAAAGAGCTGCGGAAAAGCTGCCGAGGTGGTCTGTTCCACACATCCATGGGGATATTGCAACAGGTACTGCATCCGCTTACTAAAATCCATGGGCGGTAGGGTAGAAAACTCAATTTGTGCGGTGTTGGTGCCAGAGGTGCCAAAGGGTTGGAAGGTTATGGTTTGGTTTTCACTTCCCGCTAACGTCACTAAGCTGCTTTTTGTGGTGATTGGATTGGGGTTTACTACATCAATTTCCAATTGGTCACTGGCCTTTTCGCCTGCACCGATGGCCGAAACTTCAATGGTTTGGAACGTAGAGGCCGGATTCACTTTAAAACTAAAGTTCACGATCTGTTCCCCCACGGCATCAAACCTAATGGATTTGGAAGTGCCCTCCAATGGTACCAAGGCCTTATCCGCCTTGATGGAAACCATGACATCTTTTACCTTTTTTTCCATGGCGAACACGGTTACGGGAATGGTCACTGTTTCTCCGGGGGATAATTTTCTAGGTAGCGAGGTGAGTACCATCAAGGGTTTGCGTACGGGGGTGGTTTCCTCAGTTTTTCCATACGCACTCTTATCATTTCCGGCAATGAGCATGGTGCGCACGGAACCTACATAATTGGGCATGTCTAGCGTATGTTTGGCCTTTTCCCCTGGTTTTAGGGTAAATGGGCCTAAGTAGGTGACCACGGGCTTAAAACGTTGGGCCTTTCGGTTTTTGGCCCCATCTGCAATACCGCCGCCGCCAATGGCATAAACATGATCTACGCTTACGGAATAGGCACCCATCACATCATCAAAAATATCAAAGGTCTTTACACCTAGCGCTTGCCTTGCATAAAAAGAGCTGTGGATATCCGGGGTGGTAAAGCGGGTAAGGTCCAATAGGCCCTCATCCACTACCGCCAGGGTATAGGTCATTGCTTTTTTGTTGCCCTCCGATACGGTTACCGTGTAGGGCATATCAGGCTTTAAGACCTTGGGCAGGTCCAGTTTGGGCAGTAAGCGGGTGGCTTTATTTTCTACCAACAACGGCACCACACCGTACAGTCTTATGGGAAGGTCATTTTTAACGGTACCGTGAGGTTGCAATAAGGAAATGTTCACGTAAATATTGGGGGCCATCCCTTCCGTGATGGGTATCACGGCACGGGTTTCCTTAGCGGTTGTTTCCACCCATTGTTGTGAAAGTACCTCCGTCCCATTTTCAACACTGATGAGCGCACGGCCACCGGCATCGGACGGAAAGCGGATACTGGCCTGCTCGCCGGTTTGGTATTGTTCCTTGTCCGCGGAAAAGAGCAATATTTTAGCGCTTTCCGTATCGTTGGAATTGGGCCTGCTCCACCAATTCCTATAAAAATAGGTAGTACGCCCCGTGGCGTGGCCAGAAACCCGGTCCACGACCCGTATCAAATAACGCCCGCCATCATCATCGGGGATGTTTACCTTAAAATTGCCCTTTCCGTTGGCGTTGGTCTTTAGGCTCATTTCTTGGTAGGGTCTGTGTACCGTAGTGTTCTCATATCGGGATAGGTTATCCCTGCCTCGGTTCCACCACCAGCGCCATTCCAGTTTAAAGATGTTGATGTCCAATGTTCTATTGGCAGCGGGTTTTCCGTTTTGATCTACGGAAACCACCTGAAATTGAGTGTCCTCATCCGTTAAAAAACTGCCATATTGCTTTGCCTCTGGAGATTTAAGTCCCACAAAGTGACGGTACGGTGCAATGTTTTTGGAAAACACATCAATGGAAAAATCACCGCCACCCTCAAAAACTTTGGTGGTAAAAGTGGCCTTTAACATTCCTGGAGCCTTGCTGTTGACGTCTATTTTTTTATCGATTTCCAACTTACCGGCATTGTCCAGGGTGGCATTTAAAAATTGGAGTTCCGTTTCGTTAAAACTGCGGATAGGGTCCTGGAACTGGTAAGCATCAAACCCGCTAAAAGCAGTTGCCGTGGATTGTAGTTTGGCATTGATATCCACCTTTAGGTTTCTGGCGGGTGCGCCATGTAACCATTGCACATTAACCTTTCCCGTAGCATTTTTTTGAGTGCTTAGAATCTCATCGTCAAAATTAAAATTCACCTTTAGTCGGTTTGGTTTTACCGTGGCTATTTTTAGGCTTTGGGCAAAGGATGCCCCACCCACTTTTATGGTGGCGTTCCATGTTCCGGTAGGCGCATCGGCTGCCGTTGGAATGGGGAAGTAGTGGAAGTTCCCCTCTTTTCTTGCAAAAAGCCCCTCTGCCACCTTCACTGGGTCTTTGACCAATACGTGGCGTTGTACCAGTTTTCCCCTGGCATCGGTCACCTCCAAGACCACGGGATGGTCCTTGGGTAGTGGATTGTTTTTATCATCCAGCACAAAGGTTAGATGCGCCGTGTCCCCAGGGCGGTGAACGCCTCTTTCCAAATAGGTAAAGCCTTGAAGGCCTTTTTGTAGTTGATTTCCAGAAATATCAAACGTGCTCATGGAAAGTGCGTTGCCATCCGCCAGTTTGGCATAGGCATAATTGGCGGCCTTTTCTGCAACGGCAAAAGCAACATTGGACGTTCCATCGTACACCGCAAAACCAGCCGCATCCGTTACCACTTCGCCGAGCAATTGCTGTTGAAAATTATATAGTTTTATTTTGGTGGCCGGTTCTGGTTTTGCCGTTAATAAATTGGTGGCTGCAAAGTGGTAGGACCGGTTGTTTCCTTTTTTTATGATAAGCCCAAGGTTACTGCCCAAAAGGTTGGTATGGACCACCCGATCCGGATTGTAGTAAGCTTCATGGCAAGGATTTTCCTGTTCCTCCCAATTGTAACTGTAATTGCGCCAGTAATAAATCTCATTGTCCCAATACCGTTCCTCCGCAGAAGTATCCGCTGGGGCCATGACAACCGTTTCCAGCGCAGCGTTTTCGGACCCGGTACCCGTACCGCAGTCATAAGCGGTGTGTTCTTTTTTAAAGCTGAATTCTATGCGGTACAATGAACCCGGATGCACTTGTATCAGTTCTGAAAGATCCAGGGCGTGTGCCTTCCAAAAACTGGCATTATCTTCGCCACCCTTACTCAGTTGTATCACTTTAAAGGCCACCCTTCTTCCAACAGGTCGCAGATCAGGGTAATAGTTTTGTGTAAGGCTGTTGTTCTGTAGAAATTGCAGCATGTTGTTTTCAAAGACCTGAATCACCCTAACTTCTACGGCTTTAAGGTTGACGGTTTCAAAATAAATAGGGGTGGTCGCCGCATTGGGTAAAATGGTTCCTTTGGAAATTAGGCGCACTTGGGGTTTTAATTGCTCAAAAGAAACACGCTCCGAAAAGGTGTCCTTTAATCGGAAGCCATAGGCACTTTGGATGCCCTCAAAAGCATTGATGCGTACCTCCCCCAAAATCCGGTTGGTGGGATATACGCGCAATACGTTTCCATCAATTTCGTACCGCAGGCCTTCCGCATTTTCAATAGCCACCAGCCCGTTTAGGTTTTGGTCTGTTTTTAATGGTTCGGAAAAATTTAGTAAAAGTGCGGCATTTGGCGCGGTAGCCGTTTTCACATCTGTGATAACAAATTTGTTGAGACCGGGAATGGGATACGCTTCTGAGCCCTCGTTCTTAATTTGCAGTGATTTGCCGGACCAGGCAATGGTAATGGAGGAATCATCGGTGAAACGCTGAATGCTATCAATTTTAAAGCTAAAGAAGCGGGAAGCTGTATCTGTTTGGTTCCATTTAACGGGTATGGTTTTCTGGCCATTGGTGACGCTGATGGTGCCTTGGACAGCGGAGGGGTCTAGGATATCGGAAGCTTCCAAAGTTCCAGTAAGGTATTGCCATTCCTTGGAGTAGGATTGTAATTCCCCCAAGTCTATTTTAAAATTTGGGGCAATGGTCTTAAAGGCAAAGGTGTATTTTTTAAATTCGGACGTCACGTCTTCGTACAGCTTGTCCAGCAGCAGGGTAACCTCATATATGGTATCTGGCCTTAGGTTTTCATTGGGTTGAAAAACCAGTGCGTTGCCGTTTTCCACCACCAGTGTTCCGTCTACCTTTGGGTTTAGCTGTACATATTCCGATGGGATTTCTTGGGTAAGTTCATACTGTTCCAAGGGCTGGCCGAGCCAAATTTTTATGGGCGCAGCAATACTTTGCTGTCCCTGTGTATGGTTGCTTATGTAGTCCTTAAACGTAAAAAGGTTGTCTGTATCCGTTGTTCCGGAGTCTTTGTTTTTACACGCAGCGACCAAAAAAAGCACCAAAAAAGATAAACGAAGTAAGCGCACCATAATCAAATAATTACATACTATTCCTTAATACAATGGCAAGATACTTGAAATTGAAGCTTCACAACACACGGTAAACGGGGATTTTTGGGTGGATTGTCCCTTTTGGCCATGGGTTGGGAAAGCAAGCGTTTGTTATATAATGGGCTTAAGGAATGCTTTATTGGGATTTTGGGAATGTCTGGTAACAAAGGATAAAACGCCTAGGGCATTATACCAAGGATAAACGGTGAAAAAGCAACAGCGTTGCAAACACTAGGTGTAAAAGCTGCATCACGTTTCTTTTATCAGAGGTTAAGCCGGGTCTAAGGCCAGGCAAATGGGAGTGCAAGCTGGACACGGATATAGCTGCAAAGTGCTAGATAAGACTACAGGAAAAGTTCCGTTACCACCCGCCAGAAGCTCCACCGCCGCCAAAGCCGCCACCACCAAAGCCGCCACCAAAGCCACCGCCTCCAAAACTGCCTCCACCAAAACCACCGGAAGAGGAGCCACCGCGCCCCATGTTGCTCAAAATAATGACGTCCCAAAGATCCAAGCCGCGTCCGCCACGTCCATTTCTGTTGTTGCCCTTGCCGCCACCGCGCTTATTCTTGCTCATTAAAATAAAGAAAATGACCAGAAAGATGATAAATGGCAAATAGGCCTCAAATGGCATTTTTTTACGGCTAAAATCCCTGGTTTCATCAAATTGTCCGGTAAGTACCTTAAAAATGGCATCGGCACCTTTATCCAGTCCGCCATAGTAGTTGTTCACCTTAAATTCTGGAATGATAATGGAGGTTATGATACGTTTGCTCATAAGGTCCGTCAAGGATGCCTCTACACCGTATCCGGTGCTTATCGCTATTTTACGGTCTTGTTTGGCCAAAAGCACAACCACCCCGTTATCCTTGCCGTCTTGGCCAATTCCCCAAGCTTGGCCCCATTGTGCACCCAAATAGTTAATGTCCTCCCCCTTGGTGGAATCAATGATCAACACCACGATTTGAGTGGACGTACTATCGCTATAACGAATCAATTTTTGTTCTAGCGTAGTTTTCTGATTTACGGATAGTAGGTTGATGTAATCATAGACACTGGTCTGATTCTGTTGCAGTGCCGGTTTTTTTGGAATGGTAAATTGTCCGGATACCGAACAAATCACAAAAAAAAGGATGAACGTTAACCAAGAATGCCATGGCTTACCATCCCTTGGTGTTTTGGGTAGAGGCTCTTTACCCTTTGGATACTGCATCGCTCAACTCGTTTTGGTCACCATGTTGCCATGGAAAGTGCGCCTCCATTTCCTTGCCGGCCTTTAATACCCCTTCAATGATGCCCTGTTTAAAATTCCCTTGTTTAAAATGATGTGCAATGACCTCTTTGGTGGCCTCCCAAAATCCATTGGGTACGGCTTTGTAAATGCCATTGTCCCCATAGATCACAAATTTCCTGTCGTTGACGGCTACATAGAGCAGTACCCCATTTTCATCTTTGGTGTTGTCCATTTTTAAAAAATGGAATACTTGCTGGGCCCTACTGAAATGGTCAATTTTGGCGGTAGCTTCAATATGTACCCTGATTTCTCCAGAAGTGTTTTTTTCCGCCGTTAAAATGGCTTCCACAATTTCTTGTTCTTCTTCTGGGGTCAGGAAATCTTCTACTCTGGACATAGGCTAATCAAAAATTGAAATCCACGTCTGGTGCGTTCTCCGATCCAGGGTTGGATTTAAATAGGGCCAGCGCTTCAAATCCTGCGATACCCGCGATGATATTGGTGGGTATTTTTTCAATTTTAATATTGTATTCCCCCGCCAAATCATTAAATCTATTCCGTTCTACATTAATGCGGTTTTCCGTGCCCTCCAGTTGTGATTGCAGTTCCAAAAAGTTTTGGTTGGCCTTTAGATCGGGATAGCGTTCCACCGTTACCAATAAGCGCGAAAGTGCGGAGGACAATCCGGACTGTGCCTGTTGGAACTGTGCTAGTTTCTCTGGCGTAAGATTGTCTATATCAATGGTGGTAGCGGTAGCTTTTGAGCGTGCTTCAATCACATCGGTTAAGGTTCCGCGTTCAAAATCTGCGGCACCTTGCACGGTTTTTACCAAATTGCCGATAAGATCGCTCCTACGTTGGTAAGAACTCTCAACGTTGGCCCATTGCTTGGTGGCCTGTCCCTTCATATCTACCAAGGTGTTGTTGGTGTTTATGTACCAGCTGCCCAAAACAAAGATGAGCACGCCTATGACAACTAAGGGGATAAGTAATTTTTTCATTTTCTGTGGTTTTAGTGTTTATTTGCTTTAGGTGGTTTATATGTCCAATCTAAGCGGTATTTGTTACAACCGCTTTACAGGCTCTCCTTGATTTTTACCAGTTCTGCCCGTACTTTTTGCAATTTTTCAATCACTTCAAAGGTAGAGAGTGTTTTGTGCTTTTCTTCCTTCAGGTGGGTTTTGGCACCTTCTAAGGTAAAGCCCCGTTCCTTGACCAAGTGATAGATGAGCTTCAGGTTTTTAATATCCTCAGGCGTAAATTTTCTATTGCCTTTGGCGTTTTTTTTGGGTTTAAGTACATCAAACTCCTTTTCCCAAAACCGAATCAAGGAGGTGTTCACCTCAAATGCCTTGGCTACCTCGCCAATGCCATAGTACCGTTTTTCGGGTAGGTCAATATGCATTAATCCAGGGATTGGTTTTCTTGGGTTGCGTATTTGAGCATATTCTCAAATTCTTGTGGAGACAAACTTCCGTAGTAGAAGTTGATGGGGTTAATGCGCTCCTTGTCCTTCCATACTTCATAATGCAGGTGGGGTGCTTCTGAACGTCCCGTATTTCCCACAAAACCAATAAGATCTCCACGTTTTACCTTCTGGCCTTTGGTGACGTTGTATTTGCTTAAGTGCGCGTAAAGGCTCATATACCCATAACCGTGATCAATCCGTATATGTTTTCCATATCCAGATGAGTTGTTGTCCGCTCTGGTTACCTCCCCGTCACCCGTTGCAAAAATGGGCGTGCCCCTTGGAGCCGTAAAATCCATGCCCCAGTGTTTTTTTCTTGCCTTGGTAAAGGGGTCTGTGCGCCATCCGTAACCAGATGCCATTCTTTTTAAATCTTCATTTCTTACGGGCTGTATGGCAGGAATCGCTGCCAATAATTTTTCCTTTTCCTCGGCCAATTTGGCAATTTCATCCAATGATTTGGATTGGATGACCATTTGTTTTTGAATCACATCCAATCTTTTGGAAGCATCTATGATGATTTCCGAATTGTTAAAACCCTCCAAGGATTTGTACCTATTAACCCCGCCAAAACCAGCTTTGCGCTGCTCCTCGGGAATGGGGTTTGCCTCAAAGTAAAGGCGGTAAATATTGTTGTCACGGTCTTCAATATTGGCAAGGACATTCTCTATTTGGTCCATTTTTTTATTCAATATCTCAAACTGGAGCTCATAATTCTGGACTTCCCGTTGCAGGGAAAGTTCGCGCGGTGTGTTGATTAGGTTGGTGTTGAGCAAAAAGATAAGGCCTAGAAAGCCAAAAAGGGCAGCGCCTAAAACAAAAAATAGCAGATTGCGATACTTTCTAGATTTTTTTGCCTCTATTTTTCTATAGGAAAGCGTATCCGGATCGTAATAGTATTTTACTTTAGACATGAAGTGAAATTGTCCTATTTTTGGTCATTCATTTTATGGTAACAGACAAATATAGAAATTGTTTTGTTCACTTAGTTAAAATTAATTAAAGCTTAACTCCCGTAATGACATCCCAAAAGGTTAGAGCACAGTTTTTAGACTTTTTTAAATCCAAGGAACATCAGATCGTCCCTTCCGCCCCAATGGTGATGAAAGAGGACCCCACCTTAATGTTCACCAATGCAGGGATGAACCAATTTAAGGAGTACTTTTTGGGGAATACACCACCAAAATACAGGCGGGTCGCGGATAGCCAAAAATGCCTTAGGGTCAGCGGAAAACACAATGATTTGGAAGAAGTGGGCAAGGATACCTACCACCATACCATGTTTGAGATGTTGGGCAATTGGAGTTTTGGGGATTATTTTAAAAAAGAGGCTATAGAATGGGCCTGGGAACTCTTGACGCAAACCTATGGAATAGACAAGGACAGTTTATATGTGTCCGTTTTTGAGGGGAGTGATGATGCGGATAACCTAAAGATGGACCAAGAAGCTTATGAGCTGTGGAAGGCCATTGTGCCGCAAGAGCGCATCATCATGGGCAATAAAAAGGATAATTTTTGGGAAATGGGAGATCAGGGACCCTGCGGGCCCTGTTCAGAAATCCATGTGGATATTAGACCAGCGGAAGAGAAGAAAAAAATCTCTGGGGCATCACTGGTCAACAAAGACCATCCCCAGGTAGTGGAGATTTGGAACTTGGTCTTTATGCAGTACAACCGCAAGGCCAACGGACAACTGGAAGACTTGCCCAACAAACATATTGATACCGGTATGGGGTTTGAAAGGCTTTGTATGGTACTGCAAGGCGTAACATCTAATTACGATACGGACGTTTTTACGCCATTGATACGGGAAATTGAGAAGCTAACAGGAGTTGCCTACGGAAAAAGTGATGAGACGGATATTGCCATTCGCGTTATTGCAGACCACGTAAGGGCCGTTTCCTTCGCCATTGCGGATGGGCAGCTGCCGAGCAATACAGGAGCGGGATATGTGATAAGGCGTATTTTAAGAAGGGCCATTAGGTACGGCTTTACCTTCTTGGATGCCAAGAAACCGTTTGTCCACAGTTTGGTGCGGGTCCTGTCCAAAACTATGGGCGGGGCATATCCAGAACTAGACAAACAGCACCAATTGATGGAGAGCGTGATTAAAGAGGAGGAACACTCTTTTTTAAGTACCCTGGAACAGGGATTGGTGCTATTGGATGGGGTAATTTCCAATACCACCGGAAAGACGGTTGGCGGGGAAAAGGCTTTTGAGCTGTATGATACCTTTGGGTTCCCCATTGACCTTACTGCCTTGATTTTAGAGGAAAAAGGCTTTCTTTTGGATGTTCAGGGGTTTGAGACGGCCTTAAAAGCCCAAAAAGAGCGGTCTCGCGCTGCCTCCGAAACCTCCATGGAAGATTGGAAAGTACTGCAGCCCAATACGGGACAGGAGTTTGTTGGATATGATCAACTAAAGGTCAAGGTGAACCTGGTAAAATACCGCAAGGTCACCAGTAAAAAGGAAGGCGGGCGCTATCAGTTGGTTTTTGATGTTACCCCTTTTTACCCAGAGGGTGGGGGCCAGGTTGGGGATAAAGGTCATTTGGAATCTACCGGCGGGGAGCTGGTCCATATTCTAGATACCAAAAAAGAAAATAACGAAATAGTCCATTTTGTCAAAGAACTGCCCAAAGATGTGGAGCAGCCATTTACCGCGGTGGTGGATGAGCCCCTAAGGCGGTTAACGGCCTGTAACCATACGGCGACGCATTTGCTTCACCAGGCCTTACGTGCTGTTTTAGGCACCCATGTGGAACAAAAAGGGTCTGCCGTAAATGACAAGTACCTGCGGTTTGACTTTTCCCATTTTTCCAAGCTTACGGCGGATGAACTCCATGAAGTGGAAACCTTTGTCAACCATAGAATTGCGGCGCAGTTGCCTTTTGTAGAACACCGGGACATTCCCGTTAAAGAGGCTTTGGCCCAAGGTGCCATGGCCTTGTTTGGGGAAAAATATGGGGACAAGGTGCGCACTGTCAGGTTTGGGGAATCTATTGAGCTTTGTGGTGGAACACATGTAAGGAACACAGCAGATATTTGGCATTTTAAAATTAAAAGCGAAAGTGCCGTAGCTGCAGGTATCAGACGTATTGAGGCCATCACATCGGATGCCGTAAAAGCGCTTTACCAGAAGAATGACCAGCAGCTTTCGCAAATTCGTCAGGTACTGAACAACACCAAGGAGCCCGTAAAAATGCTTACGGCCCTTCAAGAAGAGAATGCCCAGCTAAAAAAACAGTTGGAAGGTCTTTTAAAGGAAAAGGCCAAAGGGTTAAAAAGTGAGTTGTTGAAGGAAGTGAAGAAGGTAAACGGAGTTGCCTTTTTGGCCAAAAAAGTGGATTTGGATGCGGCCGGGATTAAGGACCTGTCTTTTGAGATGGGGCAGGGCCGGGAAGATTTGTTCCTGTTGTTGGCCTCCGATAAAGGTGGTAAGGCACTACTCTCCTGTTATATTTCCAAGCCTTTGGTTGCAGAAAAAAACCTAAATGCGGGTACCATTGTCCGTGAATTGGGAAAACACATCCAAGGCGGGGGAGGTGGACAAGCATTTTTTGCCACTGCCGGAGGCAAGAATCCAGAAGGAATCACCGCTGCATTGGCGCAGGTGGAGGAGTATTTGGATTGATGGTGATTCGTTTTTGGGTTAACCATTAAAAAGCATGGGATGCAAAAAATGATTTGGATTTTTAGTTTGACCTTGCTTGCTGCTTGCCAAAACCAAAGAAAAGCCAATCCTGTTCAAAAGGGAGGTACCGCAGCCAAAATGTGGGCAGATTTTACCGATTCCCATCCTGAAATTAAGGACGAAGAAATGCCCGAAGCTTGGTATTTTCACGATAACAAGAGGGATGCAAATCGTTTGGCAGCTTTAACGGTAGCCGGGAGGAAACAGGCGAGTTCTGGATTGTATACCTGGTATAGGGAAGCCAATGCAGATTTGCCCAAGGTTGGCACAAAACACATTGTTACTGATTTTGAAGGTAGGGCGCAATGCCTTATCTCCGTCACCAAAGTAGATACCATTCCGTTTTTTAAAATATCCAAAGCCTATGCCGCAATGGATATGGGAACGGAACAAGAACCGCTTAAAAAATGGAAGGACGCCCATTGGAAGTTTTTTAAAAGTGCCTTATCGGAAAGTGGTAAGGAACCAACTGAAGATATGTTGGTGGTCTGTGAGCAGTTTCAGACCATTTGGCCAGAATAGTAACTAGCATAAAACCGTCATCATGAAAAAAATTCTTATTGGGGCAATAATCACTCTGGCGGCCGTATTGATCTATCAATCCTGGATGGAAAGCAATAAAGAGACTGCATTGCTCAAAGAAAGTTCCATGCTCATTGAGCAACAGATCAAAAACGTTTCAAAATTGGTGGTGACAGAAGGGCACTTTGCAGAGGTGTACAATTACCAAGATTCCAAAGAGTTGTTTGGGCCATTGGTTACGGCAGATAAAAAGGCCTTGGTGGTGGTCAATGCAAAAGTGAGTATTTCTTATGATTTAAAACAGCTGGGCTATGAATTGGACAATGCGGCTAAAACCCTGACCATCAAAACCCTGCCAGAGGCACAAATAGACATCAACCCAGATTTTGAGTATTATGATGTAACGGCAGATTACTTTAATCCCTTTGATGCCTCAGATTACAATACCATTAAAAGCAATGTTAACCGATCACTGCTCAAAAAAATCAGATTGTCCAAACTTCAGGACAATGCAAAAAACCGCCTTCTGAGCGAACTGGCAAGTTTCCTCCCACTGACTAACACCTTGGGTTGGACCTTAATTTATAAGGAACAAGCTATCCAAAGCAAACAGGATCTACTGGAGAACCCCAACCTCTTTATCAATTAGTGCAAGCCCATGATCAATTAAATGCCCCACCTTTGGGTGGTTTTGTTTTACCTTTTCCAAGTGCTTAGCAATGGCGTCCATTAATTGGGTTTCCTTGTCGCTCTTGGCCAGTTCATACAGTTCTACGGACAGCAGCCAATCCTTTGGGAACTTTACGGAAATTTCTTGGAATACCTTATTCCTGGATATGGTGGTATTAATGCCCTCCCGATACTCCCGTACTTGACGGTAATATCTTTCTAACTGTTTTCTTTCTGGCTGTAATTTGGAATTGTTTTTTACCGTTGGCGATAATTCATGTGATACCAAATTAAAACTATGTACATCTGCAGGGCCATTAAAGGCTGATGTGATTTGTTCACCTACCGCCATATGATAGTCCCCCCATTCCGGTAAAAATAGTGGGGTTCCTGCGTGGGTCACCTTGCAATTTTTAAACGTAATCAGGACAATTTCACCTTTTAGGTTTCGGGTTCCGGTCACAATTTCACCATCTACCAAAACGCCGCCCTCAAACTCCAATTGTACCCTTTCGCCCTCAAAAATATTATAGGCCTTTAAATCTCGCGGACTCATATCCTCAATGGCAAGGTTGATGCCTTTTAGTTTCCCGATGGGCGATCCAAACCCCTCTGGATGACTTTCAATACCGTGGCCCACCAATTCCTTTTCCCGATAGGCCAAGGCCGTAGGGCCAAAGGTCCGTAGGTAGATTGGTTTGCCGTCATAGGATAGGATATGGTTAAAAATACCAGAGATTTGAAGCCCCGTGCTTAGCTCTACGGTGCCAAGCGCTTTGGATTTCACCAGTTTGTCAATGCCTTTTAGCCCTCCTGTCCGCAATGCCATAGTATGGGCAAAATCTTCCAATATCTGGCTCAAATGCGCAAAATCTGGCGTAACGAACAACTGTGGTTGTGGTTTGGTGATATCAAAACTAGTAAATGCGGCATCCATGGTGTAGGGGAGCTTTTTTACATCGTCCGTCATGCACCAGGCACTTTCCCCAATAGAGGACAATAGTCCCGCACCGTAGATTTTGGGATTTTCAACGGTTCCGATCAAGCCGTATTCCACCGTCCACCAGTGGAGGTTTCTAATCAATGCCATTTCGCTTGGCTCACCCATATTGTTTTGTAATTCCTCAATGTGCTGTTCTGCTTTTTTTATCTCCTCTGCGGGAGTGCCCTCTGCTTCCTTGATGATGGAGAGGTGGCGCACGGCTTCATAGAGTTCGTAATCTTTTGCGCTGGAAATGGCCTTACAGCCAATTTCCCCAAATCTTCTTAGGTATTCTGCGTATTCTGGGTTGGCAATGATCGGGGCGTGACCGGCACCCTCATGAATGATGTCCGGGGCAGGGGTGTACTCTATATTTTCCAGTTGCCTAATGTCCGAGGCAATCACCAAAACGTTGTACGCCTGAAACTCCATAAATGCGGAGGGTGGTATAAAACCGTCAACCGCCACGGCTGCCCATCCAATTTCTTTGAGAATACGGTTCATGCCGTACATATTGGGAATGTGGTCTATTGAAATACCGGTTTTTTGCAAGCCCTCCATATAGCTTGGGTGGGCCACCTTACTTAAATAGTCCACATTTTTACGCATCACATACCGCCATACAGCTTGGTCTATAGCGGTATAGTCCCCATAGTTTTGAGGTTTAATGTATTGCCTTAAATGTAGGGGCAGTTTGTCTAAAATAGGATTGCTTTCATAGGCGTTTTCCATAGTATTTTTTCTTTTTTAAGGAGCTTAAATTTTACTGTTGTCACCATTATACCACCAGTTTTGCACCGGAGGCGTCATATAGGTTTCGCATGGAAAATGCGATTTGGCTATCCCCATATTTTTGCTGATGTTCCAACTTTTCTTTGGCCATGCCTATGCTGGGCAGCTCGGTTGCCGGTAGCCACCACATTACAAATTGGGAATGGCCCTTGACATCAAACCATTTTCTTTTGTTTTGTAAAAAGTAGGCATGTACGCTGCCATACACAAAGTTTTTAAAACTATCCATATCTCGCCAAAGGCTAATGTTCACTGCCATCATTTCATCATTAAAGGGAGATTCAATGTAGCTCGCAGATCGCCCCTGTTCATCGGTCAGCCTCCATATAAACCCATCACTTTCCTCCGCAAATTTGTTTACAGGGGCTAAAAAGTCTATAAACTCTTTCATTTCCGGTCTATCCAAAGACGTTTTGAAACGGGCAATATTGGCTTGCGCCAAATTATGGGTCATACTGTAAGTTTTCCTTTAAAAATATAAATTAATGTTGATATGCTTGTAATAAGGTGATAATTGAAGGAATAAATAATAGTAAAACATGAAATTAAAGGAAAAATAACTAAATTTAACAATAATTAGTTTTACGAGAAGGAAAATAGCCATGCAAGACAAATTAGATGCCGTAGATAGGGAAATCCTAAGGATGTTGGAAAAGGACGCCAAAACCGTGGTAAAAACCATGGCAGAGCGGTTAAAGATGACCAAAACCCCAATCTATGAACGGATAAGACGTTTGGAGCAAGAAGGAGTCATAAAGCAATACACGGCCATAGTTGCCAAGGAAATGGTAGAAGCTAGTATCACTGTTTTTAGCTTTGTTTCCCTTGAGGCACAAAAGGGCCATTTGATGGATAATTTTTTAAGTTCGGTCAAAGCCTTGGATGAGGTGGTGGAGTGCTTTGTTGTGGGCGGGGAATTTGATTTTCTGCTGAAGGTAGTGGTGAAGGATTTAAATGCTTATTATGATTTTGCGAAAACCAGCATAGCCTCCTTACCCAATATAGGGGCGGTGAAAAGCGCGTTTGTTTTGCACGAGGTGAAGGATGAAACAGCGTTTCCGTTACTTTGAAAAAACAAAGTAGCTACCTTGATTTGATAAACACCTGCTTGGTTATCGCTGATAGCTACTTTGCTTAAAATAATTTAATTTGCCGCTATTGCTGGCGGATATGCCTCTAAAATTTGGGACACGAATTTTTTGATGCGTTCTTCCTTCTTCTCAATGTTCTTGGTGTTGTTTAAGGTGCCCACCCCACGACCTTGCCAGACCAGTTCTTTGTTCTTGGTATCTATAAGGTCAATATACAGGGAACCTTCCGTCCTGGTGGCTACATCTGGTCCAAAGCCTCCGCCCCAGCCCCAGCCCCAGCCAGGTCCAAAGCCCCAGCCTCCCCAGCCAAAGCCGCCCCATCCAAGGCCACCCCAACCCCAGCCTCCCCAGCCAAAGTTGTTGTTGTAGATATCTACCTGCTCACGTTCCTTGGTGAAAATACTGACCAATAGGTCAGGATTTTGGGATTTAACAAACCCACGGGAATCCATCTCGGCCTCAATGGCCTTAAGGATTCGTTTTTTGTCCAAATCGGAAATCTGTGCCTTATCTATACCAGTTTTGTAAAAGGCATAGGTTTTAAACGTATTAAAATCGGTCTCCTTGTCATAATCTGCAAGGACACGAACGGAGGAACACGAACTTAATGCCATTAGGGCCACCAATGCAACTACTACTAATTTTATCTTTTTCATAACGCAATTATTTTTGGGTTAACCGGATACTTTACTCTATTCTTAATCATCAATAATTATGCCGAAAATAAGTTTTCTACCTATGTCCATTGGTTTTTCTGTTGTATCCATAAGGACAATGCCGGCAACCACTTTCACAGCAATAGCCTCGTTTTAGATGATATTTTTCCGTAAAAACCTTATAGCCTTCCGGAGTTAGGTAATAATCGCCATCCTCCAGCGGAATTCGTTCTTTCATAACAGCCAATCAACAGTAAATGTAAAAGAATTATCGGGGTTGCAAATGGTGTTTTAGAACGTTTTAACGTCAAAAGCAGACAGATTCTCGAGAAATAGCAAGAAAATAGGGCCTTCATCGTTGTCAACTTGCAATCTATTATCTTTGTAAAGCCCCAACGAAGATTTTTTAAAGCTACGTTGCTAATGATTTTGGTTTTTAAACACTTTTTTCGACGGAATTATGTTGGGCTTTCCCTTTGGCCATTCATCATCGTAAAAGAAGACAGCTATTTACAGGATTCGGTCCTATTAAACCATGAACGTATCCATTTGCAGCAGCAAAAAGAAATGTTCTTGGTGTTCTTTTATGTTTGGTATCTTTCCGAATGGTTGCTGAGAACCGTTTGTTACCTTGACAGTTATCGGGCTTACCAAAATATTTCCTTTGAGCGGGAGGCATATGCCAATGAAGATGATGCGTGTTATTTACAGAACAGATCCCGTTTTAATTTCCTGAAGTACCTTGTTCGATAGGTTGCCCTCCATTCCGTCGCAGTCCATCCAACTTCCCCTTTTGGTCCAAAAAGAGGTCTCGGTCACCGTAAAGCGGGAAGATCTTATCCATCCATTTGTTTCTGGTAATAAATACAGAAAGTTAAAGTACAACTTGATCAAGGCAAGGGAAGAAGACCAAGATAAATTGCTTACCTATGGGGGTGCCTACTCCAATCATATCGCTGCGACGGCCTACGCCGGAAAACTTGCTAATATCCAGACCGTTGGGGTCATCAGGGGAGATGAACTGGCTTCTGTTTGGCGCAAAAACCCAAGCCTGCGCTTTGCACACCAAAATGGTATGCAGTTAGAATTTGTTTCCAGAAAGACCTATCGGGAAAAAGAGCATCCAGCCCTACAAGGCTATCTCAAACAAAAATATGGGAGGTTTTATGAACTGCCGGAAGGTGGCACCAACCCATTGGCAGTACAGGGCTGTGGGGAAATCTTAACCCAAGCGGATATGGAATTTAATGTGGTATGCAGCTGCGTTGCCACTGGCGGTACGTTGGCCGGACTCATTAATTCCGCCGCTGCCCATCAACAAGTTTTGGGATTTCAGGTCTTGAAAGGCAATTTTTTACGTTCGGATATTCGTAATTTTACCAAAAATGAAAATTGGCGTCTGATTACCTCCTATCATTTTGGTGGATACGCCAAGATTTCGGAAAGTTTGGTTCGGTTTATGAACAATTTTAAAGACGAGACCGGCATTCAATTGGACCCCATCTACACAGCAAAATTGTTTTTTGGCTTGTTTGATATGATAAAAAACGACCGTTTTCCACCCAGGACCTCCATTTTAGCAGTGCATACTGGTGGTCTACAGGGAATTGCGGGCATGAACGCCGTGTTGAAAAAGAAATTATTACCCATGATCAAGGTATGAGAAATAAGATGCTTGTAATACTTGGTCTAGCCCTCTTCCTTATGGGGTGCGGGACCAAAAAAAGGACGGTAAGTGCCAAAAAACCTACCGTGGTGACAGCGGAAAGGACCAAGCCGTATGAACCCAATAAAGATTTGGGAAAGACAAAGTTCAACAAATCCGAGTTATATCCCATGCCTGCCGATCCTGGGTATTTTAAGCGCTTCCCAATTGCAACCACACAAGAGTATATTGATGTGTTTGCTCAGATAGCCCAGTATGAAATGCGTGCCTTTGGAATACCTGCAAGCATTACCTTGGCTCAGGGCATTTTGGAAAGTGGCTCCGGTAAAGGCCAGCTGACACAAAAAACAAACAACCACTTTGGTATAAAGTGCCACACCGGTTGGCAGGGCGATTTTGATTTCCATGATGATGACGCCAAGGGCGAATGTTTTAGAAAGTACAACCATCCCATGTTCTCCTTCCGTGACCACAGCATATTCTTAGCCTCAAGGTCTCGATACCGCTTTTTGTTCAACTTTAAGCGGGACGATTATAAAAAATGGGCTCATGGCCTTAAAAAAGCGGGCTACGCCACAGATAAAAAATACCCGCAAAAACTCATAGCGTTGATAGAACGGTACCAACTAGACCAGTATGATGACAAAGTGTTTGAACAAGGGCTCCAGGAAGTCCGTGATACCAAAACCTATGATGTTTTTACCCATGTAGTGGCCAAAGGGGATACCCTTTACGGGATATCAAGAAGGTACGGTGTTTCCATAGAGGAGATTAAGCGGTTGAACCGGCTTAAGGACAATACCCTGTCCATTGGCCAGACCATTAACCTTAGAAAAGCCAAAACCAAGTAAACGGTAAAAGAAATTAGCCATAAAGTCCATGCGATACCAGAGAAGTAGTGCCTTGTTTGCAGAAGCGAAAAAGTTTATTCCCGGTGGGGTAAATTCTCCCGTAAGGGCCTTTAAGGCCGTAGGTGGGGAGCCCATTTTTATCAAAAAGGCAAGTGGTGCTTATTTGTATGATGAAGACGGCCATGAATATATAGACTATATTTCCTCTTGGGGGCCACTTATTTTGGGCCATGCCCATGAGCCCGTCCTAAATGCGGTCATCGCAAAGGCCAAGGAGGGTACCTCTTTTGGAATCCCAACCCAAATTGAAACCCAATTGGCCCAACTGGCCGTTGAGATGGTGCCCCATATTGATAAAATCCGGTTTGTAAACTCAGGTACCGAAGCCTGTATGAGCGCAGTACGTTTGGCACGGGGGTATACAGGGAAAGATAAAATCATCAAGTTTGCGGGTTGCTACCATGGGCATTCCGATAGTTTTTTGATACAGGCCGGCAGTGGGGCCGTTACCTTTGGCAGTCCCAATAGTCCCGGTGTTACCCAAGGTACGGCAAAGGATACCTTGTTGGCCAATTATAATGATCTGGAAGGCGTTAAAACACTTGTAGCCGCCAATAAAGGGCAAATTGCGGCCATTATTATTGAACCTGTTGCGGGTAATATGGGATGCATCGTTCCCACGGAACCATTTATCAAAGGCTTGCGAAACCTCTGCACGGAAGAAGGAATTTTATTGTTGTTTGATGAGGTCATGACCGGTTTTCGATTGGCAAAGGGAGGAGCGCAAGAAGCGCTGGGTATTGCTGCGGATATCGTAATGTTCGGTAAGGTTATCGGTGGCGGACTACCTGTGGGCGCCTTTGCGGCCAGTGCAGAAATCATGTCCCATCTGGCGCCAGAGGGACCGGTATACCAAGCCGGTACTTTGAGCGGGAATCCGTTGGCCATGAGTGCGGGGCTGGCCATGTTAACGGAACTGAACAACAAACCAGGGACTTTTGATAGTCTGGCCAAAAAAACGGCGTTCCTGCATCAAGGTATTGCGGATGTCCTGACCCAAAAAGGCGTTCCACATCAAATCAACCGCTTTGGTAGCATGGTCAGTGTCCATTTTTGTGAAGCTCCGGTTATAGATTTCGCCAGTGCTGCAAAAGGCAATAACGATACTTTTAAAACCTACTTTCACGGCATGTTGGACCAAGGTATTTATTTGCCCCCTTCGGCTTTTGAAAGCTATTTTTTGAACGATGCCATTAGCTATGCAGATTTGGAAAGGACCGTACAAGCGGTAGCCAAGGTTTTTTAGGAGGTTGCAGTTAGGTGTCATGCCCACTTGGCACACTATAAGCGGGTTTGCTGTGTTTTAAATCTAAACTGTGACCCTTTTTTACATAAAACAGACCGCACACCACAAATTACCCTTACTTCACAACAATAATTTCAAGGCTGGCGCCTGCCTGCCTACATTTACGCTGTAATAAATCAGAAAGTAAATTTTTTCATTTTCATATAGTGTTCTCGTAAAAGGGTCTTGTGTTAAAGCAAGGCCTTTTTTGGTTTATATAGTGTTGTGGCCTACAAGGTGGAAATGCGATGGGTTTGTAGGTGATTGGAGGAAAGAAACAGGAAATAAGATTGGAGGTAGTTGGCTTCTTCTGTGTTCCGCATCCCCATAAGGTTAACTTTCCCGCTGAGAGGTAGCGCTAAGCTTAGCGCATCCAATAATCAGTTTTCTGATTTTTTGGACGTGGACCTTTTTAGGCTTGTTTTCATATCTGCATACCTGGGGTCCTCCACATAAGCCTCTTTTCGCATTTTAATTACCTCAATGCTTAAAAACCCAAATTCACTCACTACTTTGCCGTAGGAACGGTAGATGCCCCTTCCCCTAAAAGGGTATTTTGCTGCAATGGGCGGAAATAATACCGTATCAAACACCTTGCCCTGTTGGTCCAAAAATGTGGCAAAGAACATACGTTCACCTTTAGAGGTCTTGGTAGGTTTTACAGTGACCAAATAACCATAGATGTCTATTTTTTTGTTGAGGTACTGTGCTAAGTCTTTCTGCCCATTATGGTTTTTTGGGGTTTCGGTCAACAATGCAAACGGACTGCACAAGGTAAACCCCAATAATTCTAACTGTTCAAATGCAATTTCCAAGTCCGTGGTGTCCAATTTTGGGATTTTAAATTGCTGTCTCCTAGGGGCAAAAAGTTTTGGGTGCTCCAATCGTTTGGTTTTGGACAGTACCATATGGGCTTTCCACAATAGTTCATGTTTGTTAATGCCCGTAAATCTAAAAGCATCAATACGTATGAGAATGCTTAACTGGTCCATGGATAGCGGTACCCTGTCAATAAAATCCTCCAATGAGGTAAACCTGCCGTTAGTGGCTCTTTCTTTGACGATGCGTTTCATGCCCAGTTCTTCAAAATCGCGTAGGTACATAAGCCCTAGAAAGAGTTTGGAGCCATAAATGCTGTTTAGGATATGGCTATGGTTGACACAGGGCGCATGTATGCTGGCCCCTTTCATTCTGGCTTCATGGATATAGAATTCCGCGCTATAAAAGCCGCCGCCATTATTGAGTACGGCCACCATATACTCCAATGGAAAATAAGTGTACAAAAACAAGCTTTGATAGCTTTCTACAGCGTAGGAAGCAGAGTGTCCCTTGGCAAAGGCATAGCCTGCAAAACTTGCTGTTTGGTGCCAAATCTCATCGATCAAGGCCTTGTCATATCCTTTTTCCATACAGTTGGATCGGAACTTGGCCTTTACCTTTTCAAATTCTTTTCTGGAGCGGTATTTGCCACTCATGCCGCGGCGTAGGACATCGGCTTCGCCCAGATCCAACCCTGCAAAATGGTGGGCCACCTTAATCACATCTTCTTGGTAGACCATGACCCCATAGGTTTCTGGCATAATATTTAGCATCACAGGATGGGCCTTCTCTTGGGCACGGCCAGGGTTGCGGTGTCTTAAAATGTATTCCCGCATCATCCCGCTTTTTGACACCCCGGGCCTAATGATGGAACTTGCGGCCACCAACCCCAGATAACTGTCCACTTCCAATTTTTTGAGTAACATCCGCATGGCGGGAGATTCCACATAAAAACATCCCATACATTGTGCTGTCCTTATGTTGTTTTTGATGTTGTCGTCTTTGTAAAAACGTTTAACATCATGAATGTCAAAATTAGCCCTATCTGGTTGGTTATGTCTAACAATGGCCAGGGTATCCTTTATTTTTCCCAGGCCCCTTTGGGCCAAAATATCAAACTTGTACAGGCCAACGTCTTCTGCAATAATCATGTCATATTGCGTTACGGGAAATCCTTTTGGGGGTAAAAATGTGGCGGAAAAATAGTGTAACGGCCGGTCACTGATCAAAATACCACTGGCATGGACGCTAAGGTAGTTGGGCATACCGTGGATCAGTTTCCCGTACTTGATAACAAGCTTTGCGATGCTGTCCAATTTGCTGTTCTGGAACTGACCATCACCAAGACGGTCTATATCCTCTTTGGGCAGGCCAAACACTTTGCCCAGCTCACGGATGACCCCCTTTTCCTTAAAGGTAACATAAGTGCCTACGAGGGCTACATGCGGAAAACTGTTGAAAATGTACTGGGTCACGGCCTCACGGTCCCGCCATGAAAAATCAATGTCAAAATCTGGTGGGTTCGCACGATATAGGTTGATGAATCTTTCAAAATAAAGATCAAGTCCCATAGGATCCACATCCGTTATACGCAGGATATAGGCAATGATGCTATTGGCGCCACTGCCACGGCCTACATAGAAAAACCCTTGCTTTCTGGCGTAGGTCACAATATCCCAATTGATCAGAAAATAAGATACAAATCCCATTTTTTTAATGAGGTCCAACTCTTTGGTAATCCTGTTTTTAATGTTTTTGTCTACCTGGGGGTACCTGTAGGGGAGGCCTTGCTCACATAATTTCTGTAACAGTTGTTCATCTTCTTCCTTGCTGTTGGTGTAGTGTTTTAGGTTTTGAGGTTTTCTGTTCTTTGAAAAATCAAAATGGATACTACATTTTGATAGTAGTTTTTTTGTGTTCTTGATGATGTACGGATATTGTGAAAAGGTGTTTTTAAGTGTTTGTAATGGCAACATCTTCTCCTCAATATCACCAACCTCACTGTCATCCAGTTTGCTTAAAAGCACATTGTTGTCAATGGCACGAAGCAACCTATGGGCATTAAAATCCCTTTTGTTCCTAAAGCTTACCGGTTGTAATACCACCAGTTTGTCCTTTAACGTCTTTAGGCGTGAAAATGGAAGCCGCCGTAAATCTTTTGCTGAAATGCCAATGTATTCACTGGCTTTAAAATCATCAAATTCGTGTAGCAGTACGCTCTCAAAAGGATACACGACAAAGGCATCCATAAATTCAGGTGCCCTTTTGGGAATAGATTTGGCCTCATGTAGGTGTTTGGATAGGAAGGTATTGAGTTCTTGAAAACCGCTGTTGTTTTTGGCAATGGCCACAAAGCAAGGGTCCACCCCGTTCCTAAAATCAATGCCGACCAAAGGTTTAATGCCATACTCTGGCGCTTTCCGTATAAAATTCAAACAGGCCGAAGTATTGTTGATGTCTGTCAGGACAAGCCGTTTTACACCATTTTCCTGCGCAAGTTGCAATAGCTCTATCTCAGAGAAAGTGCCAAAGCGTAGACTGTAATATGTGTGGCAGTTCAGGTAGATTTTCTTAGGGTTTAAATGTTTTTTTGCTTTACGCTTTACGCTTTACGCTATACGCTATGCGCTTTGCGCTTTGCGTGTCTGGTCTGTGTTTTTTCTCTTATATACCAATATAAAGTTCAAGTTTAAGTCCAGTTTTCGCCATATGTTTTTTAGGTTATGGTCTTTTTAACTGCCCTCTTTTTTACCCCAATATCAAAACTTCCCCTTTGGAGGGGTAAGGGGGCTAGGGCTTACTGTTTTCTATGCGCCAAAACCACTGGCGGTTGCCCGTTAAAAGGGTTTTGTATGCGTCCTATGCTCTTGGCTTCCAGGGCCGAGGCGCGCAACACGCTTCGGTCACCAAACCGTTTTCGTACATGGTCCATTGCCTGATAGAGGCTTAAGGCTTCTTCCGTATCGTCAAAAAGATTGATTTGGTAATTTCCGGAGACTAAGTGGCTAAACCGTACACCCACCAAGCGTACCAACATCCTTTTGTTGTACAGTATTTTAAACAGGTCCAATACCTTGGGAATTAAAATATGATCGGCACTGGTGTATGGAATACGGAGTTGCTTGGAGTACAGATTAAAATCTGAGTACCTAATTTTTACGGCAATACAGGCCGTGAGCTTATCTCCCCTGCGTAGTTGATATGCCAAGTTTTCCGTCATGGCAATCAAAACGCCCCTTAGTTTGTGCACGTCAATGGTGTCCCTGTCAAAAGTACGTTCCGTAGAGATGGATTTTCTATCGCAGAAAGGAATTACGGGGGTATGGTCAATACCGTTGGCACGTTTCCAGATAACCTTGCCATTGGCGCCCAGTACGCGCTGCATCACGTCCATGGGCATTTGTTGTACGGTCTTAACTTGCCTAATTCCCAGATTTCTAAGGGTTTGATAGGTTTTGTCCCCCACCATGGGTATTTTTTTGATGGATAAGGGAGCCAGAAAAGGTTTCTCATAACCAAAATCAATTTTAAGTTGGTTGTTGGGCTTGGCCTCATTGGTAGCTACCTTGGAGACAACTTTGTTTATGGATAGCCCAAAGGAAATGGGCAGCCCACATTCTTTGATAATGGTATGGCGCAGTTCTGATGCATATTTGTAGGCACCAAAAAAACGGTCCATTCCTGAGAGGTCTGCATAAAATTCGTCTATGCTGGATTTTTCAAAAACAGGGACTTTTTCCTTGATGATTTCAGTGACAATATCCGAGTGTTTGCTGTAACTGGCAGAATTTCCCCGTATCACTACGGCTTCAGGACACAGTTCCTTGGCCATTTTCATGGGCATGCCAGAGTGCACACCAAAGGCACGCGTTTCATAACTGCAAGCAGCCACTACACCGCGGTCGCTAGTGCCCCCTACCAATAAGGGCCTATGCTTGAGCTCACTATTGATGAGGCGTTCTACGGATACATAAAACGTATCCAGGTCCAGATGTAAAATGGTCTTGTTCACAACAATAAAAAAAGGATAGCTAAAATATGGATATATTCCTAAAAAATGGAAATAATCCATACTATAAAATGTTAATTCTTATTGTTTGTTTTTTGATGGGCTAAGTATCAGGATATTGAAAAAGTTAAAATTACTTGGGCTTTCCCATTGGCGGGGTTTCAAGAAAAAACTATCTTTAAAACCATAGCATATGGATTATGGATCTAGTAGTTGGAATTGACATTGGAGGCACCAAAACCAAAGTTGGTTTAGTAGATAGGCACGGCAACAGTCACGGGCAGACATTTTTTAGGACAAAAGAGTATCCCGTACTTGAAACGTATCTGATCAAAACCAAGGAAACCGTTGATGCACTCATTAATGACCTTGATGATGCCCCCCGTATTTTAGGATGTGGTATCGGGGCGCCAAATGCGTCCAGTAAACGGGGTACCATTGAAAATGCTGCCAATCTCCTATGGAAAGGACAGGTGCCTTTTTTGGAGAAATTCAAGGCCATTATGCCCATGCCCATGCGCATCATGAACGATGCCAGTGCAGCGGCCTTGGGAGAATTGCTTTTTGGCAGTGGCAAAGACATGACAGATTTTATAGCCATTACCCTAGGTACCGGTTTTGGTGCGGGCATTGTGGCCAACGGCCAGTTGATTGATGGTTACGATGGCTTTGCGGGAGAATTGGGCCATGTGGATATGACCATTGGCGATGGCCGGTTAACAGGTTTGGGCGTAGAAGGGGGCTTGGAAGCTTATGTCTCCGCAACAGGTTTAAAGCGTACCATTACCTATATGCAAAGTCAATATTTGGATGAGAGTCGTTTTAGGGATATTGCCTACAACGATTTACATGGCGAAGACATTACCAGAGCAGCCGAAGAGGGGGACGTACTTGCCCTAAGGGCATTTGATTATACGGCAAAGATCATGGCGCAGGCCTTGGCAAATTTTACTGCCTTTACCCAGCCCGAAGCTTTTGTGCTCATGGGAGGACTCACCAATAGTGGTAAGTGGATCTTGGAGCCCTTGGACAAATATTTCAATGAATTTCTGTTGGAAGTCTACCGTGGTAAGGTTAAGATCATAGAATCTGGTATGCCGGATAAAACTGCCGCTATTTGTGGTGCAGCTGCCTTAATTTGGGAAAAACACAAATAGAATAAATTCTTTTATATCTTTGTATCGTTGTGTTGGGTTTCAATAATATTGGAACCAGGTGATGTGCAAAGTCACATGCCAATGAGAAGCTTTCCTTTTGGGAGGCTTTTTTTGTGCAATGTCCACTGCATATGTCCATTTATTGCCGGTACACATTCGTTGGCTGTATTTTGTGCGGTTCCCAAGTTACTTTTAAGGATATCTAACAATCACTAGAGTTGATGAAATTGCCCTCTTGGCTTGCTCCAAGTTGGCAGGCACCCATTACAAAGCATAGCATGGTGTTGTATAGGATGATAGAAACAACATATCTTAGCCAAAGTGTGGACAATCCAGATAGCCTGGAGGCACTATAAAAACGGTAATCATGAATGTTATGAAAAACTGCTTGTCCTGTATACTGCTTTTTTCGCTCTTACTGGGGTGTACTGCTAAAACCCCAACCTACAAAGAAGTTGTTAGAACCTATTACCAGGCCAGGGACCACAGGGATTACGATGCATTAAAAAAAGTGGTGGGTGATAGCATTACCATTGTGGAAGGTGACTATGCAATGCCCTATTCAAAGGCAAGTTTTCATGAACAGTTAAAATGGGATTCCATTTTTAGACCCTCATACACTTTACTTCAACTAGAAGAGGAAGAACAGCAACTCATTGCCACGGTAAGGATAACGTCACTAAGGAACCAGTTTTTAAAAAATGAGGCCATGACCTGTACGTATCGTATCGGTTTTAGCTCTGAAAAAATAACAAGCATTACCACCATGGACTGCCAAGGGGTAAATTGGGAAGTTTGGGAAGCCCAGCGAGATTCCCTAGTCCAGTGGATAGCTAAAAACCACCCTGAACTAGATGGTTTTGTATATGATATGAGCATGCAGGGTGCTTTAAACTATATGGCTGCCATTGCGTTATATACACGAAAAAGCGATTAATTCAAGAAAACTCAGAGTGCACTATTTGGTGCATTAAAGAAGCTGCGAGTTTGGCTGTTTGGCCATCCACGTCATAAACAGGGTTCATTTCTGCAATATCCATACTAATAAGTTTGCCAGAGGCAATAATGGTGTCTAAACTCTGTGACACAATATCTGGGGAAAAACCCATGGGGGACGGAGCACTTACCCCTGGCGCATAGGCAGAGGAAAATCCGTCCAGGTCCACACTCACATAAATATGGTCTACCTTATCCATAAACGCCCTGATCCAGGTATTGATTTCTTTGGCAAACTGAATGCGAAAGGTGTTTCGCTCTACGTAAGTGACATCCAGTTCATGTGCAGTCTCAAATAATTTTCTGTCATTGGCATCTTTTCTGATACCTAAACATAAATAGTGAAAAGGCTCATTTTCATTGCTGATCTGGTAAAAAGGTGTACCCGAGTTTGCGCCTTGGGTATCTTCCCTTAGATCAAAATGGGCATCAAAATTGATGATGCCAATGGAAGGTCTTTTTCCTTTGGAAAGTAAATGGTTTTTAATACCGTTATAATGGGCATAGGCCATGTCATGACCCCCGCCCATAAGTAGGGGAAATAAATTTTTGTCCAGTAAAGTGGTCACCGCATCACTGAGGGCCTTTTGGGTTTCCTCCAGATCTTGGGATTGGCAATGGATATCACCTACATCTGTTATCTTTTGATGGGCTTCCAAGTGATTGGGCATTTTTCCCAAAGCTTTTCTGATTTCTGCGGATCCGTTTTTGGCTCCAATACGCCCTTGGTTTCTTTTTACGCCTATATCGCAGGCGTACCCCAATAGGGCAAATCCTGTAGTGTGCTTTGGTAGATGGGTGATGATTTGGCAGTCCACCTTTTCATGAAGGTACAAGACCCTGTCCGAGTCCCTACCTTTCCAACTACTTTTTACTGGGGGAGTGTAGTTTTTCATTTGGTATGCCTTCTTAGGTTCCCTTGCGGAACCCTTGTTCCTGTCTTAGATTAAAACCTCCACAACGTATACAAGAGATTGGTTTTTACACGGCCCTATTAAAATAAATGCTCCAAAATATTGTCATCCACCATATGGGGTAAAGTAACCGTTAAATTAGAAGAACGTTCCATTTCGCGTTTGATTGTAAAGATGGCCTCTTCATTTCTTGCCCAGCTTCTTCTGGCAATGCCATTGTTGACATCGTAAAATAGCATATTTAACAGGCGTTCATTGGCTTCTGGTGAACCATCTAACAGCAAACCAAAGCCACCGTTGATTACTTCGCCCCAGCCAACGCCACCGCCGTTATGAATGGAAACCCATGTTGCCCCCCTAAAGCTGTCGCCAATGACATTATGGATGGACATGTCTGCGGTGAACTGACTGCCATCGTAAATATTACTGGTTTCGCGGTAGGGAGAGTCCGTCCCGCTTACGTCATGGTGGTCACGGCCCAAAATAATGGGTGCCGATATATGCCCACTGGCTATGGCTTGGTTAAAGGCTTGGGCAATCTTTATCCTACCTTCTGCATCGGCGTATAAAATCCGTGCTTGTGAACCCACTACCATCTTGTTGGCATCTGCTTCTTCAATCCATGTAATATTGTCCTGTAGCTGTTGTTGGATTTCCTCCGGGGCGCTTGATTTTAACTCCTTTAAAACGTTAGCGGCTATAGCATCGGTTTTTGCTAAATCTTCAGGACTTCCCGAAGCACAGACCCAACGAAACGGCCCAAAACCATAATCAAAACACATAGGCCCCAAAATATCTTGCACATAAGACGGATATTTAAAATCCCTATGATTAGGTGCCATTACGGCTCCACCGGCCCGTGAGGCCTCCAATAAAAAAGCGTTGCCATAATCAAAGAAATAGGTGCCTTTGGCCGTATGCTTGTTAATGGCATCTACCTGTTTTTTTAACGATTCTTGAACCCTTGTTTTAAATGCTTCCGGATTTTTGACCATAAGCTGATTGGCATCTTCAAAAGTTAGGCCTACGGGATAATACCCACCCGCCCATGGATTGTGCAGTGAGGTTTGGTCAGATCCCAAATGCACGTAAATATCCGCTTGATAAAAACATTCCCAAACGTCTACAATATTGCCCACATAGGCAATGGAAATCACCTCTTCCTGGGCGATGGCCTCCTTTGTTCTGGTTATGAGCTGGGGCATGTCATCAATCAAAATGTCTACCCAGCCTTGTTGATGCCTTTTAGCGGCCGCTGCGGGATTTACTTCTGCACAAATGGTAATGCATTTGGCAATGGTACCTGCTTTGGGCTGTGCCCCGCTCATACCCCCCAGCCCTGCTGTCAAGAATACTTTTCCTTTTGGGGATTCCCCTTGTTTAAGGACGCGTCTAAAAGCGTTCATTACCGTGATGGTTGTCCCATGTACAATTCCTTGCGGCCCAATATACATAAAGGAGCCAGCCGTCATCTGTCCATATTGGGTAACACCTAGGGCATTGAATTTTTCCCAGTCGTCCGGTTTGGAGTAGTTGGGAATCATCATTCCATTGGTCACCACCACCCGTGGTGCCTCTTTGGAAGATGGGAATAGTCCCATTGGATGCCCCGAGTACATATGAAGTGTCTGCTCTTCGGTCATTTCAGCAAGATACTTCATGGTGATGAGGTATTGCGCCCAATTCTGAAATACGGCTCCGTTACCGCCATAGGTAATCAATTCTTCCGGGTGTTGGGCCACAGCAGGGTCAAGGTTGTTTTGTATCATGAGCATGATACCAGCCGCTTGTTGGCATTGATGTGGATAGGCATCAATAGGTCTGGCATACATCTCGTAATCCGGTTTAAATCGATACATATAAATACGACCGAAGCTCTTGAGTTCTATCAGAAATTCTTTGGCGAGTTCGGAATGCCAAGCTTTTGGGAAATAGCGTAGGGCATTTTGCAATGCCAACTTTTTTTCTTCGGTAGAAAGGATGTCTTTCCGCTTTGGGGCGGGATTTCCTTGTTTTGGATATGGCTTTGGTTCCGGTAATTTCTTGGGAATACCTTGCAGAATTGCCTCTTTAAATGTCATCTCTTTTTGTGTTTTTTATGCTATTCGTTCTGTGCTATGCGCCATGTGCTTCACGCTTTTCGCCATCTGCTGTTCGTTCATGACACCTCTTGCAGTTAAACTACTTTTTTGCCCCGTTTCCAGACGGCTGCCGGTAACAATTGCCCTTGTTGATAGGTGATTTCTTGATAGGTATGAGTGTCAAAGCAAATAAAATCAGCTAACTGCCCTGCTGCCAAACTTCCCCTATCGGATAAGCGCAAAGCTTTTGCCGCGCGAATGGTAAGCCCTGCCCATACCTCCGCATTGGTCAATTTTTCAAAAGTAGCCAAGATGGATGCTTGATTCATGAGGTTCCCCATGGGCGCCGATCCTGGGTTGTGGTCACTTGCAATAGCGAGACATGCGCCGGAGTCCAAAAGTTTTCTGGCTGGTGCAAAGGGGCAACCAAGGCCCAATGATGCGCCTGGTAAGGCTACAGCAACGGTGTCACTGTTGGCCAATAATTCAATTTCCTTTGCGGTACTTGCCTCCAAATGGTCTGCACTAAGCGCACCAAGTGCAACGGCAATTGGAGTTCCCACGGGCGTAAACTGGTCTGCATGTAGGGTAAGGTCAAACCCCATGCGTTTGGCTTTTTGCAGATAGGGTTTTATTTGCTTTGCCGAAAAAGCACTTTCCTCAACAAAGGCATCTATCCGATGTGTCAATTTTTCTTTTAGTAGGATTGGAAATAGCGTTTCCGAAATTTCAGTGAGATAGGCCGTAGCGTCACTGTCCGCATCATTTGGTTTGATGTGGGCTGCCAAACATGTGGCAATTAAGTCTTGTGGAACGGTTTTGTTGGCTCTTTGAATGCTGCGCAGCATTTTAAGCTCTTCTTGTACGGATAATCCGTAGCCACTTTTAACCTCCATGGTCGTAGTGCCTTGTTTGAGGTGGTCCTGGCTTCGGGTGATGATTCCTGCAATCAATTGATCTATTGATGCCTTCCTAGTTTGGGTCACGGTATCCCAAATGCCACCGCCCTGCTTGGCAATTTCTAGATAAGTTTTTCCTGCATTTCGCATCGCAAAATCATTAGCGCGACTTCCAGCAAAACAAATATGGGTATGGGCATCAATAATACCCGGAAAGCAAACTTGATTTCCCTCTATTGGAATGATTACCGTAGCGTCTTTCTTGATATCCTCAAAGCGTCCAATCTTGACAATGGTATCGCCTGAAAACAAAATCCCACCTTGCGGAATAATCGGCAACTGCTCGTCCGTTAAACTCCCTTTTAACGGTACATCTGTCATGGGGAAGAGTTGCGTAAACGGGCCTATGGCTGTTTTGGGTACTGTCATATCAATACGTTTCAAATTTGTCCTCAAAAGGGGCGTTCCATAAGATGCTTTTTTCGTTCATCGTTTTTTCCACCAGGTTAAGAATTTGTTGTTGTTGGATGATGGTTATGGCAATTTCAATATCATCCGAAAACACCCGGTCTTTCGCGGCAAAGGCCACTTTGGTGCGTAAAAATTGATGAATGGTGTCTAGAATGACCCCAGATTTCAAAGGTTTTCTAAACTCAAAGGCCTGGGCTGCGGTCAACAGTTCAATGGCGAGTATTTTCTCTAGGTTACCTATGACCTGCAGGGCTTTTCTACCACTTATGCTTCCCATGCTCACATGGTCTTCTTGGCCCAGTGACGTTGGAATACTGTCCGCACTGGCGGGAAAACAAAGACCTTTATTTTCGCTGGCCAAGGCTGCCGTAGTATACTGTAAAATCATATAGCCAGAATTGATGCCGGTATCCCTCATCAATAGTTTTGGGACACCCGGACTATTTCCCTCTAGGGCAAGGTAAATGCGCCTGTCGGAGACATTTCCCAGTTCTGATGCGGCAAGCGTGGCATAATCTAACGCCATGGCCAAGGGCTGTCCGTGAAAGCTGCCCCCGCTAATGGTGAGCTGTTCATCTATGACAATAGGGTTGTCCGTAACTGAATTCAGTTCAACTTCCAACAGTTCTTTTAGGTGTAGCCAAGCCGCACGGGAGGCCCCATGGATTTGGGGGATGCAGCGCAGGGAATAGGGGTCCTGCACCCGTTCACAGTTGGCATGGTCTTCCAAAATTTCCGAGCCTTTTAAAAGTGTTCGTATACGGGCAGCCACGTGTTGATTGCCCTCAAACGGACGTAACTCATGCAATTCTTTGTAAAAAGGCTTGATGGAACCTTGTAAGCCTTCTAACATCATGGCACCAATGATATCGGCCTGTTTTAGGCAATTATGTAATTGCGAAACTACCTTAACCGCATGCGCTGCAATGAACTGTGTGCCATTGATGAGGGCCAAACCTTCTTTTGGACCTAGGGCAATGGGCTTGAATTTTTCTGTTTTGAACAAGGATTCCGTTGAAATGATGGCCCCTTTGCAGTGAACCTTTCCCAAGCCGATCAGCGGTAAGAACAAATGGGACAAAGGTGCCAAATCTCCTGATGCCCCAACAGAGCCTTGTGACGGCACTACGGGGATGACGTCATGCTCAATATGCCAAATAATGCGTTTTAAAGTGGTCAATTGAATACCGGAATACCCTTTAGCTAAAGCATGGGTCTTGAGTATCAACATTAATTTGGCCAAATCCTTCGCAATGGGTTCGCCCACTCCAACACTGTGGCTTTTAAGGATGTTCACCTGCAGGATTTGGGTTTCCTCTTTACTTATTTTGGTAGTGCACAAAGGACCAAATCCCGTATTGATGCCATAGACGGGATGTCCTTGGTCCACAATATGGGCAACGGCCCGTGCACTTTTGGTTATCTTTTGTTTGGTGGTGTCCAATAGTTTGCCTGTGATAGTGCCCTGGGCAATAGCCAAAGCTTTCTTTGCGGTTAAATGATCCTCACCATAATAAAATACTGACGTGCTGTCTAGCATAGGCCACCAATTTTTTTACTGCTTAAAATTAAATCCTATTTTTGATAAGTATTGATACTATTTTATATAAGAATTGATAATCATGGCTTATCAAATAGAATTACGTCATCTTCGTTATTTTTTGGTGGTGGCCCAAGAACTCCATTTTAGACGTGCCGCAGAAAAATTATGTATTTCCCAACCTGGTCTTAGCACCCAAATTAAACAGTTGGAGGAGGGTTTGCAGCTACCATTGTTCCATAGGGATAAAAAAAAGGTAAGCTTAACAGCGGCGGGACATTATTTTAAAGAAGAGGCTGCCTTTCTGCTCAATCATTTGGAACGGGCCAAAACACAGTTACGTCTTTTGGGCGATGGTCATTTGGGGGAGTTGCGCATAGGATTTTTGGGCTCTGCCATGCAGCGGGTGATTCCAGACTTGTTGGTGGCCTTAAAAAAGCAAAACCCCAAGGTGAGGACTTCCTTGGAAGAGCTTTCCAATAGAGCCCAAATAGACGCCCTCCAAAGAGACCGTTTGGATATGGGTTTTGTGCGTTTAAAACGGGTGCCACCAGATATGGTGCTCTATCCGGTATACCGGGATACCTTCTCCGTTGTGGTGCCCAAATCACATGGCATCAATGCTGCCAATTTTAAGGGAATGCATGAGTTGGCGCAAGAAGATTTCATTTTGTTTTCACAGGCCTATAGTCCTTTGTACTATGATACCGTAATGAGTATTTGTGAAGATGCTGGATTTACCCCAAGAATTTCACATAAGTCCGTTCATGCCCATACTATTTTTAAGTTGGTGGAAAATACATTGGGCATTGCCATAGTACCAACAGCCTTGCAATATGGTTTTGATTTAAAGGTGGACTTTATCGAACTAAAGAACATTAGGCAAAGGGCCGTACTTTCCGCAGTCTGGAAAGCGCAGAATAGAAACCCAGTGTTACCACCTACCATTGAACTTTTGAAGAAGTTGCATGATTAACACAATCGGCACAATTAAAAAAACCTGGAAGGTCCATAACTTCACTTTCTATGACCGTGAAGTGATTTGCCTTAACACAACTAATTGACTTCCCCATTGTATCTTTATCCTGTAAAAAAGAGAGGATAATGGTTTATGATTTGATAAAAAAAAGACGTTCTGTTTTTCCAGCCCAGTATAACGGCAAACCTATTTCAAAAGAAACGGTATCACAGATATTGGAAGCTGCTAACTGGGCGCCCAACCATAGAAAAACCGAACCTTGGCGTTTTAAGGTCTTATTTGGAAATTCCAAGGATGCCTTAGGTACATTTTTGGCTAATACCTACCAAGAGGTGGAGGCCCGGCCTAAAAAGGTAAAAATTAAAAAATTACTGGATAATCCATCCAAGGCGGCGGCCGTTATTGCCATTTGCATGCAGCGAGACCCCAAGGAAACTGTCCCGGAATGGGAAGAGATTGCGGCTACGGCCATGGCCGTGCAAAACATGTGGCTCTGCTGTACGGAACTTGGAATTGGGAGCTACTGGAGTTCACCCAGCCTAATTGCGTATATGGATGGTTTTTTTGATCTTGAGCAGGGCGAAAAATGTCTCGGTTTTTTCTATATGGGCTATTATGACGGACCCCTTCCAGAAGGAGAACGTAAGTCTATGGAGGACAAAGTGACGTGGATGGAGTAAAAGGCCCTAACCCCGGAGGGGGATTGTTGGCGTTTCGCGTTGGGCTATTCGTCAATCGCCTTGCGCTACAATGGCAATGGTTCTTGTCATGCTGAGGCAATAAGCATCCCAGTAATGATTAAGCGACAATCCTGAACAACTAAATTTTATCCGGTTTACGTGAGATTCTTCATTTGCTGCGCGCATTCAGAATGACAGGAACTAAATAGACAGAAATGAATTTCCTTGGAGTTTAGTGCAAGCCTGTTAGTAACAATGGTCATGCTGAGGCAATAAGCATCCCAGTAATGATTAAGCGACAATCCTGAACAACTAAATTTTATCCGGGTTGTTTGAGATTCTTCATTTGCTGCGCGCATTCAGAATGACAGGAACCAAATAGACAGAAATGAATTTCCTTGGAGTTTAGTGCAAGCCTGTTAGTAACAATTGTCATGCTGAGGCACGAAGCATCCCAGTAATGATTAAGCGACAATCCAGAACAACTTAATTTTATCCGGTTAGGTGAGATTCTTCATTTGCTGCGCCCATTCAGAATGACAGGAACCAAATAGACAGAAATGAATTTCCTTGGAGTTTAGTGCAAGCCTATTAATAACAATTGTCATGCTGAGGCACGAAGCATCCCAGTAATGATTAAGCGATAATCCTGAACAACTAAATTTTATCCGGGTTGTTTGAGATTCTTCATTTGCTGCGCGCATTCAGAATGACAAGGGCCACTCAAGTTCTTTAAATTGGCTAAATAGTACCGTTACAGAGAATTTCTTGTAATGTCATGCTGAGGCACGAAGCATCCCAGTAATGATTAGCGACAATCCTGAACAACTTAATTTTATCCGGTTAGGTGAGATTCTTCATTTGCTGCGCCCATTCAGAATGACAGGAACCAAATAGACAGAAATGGATTTCCTTGGAGTTTAGTGCAAGCCTATTAATAACAATTGTCATGCTGAGGCACGAAGCATCCCACGGGAGAAAGCTCGGGAACCCTTAATTAATTAGTGTAACGGAGCATCTTTGTATTTGTTATGTATTATAGTTGCGTTGTTCAAAATCAAGATTAAAACCATTCCCCGCCCACAGAGGGGTAAGGTGAGGACTTTTAGAACCTCCTAAAACGTAAAAATCTCCACACCATAACTAATACCTTTCCAGATAAAAAGAACAGCATAAACCACGGTGACCAAAAACTTCATAAAGGTACCGGTCAAAAATCCCAAAAACGAACCAAAAGCGGCTTTTAGGGCCAGTTTCTTGTCGCTGTTTTTTGACATTTCCCCAATAAAGGCCCCCAAAAAGGCCCCGATAATAATTCCCCCTGGAATGGGTAAAAAAATACCGATGATCAAACCAATGATACTGCCGTACATTCCTGCCTTGCTTCCACCAAACTTTTTGGTGCCCATGGCGGGAATCACATAATCCAGAACGGTGATCAGTAGCGCAAAGAAGAGGGTAATGCCCAAAAACCACCAGTTGTCCGGTACGGCGTCCGTCAGGTGGAGTAGCAATAGCCCAACCCAGCTAATGGGCGGCCCGGGAAGTACCGGCAAAAAGCTTCCTAAAATGCCAATGAGCACACAAAGCAAGCCAATAACAAGTAATGCAATATCCATAATCCAAAGTCTATTGGTTAGACAAATGTAAGGGGCTTTTGTTACAAATCGATGGGAATAAAACACACTTTTTTAACTAAAAGATTAGTTTAAACTAAATATTTAGTTATATTTGTTTCGTTATTCAACTAAAAACTTAGTTTAAAATGAAGCGATTGACCAAGGCAGAGGAAGAGGTAATGCAGTTGTTATGGCGTTTGGAAAAGGCCAATGTGGCAGCCTTGATAGCAGAGTTTCCAGCGCCCAAACCAGCCTACAATACCGTCTCTACCATCGTGCGGATTCTAGAGGACAAGGGATTCGTAGATCACCAAAAAGTGGGGAAGGGGCATGTGTATTTTCCATTGGTAAAAAAGGGGGAATACAGTAACGAAAGTATCAATAAACTAGTCGATGGCTATTTTCAAGGGTCTTTTAAAAGTATGGTGTCCTTTTTTATGAAGAAGAATGACATTAGCCTCTCCGAGTTGGAAGAAATTATGAATCACATACAAAAGGACAAATGATACCCTATCTCCTAGAAATTTTGGTTTTTCAGTTGGTCTTTCTTTTGGTGTACGACCTTTTTCTGAAAAAGGAAACCTTTTTTCAATGGAACAGGACCTACCTTATAGGCACTTTTGTTCTATCTGTGCTTTTGCCATGGGTAAAATTGGAGGCGCTTAAAGTTAGCCTGCCCAAAACAATCTCTACCTATGTGCCGGGCTATTTTGACTGGTCTGAACCTATTGCGATACAACCAGAAATACAACGCGGTTTTTGGGCCACGCTAGCGTGGTATGAGTATGTCTTCCTTACCGGAGTACTTGTTGCCAGTCTTTTGTTTTGCTACAAGTTATTTAAGATATACTTGCTTAGGTTACATGGACAAAAAAGATATTATCCAGAATATACCAAAGTAGTGGTACCCAAAAGTGAATTGGCATTCTCTTTCTTTAAACAGGTGTTTTTGGGAGAGGCCATACCTAAGATTAAAGAAACCCAGATCATAGCGCATGAACTGGTCCATATCAAACAATGGCACTCCTTGGATTTGGTGTTTTTTGAGCTGATGCGCATTGTATTTTGGTTTAATCCCTTGGTATATCACTATCAAAACCGAATTTCAGAATTGCACGAATTTATTGCCGACGCTCAGGTCACCAAGAGCCACAAAAAGGAACATTATCAACTATTGTTATCTGAAGTTTTTCAAACGGAACACATCAGTTTTGTCAATCAATTTTTTAAATCATCATTAATCAAAAAACGAATCGTCATGTTAGGCAAATCAAGATCAAAAAAAGTATTTCAATTAAAGTATTTGGTACTGTTGCCCCTGGTATTGGGGATGTTGGTGTACTCCTCTTGTGAGGGGGAAAAACGACATGATTCTTTAGAAGTGCCATTGAAAGTCAGTGTTGAAGAGAATAATGTCCCTTTTGCGGTAGTGGATGAAGTTCCCGTATTTCCGGGCTGTGAAAATGAAGCTGATAAAAAAGCCTGTTTTCAAGAAAAAATACAAGACCATATTCGCAAGCATTTTAACTATCCGCAAGAAGCATTGGATTTGGGTATTGAAGGCAAGGTAAGTGTGGTGTTTCAAGTTACAGAATACGGGTCCATTACCAACATTAGAAAGCGCGGTCCGCATGAGTTATTGGAAAATGAAGTAGAGCGCATCATCAATAGACTGCCTAAAATGCAACCCGGCGAACACGATGGTAAAGCGGTGAGTGTTCCGTTTTCTATTCCCATAATTTTTAGTTTAACAGGCACTTCAGCAGAAGCTATTAATGATAATAATCAAAAAGTAAATACCACTTTGAACAATGAAAATAAAATGGTTATTCCTTTTGCATATGCTGATGTGTCGCCAATTTTCCCAGGCTGTGAAAATACAACTGATCAAAGAGCATGCTTTCAGAAAAGAATAGGGCAGTATGTAATACAGTCCAAGGAACTTAACAAAACAGGTATTACAGGTAGAGCCTATGCCATATTTGTTATTGGAAGTGATGGAAGAATTAAAAACGTTAAAGTGAAAGGGTCTAACAGCCAGTTGAACAACAAAGCATTACAAGTGATTGAAAACATTCCTGTTATGAAGCCAGGAATGAAAGACGGAAAACCGGTAAACTTGTCATATTCTATTCCGATTAATTTAGCATCAAACGATGTTTCTGATATTGATATTCAAGTATCGGGATATTTAACGGAGGAAGGTTCAAATTCAGTTTTTGTAGGAAAAGTGTTCTCTAGTAAAGCATCGAAATTAGTCGGTGTTAATATTATATTAAAAGGCGGAAATATGGGAGTTGTTTCTGATGGTAACGGTACTTTTTCAATCGCTGCGAAGAAAGGACAAATTTTAAAGTTGGAATATGAAGGCGCAACAGCTAAACTTTATAAAATAGAATGAGGTACTATCTTGGATTGCTGCTATTTTTATTTACGATAAACAAAACCAAAGCCCAAACTTCGGATTTTACAGTGGCAGATAGTTTATATCGTATCGGCAATTATACCAAAGCCGTTAACGCTTATGCCAAGATTGGTGATGAAAATGCCAATCTTCAAATTGCCCGTGCCTATGCATCCATGAACAACAATGATAAGGCCATGGCGCAGTACCAAGGGCTCCTTAATAGGCATCCCAACAATACACTGGCCCGTTTTGAGTTGGGAAAGCTTTATGACAAGACCAAACAGTTTTCAAAGGCCGTAACCTTGTTTTCAGAACTTACCGCTAAGGTTACGGACAATCCCGAATTTTTTTACTATTTGGGAAAATCCAGCCAGGCCGAAAGGGAGTTTGACAAAGGCAAGCAAGCCTTGCAAGCAGCGATTATATTGGATAGTACCCATTTACGAAGCATCTTTCTGTTGGGAAAATATTATTCCAGCATTCAGGAACCCGCCAATGCCCTAGAGATTGTTGATCTAGGCTTGAAAACAGCCCCAAATGATGTTGCTTTATTGAACCTAAAAGCCTTGACCAAGTTTGATATTGGTGATTTTGAAGAAGCGGCACCGTTGTTTCAACGTGTCTTGGAGCTGGGGGAACGAAAACCTTTTGTTTATAGAAAATTAGGATACTCACTCGCCAATGCAAGGGAGTATGAAAAAGCGAAAACCGCCTACCGACAATTGGGTGATATCCCCAATTACGAGGCAGATGAGTATAAGGGTTTGGGACAGGTTTATCTTATGGAAAAAAAGTTGGACAGTGCCGAAACTTATTTTTTAAAGTCGATAGAAGAACGGCAATACATTTTTGATGATGAGTACCGTGATTTAGGCCGTATTGCGCGGCTAAAAGGAGAGCTCAAAAAATCATTGGACTATTATACCAAGGCTTGGGAGGAGGATAAGAACAACCAACTGAATTACTGGCAGGTCTGTATTTTATCCGATGAGTACTATCAAGACCCAAAACTAAAATTAGAACGGTATGAACATCTACTTGCTTACTACAAAAATATATACCCCTTCCTAAAAGAGCGAGCCCAAAAACGCGTTGCCGAGCTTAAGGAAGAAATCCACTTTGGCCCAAAAGAACCAGATCTGCCCAAAAAAGGAAATTAACCCATATCCTGGGCACTTTGAATACCACGGTCTTTTTTTGGAATTGGATCGATACTACAAAGCAGCCATCCCCAACCCCTAAAATTCTGCTAATTATCGTAATTTGAGCGAAATTCTTAGAACAGCATGCAGCGCTTGGTTTTATTCCTCTTTATTTTGGTCTGCGGTTCCTGTGATTTCTTTGTTTCCACACAAGAGAAAACGGAAAAGGAGGTGCGCAAGGCCTTGGGGGAAATTAATTGGAACGAGGTGGATACCTATCCTATGTTTGATGCCTGTGATGAATACGCCCCAAAGTCCGAGCAGCGTACTTGTTTTAAAAATCAGTTATTGGAGCGCTTTGCAGACACCTTGGCCAGTTTAAACCTTACGGCAGAGAAAGCGTTGAACGACACCTTGTGGATAGATTTTATTGTGGATGAAGATGGCTTTATCATCATCAATGAGATTAAGGACAATGCGTCTATAAAGGATGCCTTTCCAGGATTGGAAAAGGATATCGCAAAACGGTTGAATGACATCACTACCGTGGCTCCGGCCAGGAAGCGCAGTATTCCGGTGAGCATCAAAGTACGCCTGCCCATTATCATAAATACAACAGAATAAGTGGCCAACGAAAAAATTATATTGGGCATAGATCCCGGGACTACCATTATGGGCTTTGGAATCATCAAGATCATCCATAAAAAAATGCATTTTGTGCAGATGAATGAGTTGCAGTTAAAAAAATACGACGACCCCTATGTGAAGCTCAAATTAATTTTTGAACGGACCATTGAGTTAATAGATACCTACCACCCAGATGAGATTGCCATTGAAGCCCCTTTTTACGGAAAAAACGTGCAATCCATGCTAAAATTGGGCAGGGCGCAAGGGGTGGCCATGGCCGCAGGCCTGTCCAGGCAAATCCCCATCACGGAATACCTGCCCAAAAAAATAAAGATGGCCATCACGGGCAGTGGTAATGCCAGTAAGGAACAAGTGGCCAAAATGCTACAGGGCATGTTGGGCTTAAAGACCCTCCCTAAAAATTTGGACAGCACGGATGGGCTTGCTGCCGCTGTCTGTCATTTTTATAACGAAGGACGCGTAGAGGTGGGTAAATCCTATTCCGGTTGGAGTTCCTTTGTAAAACAAAACAGCTCCCCAACCCCTAAAGGCGGGGTTAAGGGAAGTACGGTGGTCAATCTTCGTAAAAAGAAGTCCTAATGGTCTTGTCAATTCGCTGCAAACATGGATAAAGAACATGCTTCCGCCCCTAGTAGCCAAAGGCCATTAAGCCCCGACAATGGGGGCATCTACATCCATATTCCGTTTTGCAAGCAGGCCTGCCATTATTGTGATTTTCATTTTTCTACGAATTTCAAGAAGAAAACGGAGCTATTGGATGCGCTGGCAGTGGAATTGGCAATGCGTAGTGCCGAATTTAAAGGTACCACGGTCGCAACCATTTATTTTGGCGGTGGCACACCTTCCGTACTATCGGTGAAAGAGATAGGCAAATTGGTGAACACGGTCTACACCCATTATAAGGTGGAGGCGAATCCAGAGATTACCCTAGAAGCCAACCCGGATGATCTATCCAAGGAAAAGCTAAGAGAACTATCGGCATCGACCATTAATCGTCTAAGCATTGGAATACAGTCTTTTTTTGAGGACGATTTAAAACTCATGAACCGCGCCCATAATAGCCAACAAGCTATGGAATGCCTTTTCGGGGCCAAGGCTTATTTTGATAATATCTCAATTGACCTTATTTATGGGATTCCTGGTATGAGTGATGCACGATGGCTAAAAAATATTGAAACCGCCTTGGAGTTTAATATCCCCCATATATCTAGCTATGCCCTTACCGTAGAACCAAAAACGGCCTTAAAGGCCTTTATAGAAAAAGGGGTTGTTGATGATGTGGATGATGAAACCGCCCAACGTCATTTTGAGATGTTAAACAATACCTTGACGCATGCCGGTTTTACCTGTTATGAAATTTCCAACTTTGGGAAACCCGGTTTTTTCTCTAAGAACAACACGGCCTATTGGCAGCAAAAAAAGTATATCGGCATTGGTCCTTCCGCACACTCGTATGATGGAAACCGCAGGGGTTGGAACATCAATAATAACAGTAAGTACATCAATGCCTTGGCACAGCGTCAGCTCCCTATTGAAATTGAGGAGTTGACCCTAAAGGACAGGTATAATGAATATGTGATGACGGGTTTGCGAACCATTTGGGGCGTATCCTTGTCCAAAATTGAAGGTGATTTTGGCAACACCTACCTAGACTATCTTATGCAGCAGGCCAATAAATACCTAGAGGGTCATTTGTTGTATCTGGATGGTGATACGCTGCTGGCCACCAAAAAAGGGAGATTTTTGGCCGATGGTATTGCCAGTGATTTGTTTATGCTTAATTTATCGGGAACTTGAAGCACACAAATTTTGCATATATGCTTGCCACCATAAAACATAACAATAGGAATTATAAGATTGATCTAGCTGCACCTTTGGATATTTCCATTGCCATGACAGGGAAGGAGAACAATATAAATGCTTGGTACCTGCAACCCCCAAGAATAGAGCCGCACCAGGAAGATGGTTTTGTTGGGAAGGTGTCCCAAGGGGCTTCCGTGAATTTTAATGACATATGGTTCAATCCGCATTCACATGTGACGCATACGGAATGTGCGGGGCATATAACGGAGGAATTTCAATCCGTGAACCAAAGTCTGAAGCGGTTCTTTTTTTTGGCAGAGCTGGTTACCGTGGCACTGGAAATGTACGGGGAAGACAGGATCGTTTCAAAAAAACAATTGCAGTACGCCCTGGGAAATAAAAAACGGAAAGCCATTGTCATAAGGACCTTGCCCAATCTAAAGTCCAAGAAATTTGCCCAGTATTCCAACACCAACCCTCCCTATCTTACCAAGGAGGCCCTAGTGTTTCTTAGGGAAAAGGGCATAGCCCATCTATTGGTGGACCTTCCGTCTGTGGACCGGGAAAGGGATGAGGGGAGATTGGCTGGGCACCACGCCTTTTGGAATACCAAGGGCGCGTTGCGCAAACAAGCCACCATCACAGAATTTATTTACGTACCCAACCGTATTAAAGACGGTACCTACTTTTTAAATTTACAGGTAGCCCCCATAGAAAATGATGCCAGCCCCAGCAGGCCGGTGTTGTATAGTTTGATGGATTAAGTATATTCGTCTTATGGATAGTTTGGTTGAAGCTGCTTTAGGATTGGTCCTAGGGGCCATTTTAATGTATTGGGTGTACGGAATGTTCACAAGGAAAAAACGGCGTGAACTTACGGAACACCAATCTACGGTGATTTTGGATAAAATCAAGAGTGTTTGTAAACTGGTGACGGTAGAGGGTGATTTTGCGGAAATCTATCGGTATGAAAACATCAAGGATGGTTTTATGAGCATTTTGAGCAGTAAAAAAAAGGCCTTGGTGGTCATTAATGCCAAGGCGCAAATAGGTTATGATCTAAAGAAGCTAAAATTGAGCGCCGATAATGATCGCAGGCGGATTATCTTAAACAATTTTCCCGAGCCAGAAATATTGTCCATAGAACCGGATATCCAGTTTTACGATATCAAGAACGGACTGTTCAATTCCTTTTCTCCGGATGACCTAACCCAACTCAACCAAAATGCCAAAGAGCACATTAGGGAAAAAATACCGGAAAGCGGGCTGATAGATTCGGCCAAAAAAGAAGCTTTGGAAGCGGTACTGCTCATAGAAAAGATTGTGGAGACCATAGGTTGGAAGTTGGACTATTCCGCCTTGGAAATCAGCAATAGGGAAAAACAACTTTTAGAAGAGTAGGTGATGAAAAAGATGATAATTTTAACGCTATTAGGTCTAAACACTTTAGTGATGAGCGCACAAGAACAGGATACCTTAAAGACCTTTGATCCAACGTTTGCCCATACCGTATATTTCTGGTTTAAGCATCCGGACAGCCAAAAAGATGGCCAGCTGTTTGAGGCGTCTTTGCAGCGGTTTATGGCAAATTCCAAATACGCAAAGACCAAGTATGTGGGCAAACCCCCTAAAGCGGTCCGTGATGTGGTAGACGATACTTTTACCTATTGCCTTATTGTAACTTTTGAATCTGCGGAGGCCCAGCAAAAATATCAAGATGAACCGGCACATTTGGCTTTTGTAGATGAATGCAAAGACCTTTGGGAAAAGGTTATTGTGTATGATTCCAAGGGCCTGCAACCATGAACGTAGAGGAGTTACGGGAGTATTGTTTGGCCAAGAGAGGCGCAACGGAATCCTTTCCGTTTGATGACAGCACTTTGGTATTTAAGGTCATGGGTAAAATGTTTGCATTGATATCGTTAAAACGACTGCCCACACAAATAAATTTAAAATGCGATCCAGAAAAAGCGGTGCAACTTAGGGAGCAGTATGTTGGCAATATACTTCCCGGCTATCATATGAACAAGACACATTGGAATACCATCCTCTGTGAAAAGGTGTCCCCAACATTGATTAAAGAACTTATGGACCATTCTTACCAGACTATTGTCCGTAAATTGCCAAAGAGCAAGCAAATGCTACTAAAAGAAGTGCCTTAAACATCAAAAAGTAGGATTATTATTACTAATTTCATCTACAGATTTTTACAGTTCATCTATAGATAATGACCATTGAACTGGAAACGGGCCTGTTCCTTATGGAATTAGATGAGCTTTGTAGCTTCTAAAAAAAGTGTGTATTGTGAAAGTATTGTTTATAGAGGATGACATGATTGAATCAATGAAGTTGCAACGTGCCGTTGCCAAATTTGATTCCAAACATGATATTATAGAGGCTAAGAACGGTGAAGAAGCACTGGATATTTTGCAGAATGGTGACCTTCCGGATATCATCCTTTTGGATTTAAATATGCCGCGGATGAGCGGGATAGAATTTCTACAAGTTGTAAAGGCCGATGATAAACTAAGGTATCTTCCTACGGTAATCCTGACAACATCCGAAAACAGGGTAGATTTGTTACGCTGTTTTCAACTTGGTATAGCCGGGTATATTATAAAACCCTTAAAATATGAGGATTACGAGAAAAAAATAAAACGGGTTTTTGAATATTGGGAAGTAAGCGAACTGATCAAAGGCTAACAAAAAACGTAATTTCACAACATAATTTATCTATAAAGTAGTACAATTCCTACTTTTATTTCGTAATAATCTTATTATGAAAGGAATTGTATTCACGGAATTTTTAGAAATGGTCGAGTTGAACTTTGGCCTTGAGGTGGTAGACACCATCATTGAAAATTCCCATCTCCCCTCTACCGGTGCCTACACGGCGGTAGGGACCTATGACTTTAATGAAATGGTACAATTACTGACCAACCTCAGTAAAACCACCAACCTAGGGGCCAATGCCTTATTAAACTCATTCGGCCATTACCTTTTTAACGGACTGTTGGCTGCCCACCCAGAGGTGGTCAGTAGTTATAAAAACCCCATAAGCCTACTATATTCCATAGAAGACCATATTCACATTCAGGTAAAGAAATTATATCCGGATGCCCAGCTCCCCACCTTCAAAATATTGGAAAAAACGGATACCAAGCTCTCCATGGTCTATGCTTCTGAACGCGGGCTATATGCCTTGGCCCAGGGTTTAATAGAGAAAACCTTTGAACACTTTAATAAAGAGGTAACCGTGGAATTAAAATTGCTGAATGAAGCTGGTACTGAGGTGCGGTTTAATATCACCCAGCATGGATAAGGTGGACAATGCTATCCTACAACGTGCCCTGGAGCGCGAAAAAAGGGCCAGAAAGGCGGCCGAGCAGCTTTTAGAGAAAAAATCAAAAGAACTCTATGACGCTTCTTTACACCTAAAAGAGTCTAACGGTAGGTTAGAAGCCATGCTCAGTAAGGAACGGGGTTCCCATATAGACCTCTCTTTTGCCAATATTATTGATCCTTATGTGGTCATGGATATGACCACCAAGGTCATTAATATGAATGCCAGCGCCAAAGAATTTTTAGGGTTTGACCATGAGCATGAAGAGGTGGTCTTGGCCAGCATGGTGCATGAGGATTACCATGAGTATACCACCACCTCCTTTAAAACCTTATTGGATGTAGGCATTATCAAAAATTATAATGTAAAACTCTATACCAGAAAAAAAGGGGAAAAGTTTGTGAACATCAACGCCAGCCTGATCTATGATGAGACGGGAAAACCAATTGCCGCACAGGGGGTAATACGTGATATTACCAAGGAGTATGAGATTAAGCAGCTGTTGGAAGACCAGAAGAAGCAGCAGGACATTATTGTAGAAAACTCCTCTTTGGGCATTGTTCTCATTGTTGATGATAAAATTGTAAAGGCCAATAGTACGTTTTGTGACCTATTGGGATACTCAGAATACGAGCTGAAAAAATTAAGCTTGGATGACGTTTCCATTATTGAGGACGTATCCCTCTATGAAGATATCCTTGCAGAGACGGCACGGGGCCATACGGACAAGTTTGCCCTTACGCGCAAGTTTTTTAAGCAGGATGGTACCACGTTGTACGGGAAAACCTCCGTGAGTACCGTCCGCAATGATCAAGGTGAGATAGCCTATAAAGTGGCCATGGTAGAGGATATCACCAAAGATAAGTTGTCCGAGGAACGTCTTAGGGCATCGGAAGAACGCCTATCCAAGTTATTGGGCAATCTTCAGAACGGTATTTTATTAGAGGATGAACATCGAAAAATTGTACTCACCAACGCTAAGTTTTGCACTCTTTTTGGTATAACCTCAAAGCCAGAAAACATGAAAGGGGTAGATTGCCAAAAGAGCTTGGACAAGTTCAAGAACTATTTTAAGGAACCAGAGGCCATGGTAGCGCGGGTAAATGAGATCCTTCGCAGAAAAGAACTTGTTCTTTCAGATGAGTTGGAACTTGTGGATGGCAGGACTTTTGAGCGGGATTACATTCCCTTGTTCATAGATGATGAATACAAAGGACACCTCTGGAGCTATACGGATGTTACCTTAGCCAAAAGCTATCGCCGTTCCCTAGAGGCGCAGAAAGAAAAGTATAGCAGTATAATTGCGAACATGAATTTGGGCCTTGCCGAAATTGATAACCATGGTAAGATTCTCATGGTCAATAACCGCTATGCGGAAATGATAGGCAAACCCATTAGTGAACTCATAGGGGCGGACGTCATCTCGCAAATGGAGGTTGATGCAGAGAATGCTGCCATTATAGCGCAACAGTTCCAAAAAAGAAAGCAAAACAGGTCGGACTCTTATGAGGTCACCATCAACAAGTCCAACGGGGAGCGCCGGCACTGGTTGATCAGCGGCGCACCAAACTATGATGAGAGGGGAAAGGTAATAGGGTCCATTGGGGTGCATTTGGACATTACCAAGCAAAAATTATTGGAACTACAGACCAAAGATTTGGTAACTGAGCTGGAAGCGAGCAATAAAAGCCTTCAAGAATACGCCCATATTGTTTCCCATGACCTAAAATCCCCTTTAAGAAGTGTGAGTGCCCTGGCCTCTTGGCTATATGATGATTATAAGGACAGATTGGATGATAGCGGCCGCTACAACTTAAAGATGATGCTGGAAAAAGTGGAAGGCATGGACAAATTGATTTCCGGGATATTAAAATACTCCACCGTCAACAGTGACGCTCTGGACAATAGGGATGTAGACGTCAATAAGGTGATCCAAGAAATTACTGAAATCATTTTTATTCCCGATCATGTAAAGGTGGTGGTCCAAGGAACATTGCCCATCATATTGGCCGATAAAACCAAGGTGCACCAGCTCTTTCAGAATTTTTTGAGCAACGCGGTTGTCAATATTGACAAAACGGAAGGCCTGGTTACCGTTGGTTGCAAGGAAACACCCACCCACTGGCAGTTTATGGTGAGGGACAATGGGGTAGGCATACCCAAAGAATACCACCAAAAAATATTTCAGATTTTTCAATCCATTGGCAATAATGAACGGTCTACCGGTATTGGTCTAAGTATTGTGAAAAAAATTATAGACAGGTATGAAGGTGATGTTTGGCTAGAGAGTGAGGTTGGTGAGGGCACTACGTTTTTCTTCACCATTAAAAAACAATAAATCAAATAACCCTATGAAAATAGTACAGGCAATGAGAACCAAAGATGGCGTTTGGCAGCAAAAAGGGCAGCAAGAATTACAGCAGCCCTTGGTTTTGGTTTTTGGTGACCGTTCCTTACTGGAGGATAAGGAGGTATATAAGGAAGTTAGACATCGTTTTCCAACAGGTAATTTGGTGTTTGGGTCAACCTCAGGTGAAATTATGTACAGCCAGGTTAGGGAAGAAACCCTAAGTGTCACTGCCATAGAATTTGAGTTTTCCAACTATACAATTGCAAGTGCCAACTGCAAGGATTTTGACAGTATCCAAGGGTTAGGAGCAAAATTGGCGAGTGAGCTTAAACAAGAAGGCCTTGCACATGTATTTGTGGTTTCTGATGGCAGTTTAGTCAATGGTAGTGGGCTTATAGAAGGATTGGACAACCAAATTAAGGGCAATATCCCAATTACGGGTGGATTATGTGGTGATGGCACCCTTTTTGAAAAAACACTGTCTTCCTACAATGAAATTCCCAAGGAAGGAAATGTCATTGCCATTGGTTTTTACGGAGAACAATTAGAGGTTACCTATGCCAGCAATGGAGGTTGGACACCCTTTGGACCGGAAAGGACCATCACAAAATCAGATGGGAACGTTCTTTTTGAAATAGATGGGCAACCCGCCTTAAATCTTTATAAAACCTATTTGGGCGAGAAGGCCAATGAATTACCACAGGCGGCCCTGCTGTACCCTTTGTCACTCCAAGAGACGGACGGCTCCAAACCCTTGGTGCGTACTATTTTAAATATCGATGAGGGAGCGAATTCCATGATTTTGGCCGGTGATGTTCCCGTTGGTTCCAAAGTACAGTTAATGATGTCCACTACGGATGATATTGCCAATGGTGCGGCCAGTGCCGCCGTAGCTGCTATGACGGGTAGGGTCAGCAAACCACAACTGGCCATTTTAGTGAGCTGTGTTGGCCGTAAACTGGTACTGGACCAAAGAACGGAGGAAGAAATAGAGGAGGTTGTGGAGGTTATAGGCGATCAGGCCTCAGTGACGGGATTTTATTCTTATGGGGAAATGGCCCCCTTTAGTGACAGTAACCGCTGCCGTTTGCACAACCAAACCATGACCTTAACCTTGATCAGTGAGTAGGATGCATACGCTATTAAAAAGACAGATAAAGAAGTACTTCCCTAAGGGCCTGGATGACCATCCCGGTCTTGATGCTTTTTTTGATTCTATCCATAGCTCATATTCGCATTACGATGACAAGCTCAAAATGATACAACGGGCAACATCCTTAAGTTCCAAAGAGCTATATGAGGCCAATAAAAGGTTGAACAAGGAAACGGAAAATCAAAGAAAAGTACTTGAAGCCTTAAGCAATGCGGTGACCGTGATGGAAAGTTCCTCCCCAAGCAAAGAAGTAGGTACTTCACCTGTCAACCCGCAAATGTTATTGGAAAACATAGAGGCACAAGCGGGAAAAATCATGGCTATTACCAAGGAAAAGGAAAGCTTGCTCAAAAGTTTGGAACAGCAGAATGAATCGTTGAACAATTATGCCCACATGGTATCCCATGACCTAAAATCGCCTATAAGGAACGTCTATTGCCTTGTCACCTGGTTGTTAGAGGATGCCAAAGATATAACGGATTCCAAGGAAAATAATGTTGAACTTATTTTTCAAAACCTTAAAAAGATGGATAGTCTCATAGATGGTATTTTGAAGCATGCTACCATAGATTCCCTAAAGGAAAAAATGACCATGGTAAACCTAAACTGCCTGGTTGATGAAATAGTGAGGACAGTGTACGTTCCGGACCACGTTAATATCTACGTCAAAGATGAACTGCCCACCTTATACATAGGCAAATATCGTATGGAGCAGTTGTTTAAAAATATTATCGTCAACGCGATAACCGCTTTGGAGGACAAGATTGCAGGCACTATTGAAATTACTTGTAAACAACAGGAAGATGGTTGGCTTTTTGAAATAAAGGACAACGGAAAAGGAATTCCAGAACATTTACAGGCGGGTATTTTTAATATGTTCAAAAAACTGGAAAACGATTCCAATGCCACGGGAATTGGTCTGGCATTGGTAAAGAAAATAATCAATTATTACAAGGGCGAAGTATGGTTGTCCTCCCAGGAGGGCGTGGGCACCTCGTTCTTTTTTACCATTAAAACCAACCTATGATGACAGAAACACCCAATCTCAACTACATTAAGGAAATAGCGGGAGGTAATGAGGAATTTGAGCAAAAATTTCTTTCTATCATATTAGTGGAGTTTCCCAAGGAGAAAATGGAGTATGCCAATTTTTTAGCCGACAAAGATTACCTGGAAGCCGCTAAGGTGGTGCACAAAATTAAGCACAAGTTGGGTATTCTAAGCCTTACCAATGCCTACAAGTTAGCCGTTAGATATGAAGAGGAGCTTAAATATGGAAATACCCAGCTTCAGACTGCGTTTGATGCGGTATTGGGTACCGTAGAAGAATTCATTAAAGATATACACCAATGAAAAGTATCATAGTTGACGATGAAAACACCGCAAGGGCCATTGTAAAGGAGCTTTGTAACTCCTCTGGGCATATTGAGGTGGTTGGTCAGTTCCCAAATGCGGTAGAGGCATTGAAGTATTTGAACCAGAATGAGGTAGACCTTATTTTCTTGGATATCCATATGCCCATGCTAACGGGTTTTGACTTTATTGCCACCCTTAAAAATCCACCATTCATCGTACTTACCACTTCAGATACCAATTTTGCGGTAGAGGCATACCAGTATCCCTTTATTGTAGACTATTTGGTAAAGCCTGTGACCATGGAGCGTTTTCAGACTACCTTAATGAAACTCAAGCACGCGGGTAAAGCCATCTTGGTTGGTAATGGTGAAACCACCTTGGAAAGTGAACCTCCTAAGGAAAGCTTTGGTGATGATCATTTATACATTAATATCGATAGGCGATTGATCAAGCTTAAGTATGAGGACATCCTGTTTATTGAGGCCAAGGGAGATTATTTTGAAATAAAGACCTTGGATGGGCAGTATAGGGTACATTCAACTTTAAAAAAGATAAAGGAAAAATTACCGGAGTCCGTATTCTTGCAGATTCACAGGTCCTATATCATCAATTTTAGTAAAATAATTGATATCCAAGATAATAGCGTATTAATAGAACGCAGTGTAATCCCTATAAGCCGGTCCAATAGACCCCGGTTAATGAGGAGGCTCAATTTATTGTAAAAAGGAAATTCGCATATAACTAAATAGAAAAAAATCAATACTAAAACATAATGATATGGCATTGGAAATAAAGGAACAACATGGAATTTTTGAAATTTTGGGCACCGTAACCTCCCAAAACTTGGGTGCGCTAAGCATCTATTTTCAAACCGTTTTGGAAAAAGAAGAAAGTATCGTGGTAAATATAGAAGGTGTGGTTAAAATGGACTCCAGTTCTGCCCTGTTTTTTGAAAAACTGTACAAAGAGGCTGCAGCCAGTCATAAGGTAGTTACCATAGTTGGAAAACAAAACGCAGACATTGCCAAAATCATGAGGATGACCAAGACAGATTATATCTTAAGTCCGGATAGGGCTTAGGTTTTAAATAGTAACATTCACTGTTGGGCATACCTTAGGTATCTTCCTTAAGCTTTATAGGTATTGTTGATGTACTGCCATTGCTGGTAGTGGGGGATTGGATGCAGGAATAGATCACATGGAGTACTTTTACTGGGAGTAGGTTCGCCACTAGAGCAGCGTATTTTGGTCCTGCCAAAAAGTAATACCCTTAAACGGGACATTTTACCATTATCCTACCTTAATTCCGTTGGGTATGGTCTATTGCCAAAGCCCTATCCTTAACTCCCGAAATTAACCTCTATTACTTTTTTGAACTTGGGCCTATGGAAATTCCTATTTAAAATAATGGGATGTTTTCATGGGGCACTATGGCTAGGCGGTCCTTAGGTAATCTATAAAAGTAAGGTCCCTTTGCATGCTCCATACATGGATAGCTGGGGATGCCAATAAGCTGACAACTAGTTTTTTTACAGAAATATCTTACAGCTATAACTAGGACGCTTGCAACAGTTACCCCTGGTTTGACAACAATCAATTCCTGTTATGTAATATAAATCCTACTTTTCGTTTTATTAAGTAATACAAATCTTACAATTATGAAAATTTTAGTCGTAGACGATAAACAATCACTTAGCGAGTTGGTAGCCCAGTTCCTAGGGCAGTCCTACCAGGTTACCACCATGGAAAATGGGTTGGCCGCAATGACCTGGTTGCATGAGGGCAATTTACCGGACCTTATCATTACCGATTTGGAAATGCCAGAGATGGATGGTTTTGAACTCATTAAAAGAATTAAGGAAACAGGGCTGTTCTCGGATATTCCCATCATCGTATTAAGTTGCCGTGATAGTTCTACCGATCGTGTGGAATGTCTACGACTTGGAGCGGATGATTATATGGTAAAACCTTTTAACCCAGAAGAATTACTGATAAGGGTGGATAAACTTTTAATCCGAAGTTAGCATGGACGTTCTTACACGTGAGAAAACACAAATCCTATACATTGGCACTAACCATAGATTGGCGGAGGAGTTTCAGCGCGATCGGGAAACCGTGGAAATTTATACTGCGGAAACCGTTTCGCAGGCCTTAAAGTGGTTGCATGGACAAGGAAACTATACGGACGGTAAATGGCATGGACTTACGGATACCATCGATGCTTTTTTATGCGAAAAAGGCATAGCCGATGCAGATATTAAGGAGTTTAAGGCCTATGTGGAAAAGACCTTTGACCCTGATCAAAGAATACCCATAGTGCTGTTGGGCGAAGAGGTGAACAAAAGGGAAAAGACACTTGCCATGCAGGGTGGCTATGACGATATCTTTGCGCATCCCGTAGACTTTAATAGGTTGTTGGAGCGCATTGGTTTTTTAAAGGAACTGAAAGCAAACTTGGGTAAACAACATATACAGTTTCCGGACAGCCCTCAAAAAAAATATAGGATTGGCTTCTGGAAACGGAGTTTTGATATTCTTTTGGCAGGTTCAGTTCTGTTGGTTGCGGCACCATTTCTGTTGTTGGTGATATTGGCCATCAGGATAGAATCAAAAGGAAAAGTCTATTACATCTCCAAACGTGTGGGTACTGGATACAAAATCTTTAATTTTTTAAAGTTGCGGTCCATGTACCCAGATGCTGATAAAAGATTAAAGGAATTTGAACACCTTAATCAGTATGTACATGAAGATGACCACCAAGAAGATGCAACCCCACAAGAAGTAACCCCCAAGGATGTAAAGGGCACCGTGCTTATCGGTGATGATGCAGAGGTAGATGAAGCACTTCATAACCAGAAAAGGAAGGAAAGTGCCAAAAGTGCTTTTGTGAAGTTTGATAATGACCCAAGAATCACCAAAGTAGGCAAGATTATCCGAAAATTAAGTATTGATGAACTGCCACAGCTCATCAACGTCCTAAAGGGAGATATGTCCATAGTGGGAAATAGGCCCTTGCCCCTTTACGAGGCCGAAATGTTGACCACGGACGAATGGACGGAGCGTTTTAACGGTCCGGCTGGCATTACAGGACTCTGGCAGGTGGAAGCTCGGGGTAGAAGCTCCAAAATGTCCCCCGAAGAACGCAAACAGTTAGATGTAAAGTATGTGGAATACGCCAATGGCAAGCACGCCTTTTTAATGGATATGTGGATCATCTTAAGAACCTTTAAGGCAGTGTTCCAAAAAGAAAATGTGTAGGCATGGGCAAATATTGGGTACTTTTTTTCTTATGCAACATAGGTTGGCTCCAAGCACAGTTGGCAGATGACTTTATTACCAAAAGCCTAAAGGACAATGATATTACACAGCAGATTCCACCCTTGGATTCTTTGGTGCAAAAAGCCATTAGGTACAGTGCAAAATTGAAGCTTTTTGATACGGATATCCAAACCCTCACCATTAAGGAAAAAGAAACGCGCACGCAACTTTTACGGTTTTTGGCCATGGGGGCCTCTTACAACTATGGCATTTTTGATAACCTGAATAACCAACAGTTGGCCGGTGACCCCAGTGCAAACCTAACCTTGATAAGTACGGAACAGACCCGCTATAATTTGGGTGTTTCCCTGTCCATTCCCTTGGAGGCCATTTTAAATAGGGGCAAGCAAATAAAGACCGCGAGGTTGGAGAAGGAAAAGGCTATTTTCTCCAAGCAAATGATAGAAAATGAAATAGAGGAAATTGTCATGCTCAGATACAACAGCTTTGTAAAAGCGCACAAATTTTTTTTGATCGCCAGCGCCGTATTGGATACCTACCGGGTACAGGCCAAACAAGTGGAAAAGGACTATGCCAACGGCATCATTAGCATATCTGAATATACAAGGCTCAACCAGATATTAAACGATGCTATAAGGGGCAAGGAAAGTGCGGCAATGGATTACCGCCTCAACCTAAGATATCTAGAAACCATAATTGGAGAAAAATTGTCCATTTCCTCATGAAATTCAACCTGCTTTTCTTCATTCGCATTTTATTGCGCCATCTATGGCTGCTTATTGCAGCCCCAATTCTTTTGGCTTCCTTGGTATTCTTCCTGACCAAAAATGAAACCAAGGTATATGAGTCCAAAGTCAGGATTTTTACCGGTTTTGCATCCGGTTCTTCCATAGAGTTAAATACTAGGCTGGATTTTAAGGCCACCAATATTGCCTATGACAACCTGCTCAACCTCATAAAGTCCAAGACTACCCTAGAAACGGTGAGCCTTAAACTGTTGGCGCAGCACCTGTCTTTGGACAGTGCCGAGGTTAGAACCATTTCCAAAGCCAAGTATGATGGGTTAATGGAAATTGTGCCGGAGGACGTAAAGCAACTGGTGGTGAAGGATGATTTGGATAAAACGTTCAAAAACCTAAAGGAATATAAGGAGGCCAGTGCGTTGAACTTTATCAATGAACTTTTGAATTTGAACCATCCGGATTATGGGTATCAAAAAATACTGGACAGAATAACCATTAGGCGCATATCTTCCAGTGATTTTATTGATATATCCTTCCAGTCAGAAGATGCCGCAATTTGCCAAAATACCTTGGCCATACTTACGGATACTTTTATTAAGGAGAATGCAAAAATACAACAAGACCAATCGGACATTGTGGTTAAGTATTTTGAAGATCAACTGGCCAGGACTACCACAAGACTCAACACCGCAGAAAAGGAATTGTTGGAGTTCAATAGGGACAACCTCATCATGAACTATTATGAGCAATCCAAGTTAATCGCCGGCAGAAAAGAGACGTTTGAACTTAGGTACCAAACCGTATTTCAGAATTTCCATTCCTCACAAGCGGTTTTGGAGACCCTAGAGGCCAAAATGGCTACCCATGATCAAAAAAGGGCGCAAAATGCCACTATTTTGGGTATCCGTGATAGCCTTTCCCAGGTGAACTATAAAATATCCATGAACAGTTTAAGTCTGGATGTGGACTCCATTTCCAAACAAAAAATCAATAGGCAGAATACAGAACTGTTTAAGACTAGGGCAGAGCTGGAGCTGGCGTTATCCCAAGCCATTGACACCTTGTTTGTGGTGAACAACGATAAAAGTGGTTTAGCGTCTACCAGTATCTTAAAGGATTGGCTGCAGCAAGCCATCATTTTTGAGGGCTCCAAAGCAGAGCTGGCCGCACTGGACGTAAAAAGGCTGGAGTTCGATGAAATCTATAAAACCTATGCGCCCCTTGGAGCCATCCTTAAAAAATTGGAACGTAAAATCAATATTGAGGAAAAAGAATATTTAAGTCTTTTGCACAGTTTGGGTCTGGCAAAACTAAAACAACAAAACGGACAATTAAAGGCCAACCTAACCATTAGTGAGCCACCCTTTTTTCCCATAGAACCACAACCCAGTAAACGTATGATGCTGGTGATCGTAGCCGGTATGGCAGGTTTTGTCATCGTGACCTTTACCGTCATAGTATTGGAATTTTTAGATGGTAATATTAACACTGCAAAGCGGGCAGAATCAATCGTTGGGTTAGGGGTGTCCTCCATTTATCCGGTGATCAACCCCAAGGACAAAGCCATTGATTATGACTATTTAAAGAATAAAGCGATCAATGCCATTTCAAGAAATATCATTCTCAACCAGTTTAAGGCAAGTGGTGGGGAAAACAAAGGCCCTGTGGTGAACATGTTTTTTTCTACACAGGAGAATGAAGGAAAATCCTTTCTCTGTAGGCAACTCATTGAAAAACTATGCGAGTTGGATTACAAGATTTTACATGTTACTTATGAAAACGATGCGGCAAATGCCCCCGATTCCCATTACAGGCAATTGACCTATGAAGTGAGCGATCGCTTATATAGATTGTCCAACATTGAAGAGTTTAATCCTGATGGTGCCATTGCCAATTTCAATACCTATGATTTTGTCATTTTGGAGCTGCCGAGCATCATCAAAAATCCATTTCCGGTAAAATTAGCCGCACTCATAGATTACACCTTTATGGTCACAAGGGCAAACAGACCTTGGAGCGAAGCGGATAAGAATGCCTTAATGCTGTTTAACCAAGCAACCACGGGTCCGGAACCTACCATTATCCTAAATGGTGTCAAGGTCATTGAAATGGAAACCGTGATTGATGAGGTGCCTAGAAAACGTTCGCGCCTGCGACGCATCATCAAGAAGTTGGTACAGTTCAGATTTTTCACCAAACAAGCTATAGGATGAAAATGTTAAAAAAAATCCTGAGGGAAAAAAATATGAATTCCCTGCTTGCCAGCCTAAGTTCTGCGGCATTGGGGCTGATTAGTTTTATGCTCCTGACAAGGCAGTTGCCCCAGGTGCAATTTGGTGATTGGGTACTCTACATCACCCTTGGGACCTTTATAGATGCGTTACGGTTTGGCTTTACCAGAACTTCCGTGGTTAGACTGTTGTCTGGCGCGGTAGCGGGTGAACAAAAAGGGTTGTTGGGTGCTGGGTACAAAATTGGGCTACTGGTCCTTTTGGCTATTTCCGCATGTTGTTATACGATATATTTTACGCTTGGTTATTTTGGGGTGAACCTTATCACAGGGTATGACCTGTTCCTAATATGGTACCCAGTGTTGGGTCTGGCCAGCTTGGGGTGGAAAAGCGCCTTTGCCCTTTTTCAGGCAGAGCAGAAGTTTAACCACATGATGGTGGTCCGTTTGTCCAATATAGGCCTTTTTGTGCTGTTTTTGGTGGCGAACGGCCTATTCCTTGGCTGGGGATTGTTAGAAATTGTTTGGGTAAATATTGCCGTAAACCTGATTTCCAGTGTTTGGTGCACCTTAAAAAGATGGGATGGAATGCTCTATATACACCACTCGACCAAAGCGGTGGAAAGGGAGATGGTGGGCTTTGGTAAATATGCTATGGGAACCCTTGTTGGTTCCAGCCTTTTAAAAAGTGCGGACACCTTTATCATTGGGCTTAGCCCCATACTGGGCTCTGCGGGTATTGCCATGTATGCCATACCACTAAAGTTAACGGATTTGTTGGGCATACCGCTCCGTAGCTTTACCATGACCGCCTACCCCAGAATGTCCAAAAAGAACCTTTCTGGAGACTTGGAGGCCGTAAGACATATTTTTTATACGTACTCGGGCATCGTGACCCTATTGTTTTTGCCAGTGGCGGTATTTTGTTTTGTTTTTGCTGAATATATGGTATTGGTACTGGGCGGCAAGCAATATGTAGACCAATTGCCCTTGCTTACCCTGATCTTTAGGATTTTTACCTGTTATACGCTGTTGTTGCCCATAGACCGTTTTACCGGCGTGCTGTTAGACAGCATCAACAAGCCAAGACTTAATTTGAACAAGGTCATTTATATGGCCGTTGCCAACGTCATCATCAATCTTATCGCGGTGTTTGTTTTTGAAAGTCTGGTGGTGGTAGCCGTCGGAACGGTGGTCTTTACCCTCTTGGGGATTTTCATTGGACTTAGGTATGTAAAAAAGGAAATTCAGGCAGACGGAAAACAGATTTTTAAAGAGAGCCTGCAATTTGTCAAAAAATTTAACCTATCCGCACTAAAATGAATCCGTTTTTAAGGACATATGGTACGGATAATTTAAGAAAGCCACTCCCGCTCTTGATCTTGTTGAGCGTGATTGTGCTTGCGGCCAAACTTACAGCGGACAAGGGACTCTTGTTAGGTATCGCTTTTATGGTTTTACCGCTGGCGGTGATTTACCTCTGTAGTGTTTTATTAAATCCGCGCATAGGCATCATTACCATCATCATCTTTGGTTTTTTTGTCATCGGGCTTTCACGATATGTGCCCGCCACATGGGGCTTGATCAATGATGGGCTTATGTTTTTAATGTACCTATCGCTCTTTTTTAAGGCATTTCATATTAAAATTCCCTGGGATAGAGCCAAGTCCCATCTTACCATCTTAGTGGCGGTTTGGTTTGGGTATGCCTTTATACAGGTGGCCAATCCAGAGGCCGCAAGCAGGGTAGCGTGGTTTTATGCCATGAGAGGTCTTGCGCTGTACCAATTTTTGCTGGTGCCCCTTTGCTTTATCCTTTTTAACAAGCCCAAGGACCTGCGGCTGTTTTTATACCTGTGGGGCGCACTTTCCGTTTTGGGCACGCTTAAAGGTTGCATGCAACTTTTTATTGGGGTAGACCCATTTGAGCAAAAATGGTTGGATGGCGGCGGCCATGTCACCCACATCCTTTTTGGAAAGCTTCGTATTTTTTCCTTTTATTCCGATGCCGGTCAGTTTGGTGCCTCGCAAGGCCATGCCGGTGTGCTTTTCGGCGTTTTGGCCCTCTACACCAAAAAATATAAGGAAAGGGTCTTTTTTATTATTGTGGCCTTAGCGGGTCTTTATGGTATGTTGATTTCCGGAACCCGTGGTGCCATCGCCGTTCCCGCAATGGGCGGTATCATGTTTTTGATCCTGCGCAAGAACATCCCAATTTTGGTATTGGGTGCCGTTATGGGAATTGGGGTCTATGTGTTTTTTGCACATACCACTATCATGAACAACAATGCCCAAATAAGACGGATGCGCACCGCATTTGACCCCAACGATGCATCCTTACAGGTGCGTTTGGCCAATCAGAAAAAATTGAGTGGGTATTTGGCGTCCAGACCGTTTGGCGGCGGAATAGGGTCCACAGGAAATTGGGGGCAGCGTTTTACCCCAAACACCTTCCTGGCCAATACCGCTACGGACAGTTGGTTTGTGGCCATCTGGGCAGATATGGGTATCGTGGGACTCTATCTCCACCTTTTTATTCTGTTTTTTATCCTTATTACAGGTGCCTATAACGTCATGTTTAAGCTAAAGGATGAACGGGTGAAAGGGCAGATTGCTGCCCTGGTCTGCGGAATGGCCGGCATCATGTTGGCCTCTTACGGGAATGGCGTCTTTGGCCAGTTTCCTACGGGAATATTAATGTACGTGGGCATGGTATTCATCTTTTTGGCCCCAAGATGGGAAAAGCAGCGAATTGCAGAAAATAGGGATGCCAGCAAAGTAGTTAGCGCACCTACAAATTCTAAACAAATTATACCATCAGCATGAAAAAACATCAACCTTTGGTGTCCATCATCACCATTAATTATAATGAAAGTGCGGTTACCTTGGCCATGCTCAAGACAGTAAGGGAGCTTTACTATAAAAATATTGAGGTCATCGTTGTGGACAATGCCTCCCCCAATGACCGACCAGATGTTATTAAGGAGCACTATCCAGAGGTTACCTTGATTAAAAGTCCGGAGAATTTAGGCTTTGCAGGGGGTAATAACCTAGGGGTTAAGGCCGCTAAGGGGGAGTTCCTTTTTTTTGTGAACAACGATACGGAGTTGCCTCCAGACTGTTTGGCCCCGTTGGTGAACACCTTGGTCAAAGATAGGACCATTGGCATGGTGAGCCCCAAAATAAAATTTTATTGGAACCCAGAGCTTATCCAATATGCGGGCTATACCCCCATGAACCAGTGGACCATTAGGAACAATAGTATTGGTTATCATCAAAAGGATGACGGAAGCTTTGATGTTGAGGGAGAAACGGAATCCATCCACGGCGCTGCCATGATGGTGCCTAAACATGTGGTAAAGACCGTGGGTATGATGACGGAGGTCTACTTTCTATATTACGAAGAGCATGACTGGGCGCAGATGATCAAACGTGCGGGGTATAAGATCTATTACCAGCCCCAAAGCTACATTTTGCACAAGGAATCCTTATCTACGGGAAAATTTAGCCCTTTAAAGACCTACTATATCACGCGGAACAGGATTGTATTTGCGCGGCGGAACTTCAAACCCATACAACTGTTTGTAAGTTTATTGTTCCAGGCGTTTGTATCCATTCCAAAAAATATAATCACATTTTTATTTAAAAGGCAATTTGAACATTTAAGTGCTTATTTAAGGGCAATTAAGTGGAATTTGTCACATAATCAAATACTTAAAAGTTAATTTAAATTCCCCAAAAGCATCAAAAAATACAATTATCCTCTACGTTGTTCATAGTATTTAGGCTGGTTTCGTTCCTAAGTGAAAATGACCTAGATGAAAACTCTCAAAATGATGATGACGTTGGGGTTACTCATGACGTGGAATCAAACAATCCTTTAAGTGCCCTAGATGTTTAAAGATGCGACAACCGGGAATACGCCTTTAATCTCATCGCCAATGCGGATAATCAGGTATCTGCGATAAAGGCCACTTTTGTAATCGAGGAAATTGGTGGCTCCCTTAAAAATGGGTTTGGGTTTGTGCTGCCAATTGCCCCTAGTTTAGTGGAAAACGTAGAAGGACAGTTGCTCAATGGCGGTTTTGAGACCGTTGCTGCAAATGGAACTGAAATAGGAACCGAAACCAATGAAACCGTAATCCTGGTGGTGGGCAATGTAGCAAACCTTAAAGGAACAACGGTAGACGTAGAGGTGACTATTACCGAGGCGCTAAATGCGTCTGCCTTAGGACAAATACCCTTTAATACCTTTTTAATGGTCAACGGGGACCGCACAAGGGAGATACACCTCCCAGATATGTTGCCCACTAGTAAAGCTGCGTATTTGGGTACGGGAGATGATTTTTCTGACCCCCTTACGGGTAGGTATTACAAGACAAAACAGAACCTTCCTTGGGCCTTAAATATCTATGAGGGTTTTGACACTCCTCCGGAATCCATTCCCATTACCTTACAGTACCCGCGTTTTGTAAGTTGGGCCAACTCTGGGGGTACCCAAGATTTGGACTGGTATTTAAGGTGATGATAAGTAAATACAGACGATTGACAACGATTATATATCGTTTCACAACAATAGTTTCATTTCTAAAAAATGTAAGATAATATTTACAAATAAATAACGAAAAAACTTTAAAATGAATATTGCAGTAATCGGTACGGGGTATGTTGGTTTAGTAACGGGCACTTGCTTCGCAGAAACGGGGGTCAACGTGGTTTGTGTTGACATAGACAAGAAAAAGGTAGCTATGCTCCGTAATGGGGAAGTGCCTATTTATGAACCTGGTCTAGATGCGCTTTTAGAACGTAATCTGGACAAAAATAGGATTTCTTTTACAACAAGTTTACAAAAAGCCATTAAGGATTGTGATGCGGTTTTTATAGCGGTAGGTACACCCCCGGATGAGGATGGTAGTGCAGATTTAAAGTACGTTCTGGGTGTGGCCCGTGAAATTGGCCAGCACATGGAAGATTATAAGGTAATTATTACCAAGAGCACCGTGCCCGTAGGTACTTCTTACAAGGTAAAAGCGGCGGTAGAGGAAGAGCTGGTGCAACGTGGTGTTAGGATTCCTTTTGATGTGGCATCAAATCCTGAATTCTTAAAAGAGGGCAGCGCCGTGGACGATTTTCTAAAACCGGACCGTATTGTCGTAGGTATTGAAAGTAAACGTGCGGAAAAGGTGATGAGGCGTTTGTACAAACCATTTTTGATGAACGGCCATCCACTCTTGTTTATGGACATATTTTCCTCGGAAATGACCAAGTATGCCGCAAATTCCATGTTGGCCACCAAGATTAGTTTTATGAACGATATTGCCAATCTCTGTGAGTTGGTCGGGGCCAATGTAGATTTGGTTCGTAAGGGAATTGGATCGGACTCCAGGATTGGAAATAAATTTATTTATCCAGGTACGGGCTATGGCGGTAGTTGTTTCCCAAAAGATGTACAGGCATTGGTACGTACTGCAGATGAGTACGGCCATTCCCTAGAAGTACTTAAAGCCGTAGAGGCGGTGAACTACCGGCAGAAAACCACGCTGGTAGAAAAAATTAAAAAACACTTTGGCAATGATCTTAAAGGAAAGCATTTTGGCCTTTGGGGCTTAGCGTTTAAACCCAAAACGGATGACATGCGCGAAGCGCCTTCTTTGGTCATTATTGAGGAATTAAAGGCACTAGGGGCTACCATAAGGGCCTATGATCCCGTGGCCATGCATGAGGCCGAACGTATTTTGGGGGATTCCATTGAGTATGCCAAAGATGAGTATGATGTAGCCATTGATGCCGATGCTCTTATTGTGGTCACCGAGTGGTCCGAGTTTAGAATGCCCAACTTTAGGATTCTTGAAAAACTGATGAACGAGCGGACCATTTTTGATGGGAGAAATATTTATGATCCAGAGGAGATCGAAGAAATTGGTTTTAACTACTACAGTATTGGCCGGGCAGCGGTCACAGCACAGGAGACCGCAAAGATTTAAGCAGACAAAACGCAATTAGGATGAAAAGGATATTAGTTACAGGCGGTGCTGGTTTTGTTGGTTCTCATTTATGTGAACGGCTGTTGAAGGAAGGCAATGAAGTGGTCTGCATGGACAACTACTTCACGGGTCGCAAGAGCAAGATCGTTCATTTAATGGATAACCCTTATTTTGAGCTCATCAGGCATGACATCACCCTGCCTTATTTTATTGAGGTGGACGAGATTTACAATTTGGCATGCCCGGCTTCTCCGGTGCATTATCAACATAACCCCATTAAGACCATAAAAACCTCTGTTTTAGGTGCCATTAATATGTTGGGATTGGCCAAACGTATCAATGCCAAAATCCTACAGGCGTCTACAAGCGAGGTATACGGTGACCCGGAGGTACATCCACAACCGGAGAATTATTGGGGACATGTAAACCCCATTGGTATACGCTCCTGTTATGACGAGGGGAAAAGATGCGCAGAATCCCTTTTTGTCAATTATCATGAGTCTAACAATGTCTTGGTAAAGATCATCAGGATTTTTAATACCTATGGTCCTAGAATGGAACCTGATGATGGTAGGGTGGTTTCCAATTTTATCATGCAGGCATTGCAGGATCAGGATATTACTGTTTTTGGTGATGGAACCCAGACCAGAAGCTTCCAGTATGTGAGTGATTTGGTGGATGGCATGATTAAAATGATGGCTACGGAAGACACGTTTATCGGCCCTATAAATATTGGTAACCCAGGGGAGTTTACCATGTTGGAACTGGCCCAAACCATCATTGATCTAACCAACTCGCGTTCCAAGATCATCCATATGCCATTACCGGCGGACGATCCCATGCAACGACAGCCAGATATCACCCTGGCCAAAGAAAAATTAAAAGACTGGAAACCCTCCGTGGATTTGCGAAGCGGTCTGGAGAAGACCATCAAGTATTTTGATGGGATGATGTTACAAAATACCTCAATTAAAGAGCTGATTGGCCATTAATTAAAGAAAAACGGTGATGGATGTTTTAACACATATGGTCAATGGATTGGAGTTGTTGATTTTGACGTATTTTGGTTTTGCGTCCATCTATGTTTTTCTATTTGCTTTTGCGGGACTTTTTAACATTAAGAAAAAACCGCAGATCATCAATAAACAGCGAAGGTTCGCAGTGCTCATACCGGGATATAAAGAAGACAATGTCATTGTGGAGGTGGCACGGCGTGCCTTGGAACAGAGTTATGACGAGCACTTGTTTGATGTGGTCATTATAGCGGACTCCTTTAAGGAAATCACCCTACAAAAACTTAGGAAACTCCCCGTTACCTTGGTAGAGGTTGCCTTTGAAACAAGCACCAAATCCAAGGCATTGAACCAAGCGATGCAGGTTATTGGCGATGCGTACCAAGTTGCCCTCGTTTTGGATGCGGATAATATCATGGAGTTTGATTTTTTAGAACGTATCAATACCGCTTTTAACAAAGGGTATAAAGTGGTGCAGGGGCACCGTGTGGCCAAGAACATGAACACCCCCATGGCCATTTTAGATGCCATCAGTGAGGAGGTCAACAATCATATTTTTAGAAAGGGACATCGGGTTTTGGGACTTTCATCTGCATTAATTGGCTCAGGTATGGCCTTTGACTACCATTTTTTTAAAAGGACCATGGCAGAAATCAATGCCGTAGGCGGATTTGATAAGGAGCTGGAACTACGCTTGCTTAGGGATAGAACGCAAATAGCCTATTTACATGAAGCCATTGTGCTGGATGAGAAAGTACAGAAAACAGAGGTGTTTGCCAATCAGCGAAAACGATGGCTTTCTGCCCAGTTCGTTTACTTTAAACGTTTTGCAGTTTCGGGGGTCAAAGAGTTGTTCTTGAGGGGAAATTTGGATTTCGCGGATAAAGTGTACCAAATGATCTCGCCGCCCAGAGTCCTGCTTCTTGGTATGGTACTTTTTATTGCCATTTTGTATTCCCTGTTGGATGCCACGTTGCCGTCTTCCATACTCATGGTTCCTTCCGGCTATTGGCAAGGCACATTGGGATTGACCATTCTTGCCTTTATTATGGCAGTGCCCAGAAAATTTTATACCTCGGATACGCTGCGTGCATTGGCCAGCTTGCCCAAGACGTTTTGGGTCATGTTTCGCTCCCTGTTCAAACTAAGGGGAGCCAATAAAAAATTTATACACACACAGCACGGTACACTAAACACGTAAATAAGTCTTATGAAAATTGGTATAGAAGGACAACGGCTTTTTAGAAAGAAAAAGCACGGTATGGACATGGTGGCGTTAGAGTTGATTAAAAACTTACAACGTATAGATACCCGTAACCAGTACGTCATTTTTGTAAAGCCAGATGTTGATGACGCTTGTATACCGGCAGCCCCTAATTTCAAAATTGTGGAATTGACATCAAAGTTTGGGTACCCTGGGTGGGAACAGTGGGAACTTCCTCGCGCCGCTTTTAGAGAGGGTTGTGATGTCTTGCACTGTACCAGTAACACGGGGCCTATTTTTTGCAAGGTGCCGCTGGTAACTACCCTTCATGACATTATTTATTTGGAAAGTATCAGTGTTTTTCAAAAGGCGGGAACCTGGTACCAGAAGCTAGGCAATTTGTACCGCAGATTTTTTGTCCCATCGGTAATCAGAAAGAGTAAAAAAGTGATTACGGTCTCCAACTATGAGAAGGAACGGATAAACGCCTATTTTGGTTTTAAGGACGATAGGTTAACGGCGGTTTACAATGGAGTAGGTGAACACTTTCAACAGGTCACCGATACCGTGGTTTTAAACACCATAAAACAAGAGTATAACCTACCGGAACGTTACTTTTTCTTTTTGGGAAATACAGACCCAAAGAAGAATACTCTGGGTGTTTTAAAGGCCTTTGCCCTGTTTAACCAGCAGTACGGGAACCAGTTTAAATTGGTGATGTTGGATTTTGATGAAGACCGGTTAAAACGTATGCTTTTAGATATTAATGCTCCAGAACTGCGCGCCTTGATACACCTTACCGGATATGTGCCCAATGAGCTTTTACCCGCCATTATAAGTCAGTGCGAGGTATTTCTATACCCCTCCCTACGTGAGAGTTTTGGTATTCCTATATTGGAAGGAATGGCCTGTGGGGTTCCCGTAATCACATCAAACACCTCTTCTATGCCAGAGGTAGCGGGAGACAATGCGGCACTGATCGTAGATCCTTTTGATCCAAAACAAATCTCCGCTGCCATGCATACCCTGGTAGAAGATAAAATGCTCGCGGCCTTACTGGCCAAAAATGGTATTGAGCGTGCCAAGCATTTCTCATGGAAGGAAATGGCCAAGAATGTACTGGAACTTTATGAAGATGTTTTTAATGAATTGGAAAAACAGAAATGATGATGGAAAATAAAGACATTGTTGTGGTTGGGATTCAGCCTTGGGATATTCCCATAGGAAGCAATTGCAAGGATATTGCCACGCAGTTTGCCCAAGGGAACAGGGTGCTGTACGTTAATAATCCCATAAGTTATATCGACTTTATCAAGGACCCGGATTCAGAAAAAACAAAGAACAGGAAGGATGCCATAAAATATCCTGAAAACGCCTTGTACCAAGAGAGCAAAAACCTTTGGGTATACACCCCTCCGGTAAAGACGTATCCCATAAATTTTGTGAACCATGATGGGCTTTTTAAGGTATTGAACAAGGTGAACAATAAAAAATTTGCAGAGGCTATCAAAAAGGCGGTTGCACGGCTAAACTTTAAGGACTTTATTTTGTTCAACGACCAAAATATGTTCTTGGGGTACTATTTAAAGGAACACCTGCGGCCAGAAAAGTATATCTATTATGTTAGGGACAACCTTCTTAATGTCCCGTATTGGAAAAAGCATGGCCACAAGGTGGAACCAAAATTAATTTCAAAGGCAGATATGGTATTTACCAATTCCCTGTTGTACGAGGAAAATGCCAGGCGCTACAATGAAAAAAGTTTTATGGTAGGGCAGGGTTGTGATACGGAAATGTACCAGGCCAATATGGTTGCCAAGGCAGAAGAACTTATGGGTATTGAAAAACCGATAATTGGTTATGTGGGCTTTTTGTCTTCCAAGAGACTGGATATTGAAATTATTGAGCACATTGCCATTAGTAGGCCAGACTATGAGGTGGTATTGGTGGGTCCGGAAGACGATAGTTTTCAACGGTCTAACCTACACCAGTTGGCCAATGTCCGTTTTTTAGGTCCAAAACCGCCGGAAACCTTGCCCGCCTACATTAAAGGGTTTGATGTTGCCATTAATCCCCAACGACTGACCAAGGCAACCATGGGCAATTACCCTAGAAAGATAGATGAGTACCTGGCTATGGGAAAACCTACGGTAGCTACACGGACCAAGGCCATGGCGTACTTTGGGGACGTGGTGTTTTTGGCCAAGGATAAGGAGGAATACGTAGCCATGATCGCTAAGGCCTTGGCATCGGATTCCGAGGAAAAACAGCAAGAAAGGATTGCCGTTGGGCATGCGCACAGTTGGGCCAATTGTGTCGCAACCATGTATAACCATTTGCAAAACAACTGATGCCATGAAAATGAAGAGCAAATTATATCGTGTTTGGAAATACATGTCCGAGCGACAATTAAGGGAGCATTACAAAAAGCACTACACAAGGGAGCTGGCCGTATTTGAGAACGACACCGATAAAAAGGCAAGAAATGTCATCAAGCGTGAAATGAAGATGTTGCATAAATTTTGGGGCTGCTATCCCTATCAATACATCCGTTACGGGATGTATAAAAAATCATGCCATTTGTCCCATGAACAAATGAAGGATTATATCCCCAATTATTTTGCCTATTACTTGTTCTTTCCCAAGTATTTTAAAGATTATGGGATTGTGAGTGAAGACAAAGAGCTCACGTATAGGGTGTTGGATTCCTATAAAATCAAGCAGCCAGTGCTGCTTTTACAGTATAAAAATGGGGTGTTTTATGATGGTGCCAAGAATATCATTTCTCCAAGTGCCGTGGATGGAATTGTCCATGGGTCCAAGGCTAAAAAGTTGTTTCTAAAACCCACCCATGGTTTGGGAGGTAGGGGTATTATGATCTTTGCCAATAAGGACGGTTTTGTAGATGAGGACAACCAAAGCCTTTCAGCTGCATATATCGCTGGGCAATTGGGCGATTCCGAAGACTACATCCTACAAGAAGGCTTACAACAGCACAATGAACTCAATAAAATCTATCCCAACGCGGTCAATACCTTTAGGGTGATGACGCAGGTGAAGAACGGTAAGGCCAACATCATGTATTCCATGTTGCGTATGGGGCAGGGGGGCAGCCAGTTGGACAACGCCAGCCAGACTGGCTTGGTCTGCAAAATTAATGTGGAGACCGGAAAGTTTGATGATATGATCCATGTTGGCCATGGCAAAACCATTGATAAGCACCCAGATACGGATTTCTCTTTTAAGGAGTATGTATTTCCCTATTGGGATACCATTAAAAGCTTTGTGGAGAAGACGGCCCAGAAAATGGAGGCCATCCCGTTTATGGGGTGGGATATTGCCTATTCAAAAGATGGCCCGGAAGTTATAGAAATGAACGCAGGTGCAGGCTTGGAATATTTGCAGGATTGTCATGGTGGCGTAAGACAGGCTTACGGAATTGAGGATCCAAAACGCTACTGGTACAGTAAAACCTATGCCATTAAAGACCTTTGATTATGATCGCTAGAATAAAATCCAACCCGAGGTTAAAAAAGTTTGTGCTATGGCTTATTGCACCTAGCAGAAACCCAAGGCCCCGTTGGTTCATTAAACTAATGGTAAACCCTTTGGTCCATAAAAAAGGCAAAGGGTCCGTTATTAGAAGGAATAGTAGAATTGATGTTTTTCCTTGGAAACGGTTTGAGATTGGAAAACTAACTACGATAGAAAGTTTTTGTACTGTGAACAATGGTTCTGGTGATGTACTGTTGGGAGATCGTGTACGTGTAGGAATAGGCAGTGTGGTTATTGGACCAGTCAAGATGGGCAATGGTTCAGGTTTGGGCCAACATGTATTTGTTTCTGGCTTTAACCACGGTTTCGCGGACGGACTTAAAAACTCCAGCGAACAACCTTTGGATATAAGGCCTACCGTTATAGAGGATGAAGCGCATATCGGTGCCAATTCCGTAGTGCTTGCGGGCGTGCACATTGGCAGAAATTGCCAAGTAGGTGCCGGGAGCGTTGTCACTAAGGATATCCCGCCCTATAGCGTGGCCGTTGGTAACCCTGCCAGAGTGATCAAACAATACAACCACCACACAGGGTTGTGGGAAGCCGTAAACAAGAATAAGGCAGTAGCCTTTTAAAAGAATAGAATATGCAAGCGTTGGAAATTATCTTTTGGGTTGCCTTGGGAATTATTTTTTACTCCTATCTAGGCTATGGGATACTATTGTTCATCATCATTAAAATCCGTAGGGCATTGGGCTTGGGAAAACCTTTTACCGGCAATGGGGATTACGAGCCAGAGGTCACCTTATTTGTCGCCGCCTTTAATGAAAAGGATTATTTAGACCAAAAAGTAAACAACTCCAGAAGCTTAAACTATCCAAGTGAAAAAGTGACCCAATTATGGGTAACCGATGGGTCCGATGATGGCACCCCGGATATCTTGAAACGATATAAAGATGTTAAAGTACTGCATGAACCCGCTAGAAAAGGGAAGATAGCTGCGATGAACCGTGGTATGAAACAGGTGACAACCCCAATTGTTATCTTTTCCGACGGCAATACCAGCCTTGGTAAGGATTCCATCAAAGAAATTGTGAAGCTGTTTAGAGACCCCAAGGTAGGCTGTGTGTCAGGAGAAAAAAGAATTTATGGCAAAGATGCGGATAGTGCCGCGGCTGCGGGAGAGGGGATGTATTGGAAATATGAGTCCCAACTCAAAAAATGGGATGCGGAACTGTATTCCGTTGTTGGGGCAGCAGGTGAGCTTTTTGCCATCCGTACCGAACTTTGGCAGGAGGTGGAAAAGGATACCTTATTGGATGATTTTATGATTTCCCTGCGCGTGGCCATGAAGGGACAGACCATCCAATATAATCCAGAGGCCTATGCCATTGAAAATGCCTCTGCCAATGTAAAGGAAGAGTTGAAAAGAAAGATAAGAATCTCTGCGGGAGGGATACAATCCGTGGTACGCCTAGCACCACTATTGAATGTTTTTAAATACGGCACCCTATCTTTCCAGTACATCTCCCACCGGGTACTGCGTTGGACGCTTACCCCCTTGTTACTGTTGTTATTGTTGCCCATTAACTTTATACTGGCCCTGAATGAAGGGATGTTCTCTTTGGGCAGTTATCCTATGTTGTTTATGGGTCAGTTGTTGTTTTATGGGGCCGCCCTGTTGGGCTGGTTTTTAGAACATAGGCACATTAGGCTTAAGGCCTTGTTCATTCCCTATTATTTCTTTATTATGAACCTTTCCGTGTTTCTGGGTTTTGCAAGGTACCTTAAAGGAAATCAATCCGTAAATTGGGAACGGGCGCAGCGCGGTGGCACGGCCACCGAAGTTGTTGCTTAAGCCGGAGCGGTTGCAAGAACCGGTAAATCAAAATAAAAGGTACTGCCCTTGCCCACTTTACTTTTAATATTGAGCTGCCCGCCATTTTTATGGATAAAGTTTTGGCAAAGGATAAGACCCAGACCGGTACCTGGTTCCTTATTGGTACCAAGTTTGCTAAAATGTTCATTTGGGTTTAAAATCTTTTCAATATCCTCTTTAGGAATTCCTTGGCCATTATCGGAAACCTCAATGACAAGCCGCTCGTTTTTAGCAATAGCGTTTACTTGTATGAGGCCCGAGGTGGGTGTAAATTTAATGGCATTGGACACCAAATTCCTGAGCACTGTTTTTATGGTATTTACATCTGCATAGACCATAGTATTGGCTGCTATAGCATTTTTTAAGGTTATCTTTTTATGGTCACTGGAGAGTTTTAATAGCCTTATGGTCTGATCCACCAATTCATGAATGTCCAATTGTTCTGGAATTACTTGTATTTGGTCACTTTCGGCCTTTGCCCATCCCAGTAAGTTTTGAAGCAGGTTTAAGGCCTCGTCCATAGTTTTTAAGAGGCCAAAGACAGTACCATCCAAAAAGTCATCACTCTTGGGATCTATGATTCCCCTAATGATAAAATCCATTTTTAGTTTTGCAGCACTGAGCGGTGACCTAAGGTCATGGCCTATAATGGAGAACATCCGATCTTTTAGCGCGTTGGATTGTCTAAGGTTTTCTGCCTGTTCCTTAATTTGGTTCTTGGCCCTTACCAAAGCCACATGGGTCTGTATTCTGGCAATAAGCTCTTGCTCATTAAAGGGTTTGGTAACGTAATCTACCCCACCCACCTGAAATCCTTTTACCTTATCTTTTACATTTACCTTTCCTGTAAGGAAGATCACCGGTATTTCCTTATATTTTTTATAGGATTTGATTTTTTCACAAAGTTCAAATCCCTCTATACGGGGCATCACCACATCCAACAAAATTAGATCAGGGAGCTTTTCCTCTAATAATTCAAACAAATACCCATCGTCCTGTGTTCCTTTAAAATCAATATCGTTCCGCTCTAAAATAAAGCTCAACAGCTCAATGTTTAGCTGCTCATCGTCAACGGCAATAATCAGTGGTTTATCAGAATTTTGGTTTTCCATATATAAAAAAGTAACACTAAAGTAAGAAAAAGATTAAGTAGTATTAAGAAATAACCTATTTTATCTTTTAGTTCTGTTAAGGAGGCAATGGATAAAATTTAAATGTAATATCTTATGTTTCCACAACGCATAATGGAGTTTTCACAACATAAATTAAATCCTTACTAATTGTAAGAATATATTTACAAAGTAATTTTAGTAAAAACCAGTTCTAATGACAACATCAATTTTGGTTACGGGAGGGGCGGGCTTTATAGGTTCAAATTTTATTCCCTATTTCTTAAATGCCCATCCTGATATTCACCTTATAAATATAGACGCCTTAACCTATGCGGGCAATCTGGACAATTTATCGGAAATAGCCACTGCGCAGAATTATACGTTCATTGAGGGCGATATTTGTGACCGACCGTTGATTGAACGTATTTTTAACAAGTATGATGTTACCGGGGTAATCCATTTTGCGGCAGAATCCCATGTGGATAACTCCATCACACATCCTGATGCTTTTATGCAGACCAATATCATAGGCACCTTTAATTTAATTGATGTTGCCAAAAAACATTGGATGATAGGCCCCGGTATTTATAAGGAGGCCTACAAAAATTCACGTTTCCACCATGTATCAACGGATGAGGTATACGGAACTTTGGGACAAGAGGGGCTTTTTAAGGAAACCACCCCTTTTGCGCCCAACAGTCCTTACAGTGCTTCTAAGGCTTCGTCAGATTTTATAGTAAGAAGTTATCACCACACCTTTGGCATGAACGTGGTGACCACCAACTGCTCCAATAATTACGGACCTAAACAGCATGATGAAAAGTTGATTCCCACCATTATAAGAAAGGCGCTTTCCAAAGAGCCCATTCCCATTTATGGAGACGGTTCCAATATTAGGGATTGGCTCTATGTCCTGGATCATTGTAAAGGGATAGCCCTTGCCTATGAAAAGGGTGTCTCAGGAGAAACCTATAACATTGGTGGCCGTAATGAACGTAACAACCTGTACATTGCCAAAAAGGTCTGTGAGCTTTTGGATGCCAAGCATCCCAGAAAGGACAGTACATCTTATAAGGACCTGATCACCTATGTTAAGGATCGTGCAGGTCATGACTTTAGATATGCCATAGACGCCACAAAAATTGAAAATGATCTTGGCTGGAAGGCCGATGAAAATTTTGAATCAGGAATAGATAAGACCATAGATTGGTACTTGGAACGTTACGTTGAAAATCAAAAATCTAGTTTAGCATAACCCGTATAGGTTCTTAAAATAGTAGTAGTATGAAAGGAATTATTTTAGCAGGAGGCTCGGGTACCAGGCTACATCCATTGACCTTAGCTGTAAGTAAACAGTTGATGCCAGTGTATGATAAACCTATGATTTATTACCCACTTTCTACCCTAATGGAATCTGGGATTTGGGAAATCCTGATCATATCCACACCGCATGATTTGCCTTTGTTTCAAAAGTTACTGGGTGATGGTCGAAAATATGGGTGCAGGTTTGAGTATGCCGTGCAAGAAGAACCCAATGGATTGGCTCAGGCCTTTATTATTGGCGAAGATTTTATTGGCGAAGATAAGGTGGCCCTTATTCTGGGGGATAACATTTTTTATGGTACAGGATTGGAACATCTGCTGCAATCCAACAACGACCCAAATGGCGGAATTATTTATGCGTACCACGTCACGGACCCAGAACGTTATGGGGTAGTGGAGTTTGATGAGGCTGGTAAGGTAATTTCCATTGAGGAGAAACCTAAGGCACCAAAATCCAATTACGCAGTGCCGGGCATTTATTTTTACGATAACGAGGTAGTGGAAATCGCCAAGAATATGAAGCCCAGTGCCCGTGGGGAACTTGAGATTACGGACGTCAACAAAGAATATCTAAGAAGGGGAAAGCTCCAAGTGAGCATCATGGACAGGGGAACCGCTTGGCTAGATACCGGCACCTTTGCCTCTTTGATGCAAGCAGGCCAGTTTGTCCAGGTCATAGAAGAAAGACAAGGCTTAAAAATAGGGGCCATAGAGTCTGCTGCCTACAAGATGGGATATATCACCAAAAACCAGTTCAAGAAATTGTCCGAGCCCTTTTTAAAGAGCGGATATAGCAAACGCTTGCTTGAAGTAATATCATAAGTATGGAAGTTAAAGAAACTGAGATTGTTGGATGTTTTGTCCTAAAACCAAAGGTTTTTAAGGACGAAAGAGGTTATTTTTTTGAGAGTTTCAATCAAGAAAGCTTTGAAATCCTCACAGGCGCCAAACCATTTTTTGTGCAGGATAACCAATCCTTTTCCACTAGGGGGGTGTTACGGGGGTTGCACTATCAAAAAGGAAAATATGCCCAGGCCAAACTGGTGAGGGTGCTGGACGGTGAGGTTTTGGATGTTGCCGTAGATTTACGTGAAGGCTCCCCAAGCTTTGGCAAGGTCATTTCACACAGATTATCTGCTGCCAATAATGAGCAACTGTTTATCCCTAGGGGCTGCGCCCATGGTTTTGTAACCTTGAGCGATAGTGCAACATTTTTTTACAAATGTGACAACTTTTACAATAAAGCTTCGGAAGGTGGAGTTTTATACAACGATCCAACTTTTAACATTGATTGGTTGATTCCGGATGCGGAACTCATCATATCTGAAAAAGACAGGGAATTACCGGTTTTTGACAAGGCCGTTTTTCATTGATCATCAACGTAAACCATGAGATACATGAACATTTTAGTGACGGGGGCCTCAGGACAGTTGGGCAGTACCTTAAAATCCATTGCAAACACAGTACCTGGTCTGCACTTTGCCTTTGCATCTTCAAAACAGTTGGATATTACGGATTTTGAGGCCGTCAGAAATGAAATGGATAAAAACAATTACGCCTACTGCATCAATTGTGCTGCATTTACCCATGTGGACAATGCTGAGTCCGAAACCGATAAGGCAAAATTGATCAACGTTACCGGCGCGCGGAACTTAGCCTTAAATTGTCATGAACATAAAACCGTTTTGATTCATATCTCAACGGATTTTGTGTTTGATGGGTATATGAACGAACCCTACCGGGAAGAGGATATTGCCAGGCCCATTGGGTTTTATGGCGATACCAAATACAAGGGAGAGCGAGCCATTATCAATAATTTGCAAGAGCATTTTATCATTAGGACCTCTTGGCTGTATTCTGAGTTTGGGAATAATTTTATGAAAACAATGCTTCGCTTGGGGGCTGAGCGGGATGAGCTTTCCGTGGTCTACGATCAAGTGGGCACACCAACCTATGCAAGGGATCTTGCCAAGGCTATTTTACATATCATTAAGGCCCACAGCATAGATTACGGGGTATATCATTACAGTAACGAAGGTGTGGCCAGTTGGTATGATTTTGCCAAGGCCATTTTTGATGAACAAGGTATCCAAGTTACCCTAAACCCCATTCGTTCCGAGGCCTACCCAACACCAGCAGCGCGACCCAAATTTAGTGTCCTGGACAAGGAAAAGATGAAGTCTACCTTTAAGATTGATATTCCAAATTGGCGCGATAGCTTAGCAGTTGCTATAAAGGCCTATGCCAAGCTTCCGGCTTAAAGGTTTTTAACATGGATGTTTTGGAAGGCATCTGTTTGCAAACGTATAAGTTCTTCTGCTTTTTGCTTTTTGTACTGATGGAGTTCCTCTTCCGCTTTTAGTTGTCCATATACTTTTTGATTCATCTCCGCGTCCGTGGTCAACAGCAGTTTTCTTTGGGCCACCTTTTGAGCTACCCAAGTGGCCAAAACACTTTCTTCCTCTTCTAGTTTATAATCATATTCCCCTTTGGGGGCTAAAAGTTTCGCGATAATGGGTGCTGTTTCAATACATAGAAACAGTAAAAAGATAAAAAATGACGGCAGCCAGGGCAGTTTGCCCAAGGCTTCAATTCTTGCCATAAGGCCATCAAAACCATCAATGATCGGTTGTGACTGGGTTACCGCACGGTCGTAATCGGCGTCCAAGGCAGTAATTTGGGCCTCAATGGTCTTTATTTTTGCTGCGTTGGTAGTTTTTAGCTGTTGCAGTTCCGCCAAATGGGCATCATGTTTTTCCCGTTTTTCTTGGTATACGGGCCCTTTGCCCAATAACTTGGTTCCGGCAGTGCCTTCGGCTTCTGAAATGTAGGTATCGTAGAGGGTATTGGTTTCATTTTCTTTCTCAGCTATTTCATTTTTGAGGGTGGCAATATCTTGGTTGAGGCTTTCGATTTTTGGGTTGTACTGCAGGGCCAACTGCGCCTTGTTTTCCAGTGTCATCGCATTTTTATCTTCCAAGAGCACTTGGTTGATTTCCTTTTCAAAGATTTTGAGCTCCAAGGGTTTGGAAATGACGATGGCAATAATGATGGCCAGCAGGATTCTTGGTATGGCCTGAACAAATTCGGCCTTAAAACCATCCCTTTTTTTGATAGTGGAGACAATGTAGCGGTCCAAATTAAAAATGAGCAGACCCCAAATTAGTCCAAAGCCAACGGCCGCGTAAAGACTGTCAAAAACTGTATACAAGGCGTATCCACTGGCAATAAACGCCATGACCGCCGTAAAGAAGACGGTTGCGCCTATGCCCGCGTATTTGTTACGTTCGCCGTTGGCACAAGTGGAAAGCAAATCTATGTCCGCCCCGGAACAGAGGATAAAAAATTTTTGTAACATGATGAGGTTCGTTTTTTGATGTTTCGTTGCTTTGCAACGAATTGATTATCCGTTTGACGCCATGCTGTATGATTTGTTACAAAAAACGAGCTAAAAGCCTGTCTTAGATAAGAAGAAACATGGCGTAAGTATTATTTTGGAACACAACAGTATCGCTGCATGATGATTACAGTATCTTTTTGCCATCTAGCAAGGAAAACAAGTTATGTACAGCGGTTAAAAAATTTTCTACCTAACTTTTGTTCCGCTTCTAAATCCTAGTGGTAATGGGGGGCTTTTCCTAAAAGTAAATTCAAATTTTTTTAGTGGTTTTGGGTATTTCAAATAACCTTAAATAGAACACTTGTTATATTGAGGCAAGAAACATCCCACCTATGAGTAAGCCAAGGACTGGTTTTGGATATCACCGTCAGCTGTAAGCCAGCAATTGTTTGCGTCCAAATAAGGCTAGGGTTTTGTTTGGCGAAAACACAGCAGCTAAGGTTTGGCAATAACCGTTTTTAGTTTGATTTACTCTTGGATATCATCACTCTTGGTTTTTTTGAGCCTATCCATGTTACATCAATATCCAGTTGTTCATTTTTTTTGACTACATCAATGGCTTTATCCGATGAAATCTGTCCACCTTCATAATAAAAGGTAGCTCCTTGTTTTGCCATTTCAATAATATGGTCCAAAGGATGCATGGGCGTAGGTGGCATGGGCGGTGTAGGAACTTCTGAAAGTTTTTGGCTCTCTTTTTGTAGATGCTTGCTTTCCTTCTGCAGTTTTTTGGACTGTTTTTGAAGCTGTTTACTCGCTTTTTGGAGTTGTTTGGCCTCTTCCTTTAGCTTTAGGGTAGCAGAGGATGTCTCTATATTTTTGGTGTCGAATGCTACCACCACATCATCATTTTTATAGACTTTTGAAATCACCTGGCCCGGAATAACTTTGTCCGCCCTGGTTTGCACGGGGTCTAGAACTTCCCCATTTTGATCTACCTTTTGTCCCCAGCGGTTAAAATAGGTGGTTTTTTCTTTTTCAGAAACATAAAACAAGGTTTCTCCATTTACCTTAAAAAATCCGGTCAGCGGGGACCTGCTTTGCGGAGATTCCCGATTTTCTTTATCCAAAGGGGGTACGGGTGGTGTGGGTACGCTTGGCGGTTCAGGAAAATTGGGAAAGGGTTCTGCATTGGCCTTTTGTGCTGTTGTCATCACATTAAACAGGTAGCTTAGGCGCTCTACCTCTTTTTTTAGAATACGCATCTGGTTGCGGTCCATGTTGTTGTATTTTTTAGCTAATGCGTTGTATTCTACCAATTGTGTTTTGGTGGCCCCAGCTGGTGGACCTATGATATTGATGGTTGCGGCGCCCCAAGCTTCCACCTTGTGGGCCACTTCTTCAATGACCTTTTTTGGTGTTTTATCCTCCACTTTGATTTTTACGTCCAAAGTGGACTCTCTTTGGATTTTGTCATGGCCTGTGTATCGGTCACTAAGGAAGGCCGTTAGATTTTCTAGCGGTACCAAGTGTTCTTGCACCAATAGGTCGCCCTTGCCATTGATGTATATGATCAGTGGGTTGTCTTTATACGGTCTTTCCGTAAATGAATTTCCCGCTGTTGTAGTTGCCAGGGATTTTTGGCCCTTATTTGCCATCAAGGGGTGGGCATCCGGAACTAAGGTCATTTTGTTTGTTCTCAGCATAACGGTGTTGGAAGTACTATCTACCTTTTCTTGATAGGAGCCACGGGACATTACATACTCATCGGCAAAGACGTTGATGGCGATTGGGTCCGTCTTGGCCAATTCTTTTTCTATTTGGCCTAAAAATGTAGCCTCTAGCATACCTTGGACATGGATTTCAATCTTTGGGGCCGTTGTTGGGGACAACTCTAAAACCTGTTGCGCCAAGTCTTTTAGGGGAACTTGCTTATGGTTGAGCCATACGTCCGTGGAATTTTGGATGGTAATTGTCAGGATTGGGCTTGTGTTGGTCACAGGTTCTTTTGGTAGGGTCTTGGTTTGGCTGAACCCAAAGAGCAATAGGGCGAACAAGGGGAAAACCAGAAATAAACGCAAGAATCTGGCTTTTGTTGAGGTTTTTGTTGTCATGATTTTAAATCGTTTTTTGATTGATGAATAATTGATGGCATTTGCCATTTTGATGGACTGATATTTTTTTTGACTGTTTTCTGACAAGTAGGATAGCAATGTATTTTGATAAGAGCTGGTGGATGGGGTCTCTTTTAGCACGGCGCTATCTGCCAAGAACTCATGATTTAGCTTGATGCTTTTTTTAAAGAAAACCATCATGGGGTTGAACCATAGGAACACCTGTAATAGTTCAATAAAAATAACATCCAAACTATGTAACTGCCGCGCATGTACCTCTTCATGAAGCAAGACTTCTTTGGGAATTCTGTTTGCCTCAAATTGTTTCTTGTTCAAAAACACATATCCAAAAAATGTGTGCGGTGGTAGTTTGTCTTGTAGTAAGACCTTGATACTGAACTGCTGTCTCAGTTTTGGGTTGGAACGAATCCGATGGATGATTTGAACCAAGTTTCTTGTGAACCTAAACCCAAAGCCAAAAACACCTATCCCATAACTTGTCCATAAGATCAGTTTCCAGTTGATAACATCAACATCTGTTAGCTGCGCGGTTTTGTTAAGTTCCAAGGGTTCTGAAATCACTGGGGTCATGGTATAGGATGTGGTTATTGTTGGTTCCACATATTCCACAAAAACCAAACTTGGAATGACCAATGACGCTGTTAGGGCCACCAACAAGTAAAAACGTTTAAAGACATGCATTTGAACCTCCTCTAAAAGAAATTTATAGAAAAGAAAAAATATGGCCATACAGGTGGCAGATTTCACTAAATAAAGCAACATGTTATTTTCTTTTAATTTCTTGGTCTATTAGTTTTTTTAGGTCTTCCAGTTCTGACTTGGTCAAATCTGTGGATTGTGTAAAGAAAGAAGCGAATTGGGTGGGACTGTCATTAAAGAAGTTTTTAATGAGCCCGTTGACCTGCTTGGAGAAATATTCCTTTTTTTTCACCAAAGGGTAGTATTCCCTAGACCTACCAATACTATTGTAAGCCACAAAACCCTTGTCTGCCATACGCTTTAATAAGGTGGCTATGGTAGTGGTGGCCGGTTTTGGATCTCCATACTGTTCCAATAAGTCTTTTAGAAATGCTTTTTTTTGCTTCCAAAGGATGTTCATGAGTTCTTCCTCTGTTTTTGACAATGGTATTCTGGACATACAGGCAATAAGGGTTTAATTATTCTACAAACATAGAATAAAAAATTAAATTCTACAAATGTAGAGTTTAAAAGTGTACGGTAACGTAGGGAGGTTATGTGTTGGGAACCAGTTTTTGGAATCGTTTTTTTTGTGCTTAGTGGGGAGTGATGCGCAGTGAAATAAGGATTTCTTGCTGCTTCTGGAATCGTGGCAGGATGGTTTACCGCGTTAGCGATTGCAGCGGCATCTTTTTGTCCATTTTACGACGGCTATGGTATGTCCTTGACTTTAATGGGCAAAAAATATAGCGGAAAGCGCGGCCCTATGCCAATTTTTATCGGCATAGGGAAACGCCCAAATAGTGTTACTGCCTGCTTAACTGGGTAAAATACTTGTAGAAATACGGGATGGTCTCAATGCCTTTAAGATAGTTCCACACCCCAAAATGTTCGTTGGGGGAGTGTATGGCGTCGCTGTCCAGTCCAAAGCCCATCAAAATGGTCTTGCTGCCCAATACCTGTTCAAAAAGCGCCACAATGGGGATGCTGCCGCCCGTACGTTCTGGAATAGGGGTCTTGCCAAAGGTATGTTCATAAGCCTTGGAAGCTGCTTGGTACCCTATACTGTCCATATTGGTCACATACGGTAGACCGCCATGGTGGGGAGTTACTTTTACTTTTACACTATCTGGCGCCAGGGCCTTAAAGTGTTTGGCAAAGAGTTCTGTAATTTCATCCGGGTCTTGGTGGGGAACCAGGCGCATGGATATTTTGGCATAGGCCTTACTGGCAATAACGGTCTTGGCCCCTTCACCTGTGTAACCTCCCCAAATACCGTTGACATCCAAGGTGGGTCTGATGGAGTATCTTTCACTGGTGGAATAGCCTTCCTCACCTTGCACGTTGCCAATATCCAATGCTTTTTTGTACTCCTCCAGATTAAAGGGTGCTTTGGCCATTTCGGCCCGTTCTTCGGCAGAAACCTCTTCCACCTTATCATAGAAATGAGCAACGGTTATTTTGCCATTTTCATCATGTAAAGAGGCTATCATTTTACTCAATACGTTGATGGGGTTGGGCACCGCTCCGCCATAAATACCAGAATGTAGGTCGCGGTTGGGGCCGGTAACTTCTACTTCAACATAGCTTAAACCCCTTAGTCCAGTGGTAATGGAGGGTACATCGTTAGCAATCATGCCCGTATCTGAAATAAGGATAATATCATTTTTGAGTTTCTCTTTATTATCTTCCAGAAAATCAGCCAAGCTATCGCTTCCTACCTCTTCTTCACCCTCAATCATCACTTTGACATTGCACGGCAGCACATCATTTTTAATCATGAATTCTATGGCCTTTACGTGCATGTACATTTGGCCTTTATCATCGCAGGCGCCACGGGCAAAAATTGCCCCCTCTGGGTGTAGTTCTGTTTTTTTGATGACCGGCTCAAACGGGGGAGAGGTCCATAGGTTCATTGGGTCTGGTGGCTGCACATCATAATGGCCGTAGACCAATACCGTTGGTAAATTGGGGTCTATGATTTTTTCGCCAAAAACCACTGGGTACCCCTTGGTCTCACAGATTTCGGTATGGTCACATCCTGCATTTTCTAGGGCTTGTTGCACCATTTGTGCTGTTTTTAACACATCTTTGGCGTAGGCCGGATCTGCGCTGATGGATGGGATTTTAAGTAAATCAATAAGCTCGTTTAAAAATCGGTCTTTGTTTGCACTGATATAGTCTTTGATTGTTTCCATACGTTTATTTAAAGGATTAAAATTACGAAACCTAGTTGGGGTAATTCAATTTTTTGCGACGTCAATTACAAATATTCATTTTTGCTATTTCACAATAATAAAATTGAATTATATTTGCATCCCAATTTATTTGGGCTGGGAACCGTAGATGGATGGCATTTGCTGACCCACGAGGTATCGGAAGGTAGACCCGACGAGATTGGTTTGGTGCCTGATGAGGGTTCTTAAAGTATTGAAATGCGGATGTGGTGGAACTGGTAGACACGCTAGACTTAGGATCTAGTGCCGCGAGGTGTGCAGGTTCGATTCCTGTCATCCGCACGCTTTCAACTGCAATAGTGCAGTCCTAAAACCTCTCAGAAATGAGAGGTTTTTTTGTTTGGGTGCAACATGGGTAAAACATTCCTGCTTTTTTCAAGACAAGTTATAGACTGATGTTAAGTGCATTTATTTGAAATCAAATCCTATTTCTTCTATTAGAGATTAATAAATTTTGTGTTTTCTCAACTTTAGTTCTTCGGGTGTGAGTTTATTATCATACAATATACCCGAAGGCTAAACTCGTAAAAAACTTCCATCAAAAGACTTCGGTATAAAGTCAACGCTACTTCCTGTACTCATTTATTCCGGTTCCTTTTGAGCCAAGATTTTACCTTTCGTTTGGTTTCTGCTCAAATATTGTTTAATCAAAAACTTGAGTATTATGAGAACAAAAGCAAGCACCACAAAGAAGCGCAGTAGAGCAAAAGCAACTGCCAAAAAAGAAGGAAGCAGAAAGAAATCATCCGCGCTTCAAATTCAGAACTTACCATTGGGCAAAATCAAGCCTGACCCAGAACAATCAAGAAAGACTTTCAACAAAGATGTATTGCAGCAACTTTCTAAGAGTATGGAAGCGCACGGTGTATTGCAGCCAATCTCGGTAAGGCAACTAAATGACCATTATGTCATCGTAATGGATGAACGTCGGTATCGGGCAAATTATTCTTAAACTTGATTGAAAAATCAAAGAAAGAAAATGTCTTACTGATTCCCGAAATACGACAGTAGTGGGCAGAAGAAGAAAGCAATCAGCTCATTATTTTACAGTTAGAAAAAATTGGCTTGAAGGTCTATCTGCTGGATGATGTTGAAATCATTAAATTCATTTCTAGCAATTATATTATGTGTTTGTTGAGCTATAATATTTTGAAATTCTTTAATTCATCAAATACAGTTGCAGAAATATTCTAATTAATCCGTTTTTACTGTCAACGCCTCAATATCCCAACCTGCTAATTTTGCCCCAGCCTGATAACTGCTTTCCAAAAAATCCATAATATCTTGTGTTGGGTTGTCGCTGCTTAAAATGTCCTTGTAAAGTAATAGCGCCATTGGACTTCCGTTAGAATCTTGCCATTTAGCAGCTTTGGGTTGTAACGGTTCTTTATCAATGCCATCTGGCGATGGGTAAGTATAAGAATAAAATGCAGGTTCTTTAATGGTGTCGTCCCCAAACCAAAAGCCGAAACTTATTACCTCGTGTGAGTATGCCTCTTTTTCGACTTGTGATACATCTCCCATATCTGGTGCTTTTTTACCTGAAAACCTGGTTACCACAAGGTCGAGGTGATGCCAGTAAATATGTACGGGACAGGTTTTACTATAAGACCTGCCACTAAACTCTTTTAAGACCATATCTACTTGCACCAGTATTTGCCAAGCTTTATGAACTGCTGCTGCATCATAAGAATCGTGCATTGTACATTGGTCAAATGGAATACTGTCCGATAAATCATAAGGCTTTGCAAGAATGTCAAAATCAATGCTTAAATCATTAAGAATGTTTGTTAGATTTTTATAGAAATCGGCTACTGAGAGTCCATCTTTCAATTCAAAAGAACGACGGTCGCCTTTGCTTGTAGAAACAATGAGTTTGTGGTCTATAAAATCGAAAGCAACTTCAAAAGTAAAATCGCCATTAGGAATAGCGTCTGTCGAAATACCATTACTTGTTACATATAAAGTAATATGCCACCAATGGTTATCTTTTGGCATTAAGGACAAGCGTAATTTGCCTACTATCTGTAAATAACGGTGCAAGGTTTCTTTAGTCGCTGACCAATTCTCTAAGGGAAATGATGGAAATATATTTTGATTGCTCATAATGAAATTTTTCTAGGTTAATTCAAACAGAAATTTAGTCTTTAAGTATATTTCTATTCATAACTTAAAGCTCCAGACGGACAAGCGTCTATCTGCTTTTTTAAGGCTTCAACTGAAGCGTTTTCTGGTTTAACCCAAGGGCGCTCTTTAGGGCTATAAACTTCTGGTAATTTTTTAACACAAACACCTGCGTGTATACATTTAGCGGGTTTCCAAACTACGGTAAAGTCCCCTTTTTTGTATTTTTTGATTTTTTCCATGGGTTATTTTTTTAAGACATCTTGTATATCCTCATTCTTTTTGAACATTGCATTGGCAAAAGGACACAAAGGCATAATTTTTATTCCTTTTTCTCTCGCCATTTCTACAATGTTGTAAAGTAACTGCTTGCCAACACCTTTTCCTTTAAATTCAGGCTCGACTTCAGTATGGTCTATGATAATGAGCTCTTTGCTGGCGATGGAATAGGTCATTGCACCAGCTTTATTACCATTTTCTCTAGCTATTGCGAAGCCTTTATTATTTCTTTCGGTTATTGTGATTTCCATTTCTATTTTTTTAAATAATTAATCTTTTTTTAATTTTCTAAATACCCGAATTTTCCTGATTGAAAATCGTTAAATGCTTCGACAAGTTCTTCCCTTGTATTCATTACAAAAGGGCCTTGTGCAGCAATGGGTTCATTGATAGGCTCGCCACTAAGAATCAATACCACAGCGTCATCTGTAGCTTCTATTTCAAACGTTTCGCCATCGTTTGCCATCAGTGCTAAATGGTCTAAGGGGACTTCTTCAGTTTCATTAATCACGATACTGCCTTCCAGCACAAGCAGTGCTGTATTGTAATTTGACGGTATTTGAAAATCGGCTTTAGTGCCTTTTTTCAGTTTGGCATTTAATAAATGTACAGGCGTAAAAGTCGATGCAGTGCCTTTTACATCCTTGTATTCTCCAGCAATGACTTCTATTGTGCCAGTACCATTGGATAATTCGTAACGATTGATATCTTCATTTTTTATGGCTTGATACTTAGCATCAGATTTTTTGTCCTTTGCAGGTAAGTTGACCCATAGCTGTACCATTTGAAAATCGCCACCTTTTTTACTCCATTCTTCTTCGTGGTATTCTTTGTGTAGGACACCACTGGCCGCTGTCATCCATTGCACGTCTCCTTCACCTATAACGCCACCACCGCCACTACTGTCGTGATGCGCCACACGACCTTTATAAGCAATAGTTACGGTTTCAAATCCTTTGTGTGGATGCACGCCTACACCTTTGGGTTTTTCAGAAGGTGGAAAATGATAGGTACTGTTATAGTCCAACATTAAAAATGGACTCATACGCTGCATACTTAGTCTATAATTGCTGGGTATAAAATTATGTACCCTAAAACCATCACCCACAAAGTGCGGTTCTCTTGGACTCACTACAAGTTCTACTGATTTTGTTTTCATCTTCATATATTTTTTAGAGGACACATAAATGAGATTTATATTTCCTTCGGTTCACAGATAGCTGTGCGGTAACTGTTTTTACGCTTTTGTTCCTTTATGCAACGGGATACACTTTTTGAACTACGCTTTCGCGAAAGCGTAATTATAAAGAAAGCGTGCTAAGTAACATCTTTACAGCTGCTCATATCCTTTAAACTTTGGACTCACGATGCGCTTCCATTCTGGATGTCTTTTTATATATGCAAATACGTAAGGACAAAATGGGTGCAAGGTGATGTTATTATCATCCAGATAGTGCAAGGTTTTTTCTACTACAGCTCCTGCTGCACCTTTCCCTTTTAGTTCTGGGTCAGTCTCTGTATGCACGAGTGCGATGTCGTTCATTATCGTCTTGTAATCTATAAAGGCAAAGTGGCCATCTATTTCAATTTCAAAACGCTTTTTGTCTTCGTTTTTAATTAACGGAATGTCCATATATTCTGATTTCATAATGGATAGTTTTTAATTGTTTCTATTCTTAAACGCTTTCCAAGCGCCGGTGCTCCATAACGCCCAAAGCACTAAAACGGGCTGGAAGAATAATCTTATGAGCCTAGCGCGGTCTGAGTCTAGCCCAAAAGCATCTATCTCATTTACATACTGAGAGATGTTGCCTGGAAATATTAATACGAAAAATATGGCCGTAGCCCAACCTACCAGTGCCTTCCATTTATAGAAAACCAACAAGGCGAGACCCAAGATAATTTCTACAATTCCTGATAATACCACTACTAAGTCGGTTGAAATTGGTACCCAATTTGGCACTTGCGCCACAAACTCCGGTCTGTTAAAAGTAAGGTGGCTTATTCCGGCAAATAGCAATGCAGCTCCCAGTAGTAATCTAAAAATGGTTTGCATCCATTTTGTATCGGTATTGTATGCCCATTTTAATTTTTCTGATAGTTTCATAGTATTGAATTAATTGGCGTGTTTTAAAACTTAAATTCTGTGGTAAATACAAAATGATATAAGGTGTCGCCTTGGTTGCTCTGCTTTAAGAATGCACCAGGGAAAATGACATTGGATTCTATTTCAAAATTTAGAAAATCATTGACTTGGTAGGCTGCAATAGCGCCTATTTGATTTCCTATAAATCGCTCTGTATTTACAGATGGATAATCTAAAATCAACGCTGGATTGTATAATCCATCATTAGTTGAAAAACGCCAGAAAGCCACATAATCAAATGCGATAGCTACTTTCCCGATTTTAGTCTCCACATACGGATGTACATCTATTAAATTAGACGGCCCAAAACGTGCCACACGCCCAAAATAGGCACCTCTGGGATAAAGCGCGTCAAAGGTATTTAGGGTAGTATCGTTTCCATTGGTGTCGCCACTAATGGCTTCTGTTTTAATACCAAGTGTAAATGGATGTGTGGTAGTAAACTTTTTTTCTACATTAAATGAGGCTGTCCAAGCGGTAATGTCTTGATTACCAAAACTTCCTAGCTGATATACAAACTCGTTGTTGTAATCCAGTCCTTTCCAACTTCCAAAATGCCGTAACCCTATTGAGGTCCTATTATCATCTGCCGTACCAACATTCCACGTTTTATTGTCTTCTTTTTTATGCAGCACATAAATGTCTGTATTGGTATTGGTTGTCCAGTTTTGCGTCCAGTATAATGCCGTGAGCGTTTCTGAATTTTCAAAGCTGTCATTATCAAAAACTCCAGCTTGCTGTTGCACCGGTATGGCGTGGAATCCGGTCAATTTTGTATTATCATCTTCGTATTGTAATTGCGCCATATCAAAGGATAAGCGCACATTGGGTCCTTCACGCACGTCAACCAATCTGCCGCTTCCCAAGCGCATATTTTGTCGGCCTACCAGTACATTGAAGCTGTCATTGACACGGTATCTGGCAAATAGTTGATTGATGCTTAATTCGTCTTTTTGAACGGGACTGATGTCTTCCCTGCTGTTAATAAGACTTGAATTCAGCTCTCCGAATAGTTCAAAGTTTGAACCCATTTTCAGGTGCGCGTGAAACATTCCACGATGCAAGAACCAATAGTCGGTTTGGTCTTGGTTTTTATCAAATTGCTCATTGATAAAAGATTCGGTTTGAAAACGATAGCTTCCACCTAGGCTTAAAGTAGCATTATTACCGATTGGAATAGACTTTAGCCTTTGGTACGCATTCATAGGTTCAACTATCGAGATATTGTCGTCCTTACGTAATAGACTAAAATCCAAGGTGTTCTTTTCTGATTGCGCTGTAGCCTGTGCCGAGCAAAGTCGAGGTACGAAAGCGTAACTGAAAATAAGAAAGAGCCATACATACTTTTTCATCACCTAAAACTATTTTTGAGATTTAAAGATTTTATAATCAATACTATACTTACCAGCGCCCACATAAGCTATAAAGCCAAAGACAATAGAATATATAAGCGGTGTATCTTGTAGGTTTGCTGGGTCAGTTAAATGAACCACAAAGAGACCTGTAAGTGTTAGTGAAATGATAAACAACGCTGATACTCTAGTAAAAAAACCAAAAGCGACAAATAGTGCGCAAAATACGTTTGCAAAAATGGCGTAGTAAGTGGAAAATGTGCTCCCAAAACCTAAAGGGTCTGGAATATGCGCCATTGCATCCTGTATATTTAAAAGCTTAGGAAGACCGTGGGCTTTTAGCAATGCCACAGCTGCCATAACACGTAATGCTAGAAGTGCTACATCTATATTAGCATCTCCAACCAATATTTTTTTTAAGATAGCCTTCATCGTTTTTTCGTTTTAATAGACGTTAATTGATTAAAAAAAATGGGACTGGTCTTAGCTGCAGACCAATCCCATTAAATTGACATTGTTACTGCTTTTTATTGCTTGATAAACTGAAGGTCTGCCACTAGGTTAATCGTATCGCTTACTACGATGCTACCTGCCTCTGTAACGGCATTCCAAGTAAGACCGAAGTCTTTACGGTTTATCTTTCCTGTGATTTCAAAACCAGCTTTGGTCTGTCCGTAAGGATCCACCGCAACACCATTAAAATCAGTGTCAAGTGCCACCTCTTTAGTAACATCCTTAATGGTTAAATCTCCGATGATTTTATCGCCATCAAAAGATTTTGATTCAAACTTCATTTCTGGATGTGCAGCGGTATTGAAAAAATCCTCTGACTTTAAGTGTGTATCTCTATCGTTGTTTTTTGTGTTGATAGAATCAATTTTTGCTGTGAAATTGAATTTTGCATTCTTAAAGTCATCGCTCTCTGTCTCTACAGATGCGTTGAAATCTTCAAAAGCACCTTTTACAGTAGATATCATCATATGCTTTACTTTAAAGCCTACTTCTGAATGTGCGTTGTCAATGTTCCATTTTGTTTTTGTTGCTGTTTCCATTTTTCTAAATTTTAAAAGTTATACTTGTTTATTGTTTTAAAATGTGTTCCTCACTATGAGGATTAATTATTTTTATTTTTTATTCTTGGAAATCAAATAATCCAAAGAATACTTTCCTGCGCCCAAGACCAGTAATGTGATATAATTTACCGCATATAGAAGTCCTAGTTCTTGTCTTCCAAAACCGTCGTTGCTGTGCACTATAAGTGCTGCTACGAGCATAGTAATCAGTAATGGAATTGCTGCTAGTCGTGTGCCCAATCCTAAGATGAGTAGGATGGAACAAAACACTTCTGCAAAAACTGTAAGGGCTAAGGATGCTGTTGCTCCTACACCTAATGGGTCTGCAAATTGTATGACCTCGTCACCAAACAGTCTATCCAATTTACCTAAGCCGTGCGTGAGCATAAAGATGCCGGCAGCCACTCGTAATAGTAACAATACTAGGCTAAGGTTTCTCGCCTCTGTACCTGGATTGTAAATTTGCTTTAGCACATTCATTAGATAACGGGTTGTAATTGGGTTATTTTCTGAATTTGCTCATCCACTTTTGCAAAGGATTGTTCTGCTTTTTTTACCAATTGGTCTACGGGAATAATTTCTACATCAATAATCCCGATAAAGCTTAAAAATTGCTTTATATATTTTGATGAAAAATCTGCTTCACTTCCTACAGGTACTCCACCGCTAGCAATGACGACATAGGCTTTCTTTCCTTTTAAGAGACCAACAGGTCCATTTTCAGTATATTTAAATGTGCGCCCAGCTCTTGCTATCAAATCAAAATATGCTTTTAGCGATGCAGGAACTGAAAAATTATAAATTGGTGCGCCTATGACTAAAATATCGGCATTTGAAACCTCTTCTATTAAACCATCCGCTACTTGCAGCACTTCATCTTGTCTTTTGGTACGTTCTCCTTTTACAAACAATGCGTTAAGCATTTCTTCATTTATAAAAGGCAAGTCAGAATAGGCTACATCTCTTTCTTGTACAGTCGCTTCTGTATGTTCTGACAGAAGTTTATCTACTACCTTATTAACGTACTTTCTACTGATAGAAGTTGTGCGATTGCTACTTGAATTTATTTTTAGAATATTCATTGCTTTTAGTTTTTTTGAAAGCCACCGTAATACTTTACTGGCGACCAATCTGGTGTTACCGCTGGTAAAGGTGGATTCAATTCTTTATACTCTTTGTCTGCATATACTACCTTGCCATCAACAACTGTCAATACCGATTCCAAGTCACTTATTTGTGCTGCTGGAATGGTAAAGTAATCGTCAGAAAGGATAGCAAAATCTGCATACATCCCGTTTTCCAAAGTTCCTTTTACATCTTCTTCTTTAGATACCCAAGCACTACCTTTTGTATATAGGTGTAATGCTTCTTCTCTTGTTAATTGATTAGAAGGTTCTGCGAGTTGAAAATCTCCAACGGTCTTCCCTGTAACTAACCAATATAATGCTGGCCAAGGATTATAACTTGCTACACGAGTACCGTCAGTACCAGCACCAACTGGGATTCCTGCTTCCATTATTTTCTTAACTGGTGGTGCTTGTTTTGCTTTATCTGCGCCGTAACGCTCCACAAAAAACTCTCCTGCATACGCCATTCTCGCTTGTATGGCAATACCACCATTTAAGGCTTTTATGCGTTTTAGGTCCTCTTCCTTAACCGTTTCGGCGTGGTCAAAAAGCCAGCGATTTGCCGTTAGTTTTCCATTCGTTTCGGTATTTACTTCTTCGATTACATCTAGCATATTGCTAATGGTTTCTCCATAGGTAGCGTGAATTCTAAAAGGCCATCCGTTTTCTGCGTGAAGGACTAAAATCTTCTTTAAATCTTCTCTCCACGTCGGTCTATCCTCTAGCATTGGTTGTGGTGCTAAGAAATTTTCAAAATCTCCTGCGCTCCAAGCTAAAAACTCGCCACCACCTTCAAGCTCGTAACCGTGGTCTAAATGAATTTCTCCATTATGTCCCACTTTATTGTTTGCCATCCACTCTTGAAACTCTTCATATTCAGCTCCTTTATTTTGAGGGAATAAGTAATATGAAAGTCTGATGGGCATTTCGCCATTTTCAGCTAACACTTTTGTTCCCGTATAATCCTTTGGGAATTTGTGACCACCGCCACCAGCATCGATACCGCTTGTAATTCCAAAGCTGTTCAATTCTCTGTAAAATTGTTTCGTTCCGTTTACCATTGCTTCTTCGCTTAATGGTGGTAATGAACCTATTCTAGCATACAGAATCGTAGGGTTAGGCTCTGCTAATAGCACTCCTGTTAGTTTACCATCTGGTCCTTTTTCAAACGTACTTCCTTCAGGTGCTTTTGTGTTTTCATCAATATTTAAAGCATCTAAACCAGCTTGGTTTAACCAGCCTCTACTGTAGAGAAATAATACAAATGTTGGTACATCTCCCGTTGCTTCATTGATTTCTGCTGGTGTTGGAAATCTTTTTTCTTCAAATTGAAAAGGACTCCATCCGCCTATGACGCGAACCCATTCACCTTCTGGCGTACGTCCTGCTTGTTCTTTCAACATTTCCAATGCTCTTTTTAGGGTTTTTACACCATCCCAACGTAATTCTGCATTGTAAAAACGTCCACCTCTTGTAAGGTGTAGGTGTGAATCATTAAGACCAGGAATGATTGTTCTTCCTTTGGCATCTATGGATTTGGTGCTATCTCCCTTGAGTTTTAAAATCTCTTGGGTTGTACCAGTCTTTACTATTTTACCATCTTTGACTGCGATGGCCTCAGTAATTGTTCTGTTATCGTCCATCACCGCAACCTTTGCATTGGTCACAATTAAATCTGCGGTATCTTCCGATTGTGCTGTTTCAGTACTTGTTTTTTGTGTGTCTTTACAAGAAACAAAAGCTACAGCTAGTATTAAAAGTAAAATAAATCGTTTCATTGTAATTTGATTTTGAAAAGCGCTTTGCGTCAAAGCAAAGCGCTTTATAGATTATTAGTTTAGTGCTTTAACATTTTGCGAGCGTACTGGATTCCTATTCCGTAGCCACCACCAAAGCGCATTGCCAATTGGTTTACAGCTTCATAAGTTTCACTTCTTGCCCAGTCACGTTGTAGCTCTAGTAAGTATTGTAAAGATGTGATAGGCTTAACACCTGCTTGTACCATTCTGTCAACAGCCATATCGTGTGCTTCTTGTGAAATATCTCCTGAAGCATCTGTAATAACATACACTTCGTAGCCATCATTTATAGCTGATAGTACCGGCCCAACAACACATACACTTGTCCATAGACCTGCCATTACGATTTTCTTTTTGCCTTTTCCAGTAATAGCTTTATAAGCATTTTCATCTTCCCAAGTGTTCATAGTAGTTCTATCGATGTATTCTTTGTTGTTAGGGAAAAACTCTATAATTTCTGGGAATACAGGACCGCTAAAAGATTCTTCTGCAACTGTAGTAACTACAGTAGGAATATTAAAGATTTTTGCCGTTCCTGATACTAATCCAACATTGTTACGCAATTGAACTGGGTCAACTCCATTTACGGCAAATGCCATCTGACCTTCGTGGTCAATGAGTACTAACGAGTGGTTAGTAGGGTCTAATAATTCAGGACTTGGTTTTTGAGCAATTGCATTGAATGTAACTGCTAGTAGTAATACGAATGTTAATTTAATTGCTTTCATTTTAATTTAATTTTTGTCTTTAGTGACGGTTATACTTATTTGTGATTTATAATTAATTGTTAAGGAATTACATTGCCATTGGAACTTCCATCAATAAGATTTCAGTATCGCTATCTGCCTTAATATCTAAGGTTTCAACATCCCAGATACCTAAGCCATCTCTTTGATTTAATTCTTGACCGTTAATTGTGGCATCACCTTTTAAGATAAAGGCATACACACCATTATTTTTTGAGTCGTTTAGGTTATAGCTAACCGCTTTGTCCTTATCAAGATTGGTCATATTGAACCAAGCGTTTTGATGAATCCATACACCTGCATCATCTGCATTAGGTGATAACACTTGTTGTAGTTTGTTCTTACGGTCTGCCGTATCCAGTGTTATCTGGTCGTAACGTGGTGTGACATTTTGCTTGTTAGGAATCACCCAAATCTGTAAGAACTTTACAGGCTCGTCTGGACTGTTATTGTATTCTGAGTGCATAATACCCGTACCAGCACTCATTACTTGCACGTCACCAGATTTGATGATGGCTTTATTACCCATATTATCTTCGTGCTTTAAGTCACCTTCAAGTGGAATGGAAATTATTTCCATATCCCTGTGAGGATGTGTTCCAAAACCTTTACTCTCTGAAACTGTATCATCGTTCAGTACTCTTAACACCCCAAAATTCATTCGCTCTGGGTTGTGGTAGTTTGCAAAACTGAAGGTATGTTTAGAATGTAACCATCCGTGATTAGCATCGCCTCTTGTGTCTGCTTTGTGAAGTATTGTATTCATTGTTTTTGTTTCTTTATTAGGTAAATGATTATACCCTACGTTAGTATTTGTTAATGAATTGTTTGATTTCTCTTTTTCTGCTTTCGCGAAAGCGGAACCTCCAACGACTGTTGCTATGCCACCTGCGATTGTAGTTTTTAAGAAGTCTTTACGTTTCATTTGTTTTTGTTTATTGTTTTTTAATGGTCAAATGGTGCATCCGATTGAAAAATTTAGATTAAATGAAATCTCGATTACGGATGGTTCATTTCTATTATTGTTTTTTTATTACGCCTTACATTAGGCTAAACTTGTGCCAAAGCAACAAGTAATTGATTTGCAGTAACTTAAATGTTGTACCAAAATATAAAACCGTCTTATTTTTGAGATATTTCTGTTATTTGAGAAATTTTTGATTATTTTTAACACCTATATCATTTCAGTTATGACCGATGTAAAAGAAATTTCTCTTGTAAAAGAGTGGCTGGTAGATGTCTTGCCCTACGAAGTATTTTGGGCAAATGAAGATGGTAGCCTTGCCTATGGAAATCAAAAACTCTGTGAACGCTTGGGGTACAAGAGCTCTGAGCTTACTAAGCTTACTATATTTGATATCAATACTACGGTTACGCCAGAAAGCTGGAAGAAGCATTGGGATGGACTTAAAAAAAATAAGTCGGAAAATTTTAAAGCCATACACAAAAAGAAATCTGGAAAATTTTATGAAGTAGAAGTTTTTGCGCAGTTTTTCTCAAATAACAGAAAAGAAATGATTTGTGGTATTATGAACGACATTTCATCTTCGAGCTTTTACAAAAACTTGATTAACAATGTAGAGTCTATTGCTAAAGTAGGTGGTTGGAAATTAAATCTTCAGGATGGTTCTATCATCGTGACCGAAGAAGCTTTCAAAATTTTTGGGACAGAAAATAAAGAAGATTTTCATCCTAGTAAAATCATCCAATTCATTAAGGATGAAGAACGGTTTAGGTCTAGCATTGTCAAGACCATTAGAAATGGCATCCCGATGGATGAAATTTTTGAGACTAAAGAAAACCCGAGCAGATATATACGTTCCATTGCCAAGCCTGTTTTAAAAGGCGATAAAATTTTTGAGGTGGTTGGCGTTTACCAAGATGTAACAGAGCAATACCTAAAAGAGACCAAGCTCAATTTTTTTAAGGATGTCATCGATAATGCACAAGACCTCGTTTACATATATAATAGAGAAGGAAAACTTATAGACTATAGTAACTCTGTTGCAGACACGTTGGGGTATTCTAGAAAAAAACTGGACAGTGCGACCATTTTTGAGCTAGATACCGGAGTTACCGAAGACTGGTGGGAAAGCCATTTTGCAGAAATAAAAGAAAAAGGGTCGGTACAAATGGAATGGATACTTACCAAGAAAGACGGCACCCGATTTCCTGTAGATATCGTGGCCAACTATATGAACTACCAAGGACAAGATATCAATTGTGCTGTAGTGCGGGATATTACAAAGAGGAAAGAACGTGACCTAAAACTATACCAAGCCCTTGAAGAAATTAAGTCCTTAAAAAATAGGCTGGAGGATGAAAATGAATATCTAAAAGAAGAGATTAGTGGTAAAATAAATGCTAACAATATTGTTTGTGAAAGTGAGGTCTATGAAAAAGTCTTAGAACAAGTAAACCTCGTTGCACCTACTGATACCACAGTATTGATTACGGGCGAATCTGGAACGGGAAAAGAGTTGCTGGCCAGTGCTTTGCACAACAATAGCCTACGCAAAGACCGCCCTTTAATTAAAGTGAACTGCGCAACGCTGCCCAAGGAACTTTTTGAAAGTGAACTTTTTGGTCATAAAAAGGGCGCCTTTACAGGTGCGGTGGCAGACAAGGTAGGAAAGTTTACCCTTGCCGATGGTGGTACCATCTTCTTAGATGAGATAGGCGAAATGCCCATTGATTTACAACCTAAATTATTACGCGTTCTACAAGAAGGCGAATTTGACGAGGTAGGTGGTTCTAAAACTATTAAAGTTGATGTACGTGTCATCGCTGCCACAAATAGGCGCTTAGAAGATATGATAAAGGAAGGCACGTTTAGAGAAGACCTATACTATCGCTTAAATGTGTTCCCAATATATAATATCCCGCTACGTGGTAGGAAAGAAGATATACCATTGCTGGCAAAATTCTTCCTAGAAAAATATTCGGCAAAAGCTGGTAAAGCATTCAAACGATTATCTAAAAAGACCATCGATAGTTTGATGAGGTATGATTTTCCAGGAAACATTAGAGAACTGGAAAATTTAATTGAACGCGCTGTCATACTTGAAAGTGGCACCACCTTACACACAGGAAGCTGGATGCCATCAACTTCAAAGACCATAGACACGAGCAACCTTCTCACCTTTGAAGAAGTACAAAAGCAACACATTATTAAAATATTGGAGCGCACCAACGGAAAAGTAAGCGGTAAAAACGGTGCCGCTGGTATTCTGGATATGAACGCCAAAACACTTTTTGCCAAAATGAAAAAACTGGGCATAGAAAAAGAAACCATATTTAAAACGTAATCATTTAAAGCCTTTTAAAATGTCAAACATCAGTACCATAATACCGGAAAGAGCAGCCGATATCGGTAATTTTCAAGTAGGTCGTTTATTGCCCTTCAGAAAAAAGAGGATGGTAGGGCCATTCGTATTTATAGACCATATGGGTCCGGCAGATATGGCAGAGGATGAAAATCTGGACATTGCACCGCATCCGCACATTGGTCTTTCCACACTTACCTTTTTATTTGAAGGCAGCGTAATGCACAAGGATAGTTTGGGCACAGAAATAGAAATAAATCCTGGTGCGGTAAACTGGATGACCGCTGGTAAAGGAGTAGTGCATTCTGAACGTACGCCAGAACGTCTGCGAGGTAAGAAAAAATCAATTCACGGTCTGCAAATATGGATAGCCTTACCCAAGGAGTTGGAACAAATGGAACCAATGTTTCATCATACCGAAGCAGACAAATTACCCACTTGGACGGATGATGGCTTAACTTATAAATTGATTGCAGGAAAAGCATTTGGGAAAGAGTCGCCAGTTCCTGTACATAGCGATTTGTTCTACATCGAAATAAAAAGCACCAAAAGACAAGTAGTGGATTGTGGTGGCGGGTTATTTGGCGAAAGCGGTCTGTACATCTTAGAGGGCGCAATGTATAGCGAAGGACATACCTACGAGCCTAAACAATTATTAGTAGCCAAAGAAGCTACCCTTTGCGCTTTTGAAATGGAAGCGAACTCTACCATCTATATTTTTGGAGGTACACCATTCCCAGAAGGAAGAACCATCAATTGGAACTTCGTATCGTCAGATAAAGCCCTTATCGATAAAGCACGCAAAGATTGGATAGCCCAACGTTTCCCGAAAGTTCCTGGGGAAACTGAATTTGTACCATTACCTCAATGACCCAGGTATTAATAAGAAATATGTTAGCGTCACAATAGGCGCACAAAAGTATAAAACCGAAATACAAGCCAAAAACCAGATCATCATAGCAGATGAACCTGTTGAAGTAGGCGGTCAAGACTTAGGTTTTACTCCTGCTGAATTATTAGAAGCTTCACTGGCAACCTGTTCTGTGATGGCCATTCGTATGTATGCAGATAGAAAAGAGTGGAATTTACAAGAGGCCAAAGTAAACGTGAGTTTTAAACGAAATATCAAAACGCATTTGGTCGCCTTCAAAAAGGAAATTGAAATCATCGGAGATTTAACAGAAGAGCAGCGTTCACGGTGAGAAAAAATAGGTAAAAAATGCCCGATTGTAAAAATTATTAAAGGAGATGTCGCGGTCGAATCTAAATTATTATGGCAATCATAGAAGCACTCCCTTATGTATTTTAAACCATTCTATTTTTTATTCTTGATAGTCTTATCGGCTAATTTGATGTTTTCCCAAGCGGGTATTGAAGATTCATCTTCAAAGACTTTTATTGTAGGTGTTGCAGGTAGCGAACCCTTCGCTTTTCCTGAATCTGAATTTGGTATTTCTATTGATATACGGGAAAAAATCGCAAAGGACAGTTCGTGGACATACAACTATACCAATTTTTCAAATGTTGATAATGCGTTAGATGCCTTAGAAAAAGGAAATATTGATGCAGTAATAGGCCCTATTACCATTAGGGCACACCGTATGGAAAGATTTGCGTTCTCCCAGCCTTTCTACAACTCAAGTATTCCAATATTATCAAGGATTGAAGATGAGAGTATCTGGCAAGGAATCAAAGGACTTTTCAGTTTTAAGTTATGTATGGTAATAGGAATCTTTCTTATAATTCTTGCCATTGTAAGAACGTTACTTTGGCCGGCCGAAAGTAAAAAATCACCAGACCAGTTTTCTGAAAAACCACTAGAAGGAATTGGTACAGGAATGTGGCTTGCCATCGTCACAATGAGCACAACGGGCTATGGAGATAAAGCGCCCGTTACTTTAATGGGCAGAATTGTTGCAGGCTCTTGGATGGTCATATCCTTACTATTTGCTACGACGATGATAGCTGGGATTGCGAGTACTTTAACACTTTCTAACGTAGAAAATACGGTTGTTTCAAACATAGAACAGCTATCAGGAAAAAATACAGCTACGATTTCTGGTTCACTTTCACAGGAATTTTTAAGAGAGAAAAATGCCAAAGTGAATCTGACCAATAATCTTAAAGAAGCTATTGAAAAGCTTGAAAGCAAAGAGGTAGACGCGGTTGTTTTTGACCGACCACAGTTACTTTATCATTTAAAAGAATACAAAAATGAAAATCTATACATCAGTAAAGCTGAGTATTTTAAACAAGGTTACGGTTTTGCCTTTCCACTAGAATCACAACTGGTTAGAGATGTGAATTTAGAATTATTAAGGCTGTCAGAAAATCAGGATATTGAAACCATTGTGAATACCTACATCCAGAAAGATGAATAGCGGTACTCGATTAAGAATATTTAAGTACGCTTTCGCGAAATCGAGCCTGCGAGTTTCACGACTGAAAGGAGAATGCAATGGTAAATCGAGCCTGCGAGCTTCACGAGATAATCGAGAGCGAAGCGGTAAAGCGTAACATATAAAACCATATGAAAGAATTTTTAGAATTACATAAACACGACATCATTTTTGGAATTATAGTGATAGCCGCTGTAATCATCTTAAGAGTGCTCACTAACAAATTACTGAACTGGCTGTCTAAAGAGAAACAAAGAAAATTCCCATTAGATACTATAAAATCTATACAGATATTAAAGCGTATTCTAAATATGCTTTGGGTTGTATTAGGCCTTATAGCTTTAGCTTATTTAGTCGTAGATGAAAGTCAGCAAAGCAATGTTATTGACGATTTCAAAAAAGTACTGTACATAGGGATTGTATTGTCACTAACCATTATTGCCGCTTCTACGGCAAACATCTGGTTCAAACACGAAATTCAAAAAAAGAAAGAAACTCAAGAAGACCCTACGAGTATTCAGTTTTTGAGATATGTTGCTCTTGTAAGTATTTATTTTATTGGTGGCGTTCTGTGTTTATTTGCTTTCCCGTCTCTTAAAGGCATTGCTCAAACTGCCTTAGGTGGCGCTGGCATTATCACTATCATAGCAGGTTTTGCCTCACAAGAGGCACTATCTAATGTCAAAGGTGGTGTTTTTATAATCATATTTAAGCCTTTTAAAGTGGGACAACTTATTAAAGTAACGGACACCATGGTGGGAAGAGTCACAGATATCACATTAAGACATACTGTGATACGCAATTTTGAAAATAAGATGATTGTCATACCCAACTCAATTATAAACAAAGACAGACTAATCAATTATGATATGGGCGAGCTTAAATGTTGCGAACGCATTTAATTAAGCGTATAGTATCATAGCGAACTTGGTTTAGCAAAGAAAGTAATGCAAGAAGAATGCGAGAAGCATCCGCTACTTATTGAAAATCGTGCAGAACAGGATATTGAGGAAGGCAAACCTTTAGTTAAAACCGCAGTAGTTGCCTTAAACGAATCTGCGGTAATTGTTAGAGCGTGGACTTGGGAGCGCAATTATAGCGATAGCTTTCAGCTTAAGATTGATGTATTAGAAAGCGTGAAAAAACGCTTTGATAAGGAAGGTATTACGATACCATTTCCATCTAGAACTGTGGTTATGCAGGAGAATAAATAGGGCGTCTGTTTTCTAGCGTAATTAAAAATTCACAACACTATCCAACGCATCGTCAGCTTCTTTGTGTATGAAGTTTTGATACTTAATAGTGGTCTTTAAATCGCTATGTCGATATAGTTTTTGCAACATCAAAGGATGGATAGCATCACCAGCAATATTTCCAAAAGAATGGCGGGCAATGTGCATCGTCACTTTCTTGGTGATGCCTATTTTCTTTGTTAGGCTTTTTAGATGTTTATTGAATTTACTCGTCGCCACCTTAATCTTATTGTAAACATCCTTTGGGTTGTTTAAGTCAGCTTTCTTCATTTCAGGAAAAATGAAATCATTGGCATCAGATTTTTGGTGTTCATACTGAAGAATAATCTGCATTGCTTTTTCTGGAAATTTAATCTGTAAACCACCTTTACCAAATGAATAGAGGTCTTTGCTAATCACCTTATCTACTATTGCACGGTTAAATATTAATCTAATTAGGACCATTACATTCAATGCAGAAGTTTCGGTCAATTTCTTTTCGCTTATTAAATGAATTCTAAATCTTTTAAGAAACCTAAGATTAATCTCTTGAAACCTCAGTTCTTGGGACTTATGAAATCCACTGATATAGGTAGCAACCGCTGAATCTGTCGTAAGCCTGGTAACAGAATTACACTGTTAATCTTTCCTAAAAACTATTTTTGTTTATCATTTTATTATAAATTGTTAAACAAAATAAAGCTTATGAAGCCTTCTGCAATGGGCATGGTTGCCTTTACTACTTTTTTACTGGTTTTATTGACCATTATGGTCAGCATGAATTTTCCATTTAATTGGGTGTTTTACCTTACCGTTTTTGGACAGGTCATGATTGTTTACATGGTCTACAAAGTACTTACGGATAAGTATACTACGGACAAGACTTTTGAGGATTTTTACGAAGACAACCCCATAGGCCGCCAACAAGACTAGGCTTCCTGCATTTGGTTCTTTTGTTCTATCCTTCTATGGGCTGCCATTCCCAATTCTGGAATTACCAGTAGTGGTATCTGGGTATGGAACGCAGTCCGTTTTACAATGGGTTCCCGCGTCATACGCTCCATATAGCTATGCTGGTAGTTGAGCATGGCCAATAGATGGATATCCAATTCTTGGGAGAAAACGTCCAAGGTATGGGATACGGAGTTTAATTCAGAAACCGTATGCACATAATGCTCCACATTGTCCAAATACTTGCGCAACATGTTTAGATTAAACAATTGAAGCTCCGTTAACGCCTTAATTTCATATTGTACATGTACAATACGGATAGTGGCTTTAAAGGACTTGGCCAGTTGTAATAGTGGCAAAAGTTCAGATTTGGTGTAAAAACGATTGAAATCTGTTGCAAAGGCAATCTCAGTAGGTGTCTCAAACCTAAAGTTCTGTGGTATCGCCAATACCGGACATTTTTTTGTGTTCTTGATGATACGCACCGTATTACTCCCCATAAACACCTCGTCCATCCCAGACGCCCCCTTGGTACCGGTTACAATTAAATCCATATGATATTCATCTACCATATCTTTAACCTCCTCTACCAATAGGTTAAAGGAAGAAATAGGCGTAAAACAGTGTTTTTCATTTTGGAATTCCTTCTTTATGCGTTCCATGGTTTGGTGAAGCCCCTGCACGGAATTCTCCCTGATGGCATCTTCTATGCGCACACCATTGATCATGGGCGCCATAAACCTACTGCTCGGTATCACCGGGGTGTACGTATTCAATAGATAGAATTGACATTCGTCATTCCTGAATAATTGCATGGCGTAGTCAATGGCATTCCATGCATTGTCAGAAAAATCCGTGGGTATTAATATACGTTTCATCCCAATTTAGTTTTGATGGGATAAAAGTAGGGAGGCATTAACCGTAATACTATGATATATATCAGGTTTTGGGATTTGTTTTAAAAACCAAGCAAAAGAAAAACAACCAAATGGTCATAGCTAGGTTAGGTCTTAATCACTGGATAACCACCTATACTGCGCTATGTGGGTATCCGTTTTACAAAGAATACCAAAGCTAAAACCCTTCGTAGCTAAAACCCTTCGGCCAAATCTTGTAATTTTCGCTCGTCCACAATACCTATTTGTTTACCAGAACTGCGAATCAAACCTTTCTTTTTAAACTCTGAAATGATTCTAATGGCAGACTCCGTGGCCGTGCCAACTACATTGGCAATATCTTCACGGGATAGTGTAAGCTTTAAAAAACCCTCCTCGGTTTCGCCAAAATTATTTTTGAGGTACAAGAATGCCTCGGCAATACGTTGTTTTACCGTTTTCTGGGACATGTTTACGATAACGTCATCTGCCTCTTTAAGATCGTGTGCCATATGGCGGAGCACTTCCATGGTGAAATTGGGATTCTTTTGTAGTGTGGTCGCGATGCTGTCCTTGGGTATAAAACAGACTTCCATGTCACTGACGGCAACGGCAGAAAGGTTGGATGCCTCTTCTGCAATGATGGCACGTTGTCCCATGACCTCCCCTTTGGTGGCCAACTTTACAATTTGGTCCTTTCCGTTGGGGCTAAGCTTTGATAATTTGGATACCCCACCACGCACGCAATAGACGCCATTAAGCTTTTCCCCTTCTTCAAAAAGGGCTTCCCCCTTTTTTAATACTTTGGTTGTTTTGGAATCGGAGACTTTCTTGAGCTCTTCCTTACTCATTGCACGTAGGCTGTTAAATTGCCTTACAATGCAGTTTTCACACCTTTGTTCCATTAATGATAATTTACCTGACTTTATAAAATTAAGATTTCTATAAGTAAAACAACCTATAAAATTTCAGGTTTTAAGAAAAGCGCTTTTCAAGTGCAGCGGTAGAGATGATTTTGATTCTGGTTTTACTTGTTGATATCAGATTTTGGCTTTTAAACTCCTTTAAAATATTAATAATATATTCTGGAGAAGTGCCAAGTATGGCAGCCATATCTTCCCGTTTTAGCTGTAACGCCAGTTCTCCATCGGTATTTATACCAAATTTATCGTTCAGGTATAACAATAAGCTGGCCAGTCGTTGCCTAATGCCCTTACTGCTGGAGAAAAGTACCCTACTGTGTTCACTTTGGTTCAAATCATCGGTCAATGCAAATAATAGCTGTTTGCAAAACTTTGGATTTTCATTTATGGCCTTTTGGATGACACCCCTATCCATGGCCCAAAACCTACTATCCTTAAGCGTTCTTGCAGAGACCTTTGCTCCTTGGTGGGAAATTAGGGACCGTTTTCCCAATAGTTCTCCCTTGCCCAACAGTTTTAGGATATGCTCATGTCCAGCGGTATCCATTTTACTGAATTTACAGGCGCCATCTTCCAAACAATACAATTTGGTAAGTTGTTGGCCTTCTTTAAAAACCATACGTCCCTTGGGGATGAAAATGAATTGTGAACCATCTTTCAATTGTTGCAGCATACTACTGTCCAACGACTTAAAATCGTTTAGTTGCGGTGCTTTAATGGTCTCACATTTTTCCATGTCACAAAGATAAAGGAGGCTTTTTTCCAAAAAGCTGACAATTATCATATTCTGTTTTTTCTTAGTTGGTCACCTTTGCGTAAGGTATGTTAATGTAAATGTGTGATGAACAACGATCAATGTTATCATTGTGGGGAACCCAATGCAAAAACCAAAATTGTTTTTGATGACAGAACCTTTTGTTGCCATGGGTGTAAAACCGTGTATGAAATATTTAGTACCAACGATTTAGGCTATTATTATCAACTGGAACAAAATGCGGGCGCAACCCCAGACCCCATAACGGGTGCCTATGACTATTTGGACAATGTGGATATCATTTCCAAATTGGTATCGTTTGATGAGGACGGTGTTCAAGTGGTAAATCTTACCATACCCCATATTCATTGTAGCTCTTGTATCTGGGTACTGGAAAACCTAAATCGTCTGCACAATTCCATTAAAAATACCCAGGTAGATTTTCTAAAAAAGAAATTAAGGGTCACCTATGCTACAGAGGATTACAGTTTAAAAGAGCTGGTGACCTTATTGGCAAGAATTGGGTATACGCCCAATATTTCTTTAAAGGATTATGAACAAAAGAGCGCAACGGTAGACCGCAGTCTCATCTATAAATTGGGAGTGGCCGGTTTTGCGTTTGGCAATGTTATGCTTCTATCGTTCCCTGAGTATTTTGAGGTGGAAGAGTTTTGGTTGGAACAGTATAAGGTAGTGTTCCGCTGGTTAATGTTGGTTTTCTCCTTGCCCGTTGTGTTTTATGCGGCAAGCGGATATTTTGTTTCGGCATATAAAGGTCTAACATCCAAAATGTTAAATATTGACGTGCCCATTGCCTTGGGTATTTTAGCGCTGTTCTTACGTAGCGCCGTAGATGTGGTGTTCGATTTTGGCAGTGGCTTTTTTGATAGCCTTACCGGCTTGGTCTTCTTTTTGTTGATAGGACGATTTTTTCAGCAGAAAACCTATGGGTTCCTTTCTTTTGAAAGGGATTATAAGTCCTATTTCCCTATTGCAGTCTCTAGACTACAACAAAATGGGAATGAAGAAAACATCCAAATCTATGAGGTTGAAAAGGGCGATAAACTTTTAATTCGGAACCAAGAGATTCTGCCCGTTGATTGTGTCTTGCTATCGGGTGGGGCCAGGATAGATTACAGCTTTGTTACCGGAGAGTCCCAACCGGTGCGCAAGGAAGCTGGGGACAAACTGTTTGCTGGGGGCAAGCAAATTGGGGGCGTGCTTAAAGTAGAGGTATTAAAATCTGTTTCGCAGAGTTATTTGACCCAATTGTGGAGCAACGCTGCTTTTGCGAAAAATAAAGCCTCGGATTTTCTAACCATCACGGATGGGATCGGCAGGCGGTTCACTTGGGCCGTTTTGTCCATCGCTTTTGTGGCCATGGCATTTTGGCTCTTTTACGATGCCACCAAGGCCATTAACGTTTTTACCGCAGTGCTTATCATTGCTTGCCCCTGTGCCATTGCGTTGGCGGCACCATTTACCTTGGGGAACCTCCTCCGGATTTTTGGAAAGCATAATTTTTATGTAAAGGATACCAATACCTTGGAACGCTTGGCACAAGTGCAAACGGCTATTTTTGATAAAACGGGTACGCTTACCTCCGCCTCGGAGAATACCATTTTCTACGAAGGTATTGAGCTTTCCAAAGAAGAATCGTCCTTACTTAAAAATACGTTGCGCGGGTCTAACCATCCGTTGAGCCGATCACTTTATGAACTGCTTGATGCGCATGAGATAAAGACCTTGGATGAGTTTCAAGAGCAAACGGGCAAAGGCGTGTTGGGCAGGCATGACCAGCATTCCATTAGGGCAGGATCAGCACCATTTGTGGGCACTGAACCGGACAGCAACAGTTTTGATACTGCCGTGTACATCAGTGCGGACGAGCTTTATAAAGGAAGATTTGTCTTTAAAAATAAGTATCGCAAAGGAGTGCGGGAAATGTTTGTGGAATTGTCCAAAAACTATTCGCTGGCTGTGCTTTCTGGGGACAATGATGGCGAACGTGAAAAATTGGCACAACTCTTACCCCTAACGGTGCCCATGCACTTTAACCAAAGACCGGAAGATAAGCTGGCCTTCGTGGAGAAACTTCAGGAGACCAAAAAGGTATTAATGGTGGGAGATGGTTTAAATGATGCAGGAGCCTTGGCACAGAGTGATGTGGGCATTGCCGTTTCAGAAAATGTCAATGTGTTTTCCCCAGCCTGTGATGCCATTTTGGATGCGGGCCGCCTGGCGGACCTGGCACAGTTTTTAAGATTGTCCCGCAACGGTATCACCATTATTAAAATGAGTTTTGTGCTATCGCTCTGCTATAACCTTGTAGGCCTATATTTTGCGGTTACTGGGCAGTTACGACCAGTGATTGCGGCAATTCTAATGCCATTGAGTTCCATTAGCATTGTGGCCTTTACCACATTGGCCACCAATTTTTTGGGAAATAAATTAAAAAAACAAGTCAAAACCTGATAAATGTCATTTTTTACGGATAACCAACAAATTAATTTTACATCCAAATTCAGGTAGGTATGAGTGTGATTTATGTGTTACTGACCATCAGTATATGTGTCGCTTTGATTTTTTTTATCGCTTTTGTCCTTTCCGTACGGTCTGGGCAATATGATGATGCATATACCCCATCGGTCCGCATGTTGTTTGAGGACGAACTCGTTGCACCAACACCAAAAGAAAATAACAACCAAAACAATAGTCAAACAGAGTAATTATGGAAGTACAGCAATTTCAATACGATAATAAAATCGTACAAAAGTTTCTATATGCCACCATGCTTTGGGGTGTTGTGGGTATGGTCGTGGGGCTGCTCTTGGCCTTTATGTTCCTGTTCCCCAATATAACAGACGGCATTTCGTGGTTAAGCTTTGGTCGTTTAAGGCCATTGCATACCAATGCGGTCATCTTTGCCTTTGTGGGCAATGCCATTTTTGCAGGGGTATATTACTCATTGCAACGTTTGCTCAAAGCGCGGATGTTCAATGACCTTTTGAGCAACATTAATTTTTGGGGTTGGCAGTTGATCATAGTTTCCGCAGCCATTACCCTTCCCTTGGGGTATACCACATCCAAGGAATATGCAGAACTGGAATGGCCCATTGATATTGCCATTGCCCTTATTTGGGTGGTGTTCGGTATCAATATGATCGGAACCATTTTAAAGAGGCGTCAACGTCACCTGTATGTGGCAATCTGGTTCTACCTGGCCACGTTCGTAACCGTTGCCGTACTTCATATTTTTAACAGTTTGGAACTGCCCGTATTGGCAGCAGGCCTTAAAAGTTATTCGGTCTATGCTGGGGTACAGGATGCCTTGGTACAGTGGTGGTACGGGCACAATGCAGTGGCATTTTTCCTGACCACGCCGTTTTTGGGGCTCATGTACTATTTTGTGCCAAAAGCCGCTAATAGGCCGGTATACTCCTACAGACTTTCCATTGTTCACTTTTGGTCATTGATATTTATTTATATCTGGGCAGGACCACACCACTTGTTGTATTCCTCCTTGCCAGATTGGGCACAGAATTTAGGTGTGGTGTTCTCCATTATGTTGATTGCGCCATCTTGGGGCGGTATGATCAATGGCTTATTGACCCTCAGGGGCGTTTGGGACAAAGTACGGTCAGACGCTACCCTAAAATTTATGGTGGTCGCCATTACAGGATATGGTATGGCCACGTTTGAGGGCCCCATGCTCTCCCTAAAAAATGTAAATGCCGTGGCACACTTTAGTGATTGGATCATTGCACACGTGCACGTTGGTGCCCTGGCCTGGAACGGATTTTTGACCTTTGGTATGATCTACTACCTCGTACCTAAGATGTGGAAGACCACTCTGTATTCCAAAGGATTGGCCAACCTGCATTTCTGGATCGGAACCTTGGGCATTATCCTATATGCCTTACCTATGTACGTTGCCGGATTTACCCAGGCTTTAATGTGGAAAGAGTTTAATCCAGATGGTACCTTGGTCTACGGGAACTTCTTGGAAACCGTGCAGCAGATCATCCCTATGTACTGGATGCGTGCCATTGGGGGTACCATGTTTATCGTGGGGATGCTCATCATGGTCTACAATGTAATCATTACCATTAGAAAAGGTAGTGCCATCACGGATGAGATGGCAGAGGCCCCAGCCTTGGAAAGGGTATCCAAAAGACGGGTAGCCGGGGAGACCTTCCATACTTGGTTGGAAAGAAAGCCGGTCCAATTAACACTACTGGCCACCGTAGCTATATTAATTGGGGGTATCATTCAAATTGTGCCCACAATTTTAGTAAAATCCAATATCCCTACCATTACCAGTGTAAAACCTTATACCGCCTTAGAGTTGGAGGGTCGTGACCTTTACATCCGTGAGGGTTGTGTGGGCTGTCATTCGCAAATGATCCGTCCGTTCAGGAGTGAGGTAGAGCGTTATGGGGAATATGCCAAGGCAGGAGAGTTTGTTTATGACCATCCGTTCCTTTGGGGAAGTAAAAGAACTGGTCCAGACTTACTGCGGGTTGGTGGCAAGTATTCAGATAATTGGCACTTAAACCATATGTACGACCCGCAGAGTACCTCTGCCGGATCTATTATGCCGGCCTATCAGTGGTTGGTACAAAATAAACACGATCGATCCAGTACGGAGGCCAAGATGGAAGCCATGGTATCCCTTGGTGTGCCCTACACGCCAGAGGATATTGCCAATGCACAAGAGGCAATGGCTGCGCAGGCCACACAGATAGAGAAAAATTTATACAATGACCCAGAGTTTGCCAAATCTTATGAAGCGGATAAAAAATACGCGCAGGAAAACGGTGAGGAATTTGTGGAAATGAGAGATCGGGAGATTGTATCCTTGATTGCTTACCTGCAAAGATTGGGTACGGATATCAAAGTTAAAAACACAGATGGGTTACTGTCTGAAAACAAAGAATAAATAAGAACCATGACCATAGGACCAAGGAAGAAAACCAGAGACTTCTTGCCCCTTGGAACTAAGGTTTAAAATCTATAAAAAACGATGTTGAAATTCATAAAAGGCCATATGGAGAGTATTGATGGGGTCGCAACTTATCCCATGATATCACTGCTCATCTTCTTCTTGTTCTTTAGCCTGCTTTTTTGGTGGGTCTTTACAGCGAGCAAGTCACATATAAAAGAAATGGGGGAATTGCCTCTGGATAATGATAACCAATAAAACCTAAAATTATGTTTACTAGAACGCCCTGGTGGATCCGTATTCCTGTTTTGTTCTTCTTGGTCTTTGGCCTTATGGAGTACTTTATAGATTCCGGTGTGCAGCCCGCCATCATTAAATACCCCGCAACGCAGTTGTTTATGTTGTTGGTGCTCCTAATCTTAGTGGCCATTGAGCTTATTCTAAAGGCCATAGAATCCGTAATGTTTAGAACCTTGTCCCCCCAGGCACAAGAGCGATATTTGGCGGCCAAGGACAAAAAGTACGAGTGGGAGTGGGGCAAGGCCATGTATGCCAAATTAACCCGTACCAAGAAAATTGAAGAGGAGGGTGAAATTATATTAGATCACAATTATGATGGTATCCGCGAGTTGGATAACGTATTGCCCCCATGGTGGGTCTATATGTTCTACGCAACCATATTGTTTGGTGTGGTCTATTTGGTAAGGTTCCATGTTGTTGATGATTATACCCAGGCCGAAGAATATGAGATTCAGGTAGCAGAGGCCAAAATTGCCATTGAAGAATATAAGAAGACCGCCAAGAACCTTTTTGATGTCAATACAGTAGAGTTGTTGACAGATGCTTCCGATCTTAAGGCAGGAAAGGCCATTTTTGAAACTAGTTGTGTGGCCTGCCACATGGCAGATGGTGGTGGTGGTATTGGCCCCAATCTTACCGATGCAAATTGGATATTGGGCGGGGGTATTAAAAATGTATTCAACACCATATCCGAAGGTGGGCGTGATGGTAAGGGAATGGTAGCCTGGAAACAGAGTTTAAAACCATTGGAAATGGCGCAGGTGGCCAGTTATGTGCTTCAGTTCCAAGGCACGACCCCGGCCAATCCCAAGGCGCCCGAGGGTGATGTTTGGGTAGATCCAAATGCACCTAAGGAGGAAAAAGCAAAGCAAACAGAAGAGGCTCCAGTAGAACAGGTATCCGATTCTACTACGGTAGCCATGAATTAGAGGAAGTATTGGGCTGTTTCCGAGTCGTTAACAAAGTGCGGTTAGAGTTCAACTAAATAAAACAGCATAGCATTACCAAAGCATATGGACGATAATTTTAGGGATTCCATAGGCACTATAAGTGCAGAAGGTAAGCGGGCGTGGGTATTTCCCAAAAAGCCGAGCGGGCGTTTTTACGAATATCGGAAATACGTAAGTTATGTGCTCTTATTGTTTTTGTTTGCGTCACCATTTATAAAGATCAACGGACACCAGTTTTTGTTGTTCAACGTGCTGGAAAGAAGGTTTAATATTTTTAGCTTTCCCTTTTGGCCCCAGGATTTTCACTTAGTGGTGATATCCATGATTATTGCAGTGATCTTTATTGCACTGTTTACGGTGGCCTATGGGCGTATTTTTTGTGGATGGATGTGCCCACAGACCATTTTTATGGAGATGGTCTTTCGTAGGATAGAATATTGGATAGATGGGGACCGTGGCGCACAGATGCGATTGGACAAGGCGCCTTGGAATGCTACCAAGATTAAAAAACGAGCCTTAAAATGGACGGTCTTTTTTATCATCTCCTTCTTTATTTCCAATGTGTTTTTGGCTTACCTGATAGGAAGTGATACGCTTATCCAATATGTGGTTGATGGACCTATGGCACATTTGGGCACCATAGTGCCACTATTGATTTTTACGGCAGTGTTTTATTTTGTATTTGCCTGGTTTAGGGAACAGGTATGCATCATTGCCTGTCCTTACGGTAGGATGCAGGGAGTGCTGTTGGATGATAAATCCATTGTGGTAAGCTATGACCATAAAAGGGGTGAAGGGGACAGTGGTAGAAAGAAATTCCGAAAGAATGAAGATCGGGACGCCTTGGGGCATGGTGACTGTATTGACTGTTTTCAGTGCGTGAATGTTTGCCCTACGGGCATAGATATCAGAAATGGGACCCAATTGGAGTGCGTGAACTGTACGGCCTGTATAGATGAGTGTGATGACATCATGGAAAAGATTGACAAGCCCAAGGGGTTGATCAGGTATGCCAGTGAGGATGAAATCAACAATAAATCAAAATTTACCTTTACTGCTCGTATGAAGGGCTATACGGCCGTTTTAATCATACTTACAGGAGTTTTGGTGGCGATGCTCTTCATGAGGAATGAAATTGAAGCCAATATATTTAGGTTGCCGGGGCAGCTGTATGAAAGAAAGGCCGATAACATATTGAGCAATGTATACACCTATAAACTGGTCAACAAAACTTTTGAGGACATCAATGAAGTCAGTTTTAAACTATTGTCCCACAAAGGGGAAATAAAAATGGTTTCCCAAGATACCTTTGTGGTACCGGCAGAAGCATTGGCAGAAGGTACGCTGTTCATTGAGATAAACGCATCCGCATTAAACGGTGATAAGGATAAACTGGAAATAGGAGTGTATAGTAAAGGTAAGCTTATAGAGAAAACGGTGACCCAGTTTTTGGCACCACGGAGTTATCATTAAAATAAATTAGAAAAAGCCATAGGACAGGTGTCCAGTTTTGTATTGGAACTTAAAATAAACAAGGTTAAAAAGCTATAAAATGAAAGTAAATTGGGGAACAGGAATTGTGTTGGCATTTATAGGATTTATCTCCTTCATTCTTTATTTCGTAGTCCGCATGGGTATGGACGATCGTGCCAACCATGATTTGGTTACGGACAGCTATTACAAAAAAGAGCTTGCCTATCAAGATGAAATAGATGCAGAGGCAAATGCCGCGGCCAATAATGCCCAATTAACAATTAAAAAAATGGAGGAGGGCGTTAAGGTCTTTTTTCCAAAGGAATTTAATACAGATAAAATCACTGGTAAAGTGTCCCTTTATAGACCGTCGAACAGGCATTTGGATTTTAACTTTCCTATAAGTTTGTCCAAAACACATTTGCTCATACCTGACAATCGCCTGCTAGACGGTCGGTGGGACATTACCATTGAATGGAAATACAAGGGTAAAACCTTTCTTCATAAAGAGAAGATAAGTTACTGATTAGGGCTTGTGCAAAGCAAGATTTTAAACAACTAAATTAGTTTTGTTTGATCTTATGTTGCGTTTGTATCCTTTTTGTGGGAAAACATAAAACAATTTATAAATATTTAGGATCTGCTTATTCATATGTTACTATCCGCTCTGGTTTTGGGTACTTTAGGTTCACTGCATTGTTTGGGAATGTGCGGTCCCATTGCTTTTATGTTACCATTGGATAGGGAACGCAAGTCCAAAAAGCTATTGCAGTTGGGGATGTACCATGCCGGCCGTTTAGTTTCTTACAGTGTATTGGGTCTTTTGTTTGGCAGTATTGGTAAAGGTCTTTACCTCTTTGGTTTTCAGCAAAAGCTATCTATTGTCATGGGACTTCTTATGATTGTGCTGGTATTGGTGCCCGCCGCCCATCTTAAAAAAATCAATTTGGCAAAACCCATCTATCAACTGATATCAAAAGTGAAATCCAGACTTGGCCAGGCTCTAAAAAAACGAACCCCGGACACGTTTTTGACCATAGGTTTCTTGAACGGGTTTTTGCCCTGTGGCCTTGTTTATATGGCCTTGGTTGGGGCCATAGCCTTTGGGACTCCACTAGGGGGTGCACTTTACATGCTGTTATTTGGATTGGGTACCATACCTTTAATGACTGGTGCCGTAGTTTTTGGTTCCCTTTTTAGGGGGCAGATATCTACCAGGGTAAAAAAGGCCATACCGGTTTTCGTGGTCTTGATCGGGGTGCTTTTTATTGTACGCGGATTGGGATTGGGGATTCCCTATGTATCTCCCAAGGCACCGAATGCAACGGAAATAGTTGCTGCGGATATGGAGTGTCATCAACTGCCAAAGCATTAGCCTTGTCTTAATGGATGGGCTGTTTTGTGGGTACAAAAGGAAGGAATGAGCATAAAAGGTTGCCACTTAAGAAATAAAGATTTTGATAACAGAAATTCTAATCGTAACGAAGGAAATACCATTTTAGAATGAGGATTCAACAAATTTATACCGGTTGTTTGGCGCATGCCGCCTACTACATTAGTAATAAAGGGGAAGCGGCTATTTTTGACCCCTTACGTGAGGTACAGTCCTATATAGACAGGGCAGAACATGACCAATGCAAGATAAAATACGTCTTTGAGACCCATTTCCATGCAGATTTTGTGAGTGGCCATCTAAACCTACAAGAAGAAACCGGTGCCACTATAGTTTTTGGTCCAACGGCAACTCCGGATTATGACGCCCTTATAGCAAAAGACGGTCAGGAATTTAAGGTTGGGGATTATACCATTAGGGCCATACATACCCCTGGGCATACCATGGAAAGTACTACCTATTTATTGATTGATGAAAACGGCAAGGAACATGGTTTAATCACGGGAGATACCTTGTTTATTGGTGATGTGGGCAGACCGGATTTGGCGCAACATGTCGCTTCAGAACTTACAGAGGAAAAGTTGGCTGGGCATTTATATGATTCCCTAAGAAATAAGATCATGCCCTTATCAGACCACCTGGTGATCTATCCCAATCACGGGGCAGGTTCTGCCTGCGGTAAAAAAATGAGTCAAGAAACTACGGACACCCTGGGCAACCAAAAACGTACCAATTATGCGCTAAGGGCAGATATGACCAAAGAAGAGTTCAAAAAGGAAGTCTTGGACGGACTTACGACGCCACCCTTGTATTTTCCCCAAAATGTAATGATGAACATAAAGGGGTATGACAGTGCAGAGGTGGTAATGCAACGCGCTATGACCCCCTTGAACACAGAAAATTTTGAGGCCGTGGTAGAAGGGATACATGCCTTGGTGCTGGATACCAGAAACCCAGAGGATTTTGCCAAGGGCTTTATTCCCAATAGCATCAATATTGGACTAAACGGAAGCTTTGCCCAGTGGGTAGGGGAGCTCATACCGGATGTAAAACAAGAAATGGTTTTGGTTTGTGAGCCAGGGACAGAGATAGAGGCCGTAACCCGCTTGTCCCGCGTAGGCTATGATTATGCCCTAGGCTTTCTGCTCGGTGGATTTCAAAGTTGGAAAGATAGTGGTAAAGACTACGACTCCTTGGTGCGAATATCCAGTGAGGAATTTGAAAAAGCCTATAAAGATGAAGGTCCATTGATCATTGATGTTCGCAAGAAAAGTGAATTTGATGCCCAACATGTCATAGGTGCCCTGAACATTCCTTTAAACTCCATAAATAACCGCTTGGATGCCTTTCCAGAAAACAGGTCCTTTGTGCTACATTGCGTGAGTGGTTATCGCTCAATGATTGCGGCATCCATCCTAAAACAAAGGGGTTGGCACAATTTTGTTGATGTCAGTGAAGGATTTAACGGAATAAAAAAACGAAAAGTAGCCCTTTCCCCATTTAAAGAACCCCAATCCTTGTTGTAGATGGAACACCAAATTACGGTACAGAACTTAAAATGTGGAGGGTGCGCCACTACCATTATCAAAAGATTAAATGGTATGGTGGGGATTTCCAATGCAACGGTCTACGTCGCGGATTCCTTGGTCAGTTTTGATTGTCAAAATAAGGCAGATATCCCGCAGGTAGAAAAAGCTTTGCAGTCCTTGGGCTATCCTAAAATGGATGCCCACAATCCCTTTACGACCAAGGCAAAATCTTTTTTAAGTTGCGGAATTGGGAGGATGACCCATTAAAACATCAAAAAAATAAGAAAATCAAATTCAAATTCAAAAGAAATAGTAGTGAAAATAGTAGCCATAGATGAAGCCGTAAAAATTGTGAAATCTGGTGACAGGGTCTTCTTTCAAGGAGCGGCCATGACCCCCAATGAATTGATAGATGGTTTATGTGACAGATACAAAGAATTAAAGGATATAGAGATTGTTTCCATACACACAGAGGGAGATGCAAAATATACGCAAAGGCCTTACAGCGGCACCTTCCATCTTAACTCCTGCTTTGTGGGCGGTAACGTGCGCAAGTTTGTGAATACCCCGGAGGGGGATTACATTCCTATCTTTTTAAGTGAAATACCGCGACTGTTCTATCAGAATATTTTGCCCTTGGATGTGGCTTTTGTTCAGGTGTCGCCGCCGGACAAACACGGCTATTGTTCATTGGGGGTTTCTGTGGATGTTGCCTTACCGGCGGTAAGAACGGCCAAGAGGATTATTGCCCAAATTAATCCCTCAGTACCCAGGACGCACGGCACTGGAATGGTACATATTGATGAAATTTCGTTTGGCGTAGAGGTAGACAGGCCCATACATGAGCACCTGCCAACGGTTGTTGGTGATATTGAGGGTAAGATAGGTGAAAATGTTGCCTCTCTGGTTGAGGATGGAGCCACCCTGCAAATGGGAATTGGTAGTATACCAGATGCTGTTTTGGCCAATTTAGGGAACCATAAGGATTTGGGCATCCATACGGAAATGTTTTCGGACGGTGTATTGCCGTTGTTGGCCAAAGGCGTAATCAACGGTAAACAGAAAGCCGTAAAACGTGGCAAAATCGTAAGTTGTTTTGCCGTTGGTTCACGCGCGTTGTACGATTTTATAGATGACAACCCCATTTGTGATTTTAGGGATTCTGCCTACACCAACGATACGGCCAGAATAAGGCGTAATCCCAAGGTCACCGCCATTAATAGTGCCATAGAAATAGACCTTACCGGGCAGATATGCGCGGACACTTTGGGTACTTTTCAGTTTTCTGGGGTAGGTGGCCAAATGGACTTTATACGCGGTGCATCCCTTTCCCAAGGCGGGAAACCCATTTTTGCCATGCCATCGGTCACTAAAAAAGGGGTGTCAAAAATAACTCCGGTGCTCAACACGGGAGCGGGAGTTACCACCACTAGGGCACATGTACACCATGTGGTGACAGAATTTGGTGAGGTAAACCTGTTTGGGAAGAGCCTGCAACAACGGGCCAAAGCACTCATTTCCATTGCACATCCAGACCACCAAGAAATGCTGGAGAAGGCAGCCTTTAAGCGGTTTAAGGGTTAGGTTAAAGAGATGGTTAACCCAAAATTCAAAAAAGTTGTAGCAGTGTTGCCTCAAAATATATGATAAGCTCATTTATGGGTAAATCTTTTCTGATGGGCAGCATACCTTGGCGTTTTTTAAGCGAACCTTTAACTTGAATATTCTTGATATTTTTGGGCATACCCAACATTGGTATTTTGATGATGTTGTCCTGGCAGGGCCTCTGTTAAGAATGGACCGGAACCCGCAATCGAAGTCTTTCTATCTAAATGGCTGACAGTTCCGGCCCTCAGCATACAGATTCAAGTAACATATACCACTTTGATTGGGTGATAAAAACCAAAAAAGGGAAAACCTCCTAAGAAGCTTCCCCTTAATGGAACTCAGCTAATCCCCCGAATAGCCGAGGTCTGTTTTATAAATCATTTGGTTCCTGAAGAAGTACCAGTATTGCTTCATTAAGCGAGGGGTATAACGACAACATTGTAATAAATTAGTAAGGTGTATTTTGGCAAGTATTAGATTTTCTTATTCAAGTTTGATAGAAGTTACTATTGTTTCTGCCGAGCCAATTTTTAAGCTAGTTATTGGTGAGTCTACTTCAATTTCCAAGAGGTTTGATCCAGAATCTAAAGCTGTTCCTTTTACTTCGGTTACTATTTGATTTTCGTTAAAAACTTGGATATCTAAACAATTGCTACAATTATTGAATAAAGAAATTGTCATCTTCGAAATCCCTGTTGTATCTGTTAAATCCAGTTCTAATGTGCTAAAATCGCCGTTTTCACTGGGAAAAGCTAGTAGTATACCAGCTATACCGCTGCTAGATTCCGCTCGTTCAACGCGGAACATAAAACCCTGGAGCATAAACATTGTGTCTTCCCTAGTCACATTGGCCTCTGCTAAGTTTAGTGTAACCGGTTCAAAAATCTCAACAGTTGTGTCGTCATTATCATCCGAACAAAGCGATAAAGTCAAAGCTAATATGCAAGTGAGTAAAAGTTTCACACCATGTGTAAAGTATTTCATAGTTTTAATTTTTAAAAAATTTTAGGTTCTATAAATTCTGACTTTAAAAATTATCGCAGTATTTCCAACCGTTGCTGGTTTTGGAAAACTGTAGTTTTTTGACCCAAAACTCGGTAGGGTCCTTTTTTGAGAAGATGGCGAAAGGGGTAATGTCCACTGCCTTAAAATTGACTTTAACCTCTGCCGTGTTGGTTGCTGGGGTTTCGTGAACCTCAAGCACTTCGCCCACCTCGTATTGAAAGGTTTTGGCTGTGGCATTCCCTTCTTTTTCAGGTACTTCCTCCATAAACTCCAATGATTTCTCGGTAAGTTTTATAGCATACTCCTTACTGCCTTTTTGCCAACCTTTGGTAATTTCTCTAACCAGCTCCATTTCTAAATAGTCTTCGTCGGCGAGTTTTAAGTACTTCTGCAACAGTTCTTGGTCATAATCTTGTTTGGTAAAGGTTGCCTTACCGATTCTAAACCTTGCTGTTCTTTGTTCTGGGTTGGCAGCTAGACAGTCTGTAACAATATCTTCCGCCTTGGAATTGCTTAAATTGTCTGATCCGCAGGAAGTTAAAAAAGAGATTACCAGGAAGAGTAGAAGGTACTTTTTCATAATAGCTTGGTTTAAAGGTTTATGCGCTTGGCTTTTCTATAAATTGTATTTCACCTATTTTGTCCTCCGGCTCTGGATATGCTTTGCTGGACCTAAAAAATTCTATTTTTTTTAAGGCTATTTCAAAATTGTAGGGCCTTTTTTCCACAGCAGGGATGCCCATGGAATAGGTGGTTTTGGTAATCAATTGAAATGGTGGATTCTTGTTGTATTCGTTTAAGGACCCATAGTGTTCATAAATGGCCTTGGCCTTTTTTGGGGACATTGGTATAAAGTGTGTGACTGACCTGCGCAACCTATTACCCGTAGCCTGTACCCTTGCATTGCCGCTACCCACTTTCTTGGTATTGGAGATGTAATATCTAATTTCTAGTTGCTCTGTGTCAAAGTTATAGTTTTGTATGGTTGAGGTGCTTATACTGTAAGACTCAAGGTTATCCGTTTTGGCTTCCGCTATCATATTTTTAAAGGATTCAAAGTTTTCGGAAACTAAGTTTTCCCGTATTTCTTTTAGCTTAAAAACATTGTTTTTGTAGGTTTTGATATCCGTGTTGCCATGGTACAGGCTATAATAATATTCAAACGGTGAGAGGAACGGACTAGGTATAAAAGAAGCGCAGCAGCTGGCGATGTTGATGCGTTCCCCACCGTTCTTGTAATTTCCCTTTCTGGTTTCGCCAAACGTTTCTTTATAATCAAACGACCAGCACAATTTGGTGGCGGCCAAAAAGCGCTCATGCTCTTCCACATTGTAGCCTGTAGAAAGATTGTACATGGGTATACCGCTGATAAACTGCACGTCCATGTCTAAATTGTCCCTAGTGGTCCCTTTAGGGGCTTTGTTTTCCGTTTGGGGTTCTGCTTCTAAACTGTTTTTTTCCTCCAATACAATATCGGCCTTGTTCATCAACTTATCATATTCAGACGCTCCGGTATTGCTTTTTTTGCTGTCTTTGCAGGATATCACAAATCCTAAGAGTAGGAGTGTTAAACTTAATGAATTGATCAAAATGTGGTTGTATCTGGAGAAAATATCTTTCAAGAATGCCATCATGATGTGCTGTTTTTGGAGATAATCTTTAAATACAGCAGTACCTTTAAGGCTATTTGGGCAAGTTCCCTAAATAAGCCAAATAATAAAGGGTAGAAATAGGTAGCTACCAGAATACCAATAAATATTTGAAAACTTTTGTACGGTGCTTGGATAGCCGCGAAAAAGGCTGCTAGAATGCCAATAGGATAGGAGATGACTATGATAGCGTCAAAGATGCTAACATACCAAATGTATAGGGGAAACTCCCCGGAAAGGTTGCTCTCCTCTGAATCAGCTGACCGGGAATTAGATAATGCAAAGAGCGCATTTTTATAAATGTTAAACGGTATGGTTAAAGGCTTCAGAATAAGTAGCTCCAATATTCTGAGCAGGACTTTTGTAAAGTCTAGGTTCTTGAAGTTCATATTTAGTTCAATGAAAATATTGGCATATATTATCTACTTTCGCTTTAAATTCTAAGGGTTTTGTGACTGCTTATAAGAGCCGGTGGTTATTTTAATTCATTAATAATCTCCAAACAAGCGTCGTTTTTTGGGTTTAGCAAATACGCGTCTTTGGCATTTTGTAGACTGGCATCATATTCTCCATTAAAAAGTTGCATTTTAGCTAAGTTGTAAAGTGCAAAAGACTTGGCTTTTTCGTCACGTGTTTCTTTTGCAATCTCCTTGATTTTTGCATAGCCTCCATCAAAATCGTCAATTTCCAAAAGGGTAATTGCCTTTTTGAGGTCTTCGTTGAATTTTCTGTGGGTCTGAAAATCAATTTCATATTCTTTTTGGTGAACGGTAAATAGCTCCCTGAACTGTTGTCCAATTTCTTCTTTTGCAAATTGAAAAAATTCAACAGAATTTAGGCTTGGTGGGGTCTGACAATCGTATTTGGGTCCTTCTCTATTGATTTTGGATTTTAACGTTCTTGAGAAAAGTACCTCTGCCGTTTGCAGATCTATTATTTTGAGATTTACATCTAAACGATAAACCCCAAGTCTTTTTTGAACGGGACATCCATTTCTAATGAGTGAGCGGTTTCTATCGATGCTCTGGGCAAAATTATCGGTCTGGATTCTGCCAAAAATGATTAGGCCAGAACCATAAAATTTACCTATTTTTCTTATTTGGTTTTCGTCTACATACCCACTACGTTGAAAATCTAATTCTTTCAACAAGGATTTAGTTTTAGCCCTATCTATTAATTTTAGGCCATTAATTTCCGTGACCTGGGTTACAAATTCATCATAAATGTCAATAGTGTGATTATCCTCCCTTTTGATATCGTTGACGATTTCTGAGATAATAACACTTTTTGTTTTTGAGATGTCAAATACGGGCTGCTTGTCCACCATATAGGTGATGCTGCTCCAGCTTTGGTTGAAGATGCCCCCAATGGAATTATTTTGCGCATACCCTTGTTGATAGATAAAAACTGATAAAACAAGAAATGTTGTTATGTGATAGTTAATCGCCATTGGTATTCCTTTTGATTTCTGCCAGCGTTTACCTTTAGTATAGGTTAGGGGATTTTGGAAATTAGGTCTCATTATTCTTAAAGTCTTTCGTTCTAAAAACAAACCTATACCCTACTAAACACTATTCCTTACGGGTATCCGTAATGCCCTCTGAGAGGACCTAAAATTTGTTTAAGTGCAAAAGAATTGGGTCAAAATGCACCATTTGACCATTATTGTACATGGCGTGAGCGTAACACTTAGGTTGCAACCCTATAGACTAGCAAAAAGCAGTCTCACTAATTAACGATCAAGTCTACGGCTCCATTGGTCAATAGATTGGCCTCCAGAATAAATTCATTGACATTTACGCCATCATCGATGGACATGGATGCCGTATTGGGAGATATACTACCCTCATTATGTGCATACAGCAAGATGTAGTTGTAGCCATCAAATTCAAGCGTGGTGCTTACGGTAAACTTATCACCGGGGCCCTCCAAAAGACGCTCTGCGATCAATGCCTCGCCGTTCACATAGATGGTCACAATATCTCCGTCAATTCTTCCGTGGTCCCAAACGGAGATGGCAATTTCACGGTTGGCTACATTAATTTCTCCTAAAACCTCATTTTCTCGGTCTAGAAAGGTGTTTGGTACAATGCTAATGTCATTTCTGGTAGGTCCATCATCGGTACTACAACTTGTGATTAGAATTAAGAAAAATACAAGTACGGAACTTCTTATGTTTTTTTTCATTTTAATAGTGGTTTTTGTGTGTGAGGCAAACCTAATACCGTCAAACATGTGTTCCATACGGCTTTCCGTAGCGGGGTGGCTTAAGCCTATATTTTTGTTAAACTGCCAAAAATAAACGTTGAAATACACTGGTTATACCCACCCAAAGTCCTTACCCATGGCCACTAATTGTGTAACGGTTTTGGCATTGAGTTCCAGCTTTAGCCTGTTGAGCTTTTTTTCAATGGAGCTGATACCGCTGGGTTGGATGTTTTTTTTCTGAAAAAACGCTGAGATTTCTCTCTGGTTTAACCCAAGGGAGAGTTGGCGTAGAAGTTCAATATCATATTCGTCAAGCTCAAACACCGTTTTTCGGTCTATGAAACTGGATACTTCAGGAGCTAGATATTTTTGGTTATTGGCAATGGCATCCATGGCTTTTATCAAGTGTTTTAAACCTTCCCTTCCCTTGACCACATACCCGTCTATATTATATTTTTTTATTAGGGATTTCACTTTCATGGAACGGTCTTCCACAGAATATACGATGGCTTTTAGATCCGGTTGCTTTGCTTTTAGGGTTTTCACCAGTTCATTTCCTGAGTTAATCTGGCTTTTTCGGTGGTCTCTCTTAAAAGAAAGGTCTGTGATGACCAAATCAAAAGGTTGTTGGGTTTGTTGGGCTCTAAGAAATTTTAAGTAGGCTTCATCGCAGTACAGGGCCTGTTCCACTTCCCTTGCCGCAGTTTTTTGTTTGAGCATCTGTACAATGCCAAAGCCAATGCTATCCAAATCTTCGACCACCAAAATTTTCTCAAACATTTTCCCTTGTTATATGGGTAAGGTACATTGTACCTTAAAACCCTTGTTGGGTGCAGAATCAAAGCTAATTGTTCCTCCATGATTTTTGGTACGGGTTTCCGTATTGTAAATTCCCTCACCTCTGTTTAGGGGCAGTTGCACACCCCTGCCATTGTCTGTATACCAGAAATTAAGGTTGTTTCCCAATTGTTGAAAACGGAGGGATACCGCAGTGGCCCCGCTATGCTTTTTCATGTTCACCATAAGTTCGTTCAGTACTCGGTACAAGGTGATTTTTGTTTCACTGGGGATGCTGCCCCATTTCACCTTGTCCATGCCCAGCACGGCCATCGTCATATCGTCGCTCCTGAATTGGGACAACAGGTTCCGTAATTCTTCCAAGAAGTTCTCTGTGTCTATATGTCCGGTGGCATGGGATATATTTCTGGTACGCTTATAAATATCATCTAGGCCTTGTAATGCAGCTTCTTTAGGAAAAGGATTTTTATGTTCCATTAGGGTCATGACGCCATAAATATCGTTGGCCAATTCGTCATGAACCTTTTTGGAAATTCGTTTTTCGGTAGCATAAACTTCTTGTAACTTTTCTTTTTTGTGGCGTTGTTTCAAAAAGAAAACTAAAAAAGTACCGATGAGCAATAAAATTACACTTAGTGCCAGAAGAAGGATTTTTTGAAGTTGTTCTCTCGCCAAATCTGTATTCTTCCGTTCTTGTTCGGCTTCAAGCCTGAGTATGGATAGTTGTTTTTGTTCATCATCGTATTTCATTTTGGCGAATTGGGTCTTTACCGTTAATCCTACTTGATACAAACTGTCTTGTAGAAAAACATAGCGGTTTCTAATCTTAACGTTATTGGGCTGCAGGTGCATTAGGTTTTTTAAGGCATCTTGTTCTGCTTTTGGAATTTTCAATTGTCTTGAGAGGTGGATGACGGTATCAAAATATTTTTCCGCTTGCTTGGGGTAATCCTTTGAATGGTATTTTCCCAAATGCGAGTAGCTTGCTATTTGTCCGCGCTTGTCGTTTTTCTCTTTTCTAATCTTTAGCGCTTCAAAAAGTTTTGGTCTTTGCTGTTCTTTACCATTTTTCCATTCCGCAAAAGCTAAATTATCTAGAACCCGTGCGTAAAACCCGGTTTTTTGTTCTACCAAGGTATCTGCCAACAAGGGTTTTAATAAACTAATGGCAGAAGCGTACCGTCCCTGATTGATTAAAGTGGATGCTAAATTATTTTTATAAGCGAGAATGTCAACGGAGTCTTTAGTGGTAGCTATGGCAAATTTATAGTAAGAAATGGCATCTTCATGATTGGAAAGTTTGTTGTTATTGGCTGCCAATTCGCCATAAATGAGCCCTAAATCTTTGTTGGTTATGCTGTTTTTAGGGTAGCGAAGTGCCTCGGTCAATGTTTCCTTAGCACCAAAAAAATCGTTGCTTATATTTTGCAAAACTGCCTGTCGTAGTAGTCTCTTTAAAGCTCTACTGCTATCCGGAACTTGTAGATAATAGTTTTTCGATACATTATTGTAATAATACGCGCTATCCATATGGTGGGCTACATTCTCATAATAATAGGCCATTAAATGGTAATACTTGCCCAAACTCAAAAAGTCTGAGCTAGCTGTAGCATACTCGGTGAGTTTTTTGCCTTCATAGAACAGACTGTCATACTCTTTTAAAGAAAAATGAAGGTTACATTTAGAATAGCGCATAACAACCTTTAAAGAGTCATTTTTGGTATGGGTTCTTAAGGCCTTATGGAGATATTCTTTTCTTTCCATGGGTGAATAGGCCATGTCTTTTGCCTTATCGTATAAATGTAAGATCGCTTTTTCAGAAGAAGTGCGTTCATCATGCGCGGTACCCATCTTTTTACAGGAAACAAGAATGATAAAAAAAAGTAAGAGATATGAAATACGCACAGAAACCTTTATGGTAAATGTATTTAAAAAAATCAAATCGCACCTAAGGGGTGCGATTTGACCTATTCTTAACTAATTCTCGGGTTTATCATCTGGCTTTTCCTCTTCTCCCTCGGTTGCTATTTCAAAAAGTGATTCTTCGTCCGCAACTTCGGTTGTTTCACATGAAGCCAAAATCAAAATGGCAAGCAAACCGATACTTCCTAAAAACTTGTTCATAAGTAACAGGTTTTAAAGATTAATACTCGGTAGTGTTCGAGCCATCCCTACCGCTATAAATGGCTCTTCTTTATTCATGAATAGATAGGCAAGCGACCGTAGTGCTAAATAAAGTCTTAAACCAAGTTTTTGTTTCAAGCAGTTTATTGTCATCCTTTTCGTTATTGCCTTTTATGGAAAGTTTGACTATGTTCGCTATGCGCTATGGAAATATTTCTTGTGTAAAAGAACCAAAATCATAGGTGGGCACAAATTTTTAGTCACTTTTGGATAGAAATGGACAGGTATGTACAAAGTTGAAATAACAATTAACGCTTGAAAGTAGATAAGCATCTTGCTTACAGAGAGGGAATTTTGACTAAATACCATACAGATAGTGGCGGTATGATCGCTGGGTATCCCAATCCTACATTGTCTAAAATTAGGGAAGCGGTTAAAGCTTTGTTCTATCAAGGTATTTCCAAAGAAGATAGTAGATTTTTAAAACGGTTTTTGCGGATCAACACCCATGAAATTACGGATGCTGATTTTCATAATTTAAGCCGGTATAAAGTCATTAGAAGGTTTTTAGTGGGAAAAAGCCTGAAACCTCAGGAAAGCGAGGCAATTGAGGTACTTGCTTGGTTGGTGAATTTTAGGCCAAGGCCTTTTTCCAACTATATTGGTTTGGATGCTGGTCAAGCAGGGTTGGATGGAACAGATACCAAACTATCTAACGAAATAGAGAAGGTGCTTCTTTTTTTAAAGGAACTGGATGCACTATCAAATTCGATTGATACCAAGGCTTTTGCAACTATGTTTGACCAACGTATTGCAAAAGCCTTTGAGGCGTCTTTTAATAAATGGGGAGAAACGCAATTGGAGCCCTTAATCACCTCAGTGATAGATGATAAGTTCGTAGAAATGGAGGTTAGGCTTAAAAAGCTTATTCGCATCAACAAAAAAATGGGGCTATTTGGTTTGGTTTTTTTGCCAACAATGACCCTTGAAAAATTGAAGGAGGAACTTGCTTTTGATATTTTGGATGCCATTGGGGACTTTTTTAACGCAGCCTTTGTTGCCGATGACAATGGTGATATTCATATAGAAGATGAAGACCTTGATGGGATTTTAGAAGATTTACTGTAAACAAAATAAAATCATGTTTCAAAGCCGTAGGCAAAGAAAGTTAAAGAATTCCTTAAGCTTGTTGTTGAAGGTGTTATTGGTAGTAGCTGTGTTGGTGAAACTGTTTGATTGGGACATCAAGGAATTTTTTTCGGGCGCGGCAGAGGACAAGACAGAGATAAAAACCTTGATCGAAGAAAAGGATACCTTGACTATACCTTTAGTTAAGGCAGATTCCCCTTTAATAGAAGCACAAAAAAGTGAAGTGGCAGTAAATCCAACTCCCAATTCAGCTAGCATCTATATTTTTAATAAAACAGGATTAGATAAAATTGTAGTCAGTCACGTTGAAAATACCTTTTTCACCAACTATAAGGTTAAAGCAGGTGGCTCTGTGAATAAGAGCCGATTACTGAACGGAGATTTAAGTTCATCTGCTTCTACGGAAGTAGTCTGTGTTGGTTCTACGGATTACAGCTTTTACACCAATAGTCAACAATTGATTACCTGTAAGTTACATCTGTTTTTTGATACTTACAATAAAAATACGGGTACTAAGCTCCAAGCGCTGTCACAATCCTACTCCGTAAGTGGTGTCGGTTTTACCGATGCAGAAGCGTTAAAAGTTGCCTTAAGAAAAATACACCTCTGAAATTATTTAATGGTGTAGGTTTTGGATTTACAGGTCTCCACCTTGAGTTCACCTTTGTCTTTTAAATATTGTGCATATCTAGTACTATATAAATTTCTTTCACTTCCATTGAATTTCTCTTCGTCCACAAAAACATTCCAATTAGATATAAAAAAAGTTAAAGGTTCGTTTCCTACTTGATAAATGCATTTTGTTTCTTTGGATTCTAAAATAACTGTTTTTCGTCTTCTCGAGTATAATTGAACATTTTTACTTGGGAAGTAATAAATCCCAATAATAATCTTTTGAGATGAACTATTTGCAAAGCAAACATCACCTGTAGAAGTTTTTTTGCAGTTTTCATCAACGGTTTCTGGATTATTTACAGTTTCATTGGAGCTTAATTGGCTATTGAATCCTCTATTGGTTGAGTTACCACCATTAACACTGACCCCTAAATAGGATGCAATATTTTCGTTCAGGGCAAGATTGCCCATAGAGGCCGCAAACTGAAGGGCAGTTTCGGTATCCAATGCTTTGGCCCTAACCTTAACCACAGAATTTAATACAGTGTATGTTCCTGTAATAATCACATCTACTGCTACAATTTTTCCAAGTTCTTTAGCGGTGTTTTCATCAATATACCCTTCTGAATTTAATTGGTGCTCTTTTAAAAGAACGTTCAAATGGTTGCGGTCTATAACCTCAAACTTGTTGCCAAAATTGGTAAGATAAACGGAAAAGTCTTCGGTTATATAGTTGCCCAATGCCGTTTTTTCTCCGTTTTCGGTGAAGAATCCCCAAACGGCAACTTTTGTTTTTCCCTTACTTTCTATTTTTTTAGAAAGCCCAGCCGCGAGCTGTTCCAGTTGGCTATCAAAATCTTGCCCTAAGCTGTGGGAAGCAATAAAAAGTAAAGAAAGGATACATACATTGGAGAATTTCATGTTTGGTTGGTTTTATGGTATATCTCGCAAAGTCAATAATTTCTTTGGAAAAAACAAATACCTTACGGAAACCCGTAACGATTGATTCTCCAATGTAGAGGCCTGGTGTTTTAAAAACCAAAAAAGGGAAAACTTCCTAAGAAGCTTCCCCTTAATGGAACTCAGCTAATCCCCCTTAGCTGATGTTTAACGTAAATCAATCAACAATTAATATTGCGCCAATAAGTAGTTGATGAGGTCTGTAGTGGTAACAATGCCCACCAAAGTCTCGCCATCCACCACGGGCAGCGCATGAAATTCCTTTTGCGCCAAGAAAGCAGCCACTTCCTGGATGGTGGCCTGTGGAGCTACGCATATCACATCTTTGACCATCACCTGCTCAATGGTGAACATATTGTAAACCATGGTGTCTACATCTTGTTCGTGTTCATCAATGGCATCGGCAAAGCTGATGCGCATTAAATCCGTATAACTGAGCATGCCCAATATCTGGTCGCCAGCCGTTACGGGAATATGCCTGATCCTGTTTTTTTTGAAGAGCTCTTCGGCGGTTACTAAATCATCTTTTGTACTTAGGGTGACCACATTTTTGGTCATTATCTGGGATACTGGAACACGCTTTTTCATGAGGAGTTGTTTTAAATTTCTTACTTAAAGATAACTAGCCATACCTGCAATAAACATGATAAAAATCATATCATCACTAAAAGTTTGTTGGCTTGCTTAAGGAAAAAAGGAGGTGTTTTTAACACCTCCTTTTTTAGTATTCAAAACGGGATATCATCCGTACGGCATATCAGTTTGGTAATCATGGATACAGATTTCTAGGGTCACGTAGCGGGCGGTTTGTATAAAATAGTTTATGTTGCTACTCCATACCCCTAAAACAGTATACCAATGCCCTTTAAGTTTATGACCCTGAAAAGGCCATTATTTTTCCTTATATCTTAAAGGTGATTACCGGTATTTTACTGTGGTTGGCAATGTCTTCACCAATACTTCCCATAAAAAAATGGGCAAGGCCGGTACGGCCATGTGTTGGTATGCCTATCAAATCCGCACCATTGGTTTCGGCATAGTTTAAAATGCCTTTTTCCACAGTGTAGTCATTATATATGTCCACATCTAGGCTCAATCTACCTACATTCATAAACTTGGAGATACGTTTCTGTACGTCTTCCGTGCTTAAGAAGTTATCTGCTGGGGTATTGATAAAGACCATTCTTAGTTTCGCCCCCAAACGGTCCGCAAATGCGATGGCCTTCTTGGCCGCAGCTATACTTTCTTGTTTAAAATCACAAGCAAAGACAAAGCGTTCTACTTTAAATTGGGCCGTTTCACCTTTGATGACCAATACGGGAATCACAGAATCACGCACTACGCGTTCCGTATTGGAACCAATAAAGATTTCCTCCAGCCCATCCGCACCGTTGGAACCCATGACGATAAGGTCTGCATCGTGTTTTTTGGCCACATCATCCACTTCGCTAAAGACCCTGTAATGTTTGATGATGGGTGTTACCTTAATATCCTTTAAATAAGGTTTGCTTAGAAAATCGTTAAAGCGTTTTTCGGTAATTTTCATCAGGTGAACAATATGGGCCTGCGGCAGATATTCCGTGTTTCCGGAAATGGCGGGTGAGAGTTCCAACATATGTAGGACCAACAGTTCTGCCTTGCTCTGTTTGGCTAGTTTTGCCGCTACTTTAAGGGCTATTTCTGATTTAGGGGAAAAGTCGATAGGTACAATGATATTTTTCATGTTGTTTGGGATTTAATGTTATACGGTCATTGAAAAAAGTCTTGTTTCTGGTCGTTTTCGTTGTAATTTTAAGTCAAACGCCATACTTATATTTCTGATAAAGGGTCTCCCTTTTGGGGTGACCTTAATGCCGTGGGGATTAACGGTCACCAAACCATCCTTTTCCAGTTCGGTTACCTTGTCCAAGATGTGCTGTGTGTCCAGTCCATTGGTAGGGGTTAACTGCCAATTGGTTTCAAACCTGCACATGAGGTTTAAAATATGCTGGCGGATAATTTTGTCCTCTTCATCTAATACATGGCCCCGGTATACGGGAATGATATCATGGGCCACCAAATGTTGGTACTCTTCAATGTTTTTCACATTTTGTGCAAATGCGTGCCAACTATCACTGATGCTAGATGCGCCCAAACCAATCATTAGCTTGGTTTTGGAAGCGGTATAGCCCATAAAGTTTCTATGGAGATTGCCGTTATTGCTAGCGGTATAAAGACTATCTGTAACCAAGGCAAAATGATCCATGCCAATGTCTATATAACCTAAAGCAGTCAATTGTTGTTTGCCAATTTCATACTGTAGTTTTTTGTCCTCTGTCGTTGGTAGATCGGCATCTTTATATCCCCTTTGGCCATTTCCCTTTAACCACGGAACATGGGCGTAACTGTAAAATGCCAATCGGTCTGGGCGTAGTTGGTTGGTTCTAGCTATGGTATGCTTTACGTCATCAATGTTTTGAAAAGGTAGTCCGTAAATAATATCGTGCCCCACAGAAGTATAGCCAATTTCCCTGGCCCATTTGGTCACGTTTTCCACATTTTTAAAAGGTTGTATGCGGTTAATGGCGCGCTGCACATTTTCATTATAATCTTGTACACCAAAGCAGACACGCCTAAATCCAACATCGAACAGGGATTGCAAGTGGTCTTTGGTCGTATTATTAGGGTGGCCCTCAAAGCTAAGTTCCGCATTTTTGGCCTTATCCGCCAGTTTAAATATCCCATGGATCAGCAGCTGTAGGTTCTTAGGCGAAAAAAAGGTGGGCGTACCACCTCCAAGATGTAGTTCTTTGATGATTGGTCTTGTCCCCAATAGGTCTCGGTATAGGGACCATTCTTTTAAAACGGATTTTATATACGGCAGTTCTACCTCGTGTCTTTTGGTAATGCGTTTATGGCAGCCGCAAAAGGTGCACATGTTCTCACAAAAAGGGAGATGGATGTAAATGCTAATGCCCTCCTCTTTGCTTTCCTGATAACTTTGTTTTACGCTGAGCTTCCATTTTTTATTGCTAAAACCATCGGTTTCCCAGTAGGGCACCGTTGGATAACTGGTATACCTTGGACCAGGGATATTGTATTTATGGGTTAAACTGCACATACCTTCTAATTGAAGGAACAAAGCTAAAAGATACCGTCCGGTTGAAATATGACAATTGTCAGGTATTGGTAATCAATAGGTTTGTGATATGACAATTGTCATAAAATAAGAGCAGCTTAGCTGCTACATTTGGGTACATGGCATAAGGTATGCACGACGAGGAATATTCTTGGCAGTTGACCTATGGGATGGGGTTTGGATTTTTTGTCCTAAACCAATAACATTGATAAAGGCCTTGGCCAATACTGCGGTCTTGGCTCAACACTTTTATGGGGTTGTGCGCAAGATTTCAAGGACAAGCTTAACCTACTTTGTCTTAAGGTTAAAACTCAAGTTAATTATAAAACCGGCAAAGGTTGCCTACCCTTGCCCAAAAAGACAACAAAATGGGTGAAATGATTTTAAACACGGAAACCAATCGGGCGGAGCAACAGCTTTTTATAAAACACTTGGTTGATGATGTAAGGGCATTGGAGTTGCTTTTACAGAACTATACTTTTGAAGATGATGTCATCCGCATTGGTGCGGAGCAAGAGTTGTGTTTGGTAGATAACAACTATAATCCTGCCGGCGTCAACCTAGAACTGTTAAAGGCCATTGACCATAAGCAGTTTACCACGGAATTGGCTAGGTACAATATTGAAATTAACCTAGATCCTTTTGAGTTAACTGGGGATTGTTTTACAAGGGTAGAAAGTCAGCTACGGGAATTATTGAAAATTGCAGGCAACAAGGCAAAAGAATTGGATATTCATTTGTTGTTAGCTGGTATTCTTCCCACGATATCAAAAAATGAGGTTTCTTTGGATTATCTCACACCAATACCGCGATACTATGCATTGAATGATGCCTTAGTGGCCAGCAAGGGCGGTGATTTTAAGTTAAAGATACGTGGGGTGGACGAGCTGTACATAAAGCACAATTCCGTGCTTTTTGAAGCCTGTAACACCAGTTTTCAAATGCATCTGCAAATCCCCTCCCATGACTTTATTTCCAGCTATAATTGGTCACAGGCCATTGCGGGCCCCGTCCTTTCTGTATGCTGTAACTCGCCCATGTTAATGGGAAGGGAGCTTTGGAAAGAAACTAGGATTGCGTTGTTTCAACAGAGTTTGGATACCAGAAAATCTGGTTACGTTCTTCATGATCAAGCACCACGCGTGGGATTTGGCACGCGTTGGGAAGAAGGTTCCGTGGCAGAAATATTTAAAAAAGATATTTCCAAACATCGGGTGTTGCTCACCAAATCCATCAAGGAAGGTTCCATGGACCAGATTAAAAAGGGCCTAGCGCCACAGCTAGAGGCACTGCGCTTACACAATGGTACCGTGTACCGTTGGAACAGGCCCTGTTATGGCATAGGAGGTGGCAAACCCCATCTAAGGATTGAGAACAGGTATATTCCTTCCGGGCCTTCCGTCATTGATGAAATGGCCAATTTTGCTTTTTGGGTCGGGTTAATGAAAGGTAGGCCAAAACACTTTGATCATGTGCCGTCCCAGATGGATTTTAAGGCGGTAAAGACCAATTTTATCAAAGCGGCACGCACCGGCAAGGAAACCATCTTTCAATGGAAAAATGAATTTCTAAGTGCCAAAAAACTGGTGCTAAAGGAATTATTGCCCATAGCCTACCAGGGTTTGGAAAAGATGCATATTGATTCTGCGGATATAAAAAGACTATTGGGCGTTATTGAAGCAAGGACAAAGGGTACCTCCGGTGACCAGTGGCAGGTACGCAACTACCGGAAATTGCATAAGGAGTTTAAAACCAATGAATCCCTGCAGCTATTGACCAAGGCCATCTGCAACAACCAAAAGGATGCAATGCCCATACACCGGTGGGCAGATGTTAAGGTATCAAAGATCAAAGAGCCGGCCAACATAACGGTAAGTGACCGGATGACCACCCATTTATTTAAAATGAACGAGAAGGACTATGCAAGCTTGGCATTGGCCATAATGGAATGGAACAACATTAACCATATTCCAATAGAAAATGACCAGGGACAGTTTACAGGTCTGTTAACATCAAGCTATCTTAAAACCTTGGATATTCCGCTAGAGTCCAGTTTGGTTGGTGCTATTATGGTCAAAGATGTACTTACGTTGGGCCCAAATGCAAAATTATCCGAGGCAGCGGCCATAATGCAGTCCAAAGGTATTGGATGCCTACCTATATGTGACCACGGCTCTATTATAGGCATTCTCAGTAAAAAAGATCTCTAAGTATGATAAAAACCCAAGGTTCCATTATAGCGCCTAAGGTACGGCCAAATAGGCTTATCAAGGTCCTAAAAGGAGCAAAGGATGGACCAACCGTGGTGTTTTTTGGAGGGGTTCATGGAAATGAACCTGCAGGGGTGCAAGCCATTGAAAAGGTTTTAGGAGGGCTACAACAAGAACAGGGCAATATCTTTGGCACCGTATATGGCATTGCCGGAAATTTAGCTGCCTTGGAGTTGGGTGTGCGCTATAGGACAGAAGATCTAAACCGTATCTGGCAGCAGGAAAGAATTGAGGAAATTAAAAGTCAGGATGCTAGCAAACCACATCATGAAGCGCAAGAACTACGGGAAATTTACGGGCAATTACAGTTGATTTTAAACACCCATCAACCCCCATTTTACTTTATTGATATCCATACGACCTCCAGTCCTACCAGCCCATTTATTGTGATGAACGATAGTCTGTTGAACAGGCGGTTCACAAACCATTACCCCCTGCCAAAGGTGTTGGGGATAGAAGAGTACCTGCATGGCGCCCTTTTGAGTTACATCAATGAATTGGGGTATGTCTCCTTTGGTTTTGAGAGTGGGCAGCACAATGATCCAAAAGCGGTGGAACATACGGTTCATTTTATGAAGTTCTCCTTGGGACTCGTAGGTTCCCTGCAGGTAGACAAGGTATGGTTGGCAAAGGAGCGGATGGCTCTGCAAAAAACGTCTGCCATACCAACAACATTTTTTGAAATTACCTACGAGCACCATATCAACCAGGCAGATAAATTTAAAATGTTACCAGGTTACGTAAATTTTCAAACCGTGGTGCGGGGAGATGAAATTGCGATATATAACGGCAGCACCATCAAGGCAAAAAAAAGAAATCGTTTATTTATGCCGCTGTACCAAAAGCAGGGTAGTGAGGGCTTTTATTTTATACGACCAATACCCCCATTTTTTCTTTGGCTGTCCAAGCAGCTTCGGAAGTATAATTTTGACCATATGTTAACCTGGCTCCCGGGCATATCTTGGAAAGACCGGACCAAACGGGGATTGCTCATCAATACCAAAGTGGCCCGCTTTATGGCCAAGTCCTTTTTTCACCTTTTGGGATACCGGGTACGCAGCAAAGGAAAGCACCAGCTATTACTAAGAAGTAGGGAGGCTGCCTCCAAAGATGCGCAATACCCCAATAGATGGTAGCTGTTGATTCATGGATAACACTGTTACCAGCATTTTAATTAGGTGTTTTGTCGCGATGCAAAGGCAATCACACCAGCCGTGGCTATGTAGATATGGCTGGGTGCTAGGCACCTTCTTTTCGCTTTTTTTTGTTTCTCAGTACCGGAATACCAATATGGCAGCTTAGGTTTAATCCATCTTATTGCTGATATTCCACAGAATATAAAGGATACATAAAAAAGGACCTGTAGTTTCCTACAAATCCTTTTTTTTTGGTCGGGTTGATGTTAGGTTTATGATTGAATGATAAAGTTAATGGGCACACTGTACGCTATCCTTGCTGGTTTACCACGCTGCATGGCGGGCTTCATAGTAGGTAATTTTGATATGATGCGTTCCGCCTCGCTTTCCAACATTCTATCTGGTCCCCGTTTTTTTATACCGGTAACCTGGCCTTTGGAGTTAATTTCGAACTGGACAAAAACCCTGCCCGTAATCTGCATTTCAAGCGCAGCTTCCGGATAGTTGAAGTTGGCGCGGATATGCTCTTGGATTTTACTGTTAAAGCAAGCTTTGCGCTCCGCTTCGCTGGATAGGCCCTCGCAACCTGGAAATACCGGAGCATTTTCAATAATGGCAAAGGGTACGATGATATCTTCTTCGGCTTCGTCCATGTCCACGCCATCAAGACTAATGATATTATCCTCTATATAGGTGTCTTGGCTACTTTCCGTGCTTTCTATGATAGTTTCCTCTACATCTTCTACATCTTCAATGATTTCTATGACCTCCGGTGCAGATGGCGGTGGTGGAGGAGGTGCGGTGCGTAACATTTCCGTGATGGGCACTTCTTCGTCCATATCGTCCTGCACGTCCAAAACCTGTGCAAAGTCTTCATTGCTTTCGTAAGATTTATATTCCAACATGGTGTATGTGGTAAAGAGCACTACAGTCAACCCGATAACAAAATACAGGCCACTATTTCGATTTAGATCTGCTTTGGGATTTTTTTTGAGTTCCATGACGTTTAATTTATTTTGAATAAAATTAGGTGGGAACCTTGATTTAAAACATGATATTTATCAAGTTTTGAATTTTAACACTATTTCTTTATCAATTCGATAATTAATCCACTGAGGTCATATCACTGTTTTTGTCCTTGTACAGCTTGGCCTTAAAGAGAAATACCATACGGATACGGTCAAAGTTATTTTTACCCACATGGTTTTTCATATACCCCAATTCCATTTGGATACTTGGGGATATCTTTCTACCGATACCTGCATAAAACCTATTCTGGTTTATTTTGGATTGGTTAAAATCAAAGAAGGGTTCATCAAATACTTTTATATAGAGGTTTTTGGAAACAGGGTAGGTAGCCTGTAGCCGATACCTAAATCTCATATTGAAAATTTCCGTATGTGGTTTTGTGATCCATCGCTTTTCCAAACGACCCCGGTGTGCCAGTTTTACGCCTAAAAGTTTTTGGTTACGGCAATATTCCTCATATAACCAAAACTGGGTGGTCAGGCTTTCAAACTCAAAATGGTCAAACGGTTGGGTATCCAAGAAAGCCACCCCCAAGGTAAGTTTGTTTTTTTTGTTGGGGGCATAGGTGATACCGGTCCTGAAAAAACCAAACTCCGTCTGCTCCGCCAAGTTATAGTAGCGCACAATACCTACGGTTGGCACCTTCCAATGCTCCCTAAGTTCAAGGTTGCCCGCTATCACTAGCCAAGTGCCGGTAGCATCCCTTAGGTCTTCCTGGGCAACGGCATTTTTTGGTAGTCCGATGTATACTAAATGGATAATAACGATTTTGAGGAAGGTGTTCCGTACTAGCGTAATCTGCGTCATAACCTAAGATATTAGGTATTCTTTGGCAAAGATCTTCCAATAACCAAACAGAAAGTATGATAAAAGTCAGGATAAAGAAAATACTGGTTTTAGCATACTAAAAATCCATTTCCTGATATCTGTCATGTTTTTCCTACCCAATGCGGTATAATTTTGGTTTTCAATTAAGTCAGGTATTAAATTCTATTAGATATGAGCAACATTAAAAAAATAGTAGTTCCCTTCGATTTTTCTGAAGCCGGTATAAAGGCGCTGGAATACACCATGAATTTTGTGGGTTATCAGAGGCCAATTAAGATTTTTGCCGTAGAGGTAACCGTGGCTCCCGTTTCTGCGAAAAGAGAACAGGAATCCCAGCAAGCGTTTACCAAGTTGCTTGCCAAACTGGACAAGCGCACCAAACATAGGCCAGAGTTGATTTTTGCTTCTGGTAACTTAATAGAAACGGTTTTGTCCTTGCAAATCAACCAACAGTTTGATTTGATCATAATGGGCACCATGGGAGACTCGGAAGAGGATACCATTACCAATACGTCCCACCTGGTATTGCAGGCAAACTGCCCTGTGATAACCGTTCCATTTAGCACCAAGGCAGAGGTGCCAAAAGAAATTGCACTGGTTCTTGGTAAAGAGGAGATAGAATATCCCAACGTATTGTCCACGTTGTTGGATGTTGCGCGGATGTTCAATGCCCGTGTCCACGTATTAACCATATACAAGGAATCCGTTTACAAAGAAAAAGCCATTGTAGAGTCTAATGAAAATACCTTGGAATATTATCTGGAGCATTTTTATACGGCGCATGATTTTCAAAAGAATGAGGATGTGGAAAAAGGGATATTTGATTATATCAAAGAAAAAGAGATTGATATGTTGGCCATTTTACCTAGGAACCATGCAAAAAAAACACAGGCCTCAGATGGCCGTTTGACCAAACTTTTAACCCTACATTCCACAGTGCCAGTGCTTACATTGGATTAATGATATAGCTGTCCAAAAATGACCATATTACTAAGTATCCTAACCATCACCATCATCCTTTTTGTTTGGGGGAAATTACCGCCAGATGTGGTAGCGCTTATGTCCATGATCACCCTATACCTCACCGGAATTTTGGATGTCCAGGAAACCTTAAGTGGTTTTAGCAATACCACCGTAATTATGATTGCTGCCTTGTTTATTATAGGGGAAGGTTTGGCCAGAACGGGTTGGACGGCGCTGGCAGGGCAGAAATTTGTGGGCTGGGCAGGTAAGAGCATTCCAAAATTACTGGTGATCGTAACATTGGGCGCCAGTGTGCTTTCCGGTTTTGTGAGCAATACGGGTACTGTGGCGGCATTATTGCCCGTGACCGTTTCGGCGGCATGGACGGCCGGTACCTTACCGTCAAAATTGCTTATGCCCGTGGCCTTTGGTTCCAATACCGGTGGCCTCTTAACCCTGACCGGTACACCTCCCAACATTATTGCCAGCAATACCTTGGTGGAAAATAATTTTGAAGGGTTTTCCTTCTTTGAATTTGGACTGATTGGCCTACCGTTGCTCATCATAGCCATCCTATATTTTAGGTACGTTGGGTACCGTCTGCTCCCCAAAAGGCATACTAATGAACGTCCAGCGGATATTGATGCGGAAATGCACAAATGGATAGAAAATTATAGTGTGGGTGACAATATGTATCGCCTTAGGATAAGATCCATGTCTCCATTGCAAAATACCAAGATGGGCCACTGGAATTTTGAAAAAGACCACCAAATTTCGGTAATGCGGCTAAAACGCCGCCACCCTAGCATGTTAAAACAGTCTACCCCAGAATTTGTGGAACTGCCAGATAGTGCTACGGAAATGCGCTATCATGATATCCTTACGGTTAAGGGATCCCCGGAAGCGGTAGATAAATTATCCATGAAATTCAGATTGGGGGTAATCCCTACGCCCACTGAAAAGGACACCTTAAAAGACGAGTTAATTTCACAAGAAGTGGGTATGGCAGAAATGTTGATTACCCCAAATAGTGCCCTAGTGGGCAAAACCATAAATCTTGGTAATTACCTGAGGAAAATTGGGGTGCAATTGCTGGCGGCTTCCAGAAAAAACAAGCCCTTGTCCGGTAGAATTCGTATTGAAGCGGGAGATGCCTTTATCATACGGGGGCCTTGGGATAACATTAGTAACCTAAAGACCCTTTATGAAAACGTACTGATTTCCGGTAGTCCTGAGGCCATGGCAAAGAACGTGGCCAAATTAAACACCCGAAGCTACATTGCCATGGCAACTTTGGTCTTGATGATAGCCTTGTTGGTCTTTAAGTTATTGCCGGGAGCCATTGCCGCTTTGGTCTGTGGGGGAATCATGTTGCTCAGTGGTTGTGTGCCCATTTCAAAAGCCTATAAGGGAATTAGTTGGACCAGCGTAGTAATGATCGCGGCCATGATTCCCATGGGGACGGCCTTGCAAAAAACAGGTGTGGCAGAATTGGCGGCCAACGGACTGGTAGATATGTTGGGCAGTATTAATCCTACAGTTTTGTTGGCAGGCATTTTTTTACTGACCACCGCTTTTAGCCAAACGATAAATAATTCCGCAACCGCAGTGCTCATGGCACCAATAGCATTGTTGGCAGCTACCACTCTGGGGGTATCTCCCAAACCATTTTTGATTACCGTGGCCATAAGTGCTTCAACTGCGTTTTTAACCCCTGTTGGCACCACCACCAATGCCATGGTAATGTCTGCCGGGGGGTATAAATTTTTGGATTATGTAAAAGTGGGAGGCCCATTATTGGTGTTGTTTTTTATTACGACCGTAGCATTGGTACCGCTGATATGGAAATTTTAGGGATTTGTGCTTGATTAAAAGAAGATAATATGGTAACCAATTAAATAGATAAAACCATTAAAATAAACATTATGGAACAGATTAAAAAGAAATTACCCGTTGGTAATAATGTTGAATTACAAGAATTATTGGCCGTGGCGCCCAGCGTAACCGTGGCAAAAAACGTAGAAGAATTAGTTGATTTAGCCGTAGGTGGCAAAGGTAAGGATGCGCACCAAGTACGTTTTAATTTGCCAGATGGCCGCAATTACTTGGAAGCAGACGTTTTGAGGGCCAAAAATGGAATAGTGGCCAACTATCCTGAAGTGTACATGCGCAGACGGGATCCAGATTGTATGGTCATAGCAGATAACCTTCCCACGGACAAAACCAGGTTTAAAGATAGGTTTGGTAAAGAATTTGACGGGCTACGAAAAGAGACTTTTGATTGGTTGAAGACACAAGACTTGGCCATGTTCTTTTTTGACGCTGGTAAACCCGGTATGGGTTATAGTGCTGTTGCCGTGGTGCCTGCAAACTGTGGTTTTTTTGGATTGGGTCTTGCCTTGTTACAAGGTATTCTTGATCCAGATGACTTGGCAGATGATTTTGTGCCGGAGGCCGTTATTTATGCTGCTCCACCCTTTAGGCATACCCATTTTCAAGGAAAACAGGTAGTTGTCCATAATAGACTTCCTGGCCAATACGAACTTTTTTCCTATAACCTTTATCCTGGACCCAGCGCAAAAAAAGGAGTCTACGGTATGTTGATCGGAAAAGGGGAAGAAGAAGGCTGGGTTACGGCACACTGTTCCGCAGTACGCGTGATAACCCCTTATGACAATGTGGTGACCGTAATGCACGAAGGAGCTAGTGGAGGTGGTAAGAGTGAAATGTTACAACATCCACATAGACAATCTGACGGTAGTATTTTATTGGGGAAAAATATTTTGACCAATGAAAAAAGGACACTGGAAATTCCAAGGACATGTGATCTGCAGCCCGTAACGGATGATATGGCGCTATGTCACCCAAATTTGCAAAAAGATGCTAAAAAATTATGGTTAGAAGATGCGGAAGATGCTTGGTTTGTTCGGGTAGACCATATCAAGGACTATGGGACTGACCCCATGCTGGAAAAAGTCACTGCCCAGCCAGAAAAGCCGTTACTGTTTTTAAACATCAACGGAGTGGCCGGTGGTCACGCGATGATTTGGGATCACATTGAAGACAAGCCAGGCGTAGCGTGCCCAAACCCTAGGGTGGTGGTTCCTAGAGATGCCTTTCCAGGAGTGTATTCAGAGCCAGTAAGGGTAGATATCAGAAGTATTGGTCTAAGAACCCCACCCTGTACAAAACAGAACCCGGATTATGGCATCGTGGGCATGATGCACATGTTGCCACCTGCATTGGCTTGGTTATGGCGTTTGGTAGCCCCAAGGGGTTATGCCAATCCTAGTATCATAAATACGAAAGGGATTAGCAGTGAAGGCGTCGGCAGTTATTGGCCTTTTGCCACAGGGAAAAAAGTAAAACAAGCCAATTTGTTATTGGAACAGATTAGGGCGACACCTGACGTGAAATATGTATTGACCCCCAACCAACATATTGGTGCATGGAAAACCAGTTTTATGCCGCAGTGGGTAAGCAGGGAGTTTTTGGCCAGAAGGGGCAATGCCAAGTTTACGGAAGAGCAGTTGAGCGAATCAAGATGTAGCTTATTGGGCTATGCTTTGAACTCAATGAAGGTTGAAGGCCTACAAATTCCAAAATGGTTACTTAAAGTGGAGCATCAAGAAGAGGTAGGTAAAAAAGCCTATGATAAAGGAGCACGGATTCTTCATGATTTTTTTGTAACCACCTTGGCACAGTTCCAAGATAACAACTTAGACCCATTGGGCCAACGCATCATTGAATGTTGTTTGGACAATGGCTCGGTAGCCGATTACGAGAAAATTTATAAAGGATAAGTAGATAAATGAATCAAAATAAAGCAAATACCTGCCCGACATGTACCGGGCAGGGTTGCTTTAACCTACAAAAGGGTATGGAAATACGGAAAAGTAGGACAGGGGAAAATTTAGGCATAAATTTGCGGAACAAGCCTCCGAGGAAATCATGGAACGGTGCACTGCTTATCGATTTCCATCACCGCTTGGATGACCATGTTTAAAATGCATTGACACGTGAGTAAATTTGAAATACAAAATCTGGGTAAAGCCAGTATAAAATCTCCCCTTCAGTTAAGTACGGTAAGGGGAGATAATATTTTTAATTTTATCAAAGAGGACCATAAGGTGGTCTACAATCTTTCTTTGGAAGCATACAAAAGCTGCCTGGACAAGGGGCAAGATCCGGTATGTTTGGAAAAAGCGGGACCAAGACAAAATGTTTTCTTTGATTCAAAAACCACAAAGGCGGCAATCGTTACCTGCGGCGGCCTTTGCCCCGGTATCAATAATGTTATACGGGGCATCGTCATGGCACTCCATTATTTTTATGATGTAAAAAGGATATTGGGAGTACCGTACGGATATGAGGGCCTAAACCCAAAAATGGGATATGGTTTTCAAGAGCTTACCCCGGATAAGGTAAAGGATATCCATCAGTTTGGCGGTACTATTTTGGGATCTTCACGAGGTGGACAGGACGTTGGCGTCATGGTAGACACCTTGGTGCATCAAAAAATTGACATCCTCTTTGCCATAGGTGGAGACGGTACCCTAAAAGGTGCGGATGCCATTGGAGAGGAAATCCAAAAAAGGGGATTGGACATTAGCGTTGTAGGAATTCCAAAGACCATTGACAACGACATTGATATCATTGATAAATCCTTTGGCTTTGAAACCTCTTTTGATATCGCCAGTTCCATACTTAGGGATGCGCACAATGAAGCGGCAGGTGCTTATAACGGCATTTCCATAATAAAATTAATGGGGCGTGATAGCGGCTTTATTGCGGCATGCGCATCATTGTCCATGCCGGTGGTGAATTTTGTGTTGGTGCCGGAGATGAATTTTAAGTTGTACGGTGATACCGGGTTTTTGGCAATGCTCAAAAAGCGTCTAGAGGATAAAAAGCATGCCGTTATCGTGGTAGCGGAAGGCGCTGGGCAGCACTTGTTCAATAAGGATAAGGTGAGGACCGATGCCTCTGGGAATATACAGCATGATGATATTGGCACCTTTTTAAAAAATGAGATTTCCGCTTATTTTAAGGATGTGATGCCAACGACCATTAAATACATAGACCCAAGTTATATTGTACGCAGCGCAGCGGCCAATTCTGGAGACAGTGTCTTTTGCAGTGGCTTGGCGTATCATGCGGTACACGGGGCAATGAGCGGTAAAACCAGGTTTGTGGTAGGTAGGGTGAACAATAAGTATGTCTACTTGCCCATCAAAGCAGTTACCAGTAAGCGCAAAAAAATAGACTTGGAAAGTGAATTCTGGTTTTCCGTACTGCAAAGTACGGGACAGCCCTTATCCATGTAAACCAGGTTTAGGTCTAAGTCGCAATGGTGTTTGCCAAAAAAAAACCTCCCGACATTCGGGAGGTTTTCTTTTTTCTCATGGTTTTTATTAGCCTATAAGCCCTAACTGGTCCAAAAGAATACAAACGGGTATGGCAATTAAAATGGCTACCAGCGCAAATACCATAACACGTAAAAACGCAACGAGTAGCTTACTTCCAAAAGATATATTATGTTCCATGATAGTGTAATTTCTTTCAATGTACATAAAACCAATGAGATACCTATTTGCCCCCGTGTTATTATTCGACTAAATACGTAGAATTGGGTTATTCGTTTATTGAGCCAGAAAAAAACCAAAGAAGGGAATGCCCTTGGCGTATTTTGTTCCTCCCTAATGTATCTAGGGTGGGATTTGCAAAATTCCCTCTTTGGGAACGACCGCTAATTAGATTGTAGGCGTTCTTCTATTTCCTCTAACGAGCTTCCCTTGGTTTCCGGCATAAAAAAGAACGCCCAAAGCAATTGCAGCACCATCATACCTGCGAAGAAAACAAATATTGGCCACGGATTGTCCTTAAAAATGCCTATTTCGGCATCCAAGAAGGTAGGGGTCAATAAGGTAATTAGCGCGGCAAAGACCCAATGGGTACTTGTACCCCAAGACTGGCCGTAGGCCCGGACACTGTTGGGAAAAATCTCTGATATAAATACCCAAATTACGGCACCCTGCCCCACTGCATGGGAGGCTATGAAAAGCAATACAAAACTGAGCAGCACCAAGGCACTGGCACCGCTGTAAAAACACCATCCCACCATAAGAAGGCTAACAATGTATCCAACGGAACCCATGTACATGAGTTGCTTCCTTCCTAATTTATCTATCAGGGCGATACCCACAAAGGTGAAAATAAGGTTGATGACCCCAATGGATATGGAGCTGAACAATGAGGCTTCGGTGGCTAAACCCGCACGTTCTAAAATTTCCGGAGCATAGTAAAGGACAAAATTAATTCCGGAAAGTTGGTTAAAGAAGGCAATTAAAAATGCCAAAACAAGGGGCTTCCGATAATTACCTGAAAATAGTTTTCCCTTGGAGGTCTTAAGATTCGTGGAAAAGGTCGCTTTTAAAGTTTGGAGTTCCTTGGGCGCACTTTCCGTGGTGTTGCCAATGGCAATAAGGGCGGACAAAATTTGGGAATCCTCCCTTTTTTTTATGAGCAACCACCTTGGGCTATTGGGGATTCTAAGGACCATAATGGTGTAAATGAGTGCAGGTAGCCCCTCCGCGGCAAGCATCCATCGCCATGAGATATCAGAAGTAAGGAAAATACCAATGAAATAGTTAGATATAAATGCAATTAAAATACCAAAGACAATATTAAATTGATAGAGCGCCGTAAGCCGTCCCCTATTGTCCGCGGTGGAAATCTCTGAGATATAAATGGGAGCTGCCACAGAAGAAGCACCTACCCCAATACCACCAATAAATCTAAAGAAAGAAAAACTATAGGCCTCCGGCGCCATGGCGGAACCTACGGCCGAAATGAAGTAAAGTGCACCAATCCAAAATAACGTTTTTTTACGCCCAAGTTTGTCCGTAGGAATGCCACCAAAAAGTGCCCCCAAAACTGTCCCCCACAAGGCCATGGACATAATAAAAATGCCATGGAACGTAAATATGGAGTCCCCTAGGAACCAATTGGTACCCCAAAGCTCTTTAATGGGTTGGTTGGCACCACTGATGACAACGGTGTCAAAACCAAATAAAAAGCCGGCTAGCGCGGCGGTAAGGGAGATTTTTAAGATTCTTTTGTCCATGGTAGTTTTATTCTTGGTTGATAACCGTTTTAATATAGTCCATTATGGTTGTGGTAGCACCTAATTGGTCCTGAATGTATTTTTTATTGATACCTCCTGTCTCTTGGGCAAAAACAGGGTCTTGCTGCAATTCCTGCATCATGCCTTCAAAATCATGTTGGTCCTGAATGGGTAAAATACCACCTAGGGCCACCAAATCCTCTGCTTCTTTAAAGCCATGGTAATTGGGCCCAATAATCACAGCTTTGCCAAATACGGCCGGTTCCAGGGTATTGTGGAGCCCTGTTTCAAAGCCACCGCCCACATAAGAAATATCGGCATAGCTATATATTTTGGTGAGTAGGCCTATAGTGTCAATAATGAGCACCTGTGTCTCTTTTAGGTTGCTGCCCTTTATACTGGAGAAACAAACAGTTTTTTTGGTAATGGACTTTTGTAATTTCTGTATTGTTTTGCTTTTAATGGTATGGGGCGCTATCACGTATTTTAGCTGGGTTTCTGCCGAGTTGATGTAGTCAATAATGATGTCTTCATCCGGCCTCCAAGTGCTCCCAGCCACAAAGCATTTATTATTATCTTTAAATTCCGTCATAAAATCCAAACTGTTGTCTTGTTGGAGTATCCGGGTTACGCGATCAAATCGGGTATCACCACCTACACTTATTTGTTCCAACCCCAGCGATTGTAAAAGCGATTTTGATTGTTGGTCCTGGGCAAAAATATGGGTAAAACACCCAAGTGCCTTTCTTAGGAATCTACCATAGAATTTAAAATAGGCTTGCCGCTCATTAAAAATGGCAGACACTAAAAGGGTGGGGATATTTCTGGTTTGGAGTTCACTCAAATAATTGGGCCATACCTCATATTTAATGAAAATAGCCAGTTCTGGCCGTATCAGTTGTACTAGTTTCTTGGCATTGCCCAAAGTGTCCATGGGTAAATAGGTCACCACATCCACGGGACTGGAATCCTTTTTTACCTCATAGCCCGATGGAGAGAAAAAGGTGAGTACCATTTTATGCTCAGGGTAGGTATCTTTTAGCTGTTCTATAATGGGCAATCCTTGTTCATACTCTCCCAAAGATGCTGCGTGTATCCAAATGGTGCGATCTTGTTTTTGGATTTTGTCCGAAAGTACTTTAAAAACGGTTTTTCTACCCTTGACGAACAAGCGAATCTTAGAATTAATAAGGGCGATGATTCTTAAAAAGAACCATGAAATATTGGTAAGTAGGTGATAGCTGAATCTCAATGCAAACGCTTTGTGCTAAAATACATTTCTTTATGGCAAAAGCCGACGGCCCAACCTTATTTTGTTAATTTTGTACCCTAAAATAGGGCAGATGAGAAAAATACAGATGGTAGACCTTAAAGGGCAATACCAAGGCATAAAAGAACAAATCGATAATTCTTTTAGTGAAATATTGGAATCATCTGCTTTTATCAATGGGCCAGAAGTACACGGTTTTCAAAAGGATTTGGAAGACTATTTGGATGTAAAGCATGTAATTCCTTGTGCCAATGGCACGGATGCGCTCCAGATTTGTATGATGGGACTTGGCTTGGTTCCCGGTGATGAGGTCATCACGGCAGATTTTACCTTTGCCGCCACCGTAGAGGTCATTGCCTTATTACAACTTACCCCGGTTTTGGTAGATGTGGATAAGGAGACTTTTAATATTGATGTGGCCGCCATAGAAAAGGCCATTACGCCAAAGACCAAAGCAATTGTGCCGGTACACTTGTTTGGGCAATGTGCGGATATGGATGCCATCATGGCCCTGGCGCACAAACACGATTTATATGTGATAGAGGATAATGCCCAAGGGATTGGGGCCATGCATACCTTCAAGGATGGTTCAAAAAAGAAATCGGGAACTATAGGCCACGTGGCATCAACCTCGTTTTTTCCATCTAAAAATTTAGGCTGTTATGGGGATGGTGGCGCAATTTTCACCAATGATGATGAACTTGCCCATACCATACGTGGTATCGTGAACCATGGGATGTACAAAAGGTACCATCATGATGTGGTTGGGGTCAACTCAAGACTAGATTCGCTCCAAGCGGCTGTTTTAAGGGCCAAACTACCCCATTTAGATGCTTATAACGCCAAGCGGAGGGAAGCTGCAAGGCGCTACAACCAGGCATTTTTGGGCCACCCTGATATTATTCTTCCAAAAACGGTGAATGGTTGTCAGGGTATCTGTGATTCTTGTGATTGTCACGTGTTCCACCAATATACATTGCGTGTAAAGAAGGAAAAAAGAGACAATTTGGTGCAACATTTAAATGAGAATGGCGTTCCATGTGGTGTATACTATCCAATACCATTGCATTTACAGAAGGCATATGTAGATGAGCGGTACAAGGAAGATGATTTTAAGATTACCAACCAACTGGTGAATGAAGTCATTTCCCTACCTATGCATACGGAGTTGGATGAAGAACAGATAACGTACATAACCACATTGGTCATAGACTATTTAAATGCATAACAGATGAAAAAAGTTTTGGTAACCGGCGGACTTGGGTTTATAGGTTCACATACCGTAGTAGAATTGCAGAATGAAGGCTTTGAGGTTGTGATTGTAGATAACCTTTCCAATTCTTCTGAAAATGTGCTGGATGGGATTATTGCCATTACGGGAAAGAAACCGGTCTTTGAAAATTTTGATCTCAGGGATAAGCCTAAAGTAGTGGAATTTTTTGCAAAACACCATGATATAGCAGGTGTCATCCATTTTGCAGCTTCAAAAGCCGTAGGTGAAAGTGTGGAAAATCCCTTGCTTTATTACGAGAATAATTTAGGTGTACTGGTCTATATTTTACAAGAGCTACAGAAAAAAGGGGAGTCCAATTTTATTTTTAGCTCCTCCTGCACCGTATATGGACAGGCAGATACCATGCCCATTACCGAGGATGCCCCGGTAAAACCTGCGGAATCGCCTTATGGCAATACCAAACAGGTGGGTGAGGAGATTATAAGGGACACCTGTAAGGTGAATCCTGGGTTGGCTGCCATCGCCTTGCGTTATTTTAACCCTATTGGAGCGCACCCTACTGTTGAAATAGGGGAATTGCCCATTGGCGTACCACAAAATTTATTGCCTTTTATTACGCAAACCGGTATTGGGATGCGGGAGCAACTTTCCGTTTTTGGAGATGACTATCCAACCCCAGATGGTACCTGCATCAGGGATTACATCCATGTGGTGGATTTGGCAAAAGCCCATGTTGCCGCACTCCAACGCTTATTAACCGCCAAAAATGACACCAATTTTGAAGTGTTTAATTTAGGCACGGGTACGGGCAGCTCCGTACTGGAGGTCATTCAAAGTTTTGAGCGCGTTTCTGGAGAAAAATTAAATTACCGTATTGCCCCAAGAAGGGAGGGCGATGTCATCCAGGCATATGCGGATACGGCAAAGGCAAATGAGGTTTTAGGGTGGAAAGCTGCCTCAACCCTGGACGACGCCATGGAATCTGCTTGGAATTGGGAAAAGAAGATTAGAAAGGGTAAAGAGAAAACAATGGCGTAACATACCATGGTAAACAAAAAAAGGAGGTCTAGGTAAGACCTCCTTTTTTTGTTTACCTTATCCCCAAATAACAATCCTAAAACCACTTTTTATGAGAACAATTGTTTTTTTTCTTTTTGTAATGGGCAGTTGGTGCCTCCAAGCCCAAGACACCTATCTGCACTGCGGACAACTGTTAGATGTGGCTTCGGGCAAGTTCCTAAAAGAGCGGACCATCATCGTAACCGATAAAAAAATAAAGGCCGTCCAAGTGGGCTATGTCCCCGCGGGAGATGGCAATATCGCCATTGATTTAAAAGATAAAGCGGTTTTGCCTGGGTTTATTGATATGCATGTCCATATTGAAAGTGAATTTGGGCCAGGGGTGTACATGAAACGCTTTTCGGACAATGATGCGGACACCGCCTATGAGGCCGCCCAATATGCAAAACGGACCCTCTTGGCTGGATTCACCACCGTTCGCGACCTTGGTGGTAATGGGGTAAATATTGCGTTAAGGAATGCCATTAATAAAGGGATAGCAGATGGGCCAAGAATTTTTACCGCGGGCAAGGCGCTGGCCAGTACCGGGGGACATGCCGATCCCACAAACGGGGTGCGGAATGAGCTTAAGGGTGATCCAGGACCTAAAGAAGGTGTGGTAAATTCTGTTGAAGATGCAAAAAAGGCTGTAAGACAGCGGTATAAGAACGGTGCGGACGTCATAAAAATTACGGCTACCGGAGGTGTGCTCAGTGTGGCAAAAAGTGGCGAAAACCCACAATTTACGCTAGAGGAGGTAAAGGCAATTGTAGCAACTGCCAAAGACTACGGTTTTTCGGTAGCGGCGCACGCCCATGGGGATGAGGGTATGAAACGCGCTGTTTTGGGTGGGGTGACCACCATAGAACATGGAACCCTAATGAGTTATGAGACCATGGTTCTGATGCGGGAGAACAACTGTTATCTGATTCCTACCATCAGTGCGGGCAAACAGGTTGCGGAAAAGGCGAAAATGCCAGGTTTTTTTCCACCCGTTGTAGCCAAAAAGGCCCTTGAAATTGGACCACTTCATCAAAACACCATAGCCAAGGCATTTAAAGCAGGTGTGCCCATGGGGTTTGGAACGGATGCCGGTGTTTTTCCCCATGGCAAGAACGCCATTGAGTTCGGATATCTGTTGGAAGCAGGAATTCCAGTGATGGAATCCCTTAGGGCCGCTACCATGGTCAATGCCAAATTACTGGGTATGGAAGGCGAATTGGGGCAGCTCAAAGCGGGCTTTTTAGCGGATATTATTGCGGTAAACAACAATCCTGTTGAAAGTGTGGAAACATTGGAAGATGTAGTCTTTGTAATGAAAGACGGAAAAATATACAAATAACAGTAACCCTTTAGGCGTTTAATGGAATGAATGGGCAGGAAGAACCGATATTTAAGGATAGCGCAGCCGTGCTTAAAGATGTGTCCCTAAGAAATTGGGAAGATGAATTTAGGGGACAATTGCAAAAAGAATTTCTACTGGCCAATGTACCGTTGGCCTTTAAAGAGAAAGAGTCGTTATCCCATGTACATGAGGTGGTAGTTGAAAAAATATACCAATTGCTCATGGAAGATTTTGATACCTATCTTAACCTTCTGTATGTCATTGATGTTCGTGAAATGGACCTTAAGGCGGTAGATGGTCCGGATATAGTTACAGCGGCAAAGCAGGTGGGTTTTCTTATATTACAAAGAACGTATCAGAAGCTATGGTATAAAAAACGATACGCTTAGTTTAAAAATAGACCCTAAAAAATGGCATAAGTGGGTCAATGTAAATACTACGATTTTCGTCAAAAAGAACATCGTACCGTAAGCCCATGGTGACATTTCTGGTCGTAAAACCAATACCAAGGAACAGTGCCGTAGACCAATAATTATCCTCCAGCGTGCTTCCGGCAAAGTTTTGGCTCGCATTTACCCGCCATTGCTCCAGTTCCGCACTAAGCTGTATGCTGGGAATGGGATTGTAAAAATTCATAAAACTGGCGCCATACGCCAAAAACTTACTTTCATTGAATTTGGTGTAGTTAAGGTTAAGCCCAACGCCGCTGGCCAGCTCAGGGCTTACTTGATAAATGGCACTGGGTGCCAATGCCAGGTTAAAACCACCATTGGTGAACCCAAGGCCCAGGCCTCCTCCATACCTCACATTTTCCCAAAAGGCACTTTTTGCAAGCTGTTGTGCCTTTGCTTTAAAACTGGTTAACGAAAAAAAACCTATGGTTAGGGTAATTAAGATTTTAGCTTGTCCGCTCATGTTAAAAGTTTGTTGGTTTTCCCAAAGGTGCTCATGTGGTGTTTCTGATTTGTTGTATTTTTGATGAAATTTTGTCACTTCTTTTGGTAAAGAAATACAATGGATAAATACTCGTTTTTAAACGCCGCACACACCGCTTTCTTTGGTGAAATGTACGAAAAATATACAAAGAGTCCTGATAGTGTTGAGCCCAGTTGGCGCGCATTCTTTCAAGGTTTTGATTTTGGATTGGAAAGTTCGCTGGACGATTTGGACATTGAGGCCAGTAACGAAAAGGTAAGCGCTTCTGTCAATGGACAGATGGTGAAGATGCCAGAATCCTTGCAGAAGGAGTTTCAAGTAGTACGGCTTATTGATGGCTACCGGTCACGGGGACATCTCTTCACCAAAACAAATCCCGTGAGGGAAAGAAGACAATATGAGCCTACCCTCGCCATTGAGAATTTTGGACTATCGGAGGCAGATTTGGATACCGTTTTTGATGCGGGTAGCATATTGGGCATAGGTTCCAGTACCCTAAGGCAGATCATTACGCATTTAGAGAGTATTTATTGCGATGCCATTGGGGTGGAATACATGTATATAAGGACCCCGGAACGTATCCAATGGATTCAGAATTGGTTAAACGTTAATGATAACCATCCCAATTTTTCCCCAGAGGAAAAGAAAAACATCCTTAGAAAACTAAATGAGGCAGTATCCTTTGAAAGTTTCTTGCACACTAAATATGTAGGGCAAAAACGCTTCTCTTTGGAGGGTGGGGAATCCTTGATTCCGGCTTTGGACGTAATTATAGAAAAGGCAGCGGATGCTGGGGTAAAACAGTTTGTGATGGGTATGGCCCATAGGGGGCGCTTATCTGTGCTCACCAACATTTTTGGAAAATCACCCAAAGATATTTTTAGTGAGTTTGATGGTAAGGATTATGAGGAAACCATTTTTGACGGTGATGTAAAATACCACTTGGGCTGGACCTCCATGCGCGAGACGGACTCAGGGAAAATGGTAAACATGAACATTGCTCCAAACCCATCACATTTAGAGACCGTAAACGGCATTGTAGAAGGAATAGCCAGGGCTAAGCAAGATAAGGACCATGAAGAGAATAGCTCAGAAGTCCTACCTATTTTGGTACACGGTGATGCTGCCTTTGCAGGACAGGGCGTGGTCTATGAAATTATTCAAATGGCCCGTTTGGACGGTTACCGCACGGGCGGTACCATTCACATCGTGGTAAACAATCAAATTGGTTTTACCACCAATTATCTGGATGCCCGCTCATCTACCTACTGCACGGATGTGGGGAAAGTGACCTTGTCCCCGGTTCTGCACGTAAACGCTGATGATGCGGAGGCCGTAGTCCATGCAGCAACCTTTGCGTTGGAATATCGCATGCGGTACAAAAGGGATGTGTTTTTAGATTTATTGGGGTATCGGAAGTACGGTCATAATGAAGGGGATGAGCCAAAGTTTACCCAGCCCTTGCTGTACAAATCTATTTCCAAGCACCCTAACCCAAGGGACATTTACGCGGAAAAATTAATTGCGGAGGGCATCATAGAACGCGAGTATGTCAAAAAATTGGAGCTGGATTATAAGAAGAGTTTGGAAGAAGACCTCATTGATTCCAGAAAAATAGAGAAAACAAGGATAACCCCCTTCATGCAGGACGAATGGGAAGGCTTTAAGCTTAAAACGGAAAATGCGATGTTAAAGCCCATTGACACATCGTATGACCTTAAGAAGCTAGATGTTTTGGCCAAAAAAATTACGGTGCTTCCCAAGGACCAAAAATTCCTTAGAAAGATTGAACGTTTGATCGCGGCCCGCGGTAAAATGTATTTTGAGGACAATCAGTTAGATTGGGCAATGGGAGAATTATTGGCCTATGGCAGTTTATTGCAAGAAGGTTTTGATGTTCGTATGACAGGACAAGATGTGGAGCGGGGAACGTTTTCCCATAGACATGCTGTGGTGAAAACAGAAAACCATGAAAAAGAAGTGGTGCTGTTAAATGAATTGGGTAACGATCAAAACGGAAAATTCCATATCTACAATTCGTTGCTTTCAGAATATGCTGTTATGGCGTTTGATTATGGCTACGCCATGGCAAGTCCAAAAACGCTAACCATATGGGAGGCGCAATTTGGTGATTTTAGTAACGGAGCCCAAATTGTAATTGACCAATACCTGTCTTCCGCAGAGGATAAATGGAAACTCCAGAACGGTTTGGTCCTTTTGTTGCCGCACGGTTACGAGGGACAGGGAGCAGAACACTCCTCGGCCCGCATGGAGCGGTATTTACAATTATGTGCCAAGGACAACATGTACATGGCAAATGTAACTACCCCAGCAAATCTCTTTCACTTGTTGAGAAGGCAGATGAAGGCGGAATTTAGGAAGCCTTTGGTGGTATTCACCCCAAAGAGTTTATTGCGCCATCCAAAAGTGGTTTCCACCAAAGAAGAAATGGCCAATGGTGCTTTTCAGGAATTGATGGATGATCAAAATGCCGTGCCAGGAAAAGTAAAGACCTTGGTCTTTTGTATGGGCAAATTTTATTATGACCTGCTTGCCAAACAAGAAGAGCTGGGTAGGGATGATGTGGCCTTAGTGAGATTAGAGCAGTTATTTCCGCTTCCGTTGACCCAGATGAGAAATATCTTGAAGAAATATGATAAGGTTGATGAAGTGGTTTGGGCACAAGAGGAGCCAAGAAACATGGGGGCTTGGGGTCATTTATTGATGCATTTTGATGAGGCCAAGAATTTTAGGGTAGCGTCCCGTCGTTTTTACGGGGCACCCGCTGCGGGAAGTGCCGTGCGTTCGCAACGCAGGCACCAAGAGGTTATCGAGTATGTTTTTGATAAATTCAAAGATAATTTTGTAAGGCCTAGCAAATCCTAAATGAGAAATAAAGTTCCAATCTTGTTGTTCTTTGTGGGTGTGATGTTTGGTCAAGAAGATCCAAATTATGCCAAGGTGGCCAAGGCCTTCATGCAGGACTACAATGCCGGGGATTACCATAAAATATTTGATCGTTTTGACGATGCCATGCAAAAGGCCATGCCCAAAGACCAGTGCCAGATGTTCTTTGAGCAGCAGCTCAAGCGACCCATGGGGCAGCTATTGTCCATGAATTATAACAAACGTCAAAACGGAGCACATGTTTACAGCTCCAAATTTGAAAAAGCAGCCACCCAAGTACTGCTTTCATTGGACGACGCCAACCAAATCAATGGACTGTACATCATGCCGCCCGCATCCCAAAATACGGCACCCCAATTAGAGCGGAATACCACAAAAATCATTTTACCTTTTAAAGAAGAGTGGTTTGTGTTTTGGGGAGGTACAACAGTTAAAGAAAATTACCATGTGGCAGAAGTGACCCAAAAATACGCGTATGATTTATTAATGGTAAAATACGGGAAGTCCTACAAGGGGGACCCAACCAAAAATGAAAGTTATTTTGCCTTTGGCAAAGACATTATTGCTCCCTGCGATGCAACGGTTGTTATGGCCATCGATGGTGTTTATGATAATATTCCTGGGGAATTAAACCCCAATCAGGTAACTGGAAATACCGTGGTCTTGGAAACCGCTGCTAACGAGTACTTGTTGTTTGCCCACCTAAAAGAGGCCTCCGTGACCGTTTCCAAAGGCCAAAAGGTAAAGCAAGGGCAAAAAATAGGGGAGTGCGGCAATTCTGGCAATAGTACGGAGCCACATTTACACTTAAGTTTACAAAACCATCCTAAGATGGAAAAATCCACTGGTGCAAAATTGTATTTTAGTCAAATTTTGGTCAATGGAAAACTTGAAACAGAGCATTTGCCCGTAAAAGAAAGTTTTGTAAAGAACAGCACAACAAAGTAGTTTTATAATATCAAATAGAAACAGAATGATTCTAGAAATGAAAGTCCCGTCGCCGGGTGAATCCATAACCGAAGTAGAGATTGCCGAGTGGTTGGTCCAGGATGGTGATTATGTAGAGAAAGACCAGGCCATTGCTGAGGTTGATTCCGATAAGGCCACCTTAGAACTACCTGCGGAACAAAGTGGTATCATAACCCTTAAAGCAGAAGAAGGTGACGCTGTTGCCGTTGGTGATGTGGTTTGTTTGATTGATACCAGTGCCAAGAAACCTGACGGTGCTTCTGCGGACAAACCAAAAGAACCAGCAAAACCTGAGGCTGCCGAGTTAGAGCCTGCCAACAAGGATGCTTCGCCTTCGGAAAAATCGGGAGGGACTACAACGTATGCTTCCGGAACGCCATCTCCGGCCGCCAAGAAAATTCTGGATGAAAAAGGGGTTGCGGCCTCTGCGGTTTCCGGTACGGGCCGTGATGGACGCATAACCAAAGAAGATGCCATCAAGGCAGTTCCTTCCATGGGAACACCTACGGGCGGCAGTAGGGGTGAATCCCGTTCCAAATTGTCCATGTTGCGCAGAAAGGTAGCGGAGCGTTTGGTGTCTGCCAAAAATGAAACAGCAATGCTCACCACGTTCAACGAGGTGGATATGTCTCCCATTTTTGAACTGCGCAAACAGTACAAAGAATCATTTAAGGAAAAGCATGGGGTAAGTCTTGGATTTATGTCCTTCTTTACCAAGGCCGTGGTGCGCGCGTTGGAACTGTACCCAGCGGTGAATTCCATGATAGATGGAAAAGAAATGATATCCTACGATTTTTGTGATATCAGCATTGCCGTATCTGGCCCTAAAGGACTTATGGTGCCGGTGATCAGAAATGCAGAAAACCTAACCTTTAGGGGTGTGGAGGCAGAGGTAAAAAGACTGGCCATTAGGGCACGGGAGGGAGAGATTACCGTTGATGAAATGACGGGCGGTACCTTTACCATTACCAATGGTGGTGTTTTTGGCTCCATGTTGTCCACCCCAATTATAAACCCACCGCAGAGTGCCATTCTGGGCATGCATAATATTGTGGAGCGCCCTATAGCTAAGGATGGCGCCATTGCCATTGCCCCAATCATGTATGTAGCTCTTTCTTATGATCATAGGATCATTGATGGGAAAGAATCCGTTGGTTTTTTGGTAGCCGTAAAGGAAGCTTTGGAAAACCCAGAGGAATTGTTGATGGAGGGCAACGTAAAAAAGGCCTTGGAGTTATAAGGTAATATCTCACCAAACAAAAAGGGCCAATATGTGTATTGGCCCTTTTTGTGTTTTTAACATCAGTGTTTAATTACAGTCCAAATCTTCCAAGGACCTAATATCCGCATTAGGAAAGCAAGTGGTCCCCATGGGTGTGCTGTCCGGTACATATCGATCTAGGTTGCCGTCATAAAGGGAATGTTCAACAAAAACGGTCAATGACGCTACTTCATCCTCGGTAAGGTTTAAAGGAACAAAAAGCGGGTCTAATTGATTGGTAGAAACTTGGTTGTTCTCCGGGATAGCCTCGTTTTTGTAATCGATAATTTCCTTAACGGATTCAAAACTTCCACCATGGCCCAAAAAGGCAACATCTTTTAAATTGTAAAGGGTAGGGGTCTTAAATTTATAATCGTCTTCGGGATTTTTGGTAAACCCGCCCCTTCCTTTGGCCGTTGCCTCATCAACATTACCGATGATATCGCCAGAAAGATCATTCATACCCAAGGCATGAAAATCCATACCGTTTAAGCCAGGACCGGAATGGCATTGGTAACACTGCCCTTTCCCAAAAAATAGCCGTGCACCTTTAAGTTCTGTATCGGTCATAGCGTTTGTATCGCCCTTTAAAAATTTTTGAAATGGGGCTTCATTGGCAAGTACCGTGCGTTCAAAGGTGGCAATGGCCAAACCTGCATTTATAAGGGAGTACCTATTTTCTTGGGCTATATTTGGGAATGCTTCGTCAAAAAGATTTTTGTAGGGACCATTCTCTATTAAATCTGGACTAACACTGAGCCTGTGTACCCCTAAGCCAGCTATGGCCTGCGTTTCAACACCTTGGAATCCAAGCTTGTTTTTTTCTTTTGGGGTTCCAGGGGTCCATTGTGCCTCTGTACCGCTATTTTCCCCAGAGCTACCAAACTGTCCGTTCCAGAGCATAACATCCTGGTAGGCCACATTCAATATCGTTGGTGTCCGTATGGGTTGCACATCTATGGAGTCTGTATCGTATAAGGGATGCGGAATGCGCCGTTCTCCAGAGAGGCCAAAGCCCCATCCGCCTTCACCAATTCCTTGCTTTATACCGCTTTGAAATCCTGCTTTGGCATGGTGGCAGCTTGCACAGGAATATGTTCTCCTTCCCGTGTCGGATTTTGGGGCGATACCCAATTCTGTTTCGTGGAACAATAGCTTGCCAAGGGTAACCTTTGCTTGGGTAATTTCATTTTCAGGGTCGTTTGGAATGGCGGTATATTCTTCACTGTTAGGGAGTATAAGGGCATCCAAAGACCCGTAGAGTTCCAAGAGCTTTGCCCTTAGGGTGCTTTGCAAATTTGCTGTGGATTCTGCGTTATCTGGGACTTCTACAAAGGATTCATCTGTTTGGCAACTAGAAACAAGCACCAAAATGATTAGGCTAAGTATCCTGTTCTTTAGGGAATTCATAATTTAGATTTGGGACGGTAAAAGAACAAAAATCAAAATAGCATGCAATAATTAATCGTTGAATGTACAGCTGGTGTCGATTTAGGGCTGGTTTTTGGGCAAGCGCAGGTACAATGCCCTCTTTTTGTAATCAATGATGGCTTTTCCTTTTTTAAGTATATCGGCACCAATGATACCGTCAACGGTAGCACTGTGATGGGCCAATAAGGCTTGGTTGACATGCCCCAGATCAAACAACACAATTTTTTGTTTCGGATGGAACCATTCCCCAATTTCCAAGCGATTTTTTTTTGAAAGCAAGGTTTTCATGTCAGTAGCTCCGGCCCCCGCAGCTTTGATCGGAGATTGTTGGGTCTGTAGCTTAAATTGTTCCACCGCTTCTAGGCCTACACAGGTGTTGGAAGCCCCAGTATCCAAAATAAACCGCCCTGGGGTGCCGTTAAGGGTTGCCGTAAGCTCAAAATGGTTGGTGGTTTTTAATCTCAGGGGAATCCGGCAGTAGTTTTTAGACCGTAAAAACGATTTTAATTTCTTCATACGATAGACTATGGTAGTTTTTTAGGAAAATGTTGGTTTCATTGGACGCCCCTGTTTTATATCAACGAAGATAAACCTATTTTTGACGCATGTTGATAACGGATACCCACACCCATTTGTACAGTGAGGAGTTTGATAAAGATAGGCAGGCGGCCATCCTTAGGGCAATGGACCTTGGGGTAAGGCGTTTTTTTGTGCCCGCCATAGATTCTACCTACACTCAATCCATGCATGACCTTAAAAAAGCTTTCCCAGAGGAAGTGTTTTTAATGATGGGGTTGCATCCAACCCATGTCAAGGAACAATATAAAGAAGAGTTGGCGCATGTGGCAGAACAGCTGAGCCAGCATCAGTTTGTCGCAGTGGGTGAAATAGGCATCGATTTGTACTGGGATACCACCACCTTAGGTATGCAGCAAGATGCATTTCTGCAGCAGATTCGCCTAGCTAAAAAGCACCAACTTCCCATTGTTATCCATTGCAGGGAAGCCTTTGACCAAATTTTTGAAGTTTTAGAAGAGGAAAAAGGTGCTGATCTTCACGGAATTTTCCATTGTTTTACGGGTACGGAAGAACAGGCAAACACTGCCATAGGATACGGTATGAAGTTGGGCATAGGAGGAGTTGCCACATTTAAGAATGGTAAAATTGATCAATTTCTGGGGAATATACCGCTGGAACATATTGTATTGGAAACAGATGCCCCTTATTTGGCTCCAGTACCTTACCGGGGTAAGCGCAATGAAAGTGCCTACATTGTGGAGGTGCTTTATAAGCTTGCCACCATTTATCAAAAAGATGCAGAAACCGTAGCACAGATCACCACGGACAACTCCAAAAAGGTATTTGGAATATAAATAAGGTATGAGCGCTAGACCAGCTATTTTGTTGATTTATACGGGTGGGACCATAGGCATGGTAAAAGATTATGGAACCGGATATCTTAAACCCTTTAATTTTGAAGAGCTTTTGCGGCACATCCCAGAGTTGGAACAATTGGACTGTGAGGTGAGCAGCATTTCTTTTGAAAAGCCTATCGATTCCTCTAATATGAGTCCACAGTACTGGGTGGAAATCGTCACCATTATTGAGGATAATTACAGCCGGTTTGATGGTTTTGTGGTCCTCCATGGAAGTGATACCATGAGCTACTCCGCATCAGCCCTAAGTTTTATGTTAGAGAATTTAGGCAAGCCGGTAATTTTTACCGGATCGCAACTGCCCATAGGGGACTTAAGGACGGATGCCAAAGAAAACCTGATTACCTCCATACAGATTGCATCCTTACAAAAAAACGGGATGCCCTTGGTGCAGGAAGTTTGTTTGTATTTTGAATATAAGCTTTATCGAGGCAATAGGACCACCAAGAAAAATGCTGAGCATTTTGAGGCCTTTGATTCCCCAAATTATCCACCCTTGGCAGAATCCGGGGTACACCTAAAATTTCAGGAGACTTATTTTTGGAAGATAAGGACGTCTAAAAAAAAGTTTAAGGTACACAAAAACATGGATGCGAACGTGGCAGTTTTAAGACTGTTTCCCGGTATCCAAAAACAGGTATTGACGGCCGTATTGGGAACCCATAACCTAAAGGTTTTGATTCTGGAAACCTATGGTGCTGGAAACGCACCGGTTGCGGATTGGTTTATAAAAGGCTTGGATCAAGCCATTAAAAAAGGGATTCATGTGGTGAATGTAACCCAATGTTTGGGCGGTAGCGTGGCCATGGGGCACTATGAAACCAGTGAAAAACTATTAAATATACAAGTAATTGACGGTAAGGACATTACCGTAGAGGCAGCAATTACCAAGGCAATGTATCTGCTTGGTAATCAGGTTTCCAATCATCTTTTTAAAACGGTGTTTGAGACCTCCTTAAGAGGGGAAATGCATTAAATTAACGCCCTAAATTTTAGAAACCAATAATTTTTTTGTTAATTGGGCAACCTAATTATTTAAACCATAGAGAGGTGGCCGAGTGGTCGAAGGCGCACGCCTGGAAAGTGTGTATACACCAAAAGTGTATCGAGGGTTCGAATCCCTTCCTCTCTGCCAGTTTTTTTAATTTTTTAATTGCGAAATTTTTATATCTTTAACATTATTAACTAACTAATTTTAAGTTTGAACACGATGAAAAAAATATCCGTTTCTCTGGCTACTGCCGGAATGTTTATTTTAGGTACTGGTACAGCTTCTGCTGCATTACTACAAGAAGAGGGTGCTGAGACGAGCAAAGCTTTTACCCAAGTATTGAAAGAGCAATTTATCCAAGGTGGTCCTGCATTTATGGGTATCGTATTGTTATGTTTGATATTGGGGCTTGCCGTTGCCATTGAGCGTATCATCTATTTAAATTTGGCAAGTACCAATTCTTCAAAATTAAAGCAGCAAGTAGAGGACGCATTGGCATCTGGCGGTGTTGAAGCTGCAAAAGAAGTTTGTAGAAACACCAAAGGCCCTGTTGCCTCTATATTCTATCAAGGTTTGGATAGGGTAGGTGAAGGCCTGGAATCTGCAGAAAAAGCTGTGGTGTCCTACGGAGGTGTTCAAATGGGTCAGTTGGAGAAAAACGTTTCTTGGTTGTCTTTATTCATTGCCATTGCACCCATGCTTGGGTTCATGGGTACCGTAATTGGTATGATTCAGGCTTTCCAGAAAATTGCTGCAGTTGGTAACTTAAGTGCTTCACTTATTGCTGGTGATATTCAGGTAGCCCTGTTAACAACGGTATTTGGGTTGATTACGGCTATTATCCTTCAAATTTTTTACAACTATATTATTGCTAAAATCGATGGTATCGTAAACGATATGGAAGACTCATCAATCTCTTTGATTGATATGTTGGCTGCCCATAAGAAGTAATTGATAACCTTAAAACTATCGAATCATGCATAAAATATTAAAAATTGTTCTCATCGTCATTGGTGTTATAGGGGCTGCGTTAAGTTTCTTTTTCATGCCATCCGGTGATGACCCGGAGGCCATTAACAGTGGTGCTATTGATTTAATGTTCATATTAACATGGATATTGTTGATTGCCGCTTCTGCATTTGCCTTGTTTTTTGGTCTTAAAAAGATGATGACTTCACCGGGCGGACTTAAAAAAGCACTTTTTGCCTTAGGTGGGTTAGCTGTTTTATTTATCGTAGGTTACGCCCTTTCTAGTGGAGATGAGGCAAAAGCTGTGGTAGACACTTTCAGTGGAAAAGACATACAACCAACGGAAAGTACAGTTAAAACCATAGGGATGATGCTCAATGTGTTCTTTATGATGACCGGGGTTGCCGTGCTTTTAATGGTATTGCCTGGCGTAAAGAGATTAATCGGTAAATAAAAAATAAAATTATGCCTAGAAGAAAAGGAGCACCAGAGGTGAACGCCGGTTCCATGGCAGACATTGCATTCTTGTTACTTATCTTTTTCTTGGTAACCACTACCATTGAAACAGATGCTGGCTTGGATCGTATGTTGCCTCCAATAGAACCACCAACGGAAGACCCTCCGGTCATTAAGCAGAAAAATATCTTTACCGTAAATATCAATAAGAACGGTCAGCTTTTGGTAGAGGAGAAAATTATGAACATCAAGGATTTAAGAGCGGCTGCCACTGAGTTTCTTGATAATGGTGGAGCACCCCAAGGACCAGAGTACTGTTCCTATTGTAAGGGGAAAAGAGATCCAAATTCCTCGGATAATCCTAATAAAGCCATTATTTCGTTAAAAAATGATAGGGAGACCAAATATGCTACCTACATCACTGTACAGAATGAATTGGTAGGTGCATATAATGACTTAAGGAACAGGGAGGCACAAAGGCTGTTTAATCGTGACTTTGTGGATATGGAAGCGGAATACCTTAATCCAGAAACCCCTAGCGCGGTCCGGGAAGAATTAAAGGATAAGGTAAAAAAGATTCAAGATTTGTTTCCGCAGAAACTATCTGAAGCAGAAACCTCAACAAACTAAAATTTAAAAGTATGGCGAAGTTTGCTAAAAAGAAAGATGGTGATTTACCAGCTGTATCAACAGCGTCCTTGCCTGATATTGTGTTTATGTTACTGTTTTTCTTTATGACTGTAACCACAATGAAGGATAGCTCCATCATGGTAGAAAATACCTTGCCAAATGCCTCTGAAACTAAAAAGTTGGAAAAGAAGGATAGGATTATTTACATCTTTGCCGGAAAGCCAACCAAAGAGTACCAGAGCGTTTATGGAACGGAGACAAGAATACAACTTAACGATAAATTTGCCAACGTTAACGAAGTAGGCTCTTATATTCTTGCAGAGCGGGCCAAAAAGCCACAGGAATTGCAAAATGTATTGACTACAGCTTTAAAGGTAGACAAAGAGGCCAATATGGGTCTTATCTCCGATATAAAGCAGGAGTTACGTAAGGTAAATGCCTTAAAGGTAAACTACACTACCTTTGAAGGTGATGCCTTCAATAACATCCAATAAGGATAGTTATAGAATTGACAAGAAGTTACAAGCCCCACTTTCGTGGGGCTTTTTTTATGATTTAGGGTATACAAGGAGGTCCAATCGCTCACCCATAGGCGAAGTTCCCTCATTGCAGGTGGATAAGTAGATTAATTTTTAGGTAATTCAAGGTATAAACAAGGTAGATACTACCTTTTAAACCTTGAAGATATGGCAACAAGAAAACAAATGCCTGAGGTAAATGCCGGTTCCATGGCAGATATAGCCTTTTTACTACTTATCTTTTTTTTGGTGACCACCACCATTGAATCCGATGTTGGGCTATCTGTAAAACTCCCAAAAGACAATAATACGGCAACCGTTCTGGAACGCAATGTTTTAAGGGTAAGCCTCAACGCGAGCAACGAGGTTTTGGTAGAGGATAGCTTAGTTCCGATTAAGGATTTACGGGAAATTGCCATAGCTTTTTTGGACAATGGTGGTCTAGTAGGCGGAAAGGGAAAATGCGAGTATTGTCAAGGTGCTAGGGATGGGGCTTCTTCAGATCATCCGCAGAAAGCTGTCATTTCCATTTCAACCACCCGCGCTACAAAGTATGGCCTTTTTATTGCGGTACAGAATGAGTTGGCAGCTGCGTACAATGTACTGCGTAACCGGGAAGGGCTATCACGCTATAATGCCAGTTATGTGGATTTGATTCACCTATATGAAAGTACGGCTACCCATATGGAGGAAAAAGCCCTGCTAAAGTCAAAAATAGAGCATTTGCGCACTTTGTTCCCAAAACTAATATCAGAAACCAACGTTAACTAAAACATGCTCTTATGAGTTTCAGAAAAACAATGAATAGAGAAAAGATTCCCCAAGTTTCTACTGCATCCTTACCAGATATCGTTTTTATTTTATTGTTCTTTTTTATGACGGTTACCGTTGTAAAAAACACGGATTATCTGGTAGACTACGCCTTGCCTTATGCGCAGGATGCAGAAGCACTGGCTCCACCGGATAGGGTGATAGAACTTATTGTGGGGCAGCCTAAACAGCAATTCAGGTCCAAATGGGGCAAGCAAGCAAGGGTTCAATTAAACGGGAAATTAATGGCGGTAAAGGATGTAGGGAATTTTGTCCTCTCGGAACTGGGTAAAATGCCCGAGTATCTCCAAAGGGTGGCGGTTGTTTCTCTAAAGATAGATGAGGCGGTACCTATGGGAATGGTAGCTGACCTAAAGGAGCAATTGAAAAACGTGCAGGTCTATAAAATACACTATGTTACTCATGAGGTAGAAGAACCATGAGTAACCCTTAGAGAGGTCCGTTGGATAAACTAACCTATGGCATACCAGATTTTAAGCTAAAATCTAGGTAAAATATTTTAACTTAAGTTACCTTGCATTCATGTTTTTGAGACGCCTCATTATTCCCGTTTGTATATTTTTTCTACTACAGGTAAAGGCCCAGAACATGGTGGATAGTAGAGCTGTTAAAGGGTTGGACAACACCTACCTGGAGGATCAGTTCTATGCAGGCCTGGCCTATAATTTTATTACGGACTTACCAGCCAATGTGGTCCTACGAAACTTATCTTATAATTTGCGTTTTGGGTTCGTCAAAGACCTTCCTTTAAACGCACAAAGAAACTTTGGTCTAGGTGTGGGTTTTGGTTATGACGTAAATTCTTATTATACCAATATGGTTGCGGAGGAGATAAATGGTGATATTGGCTATAGGTTAACGTTACCTACCGAGAATATAAACCGAACAAAGTTAGAAACCCATGCTGTTGAGTTTCCATTGGAAATACGGTGGCGCACCTCCAACAGCGAAGATTATAAGTTTTGGAGGATATATGGCGGAGTAAAATCTTCGTATGTATTCTCTAGAAGGTCAAAAACTGTAAGTGATTCTGGTTCTAGCAGTTTTTCTAACACAGATGTGCGTAATTGGCAACATGGGCTCACTCTTAGTTTTGGTTACAATACCTGGAACATACAGCTTTTTTATGCCTTAAATCCCCTTTTGGAAGACGGGGTTACCTTAAATACAGAGCCCATAGCACTTCGCCCTTTGCGGGTTGGGGTGGTTTTCTATATTCTATAACCAATACTGCAACAATACCAGTTGTGAAATAATGCCAACCATTAAGCCTACCAAAACCTCGGGTTTGGAGTGTGCATGCATATACAGTCTAGAAGTGGCTACCAAGCCGGTGGTCAGGGTAAAGATAGCAATGGCAAAAGTAATGTTGACCTCAAAGTGGATGCTCAACGCAATTAAGAACATTAATAGGTTTCCCATGCCTAAAAGATGCAGGCTTATACGCATTTTAAAAAATAACAGTAGTAGTGCCGTGGAGGTGGAAACGACTAGTCCAATAAAGAAATAATAGAGTTCATGAACGTAATGCTGGGGAATCACCTTATATAAAATGAGAAAGAAAAGTACAAGGCTAATGTAAAGTGGATATTTTCGCTCCTTTAAGGTTGGCGCAAAAATAGAGCTGATAAGTCCCAAATTTCTAAGGATAAAAAATGCCAATATCGGAATGATCACGGTTAGGATAAAGATGGGTAGTATATTGCCTCCCTGCACAGATAAGGAGGTATATTTTGGTGTTACAAGGAAATAGGAGACAGTACCTGCTATTGGAATAAAAAGTGGATGAAAAATATAGGAGACGGAAGTAAAGACCTTGTCCATTAAATTTCTTTTCTGAGGCGAGCTACCGGAATGCCCAATAATTCCCTATATTTTGCCACCGTCCGCCGGGCTATTGGATATCCTTTGTCTTTTAATATTTTGGCCAGTTTATCATCCGTCAATGGTTTTTTCTTGGTTTCCTCACCAATAACGGTCTCCAAAATCTTCTTGATCTCCGTAGTGGACACGTCTTCACCCTGCTCATTTTTCATAGATTCTGAAAATAGGGATTTGATGAGCTTAGTGCCATAGGGTGTATCTACATATTTGCTATTGGCCACACGGGAAACGGTAGAAACGTCCATTTGTATTTTGTCTGCAATATCTTTTAATATCATGGGCCGCAGTTTGCGCTCGTCACCGGTTAAAAAGTATTCCTTCTGATATTCCATGATGGTACTCATGGTCACGAACAACGTCTGTTGGCGCTGCTTGATGGCATCTATGAACCACTTGGCGGCATCCAATTTCTGCTTGATGAACAGTACCGTATCTTTTTGGGCCTTGGATTTCTTTTTGGTGTCCTTGTACCCTTTTAGCATCTCATTGTAGTTTTTGGATACATGCAGCTCTGGAGCGTTCCTACCGTTTAAGGTTAGCTCTAAATCCCCATCTACAATGCGAATGGAAAAATCAGGAATCACATGCTCGATCATTTTGGTGTTGCCAGAATAAGAACCGCCAGGTTTGGGGTTCAGCCTCTCTATTTCCGCAATGGCAGCTTTGAGTTCTTCTTCCGTGATATTGTGTTTGGCGATGAGCTTTTGGTAGTGTTTTTTGGTAAACTGGTCAAAAGAACGCTTAAGAATTGTGGTGGCCAGTTCAATAGGGGGTGTAGGTTCCTTTCTGGTTAACTGCAGTATCAGACATTCGTCCAGGCTTCTGGCACCTACGCCCGGTGGATCCAAGGACTGTACCGTTTTTAATACTTTAAGGATGCTTTCCTCATCCGTATAAATGTTTTGGGTAAATGCAAGATCATCCATGATATCGGCTATTGGCCTCCGGATATAGCCGCTTTCATCTATACTGCCCACCAAAAATTCCGCAATGGACCACTCCTCATCACTTAAATAGACCGTATTGAGTTGGTTGACCAAATACTGGTTAAAAGAAATACCCGCTGCATAGGGCACGCTCTTTTCATCCTCATCTGCGCTGTAATTATTGGCATGGGTTCTATAGTCTGGAATTTCGTCGTCACTTAGATAATCATCAATATTGATGTCTTCCGCGGTAATGGTCTCGCTGTCGTCCAAATCATCATAGGTGTCCTCGTAAGGGTCTTCATTGATCTCATTTTCCTCTTTGCCACTCTCCAATGCAGGGTTTTCCTCTAATTCTTGCTTCAATTTTTGTTCAAAAGCCAGGGTTGGCAATTGTATGAGCTTCATCAACTGTATCTGTTGGGGAGATAGTTTTTGTGAAAGCTTAAATTGAAGGTTTTGTTTTAGCATGGTGCTGTTGTCTTTCCTTAAAGTTAAGAAATCAAATTAAAACGATGCGTTTTGAGGAGTCCTGGGAAAGGGAATAACGTCCCTAATGTTGCCCATACCTGTGGTAAATTGCACTAATCTTTCAAATCCAAGGCCAAAACCACTATGTACGGCCGTGCCAAATTTCCTTAAGTCCAAATACCACCAAAGTTCCTCTTCATCAATCTGTAGTTCTGCCATTTTTTGCTTTAGTACATCCAAACGTTCTTCCCGTTGCGAACCACCCACAATTTCACCAATACCGGGAAATAGCACGTCCATGGCCCTTACGGTTTTACCATCCTCATTTAATCGCATATAAAACGCCTTGATGTCCGCAGGATAATCAAAGAGTATCACGGGACATTTAAAGTGTTTCTCCACCAAAAATCGCTCGTGTTCACTTTGTAGGTCCGCACCCCATTCTTCAATGATATAGTTGAATTTTTTCTTCTTGTTGGGCTTACTGTTTTTAAGGATTTCTATGGCCTCCGTGTAGGATACTCTCTTAAACTTGTTATCCACAACAAACCTAAGTTTCTCTATCAGTGCCATTTCGCTTCGTTGGGCAATTGGTTTTCCTTTTTCTTCGTCTAGCAATCGTTTTTCCAAGAACGCCAAATCATCCCCACAATGCTCTAGCACGTATTTTAGTACCCATTGGATAAAGTCCTCCGCAAGGTCCATATTGTCATTCAAATCATAAAAAGCCATCTCGGGTTCAATCATCCAAAATTCCGCTAAATGCCTAGATGTGTTGGAGTTTTCCGCACGGAATGTAGGGCCAAAGGTGTACACTTTTCCCAAGCCCATGGCGTAAGACTCTGCCTCTAGCTGTCCAGATACGGTTAGGTTGGTCTCCTTGCCAAAGAAATCTTCCTTGTAATCTACTTGGCCGTCCGCAGTCAACGGCGGTTGTTTTGCATCAAGGGTAGTTACCCTAAACATTTCTCCCGCTCCCTCGGCATCGGAGCCTGTGATAATGGGGGCGTGGAAATAATAGAACCCATTGTTTTGAAAATAGGTATGTACGGCATAAGAAAGTGCCGAGCGTAATCTCATCACCGCAGAAAAGGTATTGGTCCTTACCCGTAGATGTGCCTTTTCCCGTAAAAACTCAAAAGAGTGTTTTTTAGGTTGAATTGGATATGTTTCCGCATCTGCCTCCCCATGAATATATATAGCACTTACTTGGATTTCAACAGATTGCCCCCTTCCTTGGCTTTCTACCAAAATCCCGGTAACCTTAATTGCGGCACCTGTAGATATGGATTTAATTAGAGCCTCATCAAACTGCTCAAAATCGATGACACACTGGATGTTATGTAGGGTAGAACCATCATTTAGGGCGATAAACCTATTGCTCCTAAAGGTTTTGACCCATCCATTTACATGTACTTCTTGGTTGTTAGGGGTGGTTTGTAACAAGGTTTTAACCGAAATCTTTCCCATGGGCTATCTTCAAATTTAGGGTGTAAAGATAACTTTTTGGGGGGATAAATTTCATGTAAAACCAAACAACCCTGCGCTGCAATCTGGTATTGTTTAAAGAAATTGGTGTTACATGATTTCAGAACCAATATGGCGCAATCTTTGGACCAATTGGAACCGTACCACTATGTAGCTTACCTATTTGCCATTTGGTTTCTCCTCGTTGTCCGGCAAAATATCAATCTGTGGTTTTTTAAGGACCGTTTTATTGGCAATGCTCCGTTCTAAGGACAGTAAGAGTGATGGTAGTAGAATTAAATTGGAGAGCATGGCAAAAAGTAAGGTGGCCGAAACCAGGCCGCCAAGCGCTTTGGTTCCTCCAAAGCTGGAAATGATAAAAACGGAGAAGCCAAAGAAAAGGACTATGGAGGTATAGAACATACTCACCCCGGTTTCCCTTAGGGCGTTGTAGACAGATTTTTTTATTTGCCATTTATTGGCGGTCAACTCTTGGCGGTACTTTGCCAAAAAATGTATGGTATCATCCACGGAAATGCCAAATGCGATGCTGAAAACCAAAATTGTTGAAGGTTTTATAGGTACCCCTAAAAATCCCATCAGCCCGGCTGTAATGACCAATGGTAAAAGGTTGGGAACCAGCGATATGAGAATCATCCGGAAAGATCGAAAGAGGTAGGCCATAAAAAGGGCAATAAGCCCTATGGCAAAAGCCAATGATAATAGGAGGTTTTTGGTTAGATATTTTGTCCCTTTTAAGAAAAGAAGCGCCTTACCCGTCATATAGACCTCATACCGTTCTTTGGGGAATATTTTATTGATGGAGGCCAAAAGATCTTCTTCTATCTCTTCCATTCTTGGGGTTTTAACATCCCGCATAAAGGTGGTCATGCGAGCCGTTTGGCCGGTACTGTCCGCAAAGCTTTCCAAAAGGTTACTGTTTCCCGAAGATTTTCTTGCCACATCCATAATGAAATTGTTCTCTTGTGATGTGGGCAGTTGGTAATACTTGGGATTCCCATTGTAGAAGGCTTGTTTAGAGTACTTGACCAAGTTAACAATGGATACGGGTTTGGAGAGTTCCGGGGTTTCATCTATAATTTGGGCAAGTTCATCCATGCGCCTTAAGGTTGCAGGCTTGAGCACCCCGTTTTTCTTTTTGGTGTTTACTACCACCTCAACGGGCATGATACCATCAAATTCTTTTTCGAAGAAACGTATATCTTTAAAAAATTGGGTGTTTTTGGGCAAGTCCTCTATCCTGCTTCCGGTAATCTGAATTTGATAAATACCAATAACACTGGTTACCAAAATAACAACGGTGGTCATATAGACGGCAATTCTGTGGTTGCGGACCACATGTTCCATCCAACTAACAAAACGGTCTATCCATTTTTTTCTTAAATGCTTTAAATGCTTGTCCTTAGGGATGGACATAAAGCTGTAAACAATGGGTATGATCAAAAGGGATAATAGGAAAATACAAAGAATGTTGATGGAGGCCACGATACCAAACTCGCGCAGTAAATCACTATCCAATGCAATAAATGTGGCAAACCCCAATGCCGTGGTACAATTGGTCATTAAAGTGGCATTGCCAACTTTTGAGATTACCCGTTGTAGGGATAAGGCTTGGTTCCCGTGTTTTTTGACCTCATTTTGATATTTGTTGATTAAAAAAATACAATTGGGAATCCCAATTACAATGATAAGGGGTGGTATCAGTGCGGTTAAGATGGTGATTTCATATTCCAATAGGCCCAAAACACCCAAGGCCCACATGACCCCAATGATCACTACGCACATAGATATCAAGGTAGCCCTGATACTTCTAAAAAAGAAAAAGAAGATAAGGGAGGTAACAATGAGTGCCGCCAGTATAAAGGTGCCTACCTCGTCAATAATTATTTTGGAGTTCAGGGTTTTTATGTATGGCATCCCTGATACCTTAACATCTATTTGAGTCTCTTTTTCAAAATTAGTGATTAATGTTTTTAGGTCATTCAACACAAATTCATTCCTAACGGAGGTATTTAGGATGTCCTTATCCAAATAAAGGACGCTTCTCACCGTTTGGCTTTTTGGGTTAAAGAGGAGGTTCTCGTAAAAAGGCATTTTTTCAAAGAGCTGTTTTTTTAATGCCTTGGTTTCCTCGTCAGAGCTGAGCTGCCCTAGTATAACAGGACGCATTGCAAACTCCTGCTTTTCCTCATCCTTGTATAGCTCTTGGAGATTTTCCATGGAGACCACAAAATCAATTTCTGGCGTGGCTTGAAATTGCTTACTGAGTTTGTTCCAGCGATTCAGGATTTTTGGGGTGAAAAGGGCTGGGTCGCTTATGGCGATGACTATGGCATTGTCCTCCTCACCAAAAAGGGATACAAATTTTTGATATTGTACGGTTTCTGGATGATCGTCCGGAAGTACGTTGGCCTCTGTGTTGGAAAAGCGCATGTTTTCCCATTGAAATCCAAGGAAAACGGTTACCGCGGAGATGATTAACAGGATGATGATTCTGTTCCGAAGAATTAGTCTAGCCACCCCATCCCAAAAACCATGGAAAACCCCTTTTAGCATTTTTTGTCAGTTTGTTGCAAAGGTAGAAGATTAAGATGGTATATAAATGATGCTTATAATACAAAAAAGAGGCGAAGGTGCAGCTTTAAAACGGTATTCAAATTTTACGCATTCCCGCTGCTCCTAAGCAAATTAGCTGTGATACTAAGTTGGAATTTTTTTAGTGTACAGTTAAAAGACGCGGATAACAGGATACATCTTTAAGCAATAATCGGTAAAAGTTTAGAAGATGTTTTAAATGCCCCGAAACGCTAAGGTTTCTTATTGATAGCTTCCTTTATAAAGGTAATTCATCTAAGCCCTCAAAATCGTTATAAATGTACAGCGGGTATTGTTTAAATAATTTTTAAGTAACTAGCAACCAAAACATCATGGTGTTTCCTAAAATAGGCCCTAAAAGTATCCAACTTAATGCAGTACCGGCAAAAGATATCATCATAAGGGCAAATCGTGATGGAGACGTTCTATTTAACGAAAAAAAAGTCTTTCATTGGGGCGGTATATTTCATTGTCTCTATCAAAAATTTTTGGATAACCCGCAATTTCTTTTTAAGGCAAAAATTTTTCTTGAGGCTGATAAAAAAGTGAGCCTAACCACAGTTGAAAAAATTGTCAATGAATTAGCTAGGTTTCCGTTTAAGATGTTATATGCCAGAGTGGGTAATGACAAGACTACATTTTACGAGGTAATTCAACTTATGGGCACCTCTAAAAATGATTTTGCAGAAGAAACGATTCATTCAGGCAAAGTTACCGTAGAACTGTTTGTGGAGGGTTTTTTAATTCAACCGCAAGCTAATGGACTATCGGACTACGAAAAACTGCAACAATTAAAACAAGGCTTATTTGGTCTTGACACTGCGTTGGTAAAACAAAACATAAAGCAGTTACAAGTTAGTTTGTTTAGGATCACCAGCACAGATAGTTCCTATAACGGGGGCGATGGTCATCAAAGTTTACGGAGTTCAATTAAATCTAAGAACAGTAAAAAGCTTCTTCTGGTGCTATTTGATGACACTATGAGCTTTGAGGACTACATATCCTACCTAAGATACTTTCGCGATTGTTGGAAACACAGGTATGAATCCCTAAGCATCAAACACAGATTGCTATACATAGAAATACCCACTTTTTTAGAATTTAAATTAAGAAAAGCCGGTATGGATTTCAATGCATTTAAACCTTCATGATTTCCGTTTCTTTCACTTGGAAAATCGCGTCTACCTTTTTGATATAGGTATCGGTAAGCTCTTGCACATCAACCTCTGCGTTGGCTAGTGCATCTTCAGAAATATCTAACTTTTTAAGTTCTTTGTTGGCCTCTTGCCGGGCACTTCTAATACTCACTTTAGCATCTTCTGCCTCGGCTTTGGCCTGTTTTACCAAATCCCTCCTTCTTTCCTCGGTAAGTGGTGGTACATTGATGATGACCAAATCCCCGTTGTTCATGGGATTAAAGCCAAGATTGGAATTCATGATCGCTTTTTCAATTTCTTGAAGCATATTCTTTTCCCATGGCTGAACGGAAATGGTTCTTGCATCTGGAGTATTGATGTTGGCCACCTGCGTTAATGGCGTTTGTGAACCATAGTATTCTACCATAACCGTAGAGAGCATGGCAGGGCTGGCCTTCCCTGCACGTATTTTAATAAAAGCCTTTTCCAGATGGCTCATGGCACCATCCATTCCCTCTTTAGTAGTATCTAAAACAAAAGTGATTTCTTCGTTCATGTGTATTCCAATTTAATTGAATTGTACCAATGATTATACCGTAATTAATTTTCTACCACCGTTCCTATTTGCTCCCCAGATATCAACTTCATCAGATTTCCCCTGGTGTTCATGTCAAAGACTACAATGGGGAGCTCATTTTCCTGACTTAAGGTAAATGCCGTGGTATCCATTACCTTAAGGCCTTTGGAGAGTACATCGTCAAAAGACAAATTATGGAACTTGGTGGCCGTTTTGTCTTTTTCCGGGTCAGCTGTATAAATACCATCTACCCGTGTTCCCTTTAAAATAACATCTGCCTTAATTTCAATTGCCCTTAAAACTGCGGCGGAATCCGTTGTAAAATAGGGATTTCCCGTTCCGCCCCCAAAGATGACCACCCTGCCTTTTTCAAGATGTCTTAGTGCGCGTCTACGAATAAAAGGCTCTGCAACCTCGTTTATTTTAATGGCTGTTTGTACACGTGTCTGTACACCAGCAATTTCCAAGGCACTCTGCAGCGCCAAGCTATTGATCACCGTGGCCAACATGCCCATATGATCCCCCTGTACGCGGTCCATGCCTTCACTCGCACCTTTTAACCCCCTGAAAATATTACCACCCCCAATAACAATGGCCACCTGCACCCCTGTCGCTACAACAGCTTTAATATCTTCTGCATATTCCTTGAGCCGGTGGGCGTCAATACCGTATTGTTGATCGCCCATTAAGGCCTCGCCACTAAGTTTTAAAAGGATTCTTTTGTATTGCATTGTTGTTGTTTTGCTCGATTACCGAGGTGTAAAAGGATGACATTCTTACGCTGAAATCCATCTAAATGGATCTGCTTGGTGCCATTCCTCTTTGCGGAAACCATTACCGCGAGCAAAAATAATCAAAAATATGTTTGGGCTGTTATGGTGGCGGGGTGATGAGAAACAAAAAGTCCCACCGGTAACGTGGGACTTTTTAAGCTTATGTCGTTAAAGGGTGCTATCCAAGAGCCACCCTGGAAAAACCTGTAACTTCCAGACCTGCATCCACGGACTTCACGTACTCAGAGACGCTTTGCTTACTGTCTTTTATGAAAGCTTGGTTCACCAACGTATTGTCTTTGAAGAAACGGTTTAATTTGCCTTTGGCAATATTGTCCAGCATGGCCTCGGGCTTCCCTTCTTGGCGCAGTTGATCTTTGGCTATTTCAATTTCCTTGTCAATGATGGATTGATCTACACCGTCTTCGTTCAAGGCTACTGGGTTCATGGCGGCAGCTTGCATGGCCACATCTTTGGCAGCGGCTGCAGCACCTTCAACAGCAGCGGATAGTCCTACCAAGGTTGCGATTTTGTTTCCGGCATGGATGTAAGAACCTACAAAAGGAGCACTAAGGGTTTCAAAACTTCCAATTTCAATTTTTTCACCAATGACACCAGTTTGCTCTGTAAGTTTTTCGGCAACCGTCATTCCATTGAACGGGGCATCCATAAAGGCATCCTTACTGTCATAGCCAAGGGCCAAATCTGCCAACTCGTTTGCTAGGGTTACAAAAGATTCGTTTTTAGCAACAAAATCAGTTTCGCAGTTTAGGGATATGACAACACCTTTAGCATTGTCCGCACTTACCTTTGCTATTGCCGCACCTTCCGAAGAATCGCGGTCTGCTCTTTTTGCTGCTACTTTTTGTCCCTTTTTACGGAGAATTTCAATGGCTTTGTCAAAATCTCCATCGGCCTCTACCAATGCTTTTTTGCAGTCCATCATTCCAGCACCTGTTACTTTTCTTAATTTATTTACCTCAGCGGCTGTAATTTTTGCCATAATCATATATGTTTTAGTTCCGCAAAGCGGAAAAAGAATTGTACGTTAAAATGTTATCACCAAATAGCAAGAATGGGCTATTCCTCAGAATCTTCTATGCCACCCTTGGTGTTGTCCTGCCATTCCTTAAGCTCATCCCATTTGCCGTCAGCGGCCATTTGGGCTTGCTTTGGCCAAGAGGCTGGCTCTAAATGCGCCAAACGTGGACTGGCATCGGTTAGTATGGTTTTAATGTTTGCAGGCTCAGCTTTGGCGAGGTCTGCAAAGGTTGCTACACCGGCGGCCACTAGGGCTTCCGCCGCTTTTGGCCCAATACCTTCTACTTTGGTTAAATCGTCTGCGGCTGCTGCTTTTTTAGGAGCCGCCTTTTCCTTTTTAACAGGAGCTGCCTTTACCTCAACTTTTTCTGCGGTAACGGTTTGTGTCTTTTCCTTTTGGGCAGGTTTGTCGCTTTGCTTCTCTGCTTTGCGCTCTGCCAGACCTTCTGCCACCGCTTCCGTAACCGATCCCATGATAATCTCAATGGACTTGCCTGCATCATCGTTGGAAGGGATGATATAGTCAATGGGTCTTGGATCGGAATTGGTATCTACCATCGCAAAAATGGGAATGTTCAATTTTTGGGCTTCTTTCACGGCAATGTGCTCGCGCATGGTATCTACAATGAAGATGGCACCTGGCAACCTTGTCATTTCAGAAATGGAACCAAGGTTTTTTTCCAATTTGGCTCTTAGACGGTCTACCTGTAAGCGTTCCTTTTTAGATAGGGTGTTAAAGGTTCCGTCCTTCTTCATGCGGTCAATGGAGGCCATTTTTTTTACCGCTTTCCTAATGGTCACAAAGTTGGTCAGCATACCACCTGGCCACCTTTCTGTAATGTAGGGCATGTTTACATTAGCTACTTTCTCGGCAACAATATCCTTTGCTTGTTTCTTTGTGGCCACAAAGAGGATTTTACGTCCGGAGGCGGCAATTTTTCTTAGCGCCTCATTGGCCTCATCTAATTTTGCTACAGTTTTGTAGAGATTGATAACGTGGATACCGTTGCGCTCCATGTAGATGTATGGGGCCATGTTAGGGTTCCACTTGCGGGTAAGGTGTCCAAAATGCACACCTGCTTCCAATAGATTTTTTACTTCAACTTTACTTGCCATTCTTTTGTAATTAGTTTACGTTCCGTTGGGATAGCAATGCTTTGGTGGTCATTGATGGTACAAATCGCCCTAAACATTTAGATGCTAAACTAAATTCCAAAAAGTTCGTAATTCACTCCTTGGAACAACGACAACTTTGATTTAAAATGTAATCCTGACCGCAAGGCCAGGATTTTATGAACTTTTCCCAAATTACCACTGGGATGTATGGTTGACGTAACTACTTCGTTACGCTAAATTCTTAACGTTTAGAGAACTGGAATTTCTTACGGGCTTTTTTCTGACCGAACTTCTTACGTTCAACCATTCTTGGGTCCCTGGTAAGCAAGCCTTCTGGTTTTAAGGCCAATCTGTGCTCTTCATTTATCTCACACAAAGCCCTTGAAATTGCCAAACGAACTGCCTCTGCCTGACCCGTAATACCGCCTCCATAGACATTTACCTTAACGTCATAATTGTCATCAGTTTCAGTAAGGCTAAACGGTTGTTTTACTTTATATTGCAGGGTTGCAGTGGAAAAGTATTCCTCAAGATTCCTTTTGTTCACCGTGATGTTCCCTTTTCCTTCGGAAACATAAACCCTAGCTACGGCTGTCTTCCTTCTTCCTATTTTATGAACCACTTCCATTATTTGTAGTCATTTAAATTAATAGCCTTTGGTTTTTGAGCCTCTTGGCCATGCGCTGCACCAGCATATACCTTTAGGTTGCGAAACAAATCTGCACCCAGTTTGTTTTTTGGCAGCATGCCCTTAACGGACTTCTCAATAATACGTTCCGGATGTTTGTCCAGTAAACTTAGCGCAGAAGTTGCTCGTTGTCCGCCTGGATATCCTGTGTAGCGCAGATACGTTTTGTCATTCCATTTGTTACCGGTCATTTGTATCTTTTCCGCGTTCACAACAATAACGTTGTCACCGCAATCTACATGAGGGGTAAAATTTGGCTTATACTTACCTCTTAAAATTTTAGCCACTTTTGATGCCAGTCTTCCAAGGGTTTGTCCTTCAGCATCTACAAGTACCCATTCTTTCTGAATGTCGGCAGGTTTGGCTGAAATTGTCTTATAACTTAATGTATCCACTGCTTGAACTATTATTGATTTTCAAATCCTTCCCAATAATCGGGGTGCAAATGTACAATTATTAGATTGAATTGCAAATGCTTGTAAAATAATATTTTATTTTCTTATTGATTTTTTTGGTAATGCCCAAAATTAGAACGAGATGTTCGGCTGTCGTATGCGATTGCTTTATTCTTATAGGCCTTTTACAGACCTGCAGGGCAAGGGCTTTAATTGGGTTCCCCACAAGTTCTAGTAGTACCTGTGAAACATGGCGAGTTCTTGCAAAAGGGTCAAAAAGGTAATGTGCCTAAGTTATTTGAGGTTTTTCAACACCTTGATTAATGCCTGGTTTGCCTCCTGATCCCCAATGGAAATGCGTACCTTACCGGGAGCGCCAAATTGGGAGACTGGTCTCACCATGATTCCCTGATCCATTAATTGATTGGTAAACTCCATTTCAGGTAGTGGGGGGTCTATGATAAAAAAATTCGCTTGGGTGGGCCAATAGGTAATGCCAAGCTTGGTAAAAGACTCTTGCAAAAACCGCCTACCTTCCAAAACGGTCTGCACGGTTTTTTTAATGAATTCATGGTCTCTTAATGCTCCAATGGCTCCTTCAATAGAGGTGATGGGCAGTAAAAAGGGTTTATGTATCTGGCGGATGTACTTAGCAATGGTAGTTGTGGTATAGCAATACCCAACCCGTTGGCCGGCCAAACCATAGGTTTTTGAGAAGCTGTTGACCGCAATAATGGAGTGGCCTTTTTTGACAAAGGGCAAAGCGGTTGTATAGTCGGTTGCGTCGGCAAAATGGCGATAAACCTCATCAAACACTATGATAATGTTATTTGGAATTCTTTCCAAAAAAGCTTCTAAAACATCTTTTTTGATATAGGTGCCCGTAGGATTGTTGGGGCTGGTTAAGAAAATGATTTTGGTTTTTTGGGTTACGACTTTCAGTATGCCTTCTACATCTAGAGCAAAGGACGCTTCTTTTAAAGGTACGTCAATGAGCTTGGCTCCATACCATCTGGAAAAAACATGGTAAGGCAAAAAACAGGGATTGGAATAGATGACTTCGTCACCTTCGTTAATAAACGCCCTTAACACCATATCAATGATTTCAGAACCACTGTTGCCGCATATAAACTGATCTGGCGTTAATTCTTGCCCAAAATCCGTCACTAAAGCTTCCCTGAGCCGAATATCCGTTTGGTCTGGGTATAGGTCAATGGATTCGGCCGCTTGTTTAATCATTGCTATGGCCTTTGGCGACGCACCAATAGGGTTTTCATTGGAAGAAAGCTTGTAGATTTTCTTATCTGAGGCAGGAACATTTTTACCTCCCCTATACACCTCCTTGGGTTCTAAATAGGGTTTAAAGATGGATGTAATATCGCTCATGAATCCAGTTTTTCTGCCACCAATAAAACACACATGGCCCTTTTACTCTCTCCTTCTTCTAACATGCGCTGCGCCAGCCAATGCAATTGTCTTTTATGTTCAGAAGAATCATGCCCTACTTTCTTGGCCATCATCAAAAGTTCATCATCTTTCTCCATGGCCTGCATTTCATGATCTTCAGGGAGTGATTCCAGATTTCCAAGTCGCCCTAAGTTATTACCTGTGAGTATGGCGCTGTTTCTAATTCCCTCAGGAAGCGCATCCACCCCTATGCCCGTTGTGCGTATGGGTTTGGGAATTTCGAACAAAGACTCGCCATTGGAACGGGTATACCAACTACCCCCCATACGGCCTACCAAATCTAGTTTTTTGGTATCTAGCTGGCCATCGGTTAGGTAATTCTCATTCATATGGATAAGTTTTACTTCACATAGTATCAAGTTTCCTGCCCCAGGGGTTGTCGCCAATTCTATGACATCCGTAACCGTACATTCAAAAGATACGGGGGCTTCGGCCACCCGTGGGGGACGTACTTTGGTACTGGCCACTTGTTTAAGTCCTGCCTTAACAAATTCATTTATTCCCTTTGGATAGGCTGTGCTGGACAATGACATTTGTTCTACCAGGGGGTAGTTAACGATATTAATGACCACTTCTGCCACTTCTTTTACATTTTCGTGGGAGTGCTTTAACGTATTGTCCCTACCACTCCTGGCCGGTGAGAAAATAAGCACCGGGGGATTGGAACTAAATACGTTAAAATAGCTGAAAGGGCTTAAGTTAACGTTACCGGATTTGTCCACGGTACTCGCAAAGCATATGGGGCGTGGTGCCACCGCCGTCAACAATATGCTGTGCAGATCTGGTTGCGCTATCTGGTTAGGGTCTAGTGTTTTTATCATAGGTTATCTTGCTATTCTTTGGAAACTGGGCACGGTTAAATAAAGGTAGTGGTTTGTGGGTGCTTGCGTTTATGTTGCCGGTAAGATTTTTGCTTTAACCTCACCAAAGCCAACCCGTTTTCCTTCTTTTTGGGAATGTCCGCGCATGATAACGGTATCACCATCATGAATAAATTTGCGTTCCGTGCCATCTTTCATTTTTAAAGGCTTAGTGCCCATCCAGGCCAGTTCTAGCATAGAACCATAAGAGTTTTCATCTTTTCCGGAAATGGTCCCGGAACCGTAAAGGTCGCCAATGTTAACGTTACATCCATTTACCGTATGGTGGGCCAACTGCTGTGCCATGTTCCAATACATAAATTTAAAATTGGAATGACAAACGGTTTGTTCTGAGCTACCCTCCGGTACAATACCTACCTCTAGGTTGATGTCGTAATTTTTGTACCCCTCATATTGCAAATAAGGGAGTACTTCTGGCTCTTGTTTTGGTCCCGCAACCTTAAAAGGCTCCAAGGCTTCCAGGGTCACAATCCAAGGGGAAATATGGGAGGCGAAGTTTTTGGCCAAAAAAGGACCTAGCGGGACATATTCCCATTTTTGGATATCCCGCGCAGACCAATCATTTAACAAGACCATCCCAAAAATATAATCATCTGCCTGCTGCGTACTGATGGATGCTCCAAGGGTGGTGCTTTTTCCAGTAATAAAACCCATTTCCAACTCAAAGTCCAACCCCTGTGACGCGCCAAAGATTGGTTGTTTGGAGTCGTTGGGTATGGTCTGTCCTTTTGGGCGGTGAATCGCCTGTCCGCTCACCACAATGGAGCTTGCGCGACCGTGGTAGCCAACGGGGATGTGCCTCCAATTGGGCAAGAGCGCATTTTCCGGATCACGAAACATTTTGCCCACATTGGTGGCATGTTCCATACTGGAGTAAAAGTCCGTATAATCATTTATAAAGACCGGCATATGCATTTGCGCCTCTGACTGCCTAACAAAAAGTTGGGGCTTGTTCGCCAGTACGGAAACATCATCCTGTAACCACTTTTGGATATCCTTGCGTACCTTGTTGGTAATGTTCTTACCTAGGTCAATAAAATCATTGAGGGTTTGTTTTTCAAAAACAGCGGTATTGAAATCAAAAACATCCAGTTGGGCCACTGCGGCCAAGTCCAAAATATGGTCTCCGATGGCTACACCTGCCCTAGGACTTCGGTCCGCAGTAGAAAATATACCAAAGGGGATGTTATGAATGGAAAAATCTGAGTTTTTAGGTATGTCTACAATCATAAATAATATCTAAATGTTAGAAACAAGCGACAAGCTTTATGTAAAATCTAAGGACTTCGCTTTTCTAACGCAGTTCTTGTTTGTTTTTAATGTCCGCCTTAACAGGATTTATGAAGGGTTTTCCAACCACGATGTATAGTATTTTCCGTCATCGATTTTCATGGCATTTTCCGTAAGCTGTAGGGGTTTAAACGTATCGATCATCACGGCCAGTTCTTTGGTTTCCGTTTTGCCGATACTAGCTTCATAGGTGCCTGGGTGTGGCCCATGCGGAATACCTGCCGGATGCAAAGAAATATACCCTGGACCAATGCCCGTTCTACTCATAAAATCACCATCAACATAATAAAGCATCTCATCAGAATCTATATTGCTGTGGTTGTAGGGAGCCGGTATTGATTTTGGATGGTAATCATACAGCCTAGGGCAGAAAGAACAGATAACAAATGCACTGGTCTCAAAAGTTTGGTGCACTGGTGGCGGTTGATGCACACGGCCCGTAATGGGCTCAAAATTATGGATTGAAAAACCATACGGATAATTATACCCATCCCAGCCTACCACATCAAAAGGGTGTGTTGCATAGACCAAATGGTGTAGCACGCCCTGCTTTTTAATTTTTAGGATAAACTCCCCGGTTTCATCATGGGTTTCCAAGTCTTGTGGCAATTTGTAATCGCGTTCGCAGAACGGTGAATGTTCCAAGAGCTGCCCAAACCAATTGCGGTAGCGTTTTGGGGTGTAAATGGGGTGGAAGGATTCTGCATAAAGGATACGGTTGTCCTCGGTATCAAATTCCATTTGGTAGATCATTCCCCTTGGGATAATCAAATAATCCCCGTATTCAAACGGTATGTTTCCCAGAAAGGTTTTCAGCTTTCCCGTACCGCGATGAATGAACAACATTTCATCAGCATCGGAGTTTTTGTAAAAATAGGTGGTCATGGATCGTTTGGGCGCAGCGAGACCAATATGTATGTCATTATTGACCATCATAGGTTCACGGGACTCTAAAAAATCCGCTTTAGGTTCCACGTTAAAACCAATGAGCTTTCTTGATTTGATGTGTTTGGCCTCAGCAATTTTTGGGCTCATGTCAAGAGCCTTTCCAATTTCCTTAACCTGCGTGGGACGGTGTACATGATATAATAAGGAAGACATTCCATCAAAACCGATGGTCCCAAACAATTGCTCATAGTACAGATTGCCGTCAGGCTTTCGAAATTGGGTGTGCCGCTTTTGCGGAAACTGACCAAGTTTGTGATATATGGGCATAGTTTTGTTTTTTTAGTTGAAGTACCCGAATAAAGTTCAAAATAGCGTGCACTTTAAACTTAAAACTTTTGTATCCGCACCTTAATGCAAGGTTCCCCTTAACTGTTGTTCCAGTTCAATGGCTTCAAACAATGCTTTAAAGTTACCTTTTCCAAACGATTGTGCCCCTTTTCTTTGTATAATTTCAAAGAACATGGTGGGCCTTGGTTCTATAGGACGGGTGAAAATTTGCAGCAGATAACCTTCATCATCACGGTCTACCAAAATACCCAATTCTTTTAGTGGCGCAATATCCTCATCTATTTTCCCTACGCGGTCCGTTACGGCATCGTAATAGGTATCTGGAATGTTCAAAAATTCAATGCCCCTACTTTTGAGCTCACGCACGGTTTTTATGATGTCGTCCGTTGCCACGGCAATATGTTGTACACCTTCACCTTCGTAGAAATCCAAATATTCTTCTACCTGTGATTTTTTGGCTCCTTCCGCAGGTTCGTTTATGGGAAATTTTATACGGCCATTCCCATTGCTCATCACCTTGCTCATTAAAGCGGTGTATTCCGTAGAGATATCATTATCGTCAAAGGACAGGATGTTTACAAAACCCATCACTTTTTCATAAAACTCCACCCAATGGTTCATGCGGTCCCACCCTACGTTGCCCACCATGTGGTCTACGTATTTTAAGCCTGTGGGGGCCGGATTGTAATCTGGCGTTTCCCACTTTGTAAATCCGGGCAAAAAGGTGCCTTTGTAGTCCTTACGTTCCACAAAAATATGAACGGTTTCCCCATAGGTGTAGATGCCCGCCCTTACAACTTTACCATGCTCATCTTTCTCCGTAACGGGTTCCATGTAGGATTTGGCCCCATTCTTCATGGCGGTTTCATAGGCATAGGTTGCATCATCTACCCAAAGGGCCACTACTTTTACCCCGTCCCCATGTTTGTCTATATGCTTGCCAATTTCAGTGCCACTTTTAAGGGGGGAGGTTAACACCAAGCGAATCTTATCTTGAATGACCACGTAACTCTCACGGTCCTTTAAACCCGTTTGCAATCCCGCATAAGCATAGGATTGAAAACCAAAGGCAGCTTTGTAAAAGTGGGCCGCTTGTTTGGAGTTGCCTACGTATAACTCAATATAATCGGTACCATTGATGGGCATAAAATCTTTGGCCGCATCATGTATTTTGGGTATTGAAGTGGTTTCCATAGGATATTGTTCTAATGTTGTTGGATTAAAATTGTTGTTAATGCAACAAAAATACATATTTTTGCCATGCCAAAAGGCTTACAGAAATAAATTTTCGTTAAAAATCATTGTGCCAGGTTCAAATGTTCACCTGGAGAATAAAGGAAAGCATGTTACATCAAATAGACCAAATCTCGGGCATTGGTTTACATCTAGATCTTGTGTTGAGAAAGGTACAGGATGCCTATCTGCGAAAGTTTGGGGAGTTGGGTATTGACATGACCATAGAACAATGGGTGATTTTACATCGTATCTCCGTGTTAGGGGAGGAGGCCTCCCAGACAGAAATTGTCAAATCCAACTTCCGTAACCGTGCCACCACTTCGCGTGTCATAGGTGGTTTAGAGCGCAAAGGTTGGATATCCAAATCCAGGTTTAAAGGGGATTTAAAGCGGTTTAAACTGGAGCTTACCCCGGAAGGAGAATCGCTTATTGCGCGGATACAGCCCCATGCCCAACAATTACGAAAACAGGCCGTACGGGGTTTGGATGTTCTTGAATTTGAAACTTTTTTAAAAGTATTGGAGCAAATAGGGGAGAATTACACCTAAGGCACTCTTGTTAAAAACTTCACCGACGGCAGTATTCCTGTACACCTAATTTTAAAATATTTTGGTGGTGTAAGAAGGGTTTGTTTAACTGATTACCGAGATTTCCTCAAAAAATAATAATAATGGATAATATACCATAGAAATTAGCAAATCTAGAGGTATTGGTAGTGCTGGGTCTTTCGGATGTTTGCAGCGTTATAAAAAATCATTTCATGATGAGAAAGTTAAAGCATTACCCAACCGTATGGCAAGCTTATCCCTATTCAATGGAAATGTTTGCCCACTTTGAAGAACAAGCGAGATTAAACAATATAGAGGCCCAAATAGAAAAGGAAGAAGTCAAGAAACGCAGAAAATCTCGGTTTAAACTTGCTTTTGGGCTTTGGTAAGGCCAATAATTGCATAGGATTTAAAGGCACCGCATCGGTGCCTTTTTTTATGTCTGTTGATCAGGGTTTGCGATACCAGAAATGGTCTAAACAAATTAACTTGTTATTGCCCAATGATTTGTTAAATAGCTTGCTTCTAGGCCATAGCTGCAAGGCACCACAACTTCTTAGTGCGCCTCCAGCCAATTTTGGCCAACGCCAACTTCAACATCCAAGGGGACACTCATAGTGTAGGCATTTTCCATTTCAGACCTGATCAGTACCTTCATTTCGTCCAGTTCAGGCTTGTAGCAGTCAAAAACCAGTTCATCGTGCACTTGTAGCAGCATTTTGGTCTTATAGTTGCCTTGTGTTAATTTGTTATGAATGTTGATCATCGCGATTTTAATGATGTCCGCGGCACTACCTTGTATGGGCGCGTTTACGGCGTTGCGTTCTGCGGCACCGCGGACCACTTGGTTACTTCCGTTAATGTCTTTAAGATAGCGCCTTCTGCCAAGAACTGTCTGTACAAAGCCGTTATCCCGAGCAAAATCAATTTGTTCACTCATGTAATTCCTTAATTTCGGATAGGTTTTGTAGTAGGTATCGATGAGCTCTTTGGATTCTGCACGGGTTAAATCGGTTTGGTTGCTCAATCCGAAGGCAGATACTCCATAGATAATACCAAAGTTGACCGTTTTAGCATTGCTACGTTGTTCTCTAGTTACTTCTTCTATAGGTACATTAAAAACCTTGGATGCAGTTGAGGCATGAATGTCCATTCCGTTTTTAAAGGCCTCTATCATGGTGTCTTCTTCACTCAATGCAGCGATGATACGAAGCTCAATCTGTGAATAATCTGCCGCTAGTAAAACATAGTTTTCGTCGCGCGGAACAAAAGCTTTTCTTACTTGCCTTCCGCGCTCTGTTCGAATGGGAATGTTCTGTAAATTAGGATTATTACTGCTCAATCGGCCTGTGGCCGCTACCGTTTGCATATAATCTGTATGTACCCGTCCCGTTGTTGCTTCTACCTGTTCTGGCAAGGCGTCTACATAGGTGCTTTTTAGTTTGGCTAGCCCGCGGTAATCCAACACATGTTGTATGATTTCATGGTCTTTGGCCAAATAGGATAACACATCTTCCGCGGTGGAGTATTGCCCCGTTTTGGTTTTTTTTGGTTTGTCCACAAGCTTCATTCTATCGAACAGCACCTCACCCAATTGCTTTGGAGATCCAATATTGAATTCTGTTCCCGCAGCTTGGTATATTTGCCGTTCCAAGTTTTTGATGTCGTTGTCCAAATCCCCGGAGAGCGACCCTAAGAAATCTTTATCAAGATTGATGCCCTCACTTTCCATGTCTGCCAATACCCGTAATAGGGGCACTTCAATATCTTCAAATAGCTTTTGGGTATTTGCCGCTTGGAGTTCTGGACGAAAATGTGCTGCCAGTTGAAAGGTGATATCCGCGTCCTCAACGGCATATTCCGTTTGTTTTTCTAAAGGAACGTCCCGCATGCTAAGTTGGTTCCTTCCTTTTTTTCCAATGAGTTCGGTAATGGAAACAGGGGTGTAATTTAGATAGGTTTCCGAGAGTACATCCATATTGTGGCGCATATCCGGATTGATCAGGTAATGCGCCAGCATGGTATCAAAAAGATGTCCTTTGACCTGGATACCATGGTTTTTCATCACCTTGATATCATATTTTAAATTCTGTCCAACCTTTTCTATTTCTTCTGATTCAAAGAACGGGCGTAGCTGTTCCAGCAGCTGATGAACCTTATCCTTGTCCTCTGAGAACGGGATATAATAGCCCTTTCCGGTTTGCCAGCTAAAGGCAATACCTACCAATTGGGCCTCCAGTGGGTTTAAGGAGGTGGTTTCCGTATCAAAACATACAGACGGTTGTTCCAGTAGTTTTTTTAGGAACAATTGCATGGCCAATTCCCCTTGTACCAATTGGTAAAAATGGGTGGTATCCGCAATGGTTTTTCTGCCACTGCTATCGGCAATGGTAGCTGCGACATTGGCAGGGTCGCCCCCAAAAAGGGTGAATTGTCCACTTCCTGCGGTTTTGGTTTCCAGTTTTGCTTTTTGGGCCGTGTTGTCTTGATTGTCTGTTGCCGATTCCGCCCCTTCCGAAAATAGTTTTAGGAACTGATCTTTTAGGCGTCTAAACTCCAGTTCCTCAAATATCTCCTGTACCTGTTGGGCATCGGGTTGGCACATCTGGTAATCATCGGCATTAAAGGTAACCTCACAATCAACTTTTATTTCGGCAAGCTGACGGGACAACCTGCCCAGCTCTGCATTGGCCTCTACTTTCTCCCTCATTTTACCTTTGAGTTGGTCCGTATTAGCCAGGAGTCCTTCCATAGAACCAAACTGTTCCAAAAACTTTTTGGCCGTTTTGTCCCCTACACCAGGAAGTCCGGGAATGTTATCACTGGCATCACCCATCATGCCCAAATAATCTATGACCTGTTCTGGACGTTCTACCCCAAAGCGCTTTTGTATCTCGGGTATGCCCCAGATTTCAATGCCATTGCCCATTCGCGCAGGGCGATACATAAAAATGTTCTCCGAAACCAGTTGCCCAAAATCCTTGTCAGGGGTCACCATAAAAACCTTATAATTTTCTTTTTCGGCCTGCTTGGCTATGGTGCCAATAAGGTCATCGGCCTCGTATCCTTCCAATTCTATTATTGGAATTTTAAGTGCCTTTAAAATATTCTGAATGTATGGAACGGCAATCCTTATGGCATCTGGTGTCTCATCCCGGTTGGCCTTGTAAGCCTCAAAAAGTTCAGTACGTTCCACACTGCCCCCTTTATCAAAAGCTACGGCAAGATGGTCTGGTCGCTCCCTTTTGATGACATCAAAAAGTGAATTCACAAACCCCATGATGGCAGAGGTGTCCATGCCTTTAGAGTTTATTCTAGGGTTTTTTATCAAGGCGTAATACCCACGAAAAATTAGGGCGTAGGCATCAAGCAGAAAAAGTCGTTTTTGTTCGGACATGTTTTTTAGTTGTCAGTTAATAGATAAAAGTTGACAGGTTTTAAAAGTAGAAAAAAGACTTAAGATATGGGATATTAGCGTCAAGTCTTTATCCTTCTCGATAAAAACCAAATTGTATTTGCTATCCATAAGTTGATAAAAATCATAATACTAGAGTTGGATAAGATCAATGGATGGTAGAGAAAATTACAAGAACTAATACCAGTACCATATTCCCAAATAGGATTTGCTTCGTTTTTCTTTTAAAGTCTCCGGAAAATTCGAGAAAAAAGGCATTAAGAGTACATGCGGGAACAATAAAAACAGCCTCCATTACCATGCGCATTAAGCTTTTATCTTCAGCGAAAAAGAAATTGATATGGATGTGGCTACAGCTTAGGATAATACTTAGAATAGCGAAAAAGAAAATGCGTTTAAAGTAAATAACAGCGATAAAATTTTTAATCTTGAATGAGAAGTTTGGAAAAAAATGGTACTAAAATTTATAAGAAACTACTGGATTCGATGTTCTCATGTCCCTGTTCCGTATATACCCGATAACTAAACCCGGGATGAATACAATACCCCCCGGTTTCCCCATTTTTGTTGATGGCAATATACCCTACTTGAATTTTTTCATAATTAGGGTCATTTTTGATGATGCGGTTAACGGCTTCCTCGCAAGCTTCTTGGGGAGAACGTCCCTGGCGCATGAGCTCCACGACCAAAAAACTACCCACGGTCTTTACTATTTCCTCACCTTGTCCCGTGGCGGTAGCGCCACCAATTTCATTGTCCACAAAAAGTCCCGAGCCAATAATTGGTGAGTCTCCAACACGACCGGCCATTTTATACGCCATGCCGCTTGTGGTGCAAGCGCCCGAAATATCACCGTTTTTATCAATGGCCAGCATACCAATGGTATCATGGTTTTCAATATTGATGACCGGCGCATATTTGGCTTCCTTCTTCCATTCTAGCCACTCCGCTTTGGATTTCTTCGTCAATAAATCCTCTTTATCAAATCCTTGCTCAAAAGCAAATTGTTCCGCACCCTTGCCGGCAAGCATCACATGGGGAGTTTCTTCCATCACTTTTCTTGCCACGGAAATGGCATGGGTGATATGTTGTAGGTAGACCACGGCACCACAGTTGCCTTTTGAATCCATAATGCAGGCATCTAGCGTTACATGGCCATCGCGATCAGGTCTGCCACCTTTTCCCACAGATTGGTTGTTTACATCTGCTTCTTCCATTTTAACGCCAGTTTCTACCGCATCCAACGACGTGCCGCCCTCTTTAAGGACTTTCCAAGCTGCAGCTGTGGAGTTGGGGACATTCCAAGTGGCAATTGCAATTGGGCGGATGGGGGATTTGGTTTCCATGGGTGCGTTCCGTGCATTTTCATCCTCTGACGTTTTGGTTTTACATGAGGCAAGTGCTGTGGTAGAAAGAGCTCCAACGGCCGTAAGGCTAGATTTTTTTAAGAATTTTCTGCGTTGCATGCTTGGGTTGTTTATTTTAGATATTTTAAATATACCAATATGTTGGTTGAGGTTTGCTGTAATTCCTTGCAATCTGCCCTAAATGCCGAAAAAGCAGGTGCTGACCGAATTGAGCTTTGCTCAGAACTTGGGGTAGGTGGGGTCACCCCTTCTTACGGATTGCTGCAGTTGGTCAAAAGCAGGCTGTCCATCCCTGTACATGTACTCATACGTCCCCGTAGCGCACATTTTACCTATACCGATTTAGAGTTTGAAGTGATGCTCAACGATATTGGCTTGTGTATCTCGGCTGGTGCCGATGGTATCGTTTGTGGTATTTTAAACGCTGATGCCACCTTGGATATCCAACGGACGCAAAAATTGATCAAAAAAGCGGCACCCTTACATTTTACATTTCATCGTGCCTTTGATTGGATATCCGACCAAAAAAAGGCGTTACAGCAATTGGACCAACTCGGGGCGCACTGCGTTTTAACTTCTGGTGGCAAGGCCAATTCCCATAATGCGCTAACACAGTTGGCGCAACTTAAAAAGTTAAATACGCGAATGGTAGTCATGCCTGGCGGTGGAATACACCACCAAAATGTTTTGGATTTTAAAAAGGAAGGTTTTAGCGCTATCCACCTATCAGGGAGCCAGTTTCAACATCATCTGCCACAGACAGATAAAATACCTTTGAATTCCAACCCTCATCTTCAGGAGGATAGGGTAGCTGTTACCAATGCTCAAGTAATAGCCGAGGTGGTGCAACTCGTTAAATAAGCCAAAATACGGAAGGCTACTTACAGGTAAAGGGATAAATTTGTAAAAACGTATTATGCTCCGCTGGATTATTTTTGTTGCCATTTACGGAATCCTTGGTTTTTATGCTTTACAGGCCATCAAAACGGCATCTAGGTTTCCTTGGGTCCATTATACTTTCATAGTGGTTTCCTTATTGGTCGTCGGTAATTTTTTATACCAGTTTACTGGCGATGACCAAGGTAGGGTGTTAAGCAGGCCAAAGAGTTATGCCTTTGGCTTTTTGTTGGCTACACTTTCATTTTATTTGATCACCATCATTTTTTTGTTTGGGGAAGATATCTTTAGATTGTTCACCGGATTGTACCAAAAGATAGCTGGGGACCAAAAAGAGTTTGGCATTCCGGCGCGAAGACGATTTTTAAGTGTATTGGGACTTGGTATTGCCGCAATGCCTTTTGGGGCCCTACTGTATGGTATGTACAAAGGCAAATACAACTATAAGGTACTTAGTTATAGTTTGGAGTTTGATGATTTGCCCGATGCTTTTCACGGCTATAAAATCACCCAGATCTCAGATATACACAGTGGAAGCTTAGATGATGCGGAAAAGGTAGCCTACGGAATAGATCTAATCAATGAGCAACAAAGTGATCTAATATTGTTTACGGGTGATTTTGTGAACAACCAGACCATAGAACTGGTCCCTTGGGCTAGTACGTTTGCCAGGTTAAAAGCAAAAGATGGTCTGTATTCCGTTCTCGGAAATCATGATTACGGTGACTATATTGGCTGGGATTCAGAAGAAGAAAAAGCCAAAAATCTAAAGGATTTAAAGGCCTTACAACGAGAAATTGGTTTCGATCTTATTTTGGATTCGCATCGATATATAGAAAAGGATGGTGAGCGCATCGCTTTATTGGGCGTGGAGAACTGGGGACGTGGAGGTTTTAAAAAAGCCGGTGATCTAGAAAAGGCAAAAGCGGGGATATCCAAGGACGATTTTAAGATATTAATGAGCCATGACCCATCCCACTGGGAAGATGTTGTCATCCATGACGATTATCATTTCCATTTAACCCTAAGCGGCCATACCCATGGTATGCAATTTGGCGTGGAGATACCTGGCTGGATTAAATGGAGCCCGGTAAAGTGGCGATATACCTACTGGGCGGGTATTTATAAAGAAATGGGTCAATACATTAACGTCAACAGGGGCTTTGGTTTTCTTGGATATCCAGGAAGGGTTGGCATTTGGCCAGAGATTACGGTAATTACGTTAAAGAAGAAAGGTTTAACTTGAATTTAACGGCGATACCCATGGCGTGGAACGCAGCCGATGGGTTGCTTTAACATTTTTTCTTACTTTTGATAAGAACAATAACCTATTTACCATGTCCAAATTTGGTGAGCTTATTGACCTAAACATTCCAGTGCTCCTTGATTTTTACGCAGATTGGAATGAACAATCTACCTCCATGCATCCTGTTCTTCGCGATGTTGCCGCAGCACTTGGGGATAAAGGCAAAGTCATTAAAATAGATGTTGAGAAAAACAAAGAGCTTTCCCAAGCTTTACGGATAAAGGGATTACCAACGTTAATGATTTATAAGCGGGGCGAAATGGTGTGGCGCCAAAGTGGTGAACAGGACGCCAATACGCTGATTGGTATCCTTAACGAATACATTTAAGCCCGTTGTGCATTTTGAATACTTTTAAGATTTAAAACCGTCAGTTCGAGTTTTTTCTGGAAGAAAAAGTATCGAGAACAAGGTTATAATCCTAAAATTCTGATTCTCGTTACTATTTTCCGATACTTCCTATCAAAAAATCACTCGAATTGACGAATTTTCATCAAAATGTACAATAGGTACATTTAAACTTTCAAGTAACCGTTATCCGCAGCCTGTTGCGGTATTGCTGGTCTTTTTGGTTTATCTCTGGTCTGCAAGCTTAGTATCCTTATCGGCTTTAACGAATAGCAGGCAGATGAACCATAACTTCTATCGCGTTTGCTGTACCCCTATATGCCTTGGTGTAAAAACCGGTATTTCTTAAGGGTCCGTAAAAATTGTTATCGATTATTTGTTGTGTGCCTCTTTACTCCCTTTTTCTTTGAATCCTAAAAACGGTACTAAGGTTAAGCTCTAAATATTCGTATTAAAGCCTGCAAAAAAAAGGGATAATGATTCCAATGACATCAACCTAAATAGGCGCTAATTCATTTCTGTTTCTGCAGGAACCATAGCCGGTATACTATCCTTTGGAATACTATCCGTATTTATGGGCAGGGAATCTTTTAAATCAGGATTGCTAAAATCTGGTTGTCCCAAATATTCTTGGTCCTCTTCCCCGATAAAGTGTTGAAACTTATCTATGTACTCATTGAAAATTAAGGTTTGACTTTCCGCATACTCCCTATCCTTATTTCTGATGAGGATATCAATGTTCCTGCGGTAGGCTTCCATATCGCTTAGGATATCATCCAAACGGTCATACTGCTGATCACGCGGAGCACTGGCGTAATAAGTGAGCCGCTCTTGATAAATGGTTCTTAACTTTTCAAAAAGTTCACGCGCTTTTTGTTGTTCACCTACTTTGTAATAGCCATCCACGTATGGTTCCACAAAAGCATAAAAGCCATAATGCTCAAATGGAATATGGGTCATGGCAATGTCTATAATGTCCTTTGCTTTTTCAATTTTCTCCTCTTCTAATAGCTGCTCCATAAGCCTAGCAAGGTTGCTTCTAAAAGATAGTCCCTGGGAACGTGTTTGTGGATCATGGTAAATCTCAGAGCTGGAAGAGTTGCCCCATTCCCAATCCTTAACTATATTGTACATGAGGTCTGAGTCTATCCTTCCCATTTCAAAAGGTGAGGCATTTTTTGTTTTTATGGGGACCAATTTGTAAACAAGGCCATCTAACTGCAAGTACTCTTTCATCCAAATATATTCTGCTGCATCAAAACTTCCACCAGAAAAATAGATAGGCCGCTTCCAATCGTTGTTGGCAATAATATCCAACATTAAAATACGATTTTTGGGCAGGGCACTTTTTGGCAGGTCAATGTCTATATAATCCAATATTAAATCTGCATCCTCAGGTTTTACCAATCCGCTTTCCAGTACGTTTTGTTTGTTTACGGGTATCCTAATCTTATTGGTAGGGTAATACACAATTTCTTGGGTGCTTTTGGGGTATGCGCTAATATCACGGCCCTGTTTCTCAAAAAGGCTTTTGAACTTGGTTTGTGGTTTATCACTGCCAATCCAGTTCATGAAATCCTTTATGTTCCAACGGCTATCCGTTACCTCTTGATAATATACCGCATCTCTGGTGCCGTAGCGGTATTTGTCATGGGTAAGTTGGGACGGAATGGGGTCACTGTCATAAGCTTTACGTTTCATTTGGTCAATGTACCAATCCGTGGCAAATAAACTGGTGTTTACCACCCGCACGTCTGTCCTAAATTTTTCAATGTCCTGCGCATACCATAGCGGGAAAGTATCGTTGTCCCCAATGGTAAACAAAATAGCACCTACATCTTTTTGGGTAGAGGAAAGGTATGCCTTAGCACTGGATTTTGCCGTATATCTTCCAGAGCGGTCATGGTCGTCCCAATTCTGGAAAGCCATTAAAAGGGGTACTGCAGCCAAACACACAAGAGTGGTCAATGGTGCTGCCATCTTAGGTTTAAGGAGTTTTTTTACCTCTTCAAAAAGTCCATACACCCCAAGCCCGATCCAAATGGCAAAGATATAAAAGGACCCTACCAAGGAATAGTCCCGTTCCCTAGGTTGGAAAATATAAGGGTTGGTGTAGAACTGGATGGCAATACCGGTAAACATAAAAAAAACAAACAATACCCAAAACTTTTTGGGGTCTTTGGAGATAAGAAATACGAGGCCTATAATGCCCAAGAGCAATGGAAGGAAGAAGTAGGTGTTTCTGGCTTTATTCTCCAATACCTCGGTAGGAAGGTTTTCTTGGCTTCCCAGAAAAATCTGGTCTATGACCTTGATGCCGCTCAACCAGTGCCCGTTTTCGTCATACCTTCCTTGTACATCATTTTGCCGGCCAACAAAGTTCCACATAAAGTATCGCATGTACATGTATCCAAATTGAAATTCGAACATGTATTTGATGTTGTCCATCAATGTTGGGGGCAAGACATCAATATAATCACTAAACTGGTTAAGAAATTCCAGATATTGTTCGGTGTCAATATCACCCTGGGCATCCATTTGTCTAAAGCGAGCCACGGCATCCCTTAGTTGGCTTTCTGATATGTATTCTGATTTAATTTTAAAATCCAATCGCCCAAAATAACGCATATAGTTTTCTGCGTGCTGTTCACTCCAAAGTCGTGGCAGTATGCCTACGTGCTTTTTGTTTGGGCCTTGCATGGCATCCTCGTAATAATTGACGATGACATATTTGCCAAGCTTTTCATCTTTTTCATACTTAGGTTTGTCATCTATATCTTCACCGGGACCGGCAAATGCGTTGGAATAGTAAGCGCCGTAAAAAGGGCTTTCCACCCCTGGGTACTGTTCCCTGTTGTAGTAGGCCAAAAGTGACCTGGCATCTTCTGGATTGTTCTCGTTCACCACGGTTTGGCTATTTGCCCTAATGGGAAGCATTAGCCATGAGGAAAAACCTAAAATCAAGAACATAAAGCAAAGCACAATGGTATTGGCGTGGTAATAATTGTTTTTGCGGGTGTATCGGAGGGCAAAGAAAAAAACGGCAATAAACGCAAGCCCCATGATAATTGTACCAGAATTAAATGGCAGTCCAATTTCATTTACAAAAAACACCTCGCTCCAACCAAACACCTTTAAAATGTAGGTGAGCGAAAATTTATAGACCAACATAAGGATGCCAACAACCAAGGCATTGGCAATGATAAAATTCTTAACGGTTACTTTTTTATACTTTTTAAAGTAGTACAAAAGCCCAATGGAAGGTATGGCCAAAAAGCCCATAAATTGGACTCCAAAGGTAAGGCCAATCACAAAACAAATTAAAAGCAACCATCTGTTGCCTCTGGGGTCATCCAAATTATCTGTCCATTTAAGACCCAACCATAGCAAAAGCGCCATAATTAAACTGGCCATGGCATACACCTCTGTTTCTACGGCGTTGAACCAGAAGCTATCGGAAAACGTAAACGCCAAAGATCCTACCAATCCACTGCCTAGTATGGCCATGGCATTGCCGTTGGATAAAGTGGCTTGTTTGCCTACCAATTTTTTGCCAATATTGGTGATGGTCCAGAACAAGAATAAAATGGTAAAGGCACTGGACACCCCGGAGACGGTATTTACCATGCGTGCAATTTGCCCATTTTCAAAAGCGAACATTGCAAAAAAGGCACCAATCATTTGTAGTAAGGGTGCTCCCGGCGGGTGGCCAACTTGTAAATTGGCAGAAGTGGTTATGTACTCGCCAGCATCCCAGAAACTGCCAGTAGGTTCAACGGTAATTAAATAGGTAATTAAAGCTATGGAAAAAGCAGTCCACCCTAGAATGGTATCCCATTTATTAAAATCTTTCGCAAACATGTACGGGTTCCTTTACTGGTTGGGGCGAAAATACCAAATAAATGAGACACCTTACTTTATTTTTTTCAAACCTTTAACACGGTGGCCGTCCAATTATCCGCTCAATTCTATTTAAAAATATTTGTCTGTATAAAAGTTTGTTTTAAATTTGCACGCTCTTACCGCAACACCAGGTAGGAATTAGGTAATGGCCCATGGTGTAATTGGCAACACAGCTGGTTTTGGTCCAGTCGTTCTAGGTTCGAGTCCTAGTGGGCCAACGAGGTTAATAAATTTCCAATAGCTGATTGCTGTTGTTGGATTTTTTTTGCGCGAAAGGGACGAGAAGTTTATCCTGAGCGTAGACCAAGGGAGTCCTAGTGGGCCAACGAGGTTAATAAATTTCCAATAGCTGATTGCAGTTGTTGGATTTTTTTTGCGCGAATGGGACGAGAAGTTTATCCTGAGCGCAGCCGAGAGGAGTCCTAGTGGGCCAACGAGGTAAATAAATTTCCATTAGGTGATTTTAGTTGCCATGTTGATTGTTGAAAATTTTGTGTAAAGTGTTTAGGACGTTATTATTGCTTGAACACGAAGTGAATTGTAAATCAGACAGTGCTTATTTATTAATTTTCATAAACTATTAGCGCGTTTTGTAAACAATAGAATTATCGTATATTTGCATCACTGAACGAATAATTAGTATTCATGAGGGGACTTTGAGTCCCCTCTTTTATTATTTGATTTTAATGTTTAAGGAAAAGGTCTCTGAACTACTGGAACAAGCCCTGGAACAACGCAAAGATTTGTTTTTGCTTGCATTTTCGGTAGGGGCAGACAATAAGATCAAAGTGGTTTTGGACGGCGATGACGGGGTAAATCTTAAGGACTGCATGGAGGTAAGCCGCGCCATAGAGCACAATCTGGATAGGGAAGAACAGGATTTTTCCCTTGAAGTGACATCAGCAGGAGCGGCGGCACCGTTAGTATTGTTTAGGCAATATCCAAAAAATTTGGGACGGACCTTAGAGATATGCACGGAAGATGGCATTTTTGAAGGCAAACTTACCCTTGCGGATGCGGCTAGTGAAATGATTGCATTAGAATGGAAAGCAAGGGAACCTAAGCCTGTAGGTAAGGGAAAACACACGGTGCAGAAAAAGAAAGAAATCGCTTTTTCTGATATAAAAGAGGCAAAAGTTGTATTAAAATTTTAAAGGAAGACCACAATGGAAAACATGGCGCTTATTGAATCCTTTTCGGAATTTAAGGATGATAAGTTTATTGATAGGGTAACCCTAATGGCAATTTTGGAAGAAGTTTTCAGAAGTGCCCTAAAGAAGAAATTTGGTTCCGATGATAATTTTGACATTATCATAAATCCTGATAAAGGGGATTTGGAAATTTGGAGAAATCGTATTGTCGTTGAAGATGGAGAGGTGGAAGAACCCAATGAGGAGATTTCATTGTCCGATGCCCGAAAAATTGAGCCAGATTTTGAAGTAGGTGAAGATGTTTCGGAAGAGGTAAAGCTTATGGATTTGGGGCGTCGTGCAATTTTGGCATTGCGTCAGAATTTGATTTCTAAAATTCATGAACATGACAATACCACTATTTACAAACAATTTAAAGATCTAGAGGGCGAGATTTATACGGCCGAGGTGCACCACATTAGGCATAAAGCAATTATTTTGCTGGATGATGAGGGCAATGAAATTATATTACCCAAGGAAAGACAGATACCTTCGGATTTTTTCAGGAAAGGAGATAATGTAAGGGGTATCATAGACAGTGTGGAACTTAAAGGTGCCAAACCTTCCATTATTATGTCCAGAACATCGCCCAAATTTTTAGAGCAATTGTTCTTCCAAGAAATACCGGAAGTGTTTGACGGGTTGATTACCATTAAGAAGGCAGTACGGATCCCAGGGGAAAAGGCCAAGGTGGCCGTTGATTCTTATGATGATCGTATAGACCCTGTTGGTGCCTGTGTGGGTATGAAGGGTTCAAGGATTCATGGTATTGTAAGGGAATTGGGCAATGAAAATATTGATGTGATCAACTGGACGGCAAACCCGCAGTTAATGGTGACCAGGGCATTGAGTCCTGCAAGGGTGTCCAGTGTAAAGCTCAACGACGAGAAAATGACCGCGCAAGTGTACCTAAAACCTGAAGAAGTTTCCAAGGCTATAGGACGGGGTGGCCATAATATTAGGTTGGCAGGACAATTGACTGGTTATGAGATAGATGTGTTCAGGGAAGGTGTTGAAGAAGATGTGGAATTAACGGAATTCTCCGATGAAATCGATAGCTGGATCATAGAGGAGTTTAAGAAGATAGGTTTAGATACCGCCCGCAGTGTACTAGAGCAGGATGTGGCAGACTTAATAAAACGTACGGATTTAGAGGACGAAACGGTCAATGAGGTCGTTAGGATTCTCAAAGCCGAATTTGAAGATTAAAGTATATATTAGCACCGTTAATTGCGGTGCAGCAAAGTTTTTATGGCAGGAAATCCAACAATAAGATTAAATAAGGTTCTAAGAGAGTTGAATATCTCACTGGATCGGGCTGTTGACCATTTGGTGTCCAAAGGGCATGAAATTGAAGCAAGGCCAACTACGAAAATCAGTGACGAGGTATATCAAGTCTTGCTGGACGAATTTCAGACGGACAAAAGTAAGAAAGTCGCCTCCAAAGAAGTTGCCGAGGAGAAGATGAAGGAGAAGGAAGAACTTCGCCTACAGATTGAGCGGGAGCAGGAAGAAAGACGTCTTGCGCGTGAAAAAAGACAGGCTGCTGCCGAGGTCATTAAGGGCAAGGTAGAGCTGGCTGGTCCAAAAACAGTTGGAAAAATAGATTTGGACGGCAAAAAACCTGTAGAGAAAAAAGAGGAGCCTAAAGAAGCACCTAAGGTTGTAGCCAAAAAAGAAGAAGCCAAAGAGGAAGCTGCCAAGACAGACACTGCGGTTAAGGAAGAGGTGGCAGTACCTAAAAAACCTGATGAGGTTAAGCCGGTAGAGGCCAAAAAGGAAACAGTTGCTCCAAAAGAAGAGACTGCGGTTTCGGATTCTCCCACAGAACCAGAGACTATTGAGACAAAATACCAGAAATTATCAGGCCCCAAGATTACGGGTGATAAAATTGACCTAAGTAAGTTCAATAAGCCTAAGAAGAAGAAGGAAGATGCCAAAAAAGATGATGCTTCTTCCACAGACCGCAAAAAGAGAAGAAGACGTATTGTCAGTAATACCGGAGCTAATCCAAAAGGCAGGAATGATAGAAGCCGTGGTAATGACGGTCGCCGAAGCGGCCAGCGTTCCAATGCGCCAAAAGTAGAGCCTACCGAGGAAGAAGTGCAACGTCAAGTGCGGGAGACCCTAGAAAAACTTCAAGGGAAATCCAGTAAAGGCAAAGGGGCAAAATATAGAAGAAATAAACGGGACCAGCACCGTGAGCAGACAGAGAAAGACCTAGAGCAACAAGAACTGGAAAGCAAGTTGTTAAAGGTGACCGAATTTGTTACGGCCAACGAAATGGCCACAATGATGAACGTTTCTACTACGGAAATTATCTCTGCCTGTATGTCGTTAGGCATGATGGTCACCATGAACCAACGTTTGGATGCAGAGACTTTGTCCATTGTAGCCGAGGAGTTTGGTTATGAGGTAGAGTTTATAACAGCGGATATTGAAGAGGCTATTGAGGTGGAGGAAGACAATCCAGAAGACCTTAAGCCCAGGGCGCCAATTGTCACCGTAATGGGACATGTGGACCATGGTAAAACCTCGTTATTGGATTACATACGCGAAGAAAACGTCATAGCTGGTGAAAGCGGCGGTATTACCCAACATATTGGAGCCTATGGGGTTACCTTGGAAAAAGGGCAGCAAATTACCTTTTTGGATACTCCGGGTCACGAAGCCTTCACCGCCATGCGTGCACGTGGTGCCCAGGTAACCGATATCGCTATAATCGTTATTGCTGCGGATGATGATATTATGCCACAAACCAAGGAGGCCATTAGTCATGCACAAGCTGCTGGTGTGCCCATTGTGTTTGCTATAAATAAAATAGACCGGCCAACGGCAAATCCTGACAAGATTAAGGAAGGACTGGCACAGATGAATTTATTGGTAGAAGATTGGGGGGGCAAAATCCAATCCCATGATATTTCTGCGAAAACTGGTGCAGGTGTAAAAGACTTATTGGAAAAGGTCTTGTTGGAGGCAGAGTTGCTGGAACTAAAGGCCAACCCGGACAAATTGGCTACCGGAACCGTAGTAGAAGCATTTTTGGATAAGGGCCGGGGTTATGTGAGTACCATTTTGGTACAAGCGGGAACCTTGAAAATTGGCGATTATGTGTTGGCCGGGACTTGTAGTGGTAAGGTTAAGGCCATGCAAGATGAGCGCGGTAAGAACATAAAAAAAGCGGGTCCAGCCACGCCAATTTCCATATTAGGTTTGGATGGTGCCCCGCAAGCAGGGGATAAGTTTAATGTGCTAGAGGATGAAAAGGAGGCCAAATCCATTGCGTCCAAACGCTCACAGCTGCAACGCGAGCAATCCGTAAGAACACAACGCCATATTACGCTTGATGAAATTGGAAGGCGTATTGCCTTGGGCGATTTCCAAGAGCTGAATATTATTTTAAAGGGTGATGTTGATGGTTCCGTTGAAGCGTTAACAGATTCGTTCCAAAAACTGTCCACAGATGAAATTCAGGTAAACATCATCCACAAAGCGGTGGGTGCGATAACTGAATCCGATGTTTTATTGGCCAGTGCGTCAGATGCCATTATTATAGGATTTAACGTTAGGCCAATGGGCAATGCCCGGGATATCGCGGATAAGGAGGAGATAGACATCAGAATGTATTCCATTATATATGATGCTATCAATGACTTAAAGGATGCCATGGAAGGCATGCTTTCTCCAGAGATGAAAGAGGAAATTACAGGTACGGCAGAAATCCGGGAGACCTTTAAAATTTCCAAAATTGGTACCATTGCCGGGTGTATGGTGACCAATGGGAAGATATTCAGAAACTCCCAAATTCGCCTTATCCGTGATGGTGTGGTTATCTATACCGGGGTGTTGGCATCCCTAAAACGTTTTAAAGACGATGTGAAAGAAGTATCCAAAGGATATGATTGCGGTCTACAAGTGAAAAACTATAACGACATTAAAATTGATGACATTGTAGAAGCTTTCCAAGAGGTGGCCGTAAAGAAAAAGTTGTAAATAAGCTTTTATGACATATTTAAAAAATCCCCCAATTTGGGGGATTTTTTAGTCTTCATCCTTATCAATGGTAAGGAGCATTGCCTCAGGGTATTTTTTCCGAACCTCAATAAATTTCCTATCAGCTTCCAAACGGTCATAGAATTTTCCTAACCGTACGCGATACGTGGGTTCTTGAAATTCTATTTTGGTGTATAGACCGGGAAAATCTGTTTCAACCTCAGATTTTAGTCGTTCCGCTTTGCTGGCACCACCAAATCCAACTTGTATTTGGTAATAGGTTCGTTTTTCGTTGACCTTTTTATAGAGTTTGATGACTTCATTGATTTTTGGCTCTTGTTCAATGGTAACAGTGCCTTCCTGACCAAGGGCATTGAATGCTGTTAGGAGGAAAACAGCAAGTAAAACAAGGGGTTTCATAGTTTTGTTTTTAGTAGTCGTAAACATGGAATACAAAAGTAGATTTTTATCCTTAAACAAAAGCTCTGTAAGTTATTTAGAATAATTATAAATTAATTGCAACCGCCCGTTCTGTCTCTAAAAAAACGCTAATGTGTCGTATTTTTGTCAGCAATTTGGCGCAACGTAGAACTTTATTTCTATCCTAAAATAAGGGAAAACCGTGCCAAAAATCTGAAAGCAAAGGGATTAGCTTTCAATTGATAATTAAGGATTTTTTTCAGTCAAAAAAATGACCATTGTCATTTTAGGCGTTTTAATAATATGAGGTAGCAGATGAAAAAGCTTTTTAGCCAAGTTTCGACATTAAGATTTCAAGCCCTGTTTGTGGGGTTGTTCCTATTGCTCTTATCCAATCCACTGTCCGCTCAGGAAGAGGCTGCGGAGGCCACTCCGGATTTGGGTGGGGATCCTGTTGCTGGAAAACAGCTCTTCAATCAGAATTGTGCAGCATGTCATGCCTTAAATAGAAAAATGACCGGTCCCGCGTTGGCCAATGTGGAAACCAGGTTGTACGAGGAGGAGGGGCTGGATAAAGAGTGGTTGTACTCTTGGATTCGCAACAGTGCAGGAATGATTGCTTCCGGAGATGCGTACGCTAACAAAATTTATAACGAATACAATGGGGCCGCAATGACGGCTTTCCCAACGTTGTCTAATGCAGATATAGACAATATCCTTGCGTACACAGCGGCACCGCCACCAGCTCCAGCTGTTGTTGCTGCCGTTCCTGGGGGTGAAGTTCCTGCAGGGGGTCAAGTTGGCGGTATTTCCAACGAAGTTATCTTGGGAGCTTTGGCATTGGTTTTTGGACTGCTGGTGGTGATGCTTATTTTGGTGAACAATACGCTTCGCCGCATAGCGGAAGCCAATGGGGTGGAAATGGTGAAGGCGCAAGCAGAAAAGCGCACACCCATCTGGAAAGCTTTTGCGCAGAATCAATTTTTGGTGTTCTGCACAGTGATTGCCCTGTTGTTGGGCAGTGCCTACGGTGCTTACAGTTGGATGTCCCAAATAGGGGTAGACCAAGGCTACGCACCAGTGCAGCCCATCCATTATTCCCATAAAATCCATGCTGGCGACAATAAGATAGAATGTAAATATTGCCATTCATCCGCCAGGGTATCCAAACATTCCGGAATTCCGTCATTGAATGTTTGTATGAACTGCCATAAATCCATTTATGAGTACAAAGGAAACCCAGAAGGGCCAAGTGCAGAGGATTTGGCCAACGGATACACCAATGAGTTCTATACAAAGGAAATCAAGAAGTTGTACAAAGCCGTTGGATGGGACGAGGAAAACCAAAAGTATACCGGAGAATCGCAACCCGTGGAGTGGGTAAGAATACACAACCTTCCAGATTTTGCATATTTCAACCATTCCCAGCATGTTACGGTGGGTAAGATTGAGTGTCAAACTTGTCACGGTCCTGTAGAGGAAATGGAAATTATGTACCAATATTCGCCATTGACCATGGGGTGGTGTATCAATTGTCACCGTGAAACCGAGGTTCAGGTTGCGGACAATGGCTACTATGAAAAAATCCATGCCGAACTCTCCAAGAAGTATGGTGTGGACAAGTTAACTGCAGCGCAGATGGGCGGATTGGAATGTGGTAAATGTCACTATTAATAGAATTTAAGAAGTTATTTCAATAAAACGTATGGCATCAAACAAAAAGTACTGGAAAAGCGAAGCGGAACTCAATCCGAACGATTCCATTGTTGAGGCGTTGAAGCAGAATGAGTTTACGGAACAGATTCCGGTAGACGAGTTTCTCGGGGATAAAGAAAATTTGGAGGCATCATCTACGAATAGAAGGGACTTCTTAAAGTATATTGGATTTAGCACGGCGGCAGCCTCGTTGGCGGCTTGTGAGGGTCCTGTAAAAAGGTCTATTCCGTATGTAATACAACCAGAAAATATTGTACCTGGGGTTGCTAGTTATTATGCTACTACCATTGCCGATGGTTTTGATTTTGCCAGTGTGTTGATCAAAACTAGAGAAGGACGCCCTATAAAAATAGAGAATAATGTTTCCGCCAAAGTCAATGGTGGTGCCAATGCCCGTGTGAACGCCTCTGTATTATCATTATATGACAGCACTAGGGTTCAAGGCCCAATGGCAGGTGAAAATCCGGCAACTTGGGAAGAACTGGATGCTAAGGTTATCAGCGGACTAAAAGCCGCAGCTGCTTCAGGAAAACAAATTGCCTTGCTCACACAGACCTATGCAAGCCCGTCAATGGCCAAGTTGGTAGGGGACTTTTCTTCAACCTATCCCAACGTAAACCACGTAACCTATGATGCCGTATCTGAGGATGCAGCGTTAACGGCCTTTGAAATGGCCTATGGTGAAAGGGCGCTGGCAGATTATGATTTTGAACAAGCCGATGTTATCGTATCCTTTGCTGCAGATTTTCTTAGCGATTGGCAAGGAGGGGGTTATGATACAGGATATACAAAGGGTCGCGTTCCAACGAACGGTAAAATGTCCCGTCATATCCAGATAGAAGCCAATATGTCCCTGACCGGCGCAAATGCCGATAGACGTATACCCATGAAGCCTAGCCAGATAAAATTGGCACTGGCCAAATTGTATGGAAAGTTAAACGGTACCAATGTTGGTGGTGGCAGCTCCGATGTGGATGGCGTAGTTGGCCAACTTGCGGCCGAGATTAAAAGAGCCGGTAGCAAGGCAGTAGTGGTTTGTGGTCTTGATGATATAAATGCACAATCTGTGGTGATTGCCATCAATCAAATGTTACAAAGTAAGGCCTTTGATGCGGAACAGCCCAAATATGTAAGACAGGGAAGTACGGCTAAGGTGAATAAGTTGGTTGCCGATATGAAAGCAGGCCGAGTTGGAGTGCTTTTGGTGGATGGCGTTAATCCAATGTACACGCTACCCAATGCCGCAGATTTTGTTGAGGGACTTGGAAAGGTAGGTGTTTCTGTAAGTTGTTCCTTTAATTTTGATGAAACTGCCCAGGCGGTAGATTATGTGGCTGCGGCTTCCCATTATTTAGAATCCTGGGGGGATGTGGAAATGAAAAAAGGGCACTATAGTTTAATGCAGCCTACGATACGGGAGTTGTTTGACACCCGCCAGTTCGCCGCTTGTCTACTCAAGTGGATGGGAAGTGATGCGAACTATTATGATACCATCAAAAACCATTGGTCAGCTAATATATTAAACGGCACAAGTTGGAATAAGACGTTGCAAGATGGGGTTTTTGTGGATGCTTCATCAATGACTCCCAGCTCTGCGGAAGTGTCTGAAGAGTCAGAGGAAACAGAAACGACTGGTACGCAGGACAATTTGGCTTCTGCTTTACGTTCCCTGGCCAATGCCACTAGTACAGGAATGGAACTGATGTTGTATACCAAAGTAGGTTTGGGAGACGGTAAACAGGCAAGTAATCCTTGGTTGCAAGAATTTCCAGACCCAATCACAAGGGTTTCATGGGATAACTACGTTACCGTGTCAAAAGCGGATGCAGCGGATTTGGGGCTGGAAAATTACAATGTTGCCAACGGAGGGTTGGATGGTAGTAAGGTGAATCTAACGGTGGATGGGGTGACCTTGGAGAATGTTCCCGTAATCATTCAGCCGGGCCAAGCTAAGGGAACCATTGGTATGGCCTTAGGTTATGGTAAAACAGCAGGCATGAAGGATGAAATGCAGGTAGGTGTTAATGCGTATCCTGTGTATAAAGATTTTAACAATGTCCAGTCTGCCAGCATATCTAAAGTAGACGGTATTCATGAGTTTGCTTGCGTTCAGCTGCATAATACGTTAATGGGACGTGGGGACATCATCAAGGAAACCACGCTCGAAATATTTAATACCAAGGACCATGCGGAATGGAACCATGTTCCCCAGGTATCGTTGGACCATCAAGAGGTGCCAGCCAATTCGGTAGACCTTTGGGCAGAGTTTGACCGTTCCATAGGGCATCATTTTAACCTTTCCATAGATTTAAATGCTTGCACGGGATGCGGGGCATGTGTCATAGCTTGTCATGCAGAGAACAATGTGCCTGTAGTTGGTAAGGAAGAAGTGCGTCGTTCTAGGGACATGCACTGGTTGCGTATAGATAGGTACTACTCGTCCGAGGATAGTTTTGAAGGCGATAATGAAAAGAAGGACAATTTAGACGGACTTTGGGGAGAAACAGGTTCTTTGGGTGGTTTTGGTGAAATGGAGGACCCTGCGGAAAACCCACAAGTGGCTTTTCAGCCGGTAATGTGCCAGCACTGCAACCACGCTCCTTGTGAAACAGTCTGCCCGGTTGCGGCAACCGTACACAGTAGACAGGGTCAAAACCATATGGCTTACAACCGTTGTGTGGGCACCAGGTATTGTGCTAATAACTGTCCCTACAAGGTAAGGCGCTTCAATTGGTTCCTGTACAATAATAATGATGAGTTTGATTACCATATGAATAATGACCTTGGTAAAATGGTCGTAAACCCAGATGTGAACGTACGTTCCAGAGGGGTAATGGAAAAATGCTCTATGTGCATACAGATGACCCAAAAGACCATATTGGATGCCAAGCGTGAGGGCCGCCCAATAAAAGATGGGGAGTTCCAAACAGCTTGCTCATCAGCCTGTAGCAGTGGAGCCATTGTTTTTGGAGACATCAATGATGAGGAAAGTAAAGTGGCAGTGTTGAAGAAAGATGACAGAATGTATCATTTATTGGAGCACGTAGGTACCAAACCAAATGTTTTCTATCACGTTAAAGTGAGAAATACAAACGAAGCATAACCAACGAATAAGTAAGAAACAAGAATAAAATTATGGCGTCGCATTACGAAGCACCTATTCGAAAACCTCTAGTACTTGGCGATAAAGGCTACCACGATGTTTCTGTGGATATAGCCCGTCCGGTAGAAGGTAAGGCCAATAAACATTGGTGGATTGTATTTTCCATAGCCTTGGTTGCCTTTCTTTGGGGTCTAGGTTGTATTATTTACACTGTGTCCACCGGTATCGGGGTTTGGGGATTGAACAAGACCGTAAACTGGGCTTGGGATATTACCAATTTTGTATGGTGGGTTGGTATTGGGCACGCAGGGACTTTAATATCCGCTGTGTTGCTATTGTTCCGCCAAAAATGGAGAATGGCCATTAATAGGTCTGCCGAAGCAATGACCATATTTTCGGTTATTCAGGCGGGATTGTTTCCTATCATCCACATGGGACGTCCATGGCTCGCGTATTGGGTACTTCCCATTCCTAATCAGTTTGGATCCCTTTGGGTAAACTTTAATTCCCCATTGCTTTGGGACGTTTTTGCTATATCTACCTATTTATCCGTCTCATTGGTGTTTTGGTGGACAGGTTTATTGCCAGATTTTGCGATGATTAGGGATAGGGCGGTAAAACCATTTCAAAAGAAAATTTATAGCTTATTGAGTTTTGGATGGACCGGACGCGCCAAGGATTGGCAGCGTTTTGAGGAAGTTTCTTTGGTGTTGGCAGGTTTGGCCACCCCTTTGGTACTTTCCGTACACACCATTGTTTCGTTTGACTTTGCCACATCGGTAATTCCTGGTTGGCATACCACCATTTTTCCTCCATACTTTGTGGCTGGAGCTATTTTCTCTGGGTTTGCAATGGTAAATACCTTACTTATCATTATGAGAAAGGTTTGTAGTTTGGAAGAATATATAACCGTACAGCATATTGAGCTGATGAACATTGTAATAATGATAACGGGCTCCATCGTGGGCTGTGCATACATTACAGAGCTGTTTGTTGCTTGGTATTCTGGAGTGGAGTATGAGCAGTATGCATTTTTGAACAGGGCAACGGGCCCATATGCTTGGGCGTACTGGGCAATGATGACTTGTAATGTGTTTAGTCCGCAGTTTATGTGGTCCAAAAAATTACGTACCAGTATCATGTTCTCTTTTGCCATTTCAATTGTGGTAAACATCGGGATGTGGTTTGAGCGTTTTGTAATTATCGTTACCTCTTTACACAGGGATTATTTGCCTTCTTCATGGACGATGTTTTCTCCGACTTTTGTTGATATAGGCATATTCATAGGAACCATTGGTTTTTTCTTCGTGTTGTTTTTATTGTATTCAAGAACGTTCCCAGTGATTGCCCAAGCGGAGGTAAAATCAATTCTAAAATCTTCAGGGGCTAGGTACAAGGCACTGCGGGAGGCAGGTCAGCCTTCATTTGTAATGCCTCCAAGAGGTAAGGTCATAGAAGTGGAAGTAGAGACAGAGGAGGAGGAAGTTCCATCAGGAATCGGTGCGCCCGTCCTACAGTTATTGGACCGTATTGGAAGCTTCGATAATAAAACCCAAATTCCTGACGATTTAAAAAAAGTAAACGGTATTGGACCGATGATGGAGAAAACGTTGAATCAAATTGGTATATTTTCTTTCTTACAGGTCAGTAAAATGTCCGAAAAGGAATATAGCCTGTTGGATGCCATTACGGGTTCGTTCCCGGGACGGGCACAAAGGGATGATTGGGCAGGTCAGGCAAAAAATTTTATTAACCTAGATTAGAAACAGATGTCAGCAACGATTAAGGCATATTATAACGATGACGACATTCTAATGAATGCAGTCAAAAAGATTCGGTCTGAAAAGTATCACATAGAGGAGGTATACACCCCTTTTCCGGTGCACGGTCTAGATAAAGCTATGGGCTTAAAGGATACCCGCTTGGCGATAACTGCGTTTATGTATGGCTGTTTGGGTCTTACTGTTGCAGTGGTGATGATGAACTTTATCATGATTCAAGATTGGCCCCAAGATATCGGTGGTAAGCCAAGCTTTAGTTATTTGGAAAACATGCCGGCATTTGTACCTATTATGTTTGAATTAACGGTTTTCTTTGCGGCGCATTTAATGGTAATTACGTTTTACCTCAGAAGTAGAATGTGGCCTTTTAAAGAAGCTGAAAATCCCGATGTAAGGACTACGGACGATAGTTTTGTCATAGAATTGCACGGGACTGATGACAACGAGGCGTTAACAAATCTTTTATTGGACACAGGGGCAACAGAGGTGCATGTTCCTAAAAAATAGGCAAGAATGATTAAAAAGGGATTATATATATGTAGTTTGTTTGTGGCTATTGTTTTAGGGTTTTCCTCTTGTGTAGACAAACAGAATGAGCCTAATATTCAATACATGCCCAACATGTATGAGCCAGTAGGTTACGAGACTTATGGTGCCGTGGAAAATGGGCTGTTCCCACAGGGAACAGAGGCCATGCTCCCGGCCGAGAATACGGTTTCAAGAGAGTGGCTCCCATATGAATTTGAAGATGGTTTGGTAGGTAAGGAGTTGGCAAGATTACAGCCCAGCCCCTTGGATTCCTTACAAAGAGAAGAGAACTTGGCCAAAGGGAAAGAGCTTTATGATGTATACTGCGCCATATGCCACGGGAACAATGGTGCCGGACAGGGTACTTTGGTTAAGCGAGAAAAGATATTGGGAGTTCCAAGTTATGCGGATGCTGCCCGAAATATTACGGTGGGTAGTACTTATCATACCATGTACTATGGTTTAAATTCAATGGGTTCCTACGCATCCCAAATGAGTTCCCAAGAGGAGCTGTGGCAAGTGGCAGAATATGTAATGAAATTAAAGGGAGACCTAACCAAATAAGATAGCTAAAACATGTATACGGTATCTAATAGATTAAAAATTACCTCCTACATTTTAATGGCTGTGGGAGTTTTATTCCTAGCCATTGGATTTATGGCGGCGCCTTCAACGGTGGAAGAGGCCAAAGAAATGGTAGCAGCACATCACGATGCCCATTCAGATGGGCATGAAACTGCCGCAGCACATGCAGATGAGGCACACGGGGAAGCTCACGGTGCAGCACATGATGAACATGTGTTTCACCAATTACAAAATAGACCATGGTCTGCCCTTTATGTGGCTGCCTTTTTCTTTTTTATGATTTCCCTAGGTGTTTTGGCTTTCTATGCGATTCAAAGGGCCGCACAGGCAGGCTGGTCACCTTTATTGTTCCGGGTCATGGAAGGTATTACTGCCTACTTGGTTCCAGGCGGTATTATCGTCTTTGTTCTCCTAATGTGTTCTGTTTTTCACATGAACCACATGTTTACTTGGATGGATGCAGATGTAGTTGCAGAGGATTATTTGTTGCAAGGCAAAAAGGGATACTTAAATCCTACATTTTTCTTAATCCGTGCTGCATTCTTCCTAGGGGGATGGATTTTCTACAGGCAATATTCTAGAAAATTATCCTTGGCACAAGATAACGCAGACGATAACAGGAACTTTGTTAAAAACTTTAGATGGTCTGCCGGGTTCTTGGTATTTTATTTAGTGACAGAATCAATGATGTCTTGGGATTGGATCATGAGCTTAGACCCGCATTGGTTTAGTACCTTGTTCGGTTGGTATGTATTTGCCAGTATGTTTGTGTCCGGTATTACCGTAATCGCTTTAATAACCATTTATTTAAAATCAAAGGGGTTATTGCCAGAGGTCAACAACAGTCATATCCATGACTTGGCAAAATTCATGTTCGGAATCAGTATTTTTTGGACGTACCTGTGGTTTAGCCAGTTTATGCTTATATGGTATGCCAATATTCCTGAAGAGGTCACTTATTTTGTGACAAGGATTGAAGATTACAAGCTGCCCTTCTTTGGTATGCTGGCGTTAAATTTTATTTTCCCACTTTTAGTGCTAATGAACAGTGACTTTAAACGGGTAAATTGGTTTGTGGTCATGGCGGGAATCATTATACTTTTTGGACACTATATGGATGTATTTAATATGGTGATGCCAGCTACTGTTGGTGATCAATGGTACATTGGTTTTCCTGAAATAGGTGGAATTTTGTTCTTTGCAGGATTGTTTGTTTTGGTGGTATTTACTACCTTAAGTAAGGAAGCGCTAACGCCAAAAAGGAATCCGTTTATAGAAGAGAGTAAGCATTTCCATTATTAATAGTAATAGAGAAAGCAGGTAAGAATGACAACAGTATTGATATTAGCGGTTTTAGTTTTAGTGGCCATTGCTATATGGCAAATGACCAAAATTTTTGAGTTGTCCCAAATGAGGGCGGAATCTTCTAATGCAGAGGTGGCTAGTGATGCGGATAACAAAAACAATGGATACCTTTTGTTTGCGTTTTTGATTTTTATTTATGGCATTACCATCTTCAGTTTTGCTAAGTATACAAAAGTATTGTTACCAGAGGCAGCCTCTGCCCATGGTGGTGAGTATGACACTTTAATGTGGGTCTCCTTTGCCATCATCTTTTTTGTGCAAACCATAACTCAGGCCCTTCTACATTATTTTGGATATAAGTACCGTGGGGAAAAAGGTAAAAAAGCATTGTTCTATGCCGACAATGATCGTTTGGAGTTCATCTGGACCATTATTCCTGTTATAGTGTTGGCGGGACTCATTATTTGGGGTTTATATTCTTGGACCAATATTATGGATGTGAATGATGAGGATAATCCTCTGGTAGTTGAACTATACGCGCAGCAGTTTAATTGGACGGCTCGTTACGGAGGTGAGGACAACGTTTTGGGAGATGCGAGTGTAAGATTAATAGATATTAATAGGGCCAATGTGCTTGGATTGGATGAGTCTGACCCCAATGCCGGGGATGATGTTATTGTAAAGGAGTTACACTTGCCCGTAGGAAGAAAAGTTAATTTTTACATGCGTTCACAGGACGTTCTGCATTCTGCATATATGCCGCATTTTAGGGCGCAGATGAACTGTGTGCCGGGAATGATAACGGAATTCTCTTTTACCCCCACAATCACAACGGAAGAGATGAGGATGAATCCGGATGTGATTGAGAAAGTAAAAAGAACCAATGCCATACGAGCAGAAAAGGCAGCTGCTGGTGAACCAAACTCAGACCCATGGGAGTTTGATTATGTGTTGTTATGTAATAAAATATGCGGAACGTCACATTACAATATGCAACTAAAAATTATCGTTGAAACAGAGGAGGAGTATAATGCTTGGATGGCAGAACAAACTACCTTCTCCAATATGCTGATAAAAGAGGATACGGCCTCCAATGGGGATGCGGTGGAGAGTGCCAACAACAATGTTGCCATGTTGGAATAGGATATTCCAGATAATTTAAAATTAGGCTAGAAAAAGAAAATATAAATTAAAAAAATCGATTATGTCTGCAGTAGCACACGCACACGTTGATGATCATTCACATGATGAGCACCATCATAAAGAGACTTTTATAACCAAATACATTTTTAGTCAGGATCATAAGATGATTGCCAAGCAGTATCTGATCACTGGACTGATTATGGGTTTCATTGGTATTGCAATGTCCTTGTTGTTCAGGATGCAGTTAGCTTGGCCCGGAGAATCCTTCTGGTTGTTCGATACCTTTTTGGGTAAATGGGCTCCTGACGGTGTAATGTCTGCGGATGTTTATTTGGCCTTGGTGACCATTCACGGGACCATTATGGTCTTCTTTGTCCTTACCGCTGGTTTAAGTGGGACATTTAGTAACCTTTTGATTCCATTGCAGATTGGAGCGCGCGATATGGCCTCTGGATTCTTGAATATGGTATCCTATTGGTTGTTTTTTGTTTCGTCCGTGATAATGATTATCTCTTTATTCGTGGAAGCAGGACCCGCCGCTGCAGGTTGGACCATTTACCCACCGTTAAGTGCCTTACCCATGGCACAACCAGGTTCTGGAATGGGAATGACTTTGTGGTTGGTATCGATGGCCATATTTATTGCCTCGTCCCTCTTAGGTTCCTTGAATTATATTGTAACCGTTATCAACCTAAGGACAAAAGGAATGTCAATGACACGTTTACCCCTAACAATTTGGGCTTTCTTTGTAACAGCTATCATTGGGGTAATTTCTTTCCCGGTTCTACTTTCGGCAGCGTTGTTGTTAATCATGGATAGAAGTTTTGGTACTTCGTTTTTCTTGTCTGATATTTTTATCCAAGGTGAAGTATTGCATTATCAAGGTGGGTCACCCGTGCTGTACGAGCACTTGTTTTGGTTTTTAGGACATCCAGAGGTATACATTGTTTTATTGCCAGCTTTGGGGATAACGTCAGAAGTGATGTCTACCAATGCTAGGAAACCCATCTTTGGCTATCGCGCGATGGTTGCTTCCATTTTGGCAATCGCATTTTTGTCCACAATTGTTTGGGGACACCATATGTTCATATCTGGGATGAACCCGTTCCTTGGTTCCGTTTTTACCTTTACAACGCTTTTAATAGCCATACCATCTGCGGTAAAGGCCTTTAATTATATTACAACACTGTGGAAAGGAAACCTACAATTAAATCCTGGGATGTTATTTTCCATTGGTCTGGTATCCACTTTTATCACAGGTGGGTTAACAGGTATCATTCTAGGGGATAGCACTTTGGACATAAATGTCCACGATACTTATTTTGTAGTAGCGCATTTTCACTTGGTGATGGGTATTTCTGCCTTATACGGATTGTTTGCAGGTGTATACCACTGGTTCCCTAAAATGTTTGAAGGTAAAATGATGAACAAAAACTTGGGGTATATTCACTTTTGGGTGACCGCGGTCTGTGCGTACGGGGTTTTCTTCCCTATGCACTTTGTGGGTATGGCGGGCGTTCCAAGACGTTACTATCAGAATACCGCGTTCCCGATGTTTGATGAACTCACCAATGTACAGGTGTTAATGACGGTTTTTGCCATTATTGCCGGTTTAGCACAATTGGTTTTTGTGTATAACTTCATCAGCAGTATTTTCTACGGTAAGAAGGGACCACAGAATCCATGGAAATCCAATACCTTGGAGTGGACAACCCCACAAAAACATATCCATGGAAACTGGCCAGGTAAAATTCCCGAAGTACATCGTTGGGCATATGATTATAGTAAGACTTATGAAAATGGGGAGTACATCATAGAAGGGCAGGATTTTGTTCCACAGGATGTACCACTGCAGGAAAATGAGGAAGAATTGCAGCACTAGACTATTAAATGCTATAAATTCAAGGCCATTCCATAGTTGGAATGGCTTTTTTTTGTTTATGGCACAAAATTTTCATTGTCCGTGTTAGAATGACTTTTATCACTAATTTGTGTCCAACAATAGACTACAAATAATAATTTAAACGGTATGAAAAAAATATGTATTTGTGTTTGCTTGTGTTTTGCAGTATTTGGGTATTCCCAAAGAAAACCAAAAATTAAAGGAAATAGGGCTGTAACCGAGGAGCAGGATGTATTGCCAGCTTTCAATGCCATAGCGTTAAATGACGATATAGATGTTAGGCTTCGCAAAGCCAATACTGAGGGATATCAAATTGTTGCTGATGACAATCTTATTGATATTCTTAAATTTGAGGTGTTGGACAGTACTCTTGTGATTTCCTCTTACTATACCGTAACCAGTAAAAAGAAGTTTGAAATTACCATCGACTTTGTGGAAATTGAACAAATCGTCCAAAATAGTGGAAGTATTGAAACAGAGGATTTTTTGGGCATGGATTCCTTTTATCTTCAATTGTCTGGCGATGCAAAATTTAAGGCTAGGACCAAGGCGTTTATAACAACTTTGGATCTGGAAGAAAAAAGCTTCGCTGATTTAAATATGGACACGGATAGCCTTCAGGTAAAACTCAATGGTAGGTCAGACTTAAAGCTATATGCAGTCTCTGGGGCAAGTAACTTTTCCATTACCGGAAGCGGTACCGCAGACGTGCAAGGTTCTACGGAGGACTTGAATGGGTCGTTTTTTGAAAAAGCAAGATTTAAGGCAGAAGAGTTTCAAGCTAAAAACGTTGGCATCACCATTGAAGATGATGCGGATGCTAGGGTATTTGCCACAGATACACTTTATTTAGAAAGTAGCGGTAAGGGACAAACCTATTTTTATGGGGATGCCAAAATAATCGTGGAACGTTTTTTAAATGAGTCCCAACTCATAAAAAAAGAAAACTAGCTGGCAATTGGTGCAGTAAGCAGTTTTTCTGGAATCCCGTAACCATCTACCAAGGTGTTGATATGCGGCCTGAGCTCCGTGCTAAGGCGCTCAACGCGCTGCCTTATTGCCTTGGATTTTGTACTGCCTAAATATCCTTCCTCCAAATACCAGGTGGCATGTTCACGGATAATACTTAAGCTATGCAACGCCCCCATTTGCCGCAAGAGTTTTTGGTACGGTTCGTTGGGTTGTTGCGCTACAAAGTCATAATACCATTTTACCGCCAATACATCACTGTAGGCCCTACCTACCTGAAGCAAATGGGTTTGTACCTTTAGAAAGGCCTGGTAACTAGGTATTCCTTTTTTGATGTAACCACGGATACGCATGGCCGCAGAATCGGTTAGACGCCTTAACCTAAAATCCATGGCGTGTAAGTGGAATTTTGGGTTGTATAAATGGTCTTTATCCACCTTGTTGGAATACGCCGGATTTATGGTTGCCAGTTTATCCGTTAACCTACTGCTAAGGAGTTTTAAAACGCCCACGAAACCATCTGAGTTTAATTCCGATTTAAAATCGGAGAGTACGCCTTTAGCGGCCAATTGTAGCAAAACGGTGTTGTCACCTTCGAATGTGGTGAAAATATCCGTATCGTTCTTGAGGTCGGCGATACGGTTTTCTAATAAATAGCCCTTGCCGCCACAGGCTTCACGGCATTCCTGGATGGTATCGGTTGCGAACCAGGTGATTACGGCCTTTAATCCCGCCACTTGGGTTTCAATCTTACGTTTATCCGTCTGTCCGTTGGCATATACCTCCATGGCCCGCTGCAATACCGTATGGTACACGTAAGAAGTGGCCACCTTTGGTATAAGCCTTAATTGGTGCGAGGGATAATCCATTAATAGATCTTCCTGTATTTTAATGGAGTCATTGAACTGTCTCCGTTTTAAGGCGTGTTTAATGGCAATGGTCAATGCCATCTTAGCCCCTGCCAAAGCACCTTTGGCCACACAGATACGACCACCCACAAGGGTGCCCAGCATGGTGAAAAAACGTTTGTTGGGATTTTTTATGGCAGATTGATAGTGGCCGTTGGCATCTATGCTACCGTATTTATCCAAAAGGTTGGCAACCGGTACCTGAACTTGGTTGAACCAAATCTTACCGTTGTCCACCCCGTTAAGTCCTAACTTATAGCCGTTGTCCTCTACCCTTATTCCAGGTAGGGTTTGGTGCTTTTCATCCCTAAGGGGAACCAAAACGGCGTGTACCCCTTGGTTTTTCCCATTTACAATGAGCTGTGCGAAAACCGAGGCCATTTTGGAATCCATGGCATTGCCAATGTATTCCTTATTGTCATTTTTTCCTGGGGTATGGATAACCAGATGTCGGTCTTGGTGTACATACGTTGCCGTGGTTTTAATACCGCGCACATTACTTCCGTGTCCGGTTTCGGTCATAGCAAAACAGCCCAACAATTGCGCCTCTCCTGTTTGTTTAAGATAAGCGTCATGATGTTTTTGAGTGCCCAAACTTTGAACACTTCCCCCAAATAGTCCAAACTGAACCCCAAATTTGATGGCCAAACTCCCATCCACAAACATGAGATATTCAAAAATAACAGCATAGGCTTCAAGCGAGCCTTTTCCTCCGTAGGCTTTAGGATAGGCCAAAGCACCCCAGCCTTCATTGGCCAATGCTTTAAGCTGTTCCAAAACCCGTTTCCTAGCCTGTTCTTTTGGCCGATGTACGCCCCACTCAAAAATGGGATCTTGCAAAAATGTTCGTATGTTTTCTATTTCCCCACGATGCGCATGGTTAAAGATGCTGTCAATTTCTTTGGCGTCATACGTTGTTGCAGACACCTGGTGTACCACATCAACATGAAATAAATAACTGTAATGATTGGGTTGGATACCGAGATTTATTTCAATATTCCGTAAGTTGCTGTTCTTAACCTCCGTATGACTGTAGAAGGCGGCCACCTTTTGTGAAAATGCTTCTAATGGATAGGTTTCACTTTCTATTAAGGTAACCCCACTTTTAGAAATCAATTGTTGCCAGTGTTTTATTTCCTCATTTTTAGGGGGATGTTTTTTGTCTAACCAAGAAAGGAGTATTTTCCTATCTGTGGCAGTGAGCCCATCATCCTCTGAAACTGTTTTCTTGACCACTTCAATTTCGGAAGCGGATAAAAGATCATCTGACCAAATGACATAAAAAAAAGGAATATAAGGTAAAAGCGTATGGCTGTAGTTCAAAGTCTTCATGCCATGAAAATACTACAAAATACATTCTCTTGCATGACTTTGAAATTTAAAAATCTTATAAGCTAATTGCTTTATCTTTGTTAGGTATGAACGATAATCTGGATCCAACTACAGGCAGTTTCTCGCAAGAGGAAATGGACATTGAAAGAGCGTTGCGCCCGATCACTTTTGATGATTTTACCGGGCAGGAACAGGTATTGGAAAATTTAAAGGTATTTGTCCAAGCGGCAAACCAACGGGACGAAGCCTTGGACCATACCTTGTTCCATGGTCCTCCGGGGCTTGGTAAGACTACCTTGGCGCATATTTTGGCCAATGAGCTTGGGGTGGGTATCAAAATCACTTCTGGGCCGGTATTGGACAAACCTGGTGATTTGGCAGGTTTGCTTACCAACTTAGAGGAACGGGATGTGTTGTTTATTGATGAAATCCATCGGTTAAGCCCCGTGGTGGAGGAGTACCTCTACTCCGCAATGGAGGACTACAAAATAGACATCATGATTGAAACCGGACCAAATGCAAGAACGGTACAAATCAATTTAAGCCCGTTTACCTTAATTGGTGCCACCACCCGTTCTGGTTTGTTGACCGCCCCTATGCGAGCCCGTTTTGGTATTCAAAGCCGCTTGCAGTATTATGATACGGAACTCTTGTCCACCATTGTGGAACGCAGTGCGGAGATATTAAAAGTCCCTATCACCAATGAAGCCGCTATTGAAATTGCGGGCCGAAGCAGGGGTACCCCAAGAATATGTAATGCACTGTTACGCCGTGTTCGGGATTTTGCCCAAATCAAAGGGAATGGGAGCATAGACATGGAGATTTCAAAATTCAGTTTAAAAGCGCTTAATGTCGATGCCCACGGATTGGATGAGATGGACAATAAAATACTCACCACGATCATAGACAAGTTTAAAGGCGGCCCTGTAGGGATTACCACCCTTGCCACCGCAGTTTCAGAAAGTGCGGAAACCATAGAGGAAGTGTATGAGCCATTTTTGATTCAGCAAGGATTTATCATGCGCACCCCAAGAGGGCGAGAGGTCACAGAACTGGCATATACCCATTTGGGAAGAATTAAGGGAAATATACAAGGGGGGTTATTTTAAATGAAGAAACTACCTCTTGTCTCTTATAAGGAAGTCTTTAAAAACAGACAGCGTATCCTTAAAAATCCGTTACCCTTTCACCGCGAGAAATTTGATGCTTTAGGTGATGTGTTCAGGGTAAGCGTTGGCCCCAAAACTACAGTGGTCTTTACCCGTGACCCGGGATTGATACGCCATATATTGCAAAAAAACCAGAAGGCTTACGAGAAATCCCCTCTCCAGACCAAAGATTTGGCCAAATATATTGGCCATGGACTCCTTACATCCAACGGAGAACATTGGCGTACCCATAGGCGTATGGTACAGCCCGCATTCCATAAGAAAAAGTTGATAGGCTTGCTAGGCATCATGCAGGATGCCATTCAACAAGAACTACAGCGCATAAAGCCCAATACCACCCACGACGTTTATCCCATTATGGGCGATTTGGCATTTCAGGTAGTGGCCAAATCCTTGTTTAGCCGTGATGATATTAGGGAGCTTATGAACAAACTCCAGCACATTACGGAAACCAACCAAAAAATGCTCATTAGGGAAATGAGACAGCCTTACCTCAAATGGTGGTTTTCCGTATCGGGTAAAATAGGCAAGCACCTAAGGTTGGCCAAAGAGGGCAGAACGGTCATCGATACCATTATTAACCAACGTTTGGAACGGAATATAGAAAAAGATGATCTGCTGGATATGCTCTTAAAGGCCAGGTATGAGGATGGTACACCCATGTCTAGAAGACAGCTCATTGATGAAGTGCTTATCCTTTTTACCGCTGGTCATGAGACTACTGCAAATGCCCTTAGCTTTATTTTGGGACTCCTCGCAGAAAATGAAACAGTACAAGAAAAAGCATATAAGGAGGTGGCCAACGTGCCAATTGGAAGTGGTGATATTATGGCAAACCTAGGGCAGCTGGGCTAAATAAAACAATGCGTGGAAGAGGGACTGCGTTTGTATCCGCCTGCTTATGTCATTGATAGAATAGCCAATAGGGAAGACCAGTTTAACGGAACTACCATCAAAAAGGGGACCCTGTTTTTAATGTCGATTTATGAATTGCACCGATATGAAGCATTTTGGGAAGACCCCTTGGCATTTAAACCGGAGCGTTTTGAGGCCCAAAACCAAAAAAAATACCAAGAGTACTACTACCCCTTTGGTGCTGGACCAAGAATGTGCGTGGGCAATAATTTTGCCATGTTTGAAATGATGATGGTCATTGCCGAAGTTTTAAAAAAATACCGAATTACAACTGATGCACCTATTGAAATCAATCCACTGATTTCCTTAAAGCCCAAACAAATGAACCTTTATTTTGAGCTCCGGTAAGGCACTTTTTAAAAATGTTTCTAACCTCAAAAGGAAGGGAACTAATACAATAAAGTGTATTCTAGAATTTTAGCCCCCCCAATGACAATAACTTTAATCCATACCTCCGCTATTATGGAGACATCAATTAACTTAAAATAGCACTTTCGTCAGAGAATTTCTTGTAACTGAAATAGATTGCTGCGACGGCAAACGCGATCAATGAAACCAGCATAGCAATGTACATCGCAATATTTACCGTTCCGGCCATGATTTCCTTTACCCCCAACCCAATATTTAGAACAGGAATAAATACGGTGGACCAGGTAAATTCTATGCCAGGCATAAGAGCCATCACCAAAGGAATTATGATAAGAATAATAATGGGTGAAGCCTTGCTCTGCGCTTCTTTAAAACTGGTGGCGCCGGCAACAAGGGCAATGATCAACCCAGATAGGAACAATGAAAACGGAATCAATAGCAATAATATCATAACAATGGACTGTGGATTCAACATTTCCGTCAGGGCCATTTTAAAGTTGTCTGGAATGCCTTCTATAAAATTGAGGCCAACAATTAAGCCTATAAGGTTGAGTAGCGCTGGAACAAAACCAAGGATGGAAGCAACAATGGCTTTTCCCATCAAAACAGAAAATTTAGACACCGGCAGGGACAAGGTGGTTTCAATGGTCTTACGTTCTTTTTCACCGGTAACCAAATCAATGGCGGCTAGCAAACAACCGCCCCACATGGTCAAGATAAAAATGTAGGGGATAAAACCTCCAATACGCTTGCCTATCAATTCCTTTTGTTCACTCACCTCCACAAAGGTCTGTACCATAGGGTTCATTTTTTCCACTGGAATGTTCAGGGTAGCGATGCGGTTGGTTTTTAGCTTGTCACTATAGGCATCTAAAAGCTTACTTACCCTACTGTTGATGTTGTCCTTGGTTCCATTGCGATGCACCAAGACCTCTGAGGTTTCAAGGCTATCCATTTTTGTGCTCCAGTCAGACGAAAAAACTAGGGCTGTTTGTATGTCGCCCGAGTTGATAAGGGACTTAAAATCTTGGTTTTCCTCAAAAATGGTAACCTCATGAAGGGTGTCCTTGGCCACCAACTGTTTAAAATCCTCTGGAGCATTCAATAATCCTATTTTAATCGTTTTTTGTTGGTTGCTCTCCTGTATCATCTTGCTTACCTTAAACCCGCCAAACATGAGGATGGGAATGAGTAAAGTGGGCAATACTATAGAGTTTATAATGGTTTTTTTGTCCCGTAAAAGCTCAGTCAATTCTTTCTTGACAATTATCAATAAATCTCTCATCTTAGGCTTGTTTTACTCGGTTAATGAATTCTTGGGTAAGGTTAGGTGCGGTCATCTCTTTTTTGAAAGTTTCAAACGAGTCGTTGTAGATAATGGAACCTTTGCTAATGATGGCAAGGTCGTCACACAACAAATCCACCTCACTCATAATGTGAGAGGAGAAAATCACGGTCTTGTTATTGTCCTTGGACTCGCGGATGAGGTCAATGATGCTATCTGCGGTGATAACATCCAACCCAGAAGTGGGTTCGTCAAAAATCAATACTTCTGGGTCATGAATTAGCGTTCTGGCAATGGAAACTTTTTGTTTCATCCCTGTACTCATTTGACCCAAACGCTTTTTTCTAAACTCGTTAATGCCCAATTTTTCAAAAAGATATTCTTTGCGCTCTTGATATTCCTTAATTGGTAACTGATAGATTTTCCCTATAAAATCCAAGGTCTCATCTGGGTTTAAACGTTCATAAAGCCCGGTGGATCCAGTAAGGAAACCAATCCGTTTTTTTACTTCATTATTGCCCTTGGCTATAGCTATGTTATCCACTACGGCAGTACCGGACGTAGGTTTAATGATACCGGCGATCATCCTTAAGGTAGTGGTTTTGCCGGCACCATTGGGGCCCAACAAGGAGAAGATCCGTCCTGGCTTACATTCAAAGGAAACCGAATTTACCGCGTTTACCGTTACCGTTTCTTTCTTAAGGCCTTTGCCTGTTTTTGAAGTGAACGATTTGGTAAGATTTTCTATTCGTATCATGTCATTGGTTTAAAATGATGTAAGTTAGAGTTATCTTGACCCAAAATGTTACATCAAAATAAAAATTATTTTCATTTATGGGATGTTGTACTTTCGTTATCACTGGCAGAATTGAAAAATGAATCAAAAAACCACATATGCCCAACAGATAAAAAAAGAGGCCAAACGCCTTGGTTTTTTGTCTTGTGGCATATCTAAGGCCCAATTTTTAGAGGAGGAGGCACCACGGCTAGAGCATTGGTTAAAGGAAAACAGGCATGGCAAGATGCAGTATATGGAGCGTTATTTTGATAAACGCCTAGACCCGCGTTTGTTGGTGGATGACGCAAAATCCGTGATCTCGGTGCTGTTAAATTACTATCCTTCTGAAACGCAAGGCACGGAAACCTATAAGATTTCCAAATATGCCTACGGACGTGATTATCATCATGTCATAAAGGGAAAACTTCGAGAGTTGTATGAATTTATCCAAGATGCCATAGGCGAGGTTAACGGACGGGCTTTTGTGGATTCTGCGCCAGTTCTGGATAAGGCATGGGCAGCAAAAAGCGGCTTGGGTTGGATGGGGAAACATAGTAATTTGTTGACCCAGCAGGTAGGCTCTTTTTACTTTATTGCTGAATTGATTGTTGACTTGGAATTAGCATATGATACGCCGGTAACCGATCACTGTGGCACTTGTACTGCTTGTATGGATGCTTGCCCTACGGAGGCCATTGTGGCCCCATACCAAGTAGATGGCAGTAAGTGTATTTCCTATTTTACCATAGAGCTAAAAGAGGAATTGCCCACTGAATTTTCCGGTAAATTTGATGAATGGATGTTTGGCTGCGATGTGTGCCAAGATGTCTGTCCTTGGAATCGCTTTTCCAAACCACACAGTGAACCACTGTTTGACCCACATCCAGATTTGCTCTCCATGACCAAAAAGGACTGGGAAGAAATAACGGAAGATGTGTTTAAGAAGGTATTTAAAAAATCTGCGGTAAAACGCACCAAGTTTTCAGGATTACAAAGGAATATCAAGTTTTTAAAGAAGGCAGACCGATAGCCCTCGGTTCTAGTACACCTGAATTATCGGGTAAAATTGCTATATTCAACCTTTACATCACAACCAACAAAGGAAACAAACTAACAAATGAAGATCAATAAACCTAAATTAAACTTTTGGCAAATTTGGAACATGAATGTTGGTTTTTTTGGAATCCAATTTAGTTTTGGATTGCAACAGACTGCAATTAATCCAATTTTTGAATTTTTGGGTGCGCATCATAATGAATTACCCCTATTAAATTTAGCAGGTCCCGTTACCGGACTTCTTATTCAGCCTATAATTGGTGCGATTAGTGATAAAACTTGGTTGCCAAAGTGGGGCGGCCGTAGGAAGCCATTTTTCTTAATCGGCGCAATTGCCGCCAGTTTATGTCTGTTTGCCTTTCCTTTTAGCCCTGGATTATGGTTTGCTGTTGGTCTGCTATGGGTTTTAGACGCTGCAAACAACACTGCAATGGAGCCGTATCGTGCTTTTGTTGGTGATAAACTGCCCGATGAACAATTGACTTTTGGTTATCAAATGCAAAGCCTCTTTGTAGGAGCGGGTATTACTTTGGCTAACTTCTCCCTGTTTTTGTTTCAGGACTGGTTCAGTGTACCTGCGGATGCTGCGGCTAGTCTATGCTCCGTGGGTGCGGATGATGTCAATGCAATTCCAACTTGGGTGTATTATTCTTTTTTTCTAGGTGCTTTTGCCTCCGTAGCCACAGTTCTTTGGTCTGTATTTAAAACCCCGGAAATTCCTCCAACCGATGAGGAATTGGTTAAAATGAAACAAGAAAAAGCAGATACCTCTTTTGGTAAAAGGTTATTTTTCCCCATACTTGAAATAGTCCACGCAATAGGTAATATGCCAAAGTTAATGTGGCGTTTAGCTGCAGTATATTTCTTTCAATGGTATGCTTTATTTTGTTATTGGCAGTTTATTACACCCATGGTAAGAAAAAGTTTAAAAGGCATCAGTGATGCGGATACAGATCGTTATGAAGGGATAATGGAAGCTTGTAAAAGCGGTGCGGAGATTAGCACTGTTGATACTGCGTTTGCTCAAAATATTCAGCTATTGTCTGAACAGGCTTTGGCGCAAACAGGTTTAATGAACGGTACTTATAATTTTGTTACTATGATAACTGCATTGGCTTTAGTACCCCTTGCTGTCAAATACAGCTCAAAAATAGTATATGTGGTCAGTTTGATTTTAACTGGTATAGCAATGTTAAGCATGCCATACATTAACAATGAGTATGCTTTATTAATACCAATGGTGCTCTTTGGAATAGGTTGGGCGGCAATGATGGGTATACCTTACGCTATGGTATCCCAAGTAATACCAGAGGATCGCAGAGGGGTATATATGGGTATCGTAAATATGATGATAGTCATTCCCATGTTGATTCAAACGGTAACTTTTGGAACAATTATTGAAAATTTTCTTGGAAACAACGCGGTAAATGCTATTTTATTTGGCGGGGTATTCTTTATAATAGCTGCATTATTGGCCACACGACTGAATGTAAAGAATAGTCATAGGGCTACGTGATGTAATTCTGTAAATAAGGGCCTTTCCAAAAGAACAATACTCTTCCCGAAAAATTCTTTTTTGGCCGAATACCTGTAACTTTACACCCTTTGAAAATGAAGCAATGAGCAAAGAGAAGAATCGCAGGGAAGCATTGGTTTATCATGCAAAACCCCAACCGGGAAAAATAAAGGTGGTTCCTACAAAACCCTACGCCACACAACGGGATTTGGCCCTGGCATATTCGCCGGGCGTTGCCCAACCCTGTTTGGAAATAGCAAAAAACAAGGAGGAGGTCTACAAGTATACGGCAAAGGGCAATGTGGTAGCGGTCATCTCCAATGGTACTGCCGTTTTGGGATTGGGAAATATTGGTCCGGAAGCTGCAAAACCTGTCATGGAAGGTAAAAGCCTGCTCTTTAAGATTTTTGCGGATATTGATGGAATTGATATTGAACTGGATACGGAGGATGTGGACAAGTTTGTGGAAACGGTCAAAACCATTGCGCCCACCTTTGGTGGCATCAATTTAGAGGATATTAAGGCCCCGGAAGCCTTTGAGATAGAAAGGCGATTAAAAGAGGAGCTGGATATTCCGGTTATGCACGACGATCAGCATGGTACGGCCATTATATCCGCCGCAGCCCTTTTGAATGCGCTGGAGCTCATTGGCAAGAAAATGGAAGATATCAACATTGTGGTAAGTGGTGCCGGCGCAGCTGCCATTTCCTGCACCAGATTGTACCAAGCCTTTGGGGCAAAAAGGGAACATATTGCGATGTTGGACAGTAAAGGGGTCATCCGTTCGGATAGGGAGAATTTAAGTCAGCAGAAAGCGGAGTTTGCCACCGACCGTGATATTTCTACTTTAGAGGACGCCATGAAGGATGCCGATGTTTTTATTGGGCTTTCCATGGCAGATATCGTAACTCCGGAAATGCTCTTGCTCATGGCCAAAGACCCTGTGGTATTTGCCATGGCCAATCCCAACCCAGAGATTGAGTATGGGTTGGCTTGTAAGACCAGGGAAGATATTATCATGGCAACGGGACGATCGGACCATCCCAACCAAGTGAACAATGTTTTGGGCTTTCCTTTTATTTTTAGGGGGGCTTTGGATGTTAGGGCAACCAAAATTAACGAGGAGATGAAGATGGCAGCAGTGAGGGCGCTGGCAGATTTGACCAAAGAGCCTGTGCCAGAGCAGGTAAATATTACCTATGATACCACGCGTCTTACGTTTGGTAAAAACTATATCATCCCCAAACCGTTTGATCCTAGGCTTATTGCAAAAATACCTCCGGCGGTTGCCAAGGCCGCCATGGAAAGTGGTGTGGCCAAAGCACCCATTCAAGATTGGAAAAAATATGAGGAAGAGTTACTGTTGCGTTCCGGTAATGATAACAAAGTGGTGAGGATGCTGCACAACCGGGCAAAAGTAAACCCAAAACGCATCGTTTTTGCGGAGGCGGAGCTGTTGGATGTACTTAAAGCCGCTCAAATAGTGTATGAGGAGGGTATTGCCACGCCTATTCTTCTTGGGCACAAGGAGACTATTTTAAAACTAAAACAACAGTTGGAGTTTGATGCGGATGTGGAAATCATTGACCCCCGATCGGAAGATTCCAAGGATATACGCACCATGTATGCGGATAAACTTTGGCAACAGCGCAAGCGCAAGGGGGAGACCCGTTACAGTGCCCGGGTCAATATGGGCAAGCGAAACTATTTTGGCTCCATGATGGTTCTTACCGGAGATGCGGATGGTATGATATCTGGGTATTCCCGGGCCTATCCTAAGGTATTAAAACCTGTATTTGAGGTCATTGGCAGGGCCAATAACGTAGGTAAGGCCTCCACCGTGAATATTATGATAACGGAAAGGGGCCCTATATTTTTAGCGGACACCTCGGTGAATATCAATCCCAATGCCGAGGAGTTGGCAGAGATTGCACAAATGACGGCCAATGTGGCCAGTACCTTTGGATTTAATCCCGTTGTGGCCATGCTGTCTTATTCCAACTTTGGTTCCTCCAACGATGCCGATGCCAAAAAAGTGAGGGAAGCGGTTAGGATTTTGCATGACCAAAACCCGAGTTTGGTGGTTGATGGTGAAATTCAAACGGATTTTGCGCTGGACCAAGAGTTGTGCTACAATAATTTTCCGTTTTCAAAATTGGCAGGAAAAAAGGTAAATACCTTTATACTTCCCAATCTAGATGCTGCCAATATTACCTATAAACTAATGAAGGGGCTTAACAAGGCCAGTTCTATAGGTCCCATTATGGTAGGCTTAAGAAAATCCGTGCACATTTTGCAATTAGGAGCCAGTGTGGATGAAATGGTGAATATGAGTGCGGTGGCCGTCATTGATGCCCAAGAGCGGGAAAAACGAAAAAGGGCAAAAGCTAGTGGAAATTAAGCGCCTGGTCATCCTTAATCAGTTGCCCTTGCCGCAAGTATCACTTGGAGCCAACCTTAACTCAAGTATCCATACAAAAGAAATAAAAAGAATATGATTCATCATCTTAAAGGGAAACTAGTAGAAAAATCGCCCACATATGTAGTTGTGGAATGTGGGGGCGTAGGATATTTTTTAAACATATCATTACATACGTTTTCCCAGCTTAAGAATGAGGAATCTACCCACCTATTCACCCACTTACAGGTTAAGGAGGACGCTCACACCCTTTTTGGTTTTGTCACCAAGGCAGAACGTGAAATTTTCCGCCTGTTGTTATCCGTTTCCGGTATAGGCGCCAGTACCGCCAGAACTATGCTATCCTCTTTAAACCCCAATCAGGTAAAAGAGGCCATAGCAGGGGGTGATGTAGCTACCATACAGGGTGTCAAAGGGATAGGGGCCAAGACGGCCCAACGTGTAATTTTAGACCTCAAGGACAAGATTCTTAAAGTCTATGATATGGACGAAGTTTCACTACAATCAAACAATACAACAAAGGATGAAGCGTTATCTGCTTTAGACGTTCTTGGTTTTGCAAGGAGGCAATCTGAAAAGGTGGTCGATCGGGTCCTTGCGCAAGATAGTGCTATGAGCGTGGAAGCTGTGATTAAACAGGCGCTGAAAAATTTGTAATTAGTTTGAAAAGAGGGGTAATACCACAACTTAAATCCAATAGATTTAAGCTCACTTTTATATGCTTTTTATTCTTGTCCCTATCCTATATAAGGGGTCAGGACCAAGACGCTGACCAAGCGGTGGATTCGGTTAAAACCGGTGCGGCCTTGGGCAGGTTGTTGTTGGAAAATCCCAACAGTATAGTCTCCAAGTACAGTTATGACGCCTCTATTGACCGCTACGTGTACACGGAAAGTGTTGGGGATTTCAATGTAAACTATCCGTTATTTCTTACTCCGGAAGACTATTATAAATTGGTCCGTGCGGAGGGTATAAAATCCTATTTCAAGGAAAAAATTGATGCATTTTCCGGTAAAAAGGAAGGTGCAGAAGAGGCACGCAAAAATCTACTTCCCAATTTTTACGTGAACAATAATTTCTTTGAGTCCGTTTTTGGTGGCAACACCATAGAAGTGATTCCACAGGGTTCCGTTGCCATGGATTTGGGTGTGATTTGGCAAAAGAATGACAATCCTGCCCTATCCCCAAGAAATAGGACCAACCTATCCTTTGATTTTGACCAGCGAATTAGTCTTAGCATGCTGGGAAAGGTAGGGGAGCGGCTTCAGGTAACGGCCAATTATGATACGGAGGCCACGTTCGATTTTCAAAACCTGGTGAAACTGGATTACACCCCTACCGAAGATGATATCATACGCTCCATTGAAGTGGGTAATGTGAACATGCCCTTGAACAGTTCCTTGATTACTGGGGCCCAGAGCTTATTTGGTATAAAGACCCAATTACAGTTTGGTAGGACCACGGTAACCGCCGTCTTTTCCGAGCAACAATCCCAAAACAATACCGTAGTGGCCCAAGGTGGTGGTACTATAAACGATTTCTCCCTTACCGCATTGGATTATGATGAAGACAGGCATTTCTTCTTGGCCCAGTATTTTAGGGACAATTATGATGCGGCCCTTGCCCAGTACCCTTTTATTCAGAGTCGTACCCAAATTACACGTTTGGAGGTTTGGGTAACCAACAGGAACCAGTTGACCACCAACGTGCGTAATGTAGTGGCCATCCAAGATTTAGGGGAAGGGGAAATAGGTCCAGACGGGCAGGCAAAAACTAGGATAGGTCGCCAAAATGGTGCGCCAACCGGCTTCTTTAATGTTGCTGGTACTGGGGTCTTACCGCAAAATAGGGCCAATGATTATGATCCAGCTGCTATTGGAGCCGGTGGTGCTTTAAATGAAAATATAAGGGACATTGCCACTGTGGCCAATGGTTTTGATATTCCTGGCTATACCGTTAATGAAGGTTTTGACTATGCTATTCTGGAAAACGCCAGAAAGTTGGAAGTGGGCAGGGATTACAGGTTTGATAGTCAGCTTGGGTATATTTCCCTAAACCAAAGGTTGAGCAATGATGAGGTGCTGGCCGTTGCGTTTCAGTACACTACCTTGGATGGTGATGTTTTTCAGGTAGGAGAATTTGCCAATGGCGGGGTAGAGGCCACTACCGTGACCGGTGGGGCAAACCCCATTATCGAAAATAATACGCTGGTATTAAAGCTTTTAAAGAGTAATATCACCAATGTGAGTGATCCCATTTGGGATTTGATGATGAAGAATATTTATTCCACCGGTGCTTTTCAGTTAAGTCAGGAAGACTTTCGGTTAAACATCCTATATTCCGATCCAACCCCAAGAAACTATATCACCCCAGCTAGGGATGAGAGCGGCGTGCCCGTGCCTTTTCCCGCAGCAGCCTCGGCCAATGGAAAACCCTTGGAAGAACGTATTCTTTTAAACGTATTTAATTTAGACCGCTTAAATCTGTATAATGATGTGCAGGCCGGAGGTGACGGTTTCTTTGACTATGTGCCGGGGATCACCGTGGATACACAAACGGGACGCATCATTTTCACCAAGGTAGAGCCCTTTGGGGAATACCTGTTTGATCTTTTGGGTGGTGGGACCTATGAGGTAGAGAATGATCAAGGATATAATGCCAATCAGCAACGGTACGTATTTAGGAACATGTACGCAAAAACCAAGGCCGCCTCATTGCAGGACGCCGAGAAAAATCGGTTTCAATTAAAGGGGCGCTACAAATCACAGGGCAACAACGGTATCCCGATCGGTGCCTTTAATGTGCCAAGGGGTTCCGTTAGGGTTACCGCAGGTGGTAGGCAATTACAGGAAGGTATTGATTATACGGTAAATTATCAGGCTGGTACGGTGCAATTGCTGGACCAGAGCTTGGAGGCTTCCAACGTGCCCATTAATATTTCCGTGGAAAACAATGCGGTTTTTGGGCAACAGACCAGACGGTTTACGGGCATAAACGTAGAGCATAAAATCAGTGAAAACTTTGTACTGGGTGGAACCTTGTTAAATTTAAACGAGCGCCCACTCACCCAAAAGGCAAATTTTGGGGTGGAACCTGTAAATAATACCATTTTTGGTTTTAACGGTAATTTTAGTACGGAAGTGCCATTTTTAACCCGTTTGGCCAACAAATTGCCCAATATTGACACGGACGTACCTTCTAACATCTCCATTCGTGGTGAGGTGGCGGTGTTGCAGCCCAATTCTCCAAAGAATGCGGATTTTTTGGGGGAGACCACCACCTTTTTGGACGATTTTGAAGGAGCCCAGGCATTGATAGATATCCGTTCTTCCTTAGGGTGGTCATTGGCAAGCCCGCCGGTTGGTGTGCCGCAAAATCCAGAAGGGCTAAGTGCCGGCTTTGAACGTGCCAAAATGGCCTGGTACACGGTTGACCCCATATTTTATACCAACCAAAGACCAGATGGGGTAACGGACAATGATGTGTCTTTAAACAGCACACGTAGGGTTTTTATTGATGAGGTTTTTCCCCAGATAGATATTGCGCAAGGCCAGACTACCGTTCAGGGAACACTGGACGTGGCCTATTATCCCAATCAAAAAGGCCCCTATAATGCCAGTGATACCTTTGGTGCCAATCCAGAGCGCCATTGGGGAGGTATTATGCGGTCCTTGAGCAGTACCAATTTTGAACAAAGTAATGTGGAATTTATCCAGTTTTGGGTTTTAGACCCTTATGTTGATGGTGAGACCACTGGGGCCAATAGTGGTGAGCTGGTATTGAATTTGGGTAATATTTCAGAGGATATTCTGCCAGATGGCAGAAAACAATATGAAAACGGGTTGCCAAGCCCTACCTCAACCGAAAATCCTAGGCCCACGGTCTGGGGTCAGGTGCCTTCCACCCAATCTTTGGTCTATGCCTTTGATGCAGATGAGAACAATCGTGAAATACAGGATATTGGTTTTGATGGGCTCAGTGATGCTGATGAGGCAAGTATCTATAATGGACCGGCAGAAGATCCTGCATTGGACAACTATGTGTATTACCTGAACAGGGAAGGCGGTATTCTGGAAAGATATCTGGATTTTAATAATCCAGATGGTAACTCGCCGGTGGAAGTGACCAATACCAATAGGGGTTCCACCACCCTTCCTGATGTGGAGGATGTGGATCGGGACCTTACCATGAACACGGTCAACAGTTATTATGAATACCGAATCCCGATCCGTCCCAATACCACAATAGATGATGAGTATGTGACCGATATCCGTGAGGGAGAAACACCCACACTTCCCAACAATACGCAATTAAATAGGCGATGGATTCAATACAAGATTCCTTTAAGTGATTTTACCGATGCCATTGGGGGTATTACGGATTTTAGGTCCATAAGTTTTATGCGGATGTACATGACTGGGTTCACGGATGATATCGTTCTACGGTTTGCTACCTTGGACTTGGTTCGGGGAGATTGGCGTACCTATACCAATAACCTGCAGGATGAGACCGTGGACGCCAATCCTTCAGATGACGGAACGGTTACCGATGTCAATGCCGTAAACATTGAGGAAAATGCAGGTAGGACCCCAATCCCTTATGTACTGCCACCGGGGGTCATCAGGGAACAATTGAATAATAACAATACCATTATACGCCAGAATGAGCAGTCGTTGTCCTTTTTGGTGGAAAACTTGGAGCCTCAGGACTCAAGAGGGGTTTTTAAGAACGTAAACATTGATGTGCGGCAGTATGAGAAGATAAAGATGTTCATGCATGCAGAAAAGGTGGTGAACAGTGACTATGCGGATAGTGATACACCTCTGGTGGGTTTTTTAAGGATAGGTACAGATTTTTCAGAAAACTTTTACCAATTGGAACTGCCCTTGCAGTTTACTCCTTTTGGCAGCACAGATGCAGAGGTTATCTGGCCAAGCGTTAACGAGCTAGATGTGGTCTTGGCAGATTTGAACAAGGTGAAATCTCTGGGCATTGCCAACGGTTCCCTTAACCAACTAAATTTTTATGAGGTGGTGAACGGTGAAGTGGTTCCTGTTGATGAGTTTGCCCCAAGGGATTTGGGTAGGTTACGCATAGGAATCCGAGGTAACCCCTCTTTGGGAAGCATCCGCGGGATGATGGTAGGTGTAAAAAATATTGATAATATTCCGGCAAGAGGTGAAGTTTGGTTCAATGAGCTCCGCTTGGCGGGGTTAGATAACAATGGAGGTTGGGCGGCCATTGCGGCCATTGATGCGAACATGGCAGATTTTGCCAACGTTACCGCTACCGGAAGCACCAGCACCTCCGGTTTTGGGTCCATAGATCAAATGCCCAATGAGCGGGCCAGGGAAGATGCCATGTCCTATGACGTGGTGACCAATGTTAACGTGGGCCAATTGTTTCCAAAGCAATGGGGCTTGCAAATACCCTTCAACTACGGTATTTCGGAAACATTGATTACCCCAGAGTTTGATCCGGTCTATGATGATTTAAAACTGGCCGATAGGATTGCTGCCGCAGATACACAAGAAGATGCGGAGACTATTAGGGAGCAGGCAGAGGATTACACCAAACGCACTAGCGTTAACCTTATAGGAGTGAGAAAAAATAGGGGGGACGAAGCAGAAGAGAATTTCTACGATATTGAAAACTTTACCTTTAATTTTTCACATAACGAAACCAATCATCGGGATTTTGAAGTGGCAGAGCTAATAGACCAAAACGTACAAACGGGCTTTGTGTACAATCACAATTTTAAACCCTTGCCCGTGGCGCCCTTTGCCAAAAAAGATTCCATATTTAAAAGTGATTATTGGAAATGGCTAAAGGAGTTCAATCTAAATTTGATGCCCACCAGCGTGTCCTTAAATGCCAATTACAATAGGTCCTTTAACCAGCAGCGTTTTAGGGATGTATTGGAACCGGGCGTAGAGGCACTGGATCTACCCTTGTTGCAGCAACGTAATTACCTGTTTAATTGGCAATACGCCCTTAATTACAGCTTGTCAAAATCGCTTAGGGTAAATTTAACCGCATCCAATAATAATATCGTTAGGAATTATTTTAATGTGGATGATGATGCGGATTCTGGTATCAATGAAATGTTGGACCTGTGGGATGGCTTTTTTGATATAGGGGAGCCCAACAGGCATTCCCAACAGATGCAGTTAAACTACGAGTTGCCATTTGATAAGTTTCCATTTTTGAGTTTCATCAACGGCCAATATACCTATACCAGTAATTTTGATTGGCAACGGGGCGGTGATGCCCTGTTTGAGGTGGCCGGGGAGGATATCAACACCGTCCAAAATGCCAGCACCCATACCCTTACCGCAAACATGACCATGCAAGGGTTCTATGATTATCTGGGCTTAAAAAAGCGAACGGGCAAAGGCGATACAAGGACCCGCCGTGGCACCAACAACACCGATGGGGATGGGGAAAAGGAAAAGACCAAGAAAAAAACCAGTAAAGGGGTAAACACGCTTATAGATATTGTGACCATGGTAAAACGGGTGAACGTGAACTATACAGAAAACAGGGGGCAGGTTCTTCCTGGGTACACCCAAAGTATCGGTTTTATAGGTACGGCAAGACCCACTTTAGGTTTTGTCTTTGGCAGTCAACGGGATGTAAGGTTCGAGGCTGCCCGCAGGGGCTGGTTAACCCAGTTTGATGGGTTTAACTCCCAATTTTTACAGAACAATACCAAACAACTCAATATAACGGCAACGGCACAGCCCACCCAAGACCTTACCATAGATTTAGTTGCTGACAGGCAGATTTCCAACAACCTACAGGAGACCTTTGCGGTGGTCCCGGACATTAGCACCGGAGAACTTACCTACAATCAGCTCTTGGGCAATAATTTGGGCAATTTCAGTATTTCAACCATGATGCTGGGCACGGCTTTTAGGAGGAGTGATGAGTTTAATTCTGCCACCTTTGATGAGCTTAAGGCCAACCGGGTGATCATTGCCAACCGTATCAATGAAGACAGAAATGCCAATGCCACCATTTTGCCAGATGGTTTCCCAGAAGGCTATGGGAAAACCAGTCAGGATGTGCTGCTTCCGGCATTTTTCGCGGCCATTACCGGCCAAGATGCGGAACGGGTGAATTTGGATGCCTTTAGGGAAATTCCCATTCCCAATTGGACCATTAAGTACACTGGTCTCATGAAGAACAAATGGTTTAAAAAGAAATTTAAGCGTTTTTCGGTGCAGCATGGCTATCGTTCCGCATACAGTATCAATTCCTTTCAGACCAATTTGGAACGCAACCAATTGCTAAAGGAAGGTCTGCCCTTGGTTAACGTGGAAACCGGAAACGTGCTGCCAGAGAACATCATCAATAACGTAATTTTAACGGATGAATTCAACCCTTTGGTACGCTTGGATTTTGAAATGAAAAATTCCCTTAGTGTCCTTGCAGAAGTAAGGACGGATAGGATGTTTTCCATGAGTTTTGACAATAATCTGCTCACGGAAATGAGCGGACAGGAGTATCGGGTAGGTTTGGGATACAGGTTTAAGGATGTAAAATTTGTGGCCAATATAGGAGGTGAAAAAACCCGTTTAAAGGGAGATTTAAATTTAAAGGCAGATTTATCGCTCCGGGACAATATTACCATTATAAGGAACTTGGATATTGATAGCAACCAAATTACGGCAGGCCAAAATCTATGGGCCGTGAAGTTTACGGCAGATTATGCCCTTAGCCAAAATTTAAACGCCTTGTTCTTTTACGATCATGCCTTTTCCCAATTTAAGGTTTCTACAGCTTTCCCCCAGACCACCATTAACGCGGGCTTTACCATACGGTATAATTTTGGGAATTGACAAAGGGGTCGTTACTTATTTTCCGGCTTCCGTGCATTGCCTATGCCATCTCATTAAGACCGTATTTTTTTCTTTGAATGCAAACATTTAAAACTTTACATTTGTGAACAAGACTAAACGATCACAAATGAATATTCCTTCAGAATTAAAGTACACAAAAGACCATGAATGGGTAAAGATAGATGGTGATATTGCCACTGTTGGCATCACTGATTTTGCGCAGGGCGAGTTAGGAGATATCGTATATGTAGAGGTTGAAACTGTTGACGAAACCTTGGAAAAGGAGGCTGTTTTTGGAACCGTTGAGGCCGTAAAGACAGTTTCTGACCTTTTTTTACCGCTCACTGGTGAAATTATTGAGTTCAATGAAAGCTTGGAAGATGAGCCGGAGAAGGTGAATACCGATCCTTATGGGGAAGGCTGGATGGTGAAAATTAAGATATCCAATCCTGGGGAGGTAGATGCCCTCCTGTCAGATGCCCAATACAAGGAAGTGGTGGGTGCTTAACAAAAACAGGTTTAAAATAGTATTCATAGGCTGGATGGTGTGCATTACATCGCTCAGCTTATTTTCTTTTAATGGGGTAACGGATATAGACCTTTCCTTCCCAAATACAGATAAGTTGGCACACTATTTCTTTCACTTGGGTATGGTGTTTTTTGGGGTCCTAGGTTTTATAGATACTTTTGAGAACAAGTCCGCACTCCAGAATAGCTTAATAAAGTGGCTAGTGTTTTCATTCCTTTACGGATTGGGTATTGAGTTTCTACAATTTTTAATGCCTTACGGCAGAATGGCCGATTTTTGGGATGTTATGGCCAATTTGGCGGGAGCGCTGACTGCGGTTTTACTCATTAAAAGATACCGTTTACGCATCAAGAAGATAAAATGACTCATTATAATTACCTATATTTCGAATTAATATTTAAATTAGCGAACATTAAAAAATAAGCAAATGGAACCAAAAAAGAATCCAAAAGCGGACGTAGGCAGAAATAGCGCACTTTATTTCGTTATAGGTCTTGCTATTGTTATGCTCCTAGTGTATACTGGTTTAGAGTGGAAAGACTATGAAGATGGTAACAATTATGATATCTCTTTAAATGTGGAGGACCAACTGGATGAGGAGGTACCAATGACAGAGCAGATAAAAACACCACCACCACCACCACCACCGGCAGCACCTGAGGTGATAGAGGTTGTGGAAGATGAGGAAGAAGTAGAGGAAACTGTGATAGAATCTACGGAAACCAGCCAAGAAGAAGAAGTAATGGAAGTTGAGGAAGTGGAAATGGAGGAAGTGGAAGAAGATATTTCAGTGCCATTTGCCGTAATTGAGGACGTTCCCGTTTTTCCAGGTTGCGAGGGTGCAAGTAATAAGAAAGCCTGTTTTCAGGAACAAATGCAAAAGCATATCCGCAAAAACTTTCGTTATCCCGAAATTGCCCAGGAAATGGGTGTGCAAGGTCGTGTAAGTGTGGTCTTTGTGATTCAAAAAGATGGAAGCATTGGTAATATTAGGATGCGTGGGCCAGACAAGAACTTAGAGGCAGAGGCTATGCGAATCATTAAAAAACTGCCTAAAATGACTCCCGGAAAACAGCGCGGAAGACCGGTTAAGGTGCCATTTAGTATTCCTATCAACTTCAAATTACAATAGGGAATTAGGAACTTTAGAACTTTTAATAGAAGCCTCGATGTACATCGGGGCTTTATTATTTTTTGGCACCGCTATAGGAGACCTTTATAAGGTTGGTGCAAAGGGCACTTTGTTTAAAATTAACTTAAAGAACTTCAATCCATTGCAAATAATGCCCTGCCAATGTATCTTTGCAAACTATTTAGATTTCATGAAATACGCAGCGGGTGCCGTAGAACATACCACATGGGAAATTAGGATTTCTGATTTAAAGGAGCTGACCAAAATGCGTCTTGCCCTTAGTGTGGTGTTTTCTTCCATAGCAGGTTATTTTCTTGGGGCCTATGAAATAGAGTTTACTTCCGTGCTACTTTTGGCCTTTGGCGGGTATTGTATGGTAGGGGCTTCAAACGCTTACAACCAGGTGATTGAGAAAGACCTGGATGCCCTAATGAAACGGACAAAAAACAGGCCTATTCCCGCAGGTAGGATGTCCGTGGGCTACGCCATGACCGTTGCCGTAAGCTTAACAGTGTTGGGTATCATAGCCCTGTATATGCTAAATCCTAAGACGGCCCTTTTTGGTGCCATCTCCATTTTTTTGTACACCAGTGTCTATACCCCACTAAAAACAAAGACGCCGTTGGCCGTTTTTGTGGGTGCGCTGCCCGGTGCCATACCTTTTATGTTGGGATGGGTAGCGGCAACCAATGATTTTGGGATAGAGCCCGGTACATTGTTTATGATTCAGTTTTTTTGGCAATTCCCCCACTTCTGGGCGTTGGGCTGGATGTTGGATGATGACTATAGAAAGGGAGGATTTAAAATGTTGCCAACCGGTAAAAAAGATGCAAGTACTGCTTTGCAGATCATACTATATACCATTTGGATGATCGTGATTTCTGTAATGCCCGCTTTTGGTATTACAGGTAGGTTGCAACTTTCTTTGGTCGCGGCCATTATAATAGGCTCAATGGGGCTGGGCATGCTAATTTTTGCCTTTAAGTTATATGAAAAAAGGGATAATAAGGCAGCACGGAAACTTATGTTGGCAAGTGTTACCTACATCACTTTTATGCAAATTGTTTTTGTGGCAGATAAGTTTATAGTTGCTGCCCTAAATCCGTAGGGCCATAGCTGGGTGTTAACCAGTGTTTTGTTATTGTTATTGAAAAAGAAAGAGAAAATGGATTTAACACAAGGAACGGCAAGGGAAAAAAATGACAGGGCCAAAAAAATGATGCTATGGTTTGGCATCGTAAGTCTTATCATGGGTTTCGCGGGTTGGACAAGTGCCTACATCGTGAGCAGTAAAAGAAAGGACTGGTTGGATAACATTGATCTTCCCCAGGCTTTTTTTATCAGTACTGCCATTATTATTACAAGCAGTATTACCTATTGGTTGGCCAAAAGAGCCATGAAACAGGGAAATCAAAAAATGACGGGTAACTGGCTTTTAGTAACCCTGGTATTGGGCATCACCTTCATTATCCTGCAGTTTGTTGGGTTTTCCCAGATGTTGGAAAGTGGCTACTACTTTACCGGGCCCACGAGCAACATTAAAATGTCCTATATTTTTTTAATTGCCTTTGTGCATATCGTACATGTGGTGGCTGGGCTTATTTCATTGATTACGGTGATTGTTCAGTTTTTTAGAAAAAAGTATAGTGCAGACAATATGTTGGGTCTGGAACTAGGGGCAACTTTTTGGCATTTTTTGGATTTTCTTTGGGTGTATTTAATATTGTTCATGCTTTTTGTAAGGTAAGGCGCACAACCATCTTTGGTAGGAAACTGAAGCTTCGTAGTTGCCTGTTTTCCCAGCACCGGTATACTATTTTTAAAAAATTTGGGTTTTCTAGAAAGATAGGCTTTTGCCAATAGGCCAAAAGATGTATTTTTGCTGCCAGTGTTGCACAATGTAGGTGCAGTATGCTTATAAAATAAAATCGGTCCGTGGAAAGGCCGGCAATACAAAACGACTAAACAACAGTGTATATGGACACAGCGGTAACTACCGAAAACGAAGGAAGTGTATGGGGGGGCGGTAACAGACCATTGGGCGCAAGCTACGGCAAGCTCATGATGTGGTTTTTTATTGTTTCTGATGCATTGACTTTCTCTGGATTCTTGGCAGCATACGGATTTTCCAGGTTTAAATTCATTGAAACATGGCCCATTGCCGATGAGGTATTTACCCACGTGCCATTTTTTCATGGCAATTATCCCATGATTTATGTGGCCTTCATGACGTTTATTTTGATTATGTCTTCCGTAACCATGGTACTTGCCGTGGATGCAGGACATAAGATGAAGCAGAACGCCGTAATCTGGTACATGTTCCTAACGATTATTGGCGGTGCCATTTTTGTAGGGTCCCAGGCTTGGGAATGGGCCACCTTTATCAAGGGAGATTTTGGTGCCTTGGAAACCAAAGGAGGTCGCATCTTACAATTTGTAAATGCAGAAACTGGTGAGCGGGCAGCCATAGATGAATTTGCCCTCAACTTAAACGAGGCTAGAATTGCTGATGCAAGGGATAAGGGTGTTTGGTTTACGGACAATGAAACCTTGACTACCTTTTCGTTGAATGAAGTGATAGAGGGTTTTAAGGCCAATCCCAACATTTTGATACGGACGGAAACGATAAATGAAAATGGCCACAAAACACTATTGACCAGAGAACAGTCCCTAGGACGTTTAAAAGATGCGGTAAGGGTTGTAGAAGGCGCCAATTTAATACGCAACGAATATGGTAGTAGATTATTTGCGGATTTCTTTTTCTTCATAACCGGTTTTCACGGTTTTCATGTATTCTCCGGAGTGGTCATTAATGCCATCATCTTTTTTAATGTGATTTTGGGTACCTACGAAAAAAGGGGACATTATGAAATGGTGGAAAAAGTAGGTCTTTACTGGCACTTTGTAGATTTGGTGTGGGTATTTGTTTTTACCTTCTTTTATTTGGTCTAACGCATTTTGGAATAAGCATAACATTGTAAGAGAGTCATATGGCACATGCACATAAATTAGAGATTTTTAGAGGACTGCTAAAGTTCAAATCAAACACCCAAAAAATTTGGGGGGTTCTGATTTTTTTATCCATAGTTACAGCAGTGGAAGTTGTGTTGGGAATCATAAAGCCAGAATTTATGTTAACCACTTCCTTTGCCGGAATGAAGTTGCTTAATTGGGTATTTATTATCCTTACCCTGGTCAAAGCCTATTATATTGCTTGGGATTTTATGCACCTAAGGGATGAGAAGGCCGCACTGCGCAGAACCATAGTTTGGACACCTATTTTCTTGGTATCCTATTTGGTATTTATTTTATTGTTTGAGGCCACGTATATCTATGACGTTTTTAAATCAGGCTTTTTGGCTTGGGATTTTTAAGAAAACCTTAAGCATTCAAGATAACCCTAAGGCAGCTATTTGGCTGCCTTTTTTTTAATTTTGTATTTCGTGTTGGAAGGTGCTTGATTATTCTTGAAACACGGGTAAACCAAGGCTGTTTTATAAGGCTATGAAAAAGAAGATTGTTCTTGTGATCCTGTTTGTTTTTCCGTTGGTGGCATACATGTTTTTTGCTTCTGGGGTAAACAATTTTGGAAAACTTCCCATTTTAACGGAAAATGTCACGGAGCTTGATGTGATTGACACAGATATTAGGCTTCAAGATAAGATAACCATCCTTGGTTTTTTGGGGCGGGATGTTGCCAATAAAAAGGGAAATGCCTTTAATCTAAACCAAAAAATTTATAAGCGGTTCCATGAGTTCGCAGATTTTCAGGTAGTGATGCTGGTGCTGGAGGAAGAGAAGGAGGCGGTAACAGAGTTAAAACAGGAGTTGAGCAATCTGGCGCCAATAGATAATTGGCAATTTGTATATACCACAAAAGAAGGTTTGCAAACCGTATTTAATGGTTTAAGAACCAACCTTACGTTGGATGGGACCTATGGCGTGCCAGAAATATTTATCATAGATAAAGACCGTAACCTACGGGGCAGGGATAATGACGAAGACCAAAAGACAGGCGTCAAATATGGATTTGATGCTACCTCGGTCGCAGACTTGAACAATAAAATGGAGGATGATGTAAAAATTATTCTCGCAGAGTATAGACTCGCCTTAAAAAAGAACAATGCCGACCGGAACTAAAACCAGTAAAAAATACACCTATGTCTGGATTTCTGCCATAGTGCTCATCTTTGGAGCCTTCGCGGTTTATGAAATAACGAAGCGGATAAAAAGTGGCGATGTGGTCAAGAACGATAGAATGGCTGGTGCCGCGACCATGGATAAGTTAAGTTTTATCACTAGTAATGGCAGGAAACGAAAAGTACCCAGTTTTGAATTTTTAAATCAGGATAGTGTTCTGGTCAGTAATGAAGACTATTTGGGTAAAGTTTATGTGGTAGATTTTTTCTTCACCACCTGTCCCACCATATGTCCAATCATGACCTCCAATTTAAAAGAGTTGGAAAACATGTTTTTGGAAGAGGAAGATTTTGGTATAGCCTCTTTTACCATTAACCCAAGATATGATACCCCTAGCGTGCTTACATCCTATGCGGAAAAATTTGGGGTAAGGGACACTGATTGGAATTTCTTAACAGGGGATAAAGAGGCCATATATAAATTATCAAGGGAAGGTTTTTATATCCTAGCCGCTGAAAACAAGGAGGCCCCTGGTGGTTTTGAACACTCTGGAATGTTTGCCCTAGTGGACAAAAACGGTTTCATACGTTCGAGATTGGATAAATTTGGAAACCCCATTATTTACTATCGGGGAACGGTTACGGAAAAACAAGGGGTGAACAAGGAAGGGGAAGTACAACAAATCACTATGCTCAAAGAAGATATTCAAAAATTACTATCGGAATAACATGGAAGTATCGGCATTACAGGAAAAGAGAATTAAAGTTTGGATAACCATCCTATCCATCGCCGTCCCTGCGGTGGTGGCCATACTGTTTGGATATAAGATTCCAAATGCAACACCACTCACCTTTTTGCCACCTATCTATGCCTTTACAAATGGGCTAACGGCGGTGTTGTTGGTTTTTGCGGTGGTGGCTATTAAAAATGGAAATAAAGGGCTGCACCAAAAGTTAATGACAAGCTGTATCGCGCTGTCAATCGCTTTTTTAGTTATGTACGTAGCCTACCATATGACATCTGATTCTACGCCTTTTGGTGGAGAGGGGTGGGTAAGAACACTTTATTTTGCCATCTTAATAAGCCATATCGTACTCTCCATAGCCATTATACCACTGGTTTTAATCACCTACAGTAAAACATATTTAAAGGATTTTGAGGCACACAAAAGATGGGCCAAGTATACTTTTCCTATATGGCTTTATGTAGCGGTGACCGGGGTTGTGGTCTATTTAATGATTTCCCCATATTATACACATTAAAAATAGGGTTAGGATGAAGAACTGGGTATGGGTAATAGTGCTGGTATTGTTCTGTTTGCCAGAGGTAATGGAAGCGCAATGTTCCATGTGCCGTGCCGCGCTGCAAAGTGAATCCGATACCAGTCAGGCAGAAGGAATCAATAATGGTATTGTATACCTCATGGCCATACCATACATTTTGGTGGGTGGTTTATTCTATATTATTTACCGCAAGCTTAAGGGATAAGCAAACTTGCCAAGCAAAAGCTCCTTGCCGGGTAACCTCCAATGTGCCGGAAAGGTGTAGAATATCAAAAAAAAATAAGTTTTTTTTAATTCTACTGTAACAAAACTGTTTTTTGATAGTCTTGTAAGTGCGCGTAAGCGTTTCATCAATCAAAAAGCCAATTCATGTTTGACATCGAAAGATGGCAAGAAATCTTTGATACCATCCGAAAGAACAAACTTAGGACGTTCTTGACAGGGGTTTCGGTAGCATCAGGAATTTTTATTTTAGTCATTCTACTGGGCTTTGGCCAAGGGATGCAAAACGGTATTGAGGCCGAGTTTAAGACAGATGCCGCCACAAGCATCTGGGTGTGGCCAAGGCGCACCACCATGGAATACAAAGGTCTAAACCCTGGCAGGCGCATCCAGCTCAGGAATAAGGATTATGAGGTTATTGCCAATGACCTAGGGGTAGATTATCAAAAAGCGTCCATCCTTTACTTTCCCAATAACATCCGTATTCTCTATAATAATGATGTCATTACATATGAGTTGGCCGGAACTACCCCTGATTTGCAGACTATTGAAAATGAGTACCTCTCAGAGGGCAGGTATGTCAATCAAACGGACATGGATACCAAGGCCAAGGTGGCCGTCATCAGTAACAAAATAAAACGGGAGGTTTTTCAAGATTTGGATTCGCCATTGGGGGAGTACCTGAACATTTCCGGGGTTGGATTTAAAATAGTTGGGGTGTTTGGGGAAGTAGGCGAGGACGAGGATGAGGAAGAACGGATTTTTATTCCGTTGACCACGGCGCAGCTGGTATTCAACGGAGGAGATAAAATAAATAACCTGAATTATATGCTGCCGGAAAAAGCCACCATTGAGGAGACTGTGGCCTCTTCGGAAGCCTTTGTCAAGGACATTAAAAAATACCTTCATGAGGAGCACGGGGTGGCTCCCGAAGATGAAAGGGCCATCAGGGTCTGGAACCCCATAGAAGAGGCCAAACGCTACTATGCCCTAACAGGGAACATTAAGTTCTTCTTTTGGTTCGTAGGTATCTGTACCATAATTGCAGGTGTGGTCGGGGTCAGCAATATCATGATGATTGTGGTAAAGGAACGCACCCGTGAGATAGGGATTAGAAAAGCCTTGGGCGCCAAGCCTTGGGGCATTATCAGTATGATATTACATGAGGCTATTTTTGTGACCGCAATATCCGGTTTTACCGGCTTAATTCTCAGTATGGGCCTATTGGAACTTATTGGGCCAAATATTGAAATTGACTATGTCCTTAATCCATCAGTGAATTTTCAGGTGGCTTTTACCACGGTAATCGTTTTGATTGTTGCGGGTACCATTGCAGGATTTTTTCCCGCTTGGAGGGCCGTACGGGTACATACCATAGACGCGCTGAGAGACGAATAATTAAAAAACAGCACATGTTCAACAGGGATCGTTGGAAAGAAATACTGGAGGTGCTTACCAAAAATTGGTTTCGCACCCTGTTGACCGCATTTGGGGTGTTCTGGGGAATACTGATTCTTATCATCCTATTATCCGCCGGGAAGGGGCTAGAGAATGGTATAAAACAGGATTTTAGCGGGGTGGCCACCAATACCATGTTTATGTGGACCCAGACAACCACCATGGCATACCAAGGACTTCCAGAAGGTAGAAATTTTAATTTTAAACTGGGTGATGTTGGCCTCATCAAAGACAATGTGCCCAATCTTAGGATTGTCTCTCCAAGAAATGGGTTACGCAACCAGCAGGGCGTGGATAATGTATTCTATAAAAATGAAAGTGGCTCTTACCGTGTATTTGGGGATTATCCGGAAATTATTTTTCAAAATTCCATGTATGTCAACCATGGCAGGTTTTTAAACTATGACGACATTAAAGAACGTAGAAAAGTCATTGTCATTGGGGATGGGATTCGTAAAGATCTATACAAAGAAACGGAAGAGGTGTTGGGTACCTATCTCAAGATTCAAGGCGTAAATTTTATGGTGGTGGGTACGTATAAGGAAAAATCCAGCAATGGTAATGGGGAAAATGCGGAACGGCAGATTTATATTCCATTTACCACCTTTTCACAAGCCTTTAACCGGGCAGATAATGTAGGTTGGATGGCCATTACGGCCAAAGATGGTTTTTCCATATCACAGCTGCTGCCCAAGGTGGTAAGTACCGTTAAGGAAAGTAGAAAGGTAAACCCCAAGGATGAGCGTGCCATTGGTTATTTTGATCTGTACGAACAGTTCAACAGGGTAGAAAGCCTCTTTGCCGCCATGCGATGGATTGCCATTATCGTGGGTACCCTAGTGTTGATCTCAGGAGTTATTGGCGTGAGCAATATCATGCTGATCGTAGTTAAGGAGCGTACCAAGGAAATAGGAATTAGAAGGGCATTGGGAGAGGACCCTTGGTCCATAAAAAAGCAAATCTTAATGGAGTCCATTTTTCTTACGATTATCTCTGGGATGACGGGAATCATCTTTGGTGCCTTGTTCATTTATGGGATGAACGCCCTATTGGACAGCATTGGCCCAGTGGATATGTTTTTAAACCCAAGTGTTAGTGTAGGGGTGGTACTCATGGCGTTGGCCGTTTTAATCATATCTGGCCTTTTTGCAGGTTTTATCCCCGCACAAAGTGCCATTAAAGTAAAACCAATTGATGCCCTAAGAACCGAATAAAAATCAATCAATAAATCAAATCAAACCAATGAAAAAATCAGTAACGGTCATTATTCTTTTGCTTATTGTGGTGGCTTTTAGTGCCGCTATGTACTATTTGTACCAAAAAAACGCGGAAGACCCAGTGGTCTATGAAACAGAGCAGGCAGAAACAAGGACCATCATTAAAAAAACGGTGGCCACGGGTAGTATCCTTCCCTTGGAAGAGGTTTTGATCAAACCCAATATTTCCGGTGTAATTGAGGAGGTCTACGTAGAAGGTGGTGATTACGTTAAAACAGGGGATTTACTGGCCAAAATTAAGGTAGTGCCCAACTTAAATGCCTTAAACGATGCCAGAAATGCCATTAACGAGGCCAAGATTACCTTGGATAATGAAAAGCGTAATTATGATAGGCAATTGTCCGTATTTGAAAAAGGGGTGATTTCACGGGCAGATTTGGAACGGGCGCAAGTGGCCTATGATCAGGCCAGGCAAGCGTACCGTGCGGCGAATAAACGATTTGATATCGTTAACACAGGTACCACAAGCGGATTTAAAAATGCGGCGAATACCCAAATACGTTCCACCGTGAGTGGTATGGTATTGGAAGTTCCCGTAGAAGTGGGGAACCAGGTCATAGAAAGCAATAATTTTAATGAGGGTACCACCATTGCGGCTATCGCAGATGTGGAGAAAATGATTTTTGAAGGTAAGGTAGACGAGTCCGAAGTAGGCAAAATAAAGGAAGACCTGCCTTTGGAGATTACTGTAGGGGCCATTGAAGACCAGGTTTTTGATGCTGTTCTAGATTACATCGCCCCAAAGGGCAAAGAAGAAAATGGTGCCATACAGTTTGAAATAAAGGCGACCTTAAACAAGCAGGATACCACCTTTATAAGGGCTGGGCTAAGTGCCAATGCATCCATTATCCTGGCTCGTGCAGATAGTGTTCTGGCCATTAAGGAAGCTCTGGTACAATTTGATGAAGAAACCAAAGCCCCGTTCGTAGAACTCCGTATTGGGGAACAGGAATTTGAACGAAAAGAGGTGGTACTTGGGATTACGGATGGGATATGGGTAGAGGTAAAATCTGGCGTTGCCAAAGCCGATAAAATAAAGGTGTGGAACGCCATTGAAGAGGATGAAGAGTAATTTTTAACATAACTTTTAAAACATTCTTGTAACAAATAAACACCTTGCGAGTCATATCAACGGATGTCAATTAGAAAGCTAACAAACCAATCATGATTGAAATCAAAGACCTTCATAAATCCTATAAAATGGGAAGCAATTCCCTCCATGTCCTTAAAGGCATTAATTTCTCCTGTGAAGCGGGAGAGCTTGTGGCCATCATGGGCTCCTCCGGTTCTGGGAAATCTACACTTTTGAATATTTTAGGGATGTTGGACGAGGCCGATTCTGGCTCATATACCCTAGACGGTGTACCCATTAAAAACCTTAGTGAGACCAAGGCAGCACAGTACAGAAACAAGTTTTTGGGCTTTGTGTTCCAATCCTTCAATCTAATCAATTATAAGAGTGCGCTGGAGAACGTTGCCCTTCCACTATACTACCAAAAAGTGGCCCGCAAGGAGCGCCAAGAAAAGTCCTTGCAATATCTGGAGCGCGTAGGCTTAAAAGAATGGGCAACCCACCTCCCCAGTGAACTCTCCGGGGGGCAAAAACAGCGGGTGGCCATTGCTAGGGCCATGGCTGCAGAGCCTAAGGTGTTGTTGGCCGATGAGCCAACAGGCGCCCTGGACAGTAAAACCTCTTACGAGGTGATGGACCTGATACAAAAGATTAATGACGAGGGAAATACCATTTTGGTGGTGACCCACGAACCTGACATTGCAGAAATGTGCAAAAGGGTCATCCATTTAAAGGATGGGGTTATCGTAGAAGATAAGCAAGTGGAACAAGTAAGGGCGGCGCAGTATGTTCAGTAGGGATACCTGGAAGGAAATATTTGAGACCATACAGAAGAATAAATTGCGTACGTTCTTAACGGGTTTTACCGTAGCCGTGGGTATTTTTATTTTTGTCACCCTTTTTGGAATGGGCAATGGGCTCAATAACACCTTTATGGAGTTCTTTGGTAACGATGCCACCAATATTTTCAGAATCTACCCTTCCCAGACCACCATCCCCTATGGAGGCTTTAAGGCTAAAAGACAGATCGAGTTCAAGAATGAGGATATTGATGAGATTGTAAAGGAATTTGCTCCTTTGATAGACTATACTACCCCGCAAATCCAAAGAAATGCCACGGTGACATACGGGGAGGAATCGGATAATTACAACACTAGGGGAGTTGCCCCAGGTATGCAGTTTGCCGAGAAAAATATCTTGATGAGAGGGCGCTTCATCAACACAAACGATTTAAAAGAACGAGCCAAGTTCGCCGTGATTGGCCGTATGGTCCAAAGAGACCTATTTAAAGGGGAAAACCCTATTGGTGAATACATTGATATTGGTGGTAGCGCATTTAAGGTCATTGGCGTATTTCAAGATGATGGAGGAGATAATGAGGAGCGATACATTTATATCCCGTACACCACCCGCCAGCTCATAGAGGGTAATAATGACAAAATAGACCAAATCACCTTGGCGTTCAAGGAATCTATTGGGTATAGTGGTGCCATGAGGTTTCAAGGGAAACTGGATGCCTTTATCAGACAGCAAAAAATTATTAGTCCAAAAGACCCACGCGGTATCTTTATTGAAAATGTTGCGGACAACCTTAAGAGAAACCAGCAGTTTGCCAATGTGTTAAAAATTATTATTTCGGGCATTGCCTTTGCGGTTATTATCTCCGGTATCATTGGAATTAGTAATATTATGGTGTTTGTAGTAAAGGAACGGACCAAGGAAATTGGTATCAGAAAAGCAATGGGGGCAACACCGGGTATTATTACGAGAACTATTCTTTTAGAGTCCGTATTTATCACCACATTGTTTGGATTTGTAGGTATGATCGCAGGTATCATAGTGCTTAATTTTATTCGTGGGGATGAATTAAAGGATAACTATTTTATTACGGACCCGGCCATTAATTCTGGAACGGCAATTTTTGTGACCATTCTACTTATTATCTGTGGAACCATTGCCGCCTATATTCCCGCACGTAGGGCGGCGCGGATTAAACCTATTGTAGCTTTAAGAGACGAATAAGGATGAGACAATTATTTGATAAAGATACTTGGATAGAGATTTTTCAGTCCATTTCAAAGAACAAACTACGGACGTTTTTGACAATGATCGGGGTTTTTGTGGGTATCTACATTTATATTGGTCTGGCCGGTGCCTCTAAAGGTTTGGATAACGGTTTTGAAAAAGAATTTGAGTCCGTGGCAAGAAATAGCATGTTTGTTTTTGCCCAAAGGACCAGTATGCCCTATGCAGGATTTAAAACCGGAAGACGGGTACAGTTAAAGATACAAGACGTGGACGAGTTAAGAAGACGGGTGCCAGAAATTATGGCTATTGCACCGAGAAACGTCCGTGGGGTTTTTGGGTCCAGTCCCGGGGTGATCAAAAGAGGAACCAAAATTGGAAACTACTCTGTTTTTGGGGATTATCCGGAATTTACTAAAATAGCCACTAAAAAGATTTACCGAGGCGGAAGATTTATCAATGACGAGGATATAGAGCAGCAACGCAAGGTTGCCGTTATTGGGGAGCGCACCCAAAAAGAACTATTTAACGAAGATGAAAGTCCCATAGGTGGGTACATAAACATTGATGGCATTAACTTTCAGGTGGTTGGGGTACATAAATTTACCGGCGGCGGCCCCTTTGATAATGATAGTGATATTTTTATTCCTTTTACCACCTATAAAAAACTCTATAATACCGGGGATAATGTAGCTTGGTTTACCATTGCTGCGTTTGATGATGCCGATGTGGTTAAGGTAGAACAAGATATTAAAGCAGCACTTAAAAGAATCCATAAAATAGACCCCGCTGATGAGCGGGGTATAGGGGCCTTTAACCTTGGAGCCATCTTTAAACGTATTTTTGGTTTCGCCAATGGTCTTACATTTTTATCCCTAATCGTTGGTATTGCCACGATTTTGGCTGGGGTAATCGGCATCGGTAATATCCTTTTGATTTCAGTTAAAGAAAGAACCAAAGAACTTGGGGTAAGGCGTGCGCTTGGGGCAACTCCGGCAGAAGTAAGAAATCAAATCATCATTGAAGCCCTGTTTCTTACCCTTCTTGCTGGTATCATAGGGATTATTTTTGGAGCCCTTACCTTAAAAGGTATCGATGCTTTTACATCTGGCGGGGACTTTCCATATGCCAATCCTACGGTACCCATACCTTATGTTATCGGCTCTTTGTTGTTGATGACTATTCTGGGCGTCCTTATTGGATTGATACCTGCGCAACGGGCAGTAAGTATAAAACCAATTGATGCATTAAGAGAAGAATAATAAAACCAATTATATACAACTAAATTATCTTGAAATGAAAAAAATTTTAAAATGGGTTGGACTTGGAGTTTTAATCATAGGTATACTCTGGGCAGCGGTCTTTTTTATGAAATCCAATAGTAAGGCCACTACGGAGTACGATACCTACAATCCTTTTATTTCCAGCATTGAAGTAAAATCAGTGGCCACCGGCAAGGTAATCCCCGAAGATGAAGTTGCCATAAAACCCCAGATTACCGGAATTATAGATAAAATCTATGTAGAGGAGGGGACCGCTATAAAAGCTGGAGACTTGATCGCGGTAATAAAAGTAGTGCCTAACGAACAGGCGCTGTATCAAGCCAGGGGTCGTGTCCGCAATGCGGAGTTGGCATTGAACAATGCTAAGATTGAATTTGATAGAAATAAGAATCTCTATGATAGGGGAGTGGTATCAAACCAAGAATTTATCAATCAAAAATTAAGGTTTGAGCAAGCAGAGCAAGAATTGCGCAATGCAAACGCGGACTATCAAATTATCCGTAAAGGTTCTATCGGTGGTTCTTCTGCGGCCAATACGGACATCAGGGCAACCGTTTCCGGAACCATTCTTGAAATTCCCGTAAAGGAAGGAGACCAGGTCATACAGAGCAACAACTTTAACGATGGTACCACCATTGCATCCATCGCGGATTTAAGTAAAATGATTTTTGAAGGAAAAGTGGATGAGGGCGAAGTTGCCAAGTTAAAAGTGGGCATGCCTTTGGAAATTAGTCTTGGTGCTGTAGAAGACAAAACCTTTGATGCCAAATTAAAGTTCATTGCCCCCAAAGGGGTTGAAGAATCGGGAGCGGTACAATTTAAAATTGAAGGGGATGTCACCGTTGAGGAAGATGTCTTTATTAGAGCGGGATACAGCGCAAATGCTTCCTTAGTTTTAGAGAGAAAAGACAGCATCTTGGTCATTCAAGAAGCACTATTACAATTTGATAGGGAGACCAATAAACCTTATGTTGAGGTGGCCATTGGCGATCAAAAATTTGAGCGCCGGGATATTGAAATAGGTATTTCTGATGGGGTAAACGTAGAAGTGGTATCGGGATTGGAAGAGGCAGATGAAGTAAAGGAATGGAACAAAACAGAACCCATTAAAAAAGGACTTGAGGAAGAAGGTGAAGAGAGCGAAGAAGAAACGACCGAAGAGTAATCAATCAAAGAACAAAATCAAAAAACGAATGAAACTTAAAGTAACTTTTGCCATACTCTTTTGTGCGGCGTTCATCACGCAGGCACAGATGAAGAAATGGACCTTGGAAGAATGCGTGAACTACGCTGTAGAGAATAACCTGACCATTGAGCAGTTTGAGCTGAATTTGGAGAACGTACAAATAGATGAGGTGGACGCCTGGGGCAACTTTATTCCAAATTTAACGGCAAATACCGTAGCCAGTGAGCGCTCCGGTTTGGTGACCAACCCAAATACCAATATTATTGAGCCAGGTCAGATTTTTTCTACTTCGGCAGGCATCAATTCCGGGATTACGCTCTTTGATGGTTTGCGCAATATATACCAGTTGCAACGCGCTAAATTAAATGCCATTGCCACGCAATATGGTCTGGAAGATTTAAAGGATGATATCCGTTTAAATGTGGCAGAGGCCTATTTGCAAGTATTGTCCAATAAGGAAGCCCTAAAGGTGGCCCAAGCACAATACCAGGTAACGGAGCAAGATTTAAAAAGAACCAAGGAACTGGTGGAATCCGGGGTTTTACCAAGGGGTGATCTATTGGATATTGAAGCCACGGCCGCTACCCAAGAACAGCAAATAGTCAATGGGGAGGCCCAGGTATTAATTGCCAAGGTAAACCTTGCCCAACTTTTACAAATAACCGATTATCAAAATTTTGATGTAGCGGATGAGTCCTATGAAGTACCGCCTTCTGAAATTATGGCAACCTCACCAGAAACCATATTTGCAAAGGCCTTGACCTTTAGAAACGATATTAAGCTTTCTGAGGCCAATATAGACATAGCCAATAAAGATCTGCAAATTGCAAAGGGGGCAAGGTACCCCACCTTAAATGCCTTTTTTAATTACAATACGTTTTATACCAACCAATTTAGGACAATACCTGATGGTATGGGCGGTTTTATCCCATTTAGGGCAGATTTTATAGACCAGTTATGGCTTAATGACGGTATCTCCTATGGGTTTCAATTAAACGTTCCTATTTTTAACGGTTTCTCTACGGAGAATTCCATTAAGCGGTCTAAAATAGATGTTAAGCGTGCGGAGCTGCAATTGGAGCAGACCAAATTGGAGTTGGAAAATACCATACAGCAAGCGCATGTAAACGTGGCCACTTTTGGAAAGGCCTATGAAGCGGCGCAAAAAACATTGGACGCCAGGAAACTGGCATATGATTATGCCAAAGAGCGTTATGAGGCCGGTTTGTTGAACTCGTTCGATTTTGGCCAGGCACAGGCCCGTGTTGATAATGCGGAGGCAAGTGTGATTAGGTCTAAATACGATTACATTTTTAGGCTAAAAATATTGGAGTTTTTCTATGGCGTTCCACTTTCCTTGGAATAGCATATAAAAATCTTAAAAGTAAGACCGTCAAAAAAAGCCGTAGTTTTGACGGTCTTTTTTGTAGGCAAATCTTAAGGGTATAAAAAGGGCTAAATCCGTTGTAAAATGGCAGTAATACTCAATCTGGAAACCGCAACCACCAATTGCTCCGTTAGCATCGCCATCAATGGTAGCACCATTGCGTTGAAGGAGGAGAACACCCCTAACTATTCCCATTCGGAACAATTGCATCTGTTCATCCAAAAGGCCGTGGCAGAGGCAGGGATAACAATGGAATCCCTAGATGCCATTGCAGTAAGCAAGGGCCCTGGCTCTTACACAGGATTGCGGATTGGTGTCTCTGCTGCAAAGGGATTATGCTTTGCCTTGGAAAAGCCACTGATTTCCGTACCAACCTTACAGAGTATGGCACTCCAGATACAGGCAGCCAATAACGAGTTGATTATCCCAGTCTTGGACGCCAGAAGGATGGAGGTATATTCTTGTGTGTTTGGCAGTAACCACAAAGAAATCCAAGAGACCAAGGCAGAGGTTGTTACCACTACGTCCTTTGCGGATTGGGACAACTATGACCGTATCCATCTGGTGGGCAGTGGTGCGGGAAAGTGCAAAGCACTGCTTACAGATGAGCGATTTGTTTTTTGGGAAAAAGTAGTTCCAAGTGCCAAGGAGATGGCAACATTATCCTTTGGCAAATATCAACAACAAGAATTTGAGGACGTAGCCTATTTTGAGCCTTTTTATTTAAAGGATTTTGTGATGCAACGCAAAAAGGCCTAGGCCTTTTCGGGCTGGTGTAGCACGCGCTGGGGAAAGGGAATTTCAATTCCTGCCCCGTCAAACCTTTTTTTGGTTTCTTCCACGACATAAAAATGTGCCGCCCAGAAATCTTCGTTTTTTGCCCAAAACCGTAAGGTAAGGTTTACGGAACTATCTGCCAGCTCGCCAACATACACCTCGGGCATGGGGTCTTTTAAAATGGTGTCCCTATCTGCACAAATGGCCAACAAGATATCTTTTGCCTTTTTGATATTGGAGCCATACCCAATGCCAATATCAAACTTGTCCCTTCTGGTATTTTCTGCATTGTAGTTGATGACATTACCGTTGGACAACTGCCCATTGGGAATAATGGCCAGTTGATTGCCAAAGGTGTTCAGTTTGGTGTTAAAGATGGAAATTTCCTTGACCGTGCCATCCACTCCTTGGGCCGAAATAAAATCACCTACCTTAAAAGGTTTAAACAACAAAATTAAGACGCCACCTGCAAAATTGGCCAAAGAACCCTGTAAGGCCAATCCTATGGCCAGGCCAGCGGCTCCTATCATGGCCACCAAGGAAGAGGTCTTTACCCCTAATTGGGTGACCACCAAAACAAATAAAATGACCTTTAGGGCAATCCGGATAAAACTTTGGAGAAAGGTTTCCAAGGTTGGGTCGTAATCCTTTCGCTCAAAAAACTTTCTTACCATTCGGTTTAAAAACTTTATGATCCAAAGACCTACTATCAACAAGATAATGGCCAAGGCAAGATTGGGTAGTAACTTCCATATCCAGTCAATGGCTTTGTCTACATGTGCTTGTAAATCGGCTATCTGTTCCATGTGTTTTAAGGTTATTTAAATTGCTAATTAAGTGGTAAAAAAATCTGTTTAGGCCGTAGCCCCTAGGGTGTTGTTGAAAATGGTAATGCCACAACTTCTGGGACGGCAAAAACCTACCGTATTAACATAAAAAATCTAATGGAAATGTCAAGTTATGACTCTTAAGTTTAGGTTAAAATCCAAGAAAGCCTATAATTGGTCCAAGGCCTTTTTTGCGGATTGCACGGGAAGTTTGCAACTACCTTCAATACACACATAGATCAATGTTTCCCCCTCATTGTACCTGTTTTGCAACAAGGCTAAATTGCCTTCGTCCTTACTGCCCACAAGGATGCTATTGGGAACATACGCTGCGGCAAGTTCCCGCCCCAGCTGCTTGTGGTCCTTGCCTACCACGGCAATCTCATAGTAGTTGAGGTTGTTAAACAAGGTCAGGTGCATCCAGTTAGAGAAGCCCTGTCCATTGTCCACAAAATTGTCTTGCACGTTGGCCAACATCTGTGCAGATCGTTCCCCATATCCTTCCGCACTGTAAAGCTTATGTAATTTAAGTAGGTTGTTGGCCATAATGGAATTGGAGGAGGATATCACATTGTCATTGACTTCAATAGTCCTCCGGATTAAGGCATCGGCATCATCCGAGGTAAAAAAGAGCATTTTGCTTTTGGGGTCACTAAAGTGTTCCAAGGAATAATCCGTGAGTTGTTTGGCGTGTGCCAACCATTTGTGCTCAAAAGTAACTTCATAGAGACCAATAAATGCCTCAATGGTGGTGGCATAGTCTTCCAAAAAGCCCTGTATGCTCCTTTGGCCATTTTTATAATTTCGGTAAAGACCGCCCGTGGGGGCCATCATTTCCCGTTCAATAAAGGTGGCGTTGGCAAGGGCCATTTCTAAGTAATCATCATCACCTAAATACCTGTAGGCGTCTACAAGGCCTTTGAGCATTAATCCATTCCAAGAGGTTAAAACCTTATCATCAAGACGTGGCTTTTCCCTGTCCTTACGAACCCACTTTAACCTCTCTAGGGCCCCTTTGATTTTAACGTTCAGACCATGCTCATCAAGCCCAAATTTTTTGGCGACTTCAGCGGTACTTTTATCCCTTATCAACACATAATTCCCCTCCCATTCTCCATAGGAATTTATATTAAAGTAATCTTTAAAAAGGTCAAAATCCTCATTTATGATGGTTTTCAACTCGGTTTCGGACCAAACGTAGTACGCGCCTTCTTCCAGTTCTTTTTGCTCGTTTAAGCTGTCTGCATCCAAACTGGAATAAAAACCACCGCTTGCATCGGTCAGTTCTTCCTTTACAAAGCCAATGGTTTTACTTACCACGTTTTTGTAAAGTTCATTTTTGGTTACGGCATAAGCCTTGGCATAAAGACTAACCAGTTGTCCGTTATCATAGAGCATCTTTTCAAAATGGGGAACATGCCATTTGGTATCCACGGAATATCTGGAAAAACCGCCGCCAACATGGTCAAAAATACCACCATATGCCATACGCGTCAGGGTGGTGTTCACATATTCCATGATGTCCGCGTCTTCCCTCGCCGTGGCATAATGCAGCAAAAAATCTAAGTTGTTGGGCATCATAAACTTTGGAGCCCTTTTGTACCCACCCAAAAAGGTATCAAAGGCAGAGGACCAATTTTTAACGGAGGTATCTATCTCCTGAAGCTTAAATTTGGTGTGTTCCGTTTTGGCCTCTACCAAGTTAATTTCTTGGATACCGCGCTCCAGATCGGTAGCATATGCGATGATCTTATCTGGATTTTTCTTGTACAATGTGGATAGTTGCTGTAATGCCTCTAGCCAATTGTCTTTTGGTACATAGGTAGCCCCCCAAAAAGGTTTACCATCCGGTAGGGCAACAACATTCAAGGGCCAACCTCCGCTGCCTGTCATCATTTGCAGTGCATCCATATAGATTTGGTCCACATCTGGCCGCTCTTCTCGGTCTATTTTAATGTTGATGAATTCCTTGTTCATCAATTGGGCCACTTCCTCATCTTCAAAGCACTCTTCTTCCATGACATGGCACCAGTGGCAGGCAGCATACCCAATACTTATGATGATGGGCTTGTTTTCTTGTTTTGCCCGTTCCAAAACTTCTGGTTTCCATGCTTCCCAGTTCACCGGGTTATGGGCATGTTGTAAGAGATAAGGGCTACTTTCTTCAATGAGTGCATTGGTATATTTATGCTGCATTTTTTGTTTTTTTGGTGAGCACTGGGTTAAAAACAACAACAGTAAAAAATAAAATGGGAAATGGTGGGACCGCATCATCATGGTATTCAATAAAAAAAAGCGCCAAAAAGGGCGCTTATAGGTACATGGATTTAACTGTTATTTCACCTCAAAAGTGATTTTTACGTTCACACGGAAGTCAGTGATTTTACCATCGTCAACGCTGGCGCTTTGCTCATTGATGTACACGGAACGAATATTTTTCACGGATTTTGATGCCTGTGCAACGGCCTTGGAGGTGGCATCTTCCCAACTTTTTTCAGAATTGGCCAAAACTTCTATTACTTTTAAAACTGCCATGTTTTGTGTTTTTTAGTGTTGTTGTAAGATACTGATAATTACCGAATATTTCCCTCCCCACAAAAAGAAGTGTTTAGCCATTAAGGGCGATAACCTGGTTCACCTTTTCGCCCAGCATATTTTTAAGCATGGTCTCTATGCCATTTTTTAAGGTAAAGGTGGATGATGGACAGCCACTGCATGCCCCCTGCAAAATAACGTTCACAGTTTTACTGTCTTCCTCATAGGACTGGAAAAGGATGTTGCCCCCATCACTTGCCACGGCAGGTTTTACGTATTCCTCTAAAATATCAATAATTTGTTTTGAGGTGTCGTCGTAGACTTTTTCTTGGGTTTCCTTATTGTCCAACTCATGTTTCTGTTGGATATAATCTGGGGCCACCACTTCTTTGCCCTCACTTAGAAAATCCCTGATGAACTCCCTGAGCTGCATGGTAATCTCCTCCCATTCCGCAACATCGTACTTGGTCACGGAAACATAGTTTTGGTCAAAGAACACCTCTTTTACAAAAGGGAAATGAAATAACTGCTTGGCCAGCTCGGAATGTTTGGCCTCATCGATATTTTTAAACTCAAAAATGGACGGTACTATGGCTTTGTTGGCAACAAACTTCATCACCCCGGGATTTGGGGTTACCTCTGCATATACCGTAATGGCCACTTTTTTCTGGGTAGCTTCCTCAATGACCACTGGTTCTCCAGCATTTAGGTATTCCACCAGTTGCTGTGCCACTTCATCCTTAACATCGTTCCACTGAACAATATCAAAACGTTCTATGGCAACGAAATTGCCGGAGATATAAACGGCCTTTACAAAGGGCAAGTAAAACAATTGTTGTGCCAAGGGAGACATTTTAGCCTCGTCTATATTGTTGTATTGATAGTTCTCCTTCACCAAAAAGTGGTTGGCCTCAAACTTTAGGATAGCTGGATTACTGGTTTCTTGCAGTGTGATATGATATTCTTTCATTGCTCGATTTTTTGCAAAAATACAACGGAATTATGGGTATCGAAAGACATAATAATCTTACATTTAAATCGTTATTAACGTTGGTTCCAACAACGAACGCAGAGCACATAGCCCCATATTGAAGATGAAAAAGTTACTTCTACTATCCGTTTTCACCCTTTTTATTGTTTTTAAAAGCAATGCACAAGAGGGTATTCCAGTATATTTTGATTATTTGGCAGACAACTACTATTTGGTATACCCATCCATGGCCGGTATTGGCCAAGGGGGTAAAATACGCCTAACGGCCAGGCAGCAATGGTTTAGCGTGGATGAGGCACCTAACCTGCAAACTTTTAACGGCCATTTTAGGGTAGGCGAAAATAGTGGGGTTGGAGCCATATTGTTCAATGATAGCAATGGTTATCATTCCCAAACAGGGTTTAAGGCCACCTACGCGCACCACCTGCAATTAAGTGGTGATTTTAGAAGTTTAAACCAGCTGTCCTTTGGTCTTAGTGCTGGTGCCATTCTCAGTAGTTTGGATGAAACTGAATTTAGGTCCGTTATTCCAGATCCCATAATATCGGGAACAAAAAATACCATCAGTTACTTTAATGTGGATTTGGGCGCCTCTTATAATTATCTGGAATTTTATGCCCATGTTGCGGTTCTTAACCTTTTGGGGACTGGCCGGGACCTATATACGGCCGCAGAATTTGATAATCTCAGAAGGTACCTATTTTCCGTGGGTCATATTTTTGGTAGGGGAGATTTTAGGGTAGAACCATCTGTGCTTTTTCAAATGACGGAATTCACGGAGGAACGCACCTTGGACGTTAACGCAAAAGTGTATAAAGATGTGGGCAACGCCACGGTATGGGGCGGTTTGTCCTATCGAAGAAGTTTTGACGGGGCCCAGTTTCAGCAAAATGGGACTTTTGGGGAGCAGCGCCTGCAGCTTATTACCCCTATCGCAGGTGTGAACATCAATAGGTTTATGATTTCTTACAATTACTCGTATCAAATGGGTGATATCCGTTTTGATGATGGTGGTTTCCATCAAATAACCCTAGGTATAGATTTTGGGGAACAACGCCAAAATCGATTCGACTGTTTCTGCCCGGCGGCCAATTATTAAAAGCCCATCCTTATTAAGGGCAGGCTTTCAATAATGTTGGGTACTTTGCTTACCATTTAAAATCTTTGGTGGCAGCCTGTTTTTTAATTGCGCTTAGCATCGCGTTTTCCAGTTTTCCATCTTCTTCTTTGGTGTGTTCTTCTATAAACTTTTGGCGTTTTGCATTTTGCTTTTGGATTGCTTGTTGAATTTGGGCACGCTCCGCTTTCTTTAATGTAATGTAGGCCTCTATTTCTTTTTCGGTTTTGTTTTTAAGAACTTCAGGAAGCTGTGATGGTTTTAAATCCGATAATGCTATTTGGTCCTTGTCATAAGCATCCACAAGGTCCCAACTTGCATTGTTGTACAATCTTGAGCTTTTGCTCACTGCTCTTTTTACGGCCACTTCCTTGGCTACGTATGCCGCCTCTGCATCCTGGGCAGACTGGGCCTCGTATTTCTTGGCGCCCAGGCTGCCATACTGGATATAGGTATTGTTCAATTTGTGGTTCAATTTTATGATTACCTCATCGTATGGCGTTTCTATGTGCACTATTTTTTTGTTTTGGTCTATGGCCATGTATTCCCCGCCGGTAAGGGTTGCGCCGTCTTTCCAACTAGAGCGGATACCTTGTTCATAAGCGCCGCAGAAAATAGTATTGACCACTACATTCTTTTCCTTTGCCTGCGTTGCAGCGTCCTTGTAGTTAAGTTTTCCTTGGGTAAAAGGTTCGTTTCCAGCAATAAAGATTAGCTTAAGGTCATCCTCGTTTTTACCCCATTGTAACTGTTCTAGGGATTTATGGATTACCTCGCCACAGTACTCCTCCCCGCCATTGGTGCTCAATGAAAATAGTTTTTCCGAAATCAGGTCCAAGTCCCCGCTAAAGTTCAATACCTGTCTCATATACCCTTCTGTGGAGGCCAGGTCATCATTACCGTACTCATAAAGCGCTATTTGTAACTCTGGTCTGCTTTCATTGGCACACTTGGCATAGGAAAACTCGTTTACGATATCCCAAAGTTGGGATTTGGCTTGGTTGATCAAGCCATCCATACTATTGCTCGTATCTAGTAAAAGAGCAATTTTCACATATTGTTTTTTGGGTTTGTCTTTTTGCAATTCGGCGAGGGTTGTACTGGTTGTATTGGTCTGGTCATCCATGGCGTTGCCGCTGTTGGCATAAATGGCTCCTATTAATAAGGTGAACAGCCCAAATAGCGTAAAATTTATCTTAGTTTTCATCTTTTAATTTTTTTTATTTATCGTCAAAGCTATGGGTGTCGGATAGGCCGTAAAACTTAAAATGAGTGACCGGGCCATTTGGTTGAGTGATGGTAATCCTACATTTAGCTAAGGGTGGTTTTTTAGTGATTTTATACCGCTTTTTGGCATTTACGCATTTTTCAAACCGCTTGAAATCAACTAAGTTTACGGACTTGAATGTCATACATGATCAGGAATTTTAACATGTTGATTTTTCTTGTTTGGAGTGTTTTGCTACTTGGGCAATATCAAAACAAACAAGAAGCTATAGACCTTAAAGGTGCCGTTAGGGGGAAGGAAAACTACACCCCCATTTCTGATGTGGAAGTTTCTACCAATAGGGGTATCTATACCACTACAAACGCTTTGGGGGAGTTTAGGATTAAGGTTTATAAAGGAGATATCCTATTTTTTAGAAGCAGCGAGTTTGAGATGGTGGAGCATAGGGTTACCTCAGATGAGGACGTTATTGTTGAGGTTGAGAATTACGGGGCCGCGTCACAACGCATTGCCAATTTGGACAAACAGCAAGAAATGTATACGCGAGCTTTGGACTCCGCCCGGTATTACAAGAAATTGGATATTGAAAAAAGCACGGATTTTGTCGCGGAGGCCATAGCATCCATGGGTGCTAAAACGGATAAAAAGGAGCTAGCTGCCGCATTGGCTATCCTTGGGGAGGTTTTTTTATACCATAAACAGTACGATTTGGCCATATCCAACTTCCAGGATGCTACCAAGGCCAGTAAGACGGTGGCCACCACCCTTTTATTGGGTGAGGCTTATGTCATGAACCAGCAATTTGTAGACGCTAGGGAGACCTTGGAACCCCTTAAAAAACTAAAACGCTTGGTTCCTTACCAACGGATAGCCCTTTATGAATTGCTTGGTGACACCTTTAACGGGCTTGGTAACCTAAAAACTGCGTTGGAGTTTTATAGGGAAGGTCTAAAAGTGGCAGAAAAAAACCAGGTTTCGCCCAAGGTCATCGACCTTAATTCCAAAATTGCAGCTGCTTACGCTGCTGCCGATAGGGACATAGAGGCGCAAGGATATTTTGACAATTCTTTACAACTCTCCAAAAAACAAAACCCGCAACGTGCCATATTGGAAAGTGAAAAAGTGGCCGATTTCTATAACCAGTCCAACCGTTTTGATGACGAGATAAAATTAAGGAAGCAAACCCTTAAGGAGCTGAGCCAATTGCCCGGTGAACCCAAAGTAAAGAAACGTGCGGCACCGGATTTAGATTCCATAACCTCTCAGCGCATCAATTATAAAATAGCCAACGCCTATATTTCACAAGACAGACTTAATGAAGCCATTCCTTTCTTGGAGCGCAGTATTGTAGAAGCGGACAAGGAGGATGACCTTGTGGTACAAAAGGACGCTACCAGAAAGTTGTCCGAGGTTTATCGGTACCAAGGAAATATTGAAAAAGCATTTGAAAATTACCAGAAATATGGTGCCATAGTGGATACCCTATACATTAAAAAAGAACAGGAAATATCTAGGTTGGCACGTTTAAACCGTCAAATTACCTCCAACCAAAACCGTATTAGCAGTTTAGAACAGGAACGGGAATTGTCCCAAAGCAAATACAGTCTTGCCCTAACGGAGCAACAACTTTTTGAGGAAAGTAACAAGCGCCAAAAATGGCTTATCTATTCCTTAATGTTTGGGATGTTGCTTTTTGCCCTGGCCGCTTTTCTATACTACCGTACCAACCAGCAACAGAAATTGGCCAACAACCTATTGGCCTTAAAATCATTACGGAGCCAAATGAACCCGCATTTTATCTTTAATGCCCTTAATTCGGTCAACAATTATATCGCCAAGAGTGATGAGCGTTCCGCCAATAGGTTTTTAAGCGAATTTTCTTTGCTGATGCGCACCGTGCTGGAGAATTCGGAGGAGGATTTTATTCCACTTTCCAAAGAACTGGAACTGTTGCAGCTCTATGTAAAATTGGAGCATTCCCGTTTTCCTGAAAAGTTTGATTATGAGGTCAAGATAGATGAAAACGTGGCCATAAATGCCTTTGAAATTCCACCAATGTTGTTGCAACCCTACATAGAAAATGCCATTTGGCACGGTCTGCGTTACAAAGAGACCAAGGGTTTTCTTAACATCGTTGTGAGTGCAATTACGGAAAAGATGCTTAACATAGAGGTGATTGATAACGGCATCGGCAGAAAAAAATCCGCGGAACTTAAGACCCAAAACCAAAAAAAACAGCGTTCCAAAGGTATGGGCAATATTAAAAAACGCATCGCTATTTTAAATGATATGTACAAAAATAAAGTAGAGGTTTCCATTAATGATTACAAGGAAGATGGCACAGGTACAAGGGTAGTTTTAAAACTGAAAAGGGACTAAAATAGGCTTATGGAATTAAAAACGATCATAGTGGAAGATGAGGCAAATAGTAGGGAAATCCTACGGAATTATTTGCATAAATATTGCAGTAATGTGGACATTGTAGGCGAGGCCGCTTCCATAAAGGAGGGATTGGACTTAATTGAACTTCACCAGCCAGATTTGGTTTTTTTAGATGTGGAAATGCCCTTTGGTAACGCTTTTGACCTATTGGACCAAGTGCCGGATAGAACGTTTGAAACCGTTTTCGTGACCGCATATAACCACTATGCCATGGAGGCATTGAACACCCATGCGGCCTATTATCTAATGAAGCCCATAAATATTGATGAGCTTGTTAAGGCCGTGGCTTATGTGGCAGAGGTAAAAGAAGGGGAAAATGCGCTGGAAGGTAAAGTGTTGCCTGCCAAATTAAAGCGTGCAGAAGGGAAAATCACCTTGCCACAACAAGATGGGTTCCAAGTTTTAGAGGTGGCCGACATTTATTTTTGTAAGGCCGATGATAACTATACGGAAATCTATTTGGAACATAAAAAAATATTGGTGAGCAAAACCTTAAAGTATTTTGAGGAAGCGTTGCGGGAGTTTCCTTTTGCTAGAATACATAAGTCCTATTTGGTGAATGTAAACGAAATTGTAAAGTATAAAAAAGGCAAGGGCGGTAGTGTAATTTTATCCAATGGAAAGGAGCTATCCGTTTCTGCATCCAGAAAGTCCGAGTTATTGGGGTATTATAAATAGCGTTAAAAAAAAATCCAAACCAGTTCAACATCATGATAACATATACCATCAACGGAAAAAGTCCACAAATTGGGAAAGATTGTTTTATTGCGGAAAACGCCACCTTGGTAGGGGACATTGTCATGGGAGCGGAATGTAGCGTTTGGTTCAATGCAGTTTTACGGGGGGATGTCCACTTTATAAAAATGGGCAACCGGGTAAATGTGCAAGATGGCGCGGTAGTGCATTGTACGTACCAAAAGTCCCCGACCACCATTGGCAATAATGTTTCCATTGGGCATAATGCCATAGTCCATGGCTGTACCATAAAAGATAACGTGCTAGTGGGCATGGGTGCCATTATTATGGATGACTGCGTCATAGAGAGCAACGCCATTATTGCCGCAGGGGCAGTGGTGACCAAAGGGACCCATGTTCCATCCGGAACGGTATTCGCAGGAATGCCAGCAAGGAAAATCAAGGAAGTGGATGAGGCATTGAGCAAGGGAGAAATTGACCGTATTGCAAGAAACTACGTAACATATAGTAGCTGGTTTAAATAGCATCATTAACCTGGTTAATACTTTTTGGATCAAAGCGAAATGCTGCAATTGTTTTAGCCAGTTTAAAAAAGTTGAATGGACATTATTATTAAAACTGAACCAAATCCGCATTGGGGCATGGTATGCCGCTAATTGTGTATTTTCGTACCATAAAATACCATGAATGAACGCATATATCTTTCCCGGACAGGGTGCCCAATTTGTTGGAATGGGGCTAGACCTTTATGAGAACCATCCAAAAGCCCAAGAGTTGTTTGAAGCGGCAAATGAAATCCTTGGTTTTTCCATAACGGATATCATGTTTGAAGGGACATCGGAAGATTTAAAACAAACCAAGGTTACCCAACCTGCCATTTTTCTGCACTCGGTCATTTTGAGCAAAGTGTTGGGAGATACCTTTAAACCAGATATGGTGGCCGGCCATTCCTTGGGGGAGTTTTCTGCCTTGGCGGCCACAGGTTGCCTTAGCTTTGAGGATGGCCTACAGCTAGTGGCAAAGCGGGCGCAGTACATGCAAAAAGCGTGCGAAGCGCAATCCAGCACCATGGCGGCAGTACTTGGTCTGGAAGACGCAGTGGTAGAAAAAATTTGCCAAGAAACCCCGGGGGTTGTGGTGCCCGCCAATTACAACTGTCCCGGGCAACTTGTCATTTCTGGGGAACTGGAGGCTGTGAACCTTGCCTGTGAAAATTTAAAGGAAGCTGGTGCTAGGCGCGCACTTTTGTTGCCCGTGGGGGGGGCGTTCCATTCGCCATTAATGGAGCCTGCAAGGGAAGCTTTGGCCGCGGCCATCAATGCGACCGCTTTCCAGGAACCAACTTGCCCCATCTATCAAAATGTGACCACAACGGCCGTAACCTCCCCCGAGGACATAAAAACCAACTTAATTGCCCAATTGACCGCTCCCGTAAAATGGACCCAGAGTGTACGGCAGATGGTTGCGGACGGTGCCAAACATTTCACGGAGGTAGGGCCTGGGAAAGTACTCCAAGGATTGGTAGGAAAAATAGAACGCAAGGTGGAAACTGCTTCGGCATCCGTGGCCTAAGGGGATTCAGGTATTTTAACTAAGATATGTAAGATTTAACCCATGATTTTATGGGTTTGCTACATATTTTAGTAATATTGCCCGTCTCCCTTTGGAGCAGCTGAATTTTTAGGAAAAGCCTAAAAACCAAAGCACTAGCCTCATGAAAGTAAAGAACACCTATTTGCATCGCCGCAGCCAAGCCTTTTACCATATTTTCCTGTTTGTTATTTTTGTATTAAGCTCGGTAACGGCTGGTGCACAGACCATCTCCATGGGAATTGTGTCCAACCGGGATACGGCTGCGGAGGACGGTTCGCCAGATGCCCGCATTAGATTCGAATTGGTAAATGGTGACTTCGATAGCCAGACAACATATTTTTTAGTTTTTTCCTTCGGTGGTGTGGCCCAAAATGGGGTGGACATCCCAGATTTGACGGCCCCTAACTTTAGCTTACAGCCAGACAACACTGGAAGAGCAACCTTAACCGTTGACATTGAGGCCATACAGGATAACCTCATCGAAGGTGATGAGGAGTTGATCATAACGCTGGAAGATGGCGCATATACGGCAGACCCGTTAAACAATCAGGTTACACTAACCATCCAAGATGATGACGAAGGTTTGGTTACCATTGTGGCCACGGATAATGATGCTTCTGAGGCAGGGCCGGATTCCGGTCTTTTTACCGTAGACTTGGGCGGGGTTAACAATACCACGGGCCCCATTACGGTTAACTACGGTAGAGGTGGAGCTTCAACCGCCATTGTTTCGGATTACGAACCACTTGTATTTTCTTTGGATATTGGTATTGGTGAACAAACGGGCACCATTGAGTTGATACCCGTGGACGATGCCTTAATTGAACCTGCAGAGGTGCTCCGCATCAATTTGATACAAACCAGTGAACCGGCCTTATTTCCCATTGCGGATGCGGGCGTCGTTAGTGTTGGTGTCAACAGGGACGATGTTTTGATTCAGAGCGATGATATTGCTGGTTTTACTTTTGTTGAAGTGGGAGGAACTACCGTAACTGGTGAAGATGGTACCAATCAAACCTTTACCGTGGTGCTGGATGCAGAACCAACCTCAGATGTTGTGATAGATGTAGCGTCTACTGATACCACCGAAGGTGACGTTGATTTGCCTAGTTTAACGTTTACTCCAACAAATTATGACACCCCCCAAACGGTTACGGTAATAGGCCAAAATGATCCCTTGGTGGATGGGGATCAGAATTATGATATCGTCCTAAGCATACGGGCAGCTGCCAGTGATGATGATTTTGATGCCGTTCCCGATCAAATAATCAATGCCATTAACCTGGATGATGAGAATTTTCAGGCCAATGTCATTGCAACGGTAGATACTGCCACAGAGGCTGGTACAATTCCGGGAACCTTTGCCTTTAGTCTAAGTCAGACCAATAATACGGGTGGCCCAATCGCTATCAACTACACCGTAAGCGGCACCGCCACCCCAACGGACGATTATGTTCCTTTGACAGGAACCGTTACTATACCTAATGGACTGGATGTGGTGGAGGTAGATGTTGTGCCCGTGGATGACACCTTGGTAGAGGATGATGAGACGGTAATCGTTACCCTACAAGCTGGTGCGGTGTACACGGTGGGCAGTAATGATGAGGATGCCATAACCATTGAAAGTGATGACGTAGATGCACTTGTCATAGATGATGTGAGCATTGTGGAGGGCAATTCGGGCACTAGGAATTTAGTGTTTACCGTATCGCTCGTAGATGGTGTTGCAGCTTCTGATGATATTGCATTTGATTTTGCGACAAGTCCGGGCAGCGCCTCCGTTACCGCAAGTGACTTTATTGCCAATACGGGCACGGGTACCATTCTCCAAGGAAACCTATCAACGACCATTACGGTCATTATCAATGGGGATACGGATATTGAGACGGATGAGGATTTTTCGGTTGTCCTTTCTAATCCGGTCAATGCCATTATCGCAGATGCAACGGGTGTTGGCACCATTGTAAATGATGATTTCAATAGCATCAGTATTGCTAACCTATCCAGAAATGAGGGGGATGCGGGTACAACCACCTTTAATTTTGAAGTACGTATTGATGGTGGTGCGGCTGCCCTACAAGACATTCAGTTTACCTATAGCACGGCCAATATAACGGCAACCGCAGCAGATTACGTTGCTGTGGCAGGAGCCTCGGGAACCATAACGGCAGGTAATTCCAGTACATTGGTTGCCATTTTGGTCAATGGGGACGTACAATTGGAGGCTGATGAGAGCTTTGAGGTGCGTATAAGCAATCCTGTCAATGCCATTTTGGGAACTGCTGAGGCAGTTGGGACCATTCAAAATGATGATAGTGCATCTGTGCAAATTGCAGATGTTTCCGTCAATGAGGATGATGGAAGCGTTACCATGGTGGCTATTTTGGACAACCCGGTGGCTGGCGGTTTTAGGGTAATGGTGTCTACCAACGATGGCACAGCTACTTTGGCTAACGATGATTATACCCCGATAAATAGTATACCATTGTTCTTCACCGGTACTGCCGGTGAAATAGAGAATTTTTCATTTACCCCAACCGCGGATATCATCATAGAACCGGATGAAACTGTGTCCATTAGCATGGATAACCTCACCAATACCTCCTTGCCGGTCAATATAGGTGATACGGCCACGGCAACCATACTTAATGACGACAGTTGTGCTTCCGGAACCGCCGCTCCCGTCCTAAACACTGCCCAATCACGTTTTTTCTGCGATGATTTTAGTGTTGATTTGGATGCTTTTACCGTGAGTGCCGTTCCCGTTGGCGCCCAATTGGTTTGGAGTGATACCGATACGGATGTTACCAATGTAAATACGCATCTTGCTACCAGCGTGGTCAACCAAGCGGGTACATATTTTGGGTTCTTTTATGATAGTGCAAACACCTGTGCAAGTGCTGTTTTGGAAGTTACCCTAGTAGGTAACCAAACCCCATCAGCAGGCACGGGAGCAAACGCAGCAGCTTGCAATACTGTGGGTAATGGCGGTCCAACCTCAATAGACCTGGACAATCAAATTACCGGTGCGGACGCCGGTGTATGGACGGTCTTGTCCACGCCTGCTGGAGGTAATGTGATTATTGGAACGGGTAATAACGTAGATTTCAATGGCACGGCGGCCGGAGACTACATCTTCAGGTATACCACCTTGGGTGCCGTGGCACCCTGCACGGAAGATACCACGGACATCACTGTGACCATTTCGGATTGTTCCGTAAATTGCGATGCTGGAGATACTGCTCCTATTATCAATGACACCTTGCCCACAAACTTCTGTGATAGTATAGAGGTAGATTTAAACGAATATGTGACCAACAATGCCCCTACGGGCAGCGTGCTTACTTGGAGCACCAGCAGCAACCCACTGCAGGTAAGTGCCCACAGAAGCAATGTGGTCACCAGTCCCGGTACGTATTTTGGCTTCTTCTTTGACGACGCGGACAATGTGAATATTCTGGACTGTTCCAGCCCCGTGGTGTCCATTACCTTGGTGTTGAATACATCGCCAAGTATCGTGGAAACCAACGGTGGGGTAGGCTGCGAATTGGGTAGCGTGGATTTGACCGCTAGAGGAACTGTTGGAGCCACCCTAAATTGGTACGATTCCCCAACCAGTGATGTCATCCTAGGGGTAGGTGCAACATTTACTACCCCAGAGATATCGGAAACCACAACCTTTTACGTAGAGGCATCCGCCAATGGTTGTACCTCGGAGCGGGCAGCGGTTGTCGCTACGGTAAACAACAACCCCTCAACCGGAACGGTAAATACTGTTTTTGGGTGTAATGAGGTTCCGGAAGGGGAGAGCACAGTGTTAGATTTGGATAACGCCCTTACCGGTGCCGATGCCGGTTTCTGGGAAATTGTGGACGACCCATCTGGCCAAGTGGTTATAAATGCCAATAACGAAGTAGATTTTGCTGGTTTGGCCGAAGGAAACTACGTCTTTAGATATACCACGAATGTTGCGGAGGCGCCGTGCACCGATCAATCCATAGAAGTTGCCGTAGCAGTGGTGGACTGCCTCTTGGATGCGGATAATGATGGTTTAAATGATGATGCAGAAGAAACTCTAGGGACGGACCCACAGAATCCGGATACGGATGGAGATGGTATTTTAGACGGGCAAGAAGTTAATGTTGATGCCACAGACCCTTTGGATGATTGTGACTCCTTAGGAGGAACTGCCTTACCGGACAGTGATTGTGATAATGATGGGTTGACCAATGCTGAGGAAATGGATTTGGGAACCAATCCAGAATTGGCAGACACCGATCAAGACGGCCTTACAGATGGTGAAGAGGTATTGGGTGAGGATGATAGCACAACGCCCTTGATACCTGAGGGCCTAAGTGACCCGCTAGATCCCTGTGATCCCACAATCTCGGAAAACTGTAATGCGGCCCCTACTGATTTGGAGGTATTAAAAAGTGCCAACAGGGCGGCAGCCCTGCCCAATGATGAGGTGATATTTACAGTTACCGTAAGGAATATTGGAGAGAACCCAGCCATCAATATCAGTATCCAAGATGAAACTGTTTTGGTGCCAACTAACGGCGTGTCTGCGGGAACAGGCTTTGATGTTATCAACACGGAACCTTCCATAGGGGTATTCACTGCGTCTACCGGACTATGGTCCATACCAGAATTATTACCAGAAGCAGAGGCTGTGCTGGAAATTACGGTCCGTGTGAATGTATTGGGGGATTTAACCAATACGGCCAGTTTGGCATCTTCTGTTCCAACGGATATTGAAACCGAGAACAACTCGGCCTCGGTCACGGTCCGGGTTAGGGAAAGCGATTGTATTGCACCTGGTACTATTTGTAATCTATTTTCGCCCAATGGTGATGGTGTCAATGATTTCCTGATTTTGGTAGACCACTTAAATTACCCCAATAACCTCCTTCAGGTTTATGATAGGTACGGCAATGAGGTGTTTCGCCAAAGTGCTTACGATAGTACCTGGGATGGAAGGGGAAAAAATGGCAACCTCCCCAAGGGAACTTATTTTTATATCCTTGATTTAGGTGATGGTACTGAGGTAACCAAAGGTTGGATTCAAATCATAAGACAATAGCCCTGAAGCATATGAGAGTATTTATGAACCATAGCATCGGCTTTTTACTTCTTGCCCTGTTTTGTACGTCCCATAGTTTTGGGCAAAAGGAACCCCAGTATACACAGTACATGTATAATATAGGCAGTTTTAATCCAGCTTATGTGGGGTCCGTGGAGTCCACCGAGATTATGGGCCTTTATAGGGCTCAATGGATTGATATTGAGGGTGCCCCACGGACCATCCGTTTTGGAACCAATATTCCGTTGGCCAATGAAAAAATGGGGCTAGGTTTTAACGTCATTAATGATGAGTTGGGACCGGTGTCGCAAACCTATATTGATATTGCGTATTCTTATCAAATTGCAGTTTCTGATGATACATGGCTGTCTTTTGGGATGGACGCCGGCGGTGCATTGATTGATGTGAATTATGCGGACGGCACTTTTCAAAATCCGGGTGAGCCGCTATTGTTCGGGGAAGAAATCAATAATTTTTACCCCACTATTGGTGCGGGGTTATTCTTATACGCGGAAGATTGGTACCTTGGAGCGTCCATCCCCAATTTTTTGACCAATGGTATTTATAATGATGAAGTAGCCACTTTGGTCGAGGATAAAATTCAATACAACCTTATTGCTGGTTATGTTTTTGATATTGGGGATAGATCAAAATTTAAGCCGGCCCTTTTAATGAATTATTTGGAGGGCGCGGGGGCTACGCTTAACCTTTCGGCTAACTTTTTATTTATGGACGCACTAACGCTAGGTGGGGCCTATCGTGTGGACAATGCCGTAAGTGGTTTGGCAGGGCTCCAAGTTTCTCCCGGCATGTTTTTGGGGTATTCCTATGATTATAACACCAATGGATTGGGAGAGTTTAACAGTGGTTCCCATGAAATTATCCTAAAATTCTTTTTAGGTAGGGGTGGGGATGGTTCCGGTTCCAATACTAGGGATAAGAATAAGAAATTAAAGGGCAAACCAAAGCAAATTGATAGCCCCAGGTTCTTTTAATCGTAAGATGATGAGATATTTTGTAGTGTCGATGTTTTTGTGCAATATGCTCCTAGGTTTTTCTCAAGATAAACCTTCCAAGGGAGATGCGTATTTTTTTGAGTATGCCTACCAAAAGGCAATAGACGCTTATACCAAGGCTATTCAAAAAGGGGAAATGTTGACTGATGTCCAAAAATTGAACCTTGCGGATGCCTATTTTAAATTGGAAGAATACGATAAGGCTGCCACGGGCTATTTGGCTTATTTTTCCAAGGATTCCATCCAGGACGATTTTAGACTAAATAGGTTGTTCCAAGCCTTGAAGGCAACCGTGAACCAAGAAAAATTTGAAGACCTTTTGCAGGAGAAAGTCACAACTTTTGGAACGGAATTTATGGAAAACATCAACTTTAACCGTCAAATTCTGGCATCAGAAGTTACAGACACTACTTTGGATTTTGAATTGTTTAATTTACAATGCAATACCAAACATGCAGATTTCTCTCCAACTTTTTATAAGGAAGATATACTCTTTACGAGCGGAAGGCCTTATGGAAAGCAAAAGGAGGCATCTGGGTATCTGAACATTTTTAAAGGGAAAGTACAACTAGATGGTCAAGTAGGGGGTGTATATCCTTTTGATGCCATTGAATCCTCTGATTTTCATCGGGCTACGCCCAATTATTCGGAGAAACTAAACAGTGTTTTTTATGTGTTGAGCAATACGGTTGAAGGTCAGTTAGATTATGATGAAAATGGCAAAAACGCCTTGGCCATAGGCATACAGCCCATTGATGGTGAATTCCGATTTCTATGGCGTGATTTAAGTACTTCCTTTTACTATCCTTTTTATGATGAACATAATGAACGCTTATATTTTGCGGCAGATTTTGGTACCGGTTACGGAGGAACGGATATTTACTACGTAAATACCAATAGGGGAACCCTTATGTCCGCCCCTGTAAATTTAGGGCCAAGAATCAATACACCGGGAAATGAAATAGCTCCGTTTATTTTTGAAAATAATATGTATTTCTCCTCCGACGTTTTCTATGGCCTTGGGGGTATGGATATCTATAAGTCCACAATGGATGCCAATGATAATTTTAGTATACCGGTAAATTTGGGAAGCACAATAAATACGGAAAAAGACGACTTTGGTTTTGTTATCAGGGATTTTGGGGAGGGCCTTTTGGGATATTTTTCTTCCAATAGGGCCGGAGGTAAGGGTGCGGATGATATTTACGGTTTCCGTGTGGCACAAAAGCCTGGAATTAAAACACTTGTAGTGAAGGGCAACATCACAAGAAGAAGCAATAGCCGGGAGTTAGGTGACGTAACCGTGCAATTGGGTAGCTCAGATGGTACACTTATGAAAGAAGTGGTCTCTAACCCAGATGGCAGTTACAGGCTTGAAATTCCCTGGCAGGAGTCCGTAGTGCTTAAGGCTGACCAGAACGGGTTTTCCGAGTATTCCAAATCATTGGACACTACTACTTTTTCAGATGAAGAGAATATTACCCTAGATATAGATTTGGTTGCCTATTCCGATATTGTTGAGGAAGTGGAAGGTCAAAAGGTGGTAAAGCTCAAAAAATTTTATTTTGAACGTGGTGGTGCAAAGATTACCCCAGAGATTGCCATGGAATTGGATAAGGTAGTGGAGGCAGTTAGCCTTTTTCCGCAATTGCAGTTGCGCATTGAAACCCATACGGATAGTCGTGGGGGCGGAGCCACCAACTTTAGGATTACACAGGCAAGGTCAGACGCCATTAAGGCCTACCTCTTAAGTAAAGGGGTGCCAGAAAGCAGCATTTTGTATGCCATTGGTTATGGAGAGGATAAAATCCTAAATAACTGTACCAATGGGGTATATTGTTTGGAGATGTTGCACAAACAAAATCAACGTTCGCTAATCGTTATTTTAAACGATAATGTCCTTTTTAATTAGGTCTAGGCAGACAGGGTACACTGGTCACAGTCTTTTACTTCTCCATAATACGTTTCCCTATATTTATGCAACGTGCGCACCGGAATACCTAAAACATATGTTTTTATGTAGGTGACCCTTGCCAGAAACATGCCCATTTTTTTGGTATACCGTCTTTCTTTTTTAGTTTTTCGTTTAATGGAAATTATTTTCATGGCACAAAGGTGTAAAGTTTGGGAAAGAAAGTCAAGTGAGCAATGTTAATTGTACCTTAAGCCATGAACCAGACCAACCAACAGTAATAGATGGCAAAAGCGCTTAAAAAGATGATGCCCACATAAGCCAGTATGCGCAACCATAGTTTGGGCCGCTGCTCAGAGTTAAGTTCTTTGGTGGTTACTGCCTTAAGGTTCATCCAACCAATGATTGGGGCAAAAACAAAGGACACAAAGGTAGCCAAGGCCACCAAGCTGCCCATATTTGCGCCAAAGGCATTGATAACGATCCAATTGATAAGTGCCAAGAGAAACACCAGATATCCAAACGAATTTGGATTTACCGGAATTTTGGATTTAGGAAACAGTTTTTTTAAAACATCCAAGCTTACGCGGGATACCGCATCATGGGCGGTCATACAGGTGCTGAACATGGTAGCGAAAGCGGCAATGGCAATGAGCAGATACGCCCAATTCCCCAAATGGGTGGTAAAGAGGTTCACCAACTGGTGGGCAAAAATAGCGGAATTACTACTTAATTCCGTGCTGGTGCCGTATAGGGTGTAACAGCCAATAATCAAAAAGAATACGGCCAATACCGAGGTGATGGCGTATCCTATGTTAAACTCTTGTAAGCTGGTCTTTAAGGTAAAGGCCTCCTTAGATGTGTTCATTTTTTCTATGCTCCACATACTTACCCAACCAGAGGCCTCCACTGCGGTGGGCATCCACCCCATAAGACTTATTAAGAACAGAACGCTGGGACCGTCAAAAACAAAGGAACCAAAAACGTGCTCCATTTCGACTACCGGCCCTTTTTTAAGTACCAATATAGTCGTCAGTAAAAGTGCCATAAATAATAGGGATACCAGCCATTTTAGTGATATCTCCAACAAACGGTATTTACCGATCACCAAAAGTACGCTAACAAACAAGAATAGGTACAAGGCTATGGTACTTGTGGCAATATGGTTCAGTTCCAAAAGATTACTGAGCAAGCCAGCGGTAACGATGTAAAGTGCTGCCAGAATGGTGAACACGCTAATCAGGGTGATAAAAGCATAAAACCAAAGGTATCCCTTGCCAAGTTTGTGATATCCTTCAATTAAGGTGGATTTTGTAGCATTGGTGTATCGAACACCAAACTCAAAAAATGGGTATTTTAGGAGGTTTGCCAGGAGTATAGGGACAATCATGATAAAGCCATAGGCCGCTCCAGCCTTAGTGGAGAGCACCAAATGGGAGGTGCCAATGGCCATACTGGCAAAAAGAAGCCCTGGACCTACTTGCCTAACAATAGCTTTGAGTTTTTCCATATAAAATGTGGCAAGAAAAGTAGCCAATTTTTAAGTTTTGATAAAATTGTATTTTTGCAAGGCTATGAAGAAAATAAGATACGTCTTTTTTATCAGTTGTACATTAGGTTTACTGCTGGGTTGTTCCACGGATGCGGAAATGGGATTGGAAGAGCAAATTCCCAATGAGATAGGCGTGGCCACTACGGAAATTGGGGATAGGGCATTTGAGCAAGCGTTGATTGACCTTAATTTTGATGAAGTTCTGGACGGAGCCATCGTTGATAGTAGGGTAAACAGCGTTACCAATCTCAATTTGGATGGTTTGGGCATCACGAGCTTGTCCGGTATCGAAGCTTTTGAAAACTTGGAAAATTTAAGTGTCCGAGGCAATCAGCTCATGACCTTGGATGTTAGTAGGAATTCCAAGCTTAAATTTGTTTGGGCAGAAGACAATCAACTTGCCAATTTAGTTGCCAATGGCCTGCCGATAATAGAGAAAATAGGCGCGGACAACAACCAGCTTAGTGTATTTAACCCAAGTGGATTAACCACATTGCAGTATTTGGGTCTGAGTAATAACCGTTTGGGTTCCATTAATGTGTCCAACAATTTGGCCCTCACCGATTTTTTTATCGCCGAAAATCCACTTAGTTGCATCCAAGTGAATCCAGAACAATTGGCCAACCCGCCTAGCGACTGGGACAAAGATGAAAATGATATCTTATCACTTGATTGTCAATAGGGCATCCTTGCCAATGATTAGGTGCCAGACATGGTTTCAGGAGTTCTTTTGTGCTTTTTATGTATCACTTTTCTAGTGTATGCAGGGTTGTGGTTAGTTGGGCAAAATAACGATTCTTTTGATTGGGCTATCAAGTTTAGGATAAAGCAGTACATGTCTTCTTCGTTCTGAAGGAATGGCAAGAATGGTTCGCTTGCTGAGGCGGAAGGCCCAAAATTCGTTTCACAGTTACTGCCTCGATAAAGAATGTCCTGTCCTTTAGTATTTGCATTGACTTTAGAGCCAGTTGGCTCTTCCCGTTCATCCCGTTTTTAGGTTGACTTTTTTTGACGTCTTTTATTTTTATAAAACTGTTTGTCAGCGATATAGATGGTCTTATGTACCTCGCAGAAGGTGGTAGTTTTTCCAAGGTCCTTTAGATGGGTCACTTGAACAAATTCAATTTCCCTTTCAAGTACGATACGCTTTTTAATGCTTTCCAGGTCGCTAGGGGTAACATGAAATTCTGCATATAAGGTTTGGGTACCAGGTCGTTTAAAAAAAATCTGGGCAGCCTTGTCCCAAACCACATAATCATCGCCCAACAGTTGCATGTATTGAACCATGGGTATGGGATCAACCGAGGCAAAAAGGCTGCCGCCAAAGATGGTGCCAACAAAGTTTTTGTTTTTATAGGTGAGGGGTAGTTTTACCCTAATGTTGGAAAGATCTGGGGAAACATAGATAATGCGGCCAGTTGTTCTCCTGTACATGGGCGATAAATTAAACCCATATTTAAATAGGACATGCTTTGGTACAAAACGTTCTCCAATTTTGGCAAGTTTTTGGTAAAAGGCCATAATTTAATTCGATATGGTGACACCACTAAGGCTGAATTTCCAGTGGGCTTGTTTGCATATTAAGGTTTGCTTCATAAGATATTCTCGCAGGTTGTCATTAGCTGTATTTACTCAAACATCAAGCTCAGAAATTCTGCTACGCATGCCGGCTTTTCCTGCCCTTTAATTTCTATAAGACAATCCCATGTGATCTTTACCGCCTTGGTATCGTACGGTTCTACAGATACAATGGTACAGTTGAGCCTAATTTCACTGTCTACCAACACGGGGCTTGGGAAACGTACTTTGTTAAGTCCGTAATTCACCCCCATTTTTAAGGAGTTGACAGTAACTAGGTCCATAAGCAATTTGGAAAGCAGGGCCACAGAAAGAAATCCGTGGGCAATAGGTTTTTTAAATGGCGAATGCTCCTTAATTTTTTCAATATCTACATGTAACCATTGAAAATCTTGTGTGGCCTTCGCAAAGTCATTGATCATTTCTTGGGTTATGGTCATCCATTCCCCCGTGGGAAGCCTTGTGCCCTCCATCTTTTTCAAGGTCTTTAAATCTGTTATTTTAGTCTGGGCCATACCGTGTTTTCTGTTTTTTTTATCAATAATAACTTTCCTTATCTGGCCATGCCACCATCGATAGTTAAGCATATACCCGAAACAAATCTAGCTTCATCAGAAGCTAGATACAGATATCCATAGGCAATGTCCAAGGGTTGCGCTGCGGTTTTTAGCGGAATACTGGCTTTAATTGCCTCAATTTGCTGCTCCGGTATTTTGGCTACCATATCGGTGAGGGTAAAGCCTGGAGCAATGGCATTGGCAGTTATCCCGTATTTGCCAAGTTCCATGGTCCATGTTTTTGACATTGCAATGACACCCGCCTTGGTCGCCGCATAATTGGTTTGGCCAAAATTGCCGCGTAGCCCCACATTGGAAGCAGCGCTTACGATACGTCCATACTGTTGCGCCTTCATGTAAGGAACTACTGCCTGCGTGCAGATAAAAACCCCTTTAAGGTTCACATCTATAACCGCATCCCACTCTGGGATGCTCATTTTTTCCAGTGTACGGTCCTTGGTAATCCCCGCATTATTGATGAGGATATCAATTTTTCCATGGGTGTTATAAACCGATGCAAACAGCCGGGTTATCGCTTCTTTATCAGTTACTGAAACGGAATGATAGCTTGCCTTACCACCACGGGTGGCGATACGTTTGGCCACTTCTTCTCCCTCTTCCAGCACATCAATGATGATGACGGTTGCTCCTTCCTTGGCAAAAAGCTCGGTAATGGCTTCTCCAATTCCCCTTGCACCACCGGTTACAATGGCTATTTTATCCTTTAGTCTCATGATGTTTTCTTTAGCTTTTATTTGTTTGCGCGATTGGTTTTTGTTGTTGGTTAGTGCGTTCCCGGGTTATCTCAATAAACGGTATTAAAATGCCACGGTTTGTTTGTCTAAATGAATCATCGTGTTCTTTTTAATGCCTTGCAGATTTGCTCCGAGTATTTTCAGCTTTATATTGATTTTTTGACATTGCATGTTTGGTTTTACTTAATTACAAATTTTTGTTTCCCCTAAGAATTTATCAACCTCTTTTTTTCTTGGCTAAGGTTTGCATGAACACCAATACTAAAAACCCTATTTTGTTACAAGAGGCTCAAATTCGTTCTAAACCCTCATCATGTTCAAATAGTATTTACCACAGGATAGGAGGTAAGGGCGTCACTTTTTTAGTTGGTTACACTTCAATGACCAATTTACCTTTTACTTTTCTTTCCATCATGGCTTCCAGGGCCATTGGTGCGTCTTCTAGGGAATAGGTCGCATCAATATGCGGGAGCAGTTGTCCTTTGGCTTGCCATTGCATTAAGGTTTTGGTATTCTCAAGGTTTTGCTTTGGGAATTTCATCGCAAAAGCACCCCAAAAAACCCCAACCAGAGATGCCCCTTTCAATAGGGGCAGGTTTAACGCTAGCTTAGGGATATCTCCTGATGCAAAGCCCACGACCAAGTACCTTCCGTTCCAACCCATACCCCTAAAGGCAGGTTCGGAAAACCTTCCGCCAACGGGATCATAAACCACATCAACACCCTTTCCCTTGGTAAGTTCCTTAATCGCTTTTTTAATAGGTTCATTATGATAATTAATGGTGGCATCGGCCCCATATTTTTCGCAGAGGTCCAATTTTTCCTTGGATGATGCCGCTGCAATAACGTTTGCACCCATGAGCTTGCCCAGTTCTACCGCGGCCAATCCTACCCCACCAGAGGCGCCCATAACCAATAGTGTCTCTCCTTTTTGAAGTGCTGCCCTATCTTTTAGTGCGTGATAGGAAGTGCCGTAGGCCATCATAAATGATGAGGCTATGGCAAATGACATGGAATCTGGTTTTGGAAAACAAGCATTTGAGGGAACTAAGACCGCTTCTGCCATAGCCCCATGTGCCACAAAACCAAATACCTCCATACCAACTTTGATATGGGTCACATTTTTACCAACAGCCATCACAATACCGGCAAGGTCACTACCGGGGGTAAAGGGCAGTTCTGGTTTAAATTGATATTTCCCCTGAATGATGAGGGTATCCGGAAAATTGACCCCGCAGGCCTTTACCTTTACCAAAACCTCATCAGGTGCAGGGGTTGGTTCCTTAATGGTTTCTAAGACCAAGGTTGATGGTGGCCCGTAGGTGTTACATCTAATTGCCCGCATCAATCCTCAATTACCTTTAATACCAGTTTCCCAAGCTTTTCTCCCGTAAAAAGGCGATCAAAAGTTTTGGGGAAGTTCTCAATACCTTCATAAATGGCCTCCTTGCTTTTAAGTTTCCCTTGGGCCATCCATTGCCCCAACTGCATGGCACCTTCTTTATAACGGTCTGCATAATCAAAAACCACCATCCCCTGCATGGTGGCCCTGCTGACCAGAAGTGCTAGGTAGTTGCTTGGTCCTTTTATGGCCGTTTTATTGTTATATTGGGATATGGCGCCGCAAATGACAATCCTTGCATGCATTTTTAGGCGGGATAGTGCAATATCCAGGATATCACCTCCCACGTTATCAAAATATACATCAATCCCTTTTGGACAGGATTCCTTAAACTTTGTTGCTACGTTGTCGTTCTTGTAATCTATACAAGCATCAAAACCCAGTTCATCCACGACATACTCACATTTGTTTTTTCCGCCAGCTATGCCTATGACTTTGCAGCCTTTGATTTTTGCGACCTGGCCTACAATACTGCCAACCGCACCGGCCGCACCGGATACCAGTACCACATCACCCTCTTTAATCTTACCTACCTCTGTGATGCCAAAATAGGCGGTCATACCAGGCATTCCCAAGGTTCCGATGTAGGTGGGCAAAGGTGCAAGTTTTGGGTCTACCGCGTAATATCCTTTACCGTCCGTAGCGGTATATTGTTGCACCCCACCAGTGCCGGCAACAAAATCACCTACCTTAAATTTAGTGTTATCGGAGGCAATGATTTCGCCAACAGATCCAGCTCTCATTACCGACCCAATTTCCATAGGGGCAATGTAAGATTTGGTATTGTTCATCCAACCGCGCATGGCGGGATCGAGTGAGATATAATGTTGTTTGATTAGGATTTGTCCTTTTTCAATCTTTGGAATTGGATTGCTCACCAGCTCCCAAGTGTCTGCTTCTGGTTTGCCCAAAGGGCGTTTTACAAATAATAGTTGTTTGTTCATAGTTATACCGATTTAATACTTCCCTACAGGGTAAAATAAGTTCTTTCTTCTTAGGTTACTGGCCGTTGTATCTACTAGTTTTTTGACCTCTTTTTGCTACTTTTACTAGGTATTGGTTTAAGCTTTTTTTTAACGTGAAGTAGCTTATCTTATGAAAAAAAGAAAGCACTGCGCTCTATGTAAACAGTCCTAAAGTTCGGTGGCCTCCACATATAAAGCTTAGTTTTTTCTCTTGCTAAAACTTTTTACATAAGCTTCCATTTTTGACCTGATTTCTGGCTTCCACCAAAGGTCTGCCGCCTCTTTGAGCGCGTTCCCAGAATTTGTATCCAGTTGGTCCCAAAGGTGTTTTCGGATTTTAGCTTTGGTGTTCTGCCAAATTTGCTGATCGGCACCTAGGTAAACGTCCATTTGCCTTTTTGATCGTGGAATCACCTCCTCCAATGGCACCAATTCATCTACAAGGCCCGCGTTACGGGCTTCCTTTCCACTTAATAATTTGCCCTCCAACAGGTATCGGCTCGCTAGTCCCTTACCCATCCAAAAGGCATAAATCTCCGTAAGGTTTTGACTGATTTGAATGTTGACCGCAACTTCATTTAGTCCTATTACATATTTTTCGCCCTGCGCCATGTAACGGTTATCCGCGGCAACGGCCAAAACACATCCGCCTGCTGGGGCATGTCCTGTTATCGCGCAAATAAAAGGTTTTTTAAACTGGACCAATTGTAGGTAGAGGGCTCCGAAAGCATTAAAAAATTGACTGATTTGCCCTTGGTTGTACCCAAACAATTCAATAAGGTCCAAACCTGCGGAAAAATAATGTGGCTGTCCGCAGAGGATGGCGCCCTTGGTGTCCTTATCATTTTCTATGGAGGTAAATACATCACTTAGTTCCAGCACCATATCATGGTTCAGGGCATTTACCTTACCTCTGTTCATTTTAACCACGCTATAGTCTTTCTCTTTAGTTAGTTCTAAATATCTCATAACATGTTATAATGAGGTTCCCCCATCTAGGGTTATAGTTTGTCCGGTTATGAATTTTGAGTGATCCGATGCCAACCAACAAATAGCCTCCGCTATTTCTTTGGCCTCCCCAAAGCGCCCCATTGGAATCATCCGTTTTAAATTTTTTTCCATAGTATCACTGCTGGCTAAAAGTTGGTTGAGTAGCGCAGAGTGGGTAAAGCCCGGGCAGACGGCATTGATCCGTATGTTTTTTCTGCCATACTCCAGTGCTGCCGATTTGGTCATCCCGACTACGGCATATTTACTTGCGCTGTAGGAAAGGTTGTTGCCAGATGCTTTTAATCCTGCAAGTGATGCAACATTGACAATGGCACCTTGGCCTTGAAGCATCATTTGCTGTAATGCGGTCTGCATGCCATAAAAGACCCCGGTTTGGTTCACAGCAATGACGTTATGCCAATCGTCATGATCGTGTTCGGCAGTTTTTAACTGGTGTTTGCCCCCAATCCCGGCATTGTTGACCATCACATCCAATTGCCCAAAGGTGGTAACCGTGTCTGTGACCAAGGCCTTGACTTGGTCAAATTGGGTAACATCTGTTTGCACCACAGTGGCCATACCACCACTTTTTTTGATATCCCTGGCCGTTAGCCCTGCTTGGTCCAAATTAATATCCGATACGATGACATTGGCGTTGTAAGCTGCAAACAATTGCGCCGTGGCCGCACCTATCCCGCTTCCTGCACCGGTAATGATAACCACCTTTTTTGTGAAGTCCATAAGCTGTTGTTAATATAGATGATCAATTTTATTTTTTTGAATGGCTTGCCAAGCGGTAGTACAACAAAGTGCCGACGCCTTATTAAGTTGGGCGAATTTTGGGTCTGATGTGTGGCCGTGTTGGTAGCGGTAATAAATTTGCTGTGCGATGACCGCTACTTTAAAAAGCCCATAGACGTAATAGAAAAGGATGTTATCTACCGGTTTACCGCTTTTTACCGCATACTGCTGCACTATTTCGGACCTTGAAGGGTTCCCGGGCATTACCGTAGGTGAGGGAAGCCCCTGCTTCATAAATTCTGGGTCTTGGGCCGTGGTCCAATAACCAAGGGAGGTACCCAGGTCCATTAGCGGATCCCCTAAGGTGCACATTTCCCAATCCAATATTGCGGCGATTTCCGTCCAGCCATTGTCCTTAAAAACTACGTTGTCATATTTAAAATCGTTATGTATGAGGCTATGGTCGTAATGTTTGGGTTGCTGCTCCTCCATCCACTTCATCACCTTTTTTGCTGCTGCCACTTCCTCGGTTGCCGCGGCAAGATATTGTTTGCCCCAATTGGTGACCTGTCTTGAGACATACCCTTGGGGCCTTCCTAGGTCTTGAAGCCCGGCTGCGCGGTAATCTATGGCATGCAGGTCTATAAAACCATCTAACCAGGTGGCTGCTATGGTCATGAAGGTTTCTGGTGCTATGTTTTCTGTTTTTGCACGTTTAGCGGTTAAAATTTCACCCGAAACGTGCTCCATAAGGTAAAAGGGAACTCCTAGGATGCCCGCAGCAGAAAATGCAAAAACTTTGGGTGTGCTTTCAAAAAATGGGTTTAATTGCTTTAATACCCGATATTCCCGTTCCATATCATGACCACGTTTAGGCGCTGAAAAGGGTGGGCGGCGCAACACAAATTCTTTGTCTTGGTAAGCAAGTAAGTAGGTGAGGTTAGAATACCCGTTGGCAAATTGGCGTATGTTCAATTCATCTTTTGTGCCACCTATTAAGTGGTGCTTAGCTAAAAACTGGATTATCTTTTCCTTAGGCAGTTCTTCTCCGGGTCTTACACTCCTTGTGTTACTGGTTTCTTCCATACCTTAACTCGTATACTTTTTAATGGTCAACTTCCCTAGTTGGCTCATATGTACTTCATCTGGGCCATCTGCCAACCGCAGCGTGCGTGCGGCGGCATAGAAATGGGCTAGGGGGGTATCATTGCTTACGCCCTGGCCACCTAAAATTTGAATGGCCCTATCAATCACCTTAACAGCCATTTTGGGGGCTACGATTTTGATCATGGCGATAAGGTCTTTTGCTTCTTTATTACCCAATTTGTCCATTTTATCCGCCGCGGAAAGCGTAAGCAAACGTGCTTGTTCTATTTCACACACAGATTGTGCAATATCCTGGCGGATACTGCTAAAAGTGTCCAAGGTCCTGCCAAATGGTTTTCGGTCAACTGTTCTTTTGGACATAATTTCCAATGCTCTTTGCGCCATACCAATAAGACGCATACAATGGTGTATTCGCCCGGGGCCCAATCTGCCTTGTGCAATTTCAAAGCCCCTACCTTCACCCAACAAAAGATTGGTTTTTGGCACACGTACCTGATCTAGCTGTATCTCTGCATGCCCCTCTGGGGAATCTGTAAAACCAAAAACTGGCAAATGTCTAAGGATGTTGACTCCTGGGGTATCCATAGGTACCAGCACCATACTTTGTTGCAAATGCCTAGGGGCCGTAAAGTCTGTCTTTCCCATGACTATAGCAATTTTGCAATGGGGGTCCAGGGCGCCAGAAGACCACCATTTTGTTCCGTTGATCAGGTAATGGTCCCCATCCGAAACAATGGAGGTCTCAATATTGGTAGCGTCCGAGGAAGCTATTTCCGGTTCCGTCATCAAAAATGCCGATCGAATACTGCCGTCCATTAAAGGTTGTAACCAATGTTGCCGTTGCTCCTTGGAGCCATATTTGGCCAGCACTTCCATATTACCCGTATCTGGGGGGCTGCAATTAAATACTTCTGACGCCCAAAGCATACGTCCCATAAGTTCTGCAAGTGGGGCATATTCCAAATTGGTTAATCCTGGGCTTAGTTTACCGTAGGATATAGGTAAAAAAAGGTTCCAAAGCCCGGCAGCTTTGGCTTTTTTCTTTAATTGTTCCAGACCTGGCCATTTGGTCCAGGCATTTTCTGGATGCTGATGGAATTGATTCACTTCCTCCTCAATGGGGAGGAGTTCTTTAGCCATAAAGGCCTTAAGCTTGTTTTGCAGTGCAATTGACTTTTCTGAGAATTCAAAATTCATAGTGCGTGTTTAGCCCGATATTAAATAACCACCGTCCGCAGCATAGGCACCACCTGTCATATAAGAACCGGCCTCTGATGCCAAGAGCATCACCAATCCGGCCATTTCATCCGGTTCTGCCATCCGTCCAAGGGGAACCATTTGCTCATAGCCTTTTGCCAATTTTTCATTGCTCCAAAGGCTTTCGCTGAATTTGGTCTTAATCAGCCCCGGGCAGATGGCGTTGCTGCGAATTCCATAACGTCCCCATTCTTTTGCCTGGTTTTTTGTCATCATAATCAATGCGGCCTTTGTCATGCTGTACAAGCCAAGGCCAAAACCCGGATGTAGGCCCTCTACCGATGCAATATTGATGATACTGCCAGAATTTTGGGCTTTCATCGCTGGCAGTGCCAAGTTGGAAAGCAGCCAAGGAGCTTTGACGTTAACATTCATTATTTTGTCAAAAACCGCCCCATCCGAACCTTCCAAAGGACCATAATAAGGATTGATGGCTGCATTGTTCACTAAAATATCAAGTCGTCCAAAATGTGCTTGGGTTTTCGCAATTAGTTCTTTGCACTGGGACGTATCCCCAATGTGGCAGGAAATCCCAATAGCTTCCAGTCCGTCTTTTTGAAACGTTTCTGCCACTTGATCTACAGCCTCCTGTTTACGACTACTGATGACTACTTTGGCACCTTGTTCTGCCAACCCCCTTGCGATAGACTTTCCTATACCCTTGCTAGATCCTGTAATGACCGCTACTTTTCCCTTGAGGTCAAATCGTTTTGTTATGCTCATAATTTAATTAAATAATCGAAGTTTGCAGCCGCCGTGTTGCGAATTGTTCCTTCCCTTTCGTATAAATCACTATTCATTTTCTTTCTGATGTGGCTAGGTCTTGCTTAGACAGGAGCTACTTTCTGTTTTACCTTATGGGCCTCTACTGCATTTTTAATAGGCTACCGATGTTCTTCTAATCCACTATTTTTTGGTGACATTTGTTTTAGCCAAGCCATATCATTTTCTTTAGTATTCGTTTCCGAAGACCTTTTGTTTGGAGCCAATGGTTAAGGCTTTATCATTCATGATGATTTCTGCCAATCCCGTTGTTTTGGGTAGTTCATAGGTGAAATAAAACTGCATGGCGTGAATCTTACTTTCATAGAAAGTGGTATTGTGCCTTTTACTTCCTGTTAGTAAAGCCTGTTGTGCCTCCCTTGCCATATCCAGCCAGAGCCAAGCAATTAGAATATTGGAGAAATAATCCATAAAAGGAGTTGCATCTGCTAGGAAACGTTCATAGTCCCCTTTTTGTGCATAGCCCAAAAGGGACTTTAAAATGTCCTGGGTCAGTTGGAGTTTGTCCCCTAAGGTATGCGCGTAGGCCTGCAGATTATCCATTACCATGGCCGCTTTGATGGTGGTTTTAATTTCATTGGAAAGCAATTGTAGGGCCTTCCCATTTTCCATGGTTATTTTTCTGCCAAGTAAATCTTGTGACTGAATACCGGTAGTTCCTTCGTAAATGGAAAATATTCTGATGTCCCTTAGGTATTGTTGCAAAATATAATCAGAACAGAATCCATAACCTCCTAAAATTTGTACTCCGTTATCCACGGCAACCCTTCCCATCTCAGAAGGATAGGTCTTCACGATAGGCGTCAAAATTTCAAGCAGTAAAGCATATTTTTCACGTTCCTCCGCATTTTGGAGCGATTTTGATAAGTCTTGATATTTGGAAGTCAGTAACACCAAACTCAATGCGCCCTCGGACACCACTTTTTGCAATAATAGCATTCGGCGTACATCAGGATGGTTTACAATTAAGGTTTGTTCTTGGTGTACATCTTTTTTGCCGGTGCTGGCAAGTTTACGGCCTTGTGCCCTTTCATGGGCGTATTTGAGTGATGCTTGGTATGCCGCCGCGCAGATGGCTGCTGCACCACGACCAACAGCAATACGGGCCCCGTTCATCATCAAAAACATATATTTTAGACCTTGGTGTAGCTCACCCACCAAATAACCATGACAATCACCATTACCCCCAAAAAACAAGTGGGTGGTACAATAGCCTTTTTGTCCCATTTTTTCAAAATCAGTCACGGTTTCAACATCATTAGGTGCTAGTTGTCCATGTCCATCCGGTCTATTTTTGGGGACCACGAAAAGTGAAATACCCTTTGTTCCAGCTGGCGCACCATCAATTCGTGCTAAAAGTAGATGTACAATGTTTTCCGCACCTTGATAATCCCCTCCGGAAATGAAAATTTTTTGGCCATGAATTTTGTACCGGTCGCCATCCGGTGTTGCTGAGGTTACAATGTCGGATAGTGAGCTTCCTGCCTGAGGTTCTGTAAGGCACATTGTGCCGCCCCATGTGCCATTGAGCATTTTTGGAACGTAGGTCTGGTTGAGATTCTCATTGCCAAAATGGGTGATAAGTTCAGCCGCACCAATGGTGAGGCCAATATAACCGGGTAGGTGGTTGTTGGCCGCTTCTTGGATGTACCCCAAAGCGTTCATAACGGTAGATGGCAATTGCATGCCGCCATCCTTGTAAGGAAATGCTCCGGCCAAAAGTCCCATTTCCCCGCTTGCTTTCATGTACTTGCTTACCTGCGGATGTACAACGATTTCGCCATTTTTAAAGTGGGCAGGATTTTCATCCATTTCCTTAAAATAAGGATACATTTCCTTATCGGAAAAATCCTTCACCGAATTAATCAATAGGTCAATGGAATCACTATCGTGATCGTTATATTCCGGTAGGTTTAAAATTTCTTCCAAATCATGAACCTCATTCAATAAGAATTTAAGCGTCTCTACATCTATATACTCGTTTGCCATGTTTCTCCCTTTAAATTAACCGTTCCTCAAGATACCATAAAAAGACAGGATTCGCCGTTAAACTGGTTTAAGAAAAGAATGTTGGATTGTTCCCATTTAAATGGATAAGAAATCCCTTATATTTAAGAAGTGGACATCAACTAGCTAAGCAATGGATGCTATTTCAAATGCCATACTTGCCCTATCGCTCATCATTATCATGTTTGGAATGGGCTTATCCTTGGGTTTGCGAGATTTTGCCGCTGTTTTTCTGAAGCCAAAAGCGATGGTTATCGGATTAATTTGCCAATTGGTGCTATTGCCCCTTATAGGGTTTGGCTTAATTTCCGTGTTCACCTTACAGCCAGAAATTGCCATCGGTATTGTTATTTTGGCCGCTTGTCCAGGTGGGCCTACCTCCAACCTAATCACACATTTGGCCAATGGAGATACCGCACTGTCCGTATCCATGACGGCAGTTTGCAGTTTTATTACCTTGCTTACCATTCCTTTTTTAATCAATTTGGGGTTGCAGCAAGTGCTTGGTAAAGGAACGTTGATTCAGCTAAACGTGGTCCAGACCATACTACAGGTCTTTGTCATCGTCATTTTTCCAGTAGCCTTAGGGATGTTGTTAAAATCTAGAAAGCCTAAGTTTTCTTTACGGATGCAAAAACCGGTAAAACGTGCATCTGGAATTTTCTTTGTGTTGGTGCTGGTAGCCGTTATCATTAAAGAGCGTGAATTGTTGTTGTCAAGTTTTGGTGAGGCGGGTTTGGTTTCATTCTGTTTAAACCTTTTGACGATGCTTACTGGTTTTGTACTGGGATATCTCTTTAAACTTAACCCAAAGCAACGTATCTCAATTACTATAGAAGGAGGCATCCAAAACGGAACCTTGGGCATCACCATTGCAACCATATTGCTCCATAATACTTCTTATGCTATTGCCCCCTGCCGTTTACGGCGTAATCATGTTCTTAACTGCCGGTGCCTTCATTTATTGGAGTAACCAAAGCCCAAACGTTTAAGGAAATAAAGAACCAAAGCTGTGGAAGTAAGAATTAGCCTTAGGACCTAAGAACGGGAGTTGGTAGAAACGCCAAAAACATATCAGATTGGGCTAAACACTTTAGAAAAGGATTGAACTAGCCTAAGCCGTAATGGATATTTTTTGGAAAATGGAGTATGGGTAGCGTGATTCATGCTTCACTTTTTCTTAAGCGTTTGCGGAGTTTGGATAGCCCTACGGGGGTAATGCCAAGATAAGAGGCAATTAGATATTGTGGCACTCTCTGCAGAATATCCGGTCTCTTGGTTAAAAGTCTCAAGTATCTTTCCTCGTTGCTCCTGTGGTTTAAACGGTCCACGCGGTTAAAGAGCTTAAGAAATGCTTCTTGCATGGATAACCTCCCAAAACGTTCTAATTGGTGTGATGCCCGAAAGGATTTTTCCGCCTCCTTTTTTTTAACGGCAAGCACAACGGAGTCTTCCAAGGCCTCCAGATAATAAGTGGTTGGACTGCCTTTTACGTAGGCAATTAAATCAGTGAAGAAAACGTCAGCGGTATAAAATTCCAACACCTGTATGTCACCCTCTTCCATTTTATAGTAGGAGATACAGCCACGCTCCAAATAGTAGAAAGTGTCCACAGTTTCCCCTTCAGAAATCAAACGGTCTCCCTTTTTAAGTGAAATGGTTTGGTAGAAGCTAAGGGCAAAAGCCAAAGGCTCAGCATCTACATGGGTGTATGATAGTATTTTATTTTTTATATTTTGAAGGGTATCGTTGCTCAATTTTTCACCACTTTAGCGCACTAAGATATGGTATTGACCACGATTTGGGCGCTCCACTAAGATAGTTGGAGTGTGCTCTTTACCATATTGATGTTGATGTATTTCCTGTTAATCCTTGCAGGAAGGAACCTAAGGAAAGAAAATAAGACCTTTCCAAATGTTCATTAAATTTGATATTGTCCATTCCTTTGGGCTTTTGCCATTACCTTACCGATAAAGTAAAGAAAAAACCGCCTTCAACGGAGTTAAATTAACTTTGGGGTTAACAAGGCTGTTTGTGTTTGTTTTGCAGTTATTGGTGGGAATGGATTAACTTCAATTACCAAATGGCAACATATTTATTTCATCGGCATTGGTGCCATAATCATAGCCTCGCCAAAAAAAGCCGGGTGCACTAAACTTCCAAACTACCTCTCCATTTCTGGTTACTTCCCAATAGCCAAAATCACCTTCCGTAATCAAAATGTTGCCATTATCCAACTCCACGGCACCGGAAACCCGGGCTGAGTAAAGTTCAGCATCGGTGAAACTCCAAGTAACAATGGGTTCATTGTCAGCATCTTGGGTAAGTTGATACGTGCTTGGCAACTGTAATTCATAAACTGTAGATTGATCTAGGCCATTCCCATTGGAATAGATTAAAAGCCTATCAACCTCCCCTCTTTCTGGAAAATTTGGATGGTGGTTGTTATAGAACAATCTAGTTCCCTCAGTGTTTCCGTAGGTCTGGGGATTCCCAAACCTATAGACTAAATCCCCACCTTTGCCATATTGCCCACCGGTATGGGAGGCAGCTTCTTCAGTGGTAGTGCTATGGTCTATAACCCATACTTCTGAATAAAAATTGGCGCTCAGAAATATCAAATCGTTTTTTGGGTCGTAGGCAATGCCATTGGCGTGGATAAAATCACCGGCAATATCTGGCTGTAACCCATTTTTAATCGTAAAGTTAATATCAATTAACTCAGGGTGTTGGCGCACATTTCCAAAGTTGGATTTGTTTTCATCAATATCCTGCACAATATGGTCCATAGCATCCCATTCCCATACTATTTCATTGGTGTTGGGATTAATTTCTATGAGTGATTCTGGATATATCTGGGTTTCGAGCATAAAGCCAGCTTCTGTAGCTTGCTCTGGGGATAATTCCCTCCATACCATGGCCAAGACATTTCCATTCGGAAGCATTTCTGCATCGTGGTGGGTCTCCCCATCTTTGGAGGAATAGACAAATTCCCAAGATACATTTCCTGATGGTTCAATAATTTGAAGTTTTCCACCTTTTCCGCCAAGGGTTATTTGGGGTTCATCTGCTTCCAAGGACGCAATCAAATTACCGTTGGGCATGAGGAATACATCATTACCAATGTTATTGGTTAAAGGCCATTCATACAGTAACTCGGCTTCCTTGGTCATCAGATATACCCTGTTGTTACCAGCATCATTAACGAGGATGAGGTTGGGGTCAACCAGGTTAGGGTTAAGCATTTCAACATCCCCAATGGGAGTAAAGCCCACGGGTTCGTCAATAGGTTCCTCGGTTTCCTCGTTTGTTTCCTCAATTTGCTCTATTTCTTCTGTATCTGCCTCTTTGGTACAAGAAAGACAGAATAAAAAGCCGGTTAGAAATAAGAAACGGATTATAGTAGTTTTAAACATGTCTTTATGGAATTAGTACACAATGGATTGCGTATTTTTCACGGAAGGAAGGTAAAAAGAAATCCACTAAAAATAAAAAAGCCACCTTTTAAAAGGTGGCTTTTAACATTATAAACAAAGGATTTAATCCTTGCAAAAGTCTATGGTAATTGGTCCAGCGTCAACACCTGTGTATCCACCTACAACGTTTCCGTTTGGTGTAATGATTTCAAAACCAATTTCACCGTAGAAGTCGCCCGGAAAGAACCAGTCTGCGGACTCAGTTCCTGCTGGAATTGTTATTGTACCAGTTCCGCTAGAGCCATCATTGGGAACACAATCAGTGCCGCCAAGGAACGTTCCTGCTGCGCTACCGTAAGGAGAACAAAGGCCTACTTCTAAAACAGTTCCATCATTCAACGTTACCGTGATACCGGCCCCACCACCACCGGTGGAAGTTTGCCAGCCGTCACCGTAGGAATCCGTCATGTTAATAGTCCAAACACCTGGCGTTGGAGCTTTTGGAGGACATACAACAGTGGCAGAATAGAGGAAAGGCGAAGAGAAAAAAGCACCAGTCAATGTACTTGAATTTTGAGCGAAAGACAACCTTCGTCCGCTTTCAAGCACCAATTCAAACCTAATCCTAAATTGGTCACTCCCATCAATTTCATCCGCTGCTATCCCTGTACCTGCCAGTAATTCGGCCAAGGTTGCGTTAAAAGTAAATTGCGGATAACCAGCAGGGCCTCCAATGAAGTCGGCAGCATTAATAGTGGTAAGCAAATTTTCCTCAGTATTACCAGGAGCATCATCTGGGGTAGCGTCCCTAAAACTTACGAAAACATCTACTGCGGTTACGGCACGGCCGTTGTCACGTGCTTGAACTTCAAGAGTGACACCAAAACTACCATCGGAAACACCAATGGGTAACTCGTCCGATAGTACTTCTATCGTGCGTAACGCCGCTCCACGTTCAACGTCAGCGATGATTTGATCAAACACCTTATCCCCATCTTCACAGGCAGCAAACACCAAAACCGAAGCTGCGGAAAATGCTTTTATATAATTTTTTATCTGTTTTTTCATTTGATTAATTTTTATTAATTAGCGGGTGGAAAGGTTGGGCTATCAGGATTATTGTCCCAAAACACTTTATCCGTCAATGCCGTTTTCTGAGACAAATTCGGATTGGTGATTACCTCATTTTGGGGATAAAGTAACGTTCTAGGGAAAGGTCCAGGGTTAAGTTCCCAGTTGGGCAATACCGTTGTGGGGTAACCAGTCTTTCTATAGTAATTGTATGACTCCGTAGCACCGCCATATAGTGTGGTGAAGTACTGCTCAGCAAAGATATTTTGCTTTCCTTCATCATCAGCTGCGTTGTAGGCAGCAACAATACCGTCGATATAGGCCGTAACGTCCGCAGCAGTTGGAGCAAGTGATAAATCGGCAGATCCGTCCAATGCACCAAAGCTTTGTACTTTGGCTATGGATTTTTCAAGTCCGGTTCTCATAAAAGTGGCTTTGTCTGCCAAAGGAGACATTTCTCCCCTCCAAAAATCTACATAGGATGCAAGGATGATAGGTTCTATACCAGCACCGCCTCCACCTTTGCCTAGACCTACGCCTTCTGTAAGACCGCTGTCCGCATCAAAAGCACTACTATCAAACAAACCTCCTGCGGGGTAAACACCAACTGCCGTTCTTTTAAAACTATCTGGAGGCGTTCCTTCGTCATTACCGTGAGATCTTCCCCAGTAACCGTTATCCACGCTACAATAGGTGAAGTTTCCATCAATATAATGTTGTGGCACTTGTGCCAATGAACAGGCTAAATCTTCTTCGTTGGGGTCTACAGGATCTCCATTAACATCAAGGGCACCTGGTGTGCCATTGGATTGGCGATAGAAATAGTATCTAATTCGAGGGTCGTTATTCTCCAACATCAGTTCCATCAACCAATTGGATTGGTAAATGTTGGCACCGGATGGCGTATAATCAGCGGCATAATCAGGATGACGCGTATCTGGCTGTAGTTCACTGGTACCATACTGTAACTGAAAATCATCTTCGTTATCAGTAATATAGTTTCCACCTGCTATGATTGCATTAAAAGCTGCAACATTGCCCGTATTCTTGTAAGATCTAAGTCGCAAGGTATTGATTAATTTAACCCACTTGGAAGTATCTTCATCATAAAAGAAGTCCGTTGCCCCTTGGGAGGCAGGGCTACCACTTAGTAAAGCTTCCGCTTCATCCAACAGTTGGAATGCAGCAGCATAAACCGCTTCTCCACTATCTAAGGTAGGTGCGGGGAATTCCAATGGATTTCCAGCTTGGCTAAATGCAGCTTCACCCAAAAAGTCAACCAATTGAAAGAGGCTGTGGGCATAAAGAGTTTTAGTAACCCCTATGTGGAATGAATAATCAACATCAGTCTCGGCATCAATTTGTTCCAATGCTTGGAGGTTAGTCAACATACCTACAGAAACACCATCTCCAACACCGTTGCCACCAGAACTGTAAGTTCTGGACCAAGCACCGTTTAATACGGTTCCAGGTAGCTGGTTAAAGTAGTCCCTTCCAAAAAAGTAATCTATTCTTGTCAATTCCGCGGCGTTGTCGCTAAACGTCTGTTGGTTTGTGGCATAGGCCAATTGTACTGCGTTAAGCAATAAATTGGGGTCTGCCTGCGTCGTTGACAAATCGTTCGGACTTACCGTCTGATCGAGGTCAGTAGTCTCACAAGAGGCAATAAACCCACCTGTAAGCAATACTAGCGTTATATTTTTAAATAATTTTTTCATTGTATATCTCATTAACAATTTTATTAGAAACTTGCTTTAAGGGTAATACCATATCTTCTGGACGCTGGGCCGTTCAAGAAATCGAACCCTCTACCGTTTCCGATACCTGCACCAGCTACGTTAGGATCAAAGTTGGCGCCATCTGGTGTGTTGTACGCATCATACCAAAGGTTAAAGCCTTGAGCTGTGATGGATAAACTACCAAAAGGTGTCTTCTCCAAAAATCTCGTTGGAAAACTGTAGCTTAGGGATACCTCTTGTAAACGAATTACGGAAGCATCATAAACCCTTGTTTCAGTTGGACCAAAAAGGAGGTTGTTGAAGAAATAGGTAGAGTTGTTGATTTGGATATCGTTAGGCTGTCCCGTGCTCTGGCGTACGCCTGGTAAAATATAGGTATCCAAACGATCTTCTGTTTCTACGATCAATCCACGACCTAATAATGCAGCAACAGTACTGGACATGATGTCTCCACCTTTGGTATGGTTAATCTGGAAGTTTAAATTCCAGTTTTTGTAACGGATAGAGTTGATAAAGTTCATCTGATAATCCGGTACGGCATCACCGATAATGGGTACATTGCCATCAGCGTCTTGCTCCGCTACAACGTAACTACCCCCATCGTTTATCAAAAAGTTGCCATCGGCATCCCTTGCAATGGCCGTACCTACCATGGTTCCTAGAGATTCACCTTCAATAGCGGCGTTAGAGCCTCTAAACAGCCCACCTCCAACAGCTAACGAACCAGCATAGGCGATAAAATCTTGCTCTTGCTCGGTAACCAACTCTTCATTTGCAAAGAAATTTACGCTAGAATTCCAAGAGAAATCTTCGGACCTAAAGATATCAACACCAACTACAGCTTCAAAACCTTTGTTGCTGATTTGGCCAATGTTACTTTGGGTAAAGCTAAACCCTGTAGATGGCGACAAAGGTTCGGTTACGATAAGGTCGTTTGTTCTTTTGTCGTAATAAGTCATATCTAAAGAAATCCTGTTTTTCCAGAACTTGGTTTCCAATCCAATTTCAAATTCTTCCAGTAATTCTGGTTTTAAATCAGGATTAGCTCGGAAGTTGTCTACTTGGTTGGTAGTGATCAAGCCGCCACCAAAAGGATCATCAAAGCGTTGCGTAGTTTGTTCCACTACATTTACCGTGGGATATGAAAATTGGGTATCAAAGTTCGCAGACGTTCCGTATCCTGCCCTAATCTTCAAGAAATTTAAACCATTTTCAGATTTTAGACCTGGAAAGGTCTCCAAGGGTAGCCATGATAAACTTGCCCCAGGATACGTTTGGTTTCTATTGGCACGTTGGAAATTGGAAACCCAGTCAGACCTTGCTGAAACGTTTAGGAAGAGCATGTTGTCATAATCCAAACTAGCTTGCCCCAGTAGACCAACAATGTTTCGGTTCCTACTGAACTGTATAGGTCTTTGGTTTTCGAAATTGAAATGTCTTTTTACACCAAATACGATTTGTCCGGTACTTGCGACCCCAGAACGGTCAAAATTATCTTGTCTAGCATTGGCACCTACTGTAAAAGTCATTCCGAATTTTTCCGAAAGATCATAGTTGGCGTTCAAGGATAAAAAGTGGTCCCAAATAGTACTATTGTTATCGAAGGTGTCATAGAATCCAAAGATGGCCTCTGTAAACTCTACACCCCCTTTGTTGGAGCCATTGATGTTACGTTCGTTGTAAAAATCCAAACCGGTCCTCCAAGTAACGTTCATATTATCATTTAACTGGTAGTCCAAAGAAACATTCCAGTTCACACGGTTAGTCAACTGTCTATATTGGACATTTTTAGCGGTCCACCTTGGATTAATGATATCGTTACCATTACGGTAATAGACACTGGAACCATCAATAGGATTTTCAAAGGGTAAACCCATTAAATCCACACTCAAGGGTGTAAAGAATACATTACCGAATACGGATAGACCATCTGTACCGTTACCCCTACTGGAGGCCACCGGAGGGCTGGTCACGTCTGTTCTCGCATAGTTCATGGTGCCCCTTACCGTAAATTTATTACTGAGTTTAGACACACCACCTACAGAAATGGTAGTTCTGTTTAGACCATTGCCAGGGGTAAAGTTTTCCTCTCCTAAATACCCAATATTGGCATTAAAACTGGTGTTGCCATCAGCGCTCCCGCCTGCAATGTTTACAGAGGTGTTGGTGGCAAATCCTGGCCTAAAAAAGTTTTCTACTGAATTATAAGGTCTCCAGGCATAGCGTGCGCCTTGTAGCTCTGGAAAAGCATTTCTGGTTGAGGCAACTGCCGTTGTGGAATAGGGATGTTCCAAGGTGCCTTGGTCATCAATGGCTGATTGTCTTCCCCAACCGGCTACACCGTCACGATCAAAACTAGGTCCCCAGTTACTAAAGAACCAACCAAAATTCTGGTCGAAACCATTACCATACTGTTGTTGGTATTCCGGTAAGGATGCCAATTCTATATTAAAGAAAGACTGGCTTACCGTAATTTCAGTTTTTTTAGGTCCTCCATTGTTAGCAGCACCCGCTTTGGTGGTAATCAAAATCACCCCGTTACGTCCCTGGCTACCATATAAGGTAGCGGCTGCAAGACCTTTAAGTACTTCTATACTTTCAATGTTGTTGGGATCTAAGTCCAAGAATCGTGAAGATCCAGGATTACCAGAAATAAAGTTACCAGCGGAGTTGGTATCGTTACTAAATGGGACACCATCAACAATAAATAAAGCTTGGTTGGTTCCACTAAAGGAACTAATACCCCTAACGTTAATATTGGTACCAGAACCAGAGGTACCACCTGCCGCAACAATTTGTACACCCGCAGCTTTACCGGATAATACCCTGGCAACATCGCCCTCGGTACGGTTTTCAAGAGCTTCCGATCCTACGGAGGTAACCGCATAACCAAGCGCTTTCTTTTCCCGCTTGATACCTTGGGCGGTGACCACCACCTCTTCCAAGGCTTGCGCGTCCTCTTTCATCTGTACATTTATAGTACTACTTGCCCCAACAGTTTGGCGTACATCCTGTTGGCCAATGTAAGTAAAAAGAAGGCTTTGGCCCACACTGGCGGTGATGGCGTAATTTCCATCAAAATCCGTTTGTGTACCATTAGACGTACCTTCTACGACAATGTTAACCCCAGGCAACGGTAGTCCATCCGCATCGGTGACCGTACCTGAAATCGTCTTGTCCTGTGCAAACGATAAATGCACGACAAACGCCAATAAAAGCGTTAAGATTCCATTTAGTTTTGTTCTCATTTTTTAATTATTTGAATTAGCTAGCCGCTAAAATCATAATTTCATGTTAATAATCCAAACTAATTTCACTAAACTTTCACAGTTTTGATTTTATCCACATAATCTAGCAGGCTATTTCATATTCCATAATTAGACCTTGAACTTTTTAGTTATTGTTTAAAATATCAATCCTTGGGTTCCTACTTGTATTCTTAAAGGTCATATATGTTTTGAAGCGTTGGACAGTTGGTTTCTTTCCCAGTTTTTCATTTTGTTTTGCTTTTTTTAACCAACCATTTGAATAATTCCTAATAATCATTACATTTGCAGCCCCAAAAAATGGGGTTATTTGATATTTAATAGACATATTAATGCCAACAATTTCACAATTAGTAAGAAAAGGAAGGGTCACAATTACCAAGAAGAGTAAATCGGCCGCTCTAGATTCTTGCCCACAAAGAAGAGGGGTTTGTACGCGTGTGTACACCACGACACCTAAGAAGCCAAATTCTGCCATGCGAAAAGTGGCTAGGGTTAGGCTAACCAACGGTAAAGAGGTAAACGCATACATACCTGGCGAAGGGCACAATCTACAAGAGCACTCGATAGTATTGGTAAGAGGTGGAAGGGTAAAGGATTTACCAGGAGTTAGATACCACATCGTTCGTGGAGCATTGGATACCGCTGGGGTTGCGGGTAGGACGCAACGTAGGTCTAAGTACGGTGCAAAACGCCCAAAAAAGTAAATTAGAAAGACTTTAGTAAGAAACGATGAGAAAAAGACAGGCAAAGAAAAGGCCAATTTTACCAGACCCTAGGTTTGGGGATCAGTTGGTAACACGATTTGTGAACATGATGATGTGGGACGGGAAAAAATCCGTTGCATTTAAGGTGTTCTATGATGCTATAGATATTGTAGAGGAAAAAAATACGGACGAGGAGAAAACCGCACTGGATTTGTGGAAAGATGCTTTGTCCAATGTGATGCCCCATGTTGAGGTAAGGAGCCGTAGGGTAGGAGGGGCAACTTTTCAAATCCCTATGCAGATTCGTCCGGATAGAAAGATTTCAACCGCTATGAAGTGGCTTATTTTGTATGCAAGAAAGCGTAACGAAAAGTCCATGGCACAAAAACTGGCGGCAGAGGTTTTGGCAGCGGCCAAGGAAGAAGGTGCCGCGGTAAAAAAACGGGTGGACACCCATAAAATGGCCGAAGCAAATAAAGCATTCTCACACTTCAGATTCTAATTGCAATGGGTAGAGATTTAAAATACACAAGAAATATTGGTATTGCCGCGCACATTGATGCCGGTAAGACCACCACCACGGAACGTATATTGTTCTACACCGGTGTGAGCCATAAAATTGGTGAGGTGCACGATGGTGCTGCTACCATGGATTGGATGGAGCAAGAGCAAGAGCGTGGAATCACCATCACCTCTGCGGCCACCACATGTACCTGGCAGTTCCCCACAGAAAATGGCAAACCCACTGCTGATGCTAAAGGATATCATTTCAATATCATAGATACCCCAGGACACGTTGATTTTACGGTTGAGGTAAACCGTTCCTTGCGGGTTTTGGATGGTTTGGTTTTCCTCTTCAGTGCTGTAGATGGTGTTGAGCCACAGTCAGAAACCAACTGGAGGTTGGCAGACAATTATAAGGTACCCAGAATTGGTTTTGTGAACAAAATGGACCGTCAGGGCTCTAACTTTCTTATGGTTTGCAAGCAAGTAAGGGAAATGTTGGGTTCCAATGCCGTGCCGATTGTTTTGCCGATAGGTGAAGAGGCAGATTTTAAAGGGATTGTGGATTTGGCCAAGAACCGTGCCATTGTCTGGCATGAGGAAGGTTTTGGTTCTACATTTGATGTTATTGACATCCCTGAGGACATGAAGGCCGAAGTAAAGGAGTACCGTGCAGCGCTTATTGAAGCGGTTGCGGAATACGATGAGGCGTTGATGGAGAAGTTCTTTGAGGATGAGGATTCCATCACGGAGGAAGAAGTGCATGCCGCGCTTAGGGCAGCCGTTATGGATCGTGCCATTATTCCAATGATTTGTGGTTCTTCCTTTAAAAATAAAGGAGTGCAGTTTTTATTGGATGCCGTCTGTAGGTATCTGCCTTCACCTATAGATAAAGATGATATTGTTGGTACAGATCCTAATACAGGTGCCGAGATTACCAGAAAACCGGATGCAAAAGAACCTTTTGCAGCCTTAGCCTTTAAGATTGCAACCGATCCATTCGTTGGTAGATTGGCGTTTTTTAGGGCATATTCTGGCCGTTTGGATGCGGGTTCTTATATTTTGAACAATCGTTCTGGAAAAAAAGAGCGAATCTCACGTATTTACCAGATGCATTCCAATAAACAGAATGCCATAGATTTTATAGAGGCGGGTGATATTGGTGCGGCAGTTGGTTTTAAGGATATCAAAACCGGGGATACCATGTCCTCCGAGAAGCATCCAATTATTTTGGAAAGTATGGATTTCCCCGATCCGGTGATTGGTATTGCGGTAGAGCCCAAGACCAAGGCAGATGTAGATAAGTTAGGGATGTCTTTGGCCAAGTTGGCGGAGGAAGACCCAACCTTTCAAGTGAAAACGGATGAAGCTTCTGGCCAGACCATTATTTCTGGTATGGGTGAGCTTCACTTAGATATTATTGTGGACCGTTTGCGTCGTGAGTTTAAGGTTGATGTCAACCAAGGACAGCCGCAAGTGGAATACAAAGAAGCCATTACCAAGGTAGCGGATCATAGGGAAGTGTACAAGAAGCAGTCTGGTGGGCGTGGTAAATTTGCGGATATTGTATTTACCATGGAACCTGCTGGAGAGGATGTTGTGGGCCTTGAGTTCGTCAATGTCATCAAAGGTGGTAATATCCCAAAAGAATACATTCCATCCGTAGAAAAAGGATTTAAGGAAGCCATGAAAAACGGCCCCTTGGCTGGTTTTGAGATGGATAGCATGAAAGTTACCTTAAAAGATGGATCTTTCCACCCTGTGGATTCTGACTCACTTTCTTTTGAGCTTGCCGCCAAAATGGGATATAAGGTTGCCGCGAAAGCGGCTAGGGCTGTATTGATGGAGCCAATCATGAAGATTGAAGTGTTGACGCCGGAGGAAAATATGGGAGATATTGTTGGTGACTTAAACAGAAGACGCGGAACTATTAGTAATATGAGTGATCGTGCAGGGTCCAAAGTGGTAAAAGGTGAAGTGCCCCTATCAGAAATGTTTGGGTACGTTACCTCCTTAAGGACACTTTCATCGGGCCGTGCCACCTCTACCATGGAGTTCTCCCACTACGCGGAAACACCATCAAATATTGCCGAGGAAGTAATTAAAGCAGCAAAAGGAGTAACAGCATAATTTTCAGAAGATGAGTCAAAAAATTAGAATTAAATTGAAGTCCTACGATCACAATTTGGTGGACAAGTCTGCTGAAAAGATTGTGAAGACCGTAAAGACCACAGGAGCTGTGGTGACAGGGCCAATTCCGTTACCAACGCATAAAAAGATTTTTACCGTGCTTCGTTCGCCACACGTGAACAAGAAGTCAAGAGAGCAGTTCCAGTTAAGCTCGTACAAGAGGTTATTGGATATTTACAGTTCTTCTTCAAAAACTATTGATGCTTTAATGAAATTAGAGCTCCCTAGTGGTGTAGAAGTCGAAATAAAGGTGTAAGTTTGCACGCCCTTTAAAAAAGGGTAACATGTCCTGAGCCGCGAGCGAGGGAAAAACGGTGAAAGAAAAGAATCTGGGTCAGGTGTTTTCTTGACCCATTTTTATGAGCAAAAGCTAGAGTAACAAAGTTTAGAAACACAATTAAATTAAAGATAAATGTCTGGGTTAATAGGAAAAAAAATCGGCATGACCAGCATCTTTGACGAGAATGGAAAAAACATTCCATGTACCGTTATCCAAGCTGGACCATGTGTGGTTACCCAAGTCAGAACCGAAGAGGTGGACGGGTACAGTGCCCTTCAGCTTGGTTTCGATGACAAGGCAGAAAAGCGTGCTAACAGGGCCGAAATGGGCCATGTTAAAAAGGCAGGTGCTTCTCCAAAGAAAAAGGTCGTTGAATTCCGGGATTTTGAAGGTGAATTTAAATTAGGTGATACCGTAGGTGTCGACCTTTTTCAGGAAGGAGAATTTGTAGATGTCGTTGGTACGTCCAAAGGCAAAGGTTTTCAGGGTGTTGTAAAACGCCATGGCTTTGGTGGTGTTGGACAAGCAACGCACGGGCAGCATAACAGGCTTCGTGCACCAGGTTCCATAGGTGCCGCATCCTATCCTGCGAGGGTTTTTAAGGGGATGAAAATGGCCGGTAGAATGGGTGGTGATCGTGTTACGGTTCAAAACCTCAGGGTTCTAAAGGTAGTTCCAGAAAAGAACATTATTGTCGTAAAAGGAGCAGTACCTGGTCATAAAAATGCTTACGTAACCGTAGAAAAGTAAGGTAATGAAGGTAGCAATTTTAGATATCAAAGGAAAAGATACGGGCAGGAAGGTTGAGCTTTCCGAAGAAGTGTTCGGTATAGAGCCAAATGAGCACGCTATTTATTTAGACGTAAAGCAATATTTGGCACACCAAAGGCAAGGAACGCACAAGGCCAAAGAGCGAGCGGAAATTGCTGGTAGTACAAGAAAAATCAAAAAACAAAAGGGTACCGGTACCGCAAGGGCCGGTAGTATAAAATCCCCGGTTTTCCGTGGTGGTGGTCGAATTTTTGGTCCTAGACCAAAGGATTATTCCCAAAAGCTGAACAAGAATGTGAAGCGTTTGGCACGGAAATCTGCACTAAGTAGCAAGGCCAAGGACAAGGCACTTATTGTGGTTGAGGATTTTAATTTCGACATTCCCAAGACTAAAAGTTTTGTGGAGGTTTTAAGCGCCTTGGGTGTGGGGAATAAAAAGTCGCTCGTTGTCTTGGGTGACACGAATAATAGTGTATATTTGTCGTCGCGAAATTTTAAAGGCGCTGAGGTTGTAAAAAGCTCGGAATTAAGCACTTATGAAATTTTGAACGCCAATAGTGTAGTGGTATTGGAAAGTGCCGTAGCAGGAATAGAGTCTAACTTAAGTAAATAATTGTAACATGAGTGTGTTGATAAAGCCAATCATTACGGAAAAAATGACCGCGGATAGCGAGCTTTTTAATCGTTATGGTTTCTACGTTGACCCAAAGGCCAATAAGCTTCAGATTAAGGAAGCTGTTGAAGTGGCCTATGGTGTTACGGTTGAAAAAGTTAGAACCATGAACTATGGTCCCGAACGTAAAACACGTTATACCAAGACCGGTATTCAGCATGGAAAAACGAATTTGCGTAAGAAAGCGATCGTTGATGTGTCTGAGGGAGATATTATTGATTTTTACAGCAATCTATAAAGACGGATAATGTCAGTTAGAAAATTAAAACCGATTACGCCAGGACAGCGTTTTAGAGTAGTAAATGGGTTTGACGCCATTACTACTGATAAGCCGGAGAAAAGTTTACTTGCTCCGTTAAAAAAGTCTGGCGGTAGAAACAGTCAAGGAAAGATGACCATGAGCCATAGGGGCGGTGGTCATAAGAGAAGGTATCGTATTATTGATTTCAAACGGGATAAGCAAGGTGTTGCTGCTGAAGTGAAATCTATACAGTATGATCCAAATAGAACGGCGTTCATAGCCCTTGTGGAGTATAAAGACGGGGATAAGGCGTATGTGGTAGCCCAAAATGGGTTGCAAGTGGGTCAAAAAATCGTTGCTGGTGAGGGTGCGGCCCCGGAAATCGGAAATGCTTTATTTTTAAAAGATATACCGCTTGGGACCATCATTTCCTGTATTGAACTAAGACCTGGCCAAGGTGCGGTAATGGCACGTAGTGCCGGTACTTTTGCACAGCTGATGGCCAAAGAGGGTAAGTTTGTGACCGTTAAACTTCCATCTGGGGAAACACGTTTGATATTGGCCAATTGTCTTGCTACCATAGGGGCAGTTTCCAATTCTGACCATCAATTGCTTGTTTCCGGTAAGGCTGGAAGAAGTAGATGGTTGGGCAGACGACCACGTACAAGACCAGTGGTAATGAACCCTGTTGATCACCCAATGGGTGGTGGTGAAGGTAGGGCTTCAGGTGGTCATCCTAGGTCTAAAAACGGTATTCCTGCCAAAGGCTTTAGGACCCGTTCCAAAACCAAGGATAGCAACAGATATATCATAGAACGTAGAAAGAAATAAAAAGAAAGTAAATGGCACGTTCATTAAAAAAAGGACCTTACGTTCATCATAGTTTAGAGAAGAAAGTTCAACAAAATGTTGATTCTGGAAAAAAGACCGTCATTAAGACTTGGTCAAGAGCTTCCATGATTACGCCAGATTTTGTTGGTCAAACTATAGCGGTACATAATGGGAGACAGTTTGTTCCGGTATATGTAACTGAAAATATGGTGGGGCATAAATTAGGAGAATTTTCACCAACACGTTCCTTTAGGGGGCATGCGGGTGCTAAGAATAAAGGAAAAAGGTAAGCTATGGGAGTTCGCAAAAAACAGATGGCTGAGAGAATAAAGGCAGAAAAAAAGGAGATGGCATTTGCCAAGCTCAACAACTGCCCTACTTCACCTAGAAAAATGAGATTGGTTGCCGATCTTGTGCGTGGTAAAAACGTTGAGATGGCATTGGCGATTTTAAGGTTCAACCCTAAAGAGGCTTCTAGAAAACTTGAAAAGTTGCTATTGTCCGCTATTGCCAATTGGGAAGCAAAAAATGAGGATGCAAGTATTGAGGATGCAGATTTGTTTGTTAAGGAGATACGTGTGGACAGCGGCACCATGTTAAAAAGGTTGCGTCCTGCACCCCAGGGCCGTGCCCACAGAATTAGAAAACGTTCAAATCATGTGACTATGATATTGGGAGCTAACAATAACACAGAAGCTACAGCATAATATGGGACAGAAAACGAATCCAATAGGAAATCGCTTGGGAATTATCAGAGGCTGGGAGTCTAACTGGTACGGCGGTAACGATTATGGAGATAAGTTGGCAGAGGATGACAAGATTAGAAAGTACATCCATGCGAGATTAGCCAAGGCTAGTGTTTCTAGGGTCATCATAGAACGTACGCTTAAGTTGATCACCATTACCATTACCACCGCTAGACCCGGGATTATTATCGGGAAGGGTGGTCAGGAAGTGGATAAGTTAAAGGAGGAATTGAAGAAAATCACCAACAAGGAGGTTCAAATCAATATCCATGAGATTAAAAGACCAGAAGTGGACGCCTACTTGGTAGCTGCAAGTGTTGCAAGGCAAATCGAGAGTAGAATCTCTTATCGTCGTGCGATAAAGATGGCCATTGCGGCAGCAATGAGGATGAACGCAGAAGGAATAAAGATACAAATATCTGGTCGTTTGAACGGGGCTGAGATGGCACGTTCAGAATCTTATAAAGACGGTAGGATTCCATTGTCCACCTTTAGGGCAGATATTGATTATGCGCTTGTTGAAGCCCATACCACTTATGGAAGGTTAGGTATTAAGGTTTGGATCATGAAGGGTGAGGTGTATGGCAAAAGGGAATTGTCCCCCTTGGTAGGTTTGTCTACCGGTAGCAAGGGTGGCAAGCAGGATGGAAAGAGACAACAGCGTCGTAGAAAATAATTTAAGGTAAACAGAAGGTAAGATGTTACAGCCGAAAAGAACAAAGTTTCGTAAAGCCCAGAAAGGGCGGATGAAAGGTGTTTCACAAAGGGGTCACCAGCTATCAAACGGCATGTTTGGTATTAAATCCTTGGATTCACATTTTATTACATCACGTCAGATAGAAGCGGCACGTATTGCTGCCACCAGATACATGAAGAGACAAGGCCAGCTTTGGATTAAAATATTTCCGGACAAGCCAATTACCAAAAAACCTTTGGAGGTTCGTATGGGTAAGGGTAAGGGTGCGCCGGAATATTGGGTAGCTGTTGTGAAACCCGGAAGAATCATGTTTGAAGTAGGTGGCGTGCCACATGACATTGCTAAAGAAGCCTTGCGTTTGGCGGCTCAGAAATTACCGGTGAAGACTAAATTTATTGTAGCCAGGGATTACGCTGGATAAGTAAAACTGATAAAGATGAAACAAGCAGAGATTAAGGAATTATCGGTTGAGGAACTTCAGCTTAAGCTTACCGAGGTAAAGAAGGAGTATGCTGATTTAAAAGTGGCACATGCTGTGACCCCACTTGAGAATCCTCTTCTAATTAGAAAGACTAGAAAAACGGTTGCAAGGTTGGCGACAGAGTTAACTAAAAGGGAATTACAATAACGGGTTCGGCCTTATGGAAGATAACACAAGAAATTTAAGAAAAGAAAGGATTGGCGTTGTAACCAGTAACAAAATGGAAAAGTCCATTGTTGTTTCGGAGGTAAAACGTGTAAAGCATCCTATGTACGGTAAATTCGTTTTAAAAACAAAAAAGTACGTTGCACATGATGAAAAAAATGATTGCAACGAGGGCGATACCGTAAAGATAATGGAAACACGTCCTTTGAGTAAAACGAAGTGTTGGAGGTTAGTTGAAATCCTTGAAAGAGCAAAATAATTATGTTACAGCAAGAATCAAGATTAAAAGTTGCGGATAACACTGGTGCCAAAGAGGTATTGACCATACGTGTGCTAGGAGGAACAAAACGTCGTTACGCTTCGGTGGGAGATAAAATTGTGGTCACTGTTAAGGAGGCTGCACCTAATGGTGGCGTTAAGAAAGGTTCCGTTTCCACTGCTGTGGTCGTAAGGACCAAAAAAGAGGTGAGAAGACCGGATGGATCATACATCCGTTTTGATGACAACGCTTGCGTATTATTAAATCCAACCGGAGAAATGCGGGGTACCCGTGTTTTTGGACCTGTTGCAAGGGAACTGCGGGACAAGCAGTTTATGAAGATTGTTTCATTAGCTCCCGAAGTGCTTTAAATCCAAGAGAAGATGATTAAATTAAAAATAAAAACAGGAGACACCGTTAAGATTATTGCCGGGGACCACAAAGGTACTGAGGGCAAGGTAATGCGCGTGGACTTGAACAAGAACAAGGCTATTGTTGAAGGTGCCAATATGGTGTCCAAACATGAAAAGCCAAGTGCTAAGAACCCACAGGGGGGTATAGTGAAAAAAGAGGCACCCATACATATTTCCAATCTTGCCCTTATTGATGCCAACGGTGATACAACTAGGGTAGGTTACGAACTAAGAGACGGAAAGAAAGTAAGGGTTTCTAAAAAATCTGGAGAAATAGTTTAGTCATGAGTTACATCCCAAGATTAAAGCAGGAGTACAAGGAGCGCATTGTTAAAGCGTTGTCAGAGGAGTTTAGTTACAAAAATGTAATGCAGGTTCCCAAACTTCAGAAAATTGTCGTGAGCCGCGGCGTTGGTGCCGCTGTTGCCGATAAGAAGTTAATTGACCATGCGGTAGAGGAATTATCCAATATTACGGGTCAGAAGGCAGTAGCCACGGTATCTAAAAAGGATGTTGCGGCATTTAAGTTAAGAAAAGGCATGCCTATTGGTGCCAAAGTCACCCTAAGGGGTGAAAGGATGTATGAGTTTCTGGATCGGTTGATCACCACGGCATTGCCAAGGGTACGTGATTTTCAAGGCGTTAGGGCAACCGGTTTTGATGGAAGGGGAAACTACAGTTTAGGGGTGACCGAGCAGATTATTTTTCCTGAAATCAATATTGATAAAATTAATAGAATCAACGGTATGGATATCACCTTTGTGACTTCTGCCGAGACCGATAAGGAAGCGAAATCATTGTTAACCGAACTTGGAATTCCATTTAAAAAGTAGTTATGGCTAAGGAATCAATGAAGGCCCGCGAGAGGAAAAGGGCAAAAACAGTTGCAAAGTATGCAGCAAAGAGAAAAGCACTAAAGGAGGCCGGCGATTACGAGGCTTTGCAAAAGCTTCCCAAGAACGCTTCACCTGTTAGGATGAGAAATCGTTGTAAATTAACAGGTAGGCCAAGAGGATATATGAGAACCTTTGGTATTTCTAGGGTTACGTTTAGGGAAATGGCGAATCAAGGTCTGATTCCAGGTGTGAAAAAAGCTAGTTGGTAAACAGAATTAAAGAGTAGTAGAATGCTTACAGATCCAATATCAGATTATTTAACGCGTATACGTAATGCCAGTAGGGCTGGTCATCGCGTTGTAAATATACCGGCATCAAACTTAAAAAAGGAAATGACCAAGATTTTATTTGATCAAGGGTACATTCTTAGTTACAAGTTTGAGGAGGATACGGCCCAAGGGAATATTAAAATAGCCTTGAAGTACGATAAGTTTACCAAAGCCCCAGTGATTAAAAAATTGCAGCGGGTAAGTAAGCCCGGTCTGCGGAAATATACCGGTTCCGGTGAAATGCCACGAGTACTTAACGGGTTGGGTGTTGCCATCGTTTCCACCTCACATGGGGTAATGACAAGTAAGCAGGCCAAACAAGAGAATGTTGGTGGTGAGGTGTTGTGCTACGTTTATTAATAAGAGAAAAGTTTTAGGACATGTCTAGAATAGGTAATAATCCAGTTGCGGTTCCTGAGGGGGTCACTATAGAAGTTAAGGACAACCTTGTAACGGTTAAGGGCAAACTCGGTGAGTTAACACAAGAGTTCTCAGGTGTAGAGGTGGCCATGGAAGACGGTAGTCTTATGGTTAAAAGGCCTTCTGATTCCAAGGAACACAAGGCAAAACATGGGCTATACAGGTCTTTGTTTTTAAATATGGTAGAAGGAGTATCCAAAGGATGGACCAAGGAATTGGAATTAGTGGGGGTTGGATACCGTGCCAGTAACCAAGGTCAGAAATTGGATTTGGCCCTTGGGTTTTCCCACAATATTGTTCTGGATATTGCACCGGAGGTTAAAATAGAAACTGTTTCGGAGAAAGGAAAGAATCCAATCGTGAAGCTTACATCACACGATAAGCAGTTGGTAGGCCAGGTAGCAGCAAAAATTAGAGCATTTCGTAAGCCAGAGCCTTACAAAGGAAAAGGAATCAGGTTTGTTGGAGAGCAAATAAGAAGAAAAGCAGGTAAATCTGCCTAATAAAATCGAATTATGGGATTGTCTAAAACTGATAGAAGATTGCGTATTAGAAGAAGAATCAGAAAGATTTCTTCTGGTACCGAAGCTAGACCTAGGTTGTCGGTTTTCCGAAGTAATAAGGAAATATATGCCCAAGTGATTGATGATGTTAACGGTAAAACGTTAGCTTACGCATCTTCAAGGGACAAGGGCCTAGAGGCCAAAGGAACAAAAATTGAAGTAGCCAATGCTGTGGGCAAGGCCATAGCCGAAAAAGCAAAAGCGGCAGGTATAGAAGCCGTTGCTTTTGACAGAGGCGGTAATTTGTATCATGGAAGGGTAAAATCATTGGCCGAAGGTGCCAGGGAAGCAGGACTTAAATTCTAAATCAATATGTACCAGAATTATAAAAACGTAGAGTTAGTAAAACCGGGAGGTTTAGAATTGAAAGATCGCTTAGTAGGCGTACAGCGTGTTACCAAGGTAACAAAAGGTGGACGTGCCTTTGGTTTTTCTGCTATTGTCGTGGTTGGTGACGAAAATGGTGTTGTAGGACATGGCTTGGGCAAATCTAAGGAAGTAGCAACCGCAATTGCCAAGGCAATAGAGGATGCCAAGAAGAATTTGGTAAGAATACCTTTGAACAAAGCAACCTTACCGCACGAGCAGAAAGGTAAGTTTGGTGGTGCGAGGGTGTTCATTAAGCCAGCTTCGCAGGGTACAGGTGTAATTGCCGGTGGTGCCGTTAGGGCGGTCCTAGAAGCAGTTGGAGTGCATGATGTATTGTCCAAGTCCCAAGGGTCCTCCAACCCACACAACGTGGTAAAGGCAACGTTTGATGCTTTGTTGAGGTTACGTGATGCCGGAACCATCGCCAAGGAACGCGGTGTAAGTTTAGAGAAAGTTTTTAAAGGATAAGTAGTGATGGCAAAGATTAAGGTAAAGCAGTTGAAAAGTGCCATTAAGAGGCCTCAGAATCAAAAAAGGACTTTAGAAGCCCTTGGTTTGAGAAAAATTGGACATGTGGTTGAACATGATGCTACACCCAATATCCTCGGTATGATAAAAAAAGTTGAACACTTGGTTTCCACAGAGGAAGCTTAAAGAAAATAAGACGATGGATTTAAGTAATCTAAGACCGGCAGAAGGTTCGGTAAATAGGGACGGTAAGCGTTTAGGCCGGGGACAAGGTTCTGGTAAAGGTGGAACTGCCGCAAGAGGCCATAAGGGTGCCAAATCAAGATCGGGTTATTCTAAAAAAATTGGATTTGAAGGTGGACAAATGCCGTTACAGAGGCGTGTTCCTAAATTTGGATTCAAAAATATCAATCGTAAAGACTACCAAGGCGTAAACCTAGATAAATTACAGACGTTGGTTGATAACAAAACCGTGAAAGGAGAAGTTACCTTTGATGATTTGGTTGAAAACCGATTGGTAAGAAAAAATGAGTTGGTTAAGATTTTGGGCAATGGTGAGTTAAAAGCCAAGCTTAAGGTTTCTGCCCATAAGTTTAGTCAGTCAGCAAAAGCGGCCATTGAGGCAGCAGGTGGTGAAGCTATTAGTCTTTAAGAGCACTTAATTATGAAAAAGTTTATTGAGACGATATCCAATATCTGGAAAATTGAAGAGCTAAGACAGCGTATTATCATAACGCTAGGTCTATTGCTCGTGTACCGGTTCGGTGCACAAGTTGTACTTCCAGGTATTGATACTACTCAATTGGCGAATTTGTCTGCAAATGCAGGTGACGGTATTTTAGGGATACTTAATGCATTTACGGGTGGGGCTTTTGCTAACGCCTCTGTATTTGCTTTAGGCATTATGCCCTACATTTCTGCCTCCATTGTTGTGCAACTCATGAGTATTGCCATTCCTTACCTTCAGAAATTGGATAAGGAAGGGGAAAGTGGTAGGAAAACAAAAAACCAGATTACCCGTTGGTTAACCATTGCCATATGTATTGTACAAGCACCGGCATACTTATATGGTTTAAGTGCATTGGGTGTTCCAGAAAGTGCTTTTGTTTTGGGTAAGGGTCTAGATTTTATCGTACCTGCCGTAATTATCCTGGTTACCGGTTGTGTTTTTGCCATGTGGTTAGGGGAAAAAATTACCGACAAGGGAATAGGCAACGGTATTTCATTGCTGATTATGGTGGGAATCATTGCCACAATGCCACAAGCATTTGTTCAAGAATTCATTTCCAGAACAGCGAATAACACGGGCGGATTAATGTTTGTACTCATAGAACTTATTGTCTGGTTCTTGGTGATATTGGCGAGTGTGCTTTTGGTCATGGCCATTAGGCAAATTCCGGTCCAATATGCGAGGAGGACCGCCTCCGGTGGTTATGAAAAAAATATAACCGGTTCACGGCAGTATATTCCCTTAAAATTAAATGCCTCAGGGGTAATGCCCATTATATTTGCTCAAGCCATCATGTTTGCACCTAGCTTAATAGGTAGGACCTTTAATGATACGGGTATTGGACAATGGATGGAGGTACAGTTTGCAGATATTTTTGGATTGGCCTACAATATTTTGTTTGCGGTGCTGATCATTATCTTTACGTATTTCTACACGGCAATTACGGTACCTACCAATAAAATGGCAGATGATTTAAAGCGCAGCGGTGGATTTATTCCTGGTATACGTCCGGGCAAGGAAACCGGAGACTATCTAGATAAGATTATGTCTTTGATCACCTTTCCAGGCTCCGTTTTTTTAGCCTTGTTGGCGGTGCTGCCGGCGATTGTGGTAAAGTTGATGGATGTGCAGGCGGGATGGGCGTTATTTTACGGAGGAACCTCTTTGCTAATTATGGTAGGGGTTGCCATCGATACGGTTCAGCAAGTGAATTCATATCTGTTAAATAGGCACTATGATGGACTTATGAAAACGGGTAAAAATAGAAAAGTAGCATAAAATTAGTTTAAAGTTGATAGTTGCTAGTTTATGATAAAGTGAGTTTAGCAAAAACTAGCAACGAACAACGAACAACAAATAACTATAAAAATGGCAAAGCAGCCAGCAATAGAACAAGATGGGTCCATAATCGAGGCATTGTCCAATGCAATGTTTCGTGTAGAATTGGAGAACGGTCATGTTGTTACCGCACATATCTCGGGTAAGATGCGCATGCATTACATAAAGTTGTTGCCGGGGGATAAGGTAAAACTGGAAATGAGTCCTTATGATTTGACCAAAGCACGAATTACATATAGATATTAAGATGAAGGTAAGAGCATCAGTAAAAAAAAGAAGTGCCGACTGCAAGATTGTACGCAGAAAGGGCAGATTATACGTGATCAACAAAAAGAATCCTAGATTTAAACAAAGACAAGGGTAGTTATGGCTAGAATTGCAGGGGTAGATATACCAAAACAAAAGCGAGGTGTAATTGCACTTACTTATATCTTCGGTATCGGTAGAAGTCGTGCTAAGGAGATTTTAAATGCCTCAGGGGTAAGTGAAGACAAAAAGGTTTCGGATTGGAATGATGATGAGATTGGAAAAATCCGTGATGCGGTTTCTTCTTACACCATTGAGGGGGAATTAAGATCGGAGACCCAGTTGAACATCAAAAGATTAATGGATATTGGTTGTTACCGCGGTATTCGCCATAGATCTGGATTGCCTTTACGAGGACAGCGCACTAAGAACAACTCTAGAACTAGAAAAGGAAAACGTAAAACTGTAGCCAACAAGAAAAAGGCTACCAAATAATAAAGTCATTGCTAGTTAGCTGTTAGATGAATCTGTTTGAAATAGCAATGTTTAGGATTCTAACAACTACAAACTAACAACTGCAAACTAATATTATGGCAAAAGCAAATACAAAAACGGCGAAGAAGCGTAAAGTAATCGTAGATTCCACGGGTGAAGCCCACATTACTGCATCGTTTAACAATATTATTATTTCATTGACCAATAAAAAGGGAGACGTCATCTCTTGGTCCTCTGCTGGTAAGCAGGGTTTTAGGGGTTCAAAGAAAAACACACCTTATGCGGCCCAAGTAGCTGCGGAGGATTGTGCAAAAGTTGCGCATGAAGCCGGACTTAGAAAAGTTAAAGTCTTTGTAAAAGGTCCGGGTAATGGCAGGGAATCCGCTATAAGAACCATTCACAATTCTGGTATAGAAGTAACGGAAATCATTGATGTTACTCCCATGCCACATAATGGATGCAGACCTCCTAAAAGAAGAAGGGTATAACTAATTAATAGCCCCACAAGGGAAATATTCACTCGGGAGTGAGCACTGATTATCGAAGGATAAGCCTTAATTCATAATCGCACTTCCATAAATTTTAAAGATGGCAAGATATACAGGACCAACATCAAAAATCGCACGTAAGTTCGGAGAAGCGATCTTCGGAGACGACAAAGCGTTTGAAAAGAAAAATTATCCTCCAGGACAACACGGTAACAACCGCAGAAGGGGCAAAAAATCAGAGTATGCCGTCCAGTTAATGGAGAAGCAGAAAGCCAAGTATACCTACGGTATTCTGGAAAAGCAATTTAGGAACCTTTTTGCCAATGCAAAAAGAAAAGAAGGGGTAACTGGTGAAGTATTGCTTCAGCTATGTGAGTCCAGATTGGATAATGTGGTGTACAGAATGGGCATTGCCCCAACAAGACGTGGTGCGCGCCAATTGGTATCCCATAGGCACATCACCGTTAATGGACAACTGGTAAACATTCCATCGTATTCCTTAAAAGCAGGTGATGTCGTAGGTGTGCGCGAGAAGTCAAAATCCGTACAGGCAATCAATGATTCCCTAGCAAACAACAGTAGTGTTTACGAGTGGATTACTTGGAATTCTGAAAAGAAAGAAGGCACGTTTGTCGCCGTACCGGAGAGATTGCAGATTCCTGAAAACATCAAAGAGCAGCTAATCGTCGAGTTATATTCTAAATAAAAACAACACTGATCGAATTATGGCATTACTAAATTTTCAGAAGCCCGATAAAGTTATAATGATTGACTCAACAGATTTCGAGGGGAAATTTGAATTTCGTCCCTTGGAGCCTGGATATGGCCTTACCGTTGGTAATGCGCTTAGACGTGTATTGCTTTCATCATTGGAAGGTTTTGCAATCACTTCTGTGAGGATTGACGGTGTAGAGCATGAGTTTTCCGTGATACCTGGTGTTGTAGAAGATGTTACCGAGATGATTTTGAATCTCAAACAGGTTCGATTCAAACGACAGATTGACGATGTAGAAAGCGAAACCGTCTCTATTTCCGTTAGTGGAAAAAATCAGTTAACTGCAGGGGACTTCCAGAAGTTCATTTCAGGATATCAGGTTCTTAACCCAGACTTGGTTATTTGCAACATGGATGCCAAAGTAGCCATCAACCTAGAGGTGATTATTGAAAAAGGTCGTGGGTATGTTCCGGCAGAGGAAAATAAAAAATCCAACACACCTATTGGTACCATAGCGGTAGACTCTGTCTATACCCCAATTAAAAATGTTAAGTACAGCATCGAAAATTTTAGGGTAGAGCAGAAAACGGATTATGAAAAATTGGTTTTTGAAATCGTTACCGATGGTTCTATCCATCCAAAAGATGCACTTACGGAGGCAGCCAAAGTTTTGATTCACCATTTTATGTTGTTTTCGGATGAGCGAATCACCCTTGAGGCAGATGAAATTGCCCAAACGGAAACCTACGATGAGGAATCATTGCACATGCGCCAACTTTTAAAGACCAAGCTGGTGGACATGGACCTTTCAGTAAGGGCTTTAAATTGTTTAAAGGCTGCTGAGGTGGATACGTTAGGAGATTTGGTGTCCTTTAACAAGAATGATTTAATGAAGTTCCGAAACTTTGGTAAAAAATCATTAACGGAATTGGAGGAGCTCGTAATCAACAAAGGACTTCAATTTGGAATGGATTTGGCCAAATACAAATTGGATAAAGACTAATAATCATATTTTGCTCTCCCACTGATGTGGGATTTGGAAGCAAGATGATAATACACAAACATGAGACACGGTAAAAAGAATAATCATTTAGGTCGTAAGGCCGCACACAGAAAGGCAATGTTAGCCAACATGGCCTGCTCTTTAATAGAGCATAAGAGAATTAATACCACAGTGGCCAAAGCAAAAGCATTAAAGCAGTTTGTAGAGCCTTTGATTACAAAATCAAAAGCGGCCAACAATCAAACAACGGAGAAAGGCACGCATAATAGGCGTATTGTATTTGCCAATTTGAGAAATAAATATGCGGTTACTGAGTTGTTTGGTGCGGTGTCGGAAAAAGTGGGTGATAGGCCTGGGGGCTATACCAGAATTATAAAACTAGGGAATAGACTAGGGGATAATGCGGATATGGCCATGATAGAGTTGGTAGATTTTAATGAAATCTACAATGCGGACAAGCCCAAGAAAAAGAATACAAGAAGAAGCAGGAGAGGCAAAGGGGCCAAGTCGGTAACACCGGCTCCAGCGACTGATGCAACGACAGATGATTCTGAAGAATAGGATGTTAATGATTAGTTTATAACAGTTAAAAGGATACGTTGAGGCGTATCCTTTTTTTATGTTTTTTTGTGACATTATTAGTGAAGTATGAAATACCAAGTAAGAAAAAAGGCCCTTATCCTTCTTGAAGATGGAACTATTTTTTATGGTAAGGCGGTGGGTGATAAAGAGGGCACCGCTTTTGGGGAGGTATGTTTTAATACGGGGATGACCGGCTATCAGGAAATATTCACGGACCCATCTTATTACGGGCAATTAATGGTTGCCACTAATGCACATATTGGTAACTATGGGGCGCACTTGGACGAAGTGGAATCGGATTCCATTAAAATAGCAGGACTTATCGTAAAGAATTTTAGTTACAACTATTCTAGGCCTGATGCGGATTTTAGTTTGTTGGAATTTTTAGAGCAAAATAATTTGTTCGCCATTTCTGATGTGGATACAAGGGCCTTGGTAAGTTATATCCGGGACAATGGTGCCATGAATGCGGTCATTTCAACACGCGTGGATGAAATTGATGTTTTAAAGAAAGAGTTGACGCAAGTACCGAGTATGAAAGGTTTGGAGTTGGCGTCAAAAGTGTCCACCAAAGAGCCCTACGTCTATGGTGATGAGCAAGCTGAAATAAAAATTGCAGCACTTGATATTGGCATAAAAAAGAACATTCTAAGAAATTTGGCAAAACGTGGAGCATGCATTACCGTGTACCCTTTTAATGCCACTGCACAGGAGATGAACGCTTCTGATCCAGATGCTTATTTTATATCCAACGGACCTGGTGATCCAGAACCGCTTACAGAGGCCATAGAAACTACAAAACAACTTTTAAAGGAAAATAAGCCACTCTTTGGTATTTGTTTGGGGCATCAAGTCTTGGCCTTGGCCAACGGCATATCAACCTATAAAATGCACAATGGGCATAGGGGCATTAACCATCCCATTTTAAACATACTTACGGGAAAGGGAGAAATTACATCCCAGAATCATGGTTTCGCCGTAAACAGGGAGGAAACTGAGGCACATCCAGATTTGGAAATTACCCATACCCATCTCAATGATCAGACAGTGGCAGGTATCCGGATGAAGTATAGAAACGTATTTTCAGTACAATACCACCCAGAGGCCAGTCCTGGGCCACATGATGCGGACTATTTGTTCGATCAGTTTTTTGAAGCCATTAAAGCCAGCCTCAACTAAAACGTTGTCGTAAGTTTTTCCCTTAATTTCCTTGTTTTATGACGCTTATCATGTATTGGAAAAGCGCTGCTTTTGTATCTTCGTCCTAGATTTTTTAAACCTAAAAAACATTTTAATGAGCATAATAATCAATATTCATGCAAGACAGATTTTAGATTCAAGGGGTAACCCAACCGTGGAGGTAGATGTGGTGACCGAAAACGGGATTCTTGGCAGGGCAGCAGTACCATCAGGTGCTTCTACCGGAGAGCATGAGGCCGTAGAGTTAAGGGATGGTGGCTCCTCCTTTATGGGAAAAGGCGTAGGAAAGGCCGTAAACAACGTCAATACCATCATTGCAGAAGAGTTGGTAGGTACATCTGTTTTTGAGCAGAATTACATTGATCGGACCATGATAGATTTGGATGGTACTCCCAACAAATCAAAGCTAGGGGCCAATGCCATTCTTGGGGTGTCCTTGGCCGTGGCCAAAGCCGCTGCGGAAGAGTTGGCAATGCCCTTATACCGTTATGTAGGCGGGGTTAGTGCCAATACTTTGCCGGTACCTATGATGAACATTATCAATGGGGGTTCACATTCAGATGCTCCCATTGCCTTCCAAGAGTTTATGGTGATGCCCGTTAAGGCTAAGAACTTTACCCACGCCATGCAAATGGGAACAGAGATATTCCATAATCTAAAAAAGGTGCTACACGACAGAAATTTGAGTACTGCCGTGGGTGATGAAGGTGGGTTTGCACCAACACTTGAAGGTGGCACCGAGGATGCGTTGGACACCATTAGTAAGGCCGTTACCCAAGCAGGTTATAAATTTGGGGAAGAGGTTATGATCGCACTGGATTGTGCCGCAGCTGAATTTTATGAAAACGGCAAATACGATTATACCAAATTTGAAGGTGACAAAGGTCAAATCAGGACCTCTGAGGAACAAGCTCAATATTTGGCCGACCTTTGTGAAAAATACCCGATTATCTCCATAGAGGACGGAATGGATGAGAACGACTGGGACGGTTGGAAATTATTGACCGAAAAAGTAGGGGATAAGGTGCAACTTGTAGGGGATGATTTATTCGTGACGAATGTAGAGCGTTTGTCAAGAGGTATAGAAAATGGTATTGCAAATTCTATCTTGATCAAGGTAAACCAAATCGGAACCCTTACAGAAACCATTGCTGCAGTGAATATGGCCAAAAATGCGGGGTACACTTCCGTGATGTCCCACCGGTCTGGAGAAACTGAGGATACTACCATAGCAGATTTGGCAGTGGCACTAAACACTGGGCAAATTAAGACTGGATCTGCCTCCAGAAGCGACCGTATGGCAAAATATAATCAACTTCTTCGTATAGAGGAAGAATTAGGTGAGGTAGCATATTATCCGCAAGAGAAGGCCTTTAAAGTAAAATAAAAAACTGCTGATACAAGATTCAATAAAAGCCTTTCCTTAAACCGAAAGGCTTTTTTTTGCAAGCTTTTCAACGTATATTATCACAAAATTTTTTTCATGAATACTTTTTTGTTTGCTGCCGCGGAAAATGATGCCATTGCCAATTGTAAGGCAGGCGGTATGGGGGATGTGGTACGTGATGTGCCAAGGCAGATTGCCGAGCGTGGTGATAAGGCGCATGTAGTGGTGCCTTCCTACGGAAGACTGCACCAAGGCGGGGAACTAAAAGCAGTGCTAAATTTTGAACTTAGGAATACCCTATATACCGCGGAGGTATATGAAGTGGAACCTAAGAAACCTATAAGTAATATTCACCACTATGTAATTCACCATCCAGAGATTCAAGCGGGGGGTATTGCCCATATTTATCATGATGATCCGGAGGAACCTTTTTTTACGGATGCCATTAAGTATTTCATTTTTTGTACCGCTACCGCTGAGGCTATAAAACAAAACTTGTTTGGGGATTTGGATGTGGTTCACCTTCATGATTGGCACAGCAGTCTGCTGCTGTTTTTAAGGGAATATGATTTAAGGTATGAAAAGTTACGCAAGTTACGGTTCGTCTACAGTATCCATAACTTGGCGATCCAAGGTATCCGCCCTTTTGAAAACAATTACTCTTCCTTGGCCAATTGGTTCCCCAAGTTGCGTTATGACAAAGAGACCTTGCTGGATAAACGGTACCCGGACTGTATTAACTTAATGGCGGTTGGTATCCGGTTTGCAGATGCGGTACATACGGTTTCACCTTCTTACAAACAAGATGTGATGAAACCTAGCTCCCCGCCAGAATTTATTGGTGGCGAGGGATTGGAGCAGGATTTGGTCCAGGCCAATGCAGAAGGCAGACTCGTGGGTATCTTGAATGGTTGTAACTATAAAAATATCAATACAGAGGCTAAGGGGGAGATTTATAGGAATACCGTTAAGGCGCTATTTAAATGGCTGCAGGAGGAATCAAAAAAGTATAAGGCGGATTTTTTAGCGCATACTGGAGAAAAAATCATGCGTTATGTAGGACGAAACAAACCAAAATTTATAGTGTCCAGTGTGGCTAGACTAACGGAGCAAAAGTTCTATTTCTTTAAACGCTCTCCGGAAGCTTTTGTACAAATCCTAAAGAAATTGGACAAGGTAGAAGGCATTTTTATCCTTTTGGGTACCGGGGCACCAGAATATGAGGAGCTTTTTAGAAGGATGAGCTACGAGCATAAAAACTTTATATTCACCAACGGACAATCAGAAAATCTTATTGATTCCATGTATTTGGAGTCCGACCTATATTTTATGCCCAGTTTATTTGAGCCTTGTGGTATAAGCCAAATGCTATCTATGCGCAATGGCAATCCCTGTTTGGTGCACCATACAGGTGGACTTATAGATACCGTAAAGCATTTGGAAACGGGTTTTGGTTTTACGGGGGATACGTACGATGCTAAAATTCAAAACATGCTGGATACTTTTGATTTGGCATTGGACATTTTTCAAAATGACAAACCCCAATGGAAGAGAATCCAAACCAACGCGAAAAAGGCAAGATTTACTTGGAAAAAGTCTGTGGATGCCTATTATTCCCGTTTATACAAGCTTTAGCACGCTTTGGTTTTACCGTGTTAAGAATAATCCAAATTTGTGTTTCTGGATTGTTAATGCCTTGTGTTTTTCGTAAATTGCCCCATTAAATTTAACATTTTAGTATAAGATACATGGCGAAGACTGCAACATTGAATTTTGATGGTAACACATATGAATTTCCGGTAATCAAAGGAACGGAAAATGAATTGGCAATTGATATTAAAACCTTACGTTCTTCCAGTGGCATAGTGACCATTGACCCAGGTTTTAAAAATACCGGTTCTTGTGAAAGTGCCATCACTTTTTTGGACGGTGAAAAGGGCATCTTGCGCTACCGAGGCTACTCCATTGAAGAGCTTGCAGAAAAGGCCGATTTTTTAGAGGTGGCCTATTTGTTGATATTTGGTGAATTGCCCAACCAGGAACAATTGACCTCCTTCCACAATGATATTAAGGAAGAGTCCCAAGTGGACGAGGAAATGAAAAAGATTTTGGATGGATTTCCAAAATCTGCACATCCCATGGGTGTTCTTTCTTCTTTGACGAGTGCGTTGGTGGCCTTTAACCCTACATCCGTAGACGTTTCCTCGGAAAAGGCAATGTACCACTCCATTGTTAGGATTTTGGCAAAGTTTCCTGTCTTGGTAGCTTGGACCTTGCGCAAGAAAAAAGGTCTTCCATTAGATTATGGGGACGATACTCTGGGTTATGTAGAGAACATCCATAAAATGATGTTTAAAAAACCGAACCAAGAGTATAAAAAGGATACCATAGCTATTGATGCCTTGGACAAGCTGCTTATCCTGCATGCAGACCACGAGCAGAATTGTTCAACTTCTACGGTGCGTATCGTGGGATCATCACATGCGGGCTTGTTTGCCTCGCTCTCCGCAGGTATATCGGCATTGTGGGGACCGCTGCATGGTGGTGCCAACCAAGCGGTATTGGAAATGTTGGAGGCCATTGAAGCGGATGGTGGGGATACAAAGAAATATATGGCCAAAGCTAAGGATAAAGAAGACCCCTTTAGATTGATGGGCTTTGGACATCGGGTTTACAAAAACTTTGACCCAAGGGCAAAAATCATTAAAAAATCTGCAGACGAGGTACTCGGTAGTTTAGGTATTGAAGATCCCATTTTGGATATTGCCAAAGGATTGGAAAAGGAGGCCTTGGAAGATGAGTATTTTGTAAAAAGAAAACTGTATCCCAACGTGGATTTTTATTCAGGAATCATTTACCGGGCCTTGGGAATACCTACGGAAATGTTTACGGTCATGTTTGCTTTGGGCAGGTTGCCCGGATGGATTGCACAGTGGCGGGAAATGCGTTTAAAAGGAGAGCCTATAGGCAGACCACGCCAAGTGTATATCGGAGAAAATCTTCGCTCATTCGTCGAAGTGGATAAAAGGTAGATTGCTACCTTATAAAAAAACAATAAAGCTCTTTTATTTATAAAAGGGCTTTTTTTATGAACAAAAACCGCTACTATGCTTCAACTAAACATTAAAGACGAGACAGCTCCCTTAAAAGCAGTTGTTTTGGGAACCGCCCAAAGTTGTGGTCCTGTTCCCAAGGCCCATAAGGCCTATGATCCCAAGTCATTGGAACACATTTTGGCGGGCACCTATCCAAAAGAGGCAGATATGGTCCGTGAAATGGAGGCGTTTGCAATAGTTTTTGAAAAATATAAGGTTAAGGTCTACCGTCCCAAAGTGTTGGAAAACGTAAACCAGATTTTTTCTAGGGACATTGCTTTTGTGATAGAGGATACCCTGATACATGCCAATATTTTACCGGACAGGGAGGAGGAGTTCCAAGCTATTTTACATGTGATAGCGCAGATAGATGCCAATAAGATCGTGTACCCGCCCAAAGAGGTTCATGTAGAGGGAGGAGACGTAATGCCGTGGAAAGACTATATTTTTGTGGGAACCTATACCGCTGCAGATTATCCTGATTTTATCACCGCTAGAACCAATAAAGCGGCCGTGGATTTTTTAGCTAATCAATTTCCTCAAAAAAAAGTAAAGTCCTTTGAGCTGCGCAAGTCCAATACGGATGCCAAAGCCAATGCGCTGCATTTGGACTGTTGTTTCCAACCCATTGGCAAGGATAAGGCCATTTTGCATAAAAATGGATTTTTGGTGGAGGAGGAGTATGAGTGGTTGGTAAGCTTTTTTGGAAAAGAAAACATCTTTGAAATCAGTGCGGACGAGATGTACCAGATGTACAGTAATGTTTTTTCAATTTCTCCGCAGGTCGTGGTTTCGGAAAAGGGATTTACCCGGTTGAACAGTTGGTTACGTGAGCAAGGGTTTACCGTTGAGGAAATTCCTTATGCAGAAATAGCCAAGCAGGAGGGCTTGTTAAGATGCAGTACCTTGCCCTTGATCAGGGACTACGGACCAATTAAATAAATACCAAAGCTGATTAGTAACTACACCATGCAAATTACCAATACCATATTAATGATCAGGCCGGTTGCCTTTAGAAAGAACGAGGAGACTGCCGTTAACAATTATTTTCAGGAAGATATTGCCGTTAAGGACAATACCATCAATATCAGGGCACAAAATGAATTTGATGCCTTTGTAAAGGTGTTGCGCGAGCACGGAGTCCATGTCATTGTCATGGAAGACAATGAGAAGGCAGATACCCCAGATTCTATTTTTCCCAACAACTGGGTTTCTTTTCATGATAGTGGAACAGTGGTAATTTATCCAATGTTTGCCGAGAATAGGAGACGGGAGCGTCGTGAAGACGTTTTTGATACATTGGAGAAACAGGGTTTTAGGATTGATCATATCGTAGATTATACCAGTGCTGAAAAAGAAGGGGTCTTTTTGGAAGGAACGGGAAGTATTTTAAAGGACCGTGTGAACCAAAAGGCCTATTGCGCATTGTCCGAACGTGCACATGAATCCTTGTTTATAGAGTTTTGTGAGGATTTTGATTGCTTTCCCGTGATTTTCACTGCGTACCAGACGGTAAATGGGAAACGGTTGCCCATCTATCACACCAACGTTATGATGGCCATGGCGGAAACGTTTGCGGTGATTTGTTTAAATACCATTGATGACAAAAAGGAGCGAAAGAATGTGGTGAACCATTTAAAAAACGACGGTAAGCAAATCATAGAAATCACAGAAACCCAGATGCATCAGTTTGCTGGTAACATGTTACAGGTTCTTGGGAGGGATGGCCAACGTTTTATGGTCATGAGTTCTGCCGCCTTTAAAAGTTTACGGCCAGACCAGATACAGGCAATACAAGCGCATTGTGACATTATACATAGTCCTTTGGACACTATAGAAACCTGTGGGGGCGGCAGCGCCCGTTGCATGATGGCAGAGGTTTTTTTGCCAAAGGCCTAGGCACTATTCCGTCCCGTTGGCCGTAAAGTTTTTGATGGCCTGGTTGGGTTCCATTATGGTGTAGCCCTGCCAAAATTCAGGATTGTAGGTTGGCATATAGGTGGCTTGTTTGGTATTTTCTTCTTCAAAGCCATCAAAAACAGTGGGTGGAATCAATTCATTTTCAAAAACCACCAACTCCCATCGGTTGGTGTTGCTGGTTCTAAAGTCCAGATTTAGCCTCAGTTCGTTTTGCTTTCTTTTGCCCTTTACGTTTTTGTTTTTTTCAATGACATCCAAGGGTCTATCAATTCGGAACCACCTTCCAAAATTGAGGTTGGCAAACTTTAGGTCGTATTTGTTGTTGGAAAGTTTAGTGAATTGCATGGTGCCGGAATACAAGGTTTCTTTATAAAAAATCCCAAGTAACCTAAAGTTTCTCAGGTTTTTTACATTCTCAAATTCAATTCGCATGACCCCAAAATCATCGATATTAATAAAAAACCGGCCTCTAAAATCCGCACTGCCTTTTGGTTCAAAATTTATGATGTACACCCCCTGGGCATCAATATCAGTATACCCCGCTAGGCTAAATTCGTATTTTCGGGTCTTGTCCACAACATTGAGCTTGGTGTTTTCCGTAAAGAACAGCTCTCCCAGAAGTTCTTTGAAAATAAATCGCTGTCCGCTCACAACTCCGGAAATAGTGTCCTTGCCCATTTCTTTTTCAAGTTCCCGGGCTTCTTCGGCCTCCAATTCCGTCATTATGGAGTCTACTTGGATTTTTTGACTAAAGATGCCCGATTTTATCTTAAGGTAGGAATCTGGTTTAACATTGTTTTTGAAGATGTTTTCCAATTTTTCTGCCAAATCCTCAAAGGAGCCGATGGCATTTTTGTTGTACAATTCCGCAGCTTTGATGACTTCTATCTTTTTTTCTTTGTCGTTCTTGTAGAGGTTTCCCAGCGTTTCAGTGTAATAGCTGGTCCGTTTTGGAATGGATTTTTGTATGCTGTCAATAAATGATTTGTCCAGCTCTTCAATACTGGATTTTTCAAAACCAAAGTCCGCTTTTTCAATGGTGCCATAGATGGACTGTCTTAGAAAATATCGTTGCTTTATAGGGTCTCTATTACAATTGATGGGCAATTTGGCAATCATGGTTTCCATAATCTCATCTGCCCCAAGTTCTTTGTTAAAAAGGTACACACCAGTTAACTCAATAGTTTTTGGGGTGATAAATAGTAGGCTGTCCGTGGCTTGATCAAGACTAAACCCCTGTTTTTGATACCCCATGCTGGAAATGTAAACCGAATCCAACCGAGTTTTTGTAGTATCCATTACAAAACTAAAAAGTCCTTCTTCATTGGTGATGACACCACTATTTTCTCCAAATTGTACCGTGGCGTATGCTACGGGTTTTTTGGTTTTGGCGTCGATGACCCTAGCGTTGAACTCCTTGTTCTGGGCATTTATGATCGTGTTGGAGAGAAGGAGTAGCGCAAAAACTAAAAGGTGCTTCATGGAATAGAAATTGGGTTCTAAGGTTAAAGACAACATGGCAGTGCCAAATGGTTGCCTCAAGTTCATTTAATTTTGTAGTTGTGGACCCAAGGGAGCCATCAAGTTTTGGCAATATTCCGAATCATACCGCCAAAGATGAAGAAATGAAATGGAAGTACGCTGTACCAATACAACCTTCCCCTAAGCCCTTTGGGTCTAAACGTTGCGGTTTGGTGCAGCACTTTATCATCATCAATTTTGAATTCTAGCCAAGCCTCCCCAGGAAGTTTCATTTCGGCAAAGAGCAATAATCTTTTAGAATTTTTATCGGCCAAAAGCACACGCCAAAAATCCAGTGCGTCCCCAGGAAAAATTTTATCCGCATTGGTACGTCCCCTGCGTAAACCCGGGCCTCCATTGAGTTTATCCAAGAATCCGCGTATTTTCCATAACCAGCTTCCATAATACCATCCTTGCTCTCCCCCAATGCGCCATATGTTGTCAAGCACCTTTTCAACATCTGTAATCTGCAGGGTTTGCTTGTCCTTAAGGACACCGTATTTTGGAACTTGGATATACTTGCCAAGATCTTCATTTACCTGCCCGCTCACAATGCTATCCTTCCAACTACTGATGACAAGGTTTTGTTCTATTTTCTTAAAGGCCATTTCAATGGCCTCTTCGTAGGAGTGGGGTTCAATTTCCAATAGTTGTTGGAGCTTGTTATTGCGTGCCACTACTTCCATCTTCATGCTATCCACTAAATTCACGGCTAGTTTGTAGGAGGTTGAGGTGACAAAATAAAGCCAATAGGAGGATAATTTAGGGGTCATCACAGGAACGGTGACAATCCAATTCTTGAATCCCCTTACCTTGGCATACTTATGGAGCATCTCCTTGTAGGTAAGTACATCTGGTCCACCAATATCAAAGGATTGCCCGTATGTCCGTTCATTCCCCAGTACGCCGGTCAAGAATTTAATCACATCACGAATGGCAATGGGTTGCGACTTGGTCAACACCCATTTTGGTGTGATCATAAACGGTAGTTTTTCACAGAGGTCCCTGATAATTTCAAAGGATGAGCTACCGGAGCCTACGATGATGCCAGCCCTTAATACCGTAAGCTTAAACGTGCCTTTGTACAGGATGTCTTCCACATTTTTTCTGGAGGACAAGTGTTTGGAAAGCTCTTTTTCATTTACGATACCGCTCAAATAAATGACCTGTTTGCAATTTGTTTTGGCCAGGTGCTGGTTAAAATTCCTTGCGGAGATGGCTTCTTTTTCATCAAAATCCGTAATGGAAGAAGTCATGGAATGTATCAGGTAGTAGGCGGTTTCAATATCCTTGGGGATTTTGGATTCTCCAACATCATCTAAAAAATCAAGTTCAATCACTTGAATGCGCTTTCTCATTTGGCCTTCCACGGAGAGTCGCTTTTCATCGCGTACCGCGCAGATAACCTCATGGCCTGCTTCTACCAGTTGCGGTAAAAGTCGCATACCTATATAGCCATTGGCTCCTGTAAGCAGTATTTTCATGCTTTAAAGGTCTTCTATTGATGTGGGCGCATTATCAGCCTTATAATCCAGTAACTTCCTAAAAAATTTTTGAACCGCCTTTGTATCGGCCCTAACTTTTACAAAATGGTTGTCACGATAGACGGAGTAGATGCCCAAATCCCCTTTGTAAATGGTAAGCTTGTAATAAGGAATCACAAGGGCAAAAGATTCTAATAAGGACCTAAATCCCAAAATGATGCCATTGGGTCGCATTTCAATATTACAGCAATCTGCATTATTGTCAAGAATCAATAGGTTTCTAATTTCCACACTGGCTTGGGTTATTTCCAGTTTTGGGGAACCAATGCCACCTAATTTAAACCGCTCTTTTATGGTAAAGGGTTTGCCAACGGCTTCCTCAATTTTTTTGTTAATTTTTTTGTCGTTGTATGAAACGTTCAGCAACATATTTAAGTGATATTTTCTTGGTTCAATTTAAGTCAGGTCAACATCTCTGGCAAAAAATAAATGCCTACAAAACATTGAGTTTTAAATTTATGTAAGACGGTTTATTGATGGCAGAATGTTTTTTTATCCTGTGTTACATGCATCAATCAACCTAACCAAATACATGTTTTGCGCCTTAAGCCTAGTGTACCCAACCTACCCCTATAAAAATAATAGGGATTCTTGGCTACTGTTCTTAATCTTATCATAAAAACGTAGTTTTACAACCTGAAAAAATGAAAAGATACATGCAGTTACAAACCGTTTTGACAACTAAGGTAAAAGAGGCAGTACAAGAGTGCTTTCAGGCTGCCTTGCCCACAGTGGAATTTCAACCCACACGAAAAGATTTTGAGGGTGATATCACCGTGGTAGTTTTTCCCATGTTACGTCATGTCAAGGGCAATCCGGTTCAAATAGGTGAACAAATTGGTTCTTATCTAGAGAAGCATGTTGATGAGGTGGTAAAATTTAATGTGGTCAAGGGTTTTTTAAACTTGGTCATTAGCGATGCCACTTACCTGAATTTTTTTCAGGAAGCATTAAAGGATAAAACATACGGACTTGCAAAACCAGATAGCAAGGATGCCATTATGGTGGAGTATTCCTCACCCAATACCAATAAGCCCTTGCACCTTGGCCACATTAGAAATATCTTATTAGGGTATTCCGTGGCCAACATCCTAAAGGCTGCAGGGCATAAGGTGTATAAGACACAGATAGTGAACGATAGGGGCATCCATATCTGTAAAAGTATGTTGGCATGGAAAAAATTTGGAAACGGAGAAACTCCCGAGAATTCTGGGTTAAAGGGCGATCATTTGGTCGGTAAATATTATGTCGCCTTTGATAAAGCCTATAAGCAGGAAATAGAGGAATTGATAGACGCTGGCCAAGAGAAGGCAGCGGCGGAAAAACAAGCGCCCATTTTGTTGGAAGCACAAAAAATGCTCCAACAATGGGAGGCCGGCGATGAGACCGTTACGGCGCTTTGGAAAAGGATGAATGGTTGGGTCTATCATGGTTTTGACCAGACTTACGCTACCATGGGTGTTGATTTTGATAAGCTGTATTATGAAAGTGACACCTATTTGTTGGGTAGGGATATGGTTGGGGATGGCCTTGAAAAGGGCGTGTTCTTTACAAAAGAGGATGGCAGCGTATGGATAGACCTTACGGATGAAGGTCTTGATGAAAAAATTGTGCTCCGGGCAGATGGTACGGCGGTATATATGACCCAAGACATTGGTACGGCCATACAACGCGTAACGGATTTCCCCGATATCAACGGCATGGTCTATACTGTTGGGAATGAACAGGACTATCATTTTAAAGTGTTGTTTTTGATATTGAAAAAATTGGGATATCGCTGGGCAGATAAGCTGTACCATTTAAGTTATGGGATGGTGGACTTGCCCTCGGGGAAAATGAAGAGCAGGGAAGGTACCGTGGTGGATGCGGATGACCTCATGGAAGAAATGACACAAACTGCTGCCAACATTTCTGAAGAACTTGGGAAACTAGAGGGGTATTCCGATGCAGAGAAACAGGAACTTTACCGCACCATAGGGTTGGGAGCCTTAAAATATTATATCTTAAAGGTAGACCCCAAAAAGCGCATTCTCTTTAACCCTGAAGAATCTGTGGATTTTCAAGGGAATACTGGCCCTTTTATCCAATATACCTACGCCCGTATCCAATCCATTTTACGCAAAGCCAAACCTATGGATGCCACGGATGCCCACTTCACTGGTATTCCGCTTCATCCAAAGGAAAAGGAATTACTAAAGCAGGTTCAACTTTTTCCGGAGACCGTACAATTGGCGGCGGGGAATTACAGCCCTGCCTTAATAGCCAATTATACCTACGATTTGGTAAAGGAATTCAATTCGTTTTACCAGCAGGTGTCCATCCTTGGGGAAGAAGATATGCTTAAACGGGATTTTAGGGTTTGTTTATCACAAAAGGTAGGGGAGGTGATCAAGACTGCTTTTGGATTATTGGGCGTGGCCGTACCAGAGCGCATGTAATTGACGGATATTTGGATAGACATATTTGCCATTACGTGTCTCGTTGGCGTTTTTGCCTACGGGCTTTATATAGTGTATTATGCACTAGGGCTTTACGACATTAACCCGTTTTATAGGCCAGTACCATTATCACAGGAGGAAAAGGAAAAACTGCGGCATTATTTTCCATACCTCAAGTCCATGGGAAAAGGTACCCAAACTGTTTATTTTAAAAGGGTGGCCTGGTTCCGGGCCAAAAAGGCCTTTGTGTTTAAGCATCAGGTTAACAACCAAGCCTTGGTCAAACTTTTGCTTAGTGGTGCCGTATGTTACCTTACCATTGGTTTTAGGAGGTATAAAATGATCAGGTCCATCCATAGAATAGTGCTGCACCCAAAAAAGTATTATTCCAATTTTAACAGAAGGTACCACCTTGGGGAATACCATCCAGGCCTCAAGGTAGTGGCGCTATCGGAGGACACGGTGCATATGGGTTTTGCAGATACCACCGATAACAGGAACTTGGCCATCCATGAATTTGCACATGCCGTATATTTTGAAACCAAGGATAAGAATTCATGGGAAGCCTTGCGTTTTCAATGGGGTTTTAGAGAACTGAAACGATTGTTTGCAAATGAGGCAGAATTAAAACGTATGATGGATTCTGGGTACTTTCGTACATATGGTAAGACCAATGTGTTTGAGTTTCTTTCCGTGCTCACTGAAAATTTTGTGGAAACACCAGAAGAGTTTATGACCCAATTTCCGGTAGTGTTTGGGATAGTTTCCAAGATGTACAACCAGCATCCACTTGCGGACGCCTACGAACATATTTCAAAAAACGTATAAACATAAAAAAGCCCTGACGTATGCCAGGGCTTTTCCTTTAGTAACCAACTAAAATATATAGAATCAGTCATTATTTCTAGCTGCAACGGCTGCACCGTATACAACAAGACCAAATCCTATTTTGTTCACGGCATCACCTATATTGTAGATGACATCCATGTTTAATCCCCAAGTTCCAACGGCATCGTACCAACCTTCGGTACCTGCCATATACCCTAGTGGGTAAATTGCCCAACCTACAAGAACAAACCAACATAGGGTTTTGTGGGCCTTTAAAACGGCACCACCAGCTTTCTCTGCCAATTTTCTGGCACTACCTAACCAAATTTCATAGGCAATGTAGAAGTAGGCAAGACCTGATGCAAGACCCCAAAGTGCTGGTCCAGTACCGGTTGTGTGAACCGCTTCACCAAAGTACCCCGTCACTAGCATCACTACGGAAGCAAGGATAAGTTTCCACATTAATGATTTCTGTGCTCCGGCTACCTTAAGGATAAGATAAAATTCCACACACATTAAGGGTACGGTCAATACCCAATCCACGTAACGGAAAAAAGTAGGACTTTCTCCCACTACCGCCCAATAATCACGCATGTACCAATAGTGTACAGCGGCGATAAAAGTAATCAAACCTGATACCAGGATTGATGTTTTCCATTTCTTGTCAAAGTCGTTCATTGACAAAAAGAAGAAGGCAGAAGCTGCCATCATGGCCATACATCCTACGAAGAATGTAAACCCAACATAATCGTCTGTAGCGATTTTTGAAACATCGGCCCAAAGGGGCATACTTAATAATAACGTTTTCATATATATTAGAGTTAATTAATTTGTTTAAGTAAATATAGAAATATTTAAACATAAAAATATAAAAAATGTTCAATATTTTTACTGTATCTTTAAACAGTTACTTAAAATAATGTTAATTTGAAAAATTGGTTGCTTGTTTTGACCTTTTTTAGTCTTTGGTTGACCACGATGTTCGATAGTGATATCCAACAATATTTGGCCTATGCCATTATCCTTACCGTTGGGGTGTTGCATGGCGCCAATGACATTACCCTTATCAAAACAATATCCTCCAAAAGAGGGAGTAAGGTTAGATATTCCAAGGTATTGCTGTATTACCTGATAACGGTATTATTGATTTTAGCCGTCTTTTTTGTCTATCCGCCTTTGGCGTTGACCTTATTTATTTTAATCAGTAGTTACCATTTTGGTGAACAACATTTAAAACAGGCAACTGTCTCTTCTCATTTGCTAAGCAAGTCTTGTTACTTTTTTTATGGTTTGGTTATCTTGTTTATGATATTTACTTTAAATGTTAACAAAACGGCCCCCATATTTTTAGAGGTCACCGGGTTTGAGCCTTCGCCTATTTTTTTTGGAACTACCTTGGCAATAGCCATCGTTGGCTTGCTTATATCCTATAGTGTTCTTTGGTACAGGAAACAGGTTCACCTTAATGTCCTGGAGGAGCTGGCTTTTTTGGTAATATTGGCGCTGGTCTTTACCGTAGCGGACTTATTATGGGCCTTTGGTATTTATTTTGTGCTTTGGCACAGTGTTCCCTCTTTAAGGGACCAAATACAGTTACTCCACGGAAAAGCCGAGATACAAGGACTAAAGACCTATTTAAAAACGTCTTGGTTGTATTGGTTGGCCTCAATTGTAGGCTTGGTGGTTTTATATCTGGTGTTACAGGGAAACAACGATTATTTTATTTCCATTTTGGTATATTTCTTGGCTGCCATCACCTTTCCCCATGTGATCGTGATGTCCCGTATAGAAGATTAAAAGGAAATCCTGACACTGGCATTAGGGGTTAGGCCCAGGGAAACATTTTCCACCGTTTCTATTTCATTGGCGTCATTAAGACGGAAATAACTGTTAAGGATGTTGGTTCTGTCTAGAATATTTAGAAGTGACATGGCAATGTCAATTTTTGCAACACGGTTTAAGTGGTATTGATATTTGGCAGAGGCGTCCACCCTTATGTATTCTGGGAGGCGGGAACTGTTGGATGGTCGAAAATTAATTTTGGGCGGGAATTCGCTGTCATTGATTGGGGTTAGTTCATCAGGTCTGGTAATGGGTATCCCGGTTCTATAGGTAGCGCCAAGGCCAAATTCAAAGTTTTCTAAAGTGTAGGTCCCGGAGAGGTTTACGGTATGCCGCACATCCAAATTGTTGGGAAACCTCATGGGGGTCAGGGATGCAAACATATATTCATTTTTATTATACGTATAGCTTAACCACGCACTGTAATTATTCCATTTTTGATTAAGGAGTACTTCGGTCCCGTACACTTGGTAATTTCCAATTTCCCCGTTAAATTGATTTTGGTTTTGAAAGCCCTGTGTTCTGGTGCTAATGCCAGTAACAAATTTGTAAAACCCTTCCAGCCCAAAATAAAAACCGTTCCTTGCATAATTAACGCCCATAGAGCCTTGTTTGCTCTGCGTTATGGGCAATTCGTTATCATCGGACAAAATCCATCGGCGTTTTTCAATACCCAAAAAATTCTGTTCAAGGTCTATGACCTGGTTGGTGGTCTGGCTTTTGAATTCCCCCAAAAGGGAACCTCTCCAATAGTCTGCCAGTTTAAAGTTTAGGGTTAACCTGGGTTCTATCAGTAGTTTTGAAAACGTATCCCTATTTTCAATGAAATTTAGCCTGGTGCCCAATCCAAAGATAATGCCGTCATTGGCGGTGTTGTACTGAAATTGGGTAAAAGGTGCATGAATACGTATTACTCCTTTTACATCACTTTGAAATGCCGGGGTTGTAACGTTGGCCGTATTAGTGATGCCGGTTTCTGTGTATTGGTAGCCATTGGTCCAATTCACTCTGTCCGATACGCGCAGTTGGGTCTCCAGTTTTATGGACGTTTCCTCCACCGTATTTTTTTGAAACAGTTGTTGTGACGGGTTTGGAAATACATTTTCCGCCTCAAGGTTGTAATTGGTGTAGTAGGCATTTACAAGGGAAGAAAAATTAGAACTCCATTGGCTTTGAAGCTGTACACCTGCGGAAAGGTTGGTTTGGTCCAGCAAGCTTTGTGTTGTTTCCATGAATTCATTGTCTGTTCTGCTAAAATCCAGGTCGTTGGCTATGGACAGAAAACTAAGCCTTATTTTCTGATTTTCGTTGATGTCATACAATACCTTTCCGGAAAAATCATAGAAATAAAAGGTTTCATCCGTTTCGATATTTTCGTTGGCGGCTCTGTTTTCAATTTGGGTGTCTTGAAAGATCCTATTGGTAAAACTGGAGTAGGCCGGGGTGTTAAGGATATCCGTAATGGAACGCCTTGCAGAAAATTGAAATCCCAGTTTTTCCGTAATCGGTATTTGTGCAAAGGCATCTGCATTTATAAAGTTGATGCCTGCTCCACCAGTGATGCCGTTTGCAATTTCGTTTTTGGTTTCCATGTTAATGACGCTGCTCACACCGTCACCATAGGATGTTGGGGTGCCATTTTTAAAGACCGTGACCTTATCGGTCAGGTAGGGATTAAATGCGGAAATCAACCCAAAAAAATGTCCAGATTGGTACATCTTAATGCCGTTCCAAAGGATAAGGTTTTGATCATTGGTGCCACCACGAACGTTAATGTCCGATACGGTTTCGTTGACGCTTTTAATGCCTGGCAATGCTTGGATACTTTGCAATACATCTGGCTCAATGACACCGGGCAAAGCACCAAGTTTACTGGTGTTAAGGGTTATGCTTCCGTTGGGTTGCTTCTTGATGCCCCTAGTCAGGTACTCGTAGATAACAACCTCATTCAACTGCTCTACGTATTGCGATAACAAAATTTCCTTACAGCCTTGGGATTTCAGCAATTCTGAGACAGAAACGTATTTGGTAAGATAGCCCAGGTACCTAATTTTTAAACTTTGTTTTCTTGGAACGTTTGCTAAGTTAAAGTAGCCCTCTGCGTCCGTTACCAGGGAAGTTTTGGTTCCTAAAACTTCGATAGTGGCGCCGGCCACGGTATTTTTTGCAAAATTGTCCAAGACCCTCCCGCAAACGGTTACCTTGTCCTTCTGGGCAATCGTATAATAGCGCTTATTGAGTTCTTTAATGTCCAGTCCGGTCTGTTGCCTAAGTTGTTCCAAAATGGCAATTAGGCTGCGGTTTTCCAAAATGTTGGATACTTCAATACCGGCCACCGTATCATCTACGTAAGAAAACTTGATATTAAAATCACGTTCCAATTGGGAAAGGAAGGTAGCTAAGGGAATTTTGGTTGTTTCTTGCGCGTTCCCATAAAGAGGAACAACAAGAAGTATTCCTAAACATAGCTTGGTAATATGCTTAGTGAGCATCTTTTCCATGGAAAAGCACCTTGTCTTCACTTAGGGTATAGCTCATTTGTGAAGGTGCACTTATACTTTCTAATGCTATTTTTAAATTGGTGTTGCTAAATGTGCCGGTAAATAGCGCTTTACTGTCTATGTCTTCTTGGTAAATGACTTCAATATCATATTGGCGTGCCAACTCCTCAAAAACATATTTTAAAGGAATGCTTTCAAAAGAACTTTCATTATTGAGCCAAGCGGGCACAGCATCAACACTATTGGTTTGTTGTCTAATCTTGCCGTCAATGACCGCAAAAGAGTTGCCGGCAGCTAACCTATACTCTTGCTGGTTGTAGTCCACGCGCACCAAACCTTCATAGCAGCTTACTTTAAAAAAGCCATCTCGCTGCGCCACATTAAATTCCGTTCCCAGCACCGTAACTTCCCCAAGTGTTGTCTGTACCGTAAACTTTTTTCCCTTGGCCACTTTAAAAAAGGCTTCCCCTTCCAATGTTAACTTCCTTTGTTTTTTCCAGTCTTTTTTGCCAAAACTAAGCTTGGAATCTGCATTTAAAACTACCTCAGAGGCATCGGGCAGACTAATATTGGTCTGCTCCGCAAGTTGGGTAGCGTAGGTGACATCCAAGGAATTCAGGTAAAAGTAAGAGCCAACCAACATCACGGCGATTACCGCCGCTATTTTTAAAAATTGTTTATAGGGATTGAGCGGGATTACTTTTTGGGTAGTTGCCCTTTGGGTATTTTGGAATTCTTGCCATGCGTCATCCACCTTAAAATCAGGCGCCTTCATTCGATTGCTCGCCTCTTTTATTTTGACATAGGAAGCGTATCCTTCCGTTTTCTTAAATTCGGAAAGCTCCTCTTCGGTCAGCTCGTTGTTAAGCCATTTGGCCAAGTAGTTTTCTTGCATCATACTATAGGTAACCTATTAATAACAATTCAGCTTTAAAAAACCCTACCATTTTTTACGTTTGAGTCCAAATTCAATGTCAAATACGCTATTTGCGTTACACGTTGCTTTAAGCTTCTATTTATTCTCTTCTCCTTTTCCATACTTAAGAATCAAGATCAAATTTTACGTTCCACCTCAGACCTATCGTTAGACATTGGGTGAGCCCTGGATTAAATGCCATCAATCTTTTCTCGCAATGATTTTAAGGCCAGGTGCATTCTTTTTTCAATGGCCTTAACACTTACTCCTTCCATCTGGGCAATTTCAGCATATTTTTTTCCGTCGATGCGGTTCAGTAAAAACGTGGTTCTTTGGTTTTCTGGCAAGGCGTTCAGTGCATGGTCCAGCTTAAGTTGGAATTCTTTTTCCTCCATCAAAAATTCCGGGGACTCCTTTATAATACCGTTACCTTGTCTTTCTGCATATTTCAATTTCACCTTTTCTGCTTTAAGCACGTTCAGGTACAAATTGTTGGAAACGGTGTAAAGAAAGGATTTTGCTTTTTGCGGTGCCACTTTAGCACAGTTTTCCCAAAGTTTTACAAAGGCTTCCTGGACGGCATCATTTGCTTTTTCTTCATTACCGTACTTATAATATATGAAGTTGAAAATCGTTTTTGAATAAGACTGGAAGACCTGACTAAAAGTTTTTTCTTCACAAACATTTTCCATAAGTGCCTGATTGCATGTTTCCAAAGGTATTTGAAAAAAAATTAAAATAGCAAGTAGGGTTTCACTTCCAAAAGTTGTTTTAGGGTTGTAGTAATTAAAAATCCAAATCATTATGAAAACGTTCGCAACTAAATTAATTTACTTAAGTGCTGCGGTTTTGGCGCTTACGATAACATCTTGTCAGGAAGAGTTTGAAGATGTGGGAGGTACCCCAGACCAACAGAACGAGGCTGCATTGACGGAGACAACGGTTGATCTCATTTCCAAGACTTCTTCCAATGATGGTTCTTTTGATAATATTGCCGATGGTGCAAGTTGTATCGCGGTTCAGTTTCCATATACGGTAGACGTGGCGGGAATACAGCTTACTATAGATTCCAAGGAGGATTTGGAATTGATCGAGGAGATTTTTGATGAGTTTGATGATGATTTGGATGAGCTGGATTTTATTTTTCCCATTACGGTTACCTTGGCAGATTATACGGAGGTGGTCATTGAAAATGAAGCGGCACTTCGTGAACTTGCCGCACAATGCCAAGAAGGGGGCAGTGATGACGATATAGAATGTATAGATTTTGTGTATCCCATCACCTTGTTCACCTTTGATGTAGCCGACCAAATCTCCAATACATTTACCATTAACAGCGACCGGGAATTAAGATTGTTCTTTAAGGAACAGCGAGATTCTAATGATTTGGTAAGTATTGATTATCCAGTGACCTTGAAAAAGGCAGATGGGACAGAAATTACGGTAGCCAGCAATGTGGAACTGGCAAGGGCCCTAGAACAGGCAGAAGATGCTTGTGATGAGGATGATGACAATGACTATAACGATGATGACTGCGAGACTTGTTCCAATGAGCGGGTTAAAGAGGCCTTGGTTTCCTGTGGCGCTTGGGACATTCTGGAGTTTGAAAGAAATGATGCAGACCTCATAAGTGATTATGCTACCGCTACGTTATTTTTTAATGTGGAAGGTGGTTTGCTCGTGGTGCAAAATGGAATGCAGTTTCAGGGCAATTATTCCATTTCTGGGGAGGGTAATGCCATTTTGGTGACCCTAAACGTGCCAGAATTGCCAGATTTTAATCTAGAATGGCACTTGGCCGAGGTAGACTTTGACGAATCTTACAAGGAAATAGATTTGATCAAAGGAGACGGTAACGTATTGGAGCTTAAAAGTTTATGTGGTGAAGAGGAGCAAGGCGAAGACCCAGATACCCTGCGAGAAATTTTAAAAGAGTGTTCTTGGATCATTAGAAAAGTAGAACTACAAGATGAAGAAATAGACAGGTTATTGGGCTTTGAATTTGAGTTTTTACCGGATAACGTAGCTACCTTAAGCAATGGTATCACTACTGGCCAAGGTACTTGGGAAGTTGGGTACAATGAGGACCAGGTATTGGCTTTGCTGATATCTTTTGGGGATGAACCTGCAGTAAATTTCAACTGGCCACTACGGGAATTGACCAACGATCGCCTAAAATTTGAGGTGGAGGAAATAGGATATGAATTAATCCTGCAACGGGAGTGTAACGAAAGCGCCGGAGATGAAAGCGTGGCCGAGATAAGGAACTTTATGCTCGGAGGCCTATGGAATGTTACCCTGTACGAGGACGAAGGTGAAAATGAAACGGAGGATTACGCGGGTATGGACTTTGGTTTCTCAAATTTCAATCAAGTAGAGGTTTCTGTGAACGATGACCCCATTATTGCAGGCGTCTGGAGAGTGTTGAGGGATGCAAACGGCAACGTGCAGCTGTTCCTAAACCTTGGAGATGCCGAACCCTTTGAAGATTTGACCGAGGCTTGGTTCGTTGGTGAAACCACTGCAAACAGCATTGAACTTATTTATGAAGACGAAAACATCAACTTTAAAAAACTGGTGTTCCAAAGAAAAATGTAACCTTTTTTGCCCCATATCAAAGGTGTAAAGGGCGGTTGTTCGACAAATCGCCCTTCATAAAATATATCGTCCCAAACGAGTCATAAACAAACCAAAAAGCTTGGCAAAAAAAAGTTGAACATAAAGAATAATGAAAATGAAATTAATCAAATTAAGTTTAGTACTAATGGCGCTATCACTATTCATAGCCTGTGATAAAGATGATGATAATGACGTAATGCAACAACAATTTAGCACTGCGGATGTTACCGCCTTAAGTTCAATTACCAATGTTGGAACGTGGAGGGTCAGCAGTTTTATAGAGGATGGTGATAATATTACCAGCGTTTTTTCAGGGTTTAGCTTCACATTTAACGATGATGGTACCCTTGTGGTGGATAATGGTACGCTAACCCTAAACGGAACCTGGCAGATTACCTATGATGATGACCGGGATGATGTTGAATTTGAGGTTTCCATTTCCACATCAATGGGCGATTTGGATGAAGATTTTGATGAACTTTCAGAAGATTGGTACATCATTACCTATTCGGATACCCGTATTCAATTATCGGAAGATGACGATGACGATGACGACATCCTCATTTTAGAGCGAATTTAAAGAGCGGAGTGCCTATTAATAATAAAGCGACCTTTTTGGTCGCTTTTTTTGTTTTTGGACCAGGTGGACGTTCACCCAATTCAAGCAGTAATGCTTAAATTTGTGCTACTTAAAAATTAGGAAAGCATATGTTTGATAATTTAAGCGATAAGTTAGATAAGGCCTTACACGTCCTAAAAGGACACGGACAAATTACGGAGATCAATGTGGCAGAAACGTTGAAAGAGGTAAGGCGCGCTCTGCTTGATGCTGATGTTAATTTTAAGATAGCCAAAGAGTTTACCAATAGGGTTAAGGAAAAAGCGCTGGGTCAGAATGTACTTACCAATTTGCAGCCTGGCCAGTTAATGGTGAAGATCGTTAAGGATGAGCTTACGGAACTTATGGGCGGTGATGCGGAAGGTATCGATCTTTCCAGTACCCCATCCGTAATTTTAATGTCTGGTTTACAGGGTTCCGGTAAAACCACGTTTTCTGGAAAATTGGCCAATTTTCTAAAGAAGAAAAAGAACAGGAAATCACTTTTGGTTGCCTGTGACGTCTACCGTCCGGCGGCCATAGACCAGTTGCACGTGGTGGGTGAGCAAATAGGGGTGGAAGTATATTCGGATAGGGGTAACACCGATCCCGTGGCCATAGCCAAGGCAGGTGTCGCGCACGCCAAAGCCATTGGCGCCAGTGTGGTCATCGTGGATACCGCAGGTCGTCTGGCCGTTGATGAGGTCATGATGACGGAAATCTCCAATATCCATAAGGCCATTACACCCAATGAAACCCTTTTTGTGGTGGATTCCATGACGGGCCAGGATGCCGTGAACACGGCAAAGGCCTTTAACGATGTGCTGAATTTTGATGGGGTCATCCTTACAAAATTAGATGGTGATACCCGCGGTGGTGCCGCCATTTCCATTAAATCCGTTGTTGATAAGCCCATAAAATTTATCGGCACGGGAGAAAAAATGGAGGCCATAGACGTGTTCTACCCATCCCGTATGGCAGAACGTATTCTGGGCATGGGTGATGTGGTTTCCCTTGTGGAAAGGGCCCAAGAGCAGTTTGACGAGGAACAGGCCAGAAAAATCCAAAAAAAGATAGCCAAGAATAAGTTTGGATTCGATGATTTTTTGAGCCAAATCCAGCAAATAAAGAAAATGGGGAACATGAAAGACCTCATGGGGATGATTCCCGGTATGGGAAAAGCCTTAAAGGGCTTGGACATTGATGATGATGCCTTTAAACATATAGAGGCCATCATACATTCCATGACCCCGGATGAACGTTCCAACCCCTCCAAATTAAATACCAGCCGTAAAAAAAGGATTGCAAAAGGGAGCGGCCGCAGCATCCAAGACGTGAATCAATTATTAAAACAATTTGATCAAATGAGCAAGATGATGAAGATGATGCAAGGGGGCGGGGGCAAAAAAATGATGCAGATGATGCAGAATATGAGGTAAGTTCCCAAAAAGCAAACGGGAACCTAGGTGATTATTTTTAGGTTTTAGGTTGTTTTAGGTGGCATTTTATTCCCAATCACTAAACCAGTAACACAGATATAAGAAAGAATGAAGCTTTTAGACGGTAAAAAAATAGCAAACGATATCAAGGACGAAATAGCCGTTGAGGTTGCCAACATGAAGGCCGCTGGTGAAAAAGTACCACATTTGGCTGCCGTGCTGGTGGGTAATGACGGGGCAAGCCTCACCTATGTGGGCAGTAAAGTGCGCTCATGCAAGCGCATCGGCTTTGAATCCACCCTTATTCACCTACCAGAAGAAACCACGGAAGAAGACTTACTAAAACAGGTACAAGCCTTAAATGACAATGACGCTATTGATGGGTATATTGTGCAACTCCCCTTGCCTAGGCATATAGACGAGCAAAAAGTATTGATGGCCGTTGATCCCAATAAGGATGTAGACGGGTTTCATCCCACCAATTTTGGTAAAATGGCATTGGACATGCAGTCCTTTATCCCGGCCACCCCATTCGGAATCATGGAATTATTGCGCAGGTACCAGGTAGAAACGGAGGGAAAGCATACGGTGGTCATTGGCCGTAGCCATATCGTTGGGCGGCCTATAAGCATTCTTATGAGCCAAAAAGGCAAGGCTGCCAATTCCACGGTAACCCTTACCCATAGTAGAACGCAGGATTTACGTGCCTACACCCAAAAAGCGGATATTATCGTTTCTGCCTTGGGAGTGCCAGATTTTTTAAAGGCAGACATGGTCAAGGAGGGCGTTGTAATCATTGATGTGGGCATTACCAGGGTGGCAGATGCCTCCCAAAAAAAGGGCTACTACATTACAGGGGATGTGGACTTTAACGAGGTTTCCAAAAAGGCGTCACATATAACACCGGTGCCTGGCGGGGTGGGTCCCATGACCATTGCCATGCTACTTAAAAACACCTTGTTGGCCAGGGAACGCCACAGTTCCCCAAGCTAAATTATGGCGTATTGGCCATATTCTGCTCTTCCGTAGGGTCCAAGAATTCTACCTCTTGTTCGCCTTCGTCATTGGTGCAACTGCCAACGGCCAAGGAAGAAAAGGCAACCGTGATTAAAAGTAAAATGATTTTCATGATTTGGGTTTTAGTAGGGGCCATGAGAAGGATTATAGGGCTATAACGCTTTACTTCAATGGCTTAGTATGGTGGCAGATGGGTTTATTTCCGTATCTTGAATCTAAATAGCCAGTCTTTATGAATGCACGGTTTCTAATTCACACGGTTCTTGCCATTGCCATTATCGGCTGCACGGCCAAAGAAGAAAAAAAAGGCATAACCTTCTCTGTTTCCTTTTCGGAACAAGCGGGTACGGAAAGCTTGGACGGAAGGTTGCTGTTAATGCTTTCCACGAATCATGAGGAAGAACCCCGTTTTCAAATTCATTCAGGATTGGATGGCCAGTTGATATTTGGGCAGGATGTATCGGGCTTAAAAGCTGGCGAACCCGTGCTGTTTGATGAGGAGGTTTTTGGTTTTCCGTATGCAAGCTTGGCAGACGTTCCTGAGGGAGAATACCAGGTACAGGCCCTATTGCACACCTACGAGACTTTTAACCTTTCTACAGGCCATACCGTAAAGCTGCCCATGGATAACGGGGAGGGCCAACAATGGAACCGTAGTCCGGGAAATTTGTACAGCGAGCCATTTACCGTTCGCATTGGGCAAAAAAACTCCCAAAACACTGCTATTGCCATGGACAAGACCATTCCGCCAATTCCAGAACCGGAGGATACGGAATGGATTAAACACATAAAAATTAAATCGGAAAAATTGTCTAAATTCTGGGGAAGGGACATGTATCTTGGTGCACATGTGTTGCTTCCCAAAGGGTTTAAGGAACACCCAGAGGCCAAATACCCCCTAATGGTATTTCACGGTCACTTTCCATCCAATTTTGGAGGTTTTAGAACCACCCCGCCAGATCCAGAAATGCCACCGGAATATTCGGAAAGATTTGGTGTTCAAGGCTACAATATCCTACAACAACAGGAGGCCTATGACTTTTATAAACGCTGGAACGAGCCCGATTTCCCTAGGTTTTTAATTATCCAAATCCAGCACCCCACCCCGTATTATGATGACTCCTATGCTGTGAATTCCGCCAGTCAGGGGCCTTATGGGGATGCCATTACCTATGAACTCATACCCCATATAGAAAAAGAGTTCCGTGGTCTGGGAGAGGGATGGTCCCGTTTTCTGTATGGCGGTTCCACAGGTGGCTGGGAAGCGTTGGCCGTACAGGTTAAATATCCCAAAGCGTATAACGGATGCTTTGCAGCCTGTCCAGACCCCATAGATTTTAGGGCTTATTGCCTTACCAATATCTATGAAGATGGGAATGCCTACTACTATGATAGTGCGCATAAAAAATTAGAGGTTCCCGCACATCGCGATTATCTGGGCCAAATTACGGCTACCATAAGGGAAGAAAACCATTTGGAGCTGGTTTTGGGCACAAAATCCAGATCCGGCCAACAATGGGATATTTGGGAGGCTACCTATTCTCCCCAAAACCAAGAGGGTTATCCAAAACGCATTTGGGACAAAAAGACTGGGACCATAGACCACGAGGTGGCCATGTATTGGAAAGAGAATTTTGACCTCCGCCATATATTAGAACGGGATTGGGATAAACTGGGCAATGACCTCAAAGGCAAGATTCACATTTATTGTGGTGATATGGACAATTATTATTTGAACAACGCGGTGTATTTAATGGAAGGCTTTTTGGAGCGGACTACCGATCCCTATTATGATGGCGAGGTACGTTATGGGGATAGGGCAGAGCACTGTTGGAACGGTGACCCGGACCAACCCAACCATATTTCCAGATTGCGGTACAATAGTATGTATGTGCCCAAAATTATGAAACGGATTGCCGAGAGTGCCCCCAAAGGGGCGGACCTTAGCAGTTGGAGGTATTGATGCCCATGAAAAATAAGACCAATAAAGTGGCTTGGTTTGTGATGGTCTTAATGGCCATTGGGGTGGGTTGTTACCCGCTCTTATGCCTGTATTACGCCTTTGAGGCATCGGAGGTGGGGCTAAGACTTTCAAAAAGTGTGGACGTTTTGGGCAACCTGGCTTGGAACATTGGTTTTTATGTCCATATCATTTTTGGCGGTATCGCTTTAATCGTAGGCTGGTCCCAATTCAGCCAAAAAATCCGGCAGGAACGTATGGCTTTGCATCGCACTTTAGGAAAGGTGTATGTGATATCTGCACTGTTAAGTGGACTGGCCGGCTTTTATATTGCTTTTTACGCCACGGGCGGATGGGTGAGCACCTTGGGCTTTTTATGCCTGGCCATTATTTGGCTATATACCACAGCGAGCGCATATCTGGCCATTAAAAAGAAGGATATGGAGTTGTACAACGGCATGATGATCTACAGTTATGCCGCCTGTTTTTCTGTCGTTACCTTAAGGGTGTGGTTGCCACTGCTGACGCTGGCGTTTGGGGCATTTTTACCGGCGTATAAGCTCGTGGCCTGGCTTTGCTGGGTACCCAACCTTATTTTTGCCTTTTACTGGGTAAGAAGAAAGGGCTTGGTCATTGGCTGATCACTTGGCAAACAACTGGTCCATATCCTTAAAGGCCTTAAACTCCAAGGCATTTCCGGCAGGGTCTAAAAAAAACATGGTGGCCTGCTCCCCAACTTCACCTTTAAACCTAACATAAGGCTCAATCACAAATTCCACTCCTTTAGATTTTAATTCTTTGGAAAACGTCTGGAACGTGTCCCATGGTAACACCACGCCGTAATGCGGAACGGGCACGTTTTTACCATCTACGGCATTGGTATGGAGGGCCTCCCCAGTTTGGGGTTTGTAATGGATCACGAGTTGGTGGCCAAAACAATTAAAATCTACCCAATGGTCACTACTACGGCCTTCTGTACAGCCTAGAACCTCCCTGTAGAAAGTTCTGCATGCTTCCAGGTTGTGAACGGGTATGGCAACATGGAATGGGGTCACGGTTGTTTTCATACTTCAAAAATACGTAAAGCACCCCAATTATGTAGCTTCCAGAAACCCAATGATTTGTTCATTTACCTCATCTTGGTGCATGGAATGCCCCAGGCCCTCCGTTAAGATCAATTGGCTGTTTTTCCAATGTTCGTGCACCTTAACGGAAGCCGTGTACGGTACCTGTTTGTCCAATTTGTCATGAAAAAGAAGCCCTGGTAGCGTATTTTCCGCTACAAAACGGGCACTGGAAAATTCAGTAAAATGGTAACCAAACCACTGCTTAAGGCCTTGGTCCATGGCATCCCAAACCCGCTGGTTAAATTTTAAAAGATTTTGGTAATGGTGCATAAACCCTTCAAACTCGCAGGGTGAGCCAATGGTCACAATTTTCCTAACCGTGGTTTGCGGGTGCAGGTAATGGTCGTACAGGGCGGTCATGCCTCCCATGGAATGGCCTATTAAAAAAGTGGGCTTATGGGTATTGATAAAATGCCTTAGCACTTCTGCATATAAGGGCACATGAAGTTTTTTTCCAGTGGAATAACCATGGGCAGGGGCATCAAAGGCCAGGACATGGTACTGGTGTTCCCGTAGTTTGGCAATGAGTTTGTGCCAGCGGTGCGTATTGCTTTCCCAGCCGTGGAGCAACAGCACCGTAGGTTTTGTTCCGGGCCAGCTGTAGGCCTGTACCTGGTGGCCCTTAATGGTTTCCACGGAGTGTTTTGCAGCGTCCAGAAAGGATTTTTGCTGGGGCAGCACCCGGCCTTTTCTAATTGTGGTAAAAATTTGGAACCCAATTTTGGCCGCCCTTGTTGGGCTAAAAATAGCAATGACATTTAACCATTGTCCGTAGAGGTGCGGAATTAGGGTGCTAAGTATCTTCTTCATGGCATATATGGGGCTAAGGCTAGTTTAACAGCCCGCAAAAATACTAAGATTCTTCCCTATGTACAGTATCTAAATCAAAAGCTGGGGTGCATATGGCCACGTATTCACAGACCTCATCAAAAGGATTGGAATATTGGACCCGCGCATTGCCATTCACTTTTATGGACTGCCCTGCCGTTAGCACTATTTTTTCACCGTTGACCACACATTGCTTTTTACCGCGTAAGACCAAGGTGTACTCATCAAATTCTGGGGTCTGGAAAGGTTCGCTCCAACCTGGAGGGGCCTTCATATGGGCAATGCTCAGCTGCGTATTGCCATCGGTTGCCTTTCCAAAATGTTCTGCAATGTACTTTCCATCCGTAGTGGGAATCACAAACGGGGCCTTTTGTAGCTTATATTTTTTCATCCTTAGTTGGTGTTTATCGCGTTATGATGAGGGTAGAAATTATTTTTTTGCGCTTCCTTTCATATTGTTTTCAGTCCCAATTCCTTTAAATATGCATTGTGCTCATTTAATGCTTCCGTGGCTTTCTTTTCTATATCCACCAGTTTTTCGTTCACTTCTTTTAAGTCAATGATCGGCTCTGGTTTTGCCGTACTCACATAACGGGAAATATTTAAGTTAAAATCGTTTTTCACGATTTCCTCCATTGTAACTCTGCGAGCGTAACGTTCCACTTTTTCCGGTCGGTTTTTGTAGGTATTGATGATCTCAAGAATGTCGTTTTTCTCTCCCTTTTCAAGATCTCCATTTCGCAATACGTTTTGACGCTTTTCTTTCTTATAACCCTCACTGGCATTGATGAACAATACATCATCTTCTTTTTTACATTTCTTTAAAATCAAAATACACACTGGAATTCCGGTTGAAAAGAAAAGGTTGGAAGGCAAGCCAATTACGGTGTCTATATGATTGTCTTTGAGCAGTTTTTCCCTTATGCGAGATTCCGCTCCACCTCTAAATAAAACGCCGTGCGGTAAAATGATGGCCATGGTTCCCTCTTCACTCAAAAAATGGAAACCGTGCAATAAAAAGGCAAAATCTGCCGCTGATTTTGGTGCCAACCCATAATTTTTAAATCGGAAATCTTCGCCCATAGCCTCGGAGGCATCCCAACGTAAACTAAAAGGCGGATTTGCAACGATGGCATCAAACTCTACTTTTTTTGCAGGGTTCATTTCGTTTAGAATCTCCCAGTCATTTTTTAAGGTATCTCCGTGGAATATCTCAAATTCTGAAGCTTTTACTCCGTGCAGCAGCATATTCATCCGGGCCAAGTTGTAGGTGGTAATGTTTTTCTCTTGCCCATAGATTCTACTTAACGTACCACCGGCTTTTTCAATTTTATTCTTTACGTTCAATAGCAAGGAACCAGAACCACAAGCAAAATCGAGCACTTTATTTATCTTTTTCTTTTTACCTGCTTTTGGGTTTTGACTGTCTAAAGTCACAATTTCCGAGAGAATGGTAGATAATTGCTGTGGGGTATAAAATTCGCCCGCTTTTTTTCCTGAACCTGCTGCAAATTGTCCAATCAGATATTCGTAGGCATCTCCAAGGGTATCGCTATCCGTGGAGAAGTCTGCAATACCTACGGCAATTTGGGTAATGATTTTGCAAAGCTTTTCATTTCTAGCTTCATAGTTCTTGCCTAGTTTTTCAGAATCAAGATTAATTTCTGAGAACAAGCCTTTGAACGAATTTTCAAAGGATTCGTTTTCTATGTATTTAAACCCTTTTTGTAGTGTTTTTAATAAATCTTCGTGCTGTGTTCTTGCCAGTTCTGAAATACTGCTCCATAAATATTGCGGCTCAATTACATAATGCACTTTTCTCCGCATTTGCTTTTCGAATTCCACAATATCATTAGGATTTGCTTCGTACCAAATGGAAAGTGGGTTTGTGGAGACGCTATGCATAGCGTCTTTACTGGGATAGTCTGACCCCAATTCTTTTTGAACCGAAGCTTCATAATTATCAGATAGGTAGCGTAAAAAGAGGAACGATAGCATATAATCACGAAAATCATCTGCATTCATGGCGCCTCTTAAACTATCTGCTATATCCCAAAGGGTTTTGCCTAGTTCTTCTTGTTTTTGTTGTGCGGTCATATTTCTTTAATTGAAAATTTATCCTCTTTCCAATTCATCGGATTGTTGATAATGTAATTGGAAATGGTGTTAAACGATTTATTATCACGAATAATGTGGTCGTGATATCGAGGTTGCCATTGAAAATCGGGATTTAATATTCGGGCATTTTTGGTTACCCCAATTTTAAACCCACGAATAATGGATGCCAAATTTTTGGATTGTGGGCCGAATTGGTTTTTCGATGGTAATGGTAAATCATTGTTTGTGGTAGCGGTGGTGTTTGTGGTGTTTGTGGTGTTTGTGGTGTTTGTGGTAGAGACGCAATGCATTGCGTCTCTACGTTGCGTATCACGTTGCGTATCACGTTGCGTATTGTATTGGTTTTGACCAATACCAATGATGGCGTGAAAATGATTGGGCATTACCACGTAATCGCCCATCCACAAATTCATATCAGGTCGCATTTCAAATGTTTTTAACCATTCGTTTTCCCCAATTTCCCCAATTTCAGACAATTGCATTTTTCCATTTATTATTTCGCCAAAATAATGTTCGCGGTTATGGGTACAAATGGTTACAAAATAGGCGGCATTGCACCCATAATCCCAAAATGGGGCACGGGCAGAGGCAATGCGGTATTTGTTTTTGTATTTATCCATTTTCTGAGACGCAATGTATTGCGTCTTTACGGGTTATGATTAGGAAACAACTGCTGCAACAAGCCTTTTTTGTGTTCTTGTAGCTGTTCTATTTTTTGGGTTTGGGCTGCTATTAATTCATCGGCTGCGGAAAGGCAAGCGGCTATGGTTTGTTGTTCTTTAATTGATGGTGGAATCGGAATTTCCAGCTTTTCAACAGTAGAATGCGATAGATGTTTTACAGTTGTACTTGGTGTGTTGTGTTCTACAATTTTCAAATGAATTGATAAGAAATAATAAAAGAAATCATCAGTATCGTTTTCTGTCCTAATTCTTCCAACTCGTTGATTGAGCAATGCCTTACCCTTATTCCATTTTATAGGTGAGAAATCACCATCCATTCCAACAAGGATATCACCATCATCAACTAAGTAAGATTTATCGAAAGAACCTTCAAAAAAAACAATTCTATCATCAGCTTTTAAATCTCTATTCTTTATTAATCTTATGCCTTTATTTTCATCATTGAATCCTTTAGATTTAAATGGGTAGCCAGTTTGAAATTCTAAAAGTTTTTTAAGTTTATGTTCCTCCCAATCCCCATCATTCACAAACTCAGGAAAACGAAATTTAGGCACTTTTGAATTGTGAATTGTGAATTGTGAATTGTGAGTTTCATCATTCACCATTGTTTCACCATTCACCATGGGATTGGGAAACAGCTGTTGCAACAATCCTTTTTTATGGTCTTGTAATAGGTCTAGTTTTTCGGTTTCTGCGGTGATGACCTCATCTAAAGAGGATAGGCAAGCGGCTATTTTTTGTTGTTCTTTGGGGCTTGTTGGAAAATAAACATCCAAATTTGCAAGTCTGCCTTTAGATATTCCTAATACTTTAGCACCTTGAGCTTCTTTCTTTATTTGAGTAACAATACCACTTGATTTAAATAAATGTCCTCCGAAGCCAATTGTAATTTTAGAATCAATTGGTCTAGCTAAAAATGTGTGCAATCCAGCAAGTAACTTTTCTTTATTTAGGTTTATAATTTCAATACTCTTTCCAATATCATCTATATCTTCAGAAGCATCAGCAATAACTAAATCGCCTTCTTTACAGTAGTTATCTTTATCTATTCTGTCAATTGAGGTCTCAGGGTTTATAAATGGTACATCTTCTTTTAAAATGTCAAAATGTGTTGAAAACTTAGTATGAATATCTCCGTAATGAATATTTTTCACAGAACCATTTTCATAATTCAATTTATCTCTAGAGAAAGAATTAGTGATTTTAAATGAATAAACATTATTTAAAGGCTCAATCATCCACTCTCCATCATTCACAAACTCAGGAAAACGCAATGGTGGTACTACCCGTTCGACTCTGCTCAGGGCATGTTTTTGTTTACTGCTCATTTTTTGAATTATGAATTATAAATTGTGGATGATGAATTACTTGTTGGCATAATGCTTTTGTTTTGAGGTGATGATAATGGATGCGAGTATCTTATTGATTTCTTTACTGTCTTGAATAATGGATTGATATTGTTTTTCTTCGAGGTAATCGGATTTATGCAGAAGTTCTAACCAATAATCGGTTTCATTGGCTTCTTTTTGGGCGATTGCCAATTTGTGAATAAAATCGGGTTTACTTTCTACGTGCTCTGCTTCTCTGACCATCGCACCAATAGCAGTACCACTTCTTAGCAGTTGTTTACTCATTACAAACTCTATTTTCTCCTCACAAAGAAATCGATAGCGCTTCACTACCCTTAGCGCAAACGCAAAACTTTTATCTCTAATAATATTTGGTCTTTTCTCGTTCATAATCCACAACTCACCATTCATAATTCACAATTCAAACAGTGTAGGCATTCAACCCCGCAATTTCCCGCCCTTGGGCTAGTTTGTTAAGTAATGGCACTAAGTCTTCCATTAAGGCTAGTTCTGCCACTCTGCGGTCTTTCCAGCCCAGCTCCAAGGGTGCCAATAGATCGGTGAGTTTTTCGCCATCAAAAATCATTCGGTTCATAATTTCATCTATAAAGGCTTTGAGGCTTTGGGTTTCTAGCTGGTGTTTTTGGGCAATGGCGTTGAGTTCCTTGGCGGCTTTTTTGTCTTTAAATTGTTGATAGCCCTCGCGTATCTCCTTTTCAGTCAATTTTTCGCCAATGGGCAAGGCATTGATATAGGCAATGATGTCCTCACGGTAGTCTTGCATGTTGGCACTTGCGCTGAGCAATTGTATAATTTGCTCCTTGGTCATTTTGGTTTTTTCACTTGGCGCATTGTGCAAGTGTTTGGCTACCAGGCCAATGATGTAATCGTAATCTATAACGGCAGACGAGAACAGGGCAAACTCAAAATCTAGCTGTTTCACTGCCTCTGGTGCATCGGGTTTGTTTTGTATTTCCTTTAAGCGTTTTGCGGTATCGAGGTAATTGCTCTTAAAGGAACGGAAATCGTCTGTGGGCAAGGTGGCTTCAATGGTATCGGCTTGGGCGTCTTCCAAGTCCGTATATTGGTCTAGCTGTGTTTTTAAACGCTGTACTTCTTTAAAGGTGTTGATGAACTGGGCACGTGCTTCGTCTCCTTTGAGGTTGGCTACTTCGTGGGCTTTACATTCCAATCCGTGCGATTCCATAACCATTTTCAGGTTGCCTACCGCTTCCTGGTATTTTTCAATGACCACCGGTGCGGGTTCTACGAGCCAGATTTCTTTTGCTCGCTCTATATGGGCGCCAGAGAACAACACCATGGCATTGTCCACCGCCTCTTCCTGCTGTCTAAAATCTAGAATGTTTCCCTTGGGTTTATTGTCATTGATCACACGATTGGTGCGGGAAAAGGCTTGTATGAGACCGTGATATTTTAGGTTTTTGTCTACGTAAATGGTGTTGAGGAATTTAGAGTCGAAGCCGGTTAAGAGCATATCCACTACAATGATGATATCTATTTTGTCTTTGTGCGGCACATCTTTGTTGGGGTACTTCTGGGATTTTATACGCTGCTGTATATCTTGGTAGTAGCCATCAAACTCGGCGATACTATGGTTGGTGCCATACTGCGCATTGTAATCTGCCATAATTTGGGTGAGGGCTGCCTTCTTTTTATTGGGCTCTATCTGGTTATCGGCTTTTTCTTGTTGTAAATCGTCTTGCAACTGCAGTATGTCTCTGTTGCCCTCGGCAGGCGGAGAGAACACACAAGCAATGTTGAGCGGGGCGTAGTCTTCGTTCACCTGGGCGTATTCCCTTTGGTTTTGCTTAAAGAGGTGATAATACTCAATGGCATCTGCAATGGAAGAAGTAGCCAGTATGGCGTTGAACCTACGGTGGTCCGTAGCTTTGTCGTGCTTTTTGAGAATGGCATGTATCACCGCCATTTTATGGCTCAAATCATTGAAGTCGGGTTGACCTTCTGCCGTAAAATAGTCGATATGAAAAGGCAGTACGTTCCTATCTTCAATGGCATTGGTGATGGTGTACGCATGCAATTCTTGCTGAAAAACATCCTGGGTCGTTTTGTAGGAAGCTTGGTCGCCTTCAATGGTTTTATAGGTAGCATTTTCCGTAAAAATGGGTGTTCCGGTAAATCCAAAAAGTTGGGCTTTGGGAAAGAACTCTTTTATGGCATCGTGGTTTTCGCCAAATTGCGAGCGGTGGCATTCATCAAAAATAAACACCACTCTTTTGTCTCGTAAGGGTGCCAACCTATCGTAATAGCTTTTTTGGTTTTCCTCTCGTTGCTTTACGTTGCGTTTACTATTTTGGTTGAGTGCCAAGCCCAGTTTTTGAATGGTGGTCACAATTACCTTATCAGCATAATCTGTAGATAACATACGATTGACCAAAATGGCCGTATTGGTGTTTTCTTCCACACTGCCTTCTTGGAATTTATTGAACTCTTGTCGTGTTTGCCTATCAAGGTCTTTTCTATCAACCACAAACAGGCACTTTTCAATATCAGGATTGTCTTTTAAGAGTGTGGAAGCCTTAAAAGAGGTAAGTGTTTTTCCACTTCCTGTGGTGTGCCAGATGTATCCGTTTCCTCTATTTTGGTGTATGCAATCTACAATAGCTTTTACCGCATAGATTTGGTACGGTCGCATCACCAGTATTTTTTGTTCGCTTGCCACCAAAACCATATAGCGGCTGATCATTTGCCCCAGGGTGCATTTGCTTAAAAATTTGTCGGCAAAGTCGTAGAGGTGATTTATTTTTTTGTTGTCTTCAGTTGCGAGAGTGTACACGGGCAAAAACTGCTCATCTGCATTGAAAGCGAAGTGCTCATTGTTGTTATTGGCAAAATAGAAGGTCTTGCTTTTGTTGCTCACAATAAACAACTGCATAAAGCACATGAGCGAATTGGTGTAGCCGTTTCCCGCATCATTTTTATAGTCCACAATCTGCTGCATGGCCTTGTTCGGACTTACTTCTAAAGTTTTTAGTTCAATTTGAACAACAGGCACGCCATTGATAAGGACAATGACATCATATCTATGGTTGCTGTTTTTTGTGTTTATCCGAAGTTGGTTAATGACCTCAAAGTCGTTTTTGCACCAGTCTTTGATGTTTACAAGGGTATAGTGCAAGGGTGTTCCATCTTCGCGAAAGAAGGTGTTTGTTTTTCTTAAACTATTGGATGCAGCAAATACATCGGGGTCTATGATTTGGGTACTCAGTTTTTCAAATTCGGAATCGGTGAGTTGCACCTTGTTGAGTTTTTCAAATTTTTCTCGAAAATTTTGCTCTAGTGCGTTTAAGTCCCTTATATCAGGCCTATAGGTGTATTTTAAATCTTGTAGTCTGCCTACAAGCCCATATTCTATATCTGCTTCCTTAACTAAGTCCATTCAATCTTCCTTTATTAACCTGTTGTGCATTTTGAATGCTTTTTAGATGTACAACCGTCAGTTTGAGTTTTTTCTGGAAAAAAATATCGAGAACAAGATTTCAATGCTAAAATTCTGATTCTCGATACTATTTTCCGATACTTTGTATCAAAAAATCACTCGAATTGACGAATTTTCATCAATATACGCAATGGGTTTTAGTCATGTTTTTACTTCAACCTTTAGGGTTTTTGAAATCTCAAACAGCGTCTCCAAATTTGGTTGTCTTTTGTTTTGGGCGTATGGATTTACCATATGGTAGCTTTTGCCAAGTTTTTTGGCCAACCAAGTTAGCTCAATTTCTTTCTTTTTTACGCTTTTATATTCGGTTTGTTTCTAAACTGCTTTATGTTGTTCCCTAATGTACAGAACTATGTTTAACCTCCAAGGAAACACACCTATTTTGCCTGTTGCCACCTTTTGTCAATACAATTAGATTCTACTGATAAAGTAGTAAAAATAGCACTTCCCTATTGTCATACAGTGCTGGTATCAGGATTTGTGCACTACAAGCCGTTCTCGCCATTATTTTTTGTTCCTCAACATCCTATGAACCGATATTTTGTTGCTTACGCTGCTTAAAATGCATAGAAGGTGAAACCCGCATATAAGCCATCTTTTAGTTAGATGGCGCCTAAGCAAGAGGCAGGCACATTTTTATGGAAGGTATGGGAACAACAAAAACTGCGCTGCCATGGGCTTGGTTTTTACCTAACCGCCATTCCGTACGGATTACCATCCAGTATGTAAAACGGCAACATCGGAAAACCAAAGATAACCGCTTGGATTTTGTAGGCTTCGGGAACCACAACCCTAAAAATAAGGCTTGTTTAATCCCACCCCAGCATTACATATTTTATTTTGGCATCGTCCGGTATCTGTACGGCTTCAATGCTCGTATTGGTATACCGCAAACTGGCGGGAAGTTCTTCCTTATCAATCGTAAAATACAACGTACTGGATTTTGGAAAAATAACGACACTGCTCATGGTGGTCACTATTTTTTTAATGCCGTAAACGTTCTGGATATCTTTAAAGGTGCTGTTAAGGGATATGCCTTTTTTGGTAGCGTAACGTTTATCCAAAACCCTTACAATATCAATACCTGGGATACTATCCGTATTTGGGGTAAGCTGCAGCAATGGGGCGCCCCCTTTTTCAAACACCATAATTTTGTTGGTACCACTGCCCAATGCTCCCTTAAGCGTATCCTTGACGATAGAATCTTGGGCAAAAATGGCCTCCAGATCGTTAAGGTCACTAGCTGGTGAAAGGGCACCAATTCCGTTTTCGGTAATTAGGAACTTGGTGTCTTTTTTGGTGCATGCCATGGCGGCCAATAAGCCCAAAATGCTTAACAATACTCTACTTTTTTTCATAGCTTCCAAAACCGCTAACGGATTACTTTTTTCAATACGCCCAGAACGCCACGGATAAAGGTGGCACTGGTCAAAACCTTTACCACGGGGTTCATACGGGTGCTCCTTCTGCCAGATGATCTCCCCGCTGTGGAACGGGAGGCCTTTTCCTTTTCTGCTTGTTTTTCCGCTTTTTCTATTTTTTCATTTAGGATCTCGTAGGCGCTTTCACGGTCTACCTCATCATTGTATTTTTTTATGAGTGAGGAAGCTCCCAATAAGGATTGCAGTTCTGTATCCGTAAGCACATCCATACGGCTCATGGGAGCGCGGAGCATGGTGGCTGCTAGGGGAGTGGGCCTTCCTTTTTCATCCAAAGCGGAGACCAGTGCCTCACCAATGCCCAAAGAGGTCAATACTTCTTTGGTATCATAATATTCGGAAATGGGGTAATTTTCTGCTGTGAGCTTAATGGCTTTTCTATCCTTTGCGGTAAATGCACGGAGGGCATGTTGCACTTTTAGGCCCAGTTGTGACAATACCGCCTCTGGCACGTCCGTTGGGTTTTGGGTCACAAAATACAAGCCTATGCCTTTGGAGCGGATGAGTTTGACAATACTTTCTATCTGGTCCAAAAGCGCCTTGCTCGCCTGGCTGAAGATGAGGTGGGCCTCATCAATAAATAAAATCAACTCTGGTTTTTCGCTATCGCCCTGCTCTGGAAAGGTGGCGTATATCTCTGCCAACAGACTTAACATAAAGGTGGAAAACAATTTTGGACGGTCCTGAATATCGGTCAACCTAATGATATTGATGTATCCCCTTCCATTTTCATCAATACGGACCAAATCCTCTACGTCAAAAGATTTTTCACCAAAGAAAAGGTCTGCACCCTGCTGCTCCAGTTCTATAATTTTTCTTAGGATACTTCCCGTGGAACTGGTAGACATTCTGCCATAGGAGGCTTGGAATTCCTTTCTGCCCTCTCCCGTGGCGTATTGCAGCACTTTTTTAAAATCCTTGAGGTCCAAAAGGGGGAGTTTATGATCGTCACAGTATTTAAAGACCACGGCAACAATACCTTCTTGGGTCACCGTTAAGTCCAAAATTCTGGAAAGGAGAGTGGGTCCAAATTCGGATACCGTGGCCCGCAGTCGAACACCGTTCTGTTCGGAGAGTGACATGATCTCCACGGGGAACCCTTTGGCCTCAAAGGGGATTCCTATGGCCTGGTGCCGTTCCTCAATTTTTGGGTTGCCTGGACTGGGTTGCGCAATTCCGCTAAGATCACCTTTTAGGTCCATCAATAACACTGGAATGCCCTTGTCCGATAGGTTTTCTGCGATGACCTGAAGTGTTTTGGTTTTTCCGGTACCTGTGGCACCAGCAATCAGGCCATGTCTGTTCAAGGTTTTTAAGGGCACCTTAATATGGGCCCCGGTCATGGTCTGGCCATCTAACATGGCCGCTCCCATGGTGATAAAATCACCCTTGGTGCTATAGCCTTTCTCAATATGGGCAAAGAACTTTTCTTTGTCGCTCATGGTATTCAATTTGCGATAAAAATAGGTAAAATGAAGCTTAGAAACAGCGATTGGTGCCCATGAATTTTTAATTTGGAATGGCCTACGTGGGTAGATATCACCTATGTCAAATAGGCCCTCCCATATTTCAGGGATTTTTTGGCTACACCATAAGATTAGGCCAATTGCCCTGAAATGGTGAAATTCGTAACCATTAAAAATTTTAAGCATGAAAACAGTTCGCACTTTTATGGCAACCGTGGTAACCCTAGTTATTTTTGGTCTTAGCGCAAAAGCCCAAGAACCGGCCGACGTTATTTTCCATACCCCAGAGAATCCTGCGCGGGCCAGTGCACCCTTTAGTGAGGCGGTACAGGTAGGAAACCTCTTCTTTTTGGCGGGCCAAATTGGCATGGACAGGGAGGCTGGGAAACTTGCAGATGGTGGTATTGCCGGAGAAACGGAACAAACCATCAAAAATATTGAGGGGGTGCTAAAATACCACGGTTTGTCCTTGGATAATGTGGTAAAGTGCACGGTAATTTTGAGTGATATCAGCGACTTTAAGGCGTTTAATGCGGTGTACGTAAAATACTTCACCAAAAAGCCGGCAAGGACCACCTTTGCCGCAGCAGGATTGGCAGCGGGTGCCAAAATTGAGATTGAAGTGGTTGCCGCCAAAACAAGGTCCTAAATTTCTGGCTTGGTCCAGGCTGTTGTGGGACAAGGTTAAGCGGTATATCTTTGTGCCATGGTTTTAGAAGAGGTGATGGATTTAGTGGACAAGGGTGCCATGTTGCCCTTAATGGAAGAATTTTATACCATTCAAGGAGAAGGCTTCCACAAGGGAACAGCGGCGTATTTTGTGCGTATTGGGGGCTGCGACGTTGGTTGCCATTGGTGCGATGTAAAAGAAAGCTGGAATGCGGAAACCCACCCGCCCACCGCAATTGAGCACATTTTATCCAACTCCAAAAAGTATTCAGATACCATAGTGATTACAGGTGGGGAACCGCTGACATGGGATATGGGTCCGTTGACCCAAGGGCTAAAGGCACAAGGCCAGCACATCCATATAGAGACGTCCGGGGCCTATCCCTTAACGGGGGTTTGGGACTGGATTTGTCTTTCGCCCAAAAAAAACAAGCTTCCCGTGGGGGACATTTATCAAAAAGCCCACGAGCTAAAAATGATTGTGTACAACAAACATGATTTTATTTTTGCCGAGGAACAGGCCGCAAAAGTATCCAAGGATTGTATGTTGTACCTACAACCAGAATGGAGTGTAAGGGAAAAGGTAACCCCTCTCATTGTGGAGTATGTGATGAAGCATCCAAAATGGAAGGTATCCCTACAGACCCATAAATATTTGAATATTCCTTAATTATTGGTAGACGGTCTACCACCGTTACTTTCCAAATCCCTAAGACATTCTGGGTCCAGACCTGGAGCTGCGGCTATGCCCCTGGCCACTCGGTTTTCCATAGTTTGGATTAAGTTTAGCCCATTTAGGCTACAAGAAGAGTGGACATCATTGGCATGTTTTCTTTGTACAAAAGCCTTTCCAGAAGTTCCAAACTGCAGTTCTGCACGCATTAAGCAGGGATTTTCAGAACAATGGAAAGGGGCATCTGGATCTTCATGGTCATTAATAGGTACGGTGCCAAGGTTCACTAACCCAAATAAATGGCCAAATTCATGATTTAGGGTGGCGGTTTCCACGTCTGATATTAGTAGACTTAAACTCCGGTTGGCCAAGGTTCGCACGGTTCTCTCATAAATTACCATTGAGGTATTGCGGAATACTGCGCCCAAGGTGACCAGGCCCTCTTCCAAATCGTCCCCATCCGATGGTGCATCTGCGAAAAAGATGTAAATGGCCAAAGTGCTGCCCGTATTGTAGGCCGTTCTATTTGCTTGCTCCAGACTGTCTATTTGCGTTAACGTCAGTGATTCCTCTCCGGTTGGCGGTAATTCCTTATAGGTGAGTTCTATGTTTTGTTTAAAGGTATTTTCCCTTAAGAACTCCTCAAAAGCGTTCATGGTGACTGGGGAGGGTCTAAATCCTTCAACAAAGGCAATTTCTATGAGCAACCGATCAAACCTTGCATTGGATAAAATATCATTGGCAGAGGCGCCTGTGCTCAACAGGTTTCCCGTCCTGTCCACTTCCGTTTCCGTTTCCTCGCCACCATTAGGGTTTTCAGCGTCAGAGGAGCAGGCCAAAAGCATGGAAAACATGAAGGTCAAGGTTGCAAAAACTACGCTTTTCATACGCTTATTTTGTCTCAAATAACGTTTTTTTTTAAACATCTAGTATGCCTTTAAGGTAAGTTTGGCTAAATAGTCATAATGGGCCCCTTCTTCCAACAGTTCACATAAAAAGCCATTTTGGAGGGCATGGTTTTGTAGTCTGTGGTAGTCCAGATAAAGCCAAGGGAAAGGCTCGACCTCCCATTTTTTGTAGCTAATCTTAAAATCCACTTCACCGTAATACCTTCCGTTGTCCGGAACCCAGATGCCCCCATCGTCATCTTCATCGAACATATACCTGATATCACTGGAGTCCAGTAAGATTTGTCCCCCGGGCCTCAATAAGCTTTTAAAATGGGATAGGTACGTGTCCAAATTTTCAAGCTTGCCCGCAATCCCAATCCCGTTCATGAGCAGGAGCAAGGTATCAAAGCTTGTGCCACGGTATTCTAAAATGTTGCTGTGTACGGTATGGTGCAGACCCCGTTGCTTGCATACCGCAATGGCTCCCTTTGAACGGTCCAGTCCAATAACCTCATGTCCGTTTTCTTGGAGCCATAAACTGTGGGAACCCGCGCCACAACCCACGTCTAGGATTTTTCCTTGGCAATGGCGTAAAGCGGTTTGCTCTAAGGCCGGCATTTCCCCGTAGCTGCGGAATAGGTAGGGTAGGGGAATAAGGTCTTCTTCATCTAAAGAAGAAAAGGTGGTAATGTCCTCCGTATAATTATCCGCTTGAAAATCAAGTAAAGCTTGACCAAAAATATCTTTCATCCAGATTAAAAGCACAAATGTGCTACTTTTTTTTAGGTTTGTAGGTATGCAGGAAGAGTTATCACAATTACCAGGCCGGGCAAAGGAAAAACACCATGAGAATACCAAGTTTTTTGCCAAGCTAAAAAAGAGGCCTCCAAAACAATTGGATTACCTAATGCAGGAACTGCATAATGATGAGTTTGACCGAACGGATTGTTTACGCTGTGCCAATTGCTGCAAGACCACAGGGCCATTGTTTACCAATGCCGATGTGGAACGGATAGCTAAACACCTAAAAATGAAACCTGCTGCATTCATAAAAACCTACTTGCGGATTGATGAAGAGAACGATCTTGTATTGCAACAGCTGCCCTGCCCCTTTTTGGGAGCGGATAATTTCTGTTCCATTTATGCCGTTAGGCCAAAGGCATGTAGGCAGTTTCCACATACCAACAGAAAGAAATTTCAGAATATCAGCAAGCTTACCCTAAAGAATGTGGCCATTTGCCCTGCCGCTTACCATATCGTGGAGGCCATGAAAAAACGAATTTCCATATAGCTCAAACCTGTTTGGACCTTTGGGAAAGTGCTTTGAAGCCTGAATGAAAATTAGGCCCACAGCAACCTTGGCAAGGGATAAAAGTAAGCACTGTTTAAATTTAGGAACCGGCTCCGTCTTTGTTTTGCTGCCCTGTATTTTTAGTGCTGAGGTGCTGTCCCAGAGTTCGTAACTGTACTTTGGGTTTCTTTTTTGATTTTGTATTTTTAGCTATTATGGAAACAGTAATCGCATATTTTGAAACGATTCCACCACTGCACCGCAGTTTAATTTTGGTTGGTGGAATCACATTTTTCTGGATTTTGGAGGGAATAATGCCATTGTTCAGCATAAAATACCGCAAATGGAAGCATGCGCTGCCCAATTTTTTCTTTACACTTACCACCATTGTCATCAATTTTCCTTTGGCCTTTTTGCTGTTAAAAACATCGGATTGGACCATTGCCAATGATTTTGGCATCATTAATTGGTTACCAGAAATGCCGCTTTGGCTCTATGTAACCCTTGGGGTGGTGCTGTTGGATTTAATTGGCGCCTACACGGCACATTTGGTGGAACATAAGGTAAAACCCCTTTGGATGGTTCACTTGGTGCACCACTCGGACCATAACGTGGATACCACCACCGCCAATAGGCACCATCCTTTGGAAAGCTTAATTAGGTATACCTTTACTTTAGTTGGGGTGTTCATTGTAGGGGCACCCGTTGGTGTCATCATGCTCTATCAAAGTTTATCGGTAGTGTTGTCCCAGTTTAACCATGCCAATATTCGTTTGCCAAAACAACTGGATAAGGCCATTAGTTGGATTGTTGTTTCGCCAGATATGCACAAGGTGCACCACCATTATGTCCTACCCTACACAGATTCCAATTATGGCAATATTTTTTCCATATGGGACAGGCTCTTTGGCACCTATATGGAATTAGATCGGGATAAAATTACCTATGGGGTGGATACTTTTCCGGATGAAAAGGAAAATAGCAGTATTGCCGGGCTGTTAAAACAACCATTCCATAAATACCGTAAACCTACTACGGGCAATCCGTAACACTAAATTCTGCTGATGTCCAGTAACACCAACTATAATTTAGGTTTGATTCTTGGCGCAGCAGGAACCATTTCAGGAATTGTCTTGGTTTTGATGGGTAATAATATCATTGGAATCGCTGGTGCTTTGGCCAGTGCAGGTCTGGCATATAAGGGCTATCGACAAATTAAAAAGCGTTAAACCCGCTAGGGATAAAGAAGGTATTTGGCACGTATCTTTTTAAAGGCATCAATTTCGGTCTGCCAACTTTGTCTAATTTTCTCTTCTGGCCATCCATTTTCTATCTGTTGTTGAAGCCTGGCCGTACCGGCATGTTTGGTAAAGGAGTCTGTGTTAAAAAAGTTACTTTTATCTGTAGTGCTTTGGTAAGCCTTCTGTAGCCAACTTACCGTAACCCTATTCATTTTTGGATGTTGGGATAAATCTTCCCCAAAACAGGTTTTACCCTGTTCTTTTGGATACTTGGCACCAAAATTGGGTTGGGGCACATAACTGAACCCAAAACTATCGGCATCTAAAAAAGAGGCCCCATAGCGCTGAAACTGGAATTCCGTCCCCCGCCCAGCATTTACCTTGGTTCCTTCAAAAAGGCCCAAGCTGGGATATAAGGAAATGGACTGGCTGTTGGGTAAATTGGGTGATGGCCTTATGGGCAGGACATATGGGGTGTTATGGGTGTAATGGGTTAAGGGCACAACGGTAAGGTCTACCCTCTGCCCGTTTTTTAGCCAGCCTTCTGAGTTGATCATGGTCGCGTATTCCCCAATGGTCATTCCATAGACCAAAGGAATTTGTTGAAGGCCTAAAAAACTAATATGTTCCGCCTGCATGGTAGGGCCATCTACATAATGTCCGTTTGGGTTGGGTCTATCTAGGACTATAACAGGGATATTGGCGGTTGCGCAGGCTTCCATGACCAGTTGTAAGGTGGCTATATAGGTGTAAAACCGGACGCCCACATCCTGAATGTCAAAAACCACCAAATCCACGCCTTTGAGCTGCTCTTGGCTAGGTTTTTTGTTTTTTCCGTACAAGGAGACAATGGGAAGCCCCGTTTTGGTATCTATCCCGTCCTTTACCAGTTCCCCTGCATCCGCTTTTCCCCTAAATCCGTGTTCCGGGGCAAAGACCTTTACAATATTTATCTGCCGTGCCGCCAATGAATCTATGAGATGGGTATATCCCTTATCCTTAAAAATGACACTGGTCTGGTTGGCAACCACCGCTATCTGTTTTCCCTTGAGCATTGGGACATAGTCCTGTGTTTTATTGGCAGCTACGATAATTTCCCTTTGTTCTGACAGGTTTTTAGGCGTTTCTAATGTAATGTTGTTTTTTTTGGGCTGCTGGGCACACCCAAAAAGAAGGTAGCTTAAGCAGAATACTGTACTTTTGAGTTTAGAGAAAATAGGCATCCATTGAATTTAGAGTTTTTTATTGCCAAACGCCTGATTACAGGTAGGGAACATAAAATTAGTATTTCCTCAACGATAATAAAAATTGCCATAGCAGCAATTGCCATAAGTATTGTAATGATGCTGGTGGCCCTTGCCTCAAGTTCAGGGTTGCAACTAAAAATACGAGAAAAGGTGTCCGCGTTCCACGGTCACATTCAAATCTTTAGTTATGACAACAATAATTCGGAGGTTTCTGTTAATCCAGTTTCCCTAAACCAAGAGTTTTATCCAAAGTTTACGGCCATCGATGGAATCGCACATGTGCAGGGGGTTGCTGTAAAAGCGGGGATTATTAGGACGGCCGCTACTTTTGAAGGGGTGTTGGCCAAGGGTGTGGGCAAGGATTACAACTGGACCACTTTTCGGGATTTTTTGGTTGCGGGCAGACTTCCGGATTTTAAAGGAGGATTGAATGAAGAGGCTTTGCTGTCCAAAACGCTGGCGGATAAACTTCAACTAAAGGTGGGTGATCACTTTTTTTCCGTTTTTTTAAAGGATGGGGATGTATCCAAAACACCCAACAACAGGAAATTTACCGTGGTGGGTATGTATGATAGTGGTTTTGAGGAGCTGGATGCGTCCTATATTTTTGTGGACCTTCGGCATATACAGCGCATGAACAAATGGAAACCGGATGAGGTTGGAAATTTTGAGGTTTTTCTTGACGATTTTAATGCGATAGAGGCCAAGACCGCAGAAATCTACGGAAAGACAATATCAGATTTGGATACCCAAAACCTAAAACAGCGCTACTTCAATATTTTTGAGTGGCTCGGACTGTTTGATTTTAATGTTGCCCTAATTATTGGTATCATGATCATTGTTGGGGGTATCAATATGATTACCGCTTTGTTGGTGCTTATTTTGGAACGGACCAAAATGATCGGTACATTAAAGGCACTTGGCGCATCCGATTGGACGATTCGCAAGGTTTTTTTATATAATGCTGCCTATCTCATAGGTATTGGACTTTTTTGGGGAAATGTCATTGGTTTGGGCCTTCTTTGGCTTCAAGACCGTTTTCAGTTTTTAAAATTTCCCAATCCAGAACAATATTACGTGGATTATGTTCCGGTGCATATTGATGTAACGACTATACTGCTCTTAAATATTTCTGTACTTATCTTATGTCTAGTCATGCTTTTGGTGCCATCCTATGCCGTTACCAAGATTTCTCCGGTAAAAGCGATAAAGTTTGATTGACTCCTTTTTACCAAAGACCAAAGACTAAACACTGGGCACAGCAAAGTACTGTTTCCCTGTTTTGTACTATCACGGCGTTTTTCCTATTTCACATACTAAAAGAAGCCCATACGTTCCCCAAGGAACCTTTACTTTTGTAGGTATTATGGAATACGCAGAAAATATCTTGGAAACCATTGGTAAAACCCCTTTGGTCAAACTCAATAGATTAACCAGTGAACTGCCCTGTCTGGTACTGGCCAAGTATGAAACCTTTAACCCAGGTAATTCCGTCAAAGATCGCATGGCGCTTCAGATGGTAGAGGATGCGGAGGAGTTGGGATTGTTACGGCCGGGAGGGACCATTATAGAGGGCACTTCTGGTAATACCGGAATGGGACTTGCACTTGCTGCCGTGGTCAAGGGCTACCGTATGATCTGTGTCATCAGCGATAAGCAGTCCAAGGAAAAAATAGATATTCTAAAAGCCGTTGGCAGTGAGGTACACGTATGCCCCACCGATGTGGCTCCGGAAGACCCTAGAAGTTACTACTCCACAGCAAAACGTTTGGCTACGGAAATTCCAAATTCATGGTATGTAAACCAATATGACAATCCCAGTAATTGTAAGGCCCATTTTTTAAGCACAGGTCCAGAAATCTGGGAACAGACTGGCGGAAAGGTTACCCATTTTGTGGTTGGCGTTGGCACCGGAGGTACCATTTCTGGGGTAGGTACCTATCTAAAAATGAAGAATCCAAAGGTTAAGGTCTGGGGCATAGATACCTACGGCTCCGTTTTTAAAAAGTACCATGAAACGGGAATTTTTGATAAAAATGAAATCTATCCCTATGTGACAGAGGGCATTGGGGAAGATATCCTTCCCAAAAATGTTAGGTTTGAGGTCATAGATGGTTTTACCAAGGTAACGGACAAGGATGCAGCGGTATATACCCAAAAATTGGCCAAAGAAGAGGGAATGTTCTTGGGGAACTCCGCCGGTGCAGCCATTAAGGGCCTTTTGCAGTTAAAGGAACAGTTTGGAAAGGATGATGTGGTGGTGGTTTTGTTTCATGATCATGGTAGCCGTTATGTTGGCAAGATGTTCAATGATGATTGGATGCGCCAAATGGGATACCTAGAATAGAATTAGTACCTTGTAAACAGTTGTGCACGTTGGAAAATCTGGTGCGTTCGAGAATGAAAATTTTAGCTTTAAAAATCGTGCTCTAAACAATTTTCAATCCTTAAAATCAATCGAACTTACATGTTGTTGGTTGCGCGGTTCATCATACACAATGGTAAATTCATTCGTTAAAAATTATAGTTTATGATACTGGACAATAAACTCTATTTTAAAGGAAGTTTGCTGCTCTATGGCTTGCTTGTGCTGTTTTCCTGTAAAAGTGATGATGTAGTCCCTACAGAACAAGAAGAACAGCAGGAGGAAATAGAAGTGGCACCCCAAGACCGTTTGCCACAGGTCTTTATAGATACCAAGGGCGCCAGCATTGTGGATGAGCCCAAAATTAGTTCGGATGCTGTAATGGTGGTGGCCAACGATACGGTATATCAAGGTAATCTTGGTATAGAATTTAGGGGGGCAACTTCCCAAGGCTTCCCAAAAAAATCATACGGACTGGAAACCTGGGATGCCAATGATGAGGATACCGACGTAGCCCTTTTGGGCTTCCCAGAGGAAGAGGATTGGATTTTATATGGTCCGTACAGTGATAAATCCTTGATGCGCAACGTACTTATTTATGACTTGTCCCGTGATATGGAAAGATATGCCAGTAGGACCCTATTTGTTGATCTTACCTTAAACGATGTGTACCAAGGGGTCTATGTTTTTATGGAAAAACTAAAGCGCGATGGAGAACGAATTGATATCAACAGATTAAGGGATGACGAAAATTCTGGGGAGGATGTAACTGGGGGATACATCCTTAAGATTGATAAGACCGCAGGCAATAATCTAGGGGAAGGCTACAATGATTTAAATTCCATAACCTCCTTATATGCACCAACAAATGCAACCTTAGGGCAACAAATCCATTTCCTGTACGAATACCCTGATGCGGAAGATATCACCATGGCCCAAAAAGAATATATCGCTACCTACATGGCCAATTTTGAAGCTGCACTGGCCTCGGACACGTTCGCTGATGCTGAGACAGGATATGCCAACTTTATAGACGTGCAGAGTTTTATAGATTTTTTTATTCTTAATGAACTTGCCAACAATGTAGACGGATATCGGTTAAGCACGTTTATGTACAAGGATAAAAATGAAAAACTAAAGATGGGGCCTATCTGGGATTTTAATTTGGCTTTTGGAAATGCGGACTACTGCGGTGGCGGGGCATCCAATGTTTGGGCATATCGTTTTAATGAACGTTGTCCCCAAGACTTTTGGCAAGTGCCTTTTTGGTGGGATAGGCTGTTACAGGACCCTGCATTTGTTGCCCAGTTACAAGAGCGGTGGACAGGCCTGAGGGCGAACCTGCTCTCCAACGCGGCCATTGATGCCAAAATATCTGGATATGTAGAAAACCTGCAGGATGCTGGAGCTGTTGACCGCAATTTTGCCACATGGCCCGTTTTGGGCACGTACATTTGGCCCAATAATTTTGTGGGCGATACCTATATGGAAGAGGTGGACTACCTGCAAAATTGGGTAAGGAACAGGCTAAGTTGGTTGGATAGTGAAATCTCAACCCTATAGTTCCCTAAACATCTAACACAAATCATATGAAAAATACCACCCTAACAAAACTGATCCTATTGCTCATTTTTGGAGCCACTGCCTTAACACTCCAAGCACAAAAGCTATCAAAAATAGAAAAGCGAATTGTTGAAACGGTAGAAAAGGACAACGAGCAGGCCATTGAATTTTTAGAACGAGTTGTGAATATTAATAGCGGAACACTGAACCTTGATGGTGTAAAAGCTGTAGGTATGGAATTCCAAAAAGCTTTTGAGGGTATAGGTTTTACGACCAACTGGATTCCAATGCCCCAAGAAATGAACCGGGCTGGACATTTGTTTGCGGAAAACAAGGGAAATAAAGGTAAAAAACTGGTGTTGATCGGACATTTAGATACCGTTTTTGAGGAAGACAGTCCCTTTCAAAAATTTAAAATGATCAATGATAGTGTGGCACATGCACCGGGTGGAAACGATATGAAGGGGGGTAATGTCATCATTCTTTACGCACTTAAAGCCTTACGGGACAATGGGTTACTTAAAGATGCCCAAATAATAGTGGCTTACACGGGTGATGAAGAAAGTACGGGGAAACCACTTTCCATAAGCAGAAAGGATTTGGTGGACGCGGCAAAGCGCAGTGACGTTGCCCTTGGTTTTGAGACCTCTACCGGCTTTAATTATGCCACGGTTGCCAGACGGGGTTCTTCCGGGTGGGCGGTTGAAGTGGAGGGCAAGCGTGCACACTCTTCTGGAATATTTAATGAGCGGGTAGGCGCAGGTGCCATTTTTGAAATGTCCCGTATCCTGCATCAGTTTTATACTGAAGTAAAGGGTGAAGATTTACTGTCTTTTAACCCGGGAACCTTGCTGGGTGGCACCTTCGTAAATTTTGATGATAAGACCAGTAAGGGCGATGTTTTTGGAAAAACCAATGTTGTGGCCCAAAAGGCCATTGTTAAAGGAGGGTTGCGCTTTATTTCAGAAGAGCAAAAAGAACGGGCACGGGAAAAAATGCGTACTATTATTAAGGATAATCTACCACGGACCAACGCTAAAATTTCGTTTACGGACAGCTACCCAGCCATGGCACCTACGGAGGGGAACAGGGAATTATTGCGGTTGCTAAATAAAGTAAGTCTTGATTTGGGACAAGGAGAAGTATTGGCCTATGACCCAGGAAAGCGAGGGGCAGCAGATATTTCATTTATTGCCCAGTATGTGGATTGCCTGGACGGTTTGGGTGCTATGGGAACAGGGGCCCATACCCCAGAGGAAACGGTGAATCTAAGGACCATGGAAGCACTCACCAAAAGGACTGCAATTTTAATTTATAGGCTTATCAATTCATGAAAAATATCCTTGCTTTAGGAAATCAAGAAGTTGGCATTGAAGATGGTGAATTGGTCAGTTATCAAGTGGACGGCCATGAGTTTATTCATCAAAAGGGAAGTCCGGGATGGGGCAGTTCTGATACGGAAATGTTCCCTGTTATTGGACCGGTAAACGAGGCCAATTTTAAAGTTAAAACCCCTAAGGGATATGCCATACAAGACCAACACGGTCTGTTGCGGCAAGTTGCATACACCTTAACGGGCATATCTGACAACGATGCCACATACACCAAACACTATAAGGCCAACACCCCTGTAGCCAATTCCAAGTATCCCAAAAAATCACCAGAGCCGAGGTTGATGTGGCCCTATTCCTTTACGTTTAAAAAGTACTTTTGCTTAAACGAGCAAGGCCTAGAAATTGGATTTACCATTTCTGGGGAGCATGGTATGCCTTATATGCTGGGCTACCATCCTGCTTTTAAACTGCATACCAAGAATCCGATGATACTTGCAGGAAACAGAAAAATAGGCTTGCCACAGATTTTGGCTGTTGGCAGCCGGGCACTGGAAATTAGCAATTGTGATACCGTGGTGTTAAAGGACAAAGGACAACTGAGGATAAGAACTGAGGGTTTTGGCCATTTTATGTGTTGGACGGAAGTTGATCAAATGGTCTGTATTGAGCCAATCACATTTTATCCCTACGCAACAGAGCAGGTAAATCTTCACAAGGGATTTTTAAGTGTTCAGGATAAAAGGACGTTCCGTGTTTATGTTGACGTGTCCCTTTAGCTTACAGGGGGCGTTTAAACGACTGCGGATGTATAAGTCTAATTTGGATATTGCGGTATCTCTCAAAGAGGAACTATTTGACCGAAACGCGTATCATCACTCCGAAATAACCATAGTTTTTCCCTATGAATCAAACCTCCATTTAGCGATTTAAACTACTGATTGTCATTGATTTAAAATTTAGTTGAAGTTTATTTGTGATAGACTCAACAAAATAGTTAAAAAAATCCTAATAAAATCAAGCATCCAATCGTTATTAATAGTACTTTTAATCCATAAGAATAGCAACAACAGATATCATTGAAAGATTTTATTAAAAGAATAGGGGTGATGAACTGCATCATGCTGTTAGTTGTACTGTCTATAGTTGTCTCCTCTGAAGTTCTTTTCCTGCAAGGAAAAAAAATGGACGCTATTTTTTTAGCGTTTTGGGCACCGACCATACTTGGTTTTATGAATTATTTGAAGTACAGGAAATAATGAATTTTATCCTCGCTTATTCCATTTTTGTGGCGCTGGTGTTTATCATTTGGCTGGTTTTTGTAGCCAAAATGTATAGGAAACTAGATAAGTAAAATAACTAAGAAACTCCCTTGAGCCAATTCTTAAAGTACTTTACCCGGTTTCTGCTTACGACCAAATCCAAATCCTTTTTATTGTTTTGAAGTTTAATTTTTAAACGACTATTGAAGTAGTCTTCCACCGAAAAAATCTGATTGATATTGATGGTGGTTTTACGATTAATCCGGAAGAAATCCTCAGGATCAAGTAAATCTTCCAACCTTTCCAAGGTATAATCTACTGGATGTTCGCAGCCTGTTTTTTCCACAATAAAGGTTTGTCCATCCTTGGAATAGAAGAAGTTGACATTATTGATATCCACTATTTTTAACTTGTTGTTCTCTTTGATCAAGAAGCGCTTTTTAAATTGCGGGGGAGTAAAGGAATCCATCATTTGGTCAATACGTCCCAGGTAATTTTGCTGTTCTGATTGGTTGATGGATAAAAATTTGTTCAGCGCAGCCCTTATATTATCAATCTTAGCGGGTTTTAAAATATAGTCAATACTATTGTATTTAAAGGCTTGTATGGCGTAGGTGTCAAAGGTGGTACAGAAGATAATGGGTGTGTCAATGGCAATGGTGTTTAAAATATCAAAACAGGTACCATCACCCAGATGAATATCCATGAATATTAAATCTACCTTAGGGTTGGCCACAAAATATGCCAGCGCGTCCACTACACAGTCCAGCTCCTTGACAATCTCATGCTGGATCCTTGTTTCTTGAATAAGGTTCTTTAGGTATATGTTGGAGACTGGCTCATCTTCAACGATTACAATTTTTAATTTTTGCTCCATTTTAGGTTTCCCAATCTTTATTTCTAAAATATAAAAACATAACTTTTAGAACCATTTATAGTAAAAATGCCACATTTTAAGCCAATAATGGCAATTTTAAACAAAAAAAATCTTTGTTCTGTTCTACAATCACCTCTTGGTCAGTGAGCAGTTGATACCGGTTGGATATGTTTTTTAAACCAAGACCGTGTTTATGATAGCCTTGGATTTTCCTTTGCAGATTATTTTTAATGAGCAAATAATTGTCCTTTGCGGTTATGCTAACGTGCAATGGCCTATGCTTAGAAATGATATTATGTTTTACGGCATTTTCTATTGCCAGTTGTAAGGCCAACGGAATAATTTGCTTTTTACGGACCTTCTCGCTAAGCATTAGTTTAAAATTTAAATTATCTCCAAAACGTTCTTTTAGTAGACCAATATAAGATTCCAAATAGGGTAGTTCCTGTTGTATGGAAACTAAATTTTCCTCTACTGCCTCCAATACGCCCTGATATACGTAAGCAAGTTTATGCACAAATTCCTTGCTTTTTTCGGTGTCCACGTCTATCAGATGAATTAAAGTGCTGAGGCTGTTGAACAAGAAATGAGGGCTAACCTGATTTTTTAGGTTGATGAGCTGTGAGGTAATACGTTCTTTTTGTATTTCACTGGCTTTTATCCTAAGGTTTTTTAACTCCGCAAAAAGATGAAAACTTTCGTATAGATAAATATTTACCAAAAACATCATGGTTCCCATTAGATATTCCAGTCCAATATGTGGGTTGCCATATCCTGGGAACTCAACGTCTATCAGAGGTCTTACATAACCGGTTGCGAATAATAATAGTACGCCAAAAACCGTGTATAGCAATGGCATTCTAAGCCATCGTTTTTTCTTGTTGGCATATCCCGGATAAAGGCTTAACAGGCGTATGAATAATGTACGAACAAGTAGCCATAAAATTCCAATGCCCAATAAAAATCCTGCATATTTAGCAATCCATAGCCTAAAAGGCACTATAAACAGTGAATCCCTGTAATAAACGCCCATAGTGATAAGGGCGTTGATAATGACCCCAACAATAATTAGTGGAATGTCATTAAACCATAAAATCTTTAATGCAGCTCGCTTCAATGGGTCATCGTAATTGAACGTTCACTAATATAAGGAAAGTTAAAGGTATCCCCTTAATATTCTCTCCGTATCTACCGTATTGTTTTTTTGTTGAATGAAAAGTTCCAAATCTTCTTGGCAAGTAATTTGTTGATCCTTAGCTATAAATCCAAACCCATAATAGGTTCCATTTCTAATGAGGACCACGCCACGCTCCTTGGAATGCCTTCCTTCCTTCTCAATAATTTGTAGTTCTTTCTTAGGTGCAGTAGCCAAAATTGCTCGTTCCACCTTGGTGTTATAGCGTTCAATAGCCTCCTTGTTGGTACAAATACCTTCACATTTGGTTGCCACAAATGGTTGGCAAGTGTTGGCCTTGGGCATTAAGCCACAATATTTTGGGCATAGGGAATAGCTGTTGCAAATGAGTTCCAATGCATTTCTGGCCATGCTCACCGTATTAAAAATCCGTACGGGGTTGGGAGCGGTCTTTAATGGGGAAATGGCTAGGTGCATTACACCTTTTCTATCCTCATAGGTAAAGATGGCAAATTGTGTTATCGTCTTTTTTTGGGCCCTATTGAATTTGGGGTAGTGTTTTTTAATGGCATCTGACTCCATTAATAATGCAATTAGTTCACTACCGGAAAGTTCATAATCAACGGCGGCAATCTCCCTACAAAGCGTGGTTTCGTGGTCACTTTTGTCATAGAAATGGCCCAGTACCCTCTTTTTTAAATCAATGGCCTTGCCTATATAGATGATTTCTCCCTTTGTGTTTTTAAAATAGTAAATGCCCGGCTTGCTCGGAAGGCCATTTACTTGCTCTTTGGGAAGCAAAGGGGGCAAGGTTGCCTCGCGACTCCTTTGGTTTAGGTGCTGGTCTATAATGGCCTTACCGTTCTTTGCCTTGAGCAACCGTTGGAACAATAGCAGGGTGGCATGTGCATCACCCCTGGCCCGGTGTCTGTCCCGTAGCGGAATCTCCAAGGAGTTGCAGAGCTTACCTAGGCTGTAGGATTTAAAACCAGGCAATAGCTTTCTGGATAGGCGCACCGTACAAAGCTTTTTTCGGTGAAAATTAATTTGCAACCTTTTAAACTCTTCCCTGATAACGCCAAAGTCAAAGTTAACCGAATGCGCCACAAAAACGCAGTCTTCCGTAATGTCCAAAATTCTCTGGGCAATACTGCCAAAGGTTGGGGCCTTGGCAACCATCTCTGCGTCTATGCCCGTTAGACCGGTTATGAAATAGGGAATTTCACATTCTGGGTTTACTAGGCTCGTGAACTCCTCCAGAATCCTTAGGCCATCAAACTTAAAAATGGATATTTCCGTTATTCTATTGCCCTTTAGCCCATTCCCCGTGGTTTCTATATCGATAATGGTGTACACGTTATTTAGATAAAATCAGAAATTACATTACGTTGACTTAGATGGTTTAATTTGCATCCTCATTGCATCCTCATTGCATCCTCATTGCATCCTCATTGCATCCCATTCCTTATACCAATTATTGAAATTACAAATTTGTTTGTAAGCATATACGGATTCATTCAACAGGAGCGCTTACTTTGCGCAAAGTGTCCGTTAGAAACCAAATTATGCTAGCATTCAGCATTTATGGTCCAATGATAATGTACAACCGATTTCCAAAATTTAATCGTGTAATATTACCATTGCCTTTATAGCTTTGTTCTGGTGTGCTATGGAAGGAATTAAACGATGCCTAAATCTTTTGCATCATGCCACCGTTGGTTTTAAAAATGATGAATTACCATTTTTTTTAGATTCCAGAGCTAGCTGTCGCGGACAGAACCTACTGAATACAAAAAGGTATGGCAGGGCCATGGTTTATAAAAAGGGTTTAAATATTGGTGATACGTGCTGCATGTAGGTACCTTTCTTTCTAGTATTGTTTTACACCGTTTATGGTAGCCCACTACACTACAGAAAATTTATAGATACATGTAGCTTCGTAGGTGTTGTTAGGTTCCAACACCGTGGAAGGAAATTGAAGCTGATTAGGGGAATCCGGAAGATGCTGTGTTTCCAAACAAAAAGCGCCATTTTTTTGGTATGGTTTTCTGCTTTTTCCCAATATGGAGCCATCCAAGGAATTGCTGGTATATAATTGGATTCCCGGCTGGTTTGTATATACCTCCATGACCCTTCCGCCGATGGGTTCTATAACTTTGGCCGCAAAGCTAGGGATACTGGGGTTTTCATTGTTTTTAGTCAGCATAAAATTATGGTCATATCCTCCGCACAATCCTATTTGTGGGTCATCCTCGTTGATATGTTCACCAATAGGTTTTAAGTTCCTAAAATCAAAGGGGGTGTCCAAGACTTTTTTAACCTCTCCAGTTGGAATCAACAGTTGGTCTACCGGTGTGTAAGTGTCTGCATTAATTGTGAGCAGGTGGTTGTTAATGTTGCCTTGGCCTTCACCCCCAAGGTTAAAGTAAGAGTGGTGGGTAAGATTAACTACCGTTTTTTTATCGGTAGTGGCCTGGTAAGAAATGCGTAGCTCGTTCTTATCCGTAAGTGTGTAGCCAACGTTTACCTTTAAATTTCCAGGAAAACCTTCTTCCATATCGGGGGAAGTCCTTGTAAAATAAACGGTAGCTGTTGAGGTTTGTTCCGCTTTCCAGACTACGTTGTGGAACCCTTTGGGCCCACCATGCAAAGAATTTGGACCATTATTGGCATTAAGCCTATAAACTTTGCCATCCAAGGAAAAACAGGCATTCGCAATTCTGTTCGCATATCTGCCGATAACGGCACCAAAATAAGCTTCTTCACAATTTAGATATGCTTTTAATGTGTCAAAGCCCAACACAACATCTACCAGTTCTCCATTTTTGTCAGGAAGGTACAATGCCACCAAACGCTGTCCGTAATTAGTAAAATGGGCTCTTATACCGTTATTGTTTTTTATGGTATAAAGGCTGGTTTTAAGACCGTTTAATTCGTCTTTAAAATTTATTTTTTTAAAAGGTATGGGCATTTCGTCAGGAATTATTGAGATAAGGGTTATTTTAAGAATGCTATATCTTTTTTAGGGGAGGGTGGTTAGTAGTTTAATGCCTTGCCCCATGGAAAAGTCTTTATCCTTTAAACCTTTTAATCAATTACAAATCTAAAACACTTCTTATAAGGAAAGAGCGCTAAAAGAAACCATGATATAGACAACAATGACTAGTACCACCATAGAAGCAAAAATATCTTTCCAATTGTAACTGGACTTGTTGTTTGCCTTTTGCTCTGAGGTTACCGTGCCAAATGTTAGGCCAGCTAGTTGCGTTTGTGAAGGTGCTGGATAGAATAGGCTAACTACCACGGCAATACCAATACAAAGCGCAAAGAAGTATGCTCCAAAGACCAGCCAATTAATGTCTGCTATGGCATAAATGAAACTGTCTCGGGCAAAACTTTCTTTTACAATTTCAAGCGTAAGTTTGGCAAACCCAATGAGGAAGCCACCAATTAAGGTGGCAATGGCTCCATTGGCATTGATGCGCTTATAGAAGATTCCCAAAAGAAAAACAGCTGCAATTGGCGGGGAAATATAAGCTTGTACATTTTGCAGGTATTCATATAGGCCATCGGACAGCATGGTGATTATTGGAATCCAAAGTAGACCTAGGCCCACTACAAAAAATGTTGCTATACGGCCGGTTTTTACTAGTTCTTCCTCGGGTTTGTTAGGTTTCAGTTTTTTGTAGATATCTAAAGTAAACAAGGTAGAACAGGAGTTGAACACGGAGGCTAAAGAGCTCATTAAAGCGGCTAGAAGTCCTGCTGCCACCAACCCTCTAAGACCGGAGGGCAATAAGTTGCTCATTAAAACCGGGAAAGCCTCATCCGGACTGTCCCATTCCAATTTACCTTGCATTTTTAGCGCTAGGGCTACCACTCCGGGAATGAGGAACAAAAAAATGGGCATTAGTTTTAACAAGGCACCAAAAATGCTACCTCGGCGTCCCTCCTTTATATTTTTGGCCGTTAGCACACGTTGCACAATAACTTGATCGGTACACCAGTACCAAATTCCAACAACGGTACTTGTTATAAATAATGGCAGCCATGGGTAATCTGGGTCCGAGTTGGCTCTCCACATATTAAAATAATCTGCGCCCACCGTAGTTTTTAATTGTCCCCAGCCACCTACGGCATCAAGGCCAAGAAAAGTAAGCACCCCAGCCCCAAGTACCAATACAATAGCCTGTATGGTCTCTGTGTACACCACGGCACGCATACCTCCCAAAACTGTGTAAATTCCTGTTAAAACCACCGTTGCCACGGCACCTATCCAAAATGGGATTCCCAAAAGAGCGGAAACCACTACACCACCGGCATAAATGGTCACGGAAACCTTTGTTAAAATATAGGCTACCAAAGAAACAATGGAAAGCACCCATCTGGAGCGGGCATCAAAACGTTTTTCCAAAAATTCTGGCATGGTAAACACACCACTCCTAGCATAAAAAGGCAGGAAGACCCATCCAAGCATCAATACCAACCATGCATGTAGTTCGTAAATCAAAAGCGGCATTTTATCCCCAGCCCCATTGCCCGCAAGGCCTACTACGTGTTCAGAACCTATGTTGGACGCAAAAATTGAAGCACCTACCACAAACCATCCCAAGTTTCTACCGGCCAAAAAGTAATCTTCCGTATTTTTTTGTTTTTGCATAATTACCCACCAAGCAACGGCAAGTAAAACCAGAAAGTAAGCAGCGATAACAATCCAGTCAAGGGAGTCCAATCTTTGCATAATGCGTATATTTTAGTTAGGGAGCGTAAATTACGCATCCGCCTAAAGATTTCCAGCGTGTACTGTCCTGTATCTATACTTAAAAAAAGAGCTAGTCAGGGTCTGGTATGTCCATTACGGCTCTAAATCCCAAATGCTCTTGGCTGGAATCCGTACTTGTGGCCATCCTAGCGCTAATACGGTAGCTGGCACAGTAACTCTCGCTACATAAAAAAGAGCCACCTTTTATTACTTTTTCTTTGCCGTAGGGATTCGTTGGATTATATGTGGCTTTAGGTCCTTCTGGGTTTTTGGTGGTGCCATTGTTCCATAACTCTTTGTAATATTTGGTACTGTACCAGTCCGAGGTCCATTCCCAAACATTTCCGGCCATTCCGTAAAGCCCAAATCCATTTTTTGGAAATTGTTTTACAGGTGCCCTTAGTTCATATCCGTCAGCCATAGTGTTTTCCACCGGAAATTCTCCCTCCCAAGTATTGGCAAAATCTTTTAATTGGTTGGTATCATCTCCCCAAAAGTAAATAACATTCCCGCTGTTGCCCCTTGCGGCATATTCCCATTCTGCCTCAGTGGGCAACCTCTTCCCGGCCCATTTGCAATATGCCAAGGCATCTTCATAGGCAATGTGCACTACGGGGTAATCTTCTTTTCCTTCAATGGAGCTTCCGGGACCATTTGGATGTTTCCAATTGGCACCAATGCGCCATTCCCACCATTGTGAATAATCATAAAGATTGGGAACGCTGCTTTTTGTCTTCTTAAACACCAAGGAACCAGGTTGTAGTATGGAATCATGTGGTTTTGGGGTATTGGGAGGCAACTGCGTTTTCATTTCTTCCCAGTTAATTTCCCTTTCCGCAATGGTTACATAGCCTGTTTCTGAAACAAATTTGCCAAATGCTTTGTTGGTCACGGGATGGACATCCATAAAAAAACCATCTATAATAACTTGGTGTGGTGGTTTTTCATGCGCCATGGCATGGGTATCCTGTGCTACCGCACCCTGCTGAAATTCGCCCCCTGGCACCCAGACCATTCCCTCAGGAATTTGGCTGCCTTCAGGTAATTCCGTCAGTATTTCTGGAGCATTCTCCTGTAACGGTACAGGTGTTTTTTTAGGTTCTGTTTTACAAGCTAGGGCAAGTAAAAGCATACACAGGATACGAAAAGAGGATTGCAGCATCTAATGAAAATTGAGATCTAAGATAACGAGTTTCTGATAAAGCCCCTTACTTTTTACGGTACACCTATTTTCAGTTCCATTGGTTTTCAATGTCATATAAATACACTTGTCAATGGCGGCCGGTAGCACTAATCCGTCATTATAATCCACATGTTCACCTAGAAGATTGATACGGTCAAGAGACTTTATCACTATATGTTCCATGGAATTAGGTTGTGAGATATAAATGTATGGGTTTTCAACATGCTATGATTTGCCTTGGTAACACATTTTGTTGCGCATTTTACCTGTTTTTTAGCCTTGGTTGTCAAATAGATTGTTTGATGCTCTAATTCTTGTGTTTAACGGCATGTATTCGTTAATTAGTTTTAGCCACGATACAAAGGGGCAGGAGGATAAAAAACATAGAATTTGTTTGACTAAAAAGTAGTGGTAAAAGGGCATTACGAAAAAAACCACCCTAAGGTGGTTTTTGAAGTGGAGCCGGAGGCTATTCCATTCTATAGTTTTAGATATTCAGTTTTCATATGTATGTTTTTAAAAAACAGAGGTTAACATCTATTTTTTATAACTGTTTACAACTTTTTTTATTGAACAGATATAACATTTTTTTTTAACGATTTTGTCAACGCACTAATGAATTGCAATTATTTGAAAAATTATGAAATATTCTTTTTACCTCAGAAAATCTAAATCAGAAAGTGAAACCTTAGTCATGTTTTCTTGCTATTTCAATGAAGAAAAAAAAGAAATTCGTTTATTCTACCCAAAAATCAATTCTTCCCAAGCATTGGAATTTTGATAATAAATACCGAATAAATCAGCGAAACTTGCTTCTAAAAACCAAGCAGCTATCTCAAAACAACTAACAGATTTCGAGGATGCTTTTCATCTTATAAAATCTGGATTTGAGCTTGGCGAACTAGAGTTTGATAGTGCAACTTTAAAAGAGCATTTTGACAAGGTTTTTGAGAGGGTAAGTATGGCAAGTTCATTCTTTGAGGTCTATGACAAATTTATCGATGAAAAAATTAAGCTGAAGGAATGGAAAAAATCCACCGTTAAGCGTTATAAGAAAATAAAAAATTTGTTAATTGAATTTGAAGAAGTAAACAATCATAAACTCACTTTTGGAAAGGTCAATCAGAAGTTTTTTATTAAATTTAACGATTTCTGTTATGAGTATAAAAACCATTATACGAGTACCTTTAGCCGGAATTTAGGTCTATTTAAAACCTTGATGCTGTGGTCACTTAGCAATGGTTTTGCTTTTAATGATGCCTTTAGGAGTTTTAAAAAGCCGCAGCGCGTATTAACTAGGGAGGAAGTGCTTAGCTTGAATCAGATACTATAAATACATACTACAACTTTTAATTCAGCATGTTTACAAAAAGTTAAAGATGCCCTTGTGTTTCAATGTTTAACGGGAATGCGATACGGGGAGCTTAAGTTCATTAATCGTAGAGTGGTTACTTTAAATAATTGTATACTGCTTAAGGAAGAAAAAAATAGCAATAAAGACACTCGGCTTATACCCTTATCCAATATCGCTAAGGATATCCTCGGAAAATACGATTATAAATTACCCTTAATCTCCAACCAAAAACAGAATGAGGCTATAAAGGAGGTAATTGAGAAAATTGGTTTTACCCATGATGTTGAGTATTCAAGGGTAAAAGGAGTGGTTCAAGAAAGGTTTGTGAGACAGTTTAAGGATAGGATATCTACGCATACCGCAAGGCCAAGTTTTATTACGATTATGCGCAATAAGGGTATAGCGGATAAGACCATCATGAGCATAAGTGGCCACACGGGTATAAAGTCATTTAACCAATACCATCAAGTAGATAACGCTGCTCGATTAAATGCTATTACCTCTGTTTTTGATAGTTTTTAATTTATATGTAATTGCATATAAATAAATTGAATATCCGTAATTACACCTATATTTTGTATATTGTGCTGAAATAGCACTATATAAAGCTATGAATTTATTCACGTTTACCGCTCATTTTGGAGATGAAAACACCTGCCGACAGCACTTTAAGGAACAACGGGATGCTCAAGGCGTGGTATGCAAGAAATGTGGAAGCGTAGCGCACTACTGGAAAAAGGATAAATGCAGCTACGAGTGTAAATCTTGTAAATTCAGAACCTCTCTTCGTAGCGGAACGATCATGCAAAATTCCAACCTACCATTTTTGGTATGGTATCGTGCCATGTTTTTGATGAGCACCACCAAGAAAGGTTTTTCAGCAAAAGAGATGCAACGTCAATTAGGGCTAAAACGTTATGAGCCAGTATGGGCCATGGTCCACAAGCTGCGCAAAGCCATGGGAGATAGGGATGCCAGCTATACCTTAGAGGGTATGATAGAGATGGACGAAGGATATTTTACTATTGAATCCTCTGAGGTTGAGCAGAAGAAAGGCAAGCGTGGTAGAGGCGCGGCAGGCAAACAAAACGTTGCGGTCATGGCAGAGAGCACCCAGCTTGAAGACCCAAGAACGGGCAACAAATCCAGTCAGGTCAGATACTTTAAAGCCAAAGTGTTACAAAGTCATCAATCCAATGAAATCAATGAAACCATTGAAGAATCGCTGGATGAAAAGTCTATCGTGCTCACCGATAAAAGTACCTCTTATGTGGATATTGCGGATTACGTAGAGATGCACGTTATGGAAAAATCCAGTGAAGAATCCACCAAAGAGACCTTAAAATGGGTTCATATATTTATCCGTAACGCTAAAAGAAACCTACTGGGCAACTATCATAAAATAAAGGGTAAGTATCTGCAGGCGTATCTCAACGAATTTGTCTATAAACTCAACAGACGATACTTCGGAGAGAAACTATTTGATAGATTGATTATCACCGCAATCAATTCTAATTAGGTATGAAAACGAATATTCAATAAATAAATGATAAATTACCATAGTTATACGTTAGAGTGGAAAAGACGGACATAGTATGCCACCTCCACCGGATTAAAGTGAGCATAGTAATATTGATTGCAAACCCCTTTATAGCATAGTTTAAAATGATTTTTTAGGTGGTTCAAAAAATCCGTTTTTAAGTGGTTCACTCTGACCTTTTTTTGAAGTCTACCTAATTTAGTTCCTAATTTTAACCTTATTTATCAAAACCCAATAGCACTTCGTTCTTTTTTAGTTTGTAACTTTTCAGATTCACAAAGTTCCGTTAGCTTGTTGCGGAACGCTATACTTGGATCAAGCACCCGCGCCATTTTATACTTTCGGACAATGTTTTCGATTTCTCCTCCGCTAAGATCGTATTGTTCGGCAAGTTGCATGGCTGTAGGCTGCCGCAAGCCGCGGAGTTTGGTTTGCCAAATCTTTGCTCTTGTAGCGGTGCTAGGTCTTTTAAAACAGAGTTTGAATAGAAAACGTCTTTCAAAAGCCGTATCCAAGCTTTCTTCAAGATTGGTGGTGGCAAATAGAATGCCCTCAAAATCCTCCAAACAGTCCAGAAAGATATTCTGTATGGCATTTTCGGTCTTATCGATTTTGCTGGTGGTTTGGGCGTTTCGTTTTCCTAGAATGGCGTCCGCCTCGTTTAGGAGCATAATTGGGGTACGTTTTTCTCTGGCACAGAGTTCCTTATAATCCTTAAAAAGTGCTTTCACCAATTTCTGACTTTCCCCAAACCACATAGATTTCAGTTCGCTAAGATCTACCTTCCAAATAGCTCTTGCCGTGGTTTTTGCAATTTGGTATACCGCTTCTGTTTTTCCGGTACCCGGTGCGCCATAGAACAAGGTGCAAAGCCCTGTCCTAAAACCTTCCTGTTGTAAGGCTTTGGTAATTTGCTTGTATTTTAAAGGCCTTAGGGATTGGGTAATACTATCCAATTCGGTTTTTGTGGCCGCGTTATAGAAAAGTTTTTGCCTTACGATGCTAGTGGTGTTGATCAGCGGAATATCTTTTTCCTTTAGCATGAGCCGGATGGGAATATCAAAAGTGGCCAGTTTTTTACTGCTCTGTTCCGTTAGCGATACGTTAGCATTGGAAAAATAGGTTTCTTGGTTCAGCTTTATGAACCCGTTTTTTATAAGTGGGGCAGATTCTTCGTAAATGGCTTTCTCATAAAAAATTTGATCTCTTTTATTGTCAAAAATACAGTCGCTAAATGAAGTGAGATGGGAGGATAGATTCCCTTTCAGATTATCGGCAATTAAGTAGATGTAACAGAGCCGGTCCGGCTGCGAAAGATGAAGTCCGTTTATATAATGGACAAAAGGCGTTTCCTTATAACCTTCCAAGAGGTGGTTTACTTGCCTATACAATCTAGGGGTTTTTAAGCCCTCGCTCGCACATTTGTGCACCAAGCCGTAGATTTCTTTGCAAAGCTCTACAGCATTTAAGGGTTTTTGAACCTGTTGTTCATAAGGTTTGTTTTCTATGATGGCGTCCCGTATGCGTTCGGAAATATGAAAGGCATAGCGTTCCGAACGGCCAAAGGAGAACAATCCCGTTCGGTCATCAAAAATACCTCTTTTTACAAGCGTGTCCATCTCTTTTTTATAGACAAAAAGTTCAATAGTGTTGCACTTAAAATATTTTGCTAGATCTGCCTGACTCGGTTTTGTTCCTTCGCTATTCACATCAAAAACGGCAACTAGCAGCATGGACTGGAATCGGGTGGTACCAAAATAGGTTTCTATCCGGTGAATATAATCGCTATCCTTGGTCAAGATTTCTTCACTTAGCTTACATCCCTTTACGGCTTTTGAAAATTGAATGATGTCTTTTAATATGTTGTTTTCCATGGGTTTTATAATTTGACACAAAAAAACCAAAGTACCTCGCCAAAGAATGTCGCAGTAAAGTTTTATCTTATGTCGTCATAGGATGGCGGAGTGTGTTCCCACCTTTGAAAAATTAAGCTTATGGCAAATTATAAACTCTTGAAACGCTTGGAGCGTATCATCTACTTTATTAAAACCGCCCCTGGGATAAGTAAATTGGAACTGATCGATAAAATATGGGATACCACAGATCATGAGGTAAGCGAAAGAACTATTGAACGCGATTTTACCACCTTAAAAACAGACTATGGTCTGGACATTGTTTATGACCGCAGCCTACGTGGCTACCGAATTGACGATGACGCGGAGCGTTTGGGAACTTTTTTCAAATTTGCGGAACTCTCATCCCTTGCAGATTTATACGAGGCAGGCTTAAAGGATTACAAAACCTTTCAGAAGTGGGTGATCCCAGATGATAGTTCGGCCTTTAAAGGGCTCCACAACATGCAAAAAATATTGCAGGGTATTACGCTTTCTCAAAAACTTTCTTTTACAAAAGTGAACTATTACCAGAATTCCAGAACAGTATATACCGTTACTCCATTACGGCTAAAGGAATACCTAAACCGATGGTATCTTATTGCGGTTCCTGATTCCTTAGAGGAGATACGAACCTTTGGCCTAGACCGAATTGAAAATCTACAAGTTCTGCCCGAAAAGGCAAAACTAATAAAGGACGGCGAGAAACAATTGCACCAATTTTTAGATGTTATAGGTCTTAACTACAATGAAACGGACAAAGTAGAAAAGGTGGTGCTACAAGCACAAAATAAACAAATAAAATACCTGCGAAGTTTACCCTTGCACCATTCGCAAACCTGCGTCGAAGGCGAAAATGGTTGGGGTAGGGTTACCTATGAATTAAAGCCGAATTATGAGTTTGAAACGCAAATCTTAAAATTGGGTGCTATGGTAGTGGTAGAAAAGCCGCTTTGGTTCAGGGAACGGATTGCTGGGCATATTAAGGGGATGAATGAGTTATACACATAATATATGATAGACTTTTACAAACAAATTAATGAGGTTGCAAAAAACCTTCCCGAATTACCTAAAAGGCCAAAGAAAAATTTCTTTGATATTCTTGGTGTCGAAAGAAAGGAGACGATAAACTCGAAAATGTTAGCTTATTTTTTTGACCCAAACGAAGAGCATGGGTTCGGAACTTTGTTTTTCGATTGTTTGCTAAGGGTATTAAGTGAAAAGTCTAATTGCGATAGGTTTATCCAAGATTTTTCCGAACCTTTTGAAATTGCAATAGAAGTTGCAACTTCTTCCGCGGATAGTCCAGAGGATCGTTTAAAAAGGATAGACTTATTAATCACGGGTAGCCAATGGAGTATTATAATTGAAAACAAGCTATTTCATCACTTGGCGAATCCCTTGGATGTCTACGAACAACACGTGATAAATGATAAAAAAATTAGAAAAGAAGATATAACAGGTATCATTCTGTCCTTAGATACAAAAAGTGAAGTAGCCTGTAAAGTTCATGAAACTCAATTCTTTAATGTGACGCATCAGGAACTAATCAATAAAGTACAACAGCATCTCATCTTAACCGATATAGAGAATGATATCGATATTTTTTATTTACGCGAGTATGCAAAAACGATTAATTCACATTATAAAAATAAAATGAACGAACCTATGTCAGACAAAATAGTAGCTTCTTTAATAGAACAAAAAGAAGCAGTAAACAATATTATAAAAAAACGAACGGCTTCCATAAATTATATAGACGAGAAGATAATAGAGGTATTTGCAGAAAAGGGATATCGATACGAAAAAGGTTGGTATTATGACCCTAAGTATAAAAACATTCGTTTTTTTATTACCCCAACTGAAGTAATTTTAGAAACCAACAGTATTGGTATAGCATATGAATTATGGGATGATTCGCTTTCAAAAGTTGGCATTGAAAATATAAAATTAATTCAGGAGAAATTAATAAATCCGGAAGAAGGTAGATTTGATATTAGCGCTAAACATGATAAAGGAAACACTATGAAAAGGGTGGTTACGTATAGAGATGAAAATTTTCTATCTCATAAAGAAGATACTATTAAAGGAAAATTAGGAGCTATTTTAGATAATCATTTTTTTAATGATGGTGGGGTAATACAAAACGTGCAGTGCTATCTCCCTGAAACCTTGCAAGCTACTACAACAGAGGATAATTAATCAAATAACTAGTAATGAAATCCAAACCCCGCTACCTCACCAAATCCAGATTTAAGTTGGCCTTGGATTGCCCAACAAAACTATATTACACTAGAAATCCATTGTATGAGGATACTAGTGAAACGGATAGTTTTTTACAAGGTCTGGCACAAGGCGGTTTTCAGGTAGAGGAATTGGTGCGACTCTATTTCCCAGAGGGTGTGGCCATTCTGGGTGATGATTGGGATTATGACAAACTAGCCCAGCGTACCTCTGAATTATTAGAGGAAGAAAATGTGACTATTTTTGAGGCCGCTTTTTTATTTGATGGTTTATTTATACGTGTAGATATTTTAGAGAAAAAAGGAAATAATATTCGTTTGATTGAAGTTAAAGCGAAGTCCATTGATGGTGAATCGCACAGCTCATTCCTTACGAAATCTGGTGTTAATACTAAAATGCAAGGGTACTTATATGACGTGGCATTTCAACAATATGTGATTCAGAAGTGTTACCCAAACTGGAAAATTAAAGCATTTCTTAATCTAGTAGACAAGTCAAAACATACAACGGTAAATGGTTTGAACAGTCATTTTAAAATTGTACCCAATGCTGACCTAAGAACTGGGGTGATGGTTACTCCAAATTTAAAAAGGGAGGACTTGGGAGCATCCATTTTAGCGATGATATCGGTTGAAGAAGAAGTGCAACTAATCCTATCGGAAAACCCTCAAGACCCGGAGCGTACGTTTGCCGACACGGTCGAATTTTATAAGCATCACTATGCCAACAACATGAAGATTGACACCTCTATTGGTTTGCATTGTCAGGGCTGTGAATTTAAAAATGATTCTCCAGAGCCAAACAAAAAAAGTGGTTTTCACGATTGCTGGATGACTCAATTGCCAAACGTACGACCAGATTTAGTACCGCTTTCCAGAACACGTTTAAACGATCCCAAGACCTATGACGTTTGGTACAAGCCCGCCAAGGATGCGGTTGTTGAACACCGCTACTTTATGGACGAGCTTACACGGGAAGATGTGAAGGACGATCCAGGAGCCAATGGTTTTAGCAGGTCGGACAGGCAATGGATACAAATAGAGAAGACCATTACCCAGGATAATACCATTGAAGTCGATGTTGCTAATCTGCGCTTGGAAATGAGCCAATGGAAGTATCCCTTGAACTTTATAGATTTTGAAACCTGCGCCGTGGCTATTCCTTTTACATCCGGTATGCGGCCTTATGAGCAACTGGCTTTTCAGTTTAGTCATCATATTGTTTATGAAGACGGAAGGGTCGTGCACCATTCGGAATACATCAATTTAGAAATAGGTGTGTTTCCAAATTTTGATTTCTTAAGGGCTTTAAAGAAATCGCTGGCGCAAAATAAGGGTTCTATTTTTAGGTATCATAATCATGAGAATACAATAGTAAATGTTATTTACAATCAGTTGCTGAGCTCAAAAGAGCCGGATAGGGAAGAATTATTTCGCTTTGTAGAAAGTATAAGTCACCCTACAGGAAGTAGTTTGCGTACGTTTCCACCAGGAGAAAGGGATATGATAGATTTACAGCGAACGGTACTGCGTAATTATTACCATCCGCAAACGGGTGGTTCCAATTCTATTAAGGCCATCCTTCCTGCTGTATTGGAATCTAGCAGCCTTCTTAAATCCAAATACACTAAAACCATAAAAGATATTAATTTAAGCTCGCTAAACTTCGATGATGAATACCGATTTTTGACCTTGGAAGACGGGGTGCCTATAAATCCGTATAGCCTGCTACCACCACTGTTCGACGGAATTTCTAACGAACAATTAGAAGATGCGGTGGCGTCTGCAAGTGCCGAGATAAGGCAGATAGCCGATGGCGGAGCAGCACTCTTCGCCTATGCGAAAATGCAGGATGAAACCATTGGCGACTTGGAACGCAAGGAAACCAAGAATGCCCTGTTGCGCTATTGCGAACTGGATACCCTTGCCATGGTGATGATCTACGAACATTTTAAGGAGTTATGCGAGTTGTAAATGCCTTACTTTAAACAGAAACATCTTTTATGGCACCAGTCCGAGGAAGCAAGGAAATTGCTTAACGGAAACCAGCTCTTGGTACTGCAGGAAGTGCTTGAAAACGAACCAGATTTAGAAAATGAACTAAGCCATATACTCTTATGGTCCGAGATAACCATAGTAAACCGACTACTATCTTGGCTCAAAGGACTTAACGAGGCTAACGGATTTTATAGTGCTTCCTACAACACTTTAGTAGTTGCTATTTTGTGGGCTTTTAATAGCGACACGCCGATTACTAGGCAGACACAGCATCAATTTGAAATCAGTCTAAACCTTTTACAGGATTTTTTGAGATTTAGGATTCCCGTGACCACCAATTCAGATGCAAGATATCTGCTGATGAATGTATTTATGCTCTCCGAGCGTCCCGATCTTTGTATACGTTCAATTACAAAAGAGATGAAACGTTATAATGAGGGTACTATAGAAACTACGTTTCATAGAGACTACGGTCAACTACTACAGTATCTTTTTGTGTCTGCCCCGTTGCCTACTTTTTTATTCCCATATCTAAATAAATGCAGCTTTAAAGAATATAAAATCATCCTACAAATATTGGATGGGAAGGGTTTACGTTCACTTTTACCAACTGAGTTTAAACTCTCAAAATCTGAAAATGCGGTACTACAGACCAATGCGATACAGCTGCCAGAAACTACCGATCACATTCTAGAGCGGTTTGTGTTGGCCGCAAGAATTTTAATAGAGCGTCCAACTAGTTTTCCAACCTTGAACAGGATGTTGCATGCAAGTAAGATTTTTAAAGACCAATTCGCATCCTTTAGAAACGACATTATATTCTGGAAAAGTGTTTTTAGATTCCTATCCGATAACATAGCGCAGTTAAGAGAAGCAAGCGATTTTTTACACTATGTAGATTTTTTTGAAGCCCAACGTTATTTCTGCGAGAGCCCTCTAACATATAGTTTAAAAGGAAGGACATTCGCATCTGTAGAAAGGGCAGCTCAGAATTGGCAAATAGGAATTAAATATAATATGGCCCACACCAGTTATTCTTGGAACCCGTTACCAATAGAAAAATGGATGTCCTTTAGCACGCCATTTTCCTACGTAATTGAGGAGATAACCGATGGCAAAAGACTACTAGCAGAGAGTACTATATTAAACCACTGTGTCTTTAGTTATGCGTATAGTTGTAATGCCGGCCATATTCACATATTCAGCTTGAGCAAATTAAAGAATAATGTAAATAAGCCATATGCTACCATTGAGGTCAGAGGTAAATTTATTACCGAAGTCGCAGGTAAAATGAATATTTCGCCTAGTCGTAAAGCCATGGAATTAATTAAAGAATGGGGGCAATTAAATCATCTTTCTATACGTCTTAAAACTAATGGGTATATATGAAACTATGACATCCCATTTTAATGCTACACTACAAAAATGATGGTCTATTGAAAAGGACGGACATAGTATACCACCCCCGCCGGATTAAAGTGAGTATCTTCACTTCCATTGGTTTTCAATGTCATATAAATACACTTGTCAATGGCGGCCGGTAGCACTAATCCGTCATTATGATCCACATGTTCACCTAGAAGATTGATACGGTCAAGAGACTTTATCACTATATTTTCCATGGAATTAGGTTGTGAGATATAAATGTATGGGTTTTCAACATGCTATGATTTGCCTTGGTAACACATTTTGTTGCGCATTTTACCTGTTTTTTAGCCTTGGTTGTCAAATAGATTGTTTGATGCTCTAATTCTTGTGTTTAACGGCATGTATGCGTTAATTAGTTTTAGCCACGATACAAAAGGGCAGGAGGATAAAGAACATAGAATTTGTTTGACTAAAAAGTAGCGGTAAAAGGGCATAACGAAAAAAACCACCCTAAGGTGGTTTTTGAAGTGGAGCCGGAGACGACCGCAGTGTTGAGAAA
>NZ_LDJX01000006.1 GCF_001306415.1 Croceitalea dokdonensis DOKDO 023
CCACATCTGTGAAGGCCTATGATTATTAAGTGGAGAATACCGGAGTCGAACCGGTGACCTCTTGCCTGCCAGGCAAGCGCTCTAGCCAGCTGAGCTAATCCCCCATTTGGCTTGCGCAAAGGAAATACATTTTAACGCAACTTCAAAACATATTCCATTAGTCTTTTTTTACGCTCAACACCAAAACAGGTATGGTGGCATGAAATTCCGATTTAAGAATGGTGCTCTTTTCCCATAATTTTTTAAAAAAGCCCCGTTTTCTTCTAAAAACACAAAGCATATCCGGATTTTTACTTTGAAAATGTTCCAATACCCCATGGTAGGTGGTGGCGTTTTCTGAAATGATCAAATTTCTGCTAACATCCAGTAAAGCCGTGTTTATCTTTAAATCGTCTTCCGTATATCCCGGGGTTTTCACCAGCAGTAAGTTTACCTCAGATGCATATTTGTTTTTAATCTCGATCAAAGGAAACAAGATTTTAGACCGTTTTAATATTCCGGACTTAAAAGCGGTTAAAATACTTTTAATGGGTTGGTGAACGGTTCCCTTGGGAACGATTAAGGTAGGGATATCCGTTTGCTTCACCATTCTGCCAGTAGTATTGCCCAAGTACATCTTTTCATCACTATCATTGCTCTTGGGGGCAATGATCATTAAATCTATCTGAAGCTTTTTGGAGATGTCCTTTAAGCCGTCGATAATGTCACCATTATAGGAGGCTATTTTAATGTCCACACCTTTGGTCTCCATCTCTGCCACAATGCCCTTAATTCTTTCCGTATTGGAGGCAAGCACCTTCTTCTCCACATTTCCAAGGCTGCCAGCTGTGCCCACTATCTGGTACACATCCATTATAAAAACCTTGGCCCCAAAGTCAGCGGCAAAATCTACGGCATATTGTAATGTTTCTTTTGAATCTGGCGAGGTGCCCAAAGGAACCAATATATTATTCATGGTATGGTTATTAAGTTAATCTTTTAAATTTACAATTTAATCAAGTTTTTCCCATGATTAGACTGGCAAAGTTACCGGAAATAACCCAGATTGTTTCCATTACCAAGGCATGTGCCACATTTATGCAATCCCAGGGCATCTACCAATGGAATGAACATTACCCTTCCGAAGCTGCTTTTTTACGGGATGTGGACCGGCAAGAACTGTATGTTTTGTTGGAAACAGAACGTATCATAGGCGCAGTGGTGGTTTCTACCCAAATGGATACGGAGTACCTTCCTATCCGTTGGTTAACACCATCCATAAACAACTACTACATCCATAGGCTTTGCGTACATCCAGATGTACAAGGCCGTGGCCACGCCCGCAGATTAATGGATTTTGCGGAGAACATGGCCAAAACAAATAAGGCTGCCTCTGTAAGATTGGACACTTTTTCCCAAAACAAACGAAACCAAAGGTTTTATGAAACCAGGGGCTACCAAAAGTTGGGGGACATTTATTTCCCCAAACAAAGCCAAGACCCCTTTCATTGCTATGAACTAGTTTTGTAGCCTAATGATTTCAAAAACAGCGGTCACTTTTAAAAACATCAATAGGCTGGCCATACCTGCCACCATCTCCGGGATTGCGGAGCCCATTTTGTCCATAACGGATACGGCCATTGTAGGGAACATTCCGGTGGACGGACTGGAATCTTTGGCTGCCGCCGGTATAGTAGGTTCCTTTCTTTCCATGTTAATTTGGGTCTTGGGCCAAACAAGAAGTGCCATTTCTGCCATAATCTCCCAATACTTGGGCGCTGGTAAAATCAAAGAAGTTGAGGATTTACCGGCACAAGCTATTTTTTTAAATCTATTGTTAAGCTTGGTCTTACTGCTCGGCACTATTTTTATCGTCGAGGAAATTTTTATGCTCTTTGAGGCAAGCGGTAAAATTTTGGAATATTGCATTTCTTACTATTCCATAAGGGTCTGGGGGTTTCCGTTGACCTTGTTCACTTTTGCGGTATTCGGGATTTTTAGGGGGTTGCAGAATACCTTTTACCCTATGATCATTGCCATTGTGGGTGCTGTTTTAAATATTGTGCTCGATTTTATTATGGTTTATGGGATAGATGGCCTGGTCCCTGCCATGTATCTAGAGGGGGCTGCCTGGGCAAGTCTCATTTCCCAAGGCGTAATGGCCTTTTTAGTGTTTTTTCTACTTAATGCCAAAACTGATATTAAACTTAAACTACGGCTGCCTTTTAATAAGGAGTTGAGGCGGCTGATCTTTATGAGCCTCAACCTCTTTGTACGCGCATTGGCCTTGAACACTGCCCTGATTACTGCGGTTAGGGAAGCAACGGCACTGGGGGACCGTTTTATTGGCGCACATACCATTGCGATAAACTTATGGTTGTTTTCTGCTTTCTTTATTGATGGTTATGGGGCTGCCGGCAACAGTATGGGAGGTAAGCTATTGGGGGAAAAAGACTATAAGGGTCTTTGGGAGCTTGCCAAAATAATTGTCCTATACGGAATGGCGGTAAGCCTCTTTTTAATGCTAATCGGGTTGCTGTTTTATCATCCATTAGGCCGTATCTTCTCCAACGAAACCATCGTCCTAAAAACCTTTTACAGCATCTTTTTCATCGTTATCCTAGGATTGCCCATAAACACCTTGGCCTTTGTTTTTGATGGACTTTTTAAAGGTTTGGGAGAAATGAAATATCTAAGAAATGTGCTATTGTCCGCAACTTTTTTGGGCTTTTTACCCGCACTTTACCTAGGGAAGTGGGCAGGTTTGGGTTTTTATGCCATTTGGATCGCATTTGTGGTTTGGATGGCAATTAGAGGCGGTGCCCTAGTCTGGAAGTTTCGCAAAAAATTTAAACCCTTGATTCAAAAAGGTTAACTTAGACCGGTTCTGAAACAACCAACAACCAACAACCAACAACCAACAACCAACAACCAACAACCAACAACCAACAACCAACAACCAACAACCAACAACCAACAACCAACAACCAACAACCAACAACCAACAACCAACAACCAACAACCAACAATCAACAACAGAAAAGGAATACCACTTGGACTATTGAAACGCAAAACATGACAACATCATTAAAAAACGGAAGTTTATACACCGCCATTAACAATAGGGTTGCCACCATAGAATTTGGCCATCCTGCCAGTAATTCGTTCACCTCAGTACTTTTAAAAAGATTGACGGATGAGCTTTTTAAGGTTTCTGCCCATAAAGATGTAGCCGTTATTATTTTAAAGTCCGAAGGGCAGCGGGCCTTCTGTGCCGGAGCGTCTTTTGATGAGCTGCTGGCCATTTCGGACTTGGAGACAGGGAAGGCATTTTTTAGCGGCTTTGCCCATGTGATCAACGCAATGCGCAGCTGCAAACAACCCATTATTGGCAGAATTCAAGGGAAAACCGTTGGTGGTGGCGTAGGACTGGCATCGGCCTGTGACTATGTCTATGCCACAGTAGAGGCGTCCATTAAATTGTCCGAAATTTCCATTGGCATTGCTCCCTTGGTCATTGCTCCCGCCTTGGAACGCAAAGTAGGCACATCCGCCTTGGCAGAAATGGCACTGCATCCCACAGAATGGAAAAATGCCTATTGGGCCAAAGAAAAGGGATTGTATTCAAAAGTATATGACTCCATTGCGGAAATGGACAAAGAATTGGAGCATCACGCCACCAAACTGGCATCATTTAATGCAGAGGCATTGGCCGTAATGAAATCTGCGCTTTGGGAAGGAACAGAACATTGGTCTGACCTGCTGATCAAGCGTGCGGCACAGTCTGGTAAATTGGCCATGTCCCAGAACACCAAAGAAGCTCTTGCGGCATTTAAAAAGTAATTTTGTTACCTTAAGGTCCATTAATGAAAACATCATGAAAAAATTTAAAACCGAAATAAAATGGGGCATACTGTTCACCCTGGCCCAACTGGCATGGATGTTTCTAGAAAAGGCCCTTGGATGGCATGACACCCATATAGCCAAACATGCCATATACACCAACTTTTTTGCCATCATTGCCGTGGCCATTTTTGTTTTTGCACTTTTGGAAAAACGCAACAAGGACCTCAACGGTAAAATGACATGGACCCAAGGCTTTGTCTCTGGTATTGTCATAAGTGTGGTCGTTGCTATTTTAGCACCGCTTGCCCAGTACCTTACCCATGAGTTCATCACCCCCAATTTTTTTAAAAACGCCATAGAACATGCCGTCAACACCGTAGGAATGACACCCGAAAATGCGGAAGCCTGGTTTAATTTTAATAGCTATGTGATACAGTCCACCTTTGGCGCTTTGGCCATGGGCGTAGTGACCGCTGCCATAGTTGCTTTGTTCGTTCGCAAAAAATAAAGCTTAGTATCTGCCGTTGTTAGTATAGCGAACATACTACGTCCAAAACGGCAACCAAATAAAAACTATGGAGATCTTATCGGTACTCAATAGCGACCTTATGCTGCCCATGCTGGCATTGCTGGTCATAGGCGTTTACATTTTTACCCGTATCAGAAACAACAGAAGGTTTAAACGCTAAACCCCATGAACAGCATAAATTGGTGGCTATTATTTTACGGTCTCTTATTTGCCATAGGTATTCTCTTGGCGTATACCGCTTTTGGGCAATTGCAGAAAACCCATAGCCTGTTAAAAAATGGCATCAAAACCACGGCTACCATTAAAGAGTTTGTGGTTACCCGAGGCGAAAACAACAACATGTACGCCCCAGTATTTGAGTATATGGACCGCAGACAAGATCTAAAGAGGTATACCAGCAAGGTAAAATCTTATCCAGCGCCCTATGATATTGGTGAAAAAGTAAAGATTGTCTATGATAAAAGCGATTCTTCTAAGATGAAGGTGATCTCCTTCTGGGGACTCTATAATGGCAGTGTTATTTTAGGCATGATTGCCGGACCATTTTTGGTCATCGGTGGTGCTTATTTAGCCTACCAGCTTTTCTAATGGTTTCATTGGCTATATTTGAAACGGAATGAAAACCATGACCCTTGAACAAGGCAAAAAAGTCTATTTTGCCAGCGACAACCACTTAGGCGCACCCACCAGTGCCCAAAGCCTTCCCCGTGAGAAAAAGTTTGTGGCATGGCTAGACAGGATTAAAGCGGATGCGGCTGCCATTTATTTGATGGGAGACCTGTTTGACTTTTGGTTTGAGTATAAAAAGGTGGTTCCAAAGGGTTTTACCCGTACATTAGGAAAGCTGGCGGAGCTGTCTGATGCCGGTATCAAAATCACTTATTTTGTAGGCAACCATGATCTGTGGATGAATGGTTACTTTGAGGAAGAGCTAAACATTCCTGTTTTTCACGCCCCACAACGGATCACCATTAACGATACCTCTTTTTTTATAGGACATGGAGATGGTCTTGGCCCTGGGGACAAAGGATTTAAACGCATGAAAAAGGTGTTCACCAACGGTTTATGTAAATGGTTGTTCCGGTGGTTACATCCAGACCTAGGGGTACAATTGGGACAATACATGTCCGTAAGCAATAAAATGATATCTGGGGATGGGGATGCTACATTTTTGGGGGAGGACAAAGAGTGGTTGGTCCAGTATGCCAAAAGAAAACTGGAAACCCAGCACTCCGATTATTTCGTGTTTGGCCACCGCCACCTTCCCTTGGAGATTCAGCTCAATGAAAGGTCCAAGTACATTAATTTGGGGGATTGGATCCATTACTATACCTATGCAGTCTTTGATGGGGAAAAACTTTCCTTGGAAAAATTGGATGTCCAAAGCCATTAGGCTGATGAAAAACAGTACAACTTTCGGCAGCTGACCCAGATAAATGAATTTCCTTTTCATTTACGGTCGGAGGACTGTATTTCTGTGATAAACGATAACGGTTGCCCTAAACATGTAATTTTGTTTTTTGTGCCAAGCAGAGGAGAAAACATTTGATGTTGCTAATGGATTGCTCCCCTAATCCTGCCGTACCTTCCTAAAACTATGCTTTAAATCACCTAAACAATTACCCTCTTCTAAAAAGGGGTGTCCCCATAAGGCGGCATATTGCCCTTAGTCTACCATAGGTTGGCAAGCCTATACATGGTGATTTGGAACTTCTGAAATAAATATGGTCTTTAATCCCTACCTACTCCCTTTACATGAAGTCTATTCTCCCTATCATCAAAGATGGAGAATAGGGCTGGTACCATGTGAACAGATAAAAAAAACAACCCCTGCAAGGGATGTCTTGCAGGGGTTGTTCAGAAATTTTGTATGATTATTGGTTTTGAATGGCGGCTTGTGCCGCAGCAATTCTAGCAATGGGCACCCTAAAGGGAGAACAGCTCACATAATCCATTCCTGTATCGTGACAGAATATCACGGAAGAAGGCTCACCGCCATGCTCTCCACAGATACCCACTTTTAAATTGGGCTTGGCACTACGGCCACGTTTGGTGCCTAAATCCACCAATTGTCCCACTCCCTCCCTATCCAAAACCTCAAAGGGGTCGTCCTTAAGGATACCATTTTCTAGATAAACAGACAAAAACTTGCCAGCGTCATCCCTAGAGTATCCAAAGGTCATTTGGGTAAGGTCATTGGTTCCAAAGGAGAAAAAGTCTGCCTTTTCGGCGATGGCATCGGCCATTAAGGCCGCCCTTGGCACCTCAATCATGGTACCCACGGTAAATTCTACGGTATCGGCATTTTCGGCAAAGACGGTCTCTGCGGTATCCCTGATCAACTTGGCCTGACTCTCAAACTCTGCCACAGCACCCACCAATGGCACCATGATTTCTGGTTTGGTCTCTATTCCCTTGGATTTAAGGTTTAAGGCCGCTTCCATGATGGCACGGGTTTGCATTTCCGTAATTTCTGGATAAGTGATGCCCAAGCGACAGCCCCTATGGCCCAACATGGGGTTGAACTCCTGTAGCTCTGCCACTTTATTTTTGACCGCTGCCAAGGATATGTGCAAGTCTTCGGCCAGCTCTTTTTGCGTGGCCAACTGGTGAGGGACAAATTCATGCAATGGGGGGTCTAAAAGCCTTACCGTTACAGGGTAGCCCTGCATAGCCTCAAAAATACCCTCAAAATCTTGTCGCTGCATGGGCAACAATTCTTCCAAGGCCAGTTTTCTGCCCTTAACGGTATCCGCTAAAATCATTTCGCGCATAGCCCTAATACGGTCTATCTCAAAGAACATGTGTTCCGTTCTTGTAAGTCCAATACCCTGTGCACCAAAATCCCTTGCAATCTTGGCGTCTTTTGGGCTATCCGCATTGGTGCGTACCTGCATGGTGGCGTATTTATTGGAAAGCTCCATGAGCTCGCCAAACTCACCACTTAAAGACGGTTGCATTGTGGCTACCTTACCTTCAATAATATGGCCTTTGGAACCGTTAAGGGAAATCCAGTCTCCTTCTTGGTAGACATGGTCCCCAACGGTCATGGTGCGTTTTTTGTAGTTGATTTTCAATGCGCCGGCCCCAGAAACGCAACATTTGCCCATGCCACGGGCAACGACGGCCGCATGGGAGGTCATCCCGCCCCTAGCGGTCAAAATACCCTTGGCCACGTGCATTCCCTCTAAATCTTCTGGCGAGGTTTCAATACGCACTAAAATAGCGTTCTTGTACTTGGCGGCTTCATCTGCAAAGAACACAATCTGCCCTGTGGCCGCACCCGGAGAAGCAGGCAAACCTTGTGCAATGATATTAACCCGTTTCAAGGCTTTGGTATCAAAAATAGGGTGCAACAATTCGTCCAATTTATTGGCTTCTATTTGGAGTAGAGCTTCTTTTTCCGTAATCTCTCCCTCTTTAAGTAAATCCATGGCAATTTTTACCATGGCAGCACCGGTACGTTTGCCATTCCGGGTCTGTAAAATCCAAAGTTTTCCATTTTGAATGGTAAATTCCATGTCCTGCATATCATGGTAATGCCTTTCCAGCTTTTCTTGATAGCCATAAAGCTCTTTATACATGGTGGGCATCAGTTCTTCTAGAGAAGGGTAATTGTTCAACCTGTCGGTTTCTTCGATCTGCGCCAACTCGGCCCATCTTCTAGAGCCTATTTGGGTAATTTGTTGTGGGGTACGTACACCGGCAACCACATCCTCTCCCTGTGCATTGATCAAGTATTCCCCATTAAACTCGTTCATACCGGTTGCGGCATCCCTTGTAAAGCAAACGCCCGTTCCTGAATTCTCTCCCATGTTACCAAAAACCATGGCCTGTACGTTCACCGCAGTGCCCCAGTCCGCTGGATAGCCATTTAATTTTCTGTACACCACTGCACGATCACCATTCCAGCTATTAAACACGGCAATTACCGCCCCCCACAGTTGCTCCCAGGGATCGGATGGAAAATCATGTCCTGTGCTCTTTTTCACGGCATCCTTAAAATCATACACCAAATCCTGCAGGTCTTGGACCGTAAACTGGGTATCTAGCTTAATGTGTCTTTTTGCTTTTAGGCGGTCAATAATTTCTTCAAAAGGATCTTCATCTTCCTTGGTTTCTGGTTTCATTCCCAAAACCACACTACCGTACATCTGTACAAAGCGCCGGTAAGAATCCCACGCAAAACGTTCATTCTTGGTACGCGCTACCAATCCTAAAATGGAATCGTCGTTTAAACCAAGGTTCAGCACCGTATCCATCATACCCGGCATGGAAACCCTTGCGCCTGAGCGGACAGAAAGTAACAAAGGGTTCTTGTTGTCTCCAAAAGTGGTTTCCATTATATGTTCAATCCCAGCCACTGCGGCCTCCACTTCCTCCTTTAATAATTGAATTACACCGTCCCGTCCAATCTCATTATAGGTGGTACACACCTGCGTGGTTATGGTAAATCCTGGTGGTACGGGAATCCCCAGGTTACTCATTTCGGCAAGGTTGGCCCCTTTGCCGCCCAATAGGTTCTTCATGGTTCTATCCCCATCGGTCTTTTGGGTGCCAAAATGGTAGACTTGTTTTTTGGTGTTTACTATTGTTTCCATATTTACGGTTTTTGTCATTTACTTATCCGTCAAAATTAGAAGCTATCCAAAGGATATTTTATGACATTGGTCATATAATGGCATTACTTTCAATACTTTAGATAGAAATAGCTATAGCCTTGGCCATCCGTTTTCCGGCTAGGATTATTTTTTGGATGTCTCATCCAAATCACGGAACCTATCCCTAAAGTTTGTACAAAAGGTAGAGGGTGATCTTTGTTGGCCCCGGTGATGATGTGGGGAAATCGCTGCTTGGAGGCAATACCATAATCTCTGGGGACGGAACGCTATATTTCTTGGGGCGGATAAAGAGTGGTTGGTCCAGTACGCCAATAGAAAACCAGGAACACCACACTCGGACAATTTTTGGCTGGACGCCACTACCTTCCTTTGGAAATACAGATGAATGAAACGTCCAAGTACATTAATTTGGGGGATTGGATCCATTACTATACCTATGCGGTCTTTGATGGGGAAATACTTTCCTTAGAAAAATTGGATGTCCAAAGCCATTAGGCTGATAAAAAACAGTCCACCTTTCGACAGCTGACCCGGATAAATGAATTCCCTTTCCGGTTACGATTGGTGGACTGCTTCCCTAAGCTAAAGAGATCGCAGGAGCCAACCAAAGGTATTTTCTTTTATTCGATGAAGTGCGAAACGGGGTTGCCCCGGTTAATTATGTATTGGAAAATGCATTTAAAACGGTCTGGCAACGTAATGAACCCCTCTTGGGATTTAAACCCTAACCAAGAGAACCAAAAACTAACCAAAGACCCAGAAACTAAAAAAACGTTAAGCCTTGAGCATCCCTGTAACTATTCCCTTGTTTTCCATTATTTTCGGGAAATTAAAGAACTTGAAAATGAAAAAAATCACCCTGTTTTTGATAGGGGTAACTTTTATCGCCTGTCAAACCAATAAAAAAAGAGAACCTATTGTTGTGAATTATCCTACTACACAAAAAGTTGATACCGTAGATACCTATTTTGGAACGGAAGTGCCAGATCCTTATCGTTGGCTAGAAGATGACAGAAGTCCAGAAACCGAAGCCTGGGTTAAAACACAGAACAAAACTACTTTTGGATATTTAGATAGCATTCCTTTTCGTGAAGACATAAAAAACAGATTGGAAAAACTGTGGAACTATGAAAAATTGGGTTCCCCGTTCAAAGAGGGCAACTACACCTATTTTTATAAGAATGATGGATTACAGAACCAATATGTGGTCTATAGAAAAAAGGGAAATGGGGAGCCAGAGGTATTTCTAAACCCAAACACCTTTTCCGAAGATGGCACCACCTCACTGGCCGGCCTAAGCTTTACAAAAGATGGTTCCATGGCCGCCTACCTCATATCAGAGGGTGGGAGTGATTGGCGGAAGGCCATTGTAATCAATGCGGAAACCAAAGAACAGGTAGAAGACACCTTGGTAGATATAAAATTCAGCGGTGTTTCCTGGAAAGGCAATGAAGGATTCTATTATTCCAGCTACGACAAGCCGGAGGGAAGTGAGCTTTCTGCCAAAACGGACCAGCACAAATTATACTTTCATAAAGTTGGCACGCCCCAATCAGAGGATGAATTGATTTTTGGTGGCAGCCCGGAAGAAAAACACAGATATGTTGGTGGATACCTAACGGAGGACCAACGTTATCTGTTGATCAGTGCCTCCATATCAACTTCAGGAAACAAACTGTTTTTAAAGGACCTGTCTACACCAAACAGCGAGCTGGTCACTATTTTAGACCATACTGATTCTGACACGTATCTGTTGGAGAACGAAGGGTCCAAATTGTTTCTGGTCACCAATTTAAACGCACCCAACAAAAAAATTGTGGTTACGGATGCCTCTAATCCCAATCCAGAAAACTGGAAGGACTTAATCCCGGAAACCAAAAATGTTCTCACCGCTGGTAGTGGGGGCGGCTATTTCTTTGCAGAATATATGGTTGATGCCATTTCAAAAGTATTTCAGTATGATATGGACGGAAAACAAGTTCGTGAGGTAAAGCTTCCCGGAGTGGGTAGTGCAGGCGGTTTTGGTGGTAAAAAAGAGGATAAGGAATTCTATTTTTCGTTTACCAACTACAGCACACCGGGCTCCTCTTACAAATACAATGTGGAAACAGGGGAATATGAGCAGTATTGGAAACCAGAAATAGATTTTAATCCATCGGATTATGAGTCCACCCAAGTATTTTATGAATCTAAGGATGGCACCAAAGTACCTATGATCATTACCCATAAAAAAGGTATTGAACTCAACGGAAAGAACCCCACTATTCTTTATGGTTATGGCGGGTTTAATATCAGTTTAACGCCCTCTTTTAGCATCACCAATGCAGTCTGGATGGAGCAAGGGGGGGTGTATGCCGTGCCCAATCTACGCGGAGGTGGGGAATATGGTAAAAAATGGCATGACGCCGGTACAAAAATGCAAAAGCAAAACGTATTTGATGATTTTATTGCCGCGGCGGAATATCTTATTGAAAACAACTACACCTCAAAAGAATACCTTGCCATCCGCGGAGGCTCCAACGGGGGCCTTTTGGTAGGCGCTACCATGACACAGAGACCAGATTTAATGCAAGTGGCCCTACCCGCTGTTGGCGTGTTGGACATGTTGCGCTACCATACCTTTACCGCAGGTGCGGGATGGGCCTATGACTACGGTACTGCAGAGGACAATAAGGAAATGTTTGCTTATTTAAAGGGATACTCTCCCGTACACAATGTAAAACAAGGCGTGGAATACCCTGCCACCTTAATCACCACCGGTGATCATGATGATCGTGTTGTGCCTGCGCATAGCTTTAAATTTGCTGCCGAACTACAGGCAAAACAGGCAGGCAAGAATCCTACGTTGATACGGATTGAAACCAACGCAGGCCATGGGGCTGGAACCCCAGTAAGCAAAACCATTGAACAATATGCAGATATCTTTGGGTTTACCTTATTCAATATGGGTTTTGATCAACTGCCAAATCAAGCGGTCATTAAGGAGTTCAAAGATTAAAACCATCAGTTACCGAGTACAGCGCAAAAATCCGTTTCTTTGGGAACGGATTTTTCTTTTATCCGTTTCCTATGCTAGCAGTAGATTCCATCAGCTTTTCCTATGCAAACAAACCTATTTTAAAGGACGTCTCGTTCTCCATTGAAAAAGGGACCCACCTTTCCATTATGGGAGAGAGTGGCTCTGGCAAGAGTACCCTGCTCAAAGCCATCTATGGATTGCTGGAATTGGAAAAAGGCACGGTTTTTTGGGGAAAAGAACAGGTTTTAGGGCCCAACTATAATTTGGTCCCGGGGGAAAAATACATGAAATATGTAGCCCAAGACTTTGATTTAATGCCCTTTACCACAGTCACCGAAAACATAGCTGAACATCTTTCCGCTTTTGAAATGGACAGCCACCAGGCCCGTATTACCGAGCTGCTCCACATTATTGAAATGGAAGAATTTGCCCATGTTAAGGTAAAAAACCTAAGCGGCGGACAACAACAACGGGTGGCACTTGCCAGGGCCTTGGCACAAGAACCGGAAGTGTTGCTCTTGGACGAGCCCTTTAGTAGTATAGACCAATTTAAAAAAAATGAACTGCGCTATAAGCTTTTCCCCTATTTGAGGGAAAAGGGAATAACGGTAATCAATGCAAGTCATGACCCAAATGATGTGCTTGCTTTCGCCGATGAGACCATTGTACTAAAAAATGGGGAAATCCTAGCCCATGAGCCAACGGTACAATTATACCAAATACCAAAAGAAAAATATGTTGCATCACTCTTTGGTGTGGTGAACAAGGTTCCCATTACACTACTGAAGGAATATAGTGAAACAGATAAATCCATCCTCATTTACCCGCATGAATTTATGATTTCCCCCAACCAAGGTTTTGAGGTTTATGTGGTAAACAATCACTTTAAAGGGAGCCATTATTTGATACAAGGATTATCTAATACCGGTTTTAGCGTGTTTTTTACCAATAGGAATGCGCTGCAGGTAAACACACAGGTTTTTTTAAATGTATCCTTACAATTGGTAAATAAGCGATTGAACCCTTAGCCCAATTGTGCTTAACTTTAGACAAAATTCATTTTTGAACAAAGAAATCCTTTTAAAAGAACTAAAATACAAAGCTATTAGAAGCAGTGGTGCGGGAGGACAGCATGTAAACAAGGTTTCTTCAAAGGTGGAACTCAGTTTTAATGTGGGAAATTCCTTGGTGTTGTCTGAGCAACAAAAAGAACGGTTGCTAATGAAGTTAGGAAATCGGATGACCAAAGATGGTGTTTTAGTCTTACAATGTGATGAAGCCAGAAGTCAGCACCAAAATAAAGCCTTGGTCATCAAACGTTTTTTTCTGCTGCTAAAAAATGCCTTGACCGTCCCCAAAAAAAGGAAACCTACAAAGCCTTCTAAAAGTTCAATTGAAAAGCGGTTGAAGTCCAAAAAGATAGCTTCATCAAAAAAAGTGAATCGGCAAAAACCTGATTTGGATTAGCCCATTTCGGGCACCTCATAAAAGTACTGTGCCTGTTTGATTTTACCGTTCTCCACTTGGTACATACAAAGCTCGTCAAAAGCCCAGCGCCCTCCTTCTTTAAAGGTAGCATCCATTGACATGGGTACTACAAAATGATTGGCTGCAACTATTGGGTCACCAACTGAGCCTCCATGCACTTCTACTATGCCCTGTGCCCATTGAAGGTAGCCATTCCAAATATTCTCTTTGCCCTTAGTAACAGTTTCCCCGGGCGCACCCTCCATTTCAATGCTCACCGCATCATCTGCGTATAGATTATATGCTTCTTGGTACTTCTCTTCACGACACAGTTTAACCAACTGGTCCGCGACTTCTTGTGTTGTCATGATTGTCTTATTTAAGGATTAATATTCCTAAAAATAAAGAAGATTCTTATATGTCCGTTAAAAATGGTTAAATAATAACAGCCATATTTATTTGATTTCCATTATTTTAGAAGCTATTCCGTTAAAATTTACTGTTTCGTTTACAGACTTGCCCAAAAGTACTTTAGCTATAGGGGCATTCGGCGAGATACAGAATATTATGACCTCCTCCTCTTCAAATTTTCCGGCGGAAATAGCAATATAGTAAGACGTCTTATCTGTAATGACCAGGGTACCCAAAGACACTTTTTCAGCGTTACTTTTTAAAGGGACTTTATGCAAAAGCTGCTGCATTTTTTCAGCTTCTAGGAGCTGTTGACCCAATTTTTCCCTTTCTAGTTGCAGCATGGCCCTACCAGTTTCATGTTTATCGCCTGCCGTACTTTTGGATTCTGATGTCAATGATAATATCACTTCCGCTATTTGACCTTGAATTCGGTTGATTCTTGAGTTGATGTACCCTTGGCAGAATTGATAGAGTGCTTTTTTCATTGCAAGATTAAAAAGTCATGGTAAATGTGGTCTCTTCATTAGGTTTGGAGTATAATTTTAAAGTGCCTCCATGTAGCTGCATGATTTGTCTGGAGAGGCTCAGTCCAATTCCAGTTCCCTTTTCTTTAGTTGTAAAAAACGGGATAAATATTTCATCCAACATCTCTTCCGGTATTCCAGGGCCATCATCGCGTACCATGATATATTTTCGCCGCTTCTTATCAATTCCCGAAATCACCTCAATACATCCTGAGTTTTGATTTTCCAGCGAATGAACGGCATTTTTCACTAAATTGATAAGTACTTGGGTCAACTGTTTTTCATCAATGAAATAGTCAAGTTCTTTCACCGTCTGAATCCATTGGATTTTGATACGCCCACTAACATCAAGCTGCATTAAAACCTTCACTTTTTCAAAAAGCTTTTCAACCGGCACCAAGGTTCTATCCGGCTTGGGTACATTAAGAAAACTTCGATATCCTTGTACAAATTCCATTAGGTCATGCCCTTGGTTTTTGATTACTTCCAGCCCTCTTGCCGCACTGGAAATCTTATTCTTTTCCAATTGTTCAACTACTTCTCCATCGCTTTTATGATAATACTTAAGAATAGACTCTGAAATAGAAGTGATTGGCGTAATCGTATTCATGATTTCATGGGTCAGTACACGAATCAGTCTAATCCAAGAATCCGTTTCCTTTTCATCCAGTTCCTCATTGATATCTTGCACCACAACCAATAGTAACGGATTCTCATCTAAAACCACCGGAGTCGATTTTAAGGCCAACTGTGTCTGCTCACGTTCATTCGTCAACTGAAACAATTTTCGCTCAAAGGGCTGGAAAGACTCAAAAACGGCATACAAATTTGGGTCTATTTGCTTTAGCTGTTTGATGTGGTTTAAAGGCTTATAGTTCAATAACCTTTCTAACGTAGGGTTTGAAAACAAAATATGCCCCTTATCATTAAAGGTCATGATACCAATATTGGCCTGTTTTAAAATTTCCTGGTAGTACTTCTCACGTATTTGCAATTGTAAATGTACTTCCTGAATAAGTCCATTGACCCTATTCAGGCTTTGATTCAATTCCTTAAAAGATTTTATGGTAACCCGCTCAGGAAAACGTAACGTAAAATCTTCATTTTTAATAGCATCAAAGAAATAAGCAATCTTTCTGTTTGTACTGTTGATAAAACGAATAAGATCATAGACTTGGGATATTAAGGCGATAACCGCAACGAACAAAATGAGATACCATCTTTCTACGACTGAAAAAGCAATTAAAACCGCCGTAGCCGTAATTAACAATACCCTGATGATCAATTGAATATAAAAATTTCTACTTGCCATTACTTATTGAGCTTCTTCATTTTATTGTACAGGGTCTGTCTTGAAACTCCCAACTGGTCTGCCGCAGCACTATAATTGCCATCATGCAGTTCAAGTGCTTTGGTAATCATATGGTGCTCCATTTCATTTAAGGTCGTCAATTCTGTCTCAAACGAATTTGAAGATTTTGCGTGCAATAAAAAATCGGTTGGCTTTAAAATAGCACCTTCAGATAGAATTACAGCACGCTCTATGGTGTGTTGAAGTTCACGAATATTGCCGGGCCATTGGTACTCCATCAATTTTTCTTGAGCCAAATTGTTAATTTTTAACCCTGGTTTATCATATTTGCTCGCAAACTTATTCAAGAAGAAATCTGCCAACACCAATATATCTTCTTCTCGCTCTCTCAATGGTGGTACTTCTATATGAATGGTATTGATACGATACAATAAATCTTCTCTAAAAAGACCTTCATCAACCATTTTTTCCAAATTACAATTGGTAGCGCAAATAAGCCGAATATCAACACTCATAGCCTTATTTGAACCTACCCTGACTACCGATTTATTTTGAATTGCGGAAAGCAATTTGGCCTGCATTTGCAAGGATAGGTTGCCCATCTCATCTAAAAATAGACTTCCTTTGTTTGCTGCCTCAAACTTACCTGCCCTATCTTCTTTTGCATCGGTAAAAGAGCCTTTTACGTGACCAAATAGTTCGCTCTCAAATAAACTATCCGAAATAGAACCCATATCCACATTGATAAAAACCTCATCTTTTCTAATAGAAAGCCGATGCACTTCTCTTGCTATCAATTCTTTGCCCGTTCCATTCTCACCCGTAATTAAAACGTTTACGTCAGTCTTTGCGACTTTCTTTACCAAATTCAAAACATTGATCAAAGCTTTTGAATTACCAATAATGTTGTTCTTATCTTCATTAATGACTTGTTTTAGACTGCTCTCTTTCTTTTTCAGTTGATTGATTTCTTGTTTGGACCTACGAAGTTCAAAAGCAGACTTAACCGTTGCCAACAACCGCTCATTGTTCCATGGCTTTAAAATAAAATCTGAGGCGCCTTGCTTTAAGGCTTTTACGGCTAAATCAACAGCGCCGTAAGCGGTCATCATAATCACCGAGGTGTTAGGCGATTTCTTCTTGATTTCATTCAACCAGAACAACCCTTCATTACCCGTATTTACCCCTGCCGAAAAATTCATGTCCAACAATACAATGTCAATATCCTTTATGTTCGGAAAAGATGAAATCTGATTTGGATTAAATAAGGTCTGGACACTTTTATATTCAAACTGTAGTAAAATCTCTAAAGCGCTCAAAACACTTTTATTATCGTCTATTACCAGAATCTTTGCGTTGGTCATAATTCCTGTTTTTAACCTATCTGTTCGGAAACAAAATATATACCGTTTTTATAAAGCGTCTACTTTTAAGAAATCTAGGTGTCAACGTTACCTTTAAACAAGGCACTTCAAGACTAACACGCAAATTTTTAAAATTATAAATTGATTGTTCGCAATTCATTACGATGTAAAATTATTTTACACTTTTTGTATAAATATTTTACACTTCAAAAATACTTGATTTTATCTTTTGATTTTAATTTACTGATATTCAGCGTTTTATTTTTATGGCATGAGAATAGCTTACATTGTGGCATAGTAGTTTTATATGAGCTTACAGAAAATCTTTTTTATTCTATCGGTATCAAGTTGTTTGACCATGTCGGCACAACAGGTGTGGACTTTAGAGGAGTGTGTGGATTATGCGATTGAGAATAATCTTCAATTGAACGATTTTGAATTTACGGAACTGTCCAGTAAAGAAAGCTACAGACAATCCATAAGGAACCTACTGCCCAACGTGAATGGTTTTGCGGATTACGGAATTAGTTTTGGTAGACAGGTTGACCCTAATGATAATAGCATTGTGGTGACCGATTTATTTTCTAACAACTATTCGCTCAGTGCATCTTTTGATATATTTCAAGGTTTTCAAAAAATAAACAGTATAAAAGCCTCAAAATTTCTGTACAAGGCCGCAAAAGAAGAAAGTGTTCAGCAGAAATACCTCTTGGCTTTTCGAGTCATGAGAGCCTTTTACGATATTCAATTTATTGAAGGGTTGATAACAATTTCAGAGGAGCAGGTTGAAATTTCACGTACAAATTTTGAACTGGTCAAAAAACAGATTGAGGTTGGTTTAATGGCAGGGGCAGATTTATATGAGGCAGAATCTTTACTGTTGGCCGATGAGTTACTTTTGACCCAAAACAGAAATAGGCTTATTGCGGCAAAATTGGCCCTTACACAGGCCATGAACTTAGAAGGCGAAACTGATATTTCAATTCGCCCTGACATGGACAAATCGGAAGAAAAAGAGGAGGACAAATCTATAACTTCAGACGATGTTTTCAACACGGCAATGGAATTTATCCCATTGATAAAAGCGCAAGAACTTCGGGTCAAAGCCGCTAAAAAACAGGTTGCGGTCGCGCGAGGAAACCTTGCGCCAAGACTGGCCATTCAAGGCGGTTATGGTACTGGATATTTTGAAACTATTACCGATTCCTTGGGGGTTACCATTCCGTTTAGAACGCAGTTCAGGGATAATACAAATCAATTTATTGGGATGTCCCTCAACGTTCCAATAAGTAATGCCTGGTCTGGTCGTTCAAGGGTAAAACAACAAAAAATAGCATTGGCCAGAGCCAAAAACAACTTTGAAATTCAAGAACAAGAACTGTATCAGCTCATACAGCAACTCGTACAAGAATACAATGCCTTAACTACAGAGGTGCTCCAGACTGAAAAAAGGAGCAAGTCGCAAGAACTGGCATTTCAAATTGCCCAAAAACGATATGAAAAAGGATTAATAAACGCTATAGAATTAGGTAGGGCAAAAACACTTTTTGCAACCGCTCAAAATGAAAATCTGCAGGTAAGGCTTCGTTTGAAAGTAAATAGAAGTACCCTGGATTTTTATAATAACTTACCTGTTTTCAATATTAATTAAATACAAAAATGGATATACAACTCGAAAAGAAAAAAGGATTGCGGCCAAAACATTACGGCTATATCGCCTTGGGCCTACTTTTATTATTTGTTGGTTGGAAATTACTGTTTGGCTCATCAGTATCTACCTTTAGAACTGAAAAAGACCGTCTTTCCATTGCCCAAGTTTCTGCAGGAAAGTTTGATGATTATATTACTATTAACGGTAATGTTGCACCAATAGCCACTATTTACATGGACGCTTATGAAGGCGGAAGGGTTGCCGAAAAATTGATTGAAGAAGGTACCATGGTCAAAAAAGGCGATATCATTCTAAAGCTCGAAAACATGAACCTTTATGAGCAGATTTTAGCCAGCGAAAGCAACTTGGCCTTAAAGCAAAATGATTTAAGGTCTACGAAACTGACCTTTGATTCAAGACAGGTAGAAGGAAGACGATCGTTAGCTACCGCAAGCACCGATTTACAACGCTTAAAAAGAAACTTTGAGCAAAATGAAGCTCTGTATGCCGATGAGCTAATCTCAAAGGAAACATACTTGACCTCAAAAGAGAATTACGAGCTAGCGCAAAAACAGTATGACATCGTAAAAGTACAAACAGAGCAAGATGATGAATTGCGTAAAACCTCACTTTCAGGTTTGGATACCGACTTAAATAGAATGCAACAGACCCTATCCATGGTTTATGAGCGTTTAGATCATTTAAACGTAAGAGCTCCTGCAGATGGGCAATTAGGATTTTTAGATGCTGAAATTGGTCAAAATATTGCTCAAGGGCAAAGAATTGGACAAGTTAACGTGCTTACTGATTTTAAGATTGAGGCTGAAATAGATGAACACTATATTGATCGGGTAAAAAGAGACCTATCGGCCAGTCTTGAAAGAAATGGCAAAGAATTTCCATTACGTTTAAGAAAGGTATATCCTGAAGTTCGAAATGGTAGGTTTAAGGTTGATTTGGTTTTCACGGGTGAAAAACCAGAAACCATAAGGGCAGGTCAAAGCTACAATATCAAGTTACAATTAGGTGCCTCAAGTGATGCGCTACTATTACCTAAGGGTGGATTTTTCCAAAGTACGGGCGGACAGTGGATATTCGTAGTGAACCCAACTGGAGATGAAGCTATCAAGAGAAACATTCGCGTCGGCAAACAAAACTCCAGATACTATGAAGTGTTGGAAGGATTGGAAAAAGGAGAACAAGTTATTACTAGCAACTATGATAGCTTTGGCGAGGCCGAAAGAATTGTATTAAAATAAAACTGTAACACATAGAGATATCTAGATGTCTTTAACTATTAGAAATAACAATTACGAAATGATCACAATCAAAGATTTAAGAAAAAGCTTTAGAACCGAGGAGGTGGAAACCTTGGCGTTGAACAATGTAAACCTTCATGTTGAAAATGGGGAATTTGTCGCCATCATGGGGCCATCGGGCTGTGGAAAATCCACATTGTTGAATATTATCGGAATGCTCGATAATCCGACTGAGGGCAGCTATAATTTTGCAGGCCATGAAGTTGCAGGTTTAAAAGAAAGCCAAAGAACGCAGCTGCGTAAAGGAAATCTGGGCTTTGTATTCCAAAGCTTTAACCTTATTGATGAGCTTACTGTTTATGAAAATGTAGAGCTGCCTTTGATTTACCTAAAAATGGGTAAAGCAGAACGTAAAGAAAAAGTGATGCAAGTCTTAGAACGTATGAAAATCGCCCATCGAGAAAAACACTTTCCACAACAACTATCAGGAGGTCAACAACAACGTGTGGCCATTTCAAGAGCAGTAGTCACAAATCCGAAATTGATTCTTGCGGATGAGCCTACGGGTAATCTGGATTCTAAAAACGGTATCGAAGTCATGAACCTTTTAACAGAGCTCAACCAAGAAGGCACTACTATTGTTATGGTAACACACTCCGATAGAGATTCGCATTACGCGCATAGAGTAGTTAATTTATTTGATGGTCAAATAGCCACGGAAAGTCAAAATAGAGCAATAGGAGCGACAGTTTAAAAGAGTTTATTCACTTGCCCTGAGCAGCGTCGAAGGGTCAATCAAAAAACAATACATCATGAAATCATCAACCCGTACTGAGCGTAGTCGAAATTTCAACCTATTTAGTGCAAAGCTCTTCATCACGGTTTTTGCACTATGTTCAATAAACGCTTTCGGACAGTTAAAAACGATTCCCGTGGAAAACTATGACAAGGTCATTGTAAGTCCTCATATCGCAGTAACTTTTGTGGCGGGAGCATCAGAATCCGTAAGTATTCATACTAGCACTGAACCATTGGATAAATTGACCATTGAAGTTGTTGGGAACACCCTTCGACTTTATTTAGAGGGCGCAAAAACCTATACCGATACTGAAAAAGTAAAAGGAGATCAATATGAGTATAATAACCCTATCTATAAAGGAACAGTAGTCACGGCAACAGTTACCTACACCCAACTGAAAGAACTCTCTTTAAGGGGTGAAGAGAAATTCACCATTGAAGATAGATTGACGGCCGAAGACTTTACCTTGAAAATGTTTGGAGAATCCCAAGTGTATTTTGATGAGGTTGACTTTGATAATTTGAAGACCACGATCTATGGAGAAAGCTATTTAGAACTTAAAAAAGGTCAAATCACCAAACAAAAAATCACCGCCTATGGTGAAACTACCATAAATACCTTGGGGGTAGAAACCCGTACTACAAAAATTACTGTTTTTGGCGAGGGAAGTTATCGGATAGCCGTTGAAGACAAACTAAAAGTTACTGCTTTTGGTGAAGCAACCATAGCTTACAAAGGTTCTCCTGATATAAGTAGGGGTATGGTAATTGGAGAGGCGAAAATCCAACAAATTGACTAAGCCATTTTCAAAAACAATCAAATCAATCTAAAACGAAATCATGTTCAAAAACTATTTCAAAATCGCATGGAGAAACCTTTTAAAAAACAAAGGATATTCTATCATTAATATTGGAGGTTTGGCCTTGGGTATGGCTGTAACGCTGATTATCGGTCTTTGGATGCAAGATGAGCTGACCCATAATGATAATTTCAAAAACAAAGACAGGTTTGCGCAAATATTCCAGTCACAGACATTCAATAATAGAACCGGTACTGGTCCTGCGATACCCTTGCCACTTGAGCCAGCGTTACGGGACGGTTATGGTGATAGTTTTAAGTATTTGGTGATGTCATCTTGGACCAATGATTCTTATATAAAATATGGAGAAATTAATCTTTCACGACCTGGGAATTATATGCAACGTAAAGCGCCACAATTATTGGGCTTGAACGTTTTAAAAGGTGATGAAGACGGCTTGCGCGAAATGAACTCCATCATGCTTTCAAAATCTACAGCGGACGCCTTCTTTGGAAACGTAGACCCTATAGGCAAAACGGTTCGCATCAGCAACGAACATGATATGATGGTCACTGCGGTATATGAAGACTTGCCCTATAATTCTTCATTCAGTGAAACCGATTTTATCATGCCATGGGACCATTATTACAATACCCAAGAGTGGATGCAAAACTCTAAGGACAATTGGCAAAACAATTCGTTTCAAATGTTTGTTGAAATTGCTGAGAACACCTCTATGGAAAGTATTACCAATGCCATTATTGATGTCAAAAAGAATGCCGATGAAGACGTGGTGCAATACAACCCACGTATTTTTCTATTTCCAATGGAAGATTGGTACCTGCGCAGCAATTTTGAAAATGGGGTGCAAACTGGCGGGCGAATCAAATACGTCTGGTTATTCGGAATCATAGGTGCTTTTGTGCTCTTGCTGGCTTGCATCAATTTTATGAACCTCAGCACAGCACGTTCTGAAAAACGGGCAAAAGAAGTAGGAATAAGAAAATCCATCGGTTCACAAAAAGGACAGCTAATCTATCAATTTTTAAGTGAGTCTTTTTTAGTGGTACTATTTGCGTATTTGATGGCACTTATTATCGTATTGCTTTGTTTAAATGGCTTCAATGAACTCGCTAGAAAGGAAATAGAATTTCCTTGGGGCAGTGGTGGCTTTTGGCTGATTTCAGTAGGGTTTATATTATTTACGGCACTTTTAGCAGGTAGTTATCCTGCACTTTACCTTTCATCTTTTAGACCTGTAGATGTCTTAAAAGGAACTTTCAAAACCGGTAAATATGCAGGGCTGCCCCGAAAGATTTTGGTAGTACTTCAATTCACGGTTTCAGTGGCCTTTATTATAGGTACCGTAATCGTTATGCAGCAGATCAATCATGCCAAAAATAGACCTATAGGCTATGATCGAGAGGGTTTGATACAAATACCCACTTTTAGTCAAGATTTTACAGGTAAATCTGATTTGATGCGTGAACAATTTATCAAATCTGGTGCTGTAGTAGAAATGGCTACCTCAAGCAGTCCAACCACTAGAATTTGGTCCAATAGAAGTGGTTTTACTTGGGAAGGCAAGCCCGAAGGGTTTCAAGAAGATCTTGCATGGACCGAGGTTTCATCAGAGTATGCCAAAACAATAGGTTTAAAAATTGTACAGGGACGTGATTTCTCACGTGACATGGCAACGGATTCCCTTGGCGTCTTGATCAATCAAACCGCCGTAAAATATTTCGGATTTGAAAACCCTATTGGAATGCTTTTAAAAGATAGCGATGTAGAAGACCCTAATCCCCCTTTAAAAATAATTGGTGTCGTTGAAGATATGATTGCACAATCGCCCTATGAGCCGGTTAAGCAAGGAATGTACGTTTATGATAGGCATAACAATTTTAGTTACTACAACTTACGATTGAATCCTAACCAAAGTGTTAACCAAAACCTTGCCATTATTGAGCGGGTTTTTAAAGAGAATTTCCCCGCCATACCATTTGAGTATGATTTTGTAGATGAGGAATATGCCGCCAAGTTCGCCGCTGAGCAACGTATCGGCACGTTGTCTGGCATATTCACCGCACTCGCCATTTTGATAAGTTGTCTTGGTCTATTTGGGTTGACCTCCTTCGTTGCCGAGCAGCGGACCAAAGAAATCGGTGTTCGTAAAGTGTTGGGTGCCTCTGTGTTCAATGTATGGAACATGCTTTCTAAAGACTTTTTAAAATTGGTGGTCATCTCTTGTTTTATAGCGGTGCCAATTGCTTACTATGTGATGAACGGTTGGCTGCAAGAATACCCGTATCGGGTCATCTTAAAATGGTGGATTTTCGCTTTGGCCATGTTAGGTGCTATGGGCGTAACGGTTTTGACAGTAAGTTTTCAAGCTATTAGAGCAGCAAAACAAAACCCTGTTAAGAGTTTGCGGACGGAATAAAACTCCTCCCTTGTTTTAAGGGAGGTGGCACTAAGCGAAGCAAAAGTGACGGAGGGATTAAACATACTACTTTAGAACAACACTTAACCAAGTTTACTGTGGAATCCCCCCGTCAGCAAACTAACACCTCCCTTTAGTAAAGGGAGGTGCTGAAAAAAGCAACCGCTATTATGTGTAAATAAATTATACATGGTCTGTCTAAGTATTTGACAGGTTAGTATTGTGGTTTTATGGTAAAGTTCTTATTGTCAGTATTTTATGATACTGGCATGATTATAGGCTCTTAATTGGTATCAATCAAAAAACGAACTGTCATGTTAAAAAATTATTTAAAAATCGCTTGGAGAAGCCTTTGGAAAAACAAAGGATTTAGCGTTTTGAACATTTTTGGATTGGCCATAGGAATTACCTGTGCCTGTCTCATATTGCTTTGGGTTGAAGATGAGGTGAATTACGATAGTGTTTTTCCAAAACAAGACTTACTATATTATGTTCCCACAAACCAAACTTTTGAAGGGGAAGTTTATACTTATAATGTTACCCCTGGACCCCTTGCCAAAGATTTAAAAGAAGAAGTGCCCGGAATTGCAAAATCTGCCGCAACCTTTGGCGAGGAGATGTTGCTCACCAACGGGGAAACGGTAATCAATAGATTTGGAAGGTACGTGCAACCTGATTTTCTCGATATGTTCAATTTAGAATTTTTGGAAGGAGAAAAGGACAAAGCGCTTTCAACCCCTGACGGAATTGTGTTGACAAAGAAAACCGCAATAGCGCTTTTTGGCACCGATAAAAACGTCTTGAATAAAGTACTACAGTTGAATAGTGAGTTTTCCTTTACCGTTAGGGGTATCATAAAAGATTTGCCAAGTACCGTCACTTATAAATTTGATTGGCTTATTCCCTTTCAGCGTTTCCAATTGGGACAAGACAATATGGCTTGGGCCCAACAATATGGTGGAAATTTTGCTGATACCTTCGTAGAACTTACTCCAAATACCGACTTTAAAACAGTAGATAGCAAGGTCAGGAAAATGATAGCTTCCAAAATAGAATATGATACCGAAGTTCCAAATGAGGCGTTCTTACATTCCATTAAGGATTGGCATCTACGATCAGAGTTTAAAGAAGGTAAAATTGTTGGTGGCAAGATTACTTTAGTAAGGTCACTGGCCTTCATAGCTTTAATCATTCTATTGATTGCCTGTATCAATTTTATGAACCTCTCAACCGCTCGAAGTGGTAAGCGGGCCAATGAAGTTGGGGTTAGAAAAGTATTGGGTTCAAGCAAAAAAAGATTAGTAGGTCAGTTTTTAACGGAGTCTATGATTTTATCCGCTATGTCGGCGATGTTAAGTGTCGTTCTTGTAGTGTTATTACTCCCGTCCTTCAACACTTTGGTAGAAAAACAGATTGAACTGAGACTATCTGAACCTATTCATATACTTTCACTTTTAGGTATTACGTTAATTTGTGGTCTCTTGGCGGGCTGGTATCCTGCGCTATATCTTTCCTCCTTTAGGCCTGCCCACGTGCTTAAGGGGGGCGATAAAAATCAAGGCAGCGCAACGATTATTAGAAAAGGTCTTGTGGTTGCCCAGTTTGCCGTTTCCATAGTTTTTATTATTTGCAGTACGATCATCTATCAACAGATACAACATGTAAGCACTCGGGATGTAGGTTATAGCAAAGGAACATTACTAAATCTACCCGTAAGCGGTAATATGATTGAGAAATTTCAACCTATTAAAGAGGAAATGATAGCATCAGGTCTAATACAGAACGTGGCGCTGACCAATGCAAACATGCTCACAGGTGGTTTTAATGGGCAAGGATATCGATGGCAAGGGGATCAGAATACCGAGAATGTTTTGATAAGATATAGGTTTGTAAGTCCAAACTTTTTTAGTACCGTAGGATTAAATTTACTTGAAGGTCGTAGCTTCAACAATGACGTTACAATAGACAGCACAAATGTTATAATAACCCAATCTTTTGCGAAATTGATGGGAGAAGATAGTGCTATCGGAAAAACTATTACAGAGGAGGATATCAACTATAATGTAATAGGTGTAGTAAACGATTATGTCTATGGGGATGTATATGGTAATAACAATACAGGACCAGTCATTTTTTATAGTTATTCGGATAATGCGAATACGATGTATGTGAACCTAAAAGCAAATGTGTCATCAGCTGATGCCTTGGCCGTGGTACAAAACGTACTTAAAAAATATAACCCTGCATTTCCATTTGAATATCGTTTTGAAAACGACCTCTTTAATTCTAGGTTCAGAAACGAAGAATTGGTTGGGGATCTGGCCAAGATATTCGCTATTCTAGCCATTATTATTTCATGTTTGGGTCTCTTCGGTCTGGCAGCATACACGGCAGAGCAACGAAAAAAGGAAATTGGGGTAAGAAAGGTGTTGGGGTCTAGTGTTTCCGGTATTGTTCGGTTACTATCAAAAGATTTTATGCGTCTAGTGCTGATTGCCCTTTTTATTGCGATTCCTTTAGCGTGGTGGTTTATGAGTAAATGGTTGGAAAGTTTTGCCTATAAGGTCACCATTGATTTATGGGTCTTTGCAATAGCTGGGGCGGTTGCGATAAGTATTGCATTATTTACGGTAAGCTTTCAGGCCATAAAAGCTGCAGTGGCTAATCCCGTAAAAAGCCTAAGAACAGAGTAACTTTTTACATCAATCAAAAAACGAAATCATCATGTTTAAAAATCATATCAAAATAGCTTGGCGAAGTCTTAAAAGACAGCCCTTTTTTACTTTCTTAAATATTTTTGGATTGGCAATCGGTATGGCTGGGGTTATACTGATTACTTTATACATCCGTAATGAATTGAGTCATGACAAGATGTTCGCCGACGCTGATAGGATACATAGGATAAATGCAGATGTCAAATTTGGGGGCGATGCAGCCAAATCTGCAGAAACTGCAGCACCTATGGCGGCAGTTTTAGAAAACGATTTCTCTCAAGTTGAGATGGCGACCAGAATCAGAAATCTAGGAGGCGTTCTTATCAGAAAAAGTGACGCCAAAGAAAATACCAAAGAACTCCATACTGCTTTTGCAGACGACAATATCTTTAAAATGTTCGGTCTAGACCTCTTGGTAGGTGATACCGAAACTGCTTTAAAAGAGCCCAATACTTTAATACTGACTAAAACTGCTGCCTTAAAGCACTTTGGCGTTAACAATGCCGTTGGTCAAAAAGTTCTGCTCGACAACAACGATACCTACACTGTTACAGGTGTCATAGATGATTTGCCAAAAAATTCCTTATTAAGAAATCATAGTGTTTTTATGGCCATGTCGGGGTATGAAGATGCACAACAAAATGAATGGGGTAGTCATAATTACTTTACTTTTATTAAACTAATCCCTAGCGTTCAAATTGAAGATTTTCAAGCTCCCCTTCAAAGTATTGTCGGTGACTATTTAATACCATGGGTACAACAAATTTATCCAGGAATAACGGAAGAGGGATTCACAGCGACCGGAAACTATGTAAAGTATTATTCCATCCCACTTACTGATATTCACTTGTACTCTGAGGCTCGCGTGGAGCTGAGTTCTAACGGATCTATCCAAAATATTTATATCCTGTTTTTTATAGGATTATTCTTAATACTTCTCGCCAGTGTTAATTTCATGAACCTTTCCACAGCGTATTCGCTTAAGAGGGCGAAAGAGGTAGGTATCCGAAAAACCTTGGGGTCTAATAAATCGGGCTTGGTAAGGCAGTTCCTTACAGAATCAGGACTCATCTCTTTTTTATCACTTTTAGTGGCTTTTACAATTGCGTTAATAGCTATGCCCTTTTTTAACGATTTGGCAGGTACGGCGATCCAAATCCCATTTACAAATTTTGTTTTTTGGATTGTGCTTTTACTGGCCACATTGGCCTTAAGTTTGTTCGCTGGCTGGTATCCTGCTTTCTTCATGTCTAGATTCATTCCTGTAAAAGTGCTAAAAGGCTTAGGAAAATCAAGTGTAGGTGGTGGTAATATTAGAAACTCTTTGGTTGTATTTCAGTTTGCCATTTCGGTTTTTTTAATCGTCGGAACACTTGTTGTTTTCAAGCAGCTAGATTACATACAGAGTAAAGAACTTGGGTTTTCAAAAGAACAAATTTTATTAATTGAAGATTTTTATGGTGCCGGAGAAAAAAGCCAGTCCATTAAACGGCAAATGGAAAGTTTGGCACAAGTTGAAAGCGCAACTATTAGCAGTTTTCTGCCAACTCCCTCTTCCAGATCGGACTATACCTTTTTTAAGGAAGGTTTTTCAGACCAAGAAGACGCTGTTAATATGCAACGATGGCTGGTTGATCATGATTATTTAAAAACCCTAGATATTAAGCTAAAAGCAGGAAGAGGCTTCAAAAAAGAACGTGTTAACGATTCTACAGCAATTATAATTAATGAAACTGCTGCTACTCTTTTTGGGATGAGTCCTGAGGAAGCATTAGGGGTAAGAGTTTCAAGTGATCTCGGTGACGAAGACGGAACTTTTTATACGGTTATAGGTGTTGTAGAAAATTTTCACTTCAAAACACTGCGTGAAAATATTGGTGCTTTAAGTTTCAGGTTAGGCAATTCAACAGGGAATATGGCTCTAAAAATTAATACGGCAAACATTTCAAGCACAATAACATCCATTGAAAATATTTGGCAAAAAAGTGTCCCAGAACAACCTTTGGTCTATAGTTTTATGGAAGATTCTTTTAATACCACGTATCAAGCCGAACAACGCCTAGGCCGTATTTTTATGGTTTTTACTATTCTCTCAATTTTCATTGCCTGTTTGGGATTATTTGGTCTTGCTGCATTTAATGCCGAAAAGCGTACCAAGGAAATCGGTGTTAGAAAGGTACTGGGGGCTAGTGTGGGTCAGATTTCATATCGCCTTACTTTAGATTTTTTAAAATTGGTGGGGATAGCTATTTTCATTTCATTGCCTTTAGGATGGTACGCCATGAACAAATGGCTTGAAGACTTTTCTTATCGCATAGAAATTGGCTGGTGGGTTTTGGTATTGGCAGGAGCATTCGCCATTGCAATAGCGATTATTACAGTTAGCTACCAAAGCATAAAGGCTGCTATTGTGAACCCTGTGAAAAGTTTGCGCTCTGAATAAAAGCTCTAATTTTAGTATATGCTTATAAAATATGCCTATAGAAACTTAAAGAAAAGACCTATACTAAACGGGATTAAAATTGTTGGGCTAGCACTTGGGCTTTGTGGAATTCTATTTATCGCCCTTTTTATAAAAAACGAACTAGGTTATGACCAGCACCATACAAGGGCTGACCAAATTTTTCGGTTAACGGTAACCACACCCAATGTATTCGAGGATAATCATTTTGCTCGTTTCTATGCTTCTGAAGAATTACCTTTTTTAACCGACCCACTACCTGAAGTCAAAGGGTTTCTTAGATTGGCGCCTGTGCGAGGAAACTTAGTCCAATATCAAGAGCAATTTTATGGCATTAGTCAAGGTTTTGTGGTCGATGAGACCTTTTTTGATTTGTTTGATATCAAATTGTTGAAAGGAAATACCAATACGGTATTTCAGAACCCAGAATCGGTTGTGGTTTCTAAAACACTTGCCAATAAGGTTTTTAAAAATGAAAATCCAATCGGTCAAATCATTTCACTACCAAAAGGACATTTTAACGAAAATCGGACTGATTTTGAGGTTACCGGAATTATGGAGAATCCTGTGCAACAAAGTCATATACATCCTGATATTTTGTTTATGCCCGGCAAGGACAAAATTAGAGGTTGGGCCTATCAATATCTGTTATTGGATGAAAATGCAAATACAGCAGCCTTGGCCGCTAAATTTTCAGCCGCTCTCTCAGAACTATTCACTCTTGATGGTGCTGAAGAAAAGGTCAATGTAACTGCACATTTAATGAATATCAAAGACATTCATTTAAAATCGGACTTGTTTCGTGAAATAGAACCAAATGGTTCCATGTCCAATATTTGGGTGTTGGTATTGGCTGGCGTCATACTCATTTTAATAGCCATCAGTAATTTTGCCAGTCTAAATTTAGGTATGGCGGGTTACCTGTCCACCTTTTTGGCACTCAATCAAATTCTTGGTGCTGAGAGACGCATTATGGTGAAATACTTTAGTATTGAAAGTGGAATCATCATCCTTTTGGCTATAGGGCTGGTTGTTTTAGGAATGTTTCAGTTCAATGCGCTAATCTTGGAGAACTATCAGTTGAATTTGCTTCAGGGCAACGGGTGGTTTGCAGTGCTAACGATTTTTGCAACGGCACTTTTAATGCTCATGGCAGGATTACAACCTATTATCAAAAACCGTTTTGAGCATTTGAGCCTAAACCAAACCTTGCAAAAAGCAGGTAAGGTTAAAGGTCATAACATACTTTTGGTAACTCAATTTACGCTAGCCACAGTTTTATTAATAGGAGTGGTCGTAATTTCAAAACAAACCAGTTTTGCCTTAGATAAAGGCTTGGGAGCGCAAGAAAATATCATTTGTTTGCCGTCGGTACATTCCGAAGTACAGAAAGACTTCACTCTTTTTAAAAATAAACTTTTAAAACAGGCTGATATCACCTCGGTATCTGCAATGATGGATAGACCCGGTAGCGAGACCCATGATATGTTCGCATATAACATAGAGGGTGTTCCTGAGCCTGAACCCGGTTCAAACCTGATAGGCGTATTTGCCGCAGACTATTCTTTCGCTGATGTGTTCGGACTCCAATTTTTAAGTGGGAAAAACTTCTCTGAAGAGGCTACCGATGAAGACGGCAATGGCGAATACCTTATCAACGAAAGTGCCCTAAAACATTTAGGATTTCAAGATGCCGATGCTATTGTTGATAAGGGTTTCGGTATTATATCACCAGTGCCTGAGGTAACACTGCCCAAAGGAAAAATCATCGGGGTGGTAAAAGATTTTCATCTCTCAGGCCTACAAAATAAGGTGGAGCCTTTGGTGCTTTTTAAGCGCGCAGACAGTTGGTTGAATAGCGTTGTAATTTCATATAACGCCACTTCTAAAAAAGAAGTTACCCAAAAAATTGAAACGATTTGGGACAGTATGTTTCCAGCGTACCCCTTGGATTATGTAGCCGTAGATGCCATTTACCAAAACGTTTACAAAACTGAAATTCTTCAAAAAAGATTGATTCTCTTGTTCGCGCTAATATCCATTTTTGTGTGTACCATGGGTGTTTTGGGTCTTGCATTGATGGTGGCTCAAAGCAGGTATAAGGAAATAGGAATACGAAAAGTTAATGGCGCTAGCAAATCTGAAATCTTGGCCCTTCTTAACCGTGATTTTGTAAAATGGTTGTTGGTATCCTTTATACTGGCAATGCCGCTGTCTTATTTTGCCGTTACCTCTTGGCTGCAAGGCTTCGCCTATAAAATTTCTTTGAACCCATGGCTATTCCTTTTTTCCGGTGGCGCAGTGGTGCTAATAACATTGCTTACCGTAAGCTGGCAAAGCTACAAAGCGGCTAACCAAAATCCCGTTAAAAGTCTTCGCGTACAGTAATCTTCCGCCTTTGAAAACGGTGTCAACAAATTATACATAATCTGTAAAATTATTTTACACTTTCTTGAAAAGGATTTTATTTAAGTATTTGCTGGTCAATTGTTTACATTTTGGCACAATAATTTATATGCTATATGTAAATCAAAAAACGAGCAGTCATGCTTAAGAATCATATCAAAATCTCTTTAAGAAACCTCTGGAAAAACAAGACGCTCTCCTTATTAAATCTTGTTGGATTGAGCATAGGGGTTGCTAGCGTACTGACACTATTGTTTTCGGTCTATGCTTATTATACTGCGGACAACCCCATACCTAATAAAGAAAATATAGTTTACCTCAAAACAATTCTCGAAGATGGTAACGACTATCGAGAAGCGCCTTACCCATTGTTGGACAAGGTGGTCAATACCTCACCTGATGTTATTGCCGGAACCCATTTGCATGGCTGGGGCAATATCTGGTTGGAACATGGCGAAAAAGAATTTCAACACCGCACGGATTATGCTGAACCAGAATTTTTTGAAGTTTTTGAACTTCCCTTAAAATATGGAAATCAAGAAACCGCATTAAAAGAAAAATATTCCATCATCTTGACCGAAAAAGTAAGTCGGCAAATTTTTGGTGATACCAACCCAGTAGGTAAAACTTTAATAGGAGCAGACACGCTGAATCTAAAAATCACTGGGGTTTTTGAACCTATTAGTCCATATTCCTCATTTAGACTCGGGGTGGTTTTGCCAAATACTCTCTTAAAAGATAATCCAACTTTCATAAAGCAAACCGATTGGTCCAATAGTTTTTCACCTGTATATTTTAAGTTACGTCCTGATGCGAATCGTGCTAATTTAAAAACCCTAATTAATCAATTGGTCCAAGAAAATTATAGTGATCCCTCGCTTATTGCCGGACTAGAAGTCATGCCCTTTACAGAAATGCGCACCGATATCATCCCGGTTGTCGACACCATTATTGGAGGGTCTATCGCAGCTTCCTTTTTTGTATTGCTGATCATATTGGTCAACCTTCTCAACTTGAATTCTTCTACCATGCTAAGGCGAACTAAAGATATCGCAGTCCGTAAAGTTTTGGGAAGCAGCAAAAAAAATGTTGTTGTTCAGTTTTGTATTGAAAATGGGATTTTGGTATTTGTCTCTATAATCATTTCTCTTGTACTGTTTCTATTGGTAAACTTACCACGCTTGAACAACACCTTTGGTGCTGAATTTGGGCGTATTTCGTTTGACTTAACAAAAGACTACCCGGTTATCGTTGGAATCGTAGTTGTAGGTGTTTTGGCAACATTAATGGTAGGTATATTACCTACGCTTCGTTTTATCAAGGTGCCGGTTTCTCTTGGTATTAAAGGTAAAATGAATCAAATCAAAAATAACTTTCTATTGCGGAACTCTTTTATCATCCTGCAATTTACCATCGCCATTCTTTTTATTTCAATCGCAGTAATCTTAAACCAACAAATCGGGTTTATGAAAAATGCCGATTTAGGTTTTGAACGGCATCATGTTTTGGTCGGTAATATTGATTTAGATTATAAAGACCTTGATGCGGCAAAGTCTAAATTCAATGCGCTAATCAATGATTTGGAAGCCAACCCTTATGTTCAAAGTGTTGCTACAAGTGAGGGCGTACCTTCGGATTATTATTTTAACTATACCACTTACTCTGATCTAGAGACCAAGACAGATGTTCGCTTTCGAAGATCATATGCCGATGATGGGTACTTTGAGGCCTTAGAGGTACCTATTGCCATGGGACGAAATTTTGACCGAAATCGGGATAATCTCAAAGAATACCCCGTCATTATCAATGAGGCTGGCATGAAGGCATTTGGCTGGACAAGTATTGAAGGCAAGCGGTTAAAATTCAAAGTTTCAGACGATGAAGGTCACCCCATAGTTGGGGTCATCAAAGACTTCCATTACCAAGACCTACAGAATGCTGTGGAGCCTTTGGTACATATCTATCGTGACAAAAGCGCATTGAACCGACACCGTTTTCTATCAGTTAAAGTAGTTGAGGGACAAGAGCAACAGATTTCTAATATGATTACAGCAGCATTTAATGGTATTAGCTCAAGACGCGGCTATGAGCAATTACAACTGAATGATAAAGTAAGTGCACAATATCAATTAATAGATGGCATTTTAAAGTCTGTGAACGTCACGGCCATTATTACCATATTTATTTCTTGTTTGGGCATGTTTGGTTTAATCTCCTTTTTGGCAAAACGTAAGGTCAAAGAAATAGGTATTCGTAAAGTATTAGGTGCTGGCGTTGCTAAAATTGTAGTGCTGCTATCTAAAGATTACATCATACTGGTAGGTATTGCGGCTATTATAGCTTTCCCTATTGCTTGGTATGCCATGAATGTGTGGCTCGGAACCTTTGCCTATAGTATTTCCATTAGCTGGTGGATGTTCGCCGTTGCCGGACTCATTGCCTTCTGTATTACCGCATTCACCTTGGGCTTGCAGGCGGTAAAATCGGCCATGGCGAATCCTGTAAAAAGTCTAAGAACGGAATAAGCCCCCTCTGCCTGCCATTGGCAGGCATCTACCCCAAAAGGGGAGAAAAAATAGATTAAGTAACAGTCTAACCTGTTCCCCCTCCTTGGGAGGGGGTTAAGGGGAGGCCAAAATGGAAAAATCATGTTTAAAAACTATTTGAAAATTGCTTGGAGAAATTTGATGAAAAAGAAAGCTTTTTCATTGGTGAACATATTTGGCTTAGCTACTGGACTGGCTGCCTGTATGCTACTCATTTTATATGTGCTTGATGAGACCAGTTATGATAGTCATCATGCAGAAGTTGAACAAATTTATAGAGTGGCAACCCAAGTTGAAGACAAAAAATGGGCGGCTACGCCCGCCCCATTGGCGCAGGGTCTAAAAACTGATTTTCCTGAAGTTGAAACTGTAACGCGTATTCTTAATTTTCCAAATACAGACAACTTACTTTTAGAAAACACTGAAAAAAGCAGAAAGTTTTATGTCAATAAAGGGTATTATGCCGACTCCACTTTTTTTGAGCTATTTACTTATGAATCTAAATATGGCAATCTTTCTAAAGCATTAGCTAGCCCAAATACAGTAGTGCTTTCTGAAACAATTGCCACCAAACTTTTTGGCAGCGAAAACCCGTTGAACAAAATCATTTCTGTTGAAATACCTTTTGGCAAACTTGATTATACCGTAAAAGCTGTTTTTAAAGATACTGGCACAAAATCCCATTTGTCACCAAATCTTCTTCTTTCGATGCAGAATGGAGATATTGGACAATGGGTTATGAGCCAGAATAGTTGGGCAAATAATAATTTGTTCCATACCTATCTCAAACTCCAAAAAGGAAGTAGTACTGCTAATTTTCAATCTAAATTACCCGCATTTTTCGAGCGTTATGCTGGCGAAGAACTTAGTGCCTACAGCATCAAAAAAACACTTTTTTTACAACCTCTTCAAGATATTTATTTGAAGTCAGACATTGGCAACGAAATAGCTCCTAATGGCAACATGACCTATCTCTATATTTTTAGTGCAATCGCCTTCTTTCTTCTTCTTATCGCCTGTGTTAATTTTATGAACCTATCTACGGCTCGTTCTGAAAAAAGGGCAAAAGAGGTCGGTGTTCGTAAGGTAATGGGGGCAAACAAAGATTCTTTGGTCTATCAGTTTTTAGGAGAATCCATGCTTTTGAGCTTACTTGCCTTACTTCTTTCTATAGTCATTGTTGCAGCGGTTTTACCAGCATTTAATGCCTTTGTGCAAAAAAGTCTTAGCCTTTTTCTTTATCCAAAAGCTACTTTATGGATTATGGTTATCACAGCAATGACAGGAGTTTTATCTGGACTATACCCCGCTTTTTATCTGTCTTCTTTTAAACCCGTGACTGTTTTAAAAGGTAGAATAAAAAATAATCTCTCTGCCACCATCTTACGTAAAGGATTGGTTGTTTTTCAATTTGCAGTTTCCGTTTCATTGATTTTGGTATCCGTTGTTATTTGGAAACAAATGGATTTCATTCAAAATAAAGATTTGGGTTTCAAAAAAGAACAACAGCTTGTGATACCATTTCGAAGCGAAAATACCGTTAAGAATTATACTGCGCTAAAAAATGAAACTCTTAAAAATTCAAATATTGTTACTGCGACAGTCGGTAGTACCTACCCCGGTTTTGAGTTGGTCTCTGATATGTCTTTTTATGCCGAAGGAAAAACAAAAGAAGAAAATGTTTACATGAAATTTGCTCAGGTTGACCATGACTATATTGAAACGCTGGAGTATAACTTATTGCAGGGGCGAGACTTTTCACAAGGCCAGGATACTGATATTGAATCCATCATTATAAATGAAACTGCTGCTAAAAACTTTGGCTACGATATTGATAAAGCCGTAGGTCGTCAAATAACTTATGAATTTGGAGAGGAAAGTAATTCACTAACCATTATAGGGGTTGTCAAAGACTTCAATCACCAGAGCCTTCATGAAACCATATCTCCTTACGGGATTGTTAAGCTAGACCAGTCGCAACCAAGTTATTTTATAGCTAATATCAATGGTGATTTAGATGAAGCATTGGCCCATATCGAAGGCGTTTGGAATACTATAAACCCCAAAGTACCCTTTGAATATTCCTTTATAGGAGATGATTTTGACAAAAACTACGCTACTGAAAAAAAGACTTCTACCATTGTATTCATTTTTATGTTCATAGCCATTTTTATAGCATGCATAGGACTTTTTGGTTTGGCTTCTTTTAGTGCCGAGCAGCGTAAAAAGGAAGTGGGTATAAGAAGGGTTCTTGGTGCAAAAATTAGTGAAATCACCCTAATGCAATTAAAAGATTTCTTAGTACTGGTCATTATCGCAATTCTAGTTGCAAGTCCGCTTGCATATTATTTTGGTGAAACTTGGCTCCAAAATTTTTCATATCAAATAAGCATTAGTTGGTCTTTGTTCGCTATTACTACTTGCGCAACCCTTTTGATTGCCTTGGTTACAATTAGCGCTCAAGTCATAAAATCAGCTACGGCAAACCCTGTAAAAAGTCTAAGAACGGAATAATTTATCAACCTGTGCTGAGCGCAGTCGAGGCATCAAAAAACAACCAATCATGTTTAAAAATTATTTGAAAATTACTTGGAGAAATTTAGTTCGAAACAAAAGCTTTTCGGTGTTGAACATTCTAGGACTATCCATTGGTTTAGCGGTTACAGGCCTTATTCTGTTGTGGGTCAATTTTGAAGTAGGCTTCGACCAATTTCACGAGAAGAAAGACCGTATTTACCAAGTGTATAACAAGTATAATGTTGATGGTGAAATCTGGACATGGAACTCTACCCCTAAGGTGATGGCCTCGGTCATTGAAAAAGATTATCCCGAAGTAGAAGAAGTGAGCCGTTATTTTTACGAAAACACCTTTTTATTCAGTCAAGGTGACAAAAACATAAAATCGAACGGTACTATTGTTGACCCAAGTTTTCTTGAAATATTTAGTTTTCCGCTTATTGAAGGGAATATTAAGACGGTGCTTGAAGATGTCAATTCACTGGTCGTAACCGAAACTTTTGCTGAAAAGATGTTTGGTAATCAACCGGCAGTTGGCCAAGTTGTGAAAATGGACAATGCGGATACTTTTAAAGTGACTGGTGTCTTAAAAGACCTTCCCAATAATACAGAGTTTAATTTTGAATATCTGATTCCTTGGGCATATTTAAAACAAAAAGGATATGATGATAAAAATTGGTCAAACAATTCTATAGCTACCTACATCTTGTTGAAAGAAGGAACCAATTACACGGCATTTTCAGAAAAAATCGAAACGCTCCGCGAAGCCTATGACAAAGAAGCCCCTGATATGGTCACCTATTTGTATCCACATACGCGCACTCACCTTTATTCTGAATTTGAGAATGGTGTTGAAGTCGGCGGATTAATAGATATCATAAGGCTATTCATGATTATTGCCATCATTGTATTGATTATTGCCTGTATCAATTTTATGAATCTTAGTACTGCCCGAAGTGAAAAACGGGCAAAAGAGGTTGGGGTCAGAAAGGTGGTCGGAGCCAGAAAAAAAGCTTTGGTTTGGCAGTTTCTTGGAGAATCCGTTTTAATCTCTTTGCTCGCTGCGGTAGTAGCCTTGGCCGTAATCGTACTGGCACTGCCATCTTTTTCTACTTTGATTGATACCGAATTACGAATTGACTGGTCAAATCCTTTGTTTTGGGGGGTAACTCTGTCCATAATTCTTTTTACGGGGTTGCTTGCTGGCAGTTATCCTGCGCTATATCTATCTGCATTCAAGCCTTCAGCAGTATTAAAGGGAACTTTCAATAAGATCAACACCCTGGTTACACCACGTAAGATATTGGTTATTGTGCAGTTTTCCGTAGCCATCATTTTAATTACTGCAACTATTGTGGTGAAGGAACAAATTAGCAGCGTACAGAACCGTAAACTAGGCTATAACAAGGAACACCTTATTTACGTGCAAATAGAAGGTGATGTAGAAAAGAACTATGCCAGCATAAAGTCTGAACTTTTAGATGGGGGTATCGCCTCATCAATTTCTAAGACAAATTCACCGATTACAGAAAGTTGGAGCAACAGCTGGAATATTGAATGGCCAGGAAAAAGTCCAGATAATAAAACCTTGGTTCACCGCATGCCCGCCGACGACGCAATTGTTAAAACTATGGGGCTGCAAATAAAGGAAGGTCGCGATTTTGACTTGAAGAAATATCCTACCGATTCAACAGCAATCATTCTGAATGAATCAGCGGTAACCTTGATGGGGTTTGATGACCCGCTGAACCAAATTATTAAAGACAATGGGTTAGACTGGCATGTTATTGGCGTGGTAGAGGACTTTGTGTTCAACTCGCCGTTCCAAAAAATTGAGCCCATGGTCTTTGAGGGTGCAAAGGCTTGGTTCAACATGGTTCATATCAAATTTAATGCGGATAACAGCATCGCATCGAATTTAGCATCCACAGAAAAAATCTTTAAAAAATATAATCCCAATTACCCTTTTAACTATGATTTTGTTGATCAAGACTACGCCAAAAAATTTGTGGGCGAACAACGTTTTAAAAACCTTGCCAGCCTTTTTACCGTATTGATTATCCTAATATCCTGTTTGGGCCTTTTTGGGCTGGCCAGTTATATGGCGCAAAATAGAATCAAAGAAATAGGGGTTAGAAAAGTATTGGGGGCTTCGGTAAGCGGTATTACCACCTTACTTTCTAAAGACTTTTTAAAGTTAGTGGGTATTTCGCTCTTGATTGCCATACCGATTTCTTGGTATGCCATGAACCAATACCTTCAAGACTTTGCGTACAGAATAGAACTGTCATGGTGGATGTTTGGCCTTGCCGGATTATTGGCGCTCTTTATTGCTTTTATTACCGTCAGTTACCAAGCCATAAAAGCCGCTAAGTCTAACCCGGCAAAAAGTTTACGAACAGAATAATTCATCAATCGGTGCTAAGCGAAGCCAAAATATCAAAAACGAACCATCATGTTTAAAAATTATGTTAAAATCGCCCTGAGAAACCTTTGGAAAAATAGGGTGTTTACCGTTATAGGAATCCTTGGACTTTCCGTGGCCTTTGGTGTGGCCACATTGCTGACCACAGAATCGTTGCAAGAACTATCTTACGACAAATTCCACGCAAACGGCAATGCTTTGTTTAAGGTATACATTACTTGGCAAACGCCAGAAGGAACTGAGGTCGGAACCAGTCAACCGACCCCTTTTGCCGAGGCACTGTCCACCGAAGTGCCGGGAGCGGACAAAATCACCCGATTTTTAGAAGAAGAGGCCCTTACCATGTACAATGACAAAGAATTGGGTCTTGACGCCATCTATGCGGATAGCGATTTTTTTGAAATGTTTAGCTTCCCCATCGTTCAAGGAACTAAGAACAATGCTTTGGCCGACGTGTCTTCGGTAGTCATAGCAAAGAATACGGCAGTGAAGTTGTTCGGTGAAGAAAATCCTGTAGGTAAAACGGTAACCGTTTTAATCAATGGAACAAACGAACCTTTCATAGTTAGTGCCGTTTCTGAAAATGCCCCTGAACAAAGTTCGATTGAATTTGATATCGTACTACCCTTTCAGAAAAATCGTAATTATGAGCCTACAAAAGAGTTGTGGAATGCCCAGTACCACGAGGTTTATGTGCAGTTACAAGAACAGGTTTTGCCAAAGACCTTCGAAGAGAACAGCCGTAGTTTTACCAATCTCCATTATGAAGGGGCCGTTGAAAGCCTAAAACGTGACGGTGCCCAACCCAATGCCCACGGCAACTTTATGCAATTGGGCCTACTGCCTATTAAAGATGTGCGCTTTGCCAGTTATGATGAAGGCTACCTTGAGGTAAGTCGCTCAAAGGTGTATATCGTACTTGGTGTAGCGTTTCTGATTTTGTTCATTGCCTGCGTGAATTTTATCAATATGAGCATCGCAAAAAGTGCACAACGATTGCGTGAAATAGGCATGCGAAAGACCCTTGGGGCCCAAAAAAACCAGCTCTTCTTTCAATTTTGGGGAGAAAGCCTAATCGTATTCTTGATTTCCATTACCATTGGTATTGTTTTAAGCCTCTTGCTCAAGGATGGATTTGAAACTTTGTTCCGCACCACCGTTTCGTTTGATATCCTGCTTTCCCCTAAGACCATAGTATTTGCAGTTTTATTCGTTCTGCTCATTTCCCTTTTAGTCGGGGGCTATCCCGCGGTTTTGCTCAGTCGCCTATCCACCATACGCTCATTAAAGGGAAAATTGGAGACCTCTGGGAAAAACCGTCTTCGTGATGCGTTGATTGTCGTTCAATTTGGCATCGCAATTTTGTTGATCAGTGGAACCTTTGTCCTCAGGGAACAAATTGATTATATGCGAAACAAAGACCTGGGTTTCAATAAGGAACAAGTGCTTTCTTTTCCTTTAAATGGAAAGAAAAACAGTTATGATGCTGTAAAGCTGTTACGGGAAGAATTGGCAGGTAATCCGAATATTTTGGGGGTAACGGCCTCAGACAACAATCTGGGCAGGGGTAAAGACGGCAGTCAATACTCCAGCGTTTGGGGCTTTGATTATAAGGGCAAAAGCGTACGCACCAATACGCTTATCGTCGATTATGATTACATCGAAACATTAGATCTACAACTGATTGAGGGGAGAACGTTTGATAAGGCAAGAGAGGGCGATACCCGTGCGGTCATTATCAATGAGAGTATGGCTAGAGCCTTAGGCGAGGAAGACCCATTAGCGGCTATGTTACCCGGAAATGATAGCTTGACCTCTCCAATAATTGGGGTGCTAAAAGACTACATTTTCCAGGATATTTCAAAAGCGATAGAACCGCTGACCCTTTTCTTGGACCGAGAGCAAGGGCTTACCTACGCCTATGTAAAAGTCGCTTCATCAAATATGGCCAAATCGTTTGCTGCGGTAGAAACCGCTTATAAAAGCATAGAACCAAATGCTGAATTTTTGGGGTCTTTTTTAGATGAAAATGTAGATAGGACCTTTAGGCGAGAAAAAAGTATGGCCGCCCTGATTACAAGTGGTTCGATCATCGCCATTTTATTAAGCTGTATCGGCCTTTTTGCCATGTCAATACTGATTACATCACAACGCACAAAGGAAATCGGGATTCGAAAGGTCATTGGCGCCAGTGTGGCCTCGGTTACCTATCTAATCACCAAGGATTTTTTGAAATTGGTTTTCATTGCTTTTGTGGTAGCCACCCCCATAGCCTGGTGGTTTGCAAAACAATGGTTGGAGAATTATACCTATCGCATAGAATTGAGCTGGCACCTCTTTGCCATTGCCGGCTTGCTAGGGTTGGTCATTGCTGTTTTGACCATAAGTGCGAGGACAATAAAGGCAGCAACCGCAAATCCCGTTGAATCATTACGAGATGAATAAACTAACTTTACTATTATGTTATTACAATTAAACAATATTTTCAAATGGGTCAACTCAGGTGGCCAACGTATATTTTTATTAAAGGATATCAATCTAGATGTTGAAGAAGGGGAGTTTATCTCTGTTATGGGGCCTTCTGGTTCTGGCAAATCCACATTGCTTAATGTAATCGGTATGCTTGATACTTTTGATGAGGGAGAATACAATTTTCTTCATGAATGTGTTCATACATTAAAGGAAAAGCACCGTGCTAATCTGTATAAAGAATACATCGGTTTTGTATTTCAATCGTATCATTTGTTGGATGATCTAACGGTACAGGAAAACTTAGAAATGCCCCTGCTCTATAAAAAATTCAAGGGTTCTGAACGAAAGGCTATGGTTGCCGATATGTTAGACCGCTTCAATATTGTAGGTAAAAAAGACCTGTTTCCTGTCCAATTAAGTGGTGGTCAGCAACAATTAGTTGGTGTGGCCAGGGCTTTGATTGCCAACCCTAAATTGATTCTAGCAGATGAACCAACAGGAAACCTCAACAGTCAACAAAGTGAAGAAATCATGCAGCTTTTTAAAAAACTGAACGAAGAAGATGGGGTTACGATTATTCAAGTCACCCACTCTGAAAAGAATGCGGCCTATGGGTCAAGAATCATCAATTTATTGGATGGGAGAAAGGTGTGACGGACTATAGTTCTTGATACCTTTTTGAAGTGGTTTTAAACATACGTCCAGGATAGACAATCAGCTGAATAAAATTAAACTCAAGATTACTGAACGAAATAGAATTGGAAGGGGCTACCTCTAAATTAAGGGAAGGGTACCACCTTAGATTGGTTCTCAAAATCCAACTTGTTAAACGGTTAGGGCGAATATCCCAACCGAAGGTAAGCCCCAAAGCGGTTTTATCTTGATTGATGTCAAAACTATTCTGGCCTTCAAAGAATTCCGTAAAACCTAAATTCTCCCTACTGATTATAGGCCCAATAAAAGGCACAAAACCGTTATAATCAAAAAGGTTTTTGGTAATCTCGAATCCAAAAGATTGCCGGTCTATAAATTGGGCAGCGCCAAACGCGTCTGTTGAAGAAGACATATTTCTATAGTTAAGTGCAATATTCAAATCCCAATGATGCTGGTGATACCCCACTGTGAAATCTGGCAAAATAGAGGTAGAATATTGTGTCAAGTACTGCCTATTATTGTTATTGTAACTGCTATCGCCCAACCAAAAGGCCGACGACAGTCCAGCTCCCACAAAAAACGCATTCAATCCTCCATTTTTCTCTAAGGTTTCCGTCATTTTCTTGGTCTTGCCAGATTCCCAACTACGTTCTGCACCTATGGAAGTATCAAAAAAGTATCGGTAAGATAAAGAAAGCTGTAAGGGTGGGGTTTCTATGGAAGTTTCCACATCCCTTGATACAAAATAGTCTTGAGAGTTACTATAATTCCAACCTAAGCCCAATTCAAAAAGATGGTTTTTACTGTTGAAGGTAAACCCAGTTTGTAAAGGGAAAGAAGTGTGGTTTAAATCGGGGCCATCACCAAACGAAACAGCCGTATTCTCTTGCTCAAAATAAAAGGGAGAAAAACTGAAGCCAACAAAAGGCCTCAACTTATTGTGTTCTATACGCCATGGGTAATATTTAAATACGGTTTCCACCCCACTGAGGTGAAACAGTTTCTGGTCATTGGTGGTATAAGATGGATTACCCAAGGGAAAAGCGATATACACATCGGCATGTCCCCAGAAATGGGTGCCACCCAATAAAAACCGAGGTGTAGCAGAACGTTGCAAATCAAAAGACTCCAAAGTGCCCGAAGCATTTAAAAAGCGGGAGCGTCCACCAATACTTGTTGCGTAATCAAAGCCCATGGCCAACTGTGCAAAACGATGTCTGGTCTGCTTTTCAACATAGACTTGGGCTTGCGCTGTTTCTGTGAAGCCAACCATCAAACTACACGCTAAGAGTAACCCGAACCAAAAAGTAATTCTTGCATTCATACCTTCTAAATTCGTAATTAAAATAAGTAACGTTATTCCAAAAAGGCTGTTTTGTGGTTAAACCTATCTATTTTGTGGTAGATTCCAGCTTGGTTCTCACCATCTGTATATATGATTTTGATATGGGAATCATGCTGCCATCACTTAACCGAAGAAAATTTCCTTTTTTTGTTGTCTTAAAGCTTCTGAAATGTACAGGGTTAATTAGATAGGAACGATGTACCCTAATCAATTCTGGATGGTTTTCAGCAAGCTTTGATAGTGTAATACGAAGGACTAACGGACTATCTTTCTGGCTTGATTTTGTGATAATTTCCACATAATTATCAGCAGACTTCAAATAGAATACTTCGTTTATGGGTAATTGCACCAAATCTGATTTGCCCTTGCCCTGAAAACGGATGCTATCTGGTTTTGCTTTCCTTTTTGTTGGCTTGGAAAAAAACATGGGCAGGGCCAAACGTCCTAAAACAATGGCTGGCAATACCATGATGTGTACAGGAACAAACACCAAGTATAAATACGCCAACGGCGTGTATACGTTGCTGCTAAGACCAAAGGTTAATCTATAGTATAGATATAATAACAAAAAGGAAAGGGTGAGCCCTATCAGTAGAAAAGAAAGCTCATTTTTAACGGTCCAGCGCTTGTTTTGGTTTAAAATATGATTTTGAAATACTAAGGCGATGCTAAAGCAGCATCCTCCCATAAGAGCTGAAATCGGAACGAGGCGCAGCTTTGATACGGCACCCAGTTCATTTATATCAATAGGCTCAGAAAACCAAAGAAAGACCAAGGACCAAGAAACCAAAAATAAGGCCAACAAAAGGTGCCTTTTTACATTCTTATCTATTGGATAGTTCTTGTTGAAAAAAGCTATGTCTGATATCATACACAGGAAAAATACAACAGCTTGCAAAAATTATAAAATTGATTTTGGTTCTTTTAAGAACCCAATCCATTTAAGGTTAGTTTCCACCTTAAACGTACTAATGATTTATAATAAATCTGCCAGTTCCTTTCCCACCAAACTACCAATGGCAATACCCATGCCGCCTAGCCGTACACCATAATATACATGTTCCGTAACCTGCTGTACGACTGGTTTTTTCTTTGGACCAACACCCATAATACCGCTCCAACGGTGCTCAACCTCAAAGGGTGTATGTGGCAGGATAACTTCCCTTAACAGGTTTTCCAATTTGTTTTGTACCAAGGCGGTCTGCCCAAACTCCATGGTTTCCTCTGTTTTAAAATCCAAGTTGCGACCTCCCCCAAATAGGATGCGATCATCAATGTTTCTGAAATAATAATACCCTTCATCAAAATGAAACGTGCCTTGGATGGCCAAGTTCTTAAGCGGCTTGGTAATTAAAACCTGGGCGCGTGCAGGGAGTACTTCACTCTTGCCAAATTGTGAGGTAAAACCGTTGGTGGCCACCAATAGTTTACTGGTTTTAAATTCAAACCTATCCGTGGACACATGCACCGCATTTGCATTCTCTTGGAAAGAATTAACCCTTACGTTGTTTACTACCTGAATCCTTTTTTCACTGGCTTTTTGTAGCAGGGAGCCCATCATTCTACCCGTATCTATTTGGCCCTCTAAAAGTTGGGTAAGGTACTTGTTTTGGATGCTTTTAAACCCAAAAGTGTTAGGAGTGGTTTTAAATACCGATGTGCCAAAAACTGGCCTTAACAACTGGTTCAACCTAGGTATTGCCGCTAAGCAGCTTTCAAAAAGCAATTGGTCTTTTTTAAGAAAAAGTTCATGCCCTCCAAGCTGCTGAAAACCTATGGCTTTATCCCCAAGAGTCTTACGAAGCAATTGGATTCCATTAAAACGCTGTTGGACCAATTGTACCACCTCTTCCTCCGTATGGGCGCCCAAATCCGATAACACCTCTGAAATGCTTCCAAAACACGCAAAGCCAGCATTTTTAGTGCTAGCTCCTTGCGGCAACATCCCTTTTTCGATTATTAGGATTTTAGCATGTGGAAAGCGTTGCCTTAAACGCAGTGCCGCACTTAAGCCTACAATACCACTGCCAATGATGGCAAAATCTACATTGGAAAACCAAGATTTATACTCCCAATAACTAAATTCCATGACACTAAAATACTGCTATAATTCGGCTTGAAAAGAATCGTGATCATTGTGCCGTAAACCAAAGAATATTTGGGAAAGGATATTCACCTCTGGGTTTCTCCCGCTAACCGTACCTTCTATCCGAATATTATTTTCTTGTGGTTGCCATGCATGAATATCCATGTTGTCCAATAAAGAAAACAGTGGTTGCGTTTGTGGTATGGCCAAATCTTCCTGTAAATTTTTAAAATTGGCCCGTATTTGAAAAAAATAAGAACTTCTCTTGGTTCCCATGTCCTGCGCTTGATGATCCGTACTTATATCCACATGGCCCTCATACTCACGGACCTGTAATTGGTACAATGGAAAAGGGGTGAAAATTTGTTCTGCGGTCAAGGTCTGGGTACGGTCCAAATACGCCAATACCCCTTTTGCCCTGGTCTGTGCCCGTATATGGACGCGGGGCACTTGGTTTTGGGTTTCTGTCTTCTGGGGTACTTTTTCAAAATTATCGTTGTAAGCATAGGTGATGACGGTATCCGTTTGCAGGACCCTGCCTTTGATGGCCATACTTATAGCACCGTTCAACGGATTTGCAATGGAATCCCAACTTAAGTTATTTTTGGCAAAAAATGAGGCAGGGCTTAAACGCTTTGCCAACCCCTTTCTTTCTTTTTCACTTAAAAACTTTTGGTGGTAATGAACGTTAAAGGACGCCTTATCAAATTCTGGAATTAAAGCTTCAGTGGGAAAGGAGGTATCCGTGGTATGGCTGCCGACAACTACTGCCCTCCCGTCTACAAAACGAATGGACGTTGCGCCTGTGCTATCTACAAAGACCAAATGACCCTCCGTTTCTTTTGCCTTTTCCAGTAGTCCTTCATTAGTATCAACACTAAATTTTCCTTGGGTTAAAAGCTCCTCAAAAACGTGTGCCACCTGTTCCATAACCAAGGCCGGACCAACGGCCACTATGAGTTTTTCCCCGTTCCATCCCAAAAGCGATCTACTGGAGTTTTCTTTTGCCATAGTAAAGGATGCTTTAGTCTTAACCAAGGAAATCCTTTCTTTAAACCTTTGTTGCAAATAGTCCTCAAAGGCACTTTTATCCTGAATGGTTAAGGTGGTGAACCAGGTGTTAGCAATGTCCGGTAACGAAAACAACAACAGATTGTGTGGAGTAAGTGCTACACCCATTTCCCTGTCAATAGTTTCATTCTCCGTGGTGGTCTTACGTCTTTTACTGTTTTTTAAGTAATAGTTTGGGGCCGTAAGGGCATCCAAGGCCAGGGTTTCGGCAATATCTTGCAGGCCAATTTTAAGAATAGCGTCCGCATCTTGGTGCACAACGCCCTTTACCGATGCCGTATGTTGATAGGTGGCATAAGCATAATACCCCAATGCCACCGCTACTACCAAGAAAAAAACAATTTTAAGGGCTTTTTTCATGCTTAGTCCATCAGCTGTTCGATCATGTTTAAAAAGTACTGCAAGCTATTCTTGTGACCCTCCACTGGCGTTTTTAAGACCATTTCACCAGACATGCGGTTGCCTTTGATCTTAGAAAAATTGATGCGCATATCCTTAGTGTTCTTGGTCAAAAACTCCAAGTTTCCCTGTAGCTCCCTTGGGAAAGCCTCTGTTGGGATTTCACTGATGATATTTTTGCCGTTTACATAAAGGCTCATGGCATTTTTACCCATATCCTTTTTTAATTGGGGAGACGATTTGGAAATATAGGTGCCTTGCCTTATCTGGGTTAAATGTACTTTGGAACTTCCAAAAAACACGGTGTTGTCATGGTACATGGCATAAATATCAAAAGGAGTGGAACTGGAGCCGGGAATGGAATAAATACCGTTCTGGTGGGTGACTTTACCCTCTTGTACCCCAATTTTCATAAAATTATGGAACATTTTTACCTCATCGGAAGTAAATAGGAATAAGAAATCCGGGACGGTTTCGGTCTTAGTCTTGGTAACCTCCTTATAATTGTAGTCCTCATCGTATTCATAATCAGTATACGTGACCTCTTTTTCCCTTAAATCTGTCAACAATAACAACATATCCCCTCTAAGGATTTTTGCTGCACCCTCTTCATCAATCAACAAAGAAAACAATCGGGAAACAGATGTTACCGCTGCTGAAATGGTTTCCGCATTAGTGTCACCAGTATTGGGAACATTGGAAAACATACGTTCCATTAATGTAGGATAAGCCTCCAAAATGCCTTGGGTACTTAAGTTTATGCTCATATAACCCAAAAGCCTATCTTCATTAAAGTAGTTTAGGAAGTTTTTGTTAAACTTGCCATCATACATGGGCTTATAAGTTTTGGCCATAAGATCGTTCATGATATAGTCCAAATCTAGGACCGCCTGGTCTTTTTCAAAATTAAGCCTAGCCGTAATGGCCATATCGCTATAAAGTTCCTCTAGGTTTAAATACTCGTAGGGGTTGGATGGCCCCATTAAACTTGCTGGGAGTGCATTCTTATAGATTTCGGAAAAATCGTTCATCCAAACCATCATTTCATCTTTGCCCTTACCAAGGCTCTTTTTGTAGGCGGGATTCTGTAAAATGTTGGTTGCCGATGTCTCGGTAAGCACTTTCTTGGCATAGGCAATGGTGGATTCCTTTAAGGCGCGTTTGGCCTCTTTTCTTTTGGCCCTGCGTTCTTGGCCTCTTTTTTCCCGGGCCTCTTGTTCTTTTTTATAGGCGTCGGACTCGTAATAATTTTCAGGTGCTACGGCCTCCTCGGCCACGCCTTCCGCTCCCTTGCCCGTTGGGCTATTTTCTACAGCGGGTGGGATATAAGGCTCATAGTCATAAAAGCCATAATCATCATACGGTTCCTTGTTTTGGTCGCTTGGAATTACGACCACGGCATTGGTGCTGTCCCACATCAACACAACATCATCATAATCTTCTTGAAGGTAGGAAATATTGCCTTCCGTGATAATCCTGTCCCGTTCCCTCCGCATCAAAGTATTGATGCTGGAAGTATTTGTAAAAGGAATTAAAAACACATTGTAAAAAACGCCTTTTTTGGTCTCCAAATAATAGTAAAAGTTCTTGGTTAAATCTAGGTTTAAATCCCAAATAGCGGCAAACTCCCCTTTGGTATCCCTCTTAAGCTCGTCTCCCATAATGGTACCGATCTTACTGTTGGAGAACTCTTCCAAGGACATCAGATCCAATACGTTTTCACCTTTTATGGTGACCACGACCTGGGCGTTACTTGGTATCTTTTTAGCTAAATCTTGGGCGTGCATGGCCAGACCTGCACAACAGATAAACAGTAGTCTTAGTATTTTCATAACTATTTTAATTGGATAATTGTATGGTATTCTGTATCGTTTTTTCCCCTTTGATAAAGGACATGGCATCAATTTTTAGCATTACCGCCTTCTTTGATGGAGCCACCCTGGAAAGGGTATTGGATACTGATTGTACCTTTTGGTCATTAAACCTGTAAATGGCGATAAAAGCAGCATCTTCAAAAACTTTTTTGTTCTCGTTTTCCAAATAATCAAAGGATTTTTTTATGCTTGGGTCATACGTAAACCTTCTTTCAAAAATTTTTGAATTGGGCAAGTAGCCAAAATTTTTGGTGTTGAACTTGGTCTTTCCCTTTTGATTTTGCTTGCTAATGAGTTCTGCCGTAATACCATTAAGGCTTTCAATATCCTTAAAATCACAAGAAATGGAAAATATGTAATTGTCAAAATCCTTGGTAGTCTTGATATTACTTATACCGTTAGACTTTTTTAAATGGGCCACCGCATCGTTCAGCGCTAAATCAATATCATCCCTAGAGGGTATTTTATAGCCATTGACACTATCCAACAACATGATGGATGCCAACTTGGTCTTGCTCTTGCTCATATTCACCGTTAACACCATACTGCCACTTCCATCTTTGTTAAGGTTAACCTCTTCCAAAACATCAAAACAACTGCTGGTGAGCAATAGCAATAGGGCCAAACTACAGGTGGCTATGGGTTTTTTGGGCATATGTAGTATTTTGTGTCAATTACATAACCTCATATCGGGCTTAAAATTGTCTTTTTTAATACGATTCAAAATTATTTGTTTTTGTTTCTGTTTTTCTACCTGAAAACCGTGATTTATTTTTTTAAACCCGTGGCCCATAAAAAAAGCCCCTAGGTAGGGGCTCGTTTTATTCGTCTTTATACTTCTCATCCATGACAAAATCTTCCATGAATTTTGTGGTATAGTTGCCCGCAAGGTAATCTGGATGATCCATAAGCTGCCTATGAAAGGGGATGGTAGTCTTAACACCTTCTATGATAAACTCATTTAAGGCCCTCCGCATTTTGTTGATGGCCTCTTCCCTGGTTTGGGCAGTGGTGATCAACTTGGCAATCATGGAATCATAATTTGGCGGAATGGAGTACCCACTGTACACATGGGTGTCCATTCTTACCCCATGACCGCCAGGCATATGTAATGTGGTAATTTTTCCCGGGGATGGTCTAAAGCCGCTATACGGGTCTTCAGCATTGATCCTACACTCAATGGAATGTAGTTTAGGAAAATAGTTCTTCCCAGAAATTGGGACTCCAGCGGCAACAAGTATCTGTTCACGTATTAGGTCATAGTCTACCACTTGTTCCGTGATGGGGTGCTCTACCTGTATCCTGGTATTCATTTCCATAAAGTAGAAATTCCTGTGCTTGTCCACTAAAAACTCTACCGTTCCCGCTCCCTCATATTTGATGTATTCTGCCGCTTTAACAGCCGCCGCGCCCATTTCTTCCCTTAATTTGTCTGTCATAAAGGGTGATGGGGTTTCCTCCGTCAATTTTTGGTGGCGGCGTTGTACGGAGCAATCCCGTTCCGATAAATGGCAGGCTTTTCCAAACTGGTCTCCCACAATCTGGATTTCTATGTGTCTGGGCTCTTCTATGAGTTTTTCCATATACATGCCACCATTGCCAAAAGCGGCCGTAGCTTCCTGCACCGCGCTTTCAAACAGTTCCTGCATATCATTTTCACTCCACACGGCGCGCATTCCCTTTCCGCCTCCACTGGCCGTTGCCTTTATCATGACGGGATAGCCCATTTTCTTGGCCGTTTTCTTGGCGTCTGCCACATCTTTTAATAGACCGTCTGAACCAGGTACGCAAGGTACCCCAGCTTTCTTCATGGTTTCCTTGGCGGTGGCCTTGTCTCCCATACGGTCTATCTGTTCCCCAGATGCTCCAATAAATTTTATCTGGTGCTCTGCGCAGATTTTGGAAAACTTAGAATTCTCCGAAAGGAACCCATAACCGGGATGGATGGCGTCCGCATTGGTAATTTCCGCGGCGGCGATAATATTGGGTATTTTCAAATAGGATTCACTACTGGGTGCTGGGCCAATACACACGGCTTCATCTGCAAAGCGCACATGAAGGCTTTCCTCGTCGGCCTTGCTATACACGGCAACCGTTTTTATTCCCATTTCCCTACAGGTACGAATGACCCTTAACGCGATTTCGCCCCTGTTTGCAATTAGTATTTTTTTGAACATTGTACCTAGGTTTACAACTCAAATTCCAAGTGCCACATTCCAACTTGCTTTTTTTGGATGCTGGGATTTGAATTATTGAAGTTTAATTAGGATGGGTCTACCAAGAATAAAGGTTGGTCAAATTCAACCGGTGAGGAATCGTCTGCCAGAATTTTTACAATTTTACCCGATACTTCAGATTCAATATCATTGAATAGCTTCATGGCTTCAATGACACAAAGTACGTCCCCAGTATTGATTTCCTGGCCTACCTCCACAAAGGCAGGTTTATCCGGTGCTGGTTTGCGGTAAAACGTACCTATGATAGGGGATTTTATGGTAATGTATTTTGCGTTGTCCTCCGCCGCTGTGGCAGGTGTTGCCGGTGCAACAGGCTCTGCTGCTGGTGCGGGAGCTTGGGCCATTGGCGCTGATGCCATTGGGATTTGCTGTACGATGGTGGTTTCAGGGTTTGGGGATGAGCTACCTGTACGAATCGTAATCTTGATATCTTCCATCTCCAACTTTACCTCACTTGCCCCGGACTTGGCCACAAATTTTATCAAGCTTTGTATTTCCTTAATATCCATTGAATCTGATTTAGTTTTGTTAGTTAAGAGTTATAGGCCCATTTTAAATAAATGGAACCCCAGGTAAAGCCACCACCAAAGGCAGCAAATACTAGGTTATCACCTTTTTTGAGCTGTTTTTCGTAATCAAACAATAATAACGGTAAGGTTGCGGAAGTGGTGTTTCCGTACCTATGGATGTTCATCATTACTTTATCATCCTCCACGCCCATGCGCTTGGCCGTGGCGTCTATGATGCGTTTGTTGGCTTGGTGCGGTACCAACCACTGCACATCATCATGGCTTAGGTTGTTGCGCTCCATAATCTTACCGGAAACATCTGCCATGTTGGACACTGCAAACTTAAACACGGATTTACCATCTTGGTATACATAATGCTGGTTGTTCCTTACGGTCTCCTCCGTAGCGGGCAAAATAGAGCCCCCAGCATCCATTTTTAAAAAGTTTCTCCCAACCCCATCTGATCGCAGATACTCATCCTGGAATCCAAGTCCCTCATGATTGGGCTCAAACAAGGCTGCGCCCGCGCCATCACCAAAAATGATGCAAGTGGCCCTGTCCGTGTAATCAATGATGGAAGACATTTTGTCCGCACCGATGAGCAATACTTTTTGATACCGCCCAGACTCTATGTAACTAGAGGCCGTGGACATGCCATATAGAAAGCTGGAACAGGCCGCGGACAGGTCATAAGAAAAAGCATTGATCGCACCAATTTCCGAAGCGACATAGGCAGCGGTAGACGCCACTAACATATCTGGGGTAGCCGTGGCCACTAACACCAAGTCTATATCCTCAACATTAATCTTGCTTTTTGAAATAAGGTCCTCAGCCGCTTTTATCGCCAAAAATGAAGTGCCTTTGCCCTCTTCTTTCAAAATCCTACGTTCTTTGATTCCTGTTCTGGTGGTAATCCATTCGTCATTGGTCTCCACCATGGTTTCCAACAGTTGATTGGTGAGCACATAATCTGGAAGATAGCCTCCCACAGCGGTAATTGCTGCTGTTGTTTTATTCATTAGAAAGTGCGTTTTTGTTGAAAAAAGCTTTAAAATGACCTCAAAAGTGAGGAAAAGTAGTGATTTTTTGCGACTTTGAGGCAAAAAACACCTTTTCCAGTTACAAAGGATGGCATAAAAAAACTCCCGTTCCAAATGAAACGGGAGTAGTTATGACAATTTTACGACCTTTAGGCCGCAGTCTCTTCATCAGTGGCATCAACAAGTACTTGGCCTCTGTAATACAATTTGCCCTCATGCCAGTGCGCCCTATGGTACAAATGCATTTCTCCAGTAGTGGAATCTTTGCCAAGGGTAGGGGCCACCGCTTTATAGTGCGTGCGCCTTTTATCTCTTCTTGTTTTTGATATTTTTCTTTTAGGATGTGCCATTGTTCCTTATTTATCCGTTAATAATTTCTTTAAACCATCCCACCGGGGATCTGTATTTTCTTTGTTGCTTCTTGTTTCCTTTGGTTGTAGCTCCTCTAACTTATCTAAGGCCTCTGATTGCAAAGTGCCATCTTCAACCCCTGGGTGCACCCGTTTCTGGGGCACTGCCAAGACCAGCATTTCATAGATATATTGCGCTATGTTCACTTGGTGTTCCCCGTGGGGCAGGATCAGGATTTCATCATTATCATCATTAAATTCCGCTCCAAACTTTATGACCAATTGCAAAGCCCCGTCTACCTCTTGTTGGTAAGGCTCATTGGTAACATCACAATTAACGTTTACCGTTCCTGTTGCCGTTAAATCTAGCTCCATCATGGTGCTTGTCTTATTTAAACCCGCCAGCACCTGAATGTCCGCTTCGTTAAACTCGTCATAACCAAAATCATCAAAGAACGTATTGTCTACATCGTACTCAAACTCATGTTTTCCCATCTTCAATCCTGAAAAAGGAATAACAAACTGCTTCAACTTCTTCATTTTTGCACTTAAGGTTTGTGTACCAGCCTTTAAGGCGGGTGCAAAGATACTATTTATTTGTAAAAGCCCAATTGTTTATAAAAAATAAACAACTTTTTAGGGCGGGCTATTTTCTTTGCTTTTGTTTTTTGAGTGGATTTTTGGTGAGTTCCTTATGCTCCTCACGGTTTCTATAAATCTGTATGGCGGCAAAAACAGCTTCTTTAAACGATCTGGGGTCTGCCTTTCCCTGCCCTGCAATCTCATAGGCCGTTCCATGGTCCGGTGATGTTCTTACCTTGCTCAGGCCTGCGGTATAATTCACCCCCTGTCCAAAAGATAAGGTCTTAAACGGTATAAGTCCTTGATCATGATAAGCAGCCAATATGGCATCAAAATTCTGATGGGTGTTGCTACCAAAAAAGCTATCGGCAGAATAGGGCCCGTACACCAAATTTCCTTGGTCAAAAAGTTGTGCTATGGCCGGTTTTAAAATCTTATCGTCCTCTTGTCCAATAGTTCCGTTATCGCCACTATGTGGGTTAATGCCCAACATGGCAATTTTTGGCTTTCGCAAGCCAAAGTCTACCTTTAAGGAATTCATCATAGTCATAATTTTGTCTTTGACCAATTTAGTGGTAATGGCATTTGCCACATCTTTAACCGCAATATGATCGGTCAATAAACCAATGCGCAAGGAATTGCTCACCATGAACATTAAGCTTTCCCCTTCCAGTTCTTGCGCTAAAAAATCCGTGTGGCCTGGAAAATTAAAATCTGCTGCCTGAATATTGTTTTTGTTAATGGGCGCTGTTACCAAAACATCAATATCCCCTGCTTTTAAAGAGCCTACTGCCGCCCTTAATGATCTAATGGCATACGTTCCACCTTCTTCCGTGGCCTGCCCAAACTCGCTTTTTGGGGTTTCTTTCCAAATATTGACAACATTTATTTTTCCATCAATGGCCTTTGCGGCATGTGGAACCCCATTAAAGGATATTTGGATTCCCAAGGTTTGTTTTTGATGCGAAATGGTTTTGTTTGATGCAAAAATTACCGGGGTGCAAAAATCCAACATGCGGTTATCCTCAAAGGTTTTTAGCGCAACCTCACAACCAATTCCGTTTAAATCCCCAACGGAAATGCCCAACCGTATTTTTCCTGCGTCTTGTTTAGAATCCATATTTGAATACCTACTTTTACATTGCAAATCTAGCTAAATTAAAAAAGAGATGTTTACAGGTATTATAGAGACCTTGGGCAAGGTGGTGGCCTTGGAAAAGGAAGGTGAAAACCTTCATATTAGCGTACAGTCGGCTATTACGCCGGAACTAAAAATAGACCAAAGCGTTGCCCATAATGGGGTTTGCCTTACCGTGGTGGCGATTAAGGACCAAGTATATACCGTGACCGCCATCCAAGAAACTTTGGACAAAACAAGTTTAGGCACGCTAAAAACGGGGGATGTGGTTAATCTAGAGCGCGCTATGGTGTTAGGGGCCAGATTGGATGGGCATATTGTCCAAGGGCATGTGGATCAAACCGCGACCTGTACCCGTATTTCTGAAAAAGATGGCAGCTGGTTTTTTGGGTTTGAATACGATGACTCCCTACACAATGTGACCATTGAAAAAGGATCGATCACCATAGATGGGACAAGCCTCACCGTTGTGGATTCCAAACCAAATGCCTTTTCCGTGGCCATTATACCCTATACCTATGAAAACACCCGCTTTAACTCATATACCCTTGGGAGCAAGGTAAATTTGGAGTTCGATGTCATTGGAAAGTACGTGGCAAGGCTATTGGAAAAAAGGCTTTAGGGTTGGGATGGGATGATAACAACAAAAAAAACCTTGACGGTTAAGGGCGATTTTGAAAAGCGAACATTATACCTTAATGAAAATCTTCTTTTTGTACAGCACATAAGCCAACAAACAATAAAAGGCAACAACACTGAGCCCATAAAGCAAGGACGATAGTTCCAAAGACAAAAACCCCTGCACGTAAATGGTATTAAATAGCCAAGAGTGGATGGAGTTATCTGCGTTCACCTTAATCAAATAAAAAAGCTTGCTGATAAAGCTCGATAAAAAATACACCACAATGGCATTGGCGCCGGCATACCTAAAAATGCTGCCAAACGCTATTTTTTTTACATCCGTAAAATAATGGATAAGGGCTAAGAAAATATTTGCCCAACCTGCGGTGACCAAAACAAAACTGCTGGTCCATAGTGCTTTGTTGATCGGAAAAACCATATCCCAAAAATGGCCAACCAGTAACATGGCCCCACCCAGACCAAATAAAATAGTCGCTTTTTTTTCTTGTTTTGACAGTAAGATGAAGCCAGTAAAAATACCTAACAATGAACTGGCGATGGAGGGGATTGTGCTAAGAAATCCTTCTGGGTCGTAATCCGCTTTATAGTTGTGTGTGCCAAAAATTTGAACATCCAACCAATTGGCCAGATTATGGGGCGCCCTGTCCAAGGTAGGTTCCATCCCGTTAACGGGAATGAGCGTCATCATCAGCCAATAACCAACAAGCAATACTAATGTGATGCCCACCAAGGTTTTCCACCTAAAGTTAAGAAAGAGCACTGCCGCAAAAAAGAATACCACACCTATACGCTGCAGCACCCCGGGAAAACGAATGTCCGCAAAATCCTTGACAAAGGGAAAACTCACGGTAAAAGCCCCCAGAAACAATCCCAATCCCACTAATTTTAGCGTCCTGACGACTATCTTTTTGTAAGTGCTGGAATCTATGGTTTTGTTACTGTAGGCAAAGACAATTGAAGTGCCCACGATAAAAAGGAAAAAGGGGAAAACCAAATCTGTTGGGGTGTAGCCGTGCCATTCTGCATGGAGCAAAGGAGGAAAAACATTTGACCAGGTTCCAGGGGTATTTACCAAAATCATTAAGACAATGGTGGCCCCCCTAAAAATATCCACCGATAAAATTCTATCCTTCATCACGCTGTATTTATAATATTTCTTCTTTCAGGCTGTTCCAAACTTTAATCAATAAGAGCCCTGAAATCAAGGCAATGCCTGCGGCAATACTGGCGTTGGTATTTTCACCGTAAATCCAAAATCCCGTGGCAAACATGGAGGCATAAACCAAGGCCACCCCTAAAAGCATCGCGGTTATCCCGGCGGGAACACTCCATTTTTCCTTGGGATGCGAAATATCTACCTTGGCAAGTATAGCCTTGTCCACAACTTTGGCCCAACCAGGCCCGCCTGGCTGAATTTTTTTATAAAACGCCCGTAAGGTCTGATCTGATTCTGGTTTGGTGCACAGGGTTACGGTAACCCATATAGTGGTGGTGACCAGGACTACAAAGGGGTAATTGGCCCACTCTGGAAACACTCCGGTCATAGGGTCAAAAAGGATATGGCCCAAACTTGTTTTTACCAAGACAATGGAAATGATTCCAGAAACGAACATGGCGGTTATTTCGCTCCATGCGTTAATGCGCCACCAAAACCAGCGCAGGATAAACACAAGGCCAGTACCCGCCCCAAAGGTTACCAAAAGATCAAATACCTCAAAGGCGTTCTGCAAGGTCAGTGCCAAGAGCGCACTTAATAGCATTAACCCTACCGTGGCCATTCTTCCCACCGCAACCATTTGTTTTTCCGTGGCATTTGGGTTGATCTGTTGTTTATAAAAGTCAAAGACAATATAGGAAGAACCCCAATTCAACTGGGTGGAAATGGTGCTCATGTAAGCAGCGACCAAAGAGGCCAGAACTACCCCCAAAAGCCCGCTTGGTAATTTTGTAAGCATGGCGGAGTATGCAAGGTCTTGGCCTAGTTTGTTCTCTGCCACATCCGGGAAAGCTTGGGCAATACTGGCCACATCCGGATAAACTACCAAAGATGCCAAAGCTACCAGAATCCAGGGCCAAGGCCTAAGCGCATAATGCATAATAGTAAAGAAAAAGGTGGCCCCTATGGCATGGTTCTCATTTTTGGCGGCCAGCATCCGTTGGGCAATATATCCGCCCCCACCAGGTTCCGCGCCTGGGTACCAAGAACTCCACCATTGCACTGCAATAGGGATGATAAACATGGTAATAAGCACATTGGTGTTGTCAAAATCTGGAAGGATATTGAGTTTATCCGATACATTTTCATGTGCGATCAACGCCTCTATACCCCCTACTTCGGGAATATTTACCAGATAAAATGCAGCCCCTATTGCCCCGGCCATAGCAACAAAAAACAGCAGAAAATCAGTGTACACCACCCCTTTAAATCCTCCTAAAGCACTAAAAACAACAGTAATCAACCCTGCCCCAACAACTGTTTCCCAAGGCTCAAGTCCCAACATGATACCACCTATTTTTATGGCGGCAAGGGTTACGGAAGCCATGGTAATAATATTAAATAAAGCACCTAAATATATAGACCTGAACTTGCGTAGAAAACTAGCCGGCTTTCCACCGTATCGTAGTTCATAAAACTCAAGATCTGTTTTTACATTGGATTTTCGCCAGAGCTTGGCATAAACAAATACAGTTAACATTCCAGTTAAGAGAAAACACCACCATACCCAATTGCCAGAAACACCGGAGGTGCGCACAATATCCGTGACCAAATTTGGCGTATCCGTGGAAAATGTGGTCGCTACCATGGATAGGCCCAACAACCACCAAGGCATGGTCCTGCCAGAAAGGAAAAACTCAGAGGAGTTCTTTCCAGATTTCTTGGACACATAAACCCCAATACCTAAAACAACGGAGAAAAAAACAATGATAAAGCTAACATCTAGCGTACTAAGTTCCATAGTTAGGGTTTGGTTGATGCTTTAAAGATAACTTTTTTGACCTATTTTAGTCGTAAAAGAGTTGACAGTCCTATGTTATATCTAAAGTGTACCGCCAAGCTACTCCTTATCCTAAGTTGCCTTTTTACGGGTTGCTCCACCCAAAAAAAAGAAGATGGCGAGCCGCCCACCATACAAATTCCAGTGACCAGTTTTTATACCGGAAACCCAAATATCACAACCAGTCCTTTGGGGGGCATCTGCATGATGGGCGGTAGAACTGAAAACGACAATGCGATGCGTTGGTTCTTAAACCGTGCACAAGGTGGGGATGTGCTCGTAATGCGTGCCTCCGGCTCCGATGGGTACAATGACTATTTCTACAGTGAGCTTGGTGTAAACATCAATTCCGTGGAAACCTTGGTGTTTAACGCCCTTACCGAAGACGCCTCCATCATAGATAAAATTAACCAAGCCGAAGCTATTTGGTTTGCCGGTGGCGACCAAGGCAATTATGTAGCCTATTGGAAAGATAACGCGATAGAAGACGCCCTCCAAAGCGCCATAGACAGAAATGTGGTCATTGGTGGTACAAGTGCGGGCATGGCCATCTTAGGAGACTATGTTTGGACCGGGGACGCCATTGTAACCGATTTTTTAGACGTACCTTATCTCCATAATACCCTAACCGATACGCATTTTAGCGAGCGTAACCGTATGGATCGCTTACAGGATTTTATTGGGCAAACTGGGGCAAAGGGCATTGCGGCAGATGAGTATACTGCCATCTGCGTAGATGAAACAGGCTTGGCCAGGGTCTTTGGGACAGATGGGGAAGGAGATAACGCTTTTTTTATTACCCCGGAATTACAGATTGAAACCGTTACCGGGAGTGCCAACGGAAACAACTCCTTTAACTTGGCCAATTGGTAGTTGCCCTTGCCACCACTTTTTCAGAACCAAGCACTATAGGCTGGGTTTTGGCCTTTACCGCCGCTTTTTTAATGGGCATTGCCAAAGCGGGATTAAAAGGACTGTCCATCTTTAATGTTACGTTAATGGCATTGGCCTTTGGGGCCAAGCAATCGACGGGCTTTATAATTCCGTTGCTATTATTTGGAGATGTATTTGCCGTCCTGTACTATAACAGGCACACCAAATGGCCCTACATCCAAAAACTTTTGCCATGGATGGTTATGGGCATACTCATAGGGGTGGTCATTGGCAAGGACATGCCAGAACACCAATTTAAAATAGGGATGGTATTGCTTATTATCATTAGTCTGGCCATTATTGTCTATTGGGATAGACGAAAATCCCAGACAGTGCCTACCCATTGGTCTTTTGCCGGAGGTACTGGTGTTCTTGCAGGTATCTCCACCATGGTGGGGAATTTGGCCGGTGCGTTCACCAACCTGTTTTTTCTAGCCATGCGTTTGCCAAAAAACGAATTTGTGGGTACCGCGGCATGGTTGTTTTTACTGACCAACCTTTTTAAACTTCCCTTCCATGCCTTGGTCTGGAAAACCATAAGTACGGAATCTTTGCTATTAAACCTTAGGTTGCTACCGGCCATGGGAATAGGTTTATGGGTGGGGGTACAGCTTGTTAAACGTATTAACCAGAAACAATACCGCCGCTTTATTATCATCGTTACGTTTATAGGGGCCCTGGCCATTCTATTTAGATAGGTTCTAGCTATTTGTTTCCCTATTTTAGGTCTAAAATCAGTGATATGGAACCTAAAGACTACAGCCCTGTTAAAGTGAATTTGGAAAAGGACAAAGGTTACGCTTGGTGTACCTGCAGCCATAGCAATAACCAGCCGTTTTGTGACGGTTCGCATCGAGCTAAAAACGCTACACCATCCATGGGTTTTACGGTAACGGAGGACAAAGACGCTTACCTCTGCACCTGCAAGCAAACCAAGAACCCGCCCTATTGTGATGGCTCACACAATGCCTAAGCGGCATAAGGACCAATACCCCCACAGGAAGGGCTTATCCACTACAGTGCCATTGGCATAGGTTTGTCCGGGCGTTGTACTTCCTGAGGGCCAGTGAAACGCGTGTATGTTAATGGTTTGTTAATTAAACAGGGTTGTTGTATCTTTAAGACATAATAACCAACTATGAAACCATCAACACCACTACTTTACGCGCGTATCCTCATCTTGTGTTTTGGGGCAAGCCTTTTGCTTTTAGGGGTTGTAGCTTATGATGCCTATTCGGCAGATATCCAACAAAAAATTACACAGGTGGTCTTAAATGCCCTTCCTGATTTGGACCATAGCTTAGCACAATTGTAGGGATACCCTTTTAGATATTGCTACATCTAGGCATTGGCCATTGAGCTATTTTGGGATACTTACGTTAGTTGCCTATAAATAAGCATCATAAAATCTCTTCAACAGACTATAGCGAACAAACCACAAAAATCACATCACGGTCACTAACGATGTATCCTTTGTGCAAACTACCTTGAGCCTTCTTTAAAGGCTAGGGCATCATGTGCCTTACTTGTATGTGCGGATGTTAGTTTATTCCAAAACTTCCTTGATGTTATCAATATCATTTGTCGTAAGTGGTTTGGTAATATAACCGTTAATAAAGTCGTAGGTTTTGGAAAGGTTCATATCCTCAGGGGCAATGGAAGAGGTTAAAATGTAGATTTTTATGTCTTGGCATATCTTGGGCAAGGCCGTTTTAAGTTCCTCTAGCACCTCCCAACCATTCATGACTGGCATATTAATGTCCAGGAACATAAGCTCTGGCAAGCTTTCTTTGGATTGTGTTAAGGCGAGGAGGGCATCGCATACTTCTTCTCCATTTTCAAAGGGTACCGACCCGTAGTCCGGTAAATTTTGCTTAAGCAGTATGGAGGAAGCGGTTCTAAAAATAACATCGTCATCCACTAAAAAAATCTGTTTGCTGCCCATTGTCATTTAATTGGCTTGGTTTATAAATTGTAGGTGGAAAAGAGTTCCTTCATTTACCGAACTCTCCAGCGCTATACTCCCCTCCATGGCTTCCATATGGTTTTTGGTGATAAATAGCCCTACCCCTTTGGCGTCTTTGTTGTTGTGAAAGGTCTTATACATTCCAAATAGCTTGGAGCCGTGTTTTTTAAGATCAATACCAAGGCCGTTGTCCTTGAACTTAACCATGGTCTTTCCCTTTGCTACTTTGGCAGAAATAGAAATTTCAACGGGGACATCCGGCCTTTTATATTTGATACTATTGGTCACCAAATTCATGAAAACACTTTGAATATAGGGCTTAATGCCCAAAACCGTAAGGTTCTCATCCACGTCTAGGTTTACCTTGGCGTCTGCCTGGAGCAGCAGCGCATTTACACTTTGCAAAACCTTTTCCACAGTTGTTTTTATGCCTACGGGCGCCATTTCACTGGTATCCGTTGCCTGAATCTTTACAATTTCGTTTAGTTGCACAATGGTTTCATCCAAGCGTTCTGCGGAGGTCTTGATCATATCAATAAACTCCGTTTGCTGCCCAGCGGACAGGTCTGTATCCAACATACCGGCCAACATGGAAATATTGCTGGAATTTGATCTTAGATTGTGGGAGACGATATTGGTAAATTGCAACAGCCTTTGGTTCTGTTTTTCGGTGACATTCAGTAATCTGCGAAGCCTGTTGTCTGTTTGTTTTATATTGGTCACATCGGTATTTGCACCGATCAACCGGTATGGTTTTCCGTTTTCGTCCCTAAACACCTTGGCTTCCGCATGGATAATAGCCATGGAACCATCTTTTTTTAAGATACGGAACTCTGTATTAAAGTCCTTCTCACCGTTTATGGCCATGGTCACCTCTTTGGCGGCCCTTTCCTTATCATGGGGGTGTATGGTGCGCTCCCAAGCATCGTAGACAGCATCAAAATCTTCCTTGTCCACACCGTACAATTGATACATTTTATCATCCCAAAACAGCTCATTGTTAATCAAATCAAAATCCCAAACCCCCACATTGGCGCTGTCAATGCCAATTTTTAAGCGTTCACTGAGTGCCTCGTACTTTAAACGTTCCCTTTTTGCCTCATCGATATCTTGAAAAACCCCTGAAAAAGCTATGGTCTTACCGTTGATTTGTTCTGCATGACCAATGGATCGCACCCACTTTTCATTACCTTTTGCCGTGATAATGATCAGCTCCAAATCAAAGGATTTTCCCGTGGCTATACAGTCTGATACCGCCGCTATAATGCGTTCCCTGCTTGTGCCCTCTTTATAAAAATTAATCCCTTTTTCCAGATTGGGCACAAAATCTTGGGCAACCTCGTGTATGCGCTTGGTCATGCTGGACCATACCAAGGTATTGGTAGTGAGATCTACCGTCCAACTGCCTACCTTTGCAATTGTCTTGGCCTGCAAGGCCAGATCGTACCGCGTCTTGGTTTGGGTCACATCCTCAAAGAGAATTTGAATATGGCCGTTCCCATCATTCAGGGGGTGGGCACTGGCCTTGATCCAGCGTTTCCTGCCCGTATCACAAAAAAGGGGCAACGTGGTCTCCAATGGGTCCTTAGCCTTAAGTTTTCCTCCAAAAGCTGCCATATAATTGGGCAAAAGGTCATTTATCGAGGTTGGTCTTTGTTTACTGTTCCGCTTAAAAAAAGGAGATACAGAGGGAGAAATTGCGCATACATCTCCCGTTTGGTTTACTGTAATTACAGGAAATGCAATTCCTTCCAAGGTGTTTTCTTGATATGCTTTCAATGTATCAGTTTTAAAAATAACGTAGGAATTTTCTTATTATTTTTGAATTGTAGAAATTTATTGTCGTCCTGTCACCAATTTGGGTTAAACTGTAGTTTTTCCGTTTTTAACCTACGTACTGCACCAACCATCAATGCAGCGTATTGGCCCTTAGACAACCCTAGAGGCCAATTTGGTCCACAACCTAGGAACAGCAACAAAGCACTATATGATAACGCGCTTTCAATTGGCCATAAATTAATATCTTCATCTAAAATACCAACCCGATGAAAATTAGGATAAAAGACAATTCCGTACGCTTTAGATTGACTAAGAGTGAAGTGGCCAAATTTTCGGAAACGGGCCACATTGAATCCTCCACCTCTTTTGCGTCCAGCACGTTTTACTATGCCTTACAGGGCAAGGCGGACATTGCAGAATTACAGGCAGACTTTGCCCTTGATCGCATTACCATTTACGTCCCAGAACACCTACAAAAAGAGTGGGCCACCAACACTAAAGTGGGTTACAGCAACCACTTTTCGGCGGAGGGGCCCAATACCCTTTCCCTCTTGATTGAAAAAGACTTTACCTGTATGGACGCTACCACGGAAGACCAGTCTGATCATTATCCCAATCCAAAACTGGGCTGAAGAGGGACTAGAACACCGTTTCTCTGGGCGGCATCCCCTTTTCATATTTTGTCAATGCCCTTTTAAGCTTAATATACAACCGCTTACGTAGCCGTTTTGGTTGTAAAACCTCGATAGATTCGCCAAAACCCAATAGCAGCCGCTCCAACTCATAATTTAACTTCACCAATAAGGTAAACTCTGCACTGCCATCTTCCATCTGTTTAATGAGCCTTTGGGAGTGGTGCAAGGGCTTGGTCAAAACATAAGGGGCATTGGCCCCATCTACCCAAAGCTTTACCACAGTTGCCCTTTGGCGGTTTACGGTGACCCCAACCACATCCTTGTAAAAAGTGTCCGGGTCAAAATCCGTTTCTTCATAGGTGGTCCTAAAATCATACTCCACCGCAAATATGCGATCTAGGGCCAGGTTAAGAATGATTTTGTTCTTATGGTTCCTACCTATTAAAAACCAACGGTTATTAAATTCCTTGAGCAGGTATGGGTGGTATTTTACCACATTGGGCTTGCTCGCCTTAAAGGATTGGTAGGTAATGTCCAAGACCACATTTTTCTGTATCGCCCTGTAAAGGTCATCCAACCAGTGCAGGCCCTTTAGGTTTTCATTTTTATCCAAGTGGATGATGGAGCTGCCCTGGGTCTTTTCTGCATACACCTTGTCCTCTAAGCGTTGGATGATGCCTCCTAATTCCGTAAAGAGCGAAAAATCCTTAAACTGCTTCAACATTTCCACGGTTTCCATAAGTACGTTCATATCATTTTCATTCAGGGGGATATCTGTCATGGAATAATCTTGATGGGCATACCGGTAATACTTTTTTTCATATACCTCTATGGGGGCATTGTACCCCAATTTATCACTGCGCATCATTTGTATATCTAGTTGTACCGTTCTTTTGCTCACGTTCACATCCCTTCCCTCATACTCATAGAGCGCATCGGAGCAGGCTGCAATGAGGTCTTGCAATGTCCATCTTCTATTGTGGTTCTGTAAGCATTTATCTATGGTCTTGTACCGGATCAAGGCATTTTTGTTCAGGGCCATCGCATCTATTTTTTCTGAAAATAATGATTTCTTTTAACTGCGCAAAAAGATTGCGCAGGCATGGGGCCATCTTTGTATGGAATCATAAAGGAGCCACTTGCCGGGCTTCATGTAGTGCCCCGCCGAACACCGGAGTCGGTGGGGCTCGCCAAAAGGAACCTCAACCAAAACTAAAGCGCAGTGCCAACGGATTATCATGGGTAATAAATGCGTATGGATAGTTTTACCCTATCATTTTTTCAAACTTTCCTTGTAAAATGCTTTATCATTTTTAAAAGCATTAAGCTTTTGTTAGTTTTTCGGGCAACAAATAATCAAGTAATTTTTCTGTCAGATTTACAAATGGAAGAAAGGCAAGCACACCAACCAAATTAAAAATCATATGGGCATTGGCGATTTGATTGTTAAGGGGTTGCCCTTGGGATACCAACAAGACGAATTGAAGGAAATAATCAAAGACCAACAAGCCCGTTACGATGGTTATAAAATTGAATAAAAGATGAAAAAGTCCAGCCTTTAAAGATTGTCTAGTGCCCTTTATGGTGGCTATCAACGTATCGGAACAGGTGCCCAATTCGGATCCCAGCATAATGGCCAAACCCCCTGCCAACGAGATGAGGTTTTGCTTGCCCAATACGATAGCCATACCTACGGTAGCACTTGAAGACTGCACAATAAGGGTAATGAGTCCGCCTATAAGTGTACCCTGAATCAGATTTTGGTCAATTCTGGTAATCCACTTTTCAAATAAAGCACTATCTCGTAGAGGCAACACTGATTGTTCCATGATAAAGAGTCCAAAAAATAGCATTCCAAAATAGAACAGCGCATTCCCATATTTTTTGATGGTTTCCCTTTTGGCAAAAAAATCGATACACAATCCTATAATCAGCGGAATTACCGCGTATTTCCCTACATCCAAAGCAATCAATTGGCTGGAAAAGGTAGTGCCGATATTGGCCCCCATGATAATACCAATTGCCTGTCTAAAGCGCATTGTACCTGCATTGATAAAAACTATGGCAAGGATGATTACTGCGGATGAGGAGCCCAAAAGAATTGTGAGTGCCATACCTACAAAAATCGATAGAATAAGGTTTCCAGTGTATTTGGCTATCATCCGTTTGGCCTTTTCAGTTGAAATATCCTCCATCGTCTTTGAGAGTCGGGATATCGCATAAATGAAGAGCAAAAGACCGCCCAATAAAATAGGGAGTATTTCTATCATTAAAAAAGCTTGTTTTCAAAGGTGAACTGCACCTGCCATAAAATTAGTTCAGCAGGAATCCAAGCCCTACTAAGAAAACGCTAGCAAATGGTTAATTTTTTGTTTTCATCATCACGACCATTATTGATTTTGCAATGATTACAAATAAGATAATAACCAATCTTTCCTAAAAACAATTCCAATCTTTATGTTTTGCTGTCCCCTTGGTCCTTGAGGTATTTATTTATCCAAGCTGCAAGCCTAATGGGTTTATATTGATTCTTCACCTATCAAAAAACCAGCATCGGGGTGTTGGTGTGGTATACCATCCTTTTTGTGAGGCTCTTGCCAAAAAGCCGCTCAAAGAACCCAAGTTTACGAGCTACCATGGCCAATAGGTCGGCCTCGGACTCTTTCAACAACACCTCCAGACGCTCGGCAACATCAGAGGCTTGTAAAAATGTAAAGTCGATGTTTTTATACCCCGTGCTTTTAAAGATTCCTTCCTTTAAACGGTTCATTTTAGTTTCGTAAACAGCTTTGTCAAAGTCGTTATCCGCAATATGCACCACTTCAATAAAAGCTTTAAAGTGTTTTGCCATTTCTACCACAAATTCAAGATTTTTGACATCATCTGCTTTATAATCCGCCGCGAAGATGATTTTCTTAATGGTCTTATATACGGCCATCTCAGGTATGGCAAGTGTCGGATACCTACAATTCTTGATTACTTTGTAGGTTTCGCTGCCTAGAATCTTATTTTCGGTAGCATTGGCCCCCTGTGTACCCATAACCACCATACTGGGTTTTTGTTCACCAACATAATTGGTAAGCCAAGAAAACCTATCCGCTTTTAGGATGTCATAAACACAAGAAACATCACGGTCAAGAATTTCTTTTTTTCGTGACCTTAACCTTTGCTCGGTTTTTAGCTCCAGGCGTTCCAATTCCTGCATCACCCTAATGGGGTTTTCGTCATATTGTATGGTTTCCTCTGTATCTAGAAAGTGTACCGTTCTTATGCTACACTGCAAAGCCTTGGCCATTGCCACGGCATAATCAAGGGCATTCTCCGCACAAACGGAGAAGTCTGTAGGATAAATTATGGTTTTTTGTCTTGCTTTCATCTTAAGTTAATTTAAAATATCTTACAAATTGTGCCATTTGGCCATCGCCCTACGGGCGTTCATTTCGGCAATATTGGTGATGGAGATGCCTTCTGGACATTCCACTTCACAGGCACCGGTGAACGTACAGCTTCCAAATCCCTCCAACTCCATTTGGCGGCTCATTTCCAAAACCCGTCTATGGGCCTCCTGTTTTCCTTGGGGAAGGCTGTTCATATGATTGATCTTGGCTGCGGTAAACAATGCTGCCGATGCATTCTTACAGCTGGCCACACAAGCCCCGCAACCAATACAAGCGGCGGCATCCATGGCCTTGTCCGCTACGTCCTTCCCCACCAAAATGGCATTTGCCTCGGGAGCCGTTCCCGTTTTTGCGGAGATATAGCCCCCCTGTTCCATGATGTTGTCCAAGGCAGAACGGTCTACCACCAAATCCTTGATGACCGGAAAGGCTTTGGCGCGCCAGGGCTCTACCACAATGGTTTGCCCATCCGTAAAACTGCGCATGTGCAACTGACAAGTGGTTATGTTATCAAGGGGGCCATGGGCCCGTCCATTAATGAATACCCCACACTGGCCGCAGATACCCTCCCTACAATCGTACTCATAGGCGATGGTCTTTTGGTTTTGACCTACCAGAATTTCGTTAAGATGATCTAAAGCCTCCAAAAAGGACATGTCATCCGTAAGTCCGTCCACCTCATAAGATTGAAAACCTCCGTTGCTCTTGGCATTTTCTTGTCTCCATATTTTGAAAGTGACCTTCATAATATCATCTTAACTTTTACTATTCTATTTATAACTGCGCACCGTGGGTTGCACATTTGCAAACTCCAGGGTTTCTTTGTGAAGTTTGAAATTACCGTTGTGATATTCCCATGCGGACACATAGGAATACTTCTCATCATGGCGAAGGGCTTCGCCGTCGCTAGTCTGGTGTTCCTCCCTAAAATGTGCCCCACAGGACTCCTCACGCTCTAGGGCATCGGTGCACATTAACAGCCCTAATTCGATGAAATCGGCCAAGCGCAGGGCTTTTTCCAGTTCAGTGTTCATTTCATGGTGTCCACCAGTTACGTTTACTTCCTTCCAAAAAGCATCCTTGATTTTCTGTATTTGCGAGATGGCTTTCTCCAATCCTTCTTTATTTCTACTCATGGTACATTCTTGCCACATGACCTTGCCCAGTTCCCTATGAAAATGGTCCACCGTTTTATCGCCTTTGATGAAAAGCAGCTTGTTAATTTGTGCTGCCACTTCCTTTTCCACTTTTTCAAATTCCGGATGTTCCGTCGTTGGGTGGTCTTCCTTCAAGGCATTGGCCAGATAGTTATTGATGGTGTTGGGCAGTACAAAATAACCATCAATACTGGCTTGTAGCAATGAATTGGCCCCCAAGCGATTGGCTCCGTGGTCGGAAAAGTTGCATTCGCCTATGGCATATAAGCCCGGAATGGTGGTCATCAATTCATAATCTACCCATAGCCCGCCCATGGAAAAGTGGGCAGCCGGGGAAATCTGCATGGGCTCTTCATAGGCATCTACCCCGGTAATCTTTTTGTACATCTTAAATAGATTGCCATAACGGTCCTTTATAATTTCAATACCGAAACGTTCTATGGCGTGTTTAAAGTCCAGGTACACGGCATTTTTTAATCGGCCCACCCCATAACCGGCATCAATACGTTCCTTTGCTGCCCGAGAAGCGATATCCCGAGGAGCGAGATTGCCAAAACTGGGGTAACGGCGTTCCAAATAATAATCGCGTTCCTCTTCGGGAATAGCGTTGGCGTTTCGGTCATCATCTTTCTTTTTGGGCACCCAAATCCGGCCATCATTACGCAAGGATTCCGACATTAAGGTGAGTTTGGACTGTGCTTCACTGGTCTGTGGTAAAGCTGTGGGGTGTATCTGTGTAAAGCTCGGTGCGGCAAAAAAGGCACCCCGTTTATGGGCCTTCCAAATAGCACTGCCGTTGCAGCCAATGGCCAAGGTGGATAGTCGAAAAACCCTAGAATAGCCGCCAGTTGCCAGCACTACGGCATCAGCGGCAAAACGCTTTAATTCGCCTGTTGTCAAATCGCGAACGACAATACCTTTGGCCTTTCCTTCAATGACCACTAAATCCAACATTTCGTGGCGAGGGAACATCTGTACTTTTTTGGCCCGCTTCATCTTATACAATTGGGAATATGCGGCCAATAACAACTGTTGTCCGGTCTGCCCGCGGGCATAAAAGGTGCGTTGTACATGTACGCCCCCAAAACTACGATTGACGAGCACGCCACCATACTCACGGGCAAAGGGCACGCCCTGCTGCACGTAATGGTCTATTAAAGGTGCCGAGAGTTCCGCAAGGCGATACACATTGGCTTCCCGTGAACGGAAATCACCTCCCTTGAGCGTATCATAAAACATTCTCCATACACTGTCGCCATCGTGCTGATAGTTCTTTGCTGCATTGATACCCCCTTGTGCGGCCACGGAATGTGCCCTGCGGGCAGAGTCCTGGTAGCAAAAACATTTCACATCATAGCCCAGTTCCGCAAGGGTAGCTGCGGCCCCTGCTCCGGCCAAGCCGGAACCCACCACGATAACATTTAATTTTTTCTTATTGGCAGGATTGATCAATTGCGATGTAATTTGATAGTTACGCCATTTGTTTTCCAAGGGCCCATTGGGAATTTTTGCGTACAACACCATCATTCCATTATTTAAGGTAAACCATTAGGGGTATGATGCCAAAACCAATGGACATCATGCCCGCATAGGCCAAGGAAATCTTGGCGAGGATGTTTAACCCTTTTTTATGGTAAAAGCCCAGGGTCATAAAAGCACTTTTAAATCCGTGGTGAAGATGCAATCCCAACGGAACCATCAAAACGGTATAGAAAAAAACATAGTAGCTATTTTGAAAAAGGCTGTAGGTCACCTCATAGACATCTACATGGCCGTTGTCATCCAGGCGCACCCCTTCACCTAGGCCCAATTTAATACGGGCCCAAAAATTGGCCAAATGAACTACAAGGAACAGCAAGATGGCAACCCCTAACAAGCCCATATTTTGTGAAGCCCAACTACTGTTTTGCCTAAGCTTGTTCTCTAGGTATTTTTTTGGTTTTGCCCTTCGGTTTTTGAAGGTTATCTGTATAGCGTAAATAACATGTAGGATGATGGAGAGGTACAAAACATAGGCCACGATCTTGATCAAAAAACTTTCCCTAAGGGTTGTTGCGTAAGCATTGTACAATCCCCGAGCAGTCTCTTGGGGCAGCAATAAAATGATATTCGCCGAAAGGTGCACGATCAAAAAGATGCAGAGGAAGAGTCCCGTTAGTGCAATAATGGATTTTCTGAGAAACATCTAATCATGGAGTATGAGTAAAGGCACAAGGCTGTCAAAAGTCTGTTTTAGGGTAACACTGCCATCCAATAGGCGCTCCAACATCCCTTTTTTCTCGCGAACCATACAAAGCAACCCAGAATAATCCTTCATCAGATAATCGTTCAAATCTTTGTGGATATTTCCAGAACCAAAGGTATACTCTACCGACGGGTTTAGATCCTCTATACCAATAAGGGAGGTTTCTATCTTCTTGGCTTTCCCTTGTGCTACGTGCAGCACCTTTATTTTGCTCTTGTGCAAAGTGGCAATCTTGCGCAGGGGTGCCACTATTTTGGGGTCTGAAAGGAGTTTGTCGCCCACTGCGTATACAATTTGGTCAAGTTTGCGAAAATGATGGTTCCCAGGAACTACGATAATAGGGGTTGAAGATTTTGAGACTACGCCTCCGGCCACACTGCCCATAAAGACTTCTTTTAGTCCACTCGCCCCTTTGGTGCCCATTACGATGAAATTAAATCCTCCTTCCTTGGCAAGGCTTACAATGGTGGCAACGGCGGACCCTTTAACGAGTTTTGTATGTAATACCACATCGGGAAAATCCTCCTTGCTCGCTTTTAAGAGGTTGTTCATTTTTTCTTTGGCGTCCTTAAGCAAAACACCATCAATATTTTTCATGAGAAGGGCGCCAGAAGATTGCACTCCATAGGTGTGAAGAAGTGTAATCTCCATGGGAGAACCTGCAAAAAGCTGGGCAGCGTACCGTAACGCATTGGCCGAAGTATCTGAGAAATCTACGGGAACAAGAACTTTATCCATTTTCTTTTAATTTGGCTCGAACAATGATTGTTCTAGGTTGTTTTTTAAGAATCGATGATGGTATAACGATTTGAAAATAGAAACAGATTCTTTAGCAAAACTTTAGTAAGCGGTAAAAGACCAAAAACTGCTTATAGTCCCTCTTTCGCTTAAAGGAAGGTTGATGGCAATTATCTCCAGAGCGTCGTGGTTTTCCTAAAAATAGGCCAACCTCCTTAACTTAAGTTTCTCTTAAGAATTGATCAATAAATTTATAGAGTACAAGCATATTGAGTGTTTAAATTCTTGTTATATGGGTGTTTAGACCTTTAGTTGGGTTTCCGAACAAAATAAAAATCTACCAAAAACAGCAGTACATGAAACTTTTAGAAAAAATTCTTTTGGCAGTTGATTTTGGAAAATCTTCCCAAAACTTGGTGCAGAGTGCCATAGAACTTGCCAGGATATTTGAGTCAGAAATTATTCCCATATATGTATTGCCTGATGATGTCACGAATGAAAAGGTAAACACCCTGCTCGGCGAAACAGCCTTGACCAAACTGAAACAAACAGCCGCGCACATTGAAAAAGAGGGGGTGATGGCACACGAACCTGTATTGGAACGTGGCACTGCCCATGAACAGATTCCAAAAATGGCCGTAACCACAAATGCCAATGTGATTTTGACCGGATCAGGGGAAACCCATAAAAACGACACCTTTAGATTGGGAACCACCACCGAACGCATCATACAAAAAAGTGAAAAGCCCGTCTTTGTAATCAAGGAAGGGGTTTTGCTCAACGTACACCATATTTTATGTCCCATAGATTTTTCAGAAGCATCACAGCGGGCATTGAAGAATGCCATTACCATGGCAAGACGTTTTAAATCTGAGCTGACGATTCTCAATGTTTGTGAACTATCAAAATCCACATGGTTTTCTACGGACAACCTATTGGAAGTAGCCAATGAAGAAAAATTCAGGGAGGAACGGCAAAAATTCGAAGATTTTTTGAAAGAGTTCAATTTAAGCGATTTGAATTGGACCAAAGAAATGCCCAAGGGCAACCCCTCCGAGGAAATCCTGAGTACGATTTCCAAAAAAATGATCGACCTGCTCATTATGGGCACAGCTGGCAGAACGGGCCTTAACCGCATGCTCATGGGCAGTGTCACGGAAAAGGTGGTGCGCGAAGTGCCCTGTTCATTTCTTACCCTAAAGTCAGAAGATATGATTTCATTACAATTTAAAAACCATATCAATGATATGGAACAACTGCACAAAACGGCCGTCCAATTAATGAACGATGGCTTCTACGAAGAGGCCAAAGATCATTTAAAAGCCTGCCTTGCCCTCAACGATATGCACGTACCTGCACATAAAACCTTGGCCAAGGTATATGACAAACTCCAACAACCTGAAATGGCACGGATGTGCCAAAAGAATGCCAAGGATATCATGGATAAAATCTGGTACCAAAAAATAGAGGAAGAAGTAAGAAAATTGCGCGGTAGCTAACAAATAGCCCTACACTAAACTATGCAAAAAGCCAAAGGAAACGTAACCAGCGTCAATGAGTCCCTTGTTGGGGTACAAGCCACAGATGGGGCCATCATGAACGGGGAGGTGGCCTACATCACCATCGAAGATGGTAAAAGGTTGAAAGCTGAGGTGATTGACGTGAAGGAGGGAGATAACGCATACCTGCAGGTCTTTGAAGATACCAGTTGGATGAAGGTAGGCGACCCGGTGGAATTTACAGGGCTTCCGCTGGCCGTAAAATTGGGGCCCGGCATTCTGGGATCTGTGACCGATGGCCTACAAAACCCCTTGTACGAATTGGGAAAAATCGAATGGTTTTTGGAAAGGGGTCTGGAGGTAGCCCCGCTTGATACCGTCCAAAAATGGCATTTTACCCCAAAAGTGAAACCGGGAGATGAGGTAACGGGCGGTTCCGTTTTAGGTTCCGTGCCGGAAAAACTGTTCGAGCACAAGATTTTCGTGCCATTTACACTTCAAGGGAATTATACGGTTGAACATATCGCGGTAGCGGGTGAATACACCGTTGATGAACCCATAGCGACCGTCACCGATAGCACAGGTAAAAAAATGGAGTTGAAAATGGCTTTTGAATGGCCTGTAAAAAAACCCATGCCCTTTAACGAGCGCTCCGTACCGGTAAAGCCGATGCCTACCGGAATCCGCATTTTGGATGCGTTATTTCCCATTGCCCAAGGTGGCACGGCCTGTTGTCCGGGGCCCTTTGGGGCTGGAAAAACGGTATTGCAACACAGTTTGGCAAAACATTCTGAGGCCGATGTCGTCATTATCGCCGCTTGTGGTGAACGTGCCGGGGAGGCGGTGGAAGTCTTTAAGGATTTTCCCGAACTTATCGATCCCCGAACGGGTAAATCGCTGATGGACCGTACTTATATTGTGGGCAATACCTCATCGATGCCCGTGGCCGCTCGGGAAGCCTCCGTTTATATGGCCACCACGGTGGGTGAATACTATCGCAAGCAAGGGTTGAACGTTCTCATTTTGGCAGATTCTACCTCGCGTTGGGCACAGGCACTGCGTGAGACTTCGGGCAGAAAAGAGGAAATTCCCGGTCCGGAGGCCTTCCCTATGTATATTTCCACCTTGATATCCGCCTTCTATGATCGCGCGGGGGTAGAAATTTTGGCGGATGGCCAGACAGGTTCCCTCAGTATTATCGGTACGGTTTCCCCGGCAGGCGGCAATTTTGATGAACCCGTTACCCAGGCCACATTGTTAAGCACGGGAGCCTTTTGGGGCTTATCAAGGGCATTGTCCGATGCGCGGAAATATCCGGCTATAGACCGTATCGACAGCAATTCAAAATATCCCTCATTATTGGAGGAAAACGAAGTTGCTTACTTATTGGAACTGTTACGCGATGGCAAAACCATTGCCTCCAACATCATATTGATGGGTGAAAAGGGCATCACCGACGAGTCTTACATTCGCTACCAAAAAGCAGAGCTGCTCGATGCGGTATTTCTACAGCAGAACAGTTTTCACGAAGTGGACGGGGTGACCCATCCCCAAAGGTTGCGCCAAATGTTCACTATGGTCAAGCAAATCATTGATGCCCCTGTTTACATTCAAGGAAAAGAAAAAATACGGTCGCACTTCAACTTTTTAAGACAGGCCTTTCTCGATTGGAATTATATGAGGCCCGATGAAGAGGGCTTCGAAAAACAAAAAACAACATTGTTGAACTTGGTGAAACAGCGCGGACATGTTGCAGAAAACGTATGAGAACATAGACAGTATCGGACGGGCCATTTTAACCATCAAGGCCCAAGGGGTCCACAATAAGGAACTTGCCGAAGTGATCTATCCCAACGGACAAAAAGCCTTTGCCCAGGTTATTGCCTTGAATGGTGACCAGGTGACCCTACAACTTTTTGGGGGTGGATTTGGTGTATCGACGGACTGCAAGATCCGTTTTCTGGGAAAACCCATTCAAGTAGGATTTTCTGACGATATGTTGGGTCGTGTCTATTCGGGCAACGGCCAGCCGATTGATGGCGGTCCTGAACTGCTTTCGGATAGGGTTCGGGTCGCCGGGCCCTCCATTAATCCTGTAAAACGCCTTATTCCGAAGGATATGATTCGTACAGGGGTGCCCATGATCGATGTGTTCAATACGCTGGTACGCTCCCAGAAGATACCCATTTTTGCCAAGGCAGGAGAGCCCTACAACCGCCTATTGGCCAATATTGCCACCCAGACCGATGCCGATGTCATCATTATCGGTGGGGTCGGTCTCAAATACGATGAGTACCATTACTTTAGGCAACGGATTGAGGAAGCGGGCAGTAAAAACAAGACCATCATGTTCATACATACCCATCGCGATTCCATCGTTGAGGGATTGATGGTGCCCGACTTGGCCTTGGCGGTGGCAGAGCAATTTGCGCTTCAGGGAAAAAATGTATTTGTGCTGTTATCCGATATGACCCAGTGGTCCGATTATTTGCGGCAAGTGGCCAATGCCCAAGACCAGATTCCGGCCAACCAGGGCTATCCGGGAGACCTGTATTCCCAATTGGCCAGTCGTTATGAAAAGGCCGCCGATATTGAAGGTGCGGGCAGCTTGACCATTCTCGGGGTTACCACCATGGACGATGTGACCCACCCCGTACCCGACAACACGGGCTATATCACCGAGGGGCAGTTCTTTATGAAAGATGGCTATCTGGAATTGTTTGGTTCCCTGAGCCGTTTAAAACAACAAGTAAATGATCGTACCCGCCCCGACCACCGAAGCATCATGAACGCCATGGCACGCCTGCTTTCCGAAGCGGAGGAGCGGGTAAAAGCGCAAAAATTCGGTTCGGTCAAGGATGATTATTCCCTGAGGTTGTTAGCGTATAGACAGACCTTTCAAAGGGAATTGATGGATCCGTTCCGCTATTTGGAATTGGAGGATGCACTTGATCTCTGCTGGGACATCCTTGCCCAACATTTTAAGAAGGAGGAAGTAGGACTGTCCTCTACTATGATGGAGGAATACTGGCCTAAAAAAGGGGAATATAAAGTTTTAAAAGTATTGGCAGATGAGTGAGAAGACCTTGGATAAATTAATTGCTACCCTGAAAACTGAGGCCATAGAGGCCGCCGACAAAGAAGCGGGGCAAATCGTGGAGCAAGCACGTACTCAAGCGCAAAAGATTCTCAAGGAAGCCGAAGTCAAAAAAGACGAGCTTTTCGGTAAGGCAAAAAAAGAGGCACAGGCCACCCGTGAGAAAGGGGAAGCTGCCCTAAAACAGGCGGCGAGAGATGTTACCGTTTCCGTACGCAATGATTTACTCAAACTTTTCAAAGCCGCACTGGAACGGGAAGTGGATGCCAATTTCAGCCCAGATTTTATGGAAAAGGCCATTCTGAAAGTCGTCGAAAATGTGGGCAGCGGGGCGGCATTGAAACTTCCGGAAGGGATGGAGGGGAAACTGGCCGATAAAATACAGAAGCGATTGCAGGAATCCGATAATCTGGAAGCCATTACCAAAGATGCAAGCTTGCCCAACGGATTCGTCATTAACAAGACCGACCAAGGGTGGAGCTATCACATCTCGCCCGAAGAGGTAGCAGAATTATTGAATGAACACCTCAGCCCGAAATGGGTCGACATCCTTACTAATGAATCGGACACATGATTAGCGGGGACTTGGAATATACCATAAGCAGCTTGCCCTATCTGTCGTTTCAAGATACGGCGGAGGAACGTTCCAAGGTACTTTCCATCCTAAAAAAATATGCCCATCCATCGGAGTCGGAAAAAGATTTGATTACCATTTTGGATGGGGAAACCAGAAAATTTCTACCTCAAAAGGCCTACGAGATATTTCAACAGATCGAACTGAATACGATTCATTCAGAAGCATTTCAAAAAAGTGGCAACAACGTGCTGGCCGCTTTTTCGAGCTATATGCATTCCCTTAAAAAAGACGTGCAACAGCTACGGATTTTCCGACGAAATGAATCTGAGTCCACCACAAAAAAACTACCACTGCCCTTAGTGCCCGGCACACCTTTGGAGGAGGAAATCCAGCTACTGCAATGGCAATGGGATAAACTGGAAGAACTTTCCCTAGGGCATTATGCCGATTTTGGTGCCTTGGTCATTTACAAATTGAAATTGCAGCTATTGTTGCGATGGTGGGGCTTTGACCAAGAACAGGGTTTTGAAAATTTTCTGAACACTACAAAAAGGATGGAAGATGGCCGATAAGATATTAATGAACAAAAACACCTTGGCGGCCCTAAAGGTTGAACTCAAGGAATACCATACGGCACTACCGGTCTTTGAGATGAAAGAGCAGAAGCTCAAAGAAGTGGTACAGGCCACTGAAAACAAGATTGCGCGATTAAAACAGGCCATTGACGAAACCAACGAACAAACCAAGGAATGGGTGGCCGTGATGGCTGAGGAAAATGTTGCCCTTCCCGAACTGGCAAAAGTGGATCGGGTCGTCACCGAAACCAAGGAAATCGCAGGGGTGAGCATTAAAGTATTTGAAGACATCGTCTTTGAAGACGATGAGGTCGACCTTTTTAACACCCCACTTTGGATAGACAGGGCGCTGGACGTGATACGCGAACAAAAGACCAACCGTACCCTGGTGGAAATCGAAAATAGCAACCTGAAACTGCTCTGGGAAGAACTGGCTGAGGCCCGAAGGATGAAAAATGCCCTGAAAGAAGTGTTCATTCCCGAAACACAGGAGAACATTCGAAAGATTGAAATCTATTTGGGCGATGTAGAACGCTTGGCGATAGGATGTGCCAAACTGGTCAAAAAGAAAAAGGAGGGAAAAAAGGCCACGGTATGATTGTACGGATGAAGGAAATACTGCTCTTTACCACCGCACGTTCGGTAGACGATTCCATTCTGCAATTGGGCAAACTGGGCGTGGTGGACATTCAGGAAGTCAATGGTTCAAACAATGGAACTTTGGAAAGACGCTTGGAAGCGGTACAGCGTGCCGAAAATGCCATTTCCATCCTTAAGCAATATGCGAAAAGGAAAAATGAAGATGATAGCCGTACAAAATATACTGTGAATGATCCCAAACAGTTGGTGGACCGCGTCTTGCAAACGGAGGAAATCAGGCAAAAAGCCCAAGAAAAATTGGATACCCTAAACCTGCACTTGCAGTGGTACAAAACCTGGGGCGAAAAGGTAAACATCAAAGATATTACCGATTTGAAGCAGCATGGGATTCACCTTAAGCTTTACCTGCTGGACAAAGCTGTGGTGGCCTCTTTGAACGAAAATCATACTTTGGTAAAACTTCCCGAACGCCAAGGCAAGATTCCCGTGGTGTTGGTGGCCCGAAACGAATCGGAAAAACTGAACCGTAAGGAAAAACCCCTGCCTCAGCAATCCTTTGAAGACATTAAGCAACAGATTGAAAGAAAAGAGCGCCAACTGGCCGAGGTGGACCTTTTTTTGGAAGACCAAGCCGAGAATATCGCATGGCTTGAAGACTTCTTGCTACTCGCGAAAGACCGACTGGGCATGCAAGAAGCCTTTGAGGGTATGGGCGACATTGAGGGAAAGCTGAAATACCTAAAAGGATACATTCCCCGAAATACCGTTGATGATTTTATGGCCGCTGCCGAGACGAATCGTTGGGGCTATCATATTGCAGATCCCGAAAAACCTGAGAATGTACCTGTTTATATCAAGAATCCCAAATGGATCAGTATCATTAATCCCGTAATGAAATTCATCGATATTGTCCCAGGATACAAGGAAGTCGATGTCTCCATTTACTTTTTGGTGGCCTTTGCTCTATTTTTTGCCATGTTGGTGGGTGATGCGGGCTATGGATTGATTTTTCTGTTGGTCACTTTTCTGTTTCGTAAAAAGATGACAGGCCAAATGCAGGTTTTAATTTACGTATTGAGTGGGGCGACCATTCTCTGGGGGGTATTGAGCGGCACTTATTTCGGATCCGAACAAATCGCGGCCCTCCCATTTCTCAACAAGTTGATAATTCCTGAAATCGCCAGTTTTGGGGTGGACAATATTTCGTTTATGATGCACCTGTCGTTTTTGATAGGGGCCATTCATTTGACCGTCGCCCATGCCATTCGAATAGTTCAGTTTATCAATTCCATAAAGGCCTTGAGCGAGGTGGGCTGGATTGCGTTGGTCTGGGGTCTCTTTTTGATTACCGAACAACTAGTGCTCGGAAAGCCCATGCCCGCTTGGGTCCTTTGGTTGTTTGTAGTCGGGGCAGCTTTGGTAGCCCTCTTTTCCGTTGAAAGTAAAAACGTTATCAAAAGCATGGGCATATCCCTTGCCAACCTGCCTTTGAGCCTGATAAGCGGATTTTCGGACATTGTTTCCTATGTACGGCTTTTTGCCGTGGGGATGGCCACTGCCGCGGTCGCATCTAGTTTTAACAACATGATATTGCCCGATGGAACCGCTGGTATGGGTTTGATCAACATCGTATTGGCGGCCATTGCCCTGCTTTTGGGCCACGGTCTTAACATTGCCCTGGCGTTAATGGCCGTGATGGTGCATGGCATACGCTTGAACATGTTGGAGTTTGCAGGGCATCTGGGGGTACAGTTTTCGGGCGAGGCCTATACCCCTTTTAGGTTGATTTCCCCAGAAAACGGAGCCAAGAACAACATGGGGGCAGCGACTACCAAAACATAGAAGACAAAATCACAATAAAACTCAAGATTATGATGGATATAGCACTTTTAACAACAACGGTAAGGGGGCTCGGCGATATGGGAATGTCCCTCGCCATCGCTTCAATTGGTTCTGCAATAGGGACGGGAATAGCCGGTATGGCGGCCATCGGGGCATGGAAAAAAATGATCGTTGGCGGGCAGAAGGCAGCGACCGCCCTGCTTATTTTCGTAGGGGCACCACTATCACAGGTCATTTACGGCATGATCCTTAAAAATGCCATAGCCGATGCCAACCTCGCACCAGATTCGTATATCTGGCAGATTATCATTGGACTGGTGGCGGGGGCGGCCATGGCAGGTTCAGCCATCTTTCAGGGAAAAACCGGAGCCCGGGCCTGTGACGCCATAGGCTCTGGGGCCAACGACACGGCCAAATACATCATGGTCATTGGTATTGTGGAAACGGTGGCCCTATTCGTAATGATATTTACCATGACCGGATTGCCCACGGCCTAAAGCTGTCAGATATCATGTTTTGTTCCATGCTTAGTTGATATCTTCCATTTGCCGTTTACGAATGGCAAAAAAACCTCCATCATGAAAATTTTGGTCATTGAAGACAATAGGGAACTGCTAAGAGACATTAAAGGTTTTCTGGAGGGGGAAGGGAACATCTGCGAAGTTGCTGCCAACTATTCAACGGCTCAAGACAAGGTGGCCTTTTTTCCCTACGACATACTGGTCGTTGACATTACCTTGCCTGACGGTAACGGGTTGGATATCATCAGGGCCGTGAAAAAAGAAAACATTGACGCGGGCATCATTATTATTTCTGCCAAAAACGCTTTAGGTGATAAAATACAGGGTTTGGACATTGGGGCTGACGATTATTTGGCCAAACCTTTTTATCTGGCAGAGCTCAATGCGCGTATTAAGGCGATTTACAGAAGAAAGGTATACCAAGGCAATAGCGAAATTTTTTTCAACGAGATTAAAATAAAACCCGATAGCCATGAGGTTTTTGTCAATGACCACTTGTTGAACCTCACCAAAAAAGAGTTCGATATCATTCACTTTTTTGTGGTGAACAAGCATCGGCTTTTGACCAAGGAGGCCATTGCGGAACATCTATGGGGCGATCACATTGAAATGGTGGATTCCTTTAAGTTCATCTACACCCATATGGCCAATTTAAGGAGAAAAATAACCGCCGCAACCGGTAATGATTACATTAAATCCATCTATAGCGTGGGCTATAAATTCACTGATCGCGAATGAAACTCGTCAAAAAAACCAATACCTATTATCTCATTTTTCTGGTTTTGATTTTTCCGGTCATGATCACGGTAGACTATTATTTGATACGCTATTTGGTGAACCTTGAGGTAGAAGAGGTTCTGCTCCATGAAAGAGATCGTATTGAATTCCAATTACGGGAGAAGGGCAACTTGCCCACATCATCCTATGTGTTGGACACAATGGTTCTAAAGCAGGTTTCCGGTCCCGTAGCCTCTTTTGGGGACACCATTATTTATGAGGCCTATGCAAAAAAAACCGTCCCGTATCGCACCTACACTTTTAATACCGAGATGGACACTGAAACCGTACAAATTAGATTAAAACATGTGTTATTGGAAATCAACGAATTGATATGGCTTCTTTTTATCGCCACAAGTTTTATCATTCTCTTGTTGTTCTTGGGCCTTTTCTTTATCAACAGAAGTATTTATAGATGGGCTTGGAGCCCTTTCTTTAACAACCTGACCAAGCTCAAAAACCACAACATCATTCAAACGGACGCCATTCAATTGGAACCCTCTAGCATTACCGAATTCCAAGAATTGAACCAGGTAATCACCGCCTTGATGGAACAGGTTCGCAAGGATTTTCAGAACCTCAAAGAATTCAATGAAAATATTTCCCACGAAATACAGACCCCACTTGCCATTATTAGAAATAAGGTGGTGCTTCTTATGGAAAGCACGCATCTTGATAAAAAGGATCAAGAACGGGTACAGGCCATCTATCAAGAAACCAACAAGCTCTCCAAAATAGGCAAAGCCCTAACGCTGATTTCACGTATTGAGAACCAAGAGTTCAAACGGTCGGATGCAGTAGATGTCCACATCATGGTTGGTAACATCTTGAGCAACATGGAAGAAATCATCAAGTTCAAGGAGTTGGAGGTATCTGTAGCAATATCTTCAACTGTGATGGAATGCGATCATATCTTGGCCGATATCCTTTTGACCAATCTCATTAAAAATGCAGTGGAACACAATGTGCAGGGCGGGATGATACAAATTGTGTTGGAAGACGGTAGCTTTAAAATATACAATACGGGAGAAATGCCGGAAGTGGCTTCCGAAAAGTTATTCGACAGATTTCAAAGGGGCAAGGCAAAGACCGACTCCTTGGGTCTGGGCTTGGCCATCAACCAAAAAATATGTGAAATCTATGGTTTTAAATTGGAATATGAGCAGGTAGGTGAAATGCACATCTTTTCGCTATTCTTTTCACCATCTAATCAGGCATAACTACAAATTATACGTACACTAAAGGACCTTTCTAATACCTCTAATTCAATGGATAAAAAAGGCACTGAAACTTTAAGGGTAACAAAAATAAATTTTAATTGTTTGATATAAGCCAATAGGGAACTATTGCAATGCATTGGGGAACACTTTATTGACCATTCTCCCAAATTTGAGCTTACAGAACTTTTTAATTTCTGAGCTTTTTGAACACAGCAAAGCTGATGGAAGAAAACGAGAGGCTCTTCAAGTTAAAGGAGATGGAATATGTTGAAAAAATAGCGGAGAAAATAGGTGGGATTACTGTCTCCGGAAACGGGGGTATGGTTGAGCAATTGGCAGCGGTTTTCTCGGTCAATAAATAGGAGTTAAATGCGCCAATGGGAGTTGGCGCATTTTTTATGCAAGAAAATCTTCTAGGTATGGGGTCTAAACACCTCAGTCTTGTTACTTTAAACATCGCCACCTAGTCAACTTTTTACTGAAAATAATTTTTGGAAGGGGGCGGGTTATAGAGGGTGAAATGATATGAAAAAATATTTAATAGGTGACAAAAACCTCGAGTTTATCAGACCAATAGTGCAAAGGAGAATTGTTTAGCAATGTGAAAATCGCTTATTAAAATTAAAAGAAAAATGCCTGGTGATTCCGGAGGTCGAAATTAAGGTGACGATAGAACAGGAGGTATGCTGTCGAAAAAAACCGTCTTGGCTCCATAAAGTCAACTTTTTATAAAGGGTGAAAATTATTTAGTGAATCATGGAAGGAATGACTTTCTAATTAATCTCAAGTGCAGTTCCTTGTATATCAATTTTCCAACTTGCTTTTTTGTCAAGTAAATCAATCCTGCATGTAATTTGTCCGTATTCAAATTTTTGCTCCTCTATTTTTTTGGCAAACCTATTAATTACTTTCTCAATTCTCTTTTCTCTCTTTTTAGGCTTTCCCAGCCTTTGACCAATAACTGGAGATGTTATAAAAACCCTGTCTGAATTATCAGTAAATAGACCCAACATATTAATTGAGGGCAACTTAGTGCCTTTATTGTAAGGAGTAATCTCGGTTATAGGATTTTTGATCAGGAGCTCGTCCCAGATACGTTCATGATTGCCATTTTCAGAACCATGGTGGGCAGGTTTAAATAATGAAGATGCTTTATCTTTATTTTGAGAATGGTCTAAAATGTTTAACCACCCCAGTCTATTATCGTTTGAAGTCTCAAGGTCTGCCCCCATAAGTGCAGTATGCTGTCCCAAACGAATTACAGCCACCACAGAATTATGATTTGGAGACTTTTTCTGGAATTTAACATTGGGATTGTGTCCATACTTCTTGATAAGATTTGCTAAATTTTTTTCGAACGTTTCAATTGCAAAATCAGAAGGTGATAAAGCATTAATATAACTAAAAGTATCGTCAGAAAGTTTGGTAGTATGCAGATTTCTATCGACCACCGCTTTTTTTAGTTGCCCTTTACGTGATTTAAGGATTTTAACGCACTCGGAAAATTCGGTTGTGGAGGCAACCGAATTGTGTGTTTGTGCCTTCTGTAAATCAAATCCAACAAAAGTAAAAAATAACTCTTGCTGAATTATTTGGCCCGCAAAAAAATTTGCTGATTCAGCTTTTTCAAATAAGCTAGAAATACCTTTTATATGATCATTGTGCCAATGGGTAATCAAAATACATTTAACATCCTTTGAAACATCAACGCCTATTGAATTCAAGTACTGTAGCGGAAGACATTCTTTGGTATTAGGATTAATGCAAGAATCAATTACGGCCCATTCATTGTTTCCCAAATGAATAACTATACTCTCACCGTAACCGCCGCCAGTTCCTAAAAGAGTTATTTCACCAACATTTTGTCCTAACTTCATCTATCATTTCTCCAAATCAAGACCTTCCAATAATGCTGCTCCTGTATCAAAACCCTTACCAAAATAATTATCTGTTTCCAACGATGCAGTCCTTTTGAACCGCAGGATTGATTGACCCTTCCTTTGGCCATTCACCATTTCGTAGCCTACGCTCCAATAAAAAACACCACCTTGAATTAGAAAGTCCTTATCATCAGGGGAAACGTCTTCAATATCAAATTCTCCTATTTCAAATGTTCCTTCTCTAGATTGGTCAATGAGTTTGGCCTTGAAAGTATCTAGGAATATTTCCTCAATAATTCCAATCCATTTTTGAGATGAAATCGAATAATCCCTAGCAGTCAAAATATTGAATTTGGAATGATAATTTTTGAGTTCTATTTCAGAAATTTTATGTTCATTTCGCTTAGTGCTCTTAAAGGTTGACTCCTTATCTTCTTGGTCTTCATGAAAATTTTCAATTTCATCAGAAACCGACCTCAAGAATAAGCTGGTAGCTTTTGCAACTTCTTTCTCTTCACTTCTGGTCAATTCATTGTTGCCCGCCCAATGGTCGCTCAGAGTTGTGTCTATTGCTTGAATTTCTTCCATAAATCAGTGATTATATCTTTATTGAAGTCGAAGGATGATTGCCAATTCTCTTTTAATAAACCAACCATATCAAGTGCCCTGTTTGATTTCACGTTAAGGTGATTGTTCAAATTTGTAGATACGCCATATGGTCTTATCATATCTGATGGCTGTACACGAAATCTATATAGTCCATCTTTCTTGTCACTCCTGTCAGTCTCTAATATTTCCATAAGCAACAACCTAGGGTCATTAAAAGGGCCTATCCAATGAGGACGTGGTGCCAAAAAATCTCCAAACGCAATATAATCATCAGGATTCAAACGAAAATGCATGGTTGTATTAATACCAAAGGCTTTAACCGGTGTTTCTTGCAAAATGTTAAATATTGATTCAACCAAATCTCGGGATGGTTCGAAAAATGCATCTTTTGAGGATTTAATATGGAACCTTTCCGGAGTAACTTCTATCTCTGCCCAATCTATATTAAACCTTACTAAATCTTTGTGGATAACGTCAACTTTTGCCCCTTCGGCTTCAGCTTCCCCAATAATTCCTTTCATTGCCATCCATGCGGGCTGAAAAATAATTGGGTTAAAATCACCAAGCACTGCTATGGTGCAAACATTAATCTGTAAAAGGTTCAACATAATCCAATGATTATAGACATAACCTAAGTAATGAGTTTTTATTTTCTCTAAATATACTCCATTGTCGCATAACAATTATGAAGAAATTTAAATTTCAAGGTTAAATAAAGTTAAGATGTGCCCCCTTAACGTGTCCCCTAAAAACACAAAAACCCCCGAAAAACGAGGGTTTAATGTGGTCCCACCTGGGCTCGAACCAGGGACCAACTGATTATGAGTCAGCTACTCTAACCAACTGAGCTATAGGACCTATTTCTAGGGGTGCAAAATTATACTTTATTTTGGTATATCCCAAAGGTTTTATGTATTTGAAATCTCTTGGCAAAGTTCTACCAAAACCCCATTGGTTCCTTTGGGGTGCAAAAAGGCTACCCGCTTATTATCTGCCCCGTTTTTGGGAAAACCTGGCAGCACCACAAATCCTTGGTCCTTCAACCGGTTTAATTCGGTGGGCAAGTCGGCAACGGCAAAAGCGATATGGTGTATGCCCTCGCCTTTTTTTGCAATAAACTTGGCAATGGCACTGTTTTCCGTGGTGGCTTGCAACAGTTCTATTTTATTGGGTCCCGTTTTAAAGAAAGAAGTACGCACCCCTTCAGAGGCCACTTCTTCCGTCTTATAGCTGGGGACACCCAGTAGTTTTTCAAAAAGCAGGTTGGATGTTTGTAGATCTTTTACCGCAATTCCTATATGTTCTATTTTATCCATCATCACATAATTTGAGCGACACATGCAAAATAAGCCTTCTAAAATTAGCAAAACATGAGGTTGGTCATTAATTGCGTTATTTTTGCAGTATGGAAACACAACGGCAAAAAAAGATAGCAGGAATCATTCAAAAAGATATGGCAGAGGTGTTGCAGCGTGCGGCTACCGATGGCGGCCTAAAGGGTACCATTATTTCCGTATCCAAAGTACATGTAACCACGGACCTTTCCATTGCCAAGGTATATGTAAGTATATTCCCCAATGACAAGGCCCAAGAGTTGGTAAAGGGCATGGCTTCCAATGAACCCCTTATTAAACATGAGCTTGCACAGCGTACCAAAAACCAATTGCGCCGGGTACCACAACTTAGTTTTTACTTGGACGACTCCTTGGATTATATTGATAAAATAGAACAATCCTTAAAAGGAAAGGAGAACCCGATAGAAAATCGGGATTTATTGGACAAAAGAAAGAAATCATAAGTTGAATTTTTCGTTCTACATCGCGCAGCGGTACATAAGGTCCAAAAGCAGTCAAAACGCCATCAACATTATCAATTTTATTACGTTTTTGGTCATTGTCATAGGTGCTGCTGCCTTATTTATTGTGCTATCTGCCTTTGCGGGACTCAAAACCTTTAGCCTGCAGTTTACCAATACCTTTGACCCAGACCTAAAGGCCACCCCAGCCACCGGTAAGTTTTTCTCGATTTCTGCGGAACAAGAGCGGCTCCTGGGTGAACTTGACGGGCTTGCCCATTTTGCCAAAGAACTGGAGGAACGGGTATATCTAAGCCATAACAACAAAAACGCCATTGCCTTTATCAAGGGCATAGATAGTGACTACAGTAAAGTGACCGGCCTAAAGAAGGCCCTATATTATGGGGAGTGGAACAGCAATCCCCAAGAAGTGGTGGTTGGGCGCGGTATTGTGAACCTGTTGGGGCTCAGTATTGGCACTTTTCAAAAACCACTTTCCATTATCACCCTAAAGGGCGGTACGGGCTCCATAACCTCTGATGCCCTTAACTCCAAAAGCTTTTACGAGCAAATGCGGGGAATTGTTACCGGGGTATATGCTGTTGAGGAGAACTTGGACAAGAGCTATGTTTTTGCACACTTAAACACGGTAAGGGAGTTTTTGGATAAAACGGAAAATGATGTCTCCGCACTAAGTTTTAAGTTGGAAGAAACGGCCGATCAAGAGCGCATTAAGGCAGAAATAACCCAGATTATGGGCAAGGGGCTTGTGCTCAAGACCCGTAGAGAGCTCAACAGCACCCTTTACCGCATGCTCAATACGGAAAATTTGGCCACTTACCTCATCTTTACCCTGGTCTTGGTCATTGCTCTCTTTAATGTTGTTGGGGCCATTATCATGATGATACTGGATAAACAACAGCACTTAAAGACGCTCTCCGCCCTTGGCGCCACTCTTAAGCAGTTACGGCGCATTTATTTTTTACAAGGTTTGTTGGTGTCCGTATTCGGCGGCATTATTGGTGTTGCCATCGGGGGGCTTTTAGTGGTTTCACAACTTTGGTTGGAGTGGATTAAAATTACCCCTTCTTTAGCGTACCCGGTAGAATTTAAAATCATGAACGTGCTCACCGTATTGGCCACTATTTTGATTTTGGGTTTTCTGTCCTCTAAAATTGCCAGTAGCAGAATTTCCCCAAAATTAGTACAACAGCTTTAAGGTTTGGTTGTAAAGGTTGCGTTAGGTTATTGAACTTGCAGTTGGTCATTGTCCACTAACTGACTTGCAAATTAAGCAAACTGGAAATCACCAAATTTTTCCAAGACCTCATCAAAGGCGGCAAAAACATCGGCGGCATCATCACTGGTCACCATTTTCATACGGTACTCCTTAAAATGGGGAATCCCCTTAAAGTAATTGGTGTAGTGCCTCCTTGTTTCAAAAACGCCCAATTTTTCGCCCTTCCAATCAATGGCCATCTGTAAGTGTCTGCGTGCAGCTTCTACCCGCTCTTCCATGGTAGGGGGTGCCAAATGTCTTGCTGTTTTAAAGTAGTGCTTTACTTGCTTAAAAAACCAGGGGTTTCCAATACTAGCCCTACCGATCATGGCGCCGTCCAGACCAAAATCATCGCGCATGCGAACCGCAGCTTCGGGGGTATCCACATCGCCATTACCAAATACGGGAATATGCATTCTAGGGTTGTTCTTAACGGCGGCAATGGGCTTCCAATCGGCCTCACCCTTGTACATCTGTACGCGGGTCCTTCCGTGGATGGATATCGCCTTAATACCAACATCCTGCAACCTTTCGGCAACTTCCACGATCTTAATGGAATTGGTGTCCCATCCCAAACGGGTCTTTACGGTCACTGGCAATTTGGTGCGTTTCACCATGGCCTCCGTCAGTTTTACCATTAACGGAATATCCCTTAGGATACCGGCACCCGCATTCTTACAGACCACTTTTTTTACAGGGCACCCAAAATTAATGTCTATGATATCCGGGTTGGATTTCTCTACAATATCAACGGCCTGGAGCATGGAATCCAGTTCGGCACCAAAAATCTGGATGCCCACGGGACGTTCCTTCTCATAAATATCCAGTTTAATGACGCTTTTGGCAGCATCCCGTATCAACCCCTCTGAAGAAATGAACTCTGTATACACCACGTCTGCCCCCTGCTCTTTGCACAAGGCCCTAAACGGTGGGTCGCTCACATCTTCCATGGGAGCTAGTAAAAGAGGAAAGTCCGGAAGCGCTATGTCACCAATTTTAGGCATAGTGCAAAATTAGGGTAAATGCTGCACTTGGTCAAACCTGCAATGATTCGGCTATTCCTCAACGAAATCCTTTTTAAGCCGCATGGGAAAGTTCTCTGGAACCCTATTGGTCAAGGTTTTGTTGCCCTGATCATCTTTTATAAGGTCAAAAGCGTCATAAAGACTGCCCAAAGGAGTGTAGGATTCGTATTTGATGGTGTCCTTTGTTACGGAAATGATTTGAAACAATTGAGTATACTCCGCTCGGCGTACCATCCATGCTTGGTCTTGTGACTCATACATTTTGGGGCCGCTCACAGATACCGCGTAAACCGCGCCCGCATCTTGTACAACAGTTTTGCCTTCTGCATTGTTAGAGGCATAGCCCCGGGCATAGGTGTGGTCATGGCCTTGCAATACCAAATCTACCCCATACTTGTCAGTTAGGGGTTTAACCCCTTCGCGTAACGCCTTATTATCACGGCCCTTTGCTGTAGAATAAATAGGATAGTGCATGAACAAGGTTATCCACTTTTTGGTGTTCGATGCCAATACGGAATCCAGCCAATTTAGTTGTGCTGTCCTATACTTCGGGTAGTCTTTGAAATATTTCGCGTCAAAAGAAATCAATTTCATATTTCCATAGTCCAACGTATAACAGGTTTCTTTGATAGCGTTCAAGGGCCCATTTCTAGGGAGGTTAAATTGCGGTTTCCAAAGTTGCGACAGTGTTCCGTTTTCATAATTATATTCATGGTTTCCTGGGGTCATGATGCTGGGTACCGTTGCGTGAATATAACTACCGGCGTAAAACCATTCGCCCCACTCCCGGTCAGACTCACTGTGATTTATAAGATCCCCCGCGTGCAACATAAAATCAACTTCGGGCATCATTTGGTACGATTTTCTTATCACTCTTGACCACATCGACTTAACATCATTCTGGGCATCGCCAAAATAAATAAAACTAAAAGGGGTGTTTTCATCGGAACCAGGGGTTTCTATTTGAAACCATTCGCTCCAATTACCATCGCTGTCAGAACCATCACCCACCCTATAAACATAGGTGGTTCCGGGCTCTAAAGCGTCAATTAATGCGCTGTGGTAGGCTGCTTTTACCAAGGGTTCTTTATCTGCCGTGTTTTCATTTTCAAAAAACTGGGTGTTTGCCAAAAGTCGCCTCCGGTTCTTTTGTAACCGTAAATCTGGGCCGTGGGTTTCTTTGGCCACTTCAATATAAGCGGTATCAATCCTTTGGTCCGTGCGCCAGTTTACAGCAAAACTGGTTGTTGGGTTTTCCGTTAGGTGTATAATAATCCGGTCCGGTGCTGCGGAGGGAAAAATAAGTTTATGCTGGGGAATATCAGATTTGTTTTTATAATGGGTATGACCGTGCTCCAATTCTTGGATTTGTGCTTGGCAGGAAAACGAAATTACAACTGCGAAATAAGCCAATATTAAGGTGCTTCTAGTCATTGCCTTTAAGTTTTAGTTTAAAACTACCAAAACACCTCTACATCAGCAATCTTTCCTGCACGGGTTAACCTAAATTTCATCTTGGGTACGTCTGATAAATGATTATAGTGGCCTGTAAATGATTCTTAGGTAATTATTGAGGCCGTTAATACTCCGTGACAGAACCCCAATTTTCCCCAGATTTAATGCGGTACAACTGCATTTCGGAAATGCCAAACTGCTTGGCTATCATTTTCATACGGGTACGCCTATTGGGATCGTTGATTTTACGCTTGATCAATTTTACCTTGGTCTCCGTTAATTTAGAATAGCAGCGCTTCCTAGGGGTATTCAAATATTCGGGGTTGGTGAATTGATGCACTTCTTTCTCACGCTTTGTGGCCCACTTTAGGTTGTCTACATGATTGTTCTTTTTGTCATAGTCCAGATGTATCACAAAGCGGTCTCCCTCCTTCTTTTCTAAAAAATGTTCAGCAACCAACTTATGAACGTAACGGCTGGTAGTTTTGCCATTGCGTTTCTGCTTTAGTGGAAGGTTTTGATAACCGTTGATATAGTATTTCTTCACTAAGGTTTCTTCTGGCCCGTTACAATTGATAAGCCTGCCGTAGTTAGAAATCTTGAATTTTGCGCCCTCGGCAATCTTATCATCAAAAACCACGTCCTTCCATTGCTCTTTCCAAAAATTCCTGATCATAACCAATGTATTTAAGTCAATTAAGCCTATTTATTGTTATCCTGTTTTGAAGCAGATTAGCCGGCAGTACTATAATATTATTTATCCTAAACGGGAAAAATACAAAAGATGTAGCACTTATTAATGGGGAAATTGGGTTAAAACCTTACCTCCGCGGTTACCTTTTCTCCCTTACGGTCTACCACTACCTTAGCAGTGCTGCCCTCTTCAAAAGCGGACAGGGCCCGCATATAGCTCATCATATCCGTTACGATACTATCTCCCAGTTGAACCACAATGTCTCCCTTTAAAAGCCCTGCTTTGGAGGCGGGCCGGTCCTTGGTCACCCCATCAATACGCATACCTGCTCCATCAAAAAGGTAATCTGGCATTACGCCCAACCCTACCTTAAACCTTGGCACCTCCTCGCTCTCGTTCTTGGTGATTCTGAAGCCAAGCTTTGGAGCATCATCCAACTCTCCAATGACCGCCACGATATAATCTTTAATCTGCTCCATGCCCTGGTAGTTTAATTTTTCAAAGTCGTCCGTAGGTTTATGGTAGTCTTCATGCTGGCCCGTAAAAAAATGCAATACCGGAATATCCTGTAAATAGAACGAAGTATGGTCGCTTGGCCCCATACCAGATTCACTCAGCACCAACTTAAACACCTCATTGCTGCTGTTTAAGACCTGTGGCCATACCGCCGCCGTACCAGTGCCGCTAATGGCCAAGGTTTTATCTTCCTTTAGACGGCCCACCATGTCCATATTGATCATATAATTGGCCTTCTTAAGGTCTATTGTGGGGTTTTTACAAAAGTAATTGCTTCCCAAAAGTCCCATTTCCTCCCCAGAAAATGCCATAAACAAGTAATTGCTTCCCGTAAGGGTGTCCTTTAATTTTTGCGCTAACTGAAGCATCACCCCTACCCCGCTGGCATTGTCATCGGCTCCGTTATGTATGGCTTCACCTTCAGCATATAGGGAGCCTTCCCCACCCATGCCCAAATGGTCATAATGCGCTCCGATGATGACCGTTTTTTCCGCTTCATTGTCAATGTAACCAATTACATTAGTGCCCGTTATGGTACCGTCGCCGTTCACAAATTGCACTTCGGAATGTGGGTCCGTCTTAGGTTTAAAGGTAAAGGTCTGAAAAAAGGTGCCTGCGTTCCCTTTGGGCAAAAGCCCGATGCTCTTCATCCGTTGCTGTAGGTACTCTGCCGCAACGATTTCCTGTGGCGTACCGGTTTCCCGCCCCGCCAGACTATCATTGGCCAAAAAAGCGATATCTTCTCTTAAGGATACTTTTTGTTGCTTTTCTTTTTTGCAAGAGGAGAGAACAACAAAAATTGCGAACAAAACCGTAAGAATACGAACCATAGCCATTATTTTTATCCAAAAATACATCAAATGAAAAATCTTTTCGTCGCGCTCTTCCTTGTCCTACTTGCAAGTTGTAAAACCGATACTAAAAAAACAGCACCTGCTAAAGAAGGGAAGACCACCTCTCTCATGGCAGGGAGCGATACGCTTATTTACCCGGAGGAAAAATATTTTAAGAGTATTCGGCAAATTACTTTTGGTGGTGACAATGCCGAGGCGTATTGGAGCTGGGACGATAAACAAATGATTTTCCAGTCCAACAATGAGGCTTGGGGCATGGAGTGTGACCAGATGTTTTTAATGAATGTGGAAGAAAGTTTTAAGGACAGCAAGCCTCCCATGGTAAGTACGGGCTTTGGCCGTACCACCTGCGCCTATTTTTTGCCGGATAACCAACACTATGTATACGGTTCTACCCATTTGGCCAATAAGGAGTGCCCAGAGGTGCCGCTACGCCGCAATGGTGCCTATGTATGGCCAGTCTATGATTCGTTCGATATTTTTGTGGCGGACCTAGAAGGCAACATCACCGCACAATTGACCAACGAACCAGGGTATGATGCCGAGGCCACGGTGTCTCCCAAAGGTGATAAGATTGTATTTACCTCAGATCGTAGTGGCGACCTGGAATTGTACACCATGAACCTTGATGGCACCGATGTAAAACAAATTACGGATGAACTAGGGTACGATGGGGGTGCATTTTTCTCCCCGGATGGCAGCAAACTTATCTTTAGGGCCTCAAGACCAAAAACTCCCGAAGCAATCAAAAAGTACAAAGGCCTATTGGCCGAAGGATTGGTGGAGCCTACGGATATGGAACTCTTTATCTGCAATGCAGATGGCTCCGACCTAAAACAGCTCACCTTTTTGGGCAACGCCAATTGGAGCCCGTTTTTTCATCCTTCTGGGAAAAAAATCCTCTTCTCCAGTAATTTTGAAGCAGAAAAAGGGTTTCCTTTCAACCTTTATTTTATTGATATAGATGGTAAGAACCTAGAACGGGTGACCCACGGAAAAACCTTTGACGCCTTCCCCGTATTCTCCAATGATGGCAAGTATTTGGCCTTTTCCAGCAACCGCAACAATGGCGGAACAAGGGATACAAATCTTTTTATTGCAGAATGGCAGGAATGAATTGCTTCAAAGATTTAATCATCGGGCCGTTCTCTAAAACAAAAGAGGTTAAAAGATACGAGTCTAATGCAAAATTAAGGCCAATGAAGGGGCCCAACTTTGGGTCAGATTCCAACAGAACACATCACTCCTTAGGCTCTAAACGTTCCCGCTCTTTTTTGTCAATTGCCTTTTGGTTGTCCTCTAGCCTAAAGTTCCCAAAATTATAGGTAAAGCCCAGCCTTATGAATTGCGTTTCTGGTTGGGCAAAAAAGCTGTTGTCCTGATTTAAGTACCTAGAAGTGTACCTAGGGTTGGCCTTGCCCAGCAGGTCTTCCGCACTTAGGGAAACCACCGCCCTATCTTCCCAGAAAGATTTTCTAAGCCCAAGGGTAAGATTGGTGGTTGGGCCTTGCACATAGGACCCAAATAAGTAATTGGACATATGGGTAAAGGTTAGCTCACCAGTGAGCGAGCCATCCCCGCTTAGGGTCAAATAATTGGCCAAATACACATAAAAACCTTCTATTTGATTCGTAAATTCCTGGTTTCCGCTCTCTACGGCCAAAAAGGTTTCGTCCTCATAAAACAAAGAAGTGTAGGCATACAGGAACCATGCGTCCACTATACTTTTGCTTACGGTAAAGTCCAATCCGTAAGAGGTGCTGGACAAGACGTTCTGGCGAAGCTCCCTAAGGGTAAGCGCCGTGTTGTCCTGAAAAGAAAGCTCGCTGATGTACCTGCCATTTTCGCGGTAATAGACATCAAAGAAAAACTCACTGTTCCAAGTATAGTTCACGTTAAAATTGTGGGAAAAATTAGGTTGCAACCTAGGGTTGCCCTCTTGAAAACTGTTTTCATTAAAGAAGAAACGAAACGGGTTGAGGTCATTGTACCTTGGGCGTTCTACGTTTCTCCCATAATCAAATGAAAAACTATGCGCTTCTGATGGCGCATAGAGCAGATAGGCCGTAGGAAAAGGCTCAAAAAATTGTTGGACGTTGGTCTCCCCCAAGGTCAATGAGGTGCCCAAGGCATCCGTATATTCTCCCCTTACCCCTAATTTAAGGGACCATTTGTCCCAGTTTTTGACCCAACTGAGATAAGCGGCATAAATGTTCTCATCGTACAAAAAATCATCGGATAGGCCCGCATTCACGTTAGGGTCCGTTCCTAAAAAGTTAGAGTACCCAATACTGCTTTCAGAATTTATAACGGAGATTTTTGCGCCGGTCTCCATGGAACTGCTCCCCAATGGCATGGAAAAATCCACTTGGCCGGTAATAATATCGATATCCTGAAGGGCATCTGTCCTAAACCCAAAATTGCGCAGTGGGTTTTGGGCCACATCCACATACTCAGAAAAAATACTCTGTTGCAAGTTTTCCCTGTAATTGGTGTAATGGCCGTTAAAGCTAAGCTGCGCTCCAGGTTTTTTTAATTGCCGCACGTAAGAAAGGTCAAAGGCAAGGTTGTTCTTGTCCAAGAAAGCCCCATTGTCCGTAGTAAAGGTAGAGTCTAACTGGCCTAGGCCATTTTGTATGTCGGTCTGCAAGGTACGCTGCCAATCTTGGTTCTGGTTAAACAGTAGATTGGTGGTTAGGCTAAGGGTATTTTTATCGTCAATGGCATAATCCAAAGCAGTGTTAAGACTATGGGGCTGAGACCTTTTAACGGCATCTTGATCCGTGTCCCACCTAGAGAAAACAGCATTGGAACCATCTATGAAATTAATTTTTTGGTCAGACCTAATATTATCCTTTCTGGGGTTGTACGTGTAATTCGCAAAAATGTTGAGCTTTTCCGTCTTGTAATATTGGCTGGTGCCCAAGTTGTACTTGGAAAACACCCCTTGGGTAAAGGTGCTGTTAACACTGCCCTTGTAGCCCGGTAAAATATTCTTACTGGTCACAATATTTAAAATGGGACCGGACTCTGCGTCATAGCGCGCTGGTGGGTTGGGAATGACCTCAACGGACTTAATATTGACCCCAGAAAGACCTTCCAAAAGGTCTTGCACCTCTTGCCCAGAAAGTTGCACTTTACGGTCGTTCATATAAACACTGGCATTTTGCCCTCTAATTTGCAGATTGGATTGGTTAACAATGACCCCGGGCGTGCCCTTTAGGATATCCCAGGAGGAACCTTGGGAAACTACCGTATTTTCTACATCAAAAACCAAACGGTCTGCCAAACGTTGTACCACGGGCTTTTTTGCCGTTACCGTAACCTCTTCCAAACTCTCAACGGTTTCCGGTATCCGGAGGGCACCTAGTTTAATATCCTTTCTTACATCCAGTGCCAGGGGTTTGGATCCATTGCCCAGATAACTGGCCTGAAGCAAATACAAGTCTGGAACAATGTCCGTTAAGGTGAACGTTCCATTGTCATCTGCCGAAGTTCCCTTGACAAAGGTAGAATCCGTGGCATTTAACAACAGCACGTTGGCAAAAGGAATACTGGTGTTGTCCTCTGTGACCACCTTGCCCGTAATCTGAAAAGATTGGCCAAACAGCAGGGTCGATGCCATAAAGGCAATGACAAATAAGAGGTTTTTCATTGAATGATTGGGTTCTTTCCCAAAGCTATGAAAATATTTGACACCGGCCGGTTGTAAATCTTGAGGCAACTTGCTAAAAGACCTATATTTGCAAGTTCTATGGAAAAGATTAGAAATTTCTGCATCATTGCACATATTGACCACGGTAAAAGCACTTTAGCGGACCGTTTGTTAGACTTTACGGGATCGGTGACCGAACGTGAAAAGCAAGACCAATTGCTGGATAATATGGATTTGGAACGCGAACGCGGAATTACCATTAAGAGCCATGCCATCCAAATGGAGTATGTACACCAAGGGGAAACCTATATCCTTAACCTTATTGATACGCCAGGGCATGTAGATTTCTCTTATGAGGTGTCCCGGTCCATTGCTGCCTGTGAAGGGGCGTTATTGGTAGTAGATGCGGCCCAAAGCATACAGGCCCAGACCATCTCCAATCTTTATCTGGCCCTTGAAAACGACTTGGAAATTATCCCGGTATTGAACAAGGTAGACTTGCCCAGTGCCAACCCGGAAGAGGTTACTGATGATATTGTAGATCTCTTGGGCTGCACCCCAGAAGAGGTGATTCCTGCAAGTGCAAAGACCGGGATTGGTATTGAAGCCATCCTAACAGCGGTGATTGATAGAATACCGGCCCCCAAAGGCGTTAAGGACGAACCCCTACAGGCACTGGTTTTTGACTCTGTATACAACCCGTTTCGTGGGGTTGAGACCTATTTTAGGGTCATCAATGGCGAAATAAAAAAAGGCCAGCGCATTAAGTTCGTAGCCACCAACAAGGATTATTACGCCGATGAAATTGGCACCCTAAAACTAAAACAACAACCAAAACCACTCATTTCCACGGGTGACGTTGGCTATTTAATAACGGGTATCAAAGACGCCCGTGAAGTAAAAGTGGGAGACACCATTACAGATGCGGCAAAACCTACCAGCAATGCCATTGCAGGTTTTGAGGATGTAAAGCCCATGGTTTTTGCTGGCATTTATCCCGTAGATACAGAAGATTTTGAGGAACTGAGATCTTCCATGGAAAAACTACAGCTAAACGACGCTTCCTTGGTGTTTACACCAGAAAGTAGTGCGGCTTTGGGCTTTGGTTTTCGCTGTGGGTTCTTAGGGATGCTACATATGGAAATTATCCAGGAACGGTTAGAACGGGAATTTAACATGACCGTCATTACCACCGTACCCAACGTAAGCTATCATGCGTTTACCACTAAAAATACGGAAGACATTGTCATTGTGAACAATCCGTCCGATTTGCCAGACCCTTCTACCGTTGATCGGGTAGAGGAACCCTTCATCAAAGCTACCATTATCACCAAATCTGATTTTGTAGGTAATGTGATGTCCCTATGTATAGAAAAACGGGGGCAGATTACCAACCAGACCTATTTGACCACCCAACGGGTAGAACTAAGCTTTGATATGCCCTTGGCAGAAATTGTGTTCGATTTCTATGATCGGTTGAAAACGGTTTCCAAAGGGTACGCTTCTTTTGACTATACCCCCATTGGCATGCGGGCCTCCAAATTGGTTCGCGTGGATATTCTGTTAAACGCCCAGCCTGTGGACGCACTCTCTGCATTGGTGCATTTTGATAATGCCCACACCATAGGAAAAAAGATGTGCGAAAAACTAAAGGAACTGATTCCTAGGCAGCAGTTTGATATTCCTATACAAGCGGCCATAGGCTCCAAAATTATTTCGAGGGAAACCATTAAAGCACTTCGTAAAGATGTTACCGCCAAATGTTACGGGGGGGATATTTCCCGAAAACGAAAACTGTTGGAAAAACAGAAAAAAGGTAAGAAACGTATGCGCCAAGTGGGTAATGTAGAAATTCCACAACAGGCGTTTATGGCCGTTTTGAAGTTGAATGATTAAAATACAAAAAGCCAACTATAAAATAAAGTTGGCTTTTTAATTGCTGTAATGGTTACCGTTGCTTTCACTGCCCATAAAAATCCCGGAAACGGTAAATAAATAGTCAATACACGCTTCTGGGACAATGAGGTTGTACCGGCGGCCTCCATATGACTATCTCCTATAAAAAGGTTTCGGCCGTAATCCACCCATGCTTTTAAAAAGCTTCTAATAACTACTTCACGGCTTGGAATGCTAGGACCGTTTATATGAGCGGGCATCTAACTATTTTTTTGACAAGGGAATGGATGCATTCTAGGACAGGGTATGGCCTTATGCTTGGTCGGTATCAAAAACCTTGCCCAAATACACGAGCTTATACCCTGCCTTTATATCGTAGTTGGCCTTGTCCATGGCAGAAATGATTTTTAAGTCACCACGGTCATCCTTTAGAAAGAGCGGAATAATGTCCTCATCGGCCTGGGAGATTTCAATTAGGCTCTGGTATTGTTCTTTATCGGTCAATGCAATCTCATTAATGGATGGGTATTTTCGTGCGGCATCAGTCAGCTTTATAAAGTCATCCGTATGTGAAAACAGGCCTTCCTGTGGATTGTTTTCAGGGTCGTTCATCTCTTCAACATCTACGATACGGAACGCTCCATTTTCACCGAACTGATGTTTAAAGGTTTCAATGGCGTACTTATTGATATCGGAATTTCCGGTGAGCGCCATGAGGTAGCCCATATCGTTCAATTCAATATTATCTGCTAACGAATCTGAATAAATATTGGCGGTCATGGCTTCAATGCCCAGTTTTTTGGCCTTGTCTATATTGGTCTGGTTGTTGTCTATGACTACCACGTGCCTATTGTTTTTGCGCAGGTAATTGGCAATCAAACGGGAGACTTTTGAGGCCCCGATGACCAAAATGCCCTCGGATTTGGTCAAAAACACCCCCACCAGTTTGGCAAACAACCTGGCGGTAGTGGCATTGAGCAATACCGTTCCCAAAACAATCATAAATACCAAGGGGGTAATGTACTCTGCCCCTGGCTCCCCTTTGGCCAGTAGCTTGGAGCCAAATAAGGAGGCAATACCGGCGGCCACGATACCACGGGGCCCTACCCAGCCAATAAAAAGTTTTTCGTTGATTTTTAATCCAGAACCTTGTGTGCTCAACAAAACCCCAAGCGGACGGATGAGAAAGACCACAATGGAAAATAATACCACCGTTTGCCAATTGTACAGCAGTTCAAGGTCCGAAATATTGATGTTTGCCGCCAATAAAATAAAAAGGATGGATATTAAAAGAACGCTCAGCGATTCCTTGAAGTAGAGCAGCTCCTTGATGTTTGGCAAATTCATGTTCCCCATGACCATGCCCATCACCACAACCGCCAATAGGCCTGACTCGTGTGCAAAAATGTCGGACTCCACAAATACCAGCAATACTACGGAAAGGGATACCACATTCATTAAATAATGAGGTATAAAATTCTTTTTTATGGCAAAGGCAAGGGCATGCGCAAAAGTAAATCCAAAGGTAGTGCCAAATAACAGGATTTTACCAAACTCTATGAGCGCTGTCTGTGTAAAGGCACTTCCTTCTCCCACGCTAATAAATTCAAACACCAATACCGCCACTAGGGCGCCAATGGGATCAATAAGGATTCCTTCCCATTTTAGTACGGCGGACACATCTTTTTTAAGTGGTATGTTTCTAAGGATAGGGGTAATCACGGTGGGTCCGGTTACGATGATTAAGGCAGAGAACAAAAAAGAAATTTGCCAAGACAAACCAAAGATATAATGCGCGGCTATGCCCGCGCCAAAGAAGGTTACCGTAGAACCCAAAGTAATAAGCTTGGTGATAACAGGGCCTACATTGGCAATTTCTGAACGTTTTAAGGTGAGTCCGCCTTCAAAAAGGATAATGCTAATGGCAAGCGACACAAAATAATACAGCCCATCACCGGGAAACAAGCCTTTGGTCCCATTCCAAATAGGTTCAATAAGCTTGCTCCCGTCCTCCGTGTACAATGTTGCAATAGGCCCAACGATCAAGCCAATGAGTATCAAAGGCAAAATTGCGGGCAATTTTAAACGCCAGGCCACCCATTGGGCAATAATTCCAAGTATGATGATTCCCGCTAGTTCGAGCATGGTTGATTTTTTGGGAAATTACATTTTTTATTCCATTTCAGCCACCCTTACGGCCCAAGACTATCGAAATTTATGGGCAAACCCTAGGGCGCCCGAAGCTTCTCTTTGTTAAAAACTTCCAATAATTTTAAGACAACTTCCCATTTGCATTTTGGTTTTCTTAATTTGTGCGTCATTTTGTTGTTGACATGACCTTGTACCCCATTGAGACTGGAAATTTTAAATTGGACGGCGGCGCTATGTTTGGCGTGGTCCCCAAGACCATTTGGCAACGCACCAACCCCGCGGACGCCCACAATCTTATAGATATTGGTGCCAGAAGTTTGTTGATAGAAGACGGCAATCGCTTGATTTTGATAGATACCGGCATGGGCAATAAACAATCCGATAAGTTTTTTGGCTACTACCATCGGTGGGGGGAGGACAATATGGACAAATCATTACAAAAGTTTGGTTTTCATCGTGATGATATTACAGATGTGTTCATGACCCACCTCCATTTTGATCATTGCGGTGGCAGTATCCAATGGAACAAGGACCGAACGGGATACGAGCCCGCTTTTAAAAACGCCCTTTTTTGGACCAATAAAGACCATTGGAAATGGGCCACAGAACCCAACGCTAGGGAAAAAGCCTCTTTTCTAAAGGAAAATTTGTTGCCCATGGAAGAAAGTGGCCAGCTGAGATTTCTGGAACGCAACGGCCAACACTTTATTAAAAACACCGAGCTTGGTTTTGATGTGTTGTGTGTTGATGGCCATACGGACAAGCAGATGATTCCCCATATCCATTACAAAGGAAAGACCCTGGTCTACATGGCTGATCTGTTGCCCACTGTGGGCCATATTCCATTACCTTATGTGATAGGTTACGATACAAGGCCACTGATCACTTTAGAGGAAAAGGCACGTTTTTTAGAACAGGCAGTGGACAAGGAATACGTGCTGTTTTTTGAACATGACGCGCACAATGAGCTATGTACCCTACAAAACACGGAGAAAGGGGCAAGGCTTAAAGCTGTTTTCTCCTTTGATGAGCTTTTTAATTGACCATCACCCTGGGCACCCAAGGACTAAGATAGGGTCTCGAACATCAGCATCGGACACTAAACAAAAAAGAGTATAAAACGATAAATTCATTAGCTATTAAACTTTACCTATGACAATTCAAATTTCAAAAACAATTTTTGGCCTCTTGGGAGGCTCATTCCTCTTGTTAGGGTGTGGCGCCACCACTTTGGTTTCCACCCCAATAGAAAATATTGACACCATCCCCTTAAAAGTGACAGAACTTACGGAGGCCCAACTAAAATCATGGGGGCATGCAGATCTTCTCAAGGATACCATACCTGGCATGAGCGTGGATAAGGCGTACGAGGAAATTATTAAAAATAAAAAAGGGGAAACCGTTGTGGTTGCCGTATTGGACTCCGGGATGGATCTGGACCATGAAGACCTGGACGGTGTGCTTTGGGTAAACAAGGATGAAAAGCCAGGAAATGGCAAGGATGATGACAACAACGGCTATGTGGACGATATCCACGGCTATAATTTTCTTGGCGAATCTTACAACGAACAGCTGGAATATGCCCGTATGTTGCGTTTAAATATCGGGGGGGCTGCAATGCTTGCCAAGGCAAAAGCAAAACTTGACAGTGAATACCCACAGACGCTGCAGAACAAACAACAGTACGAGCAGATATTACAGGCAGTAAAAAATGCCGATGCCGCTGTCAAAAAAGAACTGGGTAAGGACAGTTATACCAAAGCAGACCTTCTGGCGATGAAACCTAGCTCTGAGGCCATGCAACAAAATGTAGGCATATTAACGCAAATGTACCAATATGCCGACTCCATAGATGAAGTAATTTCAGAGGTTACAGACGGTTTAACATATTTCACGGAGCGAGCCAATTACAACCTTAACAAAGATTTTGACGGCCGGGCCGTGGTAGGAGACAATCCCTATGATTTTAACAGCAGGGGCTATGGCGACGGAAACCCAAACCACCGGGTAGATGATGAAAGCCATGGTACCCATGTGGCCGGAATCATCGCAGCGGAACGCAATAACGGTATTGGCATCAACGGTGTTGCCAATAACGTGCAGTTAATGAGCATACGAGCAGTGCCCAATGGGGATGAGTACGATAAGGATATTGCCTTGGGTATAAGGTATGCGGTGGACAATGGCGCTAAAATCATTAACTGTAGTTTTGGTAAATCTTTCTCCCCAAATGCAGAATGGGTTTATGACGCTATCGGCTATGCCGCATCCAAAGACGTGCTGATCGTACATGCCGCCGGAAACGACGGAAACGATCTTGATGACAAAGAAAATCCCAATTTTCCCAATGACCATAAATTTCAGGGCAAGGAAATTGCGGACAACGTAATCACCGTTGGGGCGTTAGCGCCTTCCTATGGGTCTAAAATGTTGGCTACCTTCTCCAATTATGGAAGCAACAACGTGGATGTTTTTGCTCCTGGCGATGATATCTATTCCACTATGCCCAATAACAAATACAAGTCCCAAGGTGGCACTTCCATGGCGGCTCCCGCAGTTGCCGGTATTGCTGCGTTGATTCGTTCCCACTATCCCAAACTAACGGCATCACAGGTTAAGAAAGTATTGATGCAGTCCGGCCTTCCTACCAAAGCACAGGTAGTGCTTGGTGGCAATCCAGAAAACGCAAGGCCCTTTTCAGAAGTATCCAAATCCGGAAGGATGGTGAACGCTTATAACGCGCTGCTACTGGCCGATCAATTGAATAATGGAAAAATAACATTTGACCCAAACGCTGAATAACGATGTACAAACTCGCAAAAAAAATGGTATATGGCCTATTGCTGGGGCTTAGTACCTTAGTTGCCCAAAACAACAACACCTATTGGCAGCAGCATGTGGACTATACCATGGAAGTGCTCATGGACGTGGAAACCTTTACCTACGAGGGCACCCAAAAATTGGTGTATACCAACAATTCTCCAGACACCTTGGACAGGGTGTATTACCATTTGTACTTTAATGCCTTCCAGCCAGGAAGCGAAATGGATATCCGCTTGCAGACCATCAAGGATGGGGACAAAAGAATGATGAACGAGGGCAAGAGTAGGATCGCCTCGCTCACAGAAAGTGAAATAGGTTACCTACATGCCACCTCACTTACCCAAGATGGACAGCAGGTAACCTATAACGAGGAAGAAACCATCTTGGTGGTAGATTTGGCAACACCCCTGTTGCCCGGGGCTAAAACCGCCTTGGAAATGAGCTTTAAAGGACAAGTGCCCCTACAAATTAGACGTTCTGGCAGGAACAGTTCCGAAGGGGTGGCACTATCCATGAGCCAATGGTATCCCAAATTGTCCGAATATGATTTTGAAGGATGGCACCCCAACCCCTACATCGCTAGGGAATTTCATGGGGTGTGGGGCAATTTTGACGTTAAACTAACCTTGGACAAGGATTACGTAGTGGGAGGTACCGGATACCTGCAAAACCCCAATGAAATTGGCCACGGTTACGAAGCCCCGGAAACCAAGGTCAAAAGACGCGGTAAAACCCTCACTTGGCACTTTAAGGCACCCAATGTGCACGATTTTATGTGGGCAGCAGACCCAGAATACGTGCACGATACCTTACAGATGGAAGACGGTCCTACCTTACACTTTTTTTACAAAAACAAACCAGAGCTAGCGGAAAATTGGAAGAACCTACAACCCAAAACCAAGGCGGCAATGGAGTTTTTTAGCAACAATATCGGGAAGTACCCTTATGATCAATACTCTGTAATTCAAGGCGGAGACGGTGGTATGGAATACGCCATGAGTACCCTTATTACCGGAGAACGGAAATTTGGAAGTCTTGTAGGGGTAATGGTGCATGAAATGGCACATTCTTGGTTCCAACACATTTTGGCCACCAACGAAGCCAAGCACGAATGGATGGATGAAGGCTTTACCTCTTTTATCAGCAGCCTTTGTATGAACCAGATTATGGAACAGAACAAAGAAAATCCCTTTGAGGGCTCCTATCGCGGCTATTATAACTTGGTTAAATCCGGTAAGGAACAGCCACAAACTACCCATGCAGACCGTTATGACCTTAATTTTGCGTACGGAATTTCCGCCTACAGCAAAGGGGCTATTTTCTTATCCCAGTTGGGTTATGTGATTGGGCAGGACAAACTGATGCAGACCTTGAAGAAATACTATGAAGACTTTAAGTTTAAACATCCCGTGCCCAATGACATCAAAAGAACGGCAGAAAAAGTATCTGGAATAGAACTGGATTGGTATCTTACGGATTGGACACAGACCACCAACACCATTGACTACGGCATCAAATCCGTTGCAGAGGAAAACGGAAAGACCAAGCTGGTGCTAGAGCGTATTGGTCTAATGCCCATGCCACTGGATATTTTAGTGGTTGATAAACAGGGTAATCAAGAAACCTATTACATACCCTTACGGATGATGCGAGGTGAAAAGGACAATCCGTACGAGGGTATTAAAAGAACCGTAAAAGAAGATTGGGCCTGGGCGTTCCCTACCTATGAACTGGTTTTGGATATGCCCTTGAGCCAGGTGGCAGGAATCATGATAGACCCTTCTTTGTTGATGGCAGATTGCAACCCAGAAAACAATGTATACGAGCCAAACGCGGAATAACCCTTGCGTTTACGGTAAAAGCGGCATCCGTCACACCATAGTGTAGGGCGGATGCACTATTTTTAACCTATGGATTTTAGCTTTCCCAAAAAAGAGCGGCTTAAGAACAAAAAGCACATAGAGGCGTTGTTCTCCAACGGAAAGCACCTTAACAACTATCCGATAAAGCTCATCTACCTAGAAACAACTTTTTTGGAAGACACCGCTTTTAAGGCCATGGTCATCGTTCCCAAGAAAAGTTTTAAAAGTGCGGTAAAAAGAAACCGTATAAAGCGCTTGCTCAGGGAGTCTTTACGGCTAAACAAACCGTTGGTTTTTAACAACAATGGCCAAAGTTTTGCGTTGGCTATTTTATATCTTGGCAAAGAAATGCCAGACTACGCTACGCTCTCTAAAAAAGTAATTGGCGTGCTTCAAAAATTCAACAACATACTCAGCAATGAAAAAGTCCACTAAAACCCGTTTTCTGATTCCCATTTTTGCCCTTGGGGTACTTTTTACCACAACGGCCTTTAAAAGTGATTTTTTTGAAATTGCCAAACAGATAGAGATCTTCACAACCCTGTTCAAAGAACTGAACATGAACTATGTGGATGAGACCAACCCGGCCGAATTAATGGATGTTGCCATTAAGAACATGCTAAACGGCCTGGACCCGTACACCAAGTTTTTGAACGAACAGGACGTTGAAGAATATAAAATAAAGAATGCCGGGGAATACTCGGGCATTGGGGCATTGGTCAGGTCTTACATCGATAAATTGGTGATTGTGGAGCCCTACAAGGACTATCCGGCAGATAAGGCAGGCCTCAAGGCGGGAGATGAAATTACCCAAATAGGGGATATTAAAGTAGCGGATTTTGACGATAACGCCAGTGAATTGTTAAAGGGAGCCAACAACTCCACCGTGGACATCACCTTTGTAAGGCGGGGAAAATCACAACGGGCCACCATTAAAAGGGAAGGTGTGGAGGTTGATGCCGTACCTTACTCCCAAATGGTGGACGAGAAGACAGGATATATAGTTTTGTCAAGATTCAATAGAAAAGCATCTGGGCAGACCAAGGAAGCCTTAATTTCATTAAAGGAAAAAGGGGCAGAACGCATTATTCTGGACCTCAGGGGGAACCCTGGTGGCTTACTGTCAGAAGCTATTAATGTCTGCAACCTTTTTGTTCCAAAGGGCGAATTGATCGTCACCACAAAATCCAAAGTAAAAAAGTTTAACAAGGAATACCGTACTAAAAATCAACCGGTAGATCTTGATATTCCTCTAGTGGTTTTGGTAAACGGGAGCAGTGCCTCCGCCAGTGAAATAGTTTCTGGTGGCCTTCAAGATCTAGATAGGGCCGTCATCATTGGCGCTCGGAGTTTTGGAAAAGGTTTGGTGCAGCGCCCCTTAAAACTAACCTACGGTACCCAACTAAAAGTCACCATTTCCAGATACTACACCCCTTCTGGCCGTTGTATACAATCCTTGGACTATTGGAACCGTGACGGGGATGGCAATGCGGTAAGGAACACCAACTTTAAACAATTTAAGACCAAAAACGGTAGAACCGTAGAAGATGGTGGGGGAGTGATGCCAGATGTGGAAATCAATTCCCTACAATCCAATGCACTGACCAAGGCCTTGGTCAACGAAAACATCATTTTTGACTTTGCCACTGATTTCTATTACAACCATTCCTTTTCCAGCTTGGAAGAGTTCACCTTTACAAAAGCGGATTATACTGCGTTTAAAGCACATTTGGAGACCAAGGGTTTTGATTTTAAAACAAAAACGGAAAAACTTTTGGAAACCGCCCTTAACGAAGACGAAAGCTTGTTGGGCAAAAACGTACAAGACTCTTACAAAAATTTGGTGTTAGCCGTCAACAAAGAAAAAATAGCGGCCTTGGACACTTATGAAGATCAAATCAAAAAACAATTGACAGATGAAATCATTAAGCGCTATTTCTACAGACAAGGGCTTTATGACTATGCCATTACCCATGATGACGCCATAAAAACGGCTGTGGAACTTTTGGGGAACGCACAACGCTACAAACAAATACTAGAGTAGGCCAAAATGGAGCCAAGTTTTGATCTCACCATAGTTTAAAGGGTATCATCTGTACCTACATACAGCTTATATGTAAGGGGAACCTTATTTGTTGTTAAGATTATGCCTATCTTTCTGCTGTCGTTTATCACATCTCCCTGTCAATGGCAAAACGAAAAGAGCTTGTTTCTCCGGGTATTCCTTCTGAACCTGAAAGTCAATTTTCCATTATTGGAATTGGTGCCAGTGCCGGTGGCCTAGAGGCGCTAAAACTGTTCTTTGACCACGTGCCCTCCAACTTTCTCCACAGCTTTGTTATTGTACAACACCTAAGCCCGGCCCACAAGAGTTTGATGAAAGAACTGTTGGAAAAAAACACCTCTTTGCCCATTTTTGAGGTAAAACATGAAATGCACCTTGCGCCAAGAAGTGTTTATCTTATTCCGCCGGGAAAAAATATGATCTTAAAGGACAGGGCGCTGCTGTTGTCCAACAAGCCGGACAGCAGAGAACTGAACATGCCCATCAATATTTTCTTTGATTCCTTGGCGCAAGAGGAAAAAAGCAATGCTATTGCCGTTTTGCTTAGTGGTACTGGAAGTGATGGTACAAAGGGCGCACAGCGGATACATGAACTTGGCGGAGTGGTTGTGGCCCAAAGCTCAGAAGAGTCCAAATTCAATGGCATGCCTATTTCGGCCATACAGACTGGAGTTGTAAATTATGTAACGTCTGCTGCCAAAATGCCAGGCATTATTGCACGTTTTGTGAATGAACAGAGAAAAACTACCATTGAGCGAGAAATTGATCGTAAACCACAATTGCTGGAAAAATTACTGCATCACGTAGAAACCATTACCCTATTTAATTTTGGTTACTTTAAAAAACCAACCTTGATAAGGCGAATCGCAAAACGCATCAGCTTAGGGGGTTTTCAAGGTTTTGAAAACTATTTTTCACATGTGCTGGAACATAAAAAAGAATCCCTGTTATTAAAAAGCGAATTTTTAATCTCTGTAACAGAATTTTATAGGGATAAAGAAGTTTGGTCCTACCTCAAGGGAAAAATAGTGCCGGACATCATTAAAAAGAAAAAAAAGGGTGACACTCTAAAGTTTTGGAGCGTAGGTTGCAGCACGGGACAGGAAGCCTATAGTTTAGCAGACATGGTGAGCCAGGAACTCCTATTGCAGCGGCACACCACCTTACATGTCAAAATTTTTGCCTCGGACGCCAGTCAAGAGAACATCAATTTTGCAAGTAAAGGATATTACAGTAAATCGGCTGTTAAAAACCTTAGTCAAGCCCAAATAGGGAGAATGTTTGATAAAATAGATGGCAAATACCTCATCAACGACCATTTAAGACAAATGGTGGTGTTTAGTGTGCATAACGTCCTGGTTGATCCGCCATTTGGAAAAATGGATTTGGTAATGTGCAGAAACTTGCTCATTTATATGAACAAAGAAGCGCGCGCCAATATTATTGGTACGCTGCAATATTCTCTAAACATTGGGGGTATTATGGTGTTGGGGAAAAGTGAAAGCATAGGTGTACACAAAGACTCTTTTCAGGAACTAAACAGTAAAAATCGGGTATTTAAAAACTTAAAAGTGTCCAAGTCCCTTTACGCACAAAAAGTAAGCCTGGAAGGTACCCGCTATAATCCCACCGTGAACCATGCCGTTGGGCCGTCTTCCAATACATTTGCCAAATATGAACTTATTGAGGTCTTAAACAAGTGCTTACCACAGATATTGGACCTTTCTTTTCTGTTGATCGACCAACACTTTAAAATAGCGGAAGCCGTAGGGAATTTCAGCAAATATTTACAGTTGCCCCAACAAGGGTTCTCCACAGATTTATTTGATTTGGTTCCTGAACATATGCGAGCGCCTTTGAACGTTGGTTTTAACCGTGCCATCCAAACTGGGGAAAAAGTAAAGGTAGAGGGATTAAAAACCCTTTCCGATGATGCAAAACTGATAACGGATATCCTTATTTTCCCAAAAGCGGCGCTCACGGATGAACCCAACAATAAGCACTTATTGGTATTTATGCCAAGAGAGCAAAAAGAAACAGAAGCCCATGTGATCAAAGGGCTTATGGAGAGCACCAAAGGCGAACACATTACCCACTTGGAAACTGAGCTCAAGGACGCGAGGCACGCCTTGGTAAGGCTACAACATGAGCTGGAAATAAGAAATGAGGAGCTACAAACATCTAACGAAGAACTTTTGGCCACCAATGAGGAGCTACAAAGCACCAATGAAGAACTGCAAAGTGTAAATGAAGAGCTCTATACGGTAAATGCAGAACTCAACCAAAAAGTGCACGATTTAGCGGAAGCCAATGCACATATCAACAATATTCTCAAAAGCTCCAATGTGAACACGCTGTTCCTGGATAGCGGGTTGAACATTAGAAAGTTTACCCCTGGCATCTTGGAGCATTATAATATTTCCATAGAGGATGCAGGCAGGCCACTGTCTGCCTTTACCCATAATTTTGGAACGATTGGGGACGATCTTTTAGAAAATTCCAAGGAGGTCATGAAAAGAGGTGTTCCTTTCCAAAAAGAAATGAAAGATCTAAAAGGACGATGGTTCTTAAAGCGAATCAGTCCTTTTTACGATGCTAAAAACAGCATTACGGGGGTAGTGATCACCTTTGTAAACATTACTGGCTTAAAAGTTGCCGAACAAGCCCTTAGAGATAGTGAAAAAGAATATAAAGAACTGTTTGATAATGCGCCCGATATGTTCGTTGCGGTGAATGAAAACGGCCATATCACAAACTGCAACAATGAGGTTCTTAGAAAATTAGGGTACGATACTCTTAATGACGTCATAGGTAAACATTTGTTGGACATACACCATGTAACCGATGTTGAAAAGTTCAAAAAAGATTTTGAAGAAGTAAAAACCAAAGGGTACCTAAAAGATGTTCTCTATCTTCTAATCAAGAAATCTGGGGGAAAATTTCCCGTTAGGGTGAACGCAAAGGCCTTGTTTTATGAGGATGGAAGTTTAAAGACTATTTATGGCAGTTGGCGGGATGTAAGCCGCCTCCTAAAAATGGAACATCAGATAAAGGATAAGAATATGGCCTTTGAACAGGTCATTGAAAATACAATGGCTGGCTTTTGGGACTGGAATATCCCGGAAAATACGGAGTATTTAAGCCCGTCGTTCAAAAAAATGTTTGGGTATGAAGACCATGAAATGGAAAGTTCCCCAGAATCATGGCAAAAAATTATCCATCCAGATGACCTGGATGGCGTTTATGAGGTTTTTGATAAGCACGTAAAGAGCAAGGGCAAAATTCCGTATGACAATGAGGTACGGTACTATCACAAAAACGGCAGTATTGTTTGGGTTTGGTGCAAGGGCAAGGTTATTGAGTGGGACAAAGATGACAACCCCGTGCGTATGGTAGGGAGCCATATTGATATCACTGCACTAAAAAATTATGAAAAAGAACTTAGACAAAGCAATCATCAGCTAGAGCGTTTTGCCTACGTGGCAAGCCATGATTTGCAAGAGCCGCTGCGTACCATAACGGACTTTACGGGACTGTTACAAGAAGAGTATCAAGAGGTCTTGGACGACAATGCGGAAGTTTACATGGATTACATCATCCAAGCATCCAACAGAATGGGGCAACTGGTCAAAAGCATTTTGGCGTACTCTAAAATAGGAAACAAGGGCAGTTTTGAAATGTGCGATTTAAATGCGATCGTTAAAGATGTAAAGAATGATCTTTTACTGCGGATTAAAGAGTCCAATGCAACCATAAGGTTACCAGATTTCCCCATGGTATGGGGAAATGCGGTGGAACTTCATTCCCTTTTCCTTAATCTTTTGGGCAACGCCTTAAAGTTTATTGATAAGGATAGAATTCCCCAAATCAACATCTCCATTAAACATCTTTCACATAAGGTAGAGGTTAGCGTCATGGACAATGGCATAGGGATTGCCCAAGAGAATCAAGAAAAAATATTTGATGTGTTTAAACGGCTACACAATCCAGACGAATATGAGGGTACCGGAATTGGCCTTGCCCATTGTAAAAAAATCGTGGCGTTACACGGTGGTAAGCTCTGGCTTACTTCCGACCTAGGGAAAGGCAGTTCCTTTCATTTTACGCTCCACACCAAACCCATAAAACATGTTGCATAAAATTATGTTGGTTGATGATAATGCAGCAACCAATTTTATCCATAAAAAATTTTTAGCCAAAAATGCCTGCACGGAGCAGGTGGTAGACTTCCAGGTAGGCCAAGAAGCACTTAATTATCTGTCCGATACCTCCAACAGTTTTCCGGAACTTATTTTGGTAGACATTAATATGCCCACTATGGATGCCTGGGAATTCCTAAACCAATATAAACGGTTGCGACACCCGGACAAAACAAAAGCTAAAATCATTTTGCTGACCACCTCCTTAAGCCCAGAGGACAAGGAGCGAATTGCCAACTTTCCCTTAGTGCAAGAAATTAAGTTAAAGCCATTGAACACCGCTACCATACAAGAAATAATGAGCACTCATTTTGATCGATGAACTGCACTTTTTTGTGGGCCATACCACATAAACCGATACATTCACCACAATACCGGCTTTTCTTACAACAAATATAATTTTGTAGGTTTATTCTTACTTTACCTTCAACGTAAATTCGGGATAAATGAATACGTCTATAAGCAATCACCCATCGGCCATTCAATGGGTAAACCAATTACCATCTGCCAGCGTACTACTGGATAAGGACTGTACCCTTATCGATGCCTCCAATTCTTGGTTCCAAGAATTTGGATTGAATCGGGACAGCACCTTAAAAAAACCTTTTCTACAATTATTTCCAAGATTAGATGAATCCTGGCAAGATAGCTTTGAATATGCCCTAGAAGGTCTCAAAGATATTAAAATGGTAGATAAATATGTGGACGATCAACAGCATACCAAGACCTTTCTTTGGCACATTAACCCTTGGATGGATGGCTATGGAAAAGCTGTTGGAATCATCTTAAACGTAAAAAACCTTACCCAAGACACCGCTTTGGAGCTTGAGGTAAAGAACAGTCCGGCATTATTGACAGAAAAATGGGAATCCAGTTTTGGCAGTTGGGAGTACAACGTTAAGGATAATACGGTATACTGGTCAAAAGAGCTTAAAGCCTTATTTGGAGTTCCAAAAACCTATGAGCCTTCCTTAAAAAAATCCATTTTACTGTTTGGTACCAATCCGGAAGGGAAGTCCTTAAAACACTACCTTGATGCTGCAATTACCACCGGCCAACCCTGGAGCGTAAACCTACCCTTGGCGGAAAAAAATAGGGCTGGTGATCTAATGCATATTATTGGAAGGCCAAAATTTAAAAATGGTAACTGTACCAGAATCATCGGTACCATTCGCAAGGCTCAAAAGCATAGTCCAAAAAAACCGTTGTTAAGCCCAAACACAAACAAGCCCAGAACGGATACCTTGGTATTATTGGAAGATGTACCGGCGAGTATTGGGGCCATAGCATTAAAAACAGGAAAAATAATAGGTGCCAACCATGCGCTTTTAGATTTGCTAGGACTAGCAAAAAAAGATGTCGTCGCAAAACATTTGGAAGATTTTCTTTGGTTTACCAAGGAGGAGCGCATACAATGGTACCGCTCCATTAAAACCAATTCCTCTTTTCAAGGGCTCCAAAAAGAAGTGTTTCACAAGCAGATTGGACAAAAGCTTATTCTCCGGTTTAGCGGTAAGGTTATTGGCCAGAACCTTGTGGTAAGTTGTGAAGATGTCACCTCTTTTCACCTCAAAGAAGCCGCAACCGAGGCCCAATTGGCCTTGGCCAACGAGGAACTTAAAAGGATTACGGATTTTACGCATATGGCATCGCACAACCTAAAGGCGCATGCCACCAACTTTGATTTGCTGCTTAATTTTCTTCAAAATGAAAAATCAGAAACGGAACGCGCTAATCTGTTAAAAATATTGTTCCAATCCGCTGAAAATTTGGCTACCAGTATCAAGGGGCTTCGTGAGCTAGTGACCATTAGGCAACAGATGGACTCTCAGAAAAAACTGGTAGACCTCAGTGATGTCATATACCGTTGCCTCCAAAACAACAATGGTCTTGTTAAGACGTACAACGCCAAAGTCCATAATGAAGTATTGGATGGGTATCACATCCAAGCCATTCCGGTTTATTTGGAAAGTATCGTTTCCAACCTCTTGGTGAACGCCATTAAATTTAAAAATGAACAGGAGCGGCCTATCGTTTTTATAAGTGTGGAAGAGACCAAAACCCATGATGTACTGCTTATAGAGGACAATGGGGTTGGGATGGATTTGGAAAAACAAAAAGACAAACTTTTTGCCCTTTACAAAACATTACAGAACATGGACAATGCCAGTGGGGCTTCATTGTATTTGGTAAAATACCAAATAGAGCTTCTTGGTGGTAAAATTCTAGTAGAAAGTAAAATAGGTAAGGGGAGTGTCTTTAGGTTATTTTTTCCAAAAAATAGGTAGTTCCCCAAATATATCAACTTGCATTACAAACATCACTATTTTGATGCGGCCAGATTGCACCTTTATTCCAATGCTTTTTGGCCGCCTTGTGATGTGGTGAAATCCCCTTGTTCAAGTCAAGTCTGCGGATTTCCTTGTCCAAAACATCTTTCCTTTTTATATCCCTTTTAGCGATTACCTTATACTCATCCTCCAATATTGCCAGTTAATCAGATAGGCTTTGCAATACCAAGCTGTTTATTCCGCAAATGCCTTATTTTTAACCCATGCATAAACTTAAAGTTTGCGAACTGTTTGCTGGGGTTGGAGGTTTTAGGTTAGGACTGGAAACCACGGGAGAATTTGAGGTGGTCTGGAGCAACCAGTGGGAACCCTCTACCAAAACCCAGCACGCCTCCAAGGTCTATGAGGCAAGATTTGGCTCAAAAGGACACAGTAACCAGGACATTGCCCAAGTGCCTACCGATAGCATTCCGGATCACGATGTTCTTGTAGGTGGCTTTCCTTGCCAAGACTATTCCGTGGCTACCACCTTAAAAAACGCTAAAGGGCTTATTGGCAAAAAAGGCGTGTTATGGTGGTCTATTCACCGTATTTTAGAAGAAAAGAAAAACAAGCCCAAATATCTGATTTTTGAGAATGTGGACCGGCTACTTAAGTCTCCTTCCAAACAACGCGGTCGTGATTTTGCCATTATGTTAAGCAGTTTGTCACAATTGGGATATGCCGTAGAGTGGCGGGTCATCAACGCAGCAGATTATGGGATGCCACAGCGGAGGAGGCGGGTATTCTTTGTGGGCATCCACAAAAGTACCCCATTGTATCAAAAAATAACGAACCAAGCTGCTGAGGATACCATTACGGCAAATGGCGTTCTGGCGGAGGCTTTTCCAGCGACACCCATAGAAAAACCCGCTGGAAGCTTTACATTGGACAAGGATTTAGTAAGCCTTTCTGAACAGTTTAATATTGGTGGGGGCCTATCTCCGTTCCAAAATAGCGGTCTATGTTTTGCCCATACCGTCAACTCCATAAAAGTGGCCGCCGCTTATGATGGGCCAAAACAAACCCTGGCAGACGTTTTAGAAAAGCGAGCCGTAGACCCTGTATTTTATATTGATCAAGCAGCTTTGGAAAAATGGGAATATCTCAAAGGTTCCAAAAAAGAGGTGAGAACCACTAAGGATGGTTTTAAATATCATTACGCGGAAGGCGCCATGGTGTTCCCAGATGCAGTTGACAATGCGTCAAGAACCATTATCACCGGAGAAGGGGGGTCTTCCCCTTCCCGTTTTAAACATGTGGTACGTACACCACATGGGCTAAGAAGATTAACCCCATTAGAGTTGGAGCGTTTAAATATGTTTCCTGATAATCACACCCAACTTGACGGAATAACGGATACCAAACGCGCCTTTTTTATGGGCAATGCCCTTGTTGTAGGTGTGGTAGCAAACATAGCGAGGTCCCTTTTAGCCCAAATACAATCATAATGGCTCTTTACAGCGCTTTTAAGAACGATTTAAACAACGAACAACGCTTAATGCCCTTGTTGGATACTTATTATAAAACATATTTGAACCAGTATACCTTTGTGCGCAGTACCTCTTCCAAAGAGCAGTTCTCTGGTATCGACTTAATTTTGACCCGAAAAAAATCCAATGCTGTTTTTTATGTGGATGAAAAGGCCCAGCTAGACTATATCAATGAAGATTTACCCACATTCGCCTTTGAACTTTCGTATATCAAACATGGACTCCTTAAAAAAGGATGGTTTTTGGACAGTTATAAAAAAACCCATTTTTACGCACTTGTTACCGGTATCTATGCAGAGAATAACGAATATACCTCTTGTAAAATAACCATGGTAAACAGAAAAAAATTACTGACTAAAATCCATACGCTTCAATTGCCACAAGAAACCCTTATTGACCGCCGTGATCGCTATGCCCACGGCAGAACGGAACTTCCACAACTTCACCCAAAAAATGAAGGGTATCTGTTCTTTTCTAAAAACAACAAGGCAGAACAGCCCTTAAACCTTATATTAAAATTAGACTGGCTTATAAGGGAGGGGATTGCCAAAAGATTGGTTTGATTTTGTTAACGCCCTGTTAAGCTGCCCTAATTCCTTGGATTTAAGCCCGTAAATTTTATTTTAAAGGGTATGGTAACTAAGAACAAGCAGGAAAACAGCGAAATTATAGAAAAATCCATTCAACACTTGGAATACAAGGGGTTTGAGAACATTAAGGCTGATATAGCTGGTTATCCCACCCCAAAATCCTATCTAAACAAAGAACGGGACACTAAAATTACTCCAGATATTGTCGCCGAGAAAAATGGTAGAACATATTTTTTTGAAATCAGTCTAAAAACCAACAAAGAAAGTTTATTAAAATCCAAACTATTGTTTTTGGACGCTCTAAGTAGGATGAATTCCAACAGGTTTAAAATTATTACCACCAAAGGACACTACCGCTTTACTGACAGCATACTTTCTGCACTAAACCTTAGTGTAAAAACCCCTATCAGGATTTAGTTCGGACCATTTTAATATGTGGTATCCCATCTTCCAAGTACTCGTTGCCTTTTTTTTCAAAACCTAGATTCTCGTAAAAACGCAACAGGTATGTTTGCGCGGAAAGGGTGATTTTATCCACTCCCCATTCTTCTTCCAAGTAATTGATGGAGGCAAGCATAATGGTATGGCCATACTTGTGCTTACGCTCTTCTTCCTTTACCACAACCCTACCAATGGCGGCGGTTTCAAAATAATCCCAAGGCTTAAAAATCCTAGTGTAAGCCACCACTTTATCCATCTTTTTCCCGATGATATGGATGGCTTTTTGATCCTTACCATCCAAATCTTGGTACACGCAATCCTGCTCCACCACAAAAACCTCACTACGAAGTTGTAAAACATTATACAGTTCTTGCGTGGTTAGTTCTTTAAAACGTTTTGCCCTTATTTCCATATTAATCTTGTACTATAATTTGCTTACTGTCACACTTGCCAAATTCCGGTTGTATGTTTACGTGGTTTATTCCAAACTCATCGTAAGCCAACTTTTCTATTTGCTCAAGCACCCTATCAAACTCGGACAGTCTAATATCCTGTAAAAAATCAATATGTGCCTCTAGGTGAACCTCCTCTTCATTCAATTGCCAAATGTGTACATGGTGCACGTTCTTAACCAGGGAAATATTGGAGATGGCCACCACAATATCATTTACCGCTACAGATTTAGGAGTGAACAACATCAATACTTTAGTAGACTGCTTCAATAAATCATAGCCCATATAAACTAAATACAGGGCGATGAGCAAAGTTAATAGGGGATCTATCCAAAAGACCTGATAAAACTTCATCAAAAGCCCACCTATTAAAACGGCAACGGATGCCATCATATCAGTGAGCAAATGTAAATAGGCAGATTTCATGTTCATATTGACATCCGAGTCCTTTTTAATCAATAAGACACTAAACCCATTACCAAGAATAGCTATTATAGAAAGCCAAATTACCAGGTCAGAACCTATGTCCTTGGGATGGTAAAAACGTTCTACTGCTTCAATGATAAGAAAAACTGCCACTACCATAAGCGTTGCTGAGTTCACGAATGCGGCAATAACCTCTGCGCGCTTGTAGCCAAATGTTTTTTTGGCGGAGGCCTTTCGCTTAGAAAGCACATTGGCCATATAGCTAATGACCAGAGAAAGTACATCGCTAAAGTTGTGCAAGGCATCAGACAATAATGCCAAACTACCGGACACTAAACCACCAATTACCTGTGCCAAGGTAATAAACGCGTTTAAAATAATGGAAATAAGTAAATTACGGCCTTTTAGGTCGTGATGATGATGGGTATGTGAATGACCGTGTTGGTGTTGGTGCGCCATAATTAAAAATACCACTAAACATTAGGGTGTGCAACTAGTTTGTAATGGGCTGGCTCTTATCTACAGTTGGCCAAGCATCAAATAGCCTTCAACTTTCTTGCCCCTATTATCTCAAAAATTATTTTGAGCTACTCCCTAGGTAAAACCAAAATAATATAAAATAACTAGGAATCTTAACTACAGCTGTGATGTCTTTTGAAAAATGTTGTCAAATAAAGAACGAGTGCTCATGTGAGAAGTATTATTTACAATGAACATTTTGTTATTTACGCAGGCTAAAAGAAATAAAAATCCATTGGATAAAATAATGTATAACACAACGATTCGTAGGTATATCCAATAAAAACTAGAATTTGAACTAGCTACAGGCTATTTTTTCAATTCTACGTTCATGCCGCCCGCCCTCAAAGGGGGTGTTTAAGAAAGTATCCACCATTTCCAAAGCCTGGGGCAATGCTATAAACCTAGCAGGTAAACTAAGGACATTTGCATCATTGTGCTGTCTGGCCAAGGCGGTAATTTCCTTGTTCCAACACAGTGCACTACGTACCAACTGATGTTTGTTTGTGGTCATATTTGCTCCATTACCGCTACCGCAGACCACAATGCCTAAATCTACTTTCCCAGAAGCAACATCTGCAGCAACCGGATGTGCGAAGTCTGGATAATCCACGCTATCCGTACCATCCGTGCCATAATTGATGACGGTAATCCCTTTGGATTTTAACATGCCCACAATGGCCAATTTATAGTCCGTTCCAGCGTGATCGTTTCCTATGGCTATTTTCATGATATGGTGTTTAGTGTACGTTTTACAAAAATACAATTCTTTTAAATTGAGCTTGTTGATATCTAAATATGATATGACCGTATCCTAGTTTAAAATCAACTTATTAAATGATAAGGTAATTGTGCATAACCTAACAATAACTCCTTACTACTCTTTTTTGATTTAAAATCACATTTACGTAATAGTCTGTTTTGGTCCATTATTCAAATTTTAGTTTTAAAAATTAATCCATAGCCGCCTCACAAATTAATCCTACAAATAAACAAGTGGAAGGCAATTTTTTATTAAAAATTAAGTGTTTATATGGTTTATGAACACCATTTAATAAGTGGGTTATTAAATTGAACATCAAGTAGGTACTCATGTTTATAATTAACCAATAACCTATTGATTTTGTAACTTACAAGTCTTTGCCGCTTTAGTTATACCTGTTATTAACACCCTATAATAATCACCATTTTATTTTAAATTTTAAAAAAGAAAAAATGAAGTTTAATATAAATGTTGATAACCCATATTTTTCAGGTCCGCTACAATTGCTTGAAAAACATGTAGGATTGCTACTCAGAACAGGGTATGCGCAGTAATTCCTTGGTACTTAACTAAACTACATCCATCTGTAAAGATAGACCGATTAATAATTTGTAATTTTCCAAACTAAAATAAAAGAATGTCAAAGAAAGGGAAGAAAGCCAGTAGTCAACAAAAAAACGAGATTACCAAAGGCATTTTTACCGTGTTGGAAAAGGAACCATCCAAAAGTTTTAATTACAAGCAAATTGCCTCCAAACTGCAGCTTACGGATACCAATAGTAGAAACCTGTTGATCAAACGTTTAGGCCAGTTAAAACAGAAACAGCGGATACAGGAAGTGGAACGTGGCCGCTTTAAGGTGCTACAACCAAAACATCAGTTAGTATTGGGACAGGTAGATTTAACTTCCACTGGGAATGCCTATATCATATCTGAAACCTACCCAGAGGACATCTTTGTGCCCAACCATAAGCTAAATGGAGCGTTTCATGGAGATACGGTGCAGGTTAGACTCACCTCAGGAAAAGGAAAAAAACTGGAAGGTGCCATTTATGAAGTGGTAGAACGTAAAAAAAAGACCTATGTGGGTGTGGTGGACAAACAAAAGTCCTTTGCATTTGTTAGGCCTTCTGACAATAAAATGTATACCGATATTTTTATCCCTGCGGAAGGTCTTAACAAAGCGGAAAACGGGGATAAGGTAGTGGTAGAACTTGGTCAATGGCCAAAAGATAGGGACTCTCCTTATGGTAAAGTGATACAGGTTTTAGGAAAACCAGGCGATCACCAAACAGAAATACATTCCATCTTAGCGGAATACGGCCTGCCCCATGAATTTCCTTACGAGGTGGAGCAGTTTGCCAATGCATTGGATACCTCTATTAAAGCCGAAGAAATTGCCAAAAGAAGGGATATGCGGGATACGCTTACCTTCACCATAGACCCAAAAGACGCCAAGGATTTTGATGATGCATTATCGTTTAAAAAGTTAGAAAATGGGAACTACGAGATTGGAATCCATATTGCAGATGTGTCCCATTATGTGCAGGAAGGAACAATTTTAGAGGAAGAAGCGTATAACCGTGCCACGTCCATATATTTGGTAGACCGTGTAGTGCCTATGTTACCAGAGGTATTGTCCAACAACGCCTGTTCTTTAAGACCTAATGAGGAAAAATATACGTTTTCAGCAGTTTTTGAATTGGATGGGCAAGCCCAACTAAAAAAACAGTGGTTTGGCAGAACAGTCATAAATTCCAACGAAAGGTTTGCGTATGAGGAAGCCCAGCACATCATAGAAACTGGGGAGTCTACCATACCAAAAGAAATTTCCATTCGTGAAAGTGCCTATACGGTCTCGGGAGATGTAGTGGATGCGGTACTAACCTTTGACAGGTTGGCTAAAATTATGCGGGCTAAACGTATGGAGGCTGGAGCCATATCATTTGATAAAATTGAGGTTAGGTTTACACTGGATGATAAAAATGAACCAGAGGGCGTTTACTTTAAGGAATCCAGGGATGCCAATAAGCTTATTGAGGAATTTATGCTTTTGGCCAACAGAAAGGTGGCAGAATTCATTGGAAAACAACAGCCTAAAAAAACCTTTGTGTATCGTGTCCATGACGAACCTAATGAAGATAAATTAATGGCTTTAAACGGGGTTATTTCGCGCTTTGGGCATAAGGTAAATCTTCAAGATAAAAACTCCATCAGCAGCTCCTTAAATCAATTATTGGAGGACGTTAAAGGTAAAAAAGAACAAAACCTCGTAGATACCCTTACCATCCGAAGTATGAGCAAGGCAATGTATACGACAGATAATATTGGGCATTACGGTCTGGCGTTCGATTATTATTCACACTTTACCTCACCCATACGCCGCTATCCAGATGTTATGGTACACCGGTTATTACAGCATTATTTGGATGGGGGAAAATCCGTAGATGAACAGGTGTACGAAACAAAATGCAAACACGCCTCTAGCATGGAAATATTGGCCACCAGCGCAGAACGGGATTCTATAAAATATATGCAGATCAAGTTCATGGAACAGCACAGCGATAGGGAGTTCGTAGGAGTGATATCTGGAGTTACGGAATGGGGCGTATACGTAGAAATTATAGAGAACAAGTGTGAGGGTATGGTGCGTACCCGTGATATTAAGGATGACTACTATGTATTTGATGAAAAGCAATACGCCATTGTTGGTGAACGGTTTAAAAAAACCTATCAACTTGGTGATGAGGTGGTAGTAATGGTAAAAAACACGGATTTAGTGAAACGCCACTTGGATTTTTCATTGATTGGTAAGAACGACTAATACTTTTTTGGAACAATACTTGTTTTATACTAGGAACAACAATCTAAAAATGAAACAATGAAAAACGTCATATTGTCCTTCCTATTCATCTTTTTCTTTACCTATGCTAAGGCCCAAGATGACCAAATTACCCAAGAGCTGGAAGCCTTTACGGAGCTCAAAGGTTTTGATGGTATTTCAATCAATTTAATTAAATCGGACAGAAACCGTGCAATCATTAGAGGGGCAAATACAGCAAAAGTGACCATTGTAAATAACAATGGAAAGCTAAAAATAAGAATGGAGCTGGAAAAAATCTTTAGTGGGTATAGAACCTTTGTGGACCTTTATCATACGGAGGTATTAACACTTATAGACGTTAATGAAGACGCTAAAATCACCTCCTCGGAAACCTATGTTCAGGATGTTTTGGAGCTAAGGGCGCAGGAAGGTGGGGATTTGGAGCTCATATGCCAAACAGAACAACTTTTGGTAAAGTCCGTGACCGGTGGTAAAATTAAGATCAGTGGTTTTACAAATAACCAGGATATCACCATCAATACAGGTGGAATTTATGAAGGGAGTGCCTTTAAGAGCAAGTTTACCACGGTTAAGGTGAACGCGGGTGGGACTGCAGAATTGTACGCAACCAAATATGTTAAAGCTGATGTAAAGGCCGGAGGTACCGTAAAGGTATATGGTAACCCGGAAAAAATGGACGAGAAAACCGTTTTTGGCGGTAGTATTGAACGTGTAGAATAGATACCATGGTGGAAGATATACAGGCAGCAATTCCCCTAGGCTTTTTTTTAAGCTTTATGATCGGGCCTGTATTCTTTGTACTTCTGGAGACCAGTGCAACAAAAGGGTTCAGGGCTGCGGTATCTTTTGATGTAGGGGTCTTGTTTGCAGATATTCTTTTTTTGATCATCGCCTATTTCAGTAGCTTTCAACTACTGGAAAACTTAAGCAACCAGCCTGGACTGTATGTGTTTGGAGGGATGATTATTTTGGTCTACGGAATTGTCATATTTGTAAAAAAACCACCAAAAACAGAACGCGTGAAAGCTAAAAAGGCATCCTACCTAGGCTTGTTTGTAAAAGGGTTTTTGCTGAATTTTATCAACATTGGTGTTTTGGTGTTTTGGTTAGGGGTATTGATCATTGTTGGCCCTAGTTTGGATAATGATCCCAATAGGATTTTGGTGTTTTTTGGTACCATGTTGGCTACTTATTTCTTTACTGATTTATTTAAAATCCTTTTAGCCAAACAGTTGAGAAAAAAACTGACCAAAAACAGAATAAGCCTCATTAAAAAGGTTTTGGGCATTGTTTTGATTATTTGTGGGGCGGTATTGATTACCAAGGGTTTTCTCCCAAAGGATAAATTCAATATCAAGGATGGTATAGAACGCATCAATGAACAGAATATGTAGCAAAATAGATATGGTTCGGAGTGGGAAAGAACCATAGGGATTATAAAATACTTATATATTCTTAAGAATCAGCCAAAAAAACACTTGGTGTTCTTGGTTTAAACCAGTAAATCCAAGCATAAAAAAACCCCCATATTAAAGGAGGTTTTTCAGAGGCATCGAGCGGATTCGAACCGCTGTACAAGCTTTTGCAGAGCTGTGCCTAGCCACTCGGCCACGATGCCATTTTAGTGCTGCAAATGTACCACGTTAATTATTGGTTTCCAAAATTAGGGAGTGAACTTGATAGAACTACGGCAACCGCCTCAACGTCACCACCAATAGGTGGATTTATCTTGGCCACGCGCACCTCTACCCGCTCAACAATGGACAGTTCCTTAAAAATCCGTTGTATGATTCTTTGCCCTACATGTTCCAGTAATTTGGAAGGAGTTGCCATCTCTTCCTTTACAATATGGTTAAGGTGAACATAATCTACCGTATCCGCCAGATCATCACTTTTGGCTGCTTTTGCCAGTTGTGCGTCCACTTTTAAATCTACCCTGTAATCGCTACCGATGCTCGTTTCTTCCTTTAAACAGCCGTGATGGGCATAGACCCTTATGTTTTGCAGTTGTATTTGTCCCATTTGTTTTTATTCCTCGGCAAAACTAAGCCAAACAAAAGGATTTTAATACGTACACCTACAATTACTGATTCCCTGGAATAAATCTACCCCAATGGTAATAACATGCGTACCGGAACTGTAGCCCAAAATCTCATTGGCTATGACCTGGTAAGAATATCCAAAATAGAAGTTGTTTTTCTTTAGACCCGCAAGCGGTGCCAAATATAGTGGGGTCAAGGGTTGGTTCACATCGTTAAGAAAACGGTAGGTTAAGCCTACGTAATAGTAATCCTCAAAATCATAAAAGCGTACTTTGCCGTTTAAATCCGTAACGGAACGGCCATCATTTTCAAAATATTGAAAGAAGACAGAAGGCTCAAATTCTACCGTGCTGTTTCGGTTTTTCTGAAAGCTGTAACCCACATAAGCATAATAGTTCCTCAACGTATTGGGTTCAAAAGTAGGGTTAAACTGTTCTAGGTTCTTGGGTAAAAGGTTGGATGCGTTTAAACTTAGGAAAAACCGGTCGTAGCGGTAGAGAACGCCAATATCAAAGTTATGGTTAACCGTAGCCCTGTCATCCGTGGGAAGCTGTCCATTTTCATCCCTAAAATTTTGGGTGTCTATACGAAATTGGTTGAAGTTATAGGAGAGTCCAAAGGATAAAAATTCATCCTCATATCGATCCAAGGTCAAGTGGTGGGCAAAAGAGACCCTTGCACCACGTTGTTTGGTATTGCCATTACTGTCATTGTACAAAACTATACCAATACCGGACCTATCTCCAATACGGGCATCCGCTGCAAGGGTTTGCGTATCTGGAGCATCTTCTACCCCTACCCACTGTGTAAGCCCATTTAGGCGTACCTTAATGTGGTCGCCTACACCGGCATAGGTGGGCGACATTAAAAAGGGATTGTCTGCAATGTATTGTGACAATTGTGGTATCGTAAGTTCTTGGGCCCCAACAACGAGGCTCAAAAACATGGATAAGAATATGATTGGGGTCTTCTTCATTATACTTGTCTTAGCTTTATTATCTGTATAGGGTAAAATGGCCAACAAATTCACGGTCGTCTGTTTCACCCTCGAGTTTGATTACGTACCAATAGTCTCCTGTTGGCAGCGGATTGTTTTGATACATTCCGTTCCAACCTATATGGTCATAACCCATTTCACCAAGGTTTCTACCATAACGATCGTAGACGTAGATTAGTATTTCTGGAAAGCCTTCCGTGTTCCTTGGCATCCAGGTATCATTGATACCGTCACCATCTGGGGTAAAGAATTCTGGAATTTCAATGTCTATGAACTCCATGGCTATTTGGGCAACGGCGCTACATCCATTGGCATCGGTAACCATAACCTCATAGGTGTCCGTTCTATTGATGAACAGGGTATTGTCATTTCCGTTGTCAACACCATCAAAGGTATAGGTGTATTCTTCTAGTCCACCAGAAGCAATGGCCGTAATTTCATTAATGGTATTTTGTTGCAAAACAAGGCTCAAAGGCTCAAAATCTTCAATTTCAAATGCAACCCGTTGCACACAACCGTTGCTGTGTGATATTGCCAAGAAATGTGTCCCCGGGGAAAGGTTGCTGAAATCGTTGTTCAATCTCATGGCAGAGGCATCTTCCGTATCTACGGCAAACATGACATTATTGATAACGGACTCATCCTCAAAATCAATTAACAAACGATTATCCGGAACAAGGCCATCACAACTGTACTCTGGTGTTACGGTTGCATTTAGGTTAACCCCTTGGGCGATTTCCACAATAATATTTTCATCACAACCTTGTGCATCACGGACAAATATGACGTGTGTTCCTGCCGGAAGCGCGTCAAACAACGTGTCACTGGACACAAAATCTGCATCTTGGTTTGCATTCAAGCTGGTTAAATAAGGTGCGGTACCTCCACTGATGGAAATTTCAATGGAACCGTCACTACTGTTTACACAAGTTTCTGGCAGCACGGCTGTCGTTTCTATACTGAGTGCAGACGGCTCTGTAATGGTGTATTCAAGTAATTCAAAACACCCATTTTGATCTTGGGCGATAACGGTGTAGTCACCTGCCGCTAGGTCAGTAAAGGTGTTTACCACATCAAACTGGTCAAGGTTGGGAGAAATGGAATATAGATAGCCCCCAGCGCCACCGGACAGGGTAACGGAAATACTCCCATCCTCTTCACCGGCACAGCTTATGTTGCTCACGTTGTCTATGTATGCTAAAGGTAATGGTTCATTGATGACCACTTCTTGAACGGGTGCGGTACAATCTTCACTAGTTACTTGAACATAATACGTACCAGCCGTTAGATTACGGAATTCACCAGAGCTGTTTGGGCCGGAAATTCTTGAGGATAAGGCTAGTCCCGGGTCTGTAAACAGTGCATATTGGTAATTACCCAATCCTCCGTCTGCACTCGCAAAGATTGCTGCCGTTCCGTCACCGGTGCAATTAATGAACGCTGCGGATTGGTCAACCTCAAGTGTCAACGGCGCTATTGGGTCCTCAGTAATGGTATTAGACACTGTGGAGAAACAGTTAAATGCATCCCTCACAAAATACTGATAGCTTCCGGCCCCAACATTATTTATGATATGGGTACCAGAACCATTGGCTTGGTTCATAGGAGCATAGGTAACACCATCCTCACTAAAACTATAGGGCGCTGTCCCTCCATTGGCAGAAAGTTCTAAAGAAGCACCCATGGTGCAACTTAACGGGGAAAGTCTGATTAATAAGGAGCCCACCTCGGAAGGATTTAGAATTTCTATAATGGGTGTTTCCGTGGAACATCCAAAATTGTCTGTTACGGTAACACTGTAAAATCCTGCAGCGAGATTGCTGAAGCTCCCTGTAGGCTGTGGCGCAGACGTTTGCTCCGCCCCTACAGAACCTAAACTGGTATATGTGTTGAGTTGATACGTATAATTGGCCATAACATTTCTTGCGCCTACCGATGTGTTTATGGAAGCATCAGCATCCCCAAAACACACCAACGCACTAGCCGTTAGAGCGGCCACAATGGCATCAGGCCTTATTAAACTGATGGCATTGGTCATATCACAACCATAGGTGTCTGTTACTGTAATGGTAAAATCACCTGCGGACAATCCTGTGAAAAGGTGTGCAAAAATATTGTTTTGGGTATATGTTTGCCCAGTAGTGGTGTTGTTCAAAACTATGGTATAGGGGCCTTCACCACCAGAAGCACTTACCAGGAGACTTCCTTGGTCATTAGTACATCCAACGCTAGTTTCTTCACTTACCGCTACCGAAATTGGCGCATCTGGTACGTTTATGGTCACTACATTGGAATTTTCAACGCAGAATGGCGCTTGTGTTTGGGTGACCCTTACATAATATGACCCACCGGGTAGATTGGCAAAAATAGGGCTTGCCAGTCCCGTGTTGCTAGAGCCGGTATACCCAGGTATTGGGGTGTTGGACACATCAAAGAGGGCATAATCAAAGTTGCCCAGGTAATTGGCTACAGAAATTTCAAAACTACCGTCATCTATCCCATTGTTAAGACATTCCTCATCCGTGAGTTTGGTCGCAAGAACGTCCATGGGTTCTGGTGGTTCAATGGAATGTACGGTATTCAGTACACATCCCGTGTCCAAGTTTGTAATTTCAACACTATAGTTGCCGGCCTCCAAGCCAGTAAATAGCCCCGTATTATTGGTGTCTGTATACGTAACATTTATTCCTGTGACGGTATAGCTGGCGTTTATTGTTGCAGTAGCGGGTGTTGTTGAGAACAGCACCTGAATTTGAGCATCTGCCCCAGGATTACAGGTAACGGCTGCCGTAGTGTTTACCGTAGGGTCGCTTATCGCTATAAAGGGGTTGATATCTACGTTGGTGGCAACCGGGTTTCTACAACCGTTGTCGTCATACACAAAGACATCAAAATTTCCTCCAGTAGCCACCGTGGTCACAAACACAGGGTTATTACCATCTTGCACTGCGGTTCCAGAAGCGGTATCAACAAACTGAAACCGAACAAAATTTCCTGACCCCCCGGTTAATAGGGAGGTATCAACGGATATGCTAGCGGCACTTAGATTATTGCCAACAGAACAAGCAAACTCAACAACATTGGCAACAACGTTGCCTATCGGTTCTGGTTGTACCAATTGTTGCACAACTTCGGCGGCGCAGCTATTTCCAGCGGTAACCCGGACGGTGTAATCTGTTCCTGTAGTTGCTGCTGCCAACACGGTAAAAGTTGCGGTAGTTGCCGTGGCCGTAGTTGGGCTAATGGCAGCGGTAACACCGTTTATGGCAACAATTTCAAAGGTATATGGCCCTATGCCCAAATCTGGGTTTGCGTTTACGCTTATGGTGCCATCGGACGCATTATGGCAACTTACGTCTGTAAAGGCGTCTACCGCAATTGTGGGCAATTGTAAGGGAGGCACTTCCAAGCTGTTGGTCACCAAACAGTTAGGCGCGTTAGTGCCCATGTCATAAACGGTCACCACATACGTGCCGGCAGTAGCGGCACCGTTCCAAGTGACAGAACTACCTAGTAAAGGGGTCCGCGCAAGGTCTGCCGTTCCAGGACCATCTATCTCATATTCATACGGTCCGGAACCGTTGACAATGTCCAATGTTATTTCTGCATTACCGGCCGATGAAGTTTCACAGTCCAACAAGGTGGTTAGCGAAGCGTTCACCACCAATGGAGCGCCAATATCAATAGTCTGTGTTGTGTCGCAACCATTAACATCCCTTAGGGTAACAGTTTGTCCCAGTCCTGAAAAAAGTGATGAAATAATATATTGATTGCTGGCATTAAATGCGATGTTTTGAAATGCGCTGCCATTTACACTAAGTTGAAATGGCGGCAACGCCGTAACCGGGTTATTCAAGGCAACCAGAATGTCAAAATCACCTTCTGTGGCACATTCATCTACTATGGAAACACTAATATCAGGATTGGCATCCAAAAGCACCGTTACCGGGTCTGATTGTATACAACCAAACGCATCTATTACATAGACTACGTAGTTGCCAGATTCCACGTTTGCCGTATTGTTGCTAGACCAGCCGGCCGTAACGGCGGTAGGGGCAGGAGCAGTATCGGGCAGAAAAAGGTATTCATACGGAGCCGCTCCAGATTGGGCCACTGCGGTGATTACACCAGCGTTCACATTACAATTATCGTTTGTTGGACTGTTGGCCATAACGGTTAAGAATTCTGAGGCCTCATCAATCGTAAAGTCTATGGAACTTACGGAACAACCTGCGTTTACCCCGTCCACCTCGGTAAACTGAATGAAATAGATTCCGGGGCCCAAAGGACCTAAATTTGGCACCGTGATAGGTCCCGCTGGTGGATTAACGCTTAAAGTTCCATTAATAGGGGTTGGCGTAATGCTTGTGTTGGATTGCGCTAAAAAGACCTCATAGGACACTTGGGTGGCAGATGCGTCAAATCCGTCTAAGGTAAACGTAACATTTCCGTCAGCAGCACCAGTACAGGTCACATTGTTCACTACGTCCAGCGTAGAGGTCATCAAAGAAGGCGTGTTGATGGGTGCGGCCGCCTCTTCAAAATAGTAACAATTGGTGATGTTGTCTCGCACCACAAAAGTATAGGTAAGTCCTGGGGTAAGCCCCGTAAAAGTTCTTGTGGCTCCCCCGGGGGTGTTTGGAGGCAAAAAGCTAGTTGCATATGGCACCGTAAACTGGTCAAGGATGCCAAATTCGTAATCGTTGCCCAAAATTGCTGTGGTGACCGTAACATCTGCGGTACCGCCGCTCAAACAGTCTACGGTAGTAGCGGAGATATCGATATTTAGGTCATCTGGCGGAGATGCAATAATGTTGGTGGTTACCCTGGAACACCCGTTGGCGTCTACGACATCCACTTCATAAATACCAAACTCAAGAATAGCAAAAGTGTGGTCCTCACCTCCTGCTGTAGTAACATACGTTGCGGAATACCCATTGTTGCCTGTAAGGTAATAGGTGTATTCTGCCGTTCCCCCAGTTAGGTTTTCCACCGAAATGGAACCCGGGTTGGTACCAGTAGATGTGTCACAGGTAATAGGTTGTAAATCAATAGTATAATTAATTTGGTTGGGCTGCGTAATGTTAACAGGGAATGGGGCGGAAACACACCCTTTAGCGTCTGTAATGGTTACTTCATAATTACCGGCCGGCAATCCGGTGGTCTGCGCTCCATAATTGGTAGTCGTTAGAGTTTCAACAATGGTGGTCACGTAAGGAGGCAAGCCAACAGAGGTATCAATGGATACGTTTAAAGTTCCTGTGGTATCTCCAAAACAAAGTACATTGGTAGCCAAGACGTTGGAAATAATCGGGGTTTCGGCAGGGCTTACCGTTATGGGGTTCGTAATTACCGAGCACGGGATAGGGCTAGAGGTGTCCGTTACCCTAAATTGATAGGTGCCTGCAGTATTGGTGGTAAACGTATTTAAGGTAAAGCCTGTGCTGTTGTATATGGCTCCTCCATCATTGGACCATTCATAGCTATAATTCCCATCCCCTCCATTGGCATTAATGTCTATGGAAGCGTCAGCCAAGCAGGTCAGGTCTGTAGTCAATATGGCATTGGCAGTAAGCTGTGGGTCTATGACAATGGTTTCCGTTAATGGGGTAACTGGGCAACCGGAACCATCCCTTACATCAATATCATAAGTGCCGTTTGTTAATCCGCTAAAGGTGTACGATGTTGCCGATGAAGGTGTTGGGGTAAGCCAAGGCCCAGAATTTATCCTAAATTGATAGTTGCCGTTTCCGTCGGTAACATTGACAATAATACTACCGCTGTTACCACCGGCGTAGCAGCCCGAAGCGGATACATCAAAAACCAAAGGGTTAACAGGGTCAACCACAAGGGGGGTTGTCATTAGGGTTTCACACCCATTTGCATCCCTAACCCGAACAAGATAGCTTCCTGCCGGAATTCCATTGAACACGCTGTTGGTGCCGTTTGATGCAAAATCATAAGCACCTATGACCACCCCAAGATCATCTTCCAATTGGTAGCTGTATGTCGCAGTTCCTCCAGTTGCATTTGCGGTTATGGTAGCGTCATTGGTACAGCTTAGAGCTGTAGTTACGGCTGCGGTAACATTCAAAATACTAGGTTCTGATATTATTTGTGTAAGTGTTGTAGCACAGGAGGTGTCATCAGTTTTTCGGAGAAGGATGGTTTGGTTTCCTGCGGGCAGCACATTTCCGGTGGTTACTGGAGAAGTGTTTGCGTTCAACCAGGTAGTACCTCCATCCGTGGAGAAATCAAAACCAGCGGCCGTGTTGAAATTTTGGACCTCAAACGTTATGGATCCATCACTAAAACCATTACAGCTCACATTGGTAAAACTTTGAATGGCCGCATTAAACTCAAGACCGGCCAAAACAGTCACGGGGGTTTCAACAAATAGCTCACACACCTCTGGAGTTTGAAACACGGTAATATCATCTATGGCCACATCGTTTCCATTGATTTCACTTTCGTTGGTCACAATGGTCAAGTCTAAACTGGTAAAAGCTCCAGGATTTAAGGAAAGCAGGTATTCTGTCCAATTGTTATTTTCTGGCATTGGCCCCGTTGTGGCAGAAGTGATTATGGTTCCCGTAGCGGGGTCCCTTAGCTCAATGGTAAGATCCGGCTCAACCCCATTTCTGCCGCTTCTGAGTAGATTGATGCCAAACAAGGAAACCGTTAATGCTTGGTTGGGTATAATATCATTTATTCTTTGTTGGTAGATGATTTGGCCTGGAGTTGGCGCCCCGATGTTGATAACCAAATACCTTCCGTCCGTTGCCCTTGTTCCTGTGGTGTGGTCCACCGGGTTTAACCAAGCCCCAAATGGTCTTGCAATGGAATCGGTAACCGCATATTCATAATCGTTGATAAACCTACCATTATCTATAGGCGCACCACTTGGCGAGGTGTCGTCCAATTGGTTTTCATAAAAATAGCCTTGGGTGTTGGGGTTGGGTATGGTGGCGCCAAAGCCAAAATCTTCTGAGAGTAGCAGGCTTGGGGATGGCGGTGTGGAAGATGCGTAAAAAGTGGTTACCGTATAGGTTCCCGGGGCTACGTTGGTGAATACGTTGTTGTCTTCAGGGGTATTGAGCACACCATCCAAAGCATAGCGATAGTCATAACCAGCAATACTTGGTGATGCGGTTATGGTTCCAGTGCCATCACAGTTATAATTTACTTCTGGGGTAAGGGCCACGTCTGGCGGCATGGGTAATCCCGCTACGGTCACGTTCATGGAAAAGGAACAAGACCCGTCCCTGACCAATACGGTATAATTGCCTGGAGGCAGCAGTCTTGTTGAGCTTGCCCCCCAGCTTGCCCCTCCATCAAAACTATATTCATATGGGGCCGTTCCCCCAACAACATTGGTGATCCTTACCTCCGCTCCAGCCGGGTCGCAGGTGGCATCACGGGAAACCCCAGCAGAGGCCGATAGTGGAAATGGTTGGTTTAGGGTGTAGGGCAGGGTGACATCGCAATTGGAAGAATCTATGACCCTTATGGCATAAGGCATGGCCGTTAAACCTGCAAATGTAGGTGAGCTTTGGTAATTAACGCCATTGTCTATACTATACTGAAATGGACCTACCCCTCCTGTAATATTTATGGTTAGTTCGCCGTTGGCCTCTCCACTACAAGATGGCTCTGTGGCACTGATGGAATCTATGGTCATTACCCCATTGTTCACTATGCTAACCTCGTTGGAAAACCCAATACAGTTATTGGCATCAACCACGATAAATTGATAATCACCTTCCTCCCCTGCAGAAAAAGTAAAGGTAGTTCCTGTTTGATAGTCCGTTCCCGGAATCATGGAGGCGTCTGCATACTGATCTACCCCATTAACGGACCAAATAGCGAATGAATAGGAGGCTGGGTTTCCGTTGGCTGCCGTCAGCTCAATTTCCCCGTCTTCGCAACCTATATTTGCCGTAGTTATGGCCGTAACGGTAGGGTCTGGAATCCTATCCACAGTTACTGGAACAACATCGATACAACCGTCATCCGTTCTGGCAATCACAAAATAGCTGCCCTCATTTGCGCTGAAAGTATAGGAATTAGAAGGATTGGCTGTTTCATCATCCACCAGGGTTCCGCCGGGATGGAGCGGATAATAACCGCTGCTACCAATGGGTGGTGGTGGTGTGCCGTCATCTAAACGCAGTTCATAAGAATAGTTTGGGAATACGTTGAGCGCATCTACTTGTATGGTTCCTTGGCTGTTGCAAAAAGCGGCTGTTGTGGTAATATCAACCGTGATGTCCCTGTCTAGGATTCCAATATCATCAGTGCTAAAAACACAGGCTCCGTTAATAGGGATGCCAGAGGCATCCAACTGTGTTACGTTAACGCGGTAGGCACCATTGGTAGTGATGTCAAAGCTTGGCCCATTATTGGCACTATAGGGAACCAGAACGGCGTTATTGGCTACATCATAAAGTTCATATCCGTATTGATTTCCCAAGTTGGTAATGGTAATGTTCCCAGGGGTTTCACAAACAATGTCCCGTGAGGTGTACTGCAGGTCCAAGGTGTTCTGGAAAACGTTAAAATAAAATCTTGAAAAACAACCGTTTTGATAGTTGATGATTAACCGGTACTGGCCAGGGGCATCTGCCAAAAAGGAGTTCCCCGTTGCTACCGTATTCCAAATACAGGTGTTGTTTTTATTGGCGCAATCATCAGCGGAGGCCGTGCAGGAACTTTCATCCAATAGCTCCCATTCAATACTGTCCGCATCTGGAATGTTGATTTGTATCAGCTCCGTATCGTTAAGGCCGCAAAGAAAAATTTGGGGCAGCTCATCTCCGTCATTTGGGCAGACAACAATTTCACCGTCTACGGTATTGGAGGGGTCATTGATCAAGGTAGTTATGGGGTTGGTCTGGGTTTCGCCAAAAAGCTCCACTGTGATAATTTCCTCAAAACCTTTACAGGGATCGGCAACAAGTTTGTCTACAATATATACCCCTGTTTCATTGACTAGAATTGTGCTCGGGTCGTTATCGGGGTTGCCGTCAATATCGGTAATGACCGTATCCCCCGCATCAATGAGGCCATCTTGGTTTTCATCGATATACCAGATATACTCATCAAAATTATCTCCTGCATCAAGAAGAACGTTATCGCCACATAATTGTACCGTGCGGCTAAAATCACAATTTTCAAGGTCATCCAACAAAAAGTTGGTGGCACCTGGGGTAACGAAACCACATATATCAAAGTCAGAAACACTGGGGTCATCAGTAATTTGTGCCGTGTTTTCCCTTCCAAAATAGGTAGAAAAAGCGATGTTTTCTATTTGGTCCGTGCAGGCATCTATAAAGTCAAAGCAGTTTTCTGCCACTTGGACGCGCATCCTTAGTTCTGTAATTGGGGCGTTTTCCAGCACATAGCTGTCAGGAATGCTAAACACCACTGTTCTTGTGGCGGAATCGTAGGTATAGGTAACCCCCAACGGCAGTACCATATTGCTTTCATCCAAGGTAACGTTGATAGGCAGCACATCCCTAATAGTATAGTTGACGGCGTCATCATTACCAATATTTTCAAAACTTAATACATAGTCCAAAAGCTGCCCAAGGTTTACACCTGCTCCCGTAATATCGTTTCCTGCAATATCTTCCACTCTCTTCTCCAGGATAATGTTGGGCTCAATGATTTCTACATTAAAGGAATTAAAGAATGGATAGAATTGATCCCCGTCCGTTGAAAAACGGAACGTGGCCGCGGTTTCATTGTTGGGAATAATAGAGTTTCCTCCGTTTGGCATAAAAAACACATCGGTATCAAAACCAAGGGTATTGGCACTGGCTGGGGTCCTATTAGTGGTTATGGCACCATCTAGACTAATGTTGCTATTAAAGAAGTTATCTACGGGGTTGGCAGCATCACCAACAGGTACAAAGGTAGTGTTGCTTGCAGCGCGGATACTCAAACCGTCGCCAACAATCCTAAAATCCCCTTCCAAGGTTGCAGCGCCTAAGTCTACGGAAACAGGTCCTGCAGGGATGGTTGTAAACCCGGTGTAATCAATATCTACACTATTGGTTCCATTAACACGGGCAAAGCCATCAAAAGTGGTGATATACCTACCGGCAAGGTTTGGGTTTTCATAAACTATGATTAAGGTCCAGCCGCCTGCGCTACCGCCGCCAGGAGTTAGTCCCCCTGTTGTGGCCCTAATATTGGCTACCGTGTACTCGCCCTGTGGGTTTGTCAAGGCGGTTACCAATGATGTTACGTCCGCATAACAAGCATACGGGCTATTTAACTGCATATCAGGGTCCGTGCTGGTAAAGCCGTCGTAAAGGACTTCATCTGCCGTTATATCCACATAGGAACCTCCGGGCACTCTAAACCTAACTTGGTCAAAGTCATTTTGCCTGTTGGTTCCAACGGGAACGTTGCTGGGAACGTAGGTAAACCCATCAAAAGACCCGTTGGCGGTATCACTTGGATAGGTAGCGGTCCAATATAATCCTGCGTACCTTATAAGGCTGCAATCTGGATTGTCAAAAACAAAGGTGGAGCTGCTGGAATTAAAAGTAGAAGGGTCATTGTCAACATCAATGAACTGCATGTTTTTGTAGTCATTGTAATTGGTAAAACCGCTAAGGTCATTATTGGCGCCAGACCACGTATTGGTGTTTTGGAGATTGTTGTAGGCATCGTTGGGGCCTTCACCTGGGGTGCCGCTATCACGGTTTAAGATGTTGTTTCCAATAAAAGTTAAATCACCCCTAAGGTTGTTTTCATAACGGACCTCAAAGGTGTTGTATTCCTGTGCATTGACTAAAAACGCACCGAAAACAATCCAAGCAATAGTTATTGGCTTTAGGAGTAGTTTTACCATCTAAGCAGTTTGGTTTGGTGTAACGCGCATAATCCACATTTTATCGGTGTAGGCGTCATTAAGTTTAGTATAGTAGGACATTAATGCGTTGGTCCAATCTTGGTGTTTCTTTAGGTATACGTAGCGATAATTGTTTTCCGGATTGATAAAATAGCTGGCGTTGAGGCCTTGCTCATTAAGCCTTCTTACAAACCTATTGGCATTCTCTGGCTTGGCAAATACGTTGGCAATAATGAAATATCCAGTGCCCATTCCATCAACGGAAAGGCTTTGGTAGGTAAGGGCAGCGGTATCTTCCCCGGATGGGGCAACGTTCTTTTGCAGCACATCATCATCATAGTTGGTATTATCAAAGGTGTTGGATGCCAAGCGGGTGTCATCGTAAGAAGTGCCGGCAACTTTCATCACCCAGGTGTCACCACTGTAGGCACCGTTTAAGCCTGTTCTGTATGCGGCAATGGCGTCTTGTTTGTTGTCATAATCTTCTAAGTACACGTAGTTGAGACCATTTTTTGGATTGGTAAAGTAGTTGGCTTGGATACCTTGTTCTGCCAACTGGTCAAGGAATTTCTGCATGTATTTTTTGCCTTTATAAACATTGGCAATCAAATAATGCCCAGAAGGGACAGATGGAATCTTAAAGGATTTTATACCGGTGGTTCTTTTCTTTGTAGGCGCTATTTTATCTTGGACACTTGCCACAGGGTAGCTTCTTGTTTTTGGTGCCTCAGGAACTGGGGTGTTTACGTCTCTTATTGCGCTTATTTTTTGCGCCTCCCTTGGGGTGGACAAGGTTTGTGCAAGGTTGTCTGCATAAGGAGATTCCTGAGAATTGTTTATGTCCACACTGTTTTCTGTTGATGCAATACCATTGGTTTTGGTGATTTGGGAAACTAATCCAGATTTCTCGGTACTCTGTTTGTTTTTGGGTAAGGTTTCATAGGTACTGTTGTTGTTTGCTAAGCTTAATCTAGATGTTTTTGTCGGCGGGTTGCTGGCTGCCACTTGCTCTCCCGTTTCCAGTGCGTTGAAATAAATTGCCTTGGCACGCTCTTCCAATTCGGGGTTTTGACCGTTGGTTTCCCGGCGCACCATCCGCATCACTGTGGCAAAACGCTTCTCTAAATCCCCTTGCCTAGCGTTTTCAATGGAGTCCTGCCTAAAAAGAAGCTCGTCCAGAATGCTATTGTTTTCATTAAGCTTGCGTTCCAATTCCGCAATCTTAAGGTCCTTGTCCGTTAAGGAAAGTTCTTCTAAAGGAACATCTTCTGCGTTGTTGATGGCAAAATTTTCATTCTCCTTTTCTAACATCACACGGTCTTCCGTCAAGTTTGGTGTAAAGGAATAGGCTAGATTAATCTCGTGGGTAACCCCGAAATTTTCAAGGGCGTCAGACAGGCCTTTCTCTACCGTATACCCTAGGGAAATCCGTTTGTTGAGATTAAAGCCCACCCCGGCCGCAGCGCCGTAAAAATCATCATACCCAGCCTGTAGCCAGCCCAGCTTGGGAACATCAAGTATCAAACTACCGCCTAGCGTAATGTCGTTAATGGGGTCAGTACGCACACGGGCCAAAGGCATTAGACGGGCATTTTCCAAAAGCCCCCCAGAGTTTTTAAACTGATGGGTATATTGCAAATGTCCCGTAAAGGTTTTTTCATCAAAGTCCGTAAGCGCTTCGCTGGTCTTAAGGTTATAGTCAAACAGGTTATCGGCCAAAACACCAAAATCAAAGGCTCCATAAGAAAGGTTAAACCCAGGTTGAAAGGTGATGAGGGAACTGTTGTCCAAACTATTTAACAAAGGGTCGTCATCAATAGGGTTTGCCCTATTGGGATTAAAACCGCTATTGTAATAAGAGAAGTTTCCGCCAAAGGTAAAGTTACTTTTATCGCTTAGTTTGATACCATACGCATAGTTGGCCAATAGTCCAAAGTTGTCTATAAGACCTTCCCGTTGGGTATACAAACTTAGGCCTACACCGCTGCGGTCGCCAACCCTACCGCTATAACTTAGAAAGTACGTTTGGTTGTTGTCATTAAAAGAAACCGACTGGTTTCTATGAAACAGGTTCACATAGGATTTGTCTTCCCTAACAGTGGAAAAGGTAGGGTTCAATAAAAACCTATTGAACTTCACAAGGTTTTGTGTGGGAACATCATAAGCTACAAAAGGCGTCTCTTCTTGAGCCTTGATAAAAGGCCCTAGGCAGAGAACAAGAAGCAGTATGGCGTGTTTGGTATACTTTTCCATGGTAATTTATCGAATCACGGTTATGGTGCCCTGACGCAGGGTCTCTTGGGCGTTTCGTATTTTGTAATAGAAAATTTGATTGCGTTTGGTAAATGCCGTAGAAGAGGCCGGCCAATTATTTTGATAACCTACTTCATTTAGCACCTCCTCCCCTTGTTCATTGTATATGATAACGGTAATATCATTGTTTCTGGAGAAGGTATTTGGGATTATCCAAAGGTCATTGATACCGTCACCATTGGCGGTGATGACATTGGGCACTTCAAAACTGTCCCTAAAGGAGACTGAAAAAGGCAAAGTAAAGGAGCAACTGCCAACGGCAGCGACAAGGGTATAATTCCCTTCTTCAGATAGTGTTACACTTTCTGTGTTTGATAGTAAGGTATTAGCGGCATCGTACCACTCATAGGAATTGGCACCCGTGGCCGTTGCAATTTCCGAAGATCCGCTAGGGATAACGATGCTGTCCCCTAAATCTATGGCAATACCCGAAGCATCAAAATTGGAGATGACAACCTCATTGGATAAAATAGGGCATCCGTCTGCACTTATGGCAAGTTGGTAGGTTCCTATTTCATCTGTAGTTAAGGTGCTCTCGGCGCTGGATAGTTCTACCCCATCCTTTCTCCAGGCAAAGTCCATGCCCGTTAAATCCGTACTGGTGGACAAGCTTACCGATACCCCTTCACAAACCTGCAGCCCCGTGGCTTCGATAGTAAGGTTGGACTCGGGGGCCAAACGAACACTTAAGGGGTTGGAAGTTGCCGTAAAACTTTCCAAAACACCTTCTAGTGTGTAGAAGCCGTTGTCGTCCACACTGTTTAATACCAATTGGTCTGAAGTTAGCCCGGGAATGGCAATCCCATCTTTAGCCCATTGGTAGGTAAAGTCGTTGCGTAATGTTGCGGTTACATCTATTCTATTGTTGTTGGGATCAACAGCGTTGATCTGCAGCACGGTCAATGTAGTTTCACTGGCAGCGCAGTCGCTATAGGTTCCCACATAGTCAATACTCAATTCTAGGTCGGTTGGCAGGACCACCAAAGTCTCCTCGGTACTTTTGGCAGGCAATGTACAAGGCCCACCTGTTTCCGTAATCTCGGCGTAGTACGTACCGGGCGTATCAACGGTTAAGCTTGCCGCAGTTTCCCCACTGATGGCAGTGCCGTCCCTGAACCATTGAAATGTTGGGCTAGCTGCGGTTGTGCTTGCGGTCAAGGTTTCGTTTCTGCCGGGCAGCAACACTAGGTTGGGCTCGTTGACCCGGGTTACCGTGTAGTCACCGGCAGCACCAATGCTTACGGAATCGGACTGTTCCGCACAAATCCCTGGACCTTCGATACGCACGCTGTATTCCCCTTCAAAGCCGGAAACAGAACCGTCAACGGTATACGTGCTTGCGTCCGCGGTGGGCCCAGATACAATTGTGCCTCCGTTAAACCAAGTGTATAAGTAGCCCATACCGCTAATATTGGCTTCTAAGGTTACCATTTCTGTGGCACATAAGGTGTTGGTGGTTGGCGGGTTAATGCTTATTCCCTGTGAGGATCCAAAGGAAACTTCTATGGTGTTGGACAAGGTGTTCGCAGAACCGGAACAGTTAACACCATAATCTATTTCAACAAAGTACATTCCAGATTGTGTAACATTCAATGCATTAGAGGTTTCTGCCAGTAGCGTTCCGCTGCGGTACCAACTATAGCTGTAAGTGTCAGCATTGGGTACGTTATGGGTCTCCAAGGTGATACCGCTACCGTCGCACACCTCTAGCACACCGCCGGGCGGTATGACACCGCTGGCATCCTGGCTGATTAAAATAGGGTCGTTATACCCTATAAAATACATAGAGTAAGCGGCGGAAGGATCACTGGTAAGCTCGGGGCTTGTGCTCCGTACCCTAAAGCGATACCCATCTCCTTGAATGTCCGTGGCTAAAGTGAAACGAAACTCAAAATCAAATTCCGTGTTTTTATCCGCAGCGCGGGCGAGCTCACGGGGAGAACCAAAGTCTCCGTTGGCATCAGAAAGTTCCAAAATAAATTCGTTGTTGGCCTGCACCAGTGGTGGGCTCCAAGTAAAGTTCACAAAGTATTCATTAAAATCTGCTGAAGCACAGGCGGCCGTCCAAGCAGAGTTACCCGGCAAGTTGGGGTTGTCTGCGGGTGTGGGGGGGTTTAACACTTGACTGCGGACAAAAGTGCCGGTAAGGCAAAGCAGCAGTGTTAAGATGGCGATGAAATTTGGTGTGGATTTCATAGGTTATGGTAGCTTTGGGAACAAGCAACAAAGGGGTGTTGTTGTAGGTCTTTCATGCTTGTAGTTATTTGAGTTTGCCACCTTCCAATATGCACCGGAAGGTATTCTATGAACAAATATTGCTATTCTGGCAAGGGCTAGAAACTTATTGTTGTAGAGCAGGGTAAAACTGTTGTGAAACAAGTTTTTTTGTATGGAGTGTGGATAAGAAACTGTGCAGAACAACCCATTTTTGCTACTTTTGCCCGATATACAAAACCTATGGAGGAGAGTAAAAAAGCATTGAATTTTATTGAGCATATCATCGAAGAGGATTTAGCTGACGGATATGCCAAAAGCCAGTTGCGTTTTAGGTTTCCCCCGGAGCCAAACGGGTATTTGCATTTAGGGCATGCGAGTTCCATTTGTTTAAATTTTGGCTTGGGCGAAAAGTACGGTGCGCCGGTGAACTTGAGGTTTGACGATACCAACCCGGCCAAAGAGGAAAAAGCATATGTGGACGCCATTAAGCGGGATGTGGAATGGATGGGTTTCCATTGGGACAAAGAGTGCTACGCCTCTGATTATTTCCAAGAATTGTACGATTGGGCCGTGATGCTGATAAAGCAAGGCAAGGCCTATGTTGATAGCCAGTCTTCTGAGGACATGGCCAAACAAAAGGGAACGCCAACGGAACCAGGCGTTCCAGGACCTTATCGTGATCGTTCCGTTGAAGAGAACCTAGACCTTTTTTTACGCATGAAAAATGGTGAGTTTGAAGAAGGAAAACACGTATTGAGAGCGAAAATTGATTTGGCTTCGCCCAATATGCTGATGCGTGATCCAATTTTATATCGGGTGTTGCACAAAGCGCACCACAGAACAAATACCGATTGGTGTATTTACCCAATGTACGATTGGACACACGGACAAAGCGATTATTTGGAGCAAGTTTCCCACTCCTTGTGTACGTTAGAGTTCTTACCTCACAGGGAATTGTACGATTGGTGTTTGGACCAATTGGTATCAAAAGATAGGTTGCGACCAAAACAACGGGAATTTGCCCGCAGAAACTTGAGCCACACGGTCGTGAGTAAACGAAAATTGCTGCAGTTGGTAGAGGGAGGCCATGTTACAGGTTGGGACGATCCACGTATGCCAACCATCTCAGGATTGCGAAGAAGGGGGTACACGCCGGAGTCTATACGAAACTTTGCCGATACCGTGGGCATAGCCAAACGGGAGAATTTGGTAGATGTGTCCTTGCTAGAGTTTCATGTTAGGGAACACCTCAACAAAATAACCCCAAGGGTAATGGCGGTTCTAAACCCTTTAAAGGTGGTCATTACCAATTATCCTGAGGGGCAAGTAGAATGGTTGGATGCTGAAAACAGTCCGGAAGATGAGAGCATGGGCACCAGAAAAGTACCTTTTTCAAGAGAACTTTATATAGAGAAGGAAGATTTTAGGGAAGAGGCAAACCGGAAGTTCTTTAGATTGAAATTAGGGGGTGAGGTGCGCTTAAAAAATGGATATATCATCAAGGCTGAATCTTGTACAAAAGATACCGATGGGTCCATTATTGAGGTTCGGTGCACGTATGATCCTAAAAGTAGGAGTGGAAGCGGCACGGAAGAAAGCTTGCGAAAAGTTAAGGGTACCTTGCACTGGGTATCTGTAGCACAGGCCGTAGAGGCAGAAGTTAGATTGTATGACAGGTTGTTTTCCGATGAAAACCCAGATGGGCATAAAGAGCGGGATTTTATGGAGTTTGTGAATCCCAATTCCTTGTTGGTGATTACCGCTTATTTAGAGCCTAGTTTAAAAGAAGCAAAAGTGGGTGCGCGCTACCAGTTCCAAAGATTGGGTTATTTTAATGTAGACACGGATACAACCGGGGACAATTTGGTATTTAACCGCACCGTCACCCTGCGGGATACCTGGGCAAAAATCCAACAAAAAGGCTAATCTCGGGGTTAAAGGGTCAAGGGTGTCCACAGTTGGTGTTACCCATTTTGTTCCCAATCACCCATACATTAATTAAGGCATCAACATTCATTCGGGTAGACCCTTTATCCCTTCGGAAAGCATATAAAAGACCAGTAACTGTAGGTTTTGCTCTCTTTTTACGTCATACCCTAAAAAGGAGGGCATGAGAAAGGTGTTGACGGTATTGGTATGTTGTGTAGCAGTTTTTGCCGCTGCCCAAGAAAGCGGGGTGGTCTCTCTGGATTTTAAAGGATTAAAGAAAACCAAAGAACCCTTTTTAAGACGTTTGCTCAAAGTAAAACCTGGTCTAGAGTATGACTCGGTGGTGGTTAGAAAGGATATTGAGCGTCTTAATAGGCTGCCCGGTTTTGCCATTGCAAGGGACAGTGTTGTGTTTTCCCCAGTTGGGGTGAAAGTGTATTATATTCTAGAGGAAAATTTTACGATTATTCCCGGGGCAAGAATTGCAACTGCCAATGACGGTAGCTTTGCTTATCGTTTATCAGCATTTGAGTTTAATTTCTTAGGCAACAACCAGCTTTTGGGAGCGTATTATGAACGTAATGTGTTCGATTCGTTTGGGGTGTTTTGGGAGCATCCTTTTTTATTCAGTGACCAACTAGGGGTTGGCTTTAACTATCAGGACATCACCAGACAAGAACCTGTTTTTTTTGAACAAGGCGACAAGGATTACAGGTTCAATTCCAAACAATGGGAGGGAAAACTTATTTTTTCTTTTGATTTTAACAACGAAGCGGAGTTAGGTGCATTGTTTGTTCAAGAACGGTATTCCTTTGATGGACTGGACCCAGTACCCAATACACCTGCGGCCTTGAATGCCGATAAGCTATTTTACAGGGCAGCGTACCGGTTCATAGATCTTGATATTCAATACCAGTATTTTGATGGTTTTCAAAGTTCTTTTGTCGGTCAGTATATCCATTTTTTAAATGGCGATTCACAGGCAGAGGTGTTTTTACAAGATTTTGTGTCATTGAGAAATGATTTTTTATGGTACAAAAGAGTGGGCAAAGGAGGCAATTGGGCAAATAGACTTCGTTTGGCCGCTACCATTGGTAATGAAGAATCGCCCTTTGCGCCCTTTACTTTGGACAACCAACTCAACATACGCGGGGTGGGGAATGTGGTGGACCGTGGAACCGGAGCCGTAGTGCTAAATACGGAATATAGACAGACCTTGTATGAAAAAGGATGGTTTGTTGTGCAGGGCAATGCTTTTTTGGATGCCGGAGCTTGGCGTGACCCTGGCGAACCTATCTCGCAGTTGTTCGATGGAAGCAATACAAGAGTGCATCCCGGTTTGGGTTTTCGGTTGATTCACAAAAGAATTTTCAATGCCGTGTTCCGATTGGACTATGGGTTTGGAATTGGGGCCGGGGCGAGCAATGGAATCGTGTTTGGAATTGGGCAATATTTTTAGTGAATCTGGCGTATAGATAGAATCGATGGTTTAAAATATATCAATCGGTATTAATTATAAAAAACAACTTGTTTTCAAAAGGTCTGCTGGGTTTTTTAAAAGGAGGCTAGGTAATAGTTGTCCAATCCTTAAAAGGTAGTTCTGCGCGCCTTATTTGTTGTTTTTTATCTTTCCGTATCGATTTAGGTAGTATACATTCAAATCACCGGAGTTGGCTTCTAAAATATCCAGATAACCATCTCCATTGATGTCCGTCACGTGGATATCATAGGTGTCCATTTTGGAATCTTTGTTGATGGGTATTTTTTCAAAGGAGTTCTTACCGTAGTTCATATACGCATAGTTCACCTCATCACCATTGGCATTTAAAATATCAAGCAGGCCATCATTGTTCAAATCGGCGATACTTACGCTTGCCGTGGCATAATCCTCTGGTTCGTAAAGGAGGCTCTCCTTATAGTCTGTCCCATTGCCCAAATAAATGTAATTGGCACCAATAAGGTTACCGACCACAATATCAAGATGGCCGTCATTATTAAAATCGCCTACCCCAACAGAGCGGGTCTCATCCTTTCCGGTACCGAACGGAATTTTTTTATCAAACACCAAAGTATCGGTTTGTACGTACACATAGTTCTGTTGTTCATCACGATTGGCAAGCACCAAGTCTGGGAAACCATCAGCATTCATATCTGCAATAGCCATGGCAATGGTGGAATCATCATCATTCCCAAAGGGAACAACTTGGTTAAAATTCCCACTTCCGTCATTGATGGCGATTTCATTGGTACTGCCGCGGTTGGTAAAGAGCACATCCAAATCCCCATCGTTATCTATATCACCAAGCGTAATATTTCTGGTGGGCGTAGCTTCTCCCCCAACGGCTCCTGCCCTTTCAAAAGTTCCTTTCCCATCATTTCTGTACCAAATATTGGGATGCCTGTCATTTCCGGTAATGATGTCCAGATCGCCGTCGCCATCCAGATCGCCCAATTCAGCCGCATAGCAAGAAGACCATTCCTCATCAAGAATTCGTGAGGTACGGAACACCCCATTGCCCACATTATAAAAAATAAAATTAGGGGTGGGCCAATGACGCCCTTCTGCCGTGACCACGTCCATATCCCCATCCCCGTCAATATCGCCCGAGGCGACGGATGCCGTTCTGTATTCCCCGGTGCCGAGGCTCAAAAATTGGCCACCTGGATTAAAGAATGGGTTTTGCTGCGCATAGACCGAAAAACCCATTAGTACATATAGACTGATGATTGCCCTTTTATGCATCACCTTTTTTAGGATTGGATTTTTTCATGGATTCCCCGATCATATTACTTGCCGTAAATGAAGCCACCATGTTATTTAGCATGTCACTTCCTGCTTGCGGTGAGTTGGGCAGCAAGATAAGATTGGTATTGGTTTCCTCGCCAATGGACTGTAGCGTGTCATAATGCTGGGTGACCACGATCAGTGCAGAGGCCTCCTGTGAGTTAATGCCCACCTTGTTCAACACCTCAACAGATTCTTCTAACCCACGAGCAATTTCACGTCTTTGATCGGCAATACCCTGTCCTTGTAAGCGTTTGCTCTCTGCTTCTGCCTTTGCTTTTTCAACGATTAGAATTCTAGCGGCATCCCCTTCAAATTGTGCAGCGATTTTTTCGCGTTCAGAGGCGTTGATGCGGTTCATTGCCTGCTTTACCTGTGCATCTGGATCAATATCGGTGACCAAGGTCTTGATGATATCATACCCATAATCAGACATATATTCTTGAAGCTCGCGTTTTACGGCAATGGCAATGTCATCTTTCTTGACAAAGACATCATCCAATTTCATTTTAGGAACTTCAGCGCGCACCACATCAAAAACAAAAGAGGTAATCTGATCGTGCGGATATTCCAATTTGTAAAAGGCATCATAGACTTTTTCACGAATGACGACAAACTGTACCGAAACCTTTAGTTTCACAAAAACATCATCAAGTGTTTTGGTTTCAATGATGACATCCAGCTGCTGTATTTTAAGAGTCAAACGTCCCGCAATACGGTCTATCAATGGAATTTTAAGATTGAGCCCAGATTGCCTAATGCTGTGAAACCTGCCAAAGCGTTCCACCGCCACCGCAGTTTGTTGCTTTACAATAAAAAAGGAAGCGAAAAGAATGATCGCTCCGACAAAAATTAGCGGAAATAGAAGAAAATTGCCCATAGCTACACTGTTTTTAAGTTTAGTCGTTTAAAATACAAAAGAGTACAAACATTGGTAGCTTTTTAGAAGGAATTGTTACAGGTAACAGGGGACGGGGTGCGTCCAAGCGATTTTTTGCGATTAAAAAGGTCAGGTTTACTTTTTTTTGACCATTGAGACATTGAAAATGAGGGAATTACAAAATTTGGGTATCTTCTTCACCATAAAACACCCATACCAAGCAGTGGAAAATCAGTAGGAGTCTCGCCCATTGGTGTCAGGTTTTTAAGTTAAGCCTTAGGTGTTCCTTCGCCATACCAGGATAACCATATGGTAAACTAGTGTGCCATGTTTCCGTCGCCGTGAGTTTTCGAGAAACTATTGCGCCAATTGCCAATAGCGAATCGTTGAATCATATACTAGAAGTTATCTGGTTTTTATGAACTTGCAACATTGTTGGCCAAAGGAAGGGATTTTTATTCTTCAAGACTTTGGCACAATGATTTAAGGAATCTGCCACGCAACGCTTTGGGCATTGATTCACCTAGTAAATAAACGGATATGATACGTAAGGTAGCCATATGGTGTAATTTTTTACTAACGGTCTTGTTGTACGGTTGTGAAGACTGTAACGATTGTAAAGATCTGCAACAAAAGAGTATTAAAGTTGTTGATGCAAGCGGTACCGATCTATTGTTTGGGACACAGGCTGTTTATGTTGTGGAAGCCTTAACCCTTACTGGCGGAGGAATTTCACAAGCTTTATTTATTAACGAGCAAGAACAGAGCCTACAGTTTTTCTTGGAAGAAGACATCACCGCTTACACGCTACTATTAGATGCCAACACCAAGGAAAACATTACTTTTGAGCTGTCCGAAAGGGATAGCGAACGCTGTTGTGGCACGCAAACCATTTCCATGGCCACCCAGGTTAATGGTGTTGAAACTGCAAATAACGACACCATTATCATTATCAAATAAGCTAAACGCTTCACCAATGCCGCACCTACTGAAATCTAAGAATCTGGAAATTTTAGTGGACTTGCCAAACGAAGGCTATCAAGGCGCCCGGTTTGATTGGTGCGGTAAGATTACCGCCATACGTTATCAGGGATTGGCACTGACCACTTTTGAGAGATTGGACGCTAAGGAACACAGCCATTTTGGGAAGGTCATGTACAATGAATTTGGTATAGATTCACCACTAGGTTTTAAAGAAGCAGCGCTGGGAGATTGGTTTCACAAAATAGGGATTGGACTTTTAAGAAAGGAAAAGGAGTCCTATGGGTTTGCAGACAATTTTGAAATCAAGCCTTGTGAATTTAACACACTAAAAACCCAAACCGCAATAATGGTTAGGTGTTTAGCTCCAAGTTATAACGATTTTGGGTATCTATTGTCCAAAGAAATACGATTGGTGGAGCACGGTTTTGAAATAGCATATCAACTTCAAAATAGTGGGAAAATGCCCATCATCACGGATGAGTATTGCCATAATTTTTTAGCTGTAGACAGCCATCCCTTGGACGAACAGTATTCTCTGGAATTCCCTGTTCCCTTAAATGTTGCTGGGTTTGATGAGGCGGTTAACCCAGGGCAAACGGTTTGGTTTAATGCCAAAACCCTGCGGCTTACATCTAGCCTTAAAAATGAAATATTTTTTAGCAACATTACCCAATCGAAAGAAACACTTGCAGAATGGCAGTTGTATCACAAAAAACACAGAGTTGGGATACAGGAGTTAGGGAGTTTCACCACCAATAAAATAAATATCTGGGGTTGCCCCCATACCATAAGCCCGGAATTGTTTTTTAAGATAGCCTTGGCTCCAGGAGAAACGATAGCATGGAGCAGACGGTACAGCTTTTGGAGAGGATAGGGGCCTAACAAGAAGTTTGGGGAACTAAATTTTCCAAAGGAAAGGGAAAATGGAATCGTAGGATGGTGAGGAACAGATAATGGAATGGAGAAGGTTTTTTCAACCTAAAATTTTAATTCTTGTTTTGCATGAGGTAACCATCAAACGTTTTATAAAAAGCTTTCGGTAGGCTCGCAGAAATAGCAGGGAAAACCTATGTTAAAAATCACAACAGCTTAAAATGTAATGAAGCGTTTAAAAAAGGGTCATGTTGTTGGGAATGAAACGGGCTAACCATATCAGATGTAGTGGTTACTTTGCTGTAAGTAAAGGGAAAGCCAGAGCGCTTGCTTCGCATCAAAATAGGTGCTATTTAAAATTACTTAAGGGGTAGGGTAATCAAAAGCTCACTTGTTGTATATTAAAGAATGATAAAAATGAAAAACGTAATTGTTTTAAGCGCATTGGCAACTAGCTTGTTAAGCTGTGACCCGGTTTCCGATTTGGAAGCCAATATTGAGAATGTAACTGCTCAGCCCATTAGGGTAGAATTTGTGTCGACTGTAGAAGGGGAAAGCAAAACCTTGCAGATTGCGCCTAATGAGATAAAGTTGTTTCAAGAGGGGTTTGATATTGGCAGCACGTATTTGGAGCCCTCGTTGACCCAATATGATTCTGTTGTCGTTAGGAATGAAAACAATCACGTCCTTAAGGTGTATAAGGAAACTACTGCGGGGAAAAACATCTTTACGATACGTGATTGGATATCCAGTGAGCCTTCAAAACGTTTCTTTCTGTACGAATTTGAAATCCAGAATCAGGACATTCAATAGTTTTGTGGATATCGCTCCCCGTTATCGGCGATTTCTTTTGATAGGCAAGCGTTACATTAACTTAATTGGTTAATACTATGCGCTATCCGGTTCAAACACTCCTCTTTCCCTATTGTTTCAAGGATATCAAAAAGATGCGGGCCCTTTAAATCCCCAACGATGACTAGGCGCAATGGCCCCATGACCTTTCCAAATGATAGGTCGTTATCGGTAATCCAGTTTTTGATATTGGTTTCCAGAGTGGCGGAAGTAAAATCATCTGTGGAATCTATAACCTTTGCTACGTTATTGAGGATATTTGGAGTGTCTTGTTTCCATTGTTTATTGACCGGCTTCTCTGCATAAGTTCGTGGAGCTTCAAAAAAGTAATTGCCCAGTTCCCAAAAATCTACCACAAAATTAGCTCGTTCCTTGATGAGGGAGATTACTTTTTCTATATAGGGTTTGTGGAAGGTTTTTTCTATTGAGGTAAGTTTATTATCCTCGGCAAATAAATTTGCGAGCTCCGAGTCACTTTTGCGTTGTAACCAATGATGGTTGTACCATTTGGTTTTTTCAGGGTCGAATCGGGCGCCAGATTTATTCACCCGCTCTAGACTAAAGGATTGGACAAGTTCATCCAGACTAAAAAGTTCTTGTTCCGTTCCCGGATTCCAACCCAGCATAGCTAAAAAGTTAACCACAGCTTCTGGAAAGTAGCCCGCTTCACGATAACCTTGAGCCTCATTCCAAGCTAGGGGAAATACCGGGAATCCTCCTTTTTCACCATCCCTTTTACTGAGTTTGCCTTTACCGGTTGGTTTCATAATAAGTGGTAAGTGGGCAAATTTGGGCCTGTCCCAACCAAAGGCATCGTACAGTAAATGGTGGAGCGCTAGGGAAGGCAGCCATTCTTCACCACGGATAACATGGGTAATGCCCATTAAATGATCATCCACAACATTAGCCAAATGGTAAGTAGGCATCCCATCGCCCTTAAAAAGAATTTTATCATCCAGCACATTCGTGTCAATGTCAATGTTCCCACGGACCATATCCTTTAGCTGCATTTTTTGGTCTTGCGGAGATTTGAACCTAATCACAAAAGGGTGCCCTGAAGCTATCTTAATTTGGGTTGCCTCCTTAGATAGGTTGAGTGAGTTATTAAGCTTTAATCGGTTATGCCAGTTGTAAATAAATGTTTTGCCCTTGGATTCGTGTTGTTTTCTATGGGCGTCCAGTTCATCAGGGGTGTCAAAGGCGTAATAAGCCTCCCCCTTGTCAATTAGGGTGCTTGCATATTGTTGGTAAACATCCTTACGTTCGCTTTGTCTGTATGGTCCAGATTCTCCCGGATTTCCTGGTCCTTCATCAAAGGGGATTCCACACCACGCCAAAGATTTCACAATGTAGTCCTCCGCCCCTTGTACGTAGCGGTTTTGATCAGTATCTTCTATTCGTAAAATAAAATCGCCGCCATGTTTTTGTGCAAACAAATAATTGAAAAGGGCAGTGCGCACACCGCCGATGTGGAGGGGACCGGTAGGACTTGGAGCAAAACGAACACGTACTTTTGGAGTCATAATAGCAGATTATCGGCTACAAAGATAGCGTTTATGTGATGTAAGATAGCCGTAAGGTAGGGGTATGGCAGTTGTATTTAACAAAAGCTTTACCCTCATGTTTTGAAACAAAGTCTATCTTGTATTTAAAATTGATGGTTTTGAATAACTACCAGAGTGTTATAGAGAAATTAAACGCCTTTATAAAAAAGTATTACACCAAGCTTTTAATTAAAGGAGGCATATTGTTTTTGGTCCTGGGCATGTTGTTTTTTTTGGCAATAACTGCGCTGGAGTACTTTTTATGGATGGGGCCTACCGCACGCTTGGTGATGTTAGTGATTTTCGTTGGGGTTACCTTAGGTTTATTGTATAGTTATGTTTGTATTCCGCTCTTTTACCTTTTTAAAATTAGAAAGGGTATCTCCAAGCGGGAGGCCTCTGTATTGATTGGAAGGCATTTTACGGTAGTTGATGATAAGTTGTTGAATCTGTTGGATTTGGCGGACAATGAGCAGCGTTCCAATTTGTTGATAGCAGCAATTGAGCAACGCTCCAAAGAATTAAAACCTATTCCCTTTGTACAGGCAGTGAACCTGCAAGAGGGTTTTAGGTATGCCAAGTATGGCATTGCGCCAATCTTGGTGATTGCATTTGTGTGGTTATCAGGGGACATTTCAGAGTTTTTTGGGTCGTATAAACGTGTTGTGAATTATGATGTGGCCTATGAGCCCCCAGCACCATTTAGCTTTCAGTTGGTGAATCAAAATCTTAACGTTCTAGAAGATGAGGTGTTGACGCTTGAAGTCACTACCACGGGCAAAGTCAGGCCAGAAACTATGAGCGTAGTGGTGGATGGTAAGGCGTATGTTATGCAAGATGTTGGTGGCACCAATTTTACCTATAGATTGGAGCCGCCCTTGCAGTCTGGTCTGGTGTATTTCACCGCAAATGGATTTAAGTCAAGAAGCTACCATATTAATGTTGGTAGGGTTCCGTCGTTACAGCGGTTTGAAATGGTTCTGGATTATCCGTCTTATCTGAAAAAGAGAAAAGGTCTGGTAAAGGGAACCGGGAATGCCACCGTTCCGGAAGGAACAAAGATAGGCTGGAGGGTGACGGGCATACACACGAATGAGGTGAAAATGCAAGTTAAGGACACCGTATTTGAATTTAAGGGTGATGGAAACAGTTTTAGCTTTGATAGGAGCATTTTCAGCAGGTTTGCTTATGAAATAGCAACCTCTAATGAGAGCGTAGAGGATTATGAAAAGCTCGGGTATGAGATAAAGGTGATTCCTGATGCGTATCCTGTGATACGTGTACAGCAGGTGTTAGACTCGTTGAATCCCAACATTTCCTATTATGAGGGGTCTGTAACGGACGACATAGGTCTTAAAGATCTAAGTTTGGTGGTTTATCCTAGGGGTGCTCAGGAGCAAGCGCAACGCCTAAGCTTAGGTAACAGTAGTGGTACAATAGAGCAGTTTTATTACACATTTCCGTCCGGTTTGGCCGTAGAACTCGGCATGGATTATCTACTGTATTTTGAAGTAAGGGACAATGACGGGCTAAGGGGAGGAAAAGTAACAAAAAGTAAGGTTTTTAATACAAGAGTACTAGACAGTAACCAGTTGAAAGACAAAGAGTTGGAATTTCAACAGAAAACTATCCAAAATCTGGATAGGTCTTTGGATGGGTTAAGGGAACAGAAGGAAGTGCTAAAGGAAATCAATGATAAGCAGAAGGAAAATAAAAGGTTGGACTTTAACGAGCAGAGTCAAGTAAGGGACTTTCTAAAACGTCAGCAGCAGCAGGAGCAGTTGATGGAAAAGTACAGTAAAGAGCTAAAGGAGAATTTAAAGAATACTGGCGCCAAAGATGAGCAAAACCGCTTGTTACAAGAGCGTTTGGAGCGGCAGGAGATTGAGGCAAGGAAGAATCAAAAACTCTTGGAAGAGCTGAATAAGATTGCGGATAAGATTGAACAGGAAGACTTGAAAAAGGCTTTAGAAGAGCAGGCAAAGAAGCAAAGCAATAGTGAAAGGAATTTAGAGCAGTTGTTAGAACTTACAAAACGGTACTATGTCACAGAAAAAGCGGCACAGTTGGGTAGGGAGCTAGAGAAACTGGCACAGATGCAAAAAGAAGCTGCTGAGATAGGTAAGAAGGATTCCTTGGATGCAAAAATGCAGGAGGCCTTAAACAGTGAGTTCAACAAACTTTCCAAGGAATTGGAAGAATTAAAGAAGGATAATGAGGCATTGAAGAAACCTTTGGACTTGAATGCTCCTAAGGAGAAAGGAGAGGCAATAAAACAAGACCAAAAGGAAGCGTTGGAAGAGTTAAATAAGTCTAAAGGGGAGGAACAAAGTTCGGACGGAAAACAGCCAGAAGAAAGTAAATCAACAGCGGCAAAGAAGCAGAGGTCGGCTGCGCAAAAAATGAAGGAGCTAAGTGAGGGGTTGAGTCAGAGTGCGTCAAGTGCTGGGGGAGGCTCGGAAGTAGCTGAAGATGCAGAAATGTTAAGGCAAATTCTTGACAATTTGGTGAAGTTCTCCTTCAATCAGGAAAAATTGTTTGATGTTCTTCAGGATTCAGGGGGAGAGTTGAGCGAATTTTCAAATACGGTTAAGGAACAAAAGCAGTTAAGGCGTCTTTTTGAGCATGTAGATGACAGTCTTTTTGCCTTATCACTCCGGAGGGCAGAGCTATCCGAGTTCGTCAACGAACAGGTTACTGAGGTGTACTATAACATAGACAAATCCTTAGAAAGCATTGCAGAGAACCAAGTATTCCAAGGCGCATCCTATCAACAATATGTATTAACGGCTAGCAACAGTTTGTCGGACTTTCTGGCCAAAATTCTTGAAAACATGCAGCAGAGCATGCAGAGCGGGCAAGGTCAGGGAGAGGGTGATGGTTTCCAGCTCCCTGATATAATTAAGGGTCAGCAACAGTTGGGTGACAGAATAAAGGAAGCTGGGAAACAAGGACAAAAAGGCAAAGAGGGTCAAGGTGAAGCAGGGAAAGAAGGTAAGTCAGGAAAGCAGGGAAAGGGTAGTGAGGGCCAACAGGGCGGAGATGGAAGTGGAGGTGAAAAAGGGAAAAAGGGACAAGGCGGTAAAGATGGGAACCAGGATGGTAGTGGTAAGCAAGGTGCAGATGGTGATGGCACAGAACAAAGGGGTGACGGAAAAGGAACGGGTGAGGAAAATGGTGGGGAAGGAAATGGTAATGCGATTAGTGAGGCAGAATTAAGGGAACTTTTTGAAATCTATAAAGAACAACAAGAATTGCGTAATAGGCTGGAGCAGCAACTGGACGATATTTTACAAAATGACAAACGAGAGCTTGCAAAGAAGCTTGTGAAGCAAATGGAGGTGTTTGAAGAAGAGTTGCTAAGAAACGGAATTACCGAACAAACTTTGAATAGGGTTAATAGGATTCAACAACAATTGTTAAGATTGGAAAACGCTGCTTTAAAGCAAGGGCAGAAAAAGGAAAGGGAAAGTAATACAAATGAAAATGGGTTTAACAATCCGATAACCACGAAACCGGAGTTGCTTTTGCAAAAGAGGAGTGGAGTAGAAATTTTAAACAGACAAGCATTACCTTTGCGCCAAAATTTTAAGGGTAAGGTAAAAAGATATTTCACTAATGGCGATTAGTTTTCACTATGAAACAAAGACAGAAGTTGAAGAAATCCGATTAGTGGGGTGGTTAACAAGGGTAATTGAAACGGAAGGAAAAGAACTTGGGGAAATAAGCTTTATTTTCTGTGATGACGGTTATTTGTTAAAGCTCAATCAGGATTTTTTATCCCATGACACGCTTACTGATGTGATTACATTTGATTATACGGAAGGGAAATTTCTTGGCGGGGATATTTTTATCTCCGTGGAACGGGTAGAAGAGAACGCAAAAGAGTTGGTTTTGGATTTTGAGGAAGAGTTGAGAAGGGTCATGGTTCACGGCGTATTGCACCTTTGTGGATATAAGGACAAGGATGTATTGGATATGAAAGTGATGCGCAAGAAGGAAGAAGAAAAATTGAAAATGTTCCACGTGGAACAATAGGTTATGTTTGAAAAGGAATATGATGTAATTGTAGTTGGTGGTGGTCACGCAGGAGCGGAAGCCGCAGCCGCAGCCGCAAATATGGGGTCTAGGACTTTGTTGGTCACAATGAACTTGCAAACTATAGGTCAGATGTCCTGTAATCCTGCCATGGGAGGGATTGCAAAAGGCCAGATCGTTCGTGAGATCGATGCCTTGGGAGGTTATAGTGGTATAGTAACCGATAAATCAGTCATTCAGTTTAAAATGCTGAACAAATCCAAAGGTCCCGCGATGTGGAGTCCACGTGCCCAAAATGACAGAATGCGTTTTGCGGAGGAGTGGCGTTTAGCATTAGAAAGCACGCCAAATGTGGATTTTTATCAAGAAATGGTTTCCGGGTTATTGGTAAAAGGACAAAAAGTAGTTGGGGTGCGCACTTCGTTAGGGCTGGACATAAGAGCAAAAGCGATTGTTTTAACGAATGGCACTTTTTTAAATGGCCTCATACATATAGGAGAGAAACAATTTGGGGGAGGCCGGGCTGGTGAAAAGGCAGCTACTGGGATTACGGAGCAGCTTACAGATTTTGGTTTTGTGTCTGGCCGGATGAAAACAGGAACCCCGCCAAGAGTGGATGGGCGGTCCCTGGACTATACTAAAATGATACCACAACCTGGAGATGCAAAACCCGAAAAGTTTTCGTACCTGGCAACCAAAATACTTACCGAACAGCGAGATTGTCACATGACGCATACCAGCGCCTTGGTTCATGATTTGTTGCGGGAAGGGTTTGATCGATCGCCAATGTTTAATGGAAGGATAAAAAGTATTGGCCCAAGGTACTGCCCCTCCATAGAGGATAAGATTCATCGGTTCGCGGATAAAGACGCCCATCAAATTTTTGTGGAACCGGAAGGCTGGCATACGGTTGAGGTTTATGTCAACGGATTTTCAACGTCCTTGCCAGAGGATGTTCAGTATAAAGCGTTAAAATCCGTTGTTGGTTTTGAGAATGTAAAATTCTTTAGACCGGGATATGCGATAGAGTATGATTATTTCCCACCTACACAATTAAAGCATAGCCTAGAAACAAAACTTGTGGATAATTTGTTCTTTGCGGGCCAAATCAATGGAACAACGGGCTATGAGGAGGCCGCTTCCCAAGGGTTGATGGCAGGGATTAACGCACATCTTAAAATCACGGAGCAAGAGCCGTTTATTTTAAAGAGGGACGAGGCTTACATTGGGGTGCTCATAGATGATTTAATCACCAAGGGTACCGAGGAGCCTTATCGGATGTTTACCTCCAGGGCAGAGTATAGAACTTTGTTGCGACAGGACAATGCGGATTTAAGGTTAACCCCACGTAGTTATAAACTTGGCCTAGCCAGTAGGGAACGGTTGGAACGAATGGAGGAAAAGGAACGGCGCTCAAAAGATTTTGTTTCATTCTTTAGGAACACAAGTTTTTCTCCAGAAGACATTAACCCTATTTTGGAAGAGCTAGAATCGTCCCCGGTAAAGCAGTCTGATAAAATGTTTAAGGTGTTTTCTAGGCCTAAGGTGACCATGGAGCATATGAAGCGCTTGGCGCCAGTGGCAGATTATATTGTGGAGCATGCGTTGGATAATGAAGTGTTGGAACAAGCAGAGATTCAGGTAAAATATTCTGGGTACATCGCCAAAGAAAAGAATAATGCAGATAAGCTTTTGCGGCTAGAGAACATCAAAATCCCAGAGGGGTTTGATTATAGAAAGCTTAAATCTTTATCCTATGAAGCTCGTGAAAAACTGGAAGCTATAAGACCGGTTACCATTTCACAGGCGTCAAGAATTAGCGGCGTCTCACCTTCCGACGTGAGTGTGCTTTTGGTTTTTTTAGGCCGATAGCGTATAATGTTCCACGTGGAACCTGTTTGATTTAGGCTGCCGGTAAAACGGTCTCACGACTGTTAGAACGGTATCAAAATGTGAGCCTAATGAATTAAAACACCCAGATTGCTGCTGTATTAGTATCACCGAGTTAGACGAACCCCTTTTTGAACCATTTCGCGATGGCCAAAGAATTTAAAGTATCTTCGGACCCAAAAAAAGCGCTTCTATTAGGAACTAACATGAAGTTATTTTTAAAAACAAAGGATTTCCCCGTATCCCAAGAAGTCTTTGAATTGCGTTATAACGATTCAAAAGATATGCTCATCACTACCCCAAGGCCAAAAGACCTAAAACCTTATTATGAAAGTGAAGACTATATTTCCCACACGGACTCCAGCAAAAGTTTGGTGGACAAACTCTATCAATGGGTAAAGCGCTACAGCCTAGAAAAGAAACTTAGCTTAATTAATGGTCTTGGGACAAAGGGCAAGTCGCTTTTGGATATTGGCGCTGGCACCGGTGATTTTTGTATATCGGCCAAAAATGCCCATTGGATGGTTGATGGCGTAGAGCCCAGTGCTAAAGCTAGGGAAAAAGCAAAACAAAAAGGGTGTATACTAAGAGCGGACTTAGACGCCTTATTTTCTTCGAAGTTTGACGTGATTACATTATGGCATGTATTGGAACATGTCCCAGATTTGGAAAATACCGTGGCCAAGATATTGACATTGCTTCACCACCAAGGAGCCCTGGTCATTGCTGTACCCAATTTTAAATCGTACGACGCTGATTACTACGGGACGCATTGGGCAGCCTTTGACGTGCCTCGCCATCTGTGGCATTTTTCAAAACCTGCCATTATACGGATGTTTAAGAAGTACGACTGGGAGGTAGTTCGCACCAAGCCAATGCTGTTTGATGCTTTTTATGTGGCGATTCTGTCGGAACGGTACAAATCCGGAAAGCAAAATTTGTTGAAGGCATTTTTTGTTGGTTTGATTTCCAATATCAATGGTTTTTTCACCAAAGAGTACTCTTCCCACATTTATATCCTTAAAAAGCGAAAATAAAGACCACTGTTGCCTTTTGTTTTTTCAACCTTTACCATAAGTATCAATTCCGCTAAAACCTTCGTAGGGTTGCTAAAAACAAGTCAGTTTTAATAAGCTTCCATTATGGTAAATAAATGTAGCCATAGAATCGCCTTATACAACGGCTTGTTAAGAAAAATTCTTGATTTTAAGGAAATGGTATTCTCTTTTTATATTTTTGCCGCACTTAAAACTAAAGAGATGAAAAAATTAGTTATGTTGCTTGCGGTTGTCTTAATGGCATCATGCCAGCAGAATAAAATTGGTTTTGTAGATAATGTAAAGCTAATGGACAAGTACCAGGAAAAGCTTGATATTGAAGCTAAGTTCAAAACCAAGGCCGAAACCCTCAATAAGAAGCGGGATAGTATTTCCCAAGCTTTTCAGATAGAGGTTCAAGCTTTCCAGGCCAAGGCCCAGAGAATGGCGCAAAGTAAGGCACAAGAGGAGTACGGGCTCATCCAGCAGAGAGGCCAGTTTATGGGCCAGCAATTGCAACAAGAAGAGCAGCAGCTACAGGCTGCCGGCCAAACGGAGATGGATAGTGTTATCACAAAGGTAAAGCGGGAAATCCAAGCCTACGGCAAAGCCAACGGATACACCTATATCCTGGGTGGTGGTGATGGCGGAAGTGTATTGTATGGAGCTGAAGCACAAGACCTTACGGAAGAAATAATCAAAATTTTGAACGATTCTTACAAGAAATAGACCTAGTCTTCAAAATTAAAAAAGCCTTGGTGTACACCAAGGCTTTTTTATTGGCCACTTGGGTTCCAAACGCCCTAAGCTAGCAGAACCGGTCAACCCCATTTTAGGGGAGAAGTATATTGGACAGAAGAATACCACTGCATCCTGCACCCAATTGTTTACGACTGCACCAAAAACAATAAGAACACAGCGGGTACCAAATAAACGGTGATAGTCTGCGCACCAACATACTCTTTAGCCAATCGCTGTCCAAAGAACAGCATTAGTAAGGCAATGCAGGACACCAGCGCTCCATAAAAGGCAAAAACGGTATTGTTGTGTAAGATGATATGAACCAAACCCATCACGGATAAAATCCCAGCAATAATCTCTGTTACCGTAACAATGGCCAGAAGAATTGGCACACTCTTTTTTAACGGAGATTGGGCAAAATGGCCGGTGAGCCAACTTAGGTTCCCTTTCCAATCCGTCACTTTGTCAAAACCACTTTGTAAAAAGGTAATAGCAAGAAAAATAAGCAAGATGCTTTCTGCGGCGTTCTCTTTAAAATAAATTTCCATAATCTGGTTTATGCGGCCTTTGCATGCAAAAGCCTGGTTAACTTAATTGATAAATCAGTGAAGATTATTTTTGAATTTCCGTTGCGTTCCACGTGGTAAATGGCTTCCTCCAGTAATGCCGTCATCTCCAGTATGTTGTTTTCATGAACAAAGGGGGCAAATTTTTCAAGCTTAAAACCATCTACCTGCATTTTGGTATACACTAGGGAGGGGCTATTGTAATTTAAAAGAAGCGCCTGGCGTATAGTGGCCAAGCAGTAGCGCAAAAATTTTTTTTGTACCTCCCTACCTTGTTTGGCCACTTCATCACTCCAGAGCAACAAGTCGTGTATGGCTGCTTTATTTCCTTTTGCCTTAAATGCACTGCGCACCCATTGTACAAACCATTTTTCAAAGACAAGATCTTCAGAATCTTGGTTCATGATATCTAGGGCCTTATTAAAATTACCATTGGCTTCATGGGCAATACGGTTGGCCTCACTGGCAGACATCCCTTTCTGGACCAATGCCTTTGCAATAGTGGGCTCAGGTAAAGGAGGAAAACTTAGCAATTGGCAACGGGATCTTATGGTGCCGATGACCTGGTCCTCATTCTCCGCAATGAGTATAAGCACTGTTTGTGCGGGAGGCTCTTCAATAAGTTTGAGCAATTTGTTGGAGGCGGCAATATTCATCCGGTCTGCCATCCAAATAATCATCACCTTATACCCCCCCTCGTATGACTTTAAACTGAGCTTTTTTACGATATCCTTGGCTTCATCTACCCCAATCTGCCCCTGTTTTTTTTCAATTCCAATGGCCCTGTACCAGTCAAAAAGATTACCATACGGCTGTTCTAATAGAAATTGTCTCCATTCTGTAAGGTAGTGATCACTCACCGCATGGCTTTTTACCTTGTCTGAATTGGAAACGGGAAACGCAAAATGAAGATCTGGATGGGAAAGCGACCCCATTTTAAGATTACAGGCCTGGTTACCGGTATTGTTTTCGCCTTGGCTATTTCCGCACAATAAATATTGGGCATAGGCTAGTGCAAGAGGCAAGGTGCCGGAACCTTCAGGGCCCACAAAAAGTTGCGCATGTGGTATGCGGCCCTCATCCGCTGAGGTGGTCAGGTGTTTTTTTAGGTGTTGCAATCCCAAAACGTCTTTAAACAGCATAGGGCAAATATACGTTTTAGTGCTAAAGGAATTTTAGGGAAGAATTTAGCTACAGTTATATGGGTTGCACTCGTTTCACAGGATGTTTTACCTATCAACATAAAAGCCTTTAGGTTGGGTTTATACACCATATCATAAGTACGATGCTTGCGGCACCAAGTATAATTCTCCTATTACGTAGGTTTAGTTTTAAACAAATTAAAGTTTAAAGACTCCCCTATATAGCTTGCCTGCAAGCTTCTGTGTTGACTGCCAAAGCCAATCCCTCTTTTGTTAATTGTGTACTTCATTTGAAGAGACCACTCAATTTTAAAGTATTAACATGCAGTTAACCCACATCCAGTCTCCCAAAAACCCTACAAGGATTAAAATTTAGCCTTTTACTAGCTTCTTTGGCGTAAATGAAATCTTTACATTTGATATTCAAACCTATTTTACCATATGAAAACACTAGAGGATTTCAATTTTAAAGATAAAAAAGCATTGATTCGGGTAGATTTTAATGTTCCCTTGGATACGGAGTTCAATGTTACCGATACCAGCCGTATTGAAGCTGCGAGGCCAACCGTGCTTAAAGTGCTGGAAGATGGCGGCAGTGCCGTTTTAATGAGCCATATGGGAAGGCCAAAAGGACAACGCAATGAGGACATGTCCTTAAAGCACATTTGTAATACCGTATCCGATGTTATTGGAGTCCAAGTGAAATTTGTGGAAGACTGTGTGGGTGAAAAGGTAGAAGAAGCCGTCGCCAATCTCCAAAGTGGTGAAATTTTATTGTTGGAAAACCTGCGTTTTTACAATGAAGAAACCAATGGTGACAAGGATTTTGCAAAACAACTTTCTAACTTTGGCGACATTTACATTAATGATGCCTTTGGTACCGCACACAGGGCACATGCTTCCACAACCGTTGTGGCTCAGTTCTTTGCGGAAAACAAGTGTTTTGGCTATTTGTTGGCCAAAGAGATCAAGGCCATAGAAAAGGTGATGGCTACCGGAGAAAAACCGGTGACCGCCATTTTAGGAGGTGCCAAGGTATCCTCTAAAATTACCATAATAGAGAACATTTTGGACAAGGTAGACCATTTGATTATAGGTGGAGGGATGACCTATACTTTTGTTAAGGCAAAAGGCGGAAAGGTTGGAAATTCCATCTGCGAAGACGATAAAATGGAGTTGGCGTTGGACATATTAAAGCAAGCACAGGCCAAAGGGGTAGAAGTCCATATCCCAGTGGATGTAGTGGCAGCTGACGATTTTAACAATAACGCCAATACCCAAACGGTGGCCGTTGACCAAATACCCGACGGATGGCAAGGTTTGGATGCAGGGCCTGCTACCTTGGCCCATTTTAAGGAGGTGATCTTAAAATCCAAAACCATTCTTTGGAACGGTCCTGTTGGGGTTTTTGAAATGGAAAGTTTTGCGCATGGAACCATTGCAATTGGCCACGCTATCGATGAAGCTACCCAAAGCGGGGCCTTTTCCTTGGTTGGTGGGGGTGATTCTGTTGCGGCAGTAAAGCAATTTGGTTTTGAGGACAAGGTGAGTTACGTTTCTACGGGCGGGGGCGCCATGTTAGAGAGTTTGGAGGGCAAAACCCTGCCGGGTATCGCCGCAATATTAGGCTAGGACAGTCGTTATCGATAAACGGAACTTATGTTTTTTTGAGTTTTTAACTTGAAAAGACTTTATTTTTTAAAGAAAAAACCGCATTTTCGTCAGTCCCCCTTAATCGATGATTCTTATGAAATGCATTTCCCTTATTTCAGTGTTACTCTTTAGTTTGCTTATGACAAGCGTGGGCAATGCACAGACCAATGATTCCATCGCCGGCGGTTTGCCGGAAACAGCACCTAAAACCATCACGGACGCCGCTGTAACTATTTCCCCTTTGACCGAAAAGACCAAACCAAAAACCCTACAGGATAGGTTGGATGCGTACGCTTATGATAGCCTATGGCTTGCAGAGTTAAATGCCAACCGTCTCATTTCAGAGATTTTTGCACAAGCGGTCAACGATACCACAAACAACCTTAATAACTATGTTGTGGATTTGCCAACCGACACCCTGAAGGCAAGATTGGCCGCACTGGACGAGAAAACTCCTTTTAAAATAGCCTACAACCCATCCCTGGAACTCGTCATCAAATCTTTTTTGACTAGGAAACGCGGTTTAATGGAACGGATGTTAACGGCAAGCCAATTTTATTTTCCGCTTTTTGAACAGGAAATGGACGCACAGGATGTTCCGTTGGAAATGAAATATCTGGCGATTGTGGAATCTGCCCTAAATCCAAAAGCAAGGTCTAGGGTGGGTGCAACCGGACTTTGGCAATTTATGTTCGCCACCGGAAAAATGTACGGGTTGGATGTAAGTAGTTATGTAGACGAACGCAGTGATCCTATTGCTTCCACAAAGGCAGCAGCAAAATATTTAAAAAAACTACACGGTATATTTGATGATTGGGATTTGGCACTTGCTGCCTATAATTCTGGCCCTGGCAACGTTAATAAAGCGATAAGACGTTCTGGCGGATACACCAATTATTGGAACATTAGACGTAATCTGCCCAGGGAAACCGCTGGATATGTGCCTGCATTTTTGGCAACCATGTATGTTTTTGAATATGCTGCGGAGCATGGTTTAAAACCTAAAACAGCAGAAAGAGCATATTTTGAAACAGATACAGTGCATGTAAAAGGGATGATCACCTTTGAACAGATATCCAAATTGTTGGATATTTCTGTGGAGGAGCTAGAGCTATTGAACCCGCAGTATAAGCTTAACATTATTCCCCAGGTTAAAGGGGAAGATTATGTGCTTAGGCTACCCTATAAACACATGGGCAAGTTTGTCACCAATGAGACGCAAATTTATGCACAGGCCAAGAAAGAGTTGGATTCCATTGAAAAACCACTTCCACAATTGGTCACCAGTTCTGACCGCATAAGGTATCGGGTTCGCAGTGGGGACTATCTTGGTAAGATTGCAGAACGTTATGGGGTTGGTGTGAGTCAAATAAAAGGCTGGAACGGCCTTAGGGGAAATAATTTGCGCGTTGGGCAACGATTGACCATCTATCCAAGGAAAGCAGTGGCAACAACAGAAACCAAGGCCACTCCAAACCAGCCTAAGCGAAGTAACGTCCCCGTTAAAATGCCAAAAGACCCTTCTAAGGTCCATGTGGTTCAATCAGGGGATTCTTTATGGACAATTTCTAGAAAGTATCCTGGCGTAACCATTGATAATTTAAAGAAATGGAACGGCCTTAGCAGCAATAACCTAAAGCCTGGCACCAAATTACGCTTGTGTAATTGTTCCTCGTAAACAGCCCAATTGTTTTTAAGGTCTGCTTACTTTGGGCTACCGTTGCCTTTTAGTGCATCTTAACAAATGATGCTTTTTTATCCAACAAGTTAAAAGATGTTTACCAAAGGCCGTTTAGCCAGAACCGAATACCGCTTTACCCTTTAAAAAGACCCGGCCCAAAGGAACCGTATTTTAATTGCTATCCAAGCCTAATTTATGGATGTTTAGCACGTTTGCCTCACCCAAATGGCCTGATGACTAGTTTAAGGGACAGTCAGTTTATAGAAATTGATTACTTTAGAATCATGATGAAAAGATTAGGATTAGTAGTGTTGGGGTGCTTTGTACTGTGCGCTTGTAAGGAAGGCAAAAAGGGGCAAAAATATTTGCCGCCATCCACAGGTTCCGTGAATTCGCTCTTGGTAGTAATGGATAATGAACTCTGGAAAGGCGCTGTTGGGGACAAGGTGCGGGAGAATTTTGCAGTTCCCGTTCTGGCCATGCCACAAACAGAGGCATTGTTTACGATTCAGCAGGTTCCCCCACAGATTTTTAGCGGTGCCATTGTAAATTCCCGTGCCGTACTGTTTATACAACAGGATACCATGTCATTGGCACATATAAAGTCCAATGTATATGCGTCACCGCAGAAAATTGCTGTTATCAAGGGAGAGGACTATAAGGAATTGGCTGCTAATATTGATCAATTGGCACCTAAGGCCATAGAAGAGTTTAAGCGCAATGAGATTAAGGGCATACAACAACGTTTTAAACGCTCTTTGAACAAGGAGACCGATGTTACGGAGGAGTTCAACATCAGTTTAACCATCCCATCTGCCTACACCGTTGGCAAACATGAAAACAATTTTGTTTGGTTGGATAGGCAGATACCAAAAGGGAACATGAATTTGATCGCATATACCATACCAAACAGTTTTTTTGGGGCAGACTCTACATTTGTTAGGGATATTGTAAAAATGCGGGACTCTATTGGCAAGAAATACATTCCAGGACCAGACGTGCCTGGCAAACAAACCTATATGGCAACGGAAAAAGCTTTTGCCCCCTATGTTTTCCCTGCTGAGGTCAACGGTTATAAAGCTGCCGAGGTCCGGGGGATATGGATTATGGAAAATTACGCCATGGCAGGTCCATTTCTTACGTTCATTGTCAATGATGAATACAATGACCGTAAATTGGTGTTGGAGGGCTTTATTTTTGCGCCTTCCACAAACAAAAGGGACGATTTACTGGAGCTAGAGGCCATAATGAGGACTTTGGTCATTAACCAAAGGCAAACCCCGTAGCCAACCGATAGATCAGCGCATATAACGCGATAAAAAATAGCCCAAAACAAAACCAACTATATACTTTAAAAGATTTTTCCAGTAGGTAGTGGGTGATGTTTCTAAAGCCTTCCAAGTAAATTTCCTTTACGAGTAGTAGTGTTTTCATAATTCAACTGTTTTGCGTGTCTACAGAAGGCAATATTGCACATCCTAGCGCAAGAAACAGGATTATTCGATTAAGGGTGCGGTGGTAAAGTTAAAACGCCATACAGCTCACCTATATTCGTTAATGCACCTGTAATGTAGGACCAATGGTAAGTGGATTTTTTCGATGAACGGAATACTATTGTCCCTAAACGCAAAAAGCTGATACCAAGGGGTATCAGCTTTTTGCTTTTTTGGATGTTATGGTTACATACTTATGATGATAAATTCTGAGCGTCTGTTTTCTTGATGTGCCTCCCTAGAGCACCTTACGCCGTCCACACAATCATTTATGGGGTATTCTTCGCCATAGCCTATTGCACTATAGATCTTAGAGGCATCAATACCTTTGGATATCAAATAGTCCCTAGTAGCTTTAGCACGTTTATCCGACAGCCATTTGTTATAGGTCTTTGGACCTCTGGCATCCGTATGGGATTCTATTTTTATCACCATATCAGGGTATTTTTCCCATACTTCAAGCAATTTGCCTAGCTCTGTTTTGGCATCATCCCGTATGTAATATTTATCAAAATCAAAGTAGATCATATCCAGGTCTACTTTCTTGACCCCGTTTTCGTCAACAACAAGGCCATCTAATTTTTCCAAAAGGATATCCATGGCAATTTGCTCTTCCTCCGCTACGCTAACAGCTTCTGTTTTTAGCAGGTATTCCTGGTTTTTAGCGGTCACAATATAATTGCTGTTGGTGTCTACCCCTTCAAACAAAAAGCTTCCTTCTTCGTCTGTGGTGGCCTCTGCCAGGACAGCATTGTTTTCCCCCATTAAAGTGACCAAAGTATTGGGCAGCAGTTCCTTGGTAAGGATATCGCTCACCGTTCCTACGATATCGCTCAATTTTTCTTCAAGAACTTTTTCCTCAGCGGCTTCAAAAGCATAGATGTCGTCATCTCCTTTCCCGCCCTCTCGGTTAGAGGCAAAATAACCTTTGTTCCCAGAATCATCCGTGATATAGGAGAAATCATCCAATGCGCTATTTATGGGTTCCCCTACGTTGATGGGGGCGCTAAAGGTGTCCCCGGAAAAAGAACTCTCGTAAACGTCCAGACCACCAAACCCAAAGGCTCTGTCCGAAGAAAAGGACAGGGTAGTCTCCGTAACAAAAGGAAACATTTCCCTTTTGGTGGAATTGATGCCGCGACCCAAGTTTCTTGGTGCTGAAAATTCTCCGTTGGACAAAACATCCACCACATAGATGTCCGTGCCGCCAAAACCACCTGGGCGATCGGAAACAAAATATAGTTTTTTGCCATCCGGGCTCATTGCAGGGTGGCCAGTGGAATAATCTTCACTATTAAACGGTAATTCCTGAGGTTCTGACCAAGTTGCGCCATCAAACTCAGAAACATAAATCTTTAAGTGGCTCACGCCGTTTTTGGCGCGCTTTAGTTTTTTACCATAGTTGTTTCTGGTAAAGTAGATAACATTATGGTCCGGAGAAAACGTAACTCCGGCTTCGTGATATTTGGAATTTAAGGTACTGGAAAGTTTTTGGACGCTCTCGATTGTGGCAATACTATCTGTGGTCTTACCTACATATAAATCTAAAAAGGGTTGGTTGTTCCATTTGTAGGTCCTTGTATTTATCACGGCCGTATCTTTGGTGGAAGCAAAAACCAATTGGTCGTCCCTTAAATACATTGGTGAAAATTCCGAAAAGCGGGAATTAATGTTAAGATTTTTGATGGTCACGTTCTTAGCGATGATTTCCGCCTTTACGTCCTCAAAGCTTGCAGTAGGATTAATTCCTTCTCGTTGGGCAATCCGCTCATTAAATATACCAACTAGTCTTTTTGCTTTTCTGTACCTTTTGGTTCCCTTTAAAATATGCGCATACCTAAAGTAATCTGCGTCTGTAAGTTCATCCTCAAAATCAGCGAACAGGGCACTGTACCAATGGTAGGCCCTTTCCATTTCTGAATTAAAGTAATGGGCATCACCGGCGCGCTGCAAGGTTATGGGGGTATACGCTTTCTTATTTTTCTTTAGGGCAAGGTCATAAAGCTCTGCGGCCTCAGCATACCACATCTTTTCAAAGTACTCATCGGCTTTTTTGATAAGCTTGTTCTGTTGTGAGGAGCGTTCACTACCAGAGGTTCTTTTATTGGCTTCTGCCTTTAAATTTTCAAATTCCTCGGCGTTAAGGGTATCTTCGGTGTTTTCAATAACACCCTCCTCCGCAACAGCAGTATTTAGTTGTTGTGAAATGGAAGGAATACTTATCGCGAAGATGAGTAGGACTATAACTTTTTTCATACCTGAAATCTAGGCAAAGGGTTAGTGTTAGTTTTCTTAGTGGTGGATGCCACCTTACGGTCACAACAACCCCAATATGGTTTATGAAACGAATTTAATGGTTCCTTTGCCCATTGGATATTTTTTGTTGTGAAAACCCAAGTATACGCAGTGAATTCCTTAATGTAGTAGTTTTTGTTGCAGGCAAAGCCCAGTTTTATCGGATGCGGTAAGGAATTAAAAAAAGCTTCACTAAAGTGTAATTGGCAAGAATTAAAAAAATAAAGCCCTAAGTAGTGGTCACCCTTTACCAAAAGAGTGTGATACAAGGTAACGATTATGGAAGGGTAGATTAGAACACAAAAAACTTTGGTGTCCAACAGTGTTACAGAAGGCTGTAGTGCTTTAAGTCGGATTTCGACTATGAAACCTGCCTAAAAAATAAACAAAAAGTGTTTTTGAATTACGATGGAAGAACGTAGGGATTATTTGCTTTCGCTGCCACCCTCAATTTTTTCATCTTCTTTTGAAGCGTCCTTGAATTCTTTGATTCCGCTTCCCAGCCCACGCATTAATTCAGGGATTTTTTTGCCACCAAAAAGGAGTAAGACAATCACTACGATTAGGGCAATTTGCCAAGGTCCAACGAGTCCTAAAAATATAGTTGATGAAATCATGGTCTTTTATTTAAGATGCTAAGGTACAAAATTAGGCAAATGCACGGTGTTAAAACTGTGTTGAGGGCATTATATTGCACAACATAGCACGCTTAACGGACGAATTAAAACGAATTTAACAAATAATAAGGAAGGAGGTTTATCTTTGTGGTATGGCAAAAAAGGGTAAAAAACGGCAAGAAATAAAGAAAAAACTGCTTCATAAGTACCGAATGGTCATTTTGAACGAAAGTACTTTTGAAGAAAAGATTTCCTTTAAACTGAGCCGACTCAACGTTTTTGTAACCGGAACTTTCCTTATCATAACCCTTATCGCACTCACAACCTTGTTAATTGCATTGACCCCTTTGCGGGAATATATACCAGGATATTCTTCTACCAAGCTAAAAAGGCAGGCCACTGAACTTACCTATAAAACGGATTCTTTGGTACTGGTCTTAAATTATACCAATAAGTATTTAGAAAATGTGCAAAAAGTACTCAGAGGGGACATAGAAAACAATCAAATGACCCGTGACTCCCTTTTTGAGCGCTATAAATTAGACCCATCAACGGTAAATCTTAAACCAATACAGGAAGACCTTAAGCTTAGGAAAGAGGTAGAACTGGAGGATAAATACAATTTGTTCGAACGAAATTTGGAGAATATAGGTACGGTTTTGTTTACACCCTTGACAGGCTCAATTTCCCAAAACTATGAACCAAAGCAAAAACACTTTGCCATAGACATTGTGGCACCCATGGACAATCCCGTTAAAGCAGTAGCGGACGGTGTGGTTATTTTTTCTGAGTGGACCGCCAGTACAGGATATGTTATCATCATTCAACATAGCAGTGATATTACATCTGTTTACAAACATAACGGATCTTTGAGCAAAACGCAGGGAGATGTAGTGATGGCAGGTGAAGTGATCGCCTCAGTGGGCAACACAGGAAAACTTACCACCGGCCCGCACTTACATTTTGAACTTTGGATAAACGGTAAACCGGTGGACCCCACATCTTTTATTGATTTTAATTAAAAGGATATGTCTTTAAAATCACTAGCAGCTAAGCTATTTGCGAGTAGGGTGGTTAAAAAAAATACCAAGTGGATTAATAATCCGATTCAGGCCCAACAACGTGTTTTTCAAAACCTGTTGCAAGAAGGCCGCCAAACTGCATTTGGAAAAGACCACAACTTTAAGGACATCCAAACGTTCCAAGATTTTGCCAGTAATGTGCCAATCAGGGATTATGAAGAGCTAAAACCCTATGTGGATAAAGTGGTGCATGGGGAGGTTAATGTGCTCTGGCCGGGCCAACCCATTTATTTTGCAAAAACGTCCGGCACCACTTCTGGAGCAAAATATATCCCTATCACTAAAGCCTCCATTGCTTACCAGGTCCAAGCATCGCGTGATGCCATCTTAAATTATATAGCAGAGACCAAACGGGCAGATTTTGTGGATGGCAAAATGATATTTCTACAGGGCAGCCCCGTTTTGGAGGAGAAGAATGGTATTAAATTGGGCCGATTGTCCGGCATTTCAGCCCATTACGTACCCAATTACCTCCAAAGAAACCGTTTGCCCAGTTGGAAAACCAATTGCATAGAAGATTGGGAAACCAAGGTAGATGAAATTATAAAAGAAACGGAACATGAAAACATGACCGTTATAGCAGGTATTCCTTCCTGGGTACAAATGTATTTTGAGAAGTTGGAAAAGAAGCATCAAAAAAAAGTGGGGGAACTCTTCCAAAACTTCGAGCTTTTTATTTACGGAGGCGTAAACTATGAGCCTTATCGAGCTAAATTTGAAAACTTGATAGGGAGAAAAGTGGCCAGTATAGAATTGTTTCCGGCAAGTGAGGGGTTCTTTGCCTACCAAGACAAACAGCATGAAAAGGGCATGCTGCTCTTAGTGGATGGGGGGATTTTTTATGAGTTTGTTAAAGCAGATGAATTTTTTGACAACAACCCAAAACGGTTGACCTTGGCAGAGGTAGAGCTCGGCGTAAATTACGCTTTGATCATCAGCACCAATGCCGGGCTTTGGGCGTACAACATTGGAGATACCGTTCAGTTTATTTCTTTAAAGCCTTATAAGGTAATCGTTTCCGGGCGTATCAAGCATTTTATTTCTGCCTTTGGGGAACACGTAATAGCCAAAGAGGTAGAGGAGGCCATGCGTTTGGCCATTGCCGGAACTGGTGCCTTGGTTAACGAGTTTACCGTTGCACCGCAGACCAACCCAAAGAATGGCCTTCCTTACCATGAATGGTTGGTGGAGTTTGAAAAGCCACCAAAAGATGAAAATCTTTTTGCCCAAATCTTGGAAGAGGCCATGAGAAAGCAAAACAGCTATTACGATGACCTTATTACAGGAAGCATATTAAAACCCCTCCAAGTGACCAAGGTGGTTTTGGGAGGTTTTCAAGATTACATGAAATCCATAGGTAAATTTGGGGGCCAGAACAAAGTGCAACGTTTGTCCAATGACCGTAAATTGGCAGATGGTATCCAAAGTCATCTCACCACGCCCAACCAATAGCTATTCACGATTGAATAGATTGGTGTATTTTTGCCACGAAAAGCAGGTATGTCCATTAATACAATAGAAACTACAAGGGCCCAAGAATCCACAAACGCCATAGAACGTTTGTACATTACCATGCGGCACCTCCTAAATCGGGGGTTTTATAAACCATCCGGTGTTTCCGGTGATGCCCTAAAGAGTTCGCTCTTGTTGTTGCGCCCAGAGATATATGGAACGGTAGCAGAAGAAAAGGGGGAGTTAAATGGGTTAATCTATGTTTTGGAACGTCTGCCGCAGGGGATTGAACAGTGCCGGTTCATCAACCTCACTTCGGACGAGGGCTTCTCCAAGAGCCATCTAAAACCCATCATTCCGCCAAAAAGAAGAAGAAACTGCTATCGAATCGATGATGAGCAGATGAATATTGAGATAACAAGGGGCCGATCAGATATTTATGATTTACTCACCCATTTAACCTTCTTGTTCATAGAATCTGGTAAAATTTGTGAGAAGGTATATTTTGAGGAAACAAAAACCACCGTTAGGGATTGGGATAAATTGGAGCAATACATCCAGAAGAAAGACCCATCCAATGCAGAAAGGGAGGTTGCATTGATCCATACTGCCAACATCTTGGGCAGGTCTTTTGAAGAGGTGGTTGAGGTCCACAAAAAACTTGCAACAAAAAACAATACCGATAAGTTTTTAAGTGTAATTTACTGGCTGGGAAAATTGGCCATAGAGGAAGAGCGCACCGGGGAAAAGAGAACCATTACGTTTAGTCCCTTATTGCGGGAACGTTTGGGACATCACATCCACGGAGAGCGTTGGGCCAATACAATCAAGAACAAATTGGCAGAAAACAATCTTTTAGATAGGCCAATCCACATTATTAGTGCCAATATGCACAGTGTCATGAATTCACTATTTGCAAAAAGGGCACTTTCAAAACAATTTAAAAATGAGGGCTTGCTCCAAATTTATGAGGCTTTAAGTTCTTCCGAAAACCAAAATCTAAGGGATCAAGTCACTAAGTATGCCCTTAACAACGGAATGTTTTATATAGATGATACATCTGGGGCAAACATAGATGTACAGATATTTGATATGGCAAAAGTTGCCTTAGGTGCTTGTTGCTATGATTTTAAACTGGATGTTCCGGACCAAGAAAAACCGATTATCTTTGTTATGGACTACGCATTTGGTGAGCAGGCCTATGAAACTATAGATGAACTGCTCAAACCCTTTAAAAATGGGAAAACACCAAAATATTTAAACGTAGCGTCCATTTCCATTATGGGAAAAGCAGGTATTCTAGAGGGGGACAAAGGAGATTTAATGATACCGTCTGCCCATATTTTTGAAGGAACGGCGGACAATTATCCGTTTGAGAATGAGTTGAGCAAGGCAAATTTTGAAGGCCAAGGCCTTAATGTAGTGGAAGGCACCATGGTGACCGTCCTGGGCACCTCATTACAAAATAAGGACATTTTACAATTTTTCTATGATTCCACATGGAACGTCATAGGTTTGGAAATGGAAGGGGTGCACTATCAAAAGGCGGTACAGTCAGCGTCCAAGATTCGCAAGAGCATAAGGAACGGCGTAAAGGTCAGGTACGCCTATTACGCCTCTGACAATCCCTTAAAGACCGGAAGCACATTGGCTTCGGGAGGACTGGGAACCACCGGGGTAAAACCCACCTATTTGATAACCGATAAGATTTTAGAACAAATATTTAATTCTTAAACATGGCTAACCAGGCAAATCAAAACAATAACGACGAAATTGATCTGGGGCAATTGTTCCAGTTGATCGGGAGGGGTGTTCAAAAAATATCCAATTTCTTTGCTGCGATAATCAAATCGCTATTTGCCGGCCTTATAGCAATTTTGCTATTTATTCAGAATAATGCACTAGTGCTGATTATCAGTGCTATTCTAGGAGCCGCCGCTGGATACATATTGGACAATATCCTTCCAGAAAAATATATTTCAAAAATGGTGGTTGAACCAAATTTTAACAGTGTTCAACAGTTGTATAACAATATTGATTTCTATAACGATCTTGCTGATGCAAAGGATTCAATAGCGCTCTCAAATGCTCTCAGCATAAGTGTGACGCGGGCAGCTGAAATAAAGGAAATTTTTGTAGAATCTTATTCTGATGAAAATCAGAAAATTAAACTTTTTGATGATTTTATCCGTGAACTTGATTCCACGACGGTAAGTGCTCTTGATTATCAGAGTTATTTAGAAAATTTCAACTCCATGGACGCAAGGTTTCATCAAATTTCCGTAGTGAGCACTGACAATACAGTGGCAAAAAAAATACAACCGGCGATTGTCTCTTCCATTTCGGTGAACAGCTATTTTAAACTGCAGAAGCAAATTAGCGATAGCAACCTAGATTTACAGGAACGTATCTATTTACAACAGTTACAAGAGATAGACTCACTTCAAAAGCTATACAAGACTGTTTTGGTGAAGGAAGCGGAAAAACCTATGCAGGGTACTAACATTAATCTAGCAGAGAATGGGGAATCACAAAATAAAGAACTCGCCCTAGTACAAGAAAGAGATGTATTAAAAAACCGATTGGTCCAGTTAAATCAGGAAAGGGCAAATAAGTCGGAAATAATTAATATAATTAGTGATTTTCCTTCAAGAGGTGTAAAGTTAAAAGGTTTTTGGAATAGGTATGTTTATTTTCTACCTGTTTTTTTAGTTGTTGGAATGATATTTTTATTGCTCGTCAGAAACCTCAATACTTTTCTCAAAACAAAGCATGGCAATGTTGCCAAAGCTTAACGGTTTGGTCTAAATAAATATTCATATGGTTAAGCCTAGAGCAGAACAGGGGAAAAAATTAGTTTCCGGTGTTTTAGGCAATCTACTTTGGTTATTTTTTGATAAGGCTTATGGAGCTCTTATATCCCTTTTTATATACGGGCTGCTTGCCAGACATTTAGAACAAGAATTATTTGGGGTTTGGAATTACATCCTAGCTTTTGGCACTATCATACCTGCCATTGCGGGACTTGGCCTTAATTTTATTCTGGTAAAAAAAATAAAGGAGACTCCTGGCTTAACTTCGCTGATTATTGGCAACGCCCTAGTACTTAGAGCTTCTTTAGGATTAATTGTAGGGGTTTTGTTCTTTGTTTTTTATTTGGTCATTGGAATTAATGCCGAACCCAAGTACCTAATGGTCGTCGTTTTAATCTTTGTTTCACAAGTTTTACTGAACAGTAATGTATTTATTTATAAGAACGAAGCTGATTTAAACAATAGGCAAACCGTTATTTCTCGCAATATCGCCTTAACGGTTGGGAGCTTGCTGAGGTTCTTAGGAATCCAATATGACTTTGGCCTCGAATTCTTTGCATTTACGGCAATTGCGGAGTATGGGTTGTTTTTATTTGTTTCTTGGCTTCAATTTAATACGTTAAAGGAAGAACCTCTAGAAATTTACCTCAATAAGAGGATTAGTAGTTATTTATTTAAACAAGGACTTCCATTAATGTTATCAGCGGTAACCGTTATTCTCTATTTAAAAATAGACCAATTGATAATAGGATTCCTCTTAGACAATAAAAGTGTAGGTGTTTATGCAGCGGCGTCTAGAATTTCAGAAATGTTTTACGCGGTACCGGTAATCATCTCATCTGTGTATTATCCCAAAATAGTTGAATTGAAACGAAATTTCATAAAGCAACGAAATCTGTTGAGATATTTTTATTTCATTATACTAGTAATTACCGGAATGGTTACTATTTTTATATCCTTTTTTTCTGATGAAATAATAATTGTGCTTTTTGGCAAAGGATATTTATTGTCCAGCCAGGTATTAAAAATTTATGCATGGTCCATACTATTTATGGCACTATTGGTAAGTAGTAGCAAGTTTTTGTTGTCTTTGAATAGAGGGGACATTATTTTTAAAAGAAGTCTAATAGGTCTGGTGTCAAATGTTGTTTTAAACTTTATTTTGATACCTAATTATGGTATTTTAGGGGCTGCTTGGGCAACTTTAATTTCTTATGGGCTTGCGGCATATTTTGCAAATTTCTTCTTTAGTGTTTTAAGACCAGTTATGATAGACCAGTTATTGTCACCTTTTTATTTTCTTAAAACCTCGTTTGCCAAGGGGAGGAGTGAACGTTAACAAACAACATTTATGAAACTACCAAAATCTATCAACTATTTTTATGAATACTACCTCAATCCAGGTTTTGGTAATCAGCGTTATATTTTGCCATCACATGTTAATTTTCCCATAACTGACAACTGTAATTCAAAATGCAGGATGTGCAATGTTTGGAAAGATAAATCTGAGAATGAACTAACTCCAGAGGAAATACAAACAATTTATTCCAACAAACTTTTCAAGAACACAAAGCATCTTGGCATCTCCGGCGGGGAGCCAACCTTACGTAAAGATTTGTTAGCTTGCGTAGAAGCAATTCTAACGGCCTTGCCACGCTTAAAAAGCCTTTCGATTACCTCACACGGCTTCCATCCCACAAAATGGCAAAGGCAATTGCCACTAATTGTAGCTTTATGTAAGAAATACAATACCTTTTTTAAGCTTAATATTAGCGTTGATGGTATAGGTGAACTGCATGAAGAGGTAAGAAGAATAGAAGGAGGTTGGGCAAAGGTTGTGGAAACTATTGATGTGGCCAAGTCAAATAATGTTCCTGTGCAAATACAATGTACGGTTTCAAAACACAACGTTTTTGGGGTCAATGAAGTTCTCCATTTTGCAAAGTCCAATAATTTGGAATATATCTTTAGGAGGGCAACAAGCATTAACAGGCTTTATAATCATGAGATAACCAACGAGTTTTTTAATAGCAATCAGGACGATTCTTTTTTTGCAGATTTTGTCACATCAACAAGTGTGACCCATACCACCGAGAATCCAGGGAGAAGGTTGTTCTACAAAGATTTAGCTAAAAGACTTACAGTTGGCGGCAATAGAAAGGCACCTTGTCACTTTCAGTATAACGGCGTCTTAATCTCTGCCCATGGTGAAATGTACCATTGTTCAATAGATGAAGAACCTTTGGGAGATTGTAGGACCACCGACCCCTATGAGGTGTATTTTGCCCAAAACTCTAGAGAGCAACTAGAAGCATTGCTATCCTCTACCTGCCCATCATGTATTCATGATCAATCTGGGGCTTGGAATCCAATTCTTATCATTAATGAGGTATTGTCACAAAAATTTCCCTTTTTTCCAAAAATTAAGCAATTAAGCACATTCGCATTTGCTAACCTTAAGTCAGCTTTTGGGATTAGTCCCCGTAATATCGGTATCAGCGAGGCTAAGAATACCGCACAGGCACACATAATAGGTGCCTATGGCGGCGAACATGTTGGCGACTCCGCTATCCTAGGAGGTGTGATATTACGCATTGCAGAAAGGCACCCTAATTTAAAAAACGTAGTGGTTTATAGCAAAAGACCTGATAGGACCAAGTTTTGGGTGCGTGGCCTAGACTTTGAAAGTGAGCTCACTATTGTGGTTAAACCTTATACTATTTTAAATGCTTTGGAAGCTTCTGCAAAGGACGTTCTATTTTGGGCAGGTGGACCGATTATGGAGATGCCGATAGATTTATTTGAGCACCTTAAGACCATCGATTGCTTTGTTAAGAATGGTTTAAGGTTTGAAATTGTAGGTTGTGGTTGGGGCCCATTTAAAACAAAGTATTCCCGTGCAAAGGCAAATTCTATATTGAACAAAGCCGCCAAGGTTGAGATGAGGGATAAATACGACCTGCCAGTGGAATACCAACTAAACCAAGACCCTGCATTTGATTATCTATTAAGTGGAGTGCACAAAGAACCAAAAATTAGCTGGTCAAGAAAAAAAACCGATGATTTTCTAGATAAGGTGAAGACAACCCAACAAGATACTTTGGTGTTACTAAATTTGAGACCAATTTGGGACAAATACAACAAATCAAATCAGTCATCCGCGGAGTTGGATGATCAGGTTGTAAATGAAGTTTTTCAATTAATCAAAAAACTTCCGCATCATGTGGCGCTAATTTCAGTTCCGTTTAATACTGATCATTATGGATTTTCTGACATGGAGCCAGCACTTAGGTTAAAAGACAAGTGCACGGCAGCCAAAATAAAGAACTTTCACGTTTTTGACCGAGAACTAAATGCTAGGGATATGCAGTATTTTTTAAAGAGCTTTGATTTGGGGATTTGTATGAGATTCCATGCCTGTATCTTTATGAAAAGCTTGGATATCCCCGTTTATGGTATTGACTATACGGCTGGAGAAATAGGAAAGGTAGGAGGCCTCTTCAAGTCTTTTAATGACGACAATTGGTCTAATATAATGGATTTAAATCACAAGCAAATCTTGAAATTCATTGAACGACAATAGTAATTCTATGAGAATTCTCATTGTTCACAACCAATACAAACAATATGGAGGAGAGGATACCGTAGTACAACAAGAATTGTTAGCTTATAAAGAACTAGGCTACACTGTGGCAATGTACCAACAAACAAACGCTGACTTAGGCTTTATTGATTTAGTGCTTAGTCCTTTTAATATCATGTCTGCCATCCGTTTTAGAAGAATAGTGAGGGATTTTAAGCCAGATGTTATCCATATCCATAACCTTATATTTAAAATCTCCCCTTCAATCTTATGGTTTAACACAAAAAAACCAAAGGTATATTACACCATTCATAATTACAGGTTTTTGTGCCCAAGCGGAACACTTTTTCACGACGGAAGGATTAATTTGGATTCCAAAACCTTTTTAGGGTTTTTAAAAAACGTATCAAGGGGAGTATACCAAAATTCAAAATTCAAAACCCTTATTCTAGGTCTTATTTATAGGGCCAATCTATTCATTGGAACCTTTAATAGAGTTGATAATTTCATTTTTCTTACCTCTTTCTCGAGGGATATCCATATGAAGTGGAGACCTAGACTTTTTTCCAATAACGTATTAAAACCCAATTTTTTAGCCACCCCGGCTAAATTTGAAAACACACCTAAAGAAATTGACTTGCTGTTTGTTGGGCGGTTTACGGAAGAAAAAGGTATTGCTTCTATCATGGAATTGTTATTAAAAAATCAGCAATTGAACATTCATTTAGTTGGGGATGGCCCAGCTTTCGAAGCTGTTGAAGGAAGGTCCAAAGACGTTGGGCATATAAAACTCCATGGAAATCTAGATAGGGATGTTATACTTTGCCTCATGCAAAAAACACGGTTTTTGATATTTCCGTCAATTTGGTACGAAGGAATGCCTATGACTATCATAGAATCTTTCTCCAATGGCACTCCTGTAATCGCGAAAAACCTAGGAGCCATGTCCTCAATGGTGACCCATAATAAAACAGGGTATCTTTATGAAAACTTAAAGGAGTTGGATACCATCCTGTCTACATTAAATTCCATAGATGCTGAAACGAGAAATTTGTTCAGTCAGAATTGCTTCGCTGAGTTTAGGGATAAATATAGTTATGGTGTGGGGTTGAAAAATTTAAAAAAAATCATTGAGACAAGGTGAAAATTAGCTTTAACCAACTACAGCAATTACTGTTGGCAGCGTTGTTTGTCGCAAGTTTTACCTTCGTAAGAAAGTATCTTATACTGGTATATCCTTTCATAGCATTTGTTATACTTGTTATTTTTAAGTTGTCTTTTAGTTACAGAACGGTCTTTTTCTTTTTCATATTGGTCTTGATTACTGCATTTTCGTCGTTTTATAATGGACTTTGGCTCACCAACAATGTTTTGTCCCTGTACATCTTTCTTCCTTCTTTTTTGTTGATTTTAGCGAGGCCCAAGACAGGAAATTTTTATCATCTGAAGCTTCGGTCTCAATTTTGGCGGATTTCATCAACCATATTAATCATAGTAAATATCACGGCGTTAACGACTTTTATCTATACACATTACTCTCATAGGTATATTGCTCCGATAACTTCTGATTTGCTAGATGATGCATTTTATGGCCTTTATGGCAAGTATGGGCTTGGGGGCCATATTTTAAGCGTTTTTAACATTATTTATGCCACAAGATTTTTCTTTGTTAAGAAAATAAAACTTGCCATAGTGTTCTTGATTTGTTCAATCCTTGGTTTTTATGGCTTAGGTTTAATACTTGCAATTTTATCCCTTTTATTCACGCTTAGAAAAAAGATTTTCAGCAGAGGTAGTTTAAAAGTTGTTGTGGTTACTTTTCTGTTTATGGCAATAAGCGTGTTGGTCATACGAACAGTTAATAGGCATAACTACAATTACATCAAAAACACCTTAATGTCTTTTGTTAATAACATGGATTTTGACTATCAGGAAGAGATGGAAAAGGCAAATAACTTTAAAACCACCAGAGTGCCCAGAAAGATTACCTTTTATAAAGGGGTTTTGCTAAGAATTAAGGAGACTCCAAGTATTTTAGTACTAGGCACATCTCCTGGCACTTATAATTCAAGAGCAGCATTTCTGTTAAACGGAGATTTGTCCAGAACAAAAATTCTTAAGGATAACGTTAAGAAACGGCCTCCTTACCATCAAACAGATGTCTTTCCGCTATTTAATACAATAACAACTCGGGTGCCTTGGATGGGCGGCACAAGGAATCAACCATTTTCGTCCGTAATAGCTATTTTTATGGAGTATGGTTTTATCCTTGGAATCCTTACAATGTACATACTTTACCGTGCCTCAATGAATATCATTGATAAACACAAGAACTCTGACGATTATTATCCTTTACAATTTATTCTCATATATACTTTTTTACTATCGTTTTTCGTGTATTATTTTGAACTGGTAGAATACGCCTTACCTATAGTCTTGTTACTTAAAATGTATCAAATTTCAAATATAGATTCAACCAATATTGTACCTAATGCGACAAAATAAAACAGATATAACAACATTTTATCTGTTAATACTTATTGCTGTTTTACTTCCTTGGAGCAATGCACTTACCATGTTGTTGTTGATTCCACTCGGCATTGTGGCAATTTTAAGATTAAAACATACCTCTTATCAAGAGATTATATTTTGGCCAGGAGTTTTAATAACCGTTTTGTTTTTGGTAAACCTTGCGGCTTGTTTTGTTCAGCCCAATGTATTGGATAATCTGCAACGGGTTTTGGGTTTAGCCCCTTTGATTATGATACCAGTTTTTGTCAAAGCTACTAGCGCCGGGATTACAACAAGGGCAAGATGGAAATTGTTAAAAGCTTTTTCTTTTTCTACCCTACTTATGGCAGGAGCAAATTATATTGGCGGACTAGTGAACGGATATAGACAATACAACTCCATCGCAAAAGCGATTGCTGAGTTAAAGTACGATGTGTTTTCCATGGCTTTGGTACACCACCATCAACTGTATATGGCAATGTACTTAACCTTTGCGGCCATATTGTTTTTCTATCTTGTATTAGGTGCAAAAAACAATAAATCACGCTTTCTTTATGTTTTCAGCCTGGCAACAACTTTGTTCTTAATGGTCATATTAAGTGTTAGAATGGCGATGCTTACCTTGCTTGTTTCTTTTGTTTATCTCATTTTGAAAAGGCAAAAGGCGTTGTTCTTTAAGGCCATATTAATTTCTGGAGTATGTGTTATTCCTGTAGTAGCCTATAAAATGAATCCTGAATTCAAAAGAAGGGTAGATTTTATAACAGAATTTTCCTTTGAGTACAACTATCATGAAGACTGGACCTATCAAGGATTGGCATTGAGATTGATGAATTGGGAGTGCTCTTGGTCGGTAGCAAAGAAAAACTTTTTTTATGGTGTAGGTGTAGCAAATGTCCAACAAGAACTGGACAGCTGTTACTTGGAAAAGAAATTTGATTCTATTTTGTGGTTTCAAAAGAATCAAGGATCAAAGTTCAACTCCCATAATATGTTTTTACAGACTCTTGTATCCAGTGGTGTTATCGGTCTTATATTATTTGTGCTCAGTATTGGAATGTTATTCGTGTTAGCGCTAAAACAAAAAAATCTTTTACTACAAATTTTTTTAATTTCCTTTTGTTTACAAGGGTTAACGGAGTCTTTATTATATAGGGAAAAAGGGATTTTATTCTTCGCCTTCTTTTGCTCGCTTCTGCTTTTATATCCAAACAAAGACATGCAAACCTTACCAACGGAATAGAAACATGAAAAAAGAACTTTTTGGCCTTCAGTTAAATGTCATTTCAAAAGCAGAGGTGTTAGATGAAGTAATTGCCTGTGCAAAGAGCCAAAAGCCCTCTTATTTATGTGCGGTAAATGCCCACATGGCCTCCGAGGCCCAAAGGGACCATGCTTTGCTGCGCGCGGTCAACAGTGCAAACTGGGCGGTTACTGATGGAATGCCTGTTGCTTGGGCATTTAATAGGTTAAATAGGCTTGGTCAAGAAAGAATTGCAGGTATGGATATAACCCCACTACTAATTCAGAAAGCAGCGTCACTAGGATTGGTGGTTTCTATTTTTGGGAACACAAAGAATAATTTAAAATCTTTTAAAAGTTATGTTTCAAGGCATTATCCCGCTTTGAAGATAGGGGAACTTATTTCTCCACCATTTAGACCGTTAACCAACGATGAAACGGAATTGTTTATTGAAAAAATCAACAAGGCAAGGACAAATATTCTTTTTGTTTCTTTGGGTTGTCCAAAACAGGAAAAGTGGATGTTACACCATGCGGCTAAAGTAAACGCGGTTTGTTTGGGAATTGGTAATGCAGTCAATACTTTAATAGGTGTTGAAAAAAGACCACCTAATTGGGTACAAAGATTAGGAATGGAATGGTTTTATCGTTTAGCTCAAAACCCAAAACGCTTATTCAAAAGATATCTAATTACCAACACCAAGTTTATAGTTCTTTTCTTTAGGGATTGGTTGGGAATAAAGAGGCATATTTAAATAATAATCCAGTTATCTTTGTTTCCACTATAATTAAAAAGTGATTAACAAAGTAAAATATACAACATCCATATATTTAATATCACTCCTTCTGGATTTGTTGATAATCAATCTGCTTGCCTATTATTACCCCATACTTTTTAAGAATCCGCTACTTTTTCATAGTTATGTGACCGTTGCTTGGTTAATAATCTCGTTTAGAACTAAGTTTTACGGAATATACGCAAACACAAAAATCACTTATATATTAAAATTATCCGTTAGGCAGTTTTTATTTTTTTTCTTAATTATTTATGCGTTTATAGGTTTTTTTAAACAGCCTAATATCAGTAGATGGAATTTAGGATTATTTTTTGTTACCGCCTGTGGGTGCATTTTCTTTTTTAAGGCAGTCAGCTATTTTGTTTTAATGGAATACAGAAGGCGTGAAAAGTTTGATTTGACCAAATTTGTTGTTATTGGGAATAACAAAAAAACGGATGAACTAATAAAGATATTTAGGCTTAACCAACAATATGGTTTTCAGTTGACTAAACAATTTTTTCCTAAGGACTCGGATTTTAGCGTAGATGAATGTTGTGATTACATCAAAAACAAAAATATTACTGAAATCTTTTGTTCAATAAATCAACTGGCGAATGAACAAATTAAACACCTGGTGAGCTTTGCGGACAACAATTTGGTCAAACTAAGGTTTATTCCTGACAACAAGCAGATTTTCACAAAATTCTTAAAGCTCGAGTATTACGAGTATTTCCCAATTTTATCTTTAAGGGAATCTCCTTTGGACAATACTTTTAATCGTATTTATAAAAGAGTATTTGATTTTTTCTTTGCGCTTGTGGTCTTTGTTTTCCTTTTATCTTGGTTAATGCCTATTATAGGGTTATTGATTAAGATGGATTCCAAAGGACCAGTATATTTTAAACAAAATAGACCAGGTTTTCAAGAAGAAGGTTTTGGCTGTTATAAGTTTAGGACTATGAGGGTCAATGATAGCACAGAAAAATCAGCGATCAAAAACGACCCAAGGGTTACCCGGGTAGGTGCTTTTCTCAGAAGAACTAGTATAGATGAATTACCACAGTTCGTAAATGTCCTTTTGGGAACTATGTCCGTGGTGGGGCCAAGACCTCATTTATGGCGGCAGAACGAAGAGTATAATAATAAGATTCAAAAGTATATGTTACGTCACCATGTAAAGCCTGGGATTACTGGATTGGCACAAGCAAAAGGATATAGGGGCGAAATTTTGGCCAATGAAGAAATAGTAAACCGCACAAGGTACGACGTATTTTACATTGAAAACTGGTCAATGCTTTTGGATATGAAAATTATCATCCAAACGGTACTTAATGTTATCAAAGGGGAGGACAAGGCATACTAAAACACCTATAAAATAGTTGTATAACAACAGAAATACAATAATAAATTCCAATGAAAAAAACCTTAATTACAGGCGCGGCAGGATTTTTAGGATCCCATCTATGCGATCGTTTTTTGGCAGAAGGCCATTATGTGATCGGAATGGATAATTTAATAACAGGTGATTTAAAGAATATTGAACACCTATTTGGCCATAAAAACTTTGAGTTTGCGCATCATGATGTCACTAAGTTTGTGCACGTGCCCGGTTCATTGGATTATATTTTGCATTTTGCCTCTCCTGCAAGCCCTATAGATTACCTTAAGATACCCATACAGACCTTAAAGGTTGGGGCCTTGGGAACGCATAACTTATTGGGACTTGCCAAGGACAAGGGCGCTAGGTTCATGATTGCCAGTACTTCTGAAATCTATGGAGATCCCTTGGTACACCCCCAAACGGAGGAATATTACGGCAATGTCAATACCATTGGCCCAAGGGGCGTTTACGATGAGGCCAAACGCTTTCAGGAGTCCATTACCATGGCCTATCATACCTTTCATGGATTGGACACCCGTATCGTTAGGATTTTCAATACCTACGGCCCGCGGATGAGGCTCAATGACGGAAGGGTAATCCCAGCTTTTATGGGGCAGGCCCTACGGGGAGAAGACCTTACGGTTTTTGGGGACGGCTCCCAAACCAGGTCCTTTTGTTTTGTGGACGATGAAATTGAAGGAATCTACCGTCTGCTCATGAGCGATTATAACCTGCCTATGAACATTGGAAACCCACATGAGATTACCATTAAGGATTTTGCCGAGGAAATCATCAAACTAACCGGCACCGATCAAAAAATTATCTACAAGCCACTACCCAAGGACGATCCCATGCAAAGACAGCCAGATATTACAAAGGCTAGGGAGATTTTAGGTTGGGAACCAAAGGTGGGCCGTGAAGAAGGTATGCGCAAAACCTTTGAATTCTTTAAAACCTTGACCAAAGAAGAATTGGAACGTACAGAACATAGGGATTTCTCAAAAATCAACAGAAAGTAGGTAGGCGAGTGGCTCCATTTTTTGATTGTTCTTACATTTGGTCAAAATTCAAATGATGAACATACTAATTCTTGGTTCCGGGGGCCGCGAACACACCTTGGCATGGAAAATAGCCCAAAGCTCCAAAACCGATACCTTGTACGTGGCACCCGGTAATGCCGGCACCAATGCAATAGCCACTAACCTTTCCTTGGACGTCAATGATTTTGAAGCCATAAAAACGCATGTGCTTCAATATTGTATTGATATGGTCATCGTAGGTCCTGAAGACCCATTGGTCAACGGCATCCATGACTTCTTCTTGCGGGATAAAGTTTTAAGCAAGGTACTGGTGGTAGGCCCACAAAAATTAGCGGCCACCTTGGAAGGAAGTAAGGAGTTTGCCAAACAGTTTATGATGCGCCACAATATCCCAACCGCTGCCTACCAAAGTTTTACAGCGGACAATCTAGAGGAAGGCTATGCGTTTTTAGAATCTTTAACACCGCCCTATGTCCTAAAGGCAGACGGGCTCGCAGCGGGTAAGGGCGTGTTGATCCTCAATGACCTACAAGAGGCCAAATTGGAATTGCGAACCATGTTGCTCGATAAAAAGTTTGGCGCGGCCAGTAACACGGTGGTTATCGAAGAATTCTTGGACGGTATTGAATTGAGTTGTTTTGTCCTTACTGACGGCGAATCTTACAAAATATTGCCGGAGGCAAAAGATTACAAGCGTATAGGAGAAGGGGATACAGGTCTAAATACTGGCGGAATGGGAGCCATATCGCCAGTGCCGTTTGCGCAGGGGGAGTTTATGCGTAAAGTGGAAGAACACATCGTACGGCCAACGGTAGAAGGTTTAAAGAAAGACGCTATCCCTTATGTAGGTTTTATATTTATCGGCTTGATCAAAGTAAACGGGGAGCCTAAAGTGATAGAGTATAACGTTCGTATGGGAGACCCGGAAACGGAGGTGGTTATCCCAAGGATAAAGAATGACTTGGTTGAGGTGCTAGAAAGCCTTAGGACCAAAAACCTACAATCTATTTCCCTTGAGGTGGACCATCGGGCGGCAGCGACGGTAATGACCGTATCCGGAGGCTATCCAGAAGCGTACGCAAAAGGAAAGGAAATAATAGGATTGGACACCATTAAAGAGGCCATAGTGTTTCATGCGGGCACAAAACAGGATAACAACAAGGTGCGCACCAACGGTGGTAGGGTCATTGCGGTCACTGCTTATGGAGATTCCATAGCCCAAGCGTTAGAAGTGTCCTATCGTAACACCAAGCAATTCTGTTTTGAAGGAATGTATTACCGATCGGACATTGGTTTTGACCTTTGATCCCGTAAGGCATTCATCAAAAGCAATCGTCCAGTGCCGGTCTAAGATGTTTACAGGTAAGTGTGGGAAGTACTGGTCTTGTCCTCTTCCCCGTTATCATTAAAGATTTTGAGCTGAATCATCCAGTAGACCATGGCAATGGAGCCAATTACCATAAACAACCAGTTGATGGAGTTAGCGGCCCACCAGCTTTCCATAAAACGGAGCATATCCAGCGGGGCAAAAAGGATATTTACAAATAAGTCTTCTATAGCGTAAAAAAATGAACTCATGTTATCTTATCTTTAGCTGGGCAAAAATAAGAAAACCATAGAATTATTTGGGCCTACCGGTGAAATTTCGATAAAACAGTGGTTTGCATTTGGTACCAAGGCAATGATTACTAGCTTTTTTAATAAGACAAAACCCATTAACTATGTAGTGGTCCTGGGAGTCATTTCCTTTTTTTATGGGACAATGGTCCTGGCTTTGGATACCACATCCAAGGATATGGTTGGGGTGTTCACCAAGGTTGTGGGATTGGGTTTTTTATGGCTTACTTTCTTTGCCGTAAATCCTACACTCAAAGCAGATAAACTGGCACAAAAAGACTCCTATGCCATGTTTTTTTATGCCCTACTGGCCATTGCCTTTATTTCGCTTTTTCAAAATCAAGCTGTCATCATAAGTAATTTCTTGATCGTATTGTCCATGGACAAGACTCTTGCGCTAAAGTTTGAGAAAAACGCGGGGAATAAAATTTTTGAAGCATCGCTATTTGTGTTGCTTTCAAGTCTACTTGTGCCGTGGTCGTCGGTTTTTGTGATTCCCATATTTTTTGCCATAAACGTCTATTGCGGAGGCCAAATAAGGCTTTGGCTAATTCCTTTTGCCGCGTTGACCGTATTTGGGATGTGTGCTTTGGCTGTTATTGCATCACTTGGGGATTGGAACCTGGTTTTGGGTTATTATGATTTTGACATCCAAGCCAACTATGTTTTTACTGAATATTATCCGTTGTTGGTTTATATCTTCTTAGCTGGCGTGGTAATGGTAATTGTTTTTATAAAACTGGGTAATCGTGGCCTAGGCCGTATTCTCTCTTTGCGAATTTTGTTGGCGTATTTTATCCTAAGTGCCTCATTGGCCATTATTTCCTCAAAATTGCGCTCCCAAGCCTTGATTTTTTCTTTTTTTCCTCTTACAGTTTTTATGACAAATTATTTGGAAACCATTCGGAAAAAGAAATTTAAGGAAGCTCTTTTAATCTTTTTGGCAATTGCTGCGCTTAGCCTGGCTTTTTTTCAACTGTATTCCAAGGTTAAAATTTAGTGGAATCGGCTATGGACAAAGTGGATATTCCTGCCGGATAAAAGCACGTCATGGGCATAGGATTTTGCCAATTCTGTATCTTTGTGGAAATACTGTTTGTTATGTTCAGCAAATTGGCCAATGCCATTTTCCAAGAGAGTATAGATACGTATCACGTTGCGGATCGTGTAGACCAAGTGTTTACCAATCCGTATTCTGGCAATAGCATTGAGCAATTGTTATTTCGCAAAAATTGGATAGACACCGTTCAATGGCATTATGAAGATATTATTCGTGACCCACAGATAGATCCGACTGCTGCACTTAGTTTAAAGCGTAAAATTGATGCCAGTAACCAAGACAGGACGGATTTGGTGGAGTATATTGATAGTTATTTTTTGGACAAGTACAAAGAGGTGCAAATTTTGCCAGATGCGGCTATTAATACTGAGAGCCCCGCTTGGGCCATAGACCGCCTGTCCATATTGGCGTTGAAAATCTACCATATGCAAGAAGAGGTAGACCGGACAGATGCTTCATCTGACCACAGGGAAACCTGCCAAAAAAAGCTTGCAATTTTGTTGGAACAACGTAAAGACCTATCCACGGCTATTGATGCCCTTTTGGAAGACATTGCAGCAGGTAAGAAATACATGAAGGTTTACAAGCAGATGAAGATGTACAACGACGACGAACTTAATCCGGTATTGCGTGGCCAAAAAGGGGAATAACGCCCATGTACTCATCATTCGCCTATCCGCCATGGGAGATGTGGCCATGCTGGCACCTGTTGTCTTAGCGCTAACCAAAACCTATCCAGACCTTAAGCTCACCCTTCTTACCAGGGCCAGATTTGCACCTATTTTTAAGGACATAAGCAACCTTACCGTTTTAGAGGCCGATGTCAAAGGCGCGCACAAAGGCGTCTTTGGATTATACCGATTGTATTGTATACTACGGCAACAGCAATTAACGGCCATTGCAGATGTCCATCACGTATTACGAAGTACCATCCTAAAGTTGTTTTTCACCTTTTCCAAGATTCCGTTTGTGCAAATAGATAAAGGAAGAAAAGAAAAAAGGCGATTGATACGTCCAAAAAACAAATGCTTTAAAGCCTTAAAATCTACCCATCAGCGTTATGCGGATGTATTTGGAAAATTAGGGTATCCCATAAAGATCAACGATAATCATAGGCTACAAAAGGCCCCGGTAAAACTGAAAAAAATCGTTTTGCCCAGCAATAAAATACTGATAGGTATAGCGCCATATGCCGCTTATACAAGCAAAACCTATCCGCTAGAGCTAATGCGGCAGGTGATGTCCATGTTAGTGGCTTGGGAGCAGGTACACCTAGTGCTTTTTGGTGGTGGTGAAAAAGAAGTAGGCCAGCTTAATGAACTTGCCCAAGACGTTGGGAGTAGCGTCACCAATGTAGCAGGGAAACTGTCCTTTTTGGAGGAGTTGCAAATAATTTCCAACCTTAAGGTGATGTTGGCCATGGATAGCGGTAATGGTCATTTGGCCGCAAACTATGGTGTCCCGGTGGTCACGCTTTGGGGCGTAACGCATCCATTTGCAGGATTTGCGCCCTTTGGTCAGCCCAAAGAAAATTCGCTCTGCGCGGACAGGGACCAATTTCCACAGCTTCCAACATCAATCTACGGTAATTCCTATCCGGAAGGCTATGAAACTGCCATTGCCAGTATTCATCCAAACACCATAGTGCAACGCATAAAGCGCATTTTGCAGCTAGATGTACCTTAGGCTGCCCGCTGCTTTGCAATGGAATTAAAGTAGTATCGCAATTGTTGTAAATACTGTCTTTTTAAGCGTCTAGGGTCTTCATTGCCCATAAGGGTTCTTATCCCAATAAAGGAGGATACAATATATTTCGCGGCACTTTCCGCGTCTACATGCTGGTCTACGTAGCCATCTAATTGTCCCTTTTTTAAAAGACTCAGAAGGTTAATTTCCCAGATTCTTAAGATTTGCACAAGGACTTTGGACACTTCTTTATCCTTGCCATGGAATTCCGTCAGGAAGGTATTCAACATAAAACCACCATCTACAGGGCTGTCCGCGCTGTTTTCCAGCTCGTTTTCCAACATTTGAAGTATGGAAGGAAAAGGGTTCTGTTTATAGCTGTTGGGTTCTATAAGCAAGTTTAAGGTTCGCTGTAAGAGCAGATTTTGTGCTATGCCGATAAAAAATTGCTTTTTGGAAGAAAAGGTAGCTTCAAAAGCTTCCTTGGTGATGGAGAGGTGGGCCAATAATTCTTCCGTTGTAGTGGAATAATATCCATTCTGGTAAAAAAAGGAAAGCCCGCGCGCCCTTAGTTGGTGAAGCTTGCTGCTATTGGCAATGGAGTTTGACATAAGATTTGGATTTAAATAGGATGTTATAAGTAGGTTGATGCTACAAATTTCATCACATTTACCTGTAGGATAAATCTTATAAGATGATCAGCAGGTTTTATCGGTATGTTGCCTAATTATGGCAGTGGAGTGTCGTTGGTCTAGGGAATGGTAATCTTTTGAACGATAAAAAAGGCCATTGAACGGCAAGTATACTAAATAACGTAATTATAGTAAGATTTATAATTACGAATGTAAATAATTGGCAGTGTAAGTTAACCGTCTTTTTGTTAGGATATCGAGTAGTTCAAATTCATCCAAATCTGGGTTTCTCCTATTTAGTACCATTTCCTTAAATGCTTTTGTGGCTTGTTTTGGGTTTAAGTCGATGATGTCAGTAAGAAAGTCATCTGCTGTTTTTGCGCTTAGACCATAAGAGGATAAATACTCTTTTGGAAAATCTTTGATGTTGTTCGTTACAATAATATTGGCGTTGGTTTTTATGGCAGCGGCCAAAACATGGCAATCTTTTGGGTCTGGCAATTCCAGACCTTTAATTAAGCCAGTATAATTGATTACTAGAGCATCTGGAAAGGCAAGGTTAGCATTATTCACTCGTTTAATAGCTTCTTTATCTGTTATGCCTTTTCGTTTCATGACATCTCGCCATTCATCAAAAATATGTTCGCTCCATTTAGGCGTAAATCATAATAGGCGAACCAAAAAAGTAAATCCCTGATCTCTATGGGATAGATAACATTGGTGTCCAACACACAAATAAAACGAACGCTATGAATCATACAAACCCAGCGCTTCGTCAGATTTCATCATATGGATAATGCGCTGTTTCTGCTCTGCTTTCATCCTCCTTTTGTATTCCATGACATCTTCAAACTTTACACGCCGATGTTTGCCAACTTTGGTAAAAGTTATTTCACCGTTATCCAACAACTTCACAAAATGAGGTCTGGAACAACCTAACATTTCAGCGGCCTTTTGTGTAGTAACTTCAGTCGCAAAAGGGACCAATGAAAATGGTTTTCCTTGGCTCATGGCCTCTAAAATATCACCCAATAGTTTTAAGGCGTTTAAAGGGATTTTAATACGCTCTTGGGTTTCTTCAATCTCAATTTCAGGATTTTCAGATTTCAACTCTTTTAGTACGGCAGCCAGCGCATCATAAGATTCTATGGCTATCTTCTGTTCGTCTTTAGAGGGTTTGTTTATGTTTTTAAAGGTATCCATTATTATGTTCAATCGTTAGACAATCCAATAAACGAAATAAACGAAACAATAGTATATTTTTTTTGTTAAAATAGAGCCTTAGTGTAGTAAAGTCACTTGCTCCCTGTCCAATAATTCCCCCTCTGGGGGCTAGGGGGCTACCACTCCCTGACAGCTACTGCCCGCACCGGCGGTACAACCATAACAGTGTTGCGAAATGATAATGTTCCTATCGTTCAATAAATCCTCGTTGTAGTCTTTAATGTGTTTCACTTTGCTAGCCACTTTAAGGTCTAGCATCTGGTTAAAATCACAATCGTACAACCAACCATCCCAACTAATGGAAATGGTGTTGGTACACATCACATTGGCCACTGCGGCGGGATTGTAGGCTTCTACTAAAGCATACATGTAATCCTCATAGTTTTCTGAAGCGATAAGGTAATCTAAGAAACGCGCTATGGGCAAGTTGGTAATGGCAAAAAGATTGTGGAACTGAATGCCAAAATCTTCGTCCAAAGCCTTTTTAAAGTCTTTTTCCATCGCCATTTGGTCACCTGGTAAATAAGCTCCGGAGGGGTTATAGACCAAATCCAATCGTAAATCGCTACCAGGCATGCCATAACCACGGGCGTTCAGTTCCTGTAAGGCTTTTATCGATTTATCAAAAACTCCATCACCACGTTGCTTATCCGTTTTTCCACGTGTCCAATGGGGCATGGAAGAAATAACGTGTACGTTGTGTTTTTTGAAAAAATCTGGCAGATGGTAGTATTTTTTATTTGCCCTAATAATGGTAAGGTTGGAACGAACGATAAAATCCTTAATTCCTGCTTTGGCAGCTTCTTCCACGAACCATTCAAAATTAGGGTTCATTTCTGGTGCGCCACCAGTTAAATCCAAGGTATGTGCCCCTGTGTTCTTAATAACCTCCAAACACTGTTTCATGGTTTCGCGAGTCATGATTTCCTTGCGGTCCGGCCCGGCGTCTACGTGGCAATGTTCGCAAACCTGGTTGCACATATAGCCAACGTTGATTTGTAGTATCTCCAACTTTTTTGGACGGAGGGGAAAATGTCCAATCTCGGCGATTTTATCTTTGAAAAAAGGAAGCTCCCCATCGGCAAAGATGCCACCATTTAAAATATCGAGTTGTCTGTTGCTTTGTGCCAACTCATTTCCTTTTGCTTTTAACGATTTTGTAGCCATTTCTTTATTGTTGTTCGTTGTTCGTTGATGGTTGTTTGTTGATGGTTGTTTGTTGATGGTTGTTCGTTGTTCGTTGATGGTTGATAGTTATCCGTTGATGGGTTTTGGTAAGCATCGAACCACTATCAACGGATAACTATCAACTATTTTACATACTCAACTTATTGTACTTATTCATCATCTGTACCCCGTGCACTAAGGTTGCGCCGCTTTCAATAGCCGCGCCTACATGCACCGCTTCCATCATCTCCTCTTTGGTGATGCCTTTTTGCAAGCCGTCTTTGGTATAGGCATCTATGCAGTAAGGACATTTCACCACATGGGAAACCGCTAGGGCAATCAAAGACTTCTCCCTGGCAGTTAGTGCGCCTTCTTCAAAAACGGTACCGTAATAGTCAAAAAACTTAGTACCAAGCTCTTCGCTCCATTCCGTTATTTTTCCAAATTTTCTAAGGTCTTTGGGGTCGTAATAGGAATCTGCCATTTTTTTTTGTGTTTTAGGTTCTGTATGTTGTTTTTTACGATCTAAATTAATTGGAATGCCCTGATTCATTCTTTCAAGTTCTGGGAGGATTTCCATATTGTCCCAAATCCCTGAAGAGAGCGTATCTGCGTATGCTTCGGGCAAATGGTTTTTGAACATTAATTGTTGTGCGGTAGTATGGTCATACTCAAAAGACCGATGCGTATATTTAATGTTGCCGTCCTGGATTTCCAATACCATATACCAGACCCTGGTAGTGCCGTCATTTGCTGGCATACCAATGACCCCGGGGTTAAGCCAAATCTTTTCTTTTATTGTTTGATGAAAGGGAAGCCCGCAATGCCCGGCAATAATGACATCACTTTTGGTGTCATCAAAACATTTTTGCTTGCTAGTATCGGCATTGGACTCAAATATAAATTCTGATGTATTTCCATAATTTCCATGGACAACGGTTATCTTTTTTCCACCGTAATCAAAACTGAGGTATTCGGGTAGGGTAGCGATATACTCCAAGGATTCCTGTGACAAATGGCCTTTAGTGTAGGGAAACCATAGTTTGGAGAAACTATCACAACGGCTACCAGCTTTAAAATCACAACCACAATCCTCACTGTCATTCGCCAATTGTAATTCTACGTTACCTGCAATGCTTAAAGCGCCCCATTTTCTAAAGGCTTGGATGGTTTCTTCGGGCTGGGCACAGTATCCAGTGATATCACCGGTACAAATGCAGTTTTCTGCGGGAATATTGGCCTCTTTAGTTATGGAAATCAGCTGTTCTAAAGCTTGTAAGTTGCTATAGACACCCCCAAAAAGCAATAGCTTTCCGGTTTTTTCACCAAGATGATTTATTTTCTTATCCATAGCGGTATCAAATATAAGAGGATACAAGATAGGATGCCCCAGAAGTTAATCCATAAGAGGTCTGCATAGGCACCACTAGTAAAGATTAGGTCTTTAGGAAACCATTGGAACAAGAGGAGCACTCCAAAAAACAACCCGCAAAATACACTCAGGTGAAAACTGATGTTGAGAGCGTCCTTTTTCCAGAATAGGAATATGGGGGTTAAACCAATCACCATGGTACCGCTGATGGTCGTGGCCGATAAAATTTCAGCATCCAAAAAAACCGGAATCGTTCCCAAAACGGCAACCGCAACCATAGAAAGCCGACCAAATTTTAAAGAATTGCCCAAGTCTAAATCAACGGATAATAATTTGGAAAATGATGAAAATGTAGAATCCAATGTAGAAGCCGCTGAGGTAATCATAATAAAGTTGATGACCAAAAGGATGATGGCCCCAAACGCTTTACCAACTTCCACCGCTGCTTGTCCTTTCATGCCCTGAAATTGGGCATACACACCAATTATACTGAAAAGTATAATACAGACCGCACCAATCAGCCCTGCCCAAAGAAAGCTTTGTAGGGTAACTTTAGGACTGCTAAGAAACCCCCTATCCGTTAATACGGGATCATGAAAAGGATAACTAAAGGATTGTATCAAGGCTGCAAAAAGAAGATTGAGCCCCATATCAAAAGTCCAGCTTCCTGAAATTGCTACATCTTGGGTAGAAAATTGGGTAGTGGGCTCAAAAAGTACCCAGAGAATAACCCCCAGCAATATGGCAAATAGCCCCATTTGTATGACATCGGTAAAAATAGAACTACTTAGGCCACCTTTTAAGGCATAGGCCAAAGTCAATAGGGTAAAAACAATAATTGCCCAATAGTAGGCAGTTGTGCCTATGTCTCCAAAATAACTGCCAATGACCATGGTATTGCTCCAAACCTCATTAAACAATCTAAACGCTATTAAGATGGAAAAAATAGAAATGGCCGCTTTGCCAAAACGTTGTGTCAAAAAGTGGTGTATGCTTTTAAACCCTCCCTCGGTCCGCATTTTGTAGATGATAAAACCAGCTACGACAAAGGACAGGTAATAACCAGCATACGCCACGCCACCAACAATTCCAAAGGCTAACCCAAGATTGGCGGCATTGGTGATGCTTTTGGCAAAGATCCAGGAAATGACCAAGCTGCCCATAAGCATAAAGACATTTGGGGCCTTCTTTCGATGCCGAGCTTTAAAAAACTGATTGGTATTTTTTGCAAGGGGAGAAAGAAAGAATAGCACCAAACTAGATAGAATCACCAATGCCCATTGAAGCCTCCCAATCCCCATAAGGGTGGGTTCAATAAGTGCTATAAGGCTATTACAATTCATTTATAAGTTAGTAACTCTTTTATATTTATGAGGTCTCGAATTTCTATCCAATTCCCATAAAATATATTATTATCAACCATCAACCATCAACCATCAACCATCAACCATCAACCATCAACCATCAACCATCAACCATCAACCATCAACCATCAACCATCAACCATCAACCTAGGGGGCTTCATCCCACCAAACCGGAACATTGATACTATTGCCCTCCGTTTTGGCGGCTGCCGCTTCATAATTTATTGTGTTCAAGGCTTGTTCCTCCGCCGGATATGGCATTCGCACCGGCAGCAAATCATTATTTAAGCTCGCCGAAATTGTTTTTAACTGCGGAAAGCCCGTTCTGCGGTATTCTATCCACCCTTCGTACCCGTTGATGATATTGGCAATCCATTTTTGGGTAATTATATTTTCTATGGCGTCTCCGTTGTTAAAGGCACCTTCCGTACTTAAATAATTGGTTGGTAATTCCGTATTCCAATACTCGAAAGCTTGGGTAACGCCAGTTTCGTATAAGGTTTGGGCATCTGCGCTAATAATACCGCGTGCTGCGGCTTCTGCCAACAGAAAATGAGTCTCCCAACTGGTCATAAAGTTAGCATCCAAGGCACTGGTGGCTTCTCTAAAATTGGTGCTAGCTAAGGAGAAATCTGCCAAGACCACTGCATTTTGTGTAGCGTCGACACCATTGAGCAAACCATTGAACCCTCCCGTATCACTATTGGAAAACGGGCGAAAGAAGGTTGCCATTCGTGGATCGTTTAAATCCGTCAATATTTCCTCCATGGTTTCGGAAAGCACAAAGTTGTTAAAATCTCCAATCCGTAATCGTGCTAAACGGAAATTATTGGGTTCACCATTATTAAAATCAAAAGTGGCATTTTGGGCATTATTACGTATAAAATTGGCCTCATCAAAAAGTGCTTGTAGTGCAGTTGTGTTATTCTGGACATTAGCGGTGCGCATTAAAAACTTTATTTGAAGCGATTTTGCAAAACGCACCCAAGCATCCAAATCCCCATTAAAAAGGATATCGCCCTCTAGGGCAATGTTGCCATTGTAGTTTTCAATGGCCGCAACACCCTTTTCAAGATTATCAAAAATGCCACCTTCCGCTAGGTAAATATCCTCCTGTTCATCATAAACTGGGGTCACCGTTAGGTTTTTGCCCTTAAAAGCTTCAAAATAGGGAACGTCCCCAAACATATCGGTCAGGGCTGCGGCCATATAAGCCTTTAATATTCTGGCAGGGCCCTCATATACCGAAAAGGTTTGGTTCGCTAAGGCCAGATCTAGTAGCTGCTCATTGTCCCTGAGATTCGTATATAAAATGGGCCAAGGATTACCACCCAATTGGGGCGATTTTAAATCGTGACGATCAAATAGGTTAAAGTCCAAGGCTGTACGGTACTGCCCTAACAAATCACCTGCCGTAAAACCCTCATAAGACATTTGCTCCCCATAATCATAAATCACTTGTCGCAACAATAAACTGGGCTGTACGGTAAGGGGTTGATTAGGATTGGTATTGATTTCTTCAAAGTCCTTGGTACAGCTGGAAAGCACAAGCGCGAGTATCAAGCTCAAATATAAAAGGGGGCTCTTAAGCTGTGAGCAGGAAAAATAGAACCGTACTTGGGTTGCTCTCCATGTGGGTGTGCGCTCCTTCCCTTGGGTAAGGGAAGGTGGATTTTGACCTTTTTTTAAGGTCAAAATACGGAAGGGATTGAAAGCCCAAACCCTTACAGGCCTTCCTAAGCTTACAACCGACCCCAAGGCTTGGGCTTTCCACCCTCCCCGTCTTCCTAGCTTCGCAGGAATCCACCCCACCCTGTCCAGGGCGGGGAATTTTTTTGTTAATCTGTTATCTATAAATTTCATCATCTTCCCATTAAAAATTAAACCCAGCCTTAAACCCGATACTTCTGGTGGTGGCGTACGACATGTCTTCCACTCCCCCTACAAAACCTTGGCCTTGCACGGCAAACTGTTCCGGGTCAAAATGTGGATTTTCCGTAATGGCAAACAAATTTCTGCCAATGAGCGAAAGGTTTAAGCTGGCGTTCCGTTGTAAAAAATTGATATTTTCAAAAGTGTATCCTATGGCAAACTGCCGTAGTTTTAGGAAAGAAGCATCATAAGTGTTGTTTTCCTCATGGTTTCTGTCATAAAACTGGCGATAAAAACTCTCTGCGGTCACCGCCGTGGTATTGGGTGTAAATACTGGATTTTCTGCAGAGCCGGTATTGACAACTCCCTCAGGGATGATGCCTTCTTCTGGTCTAAAACCGGTTTCGGCCAACTGGCCACCCACATTTCCCAAAGCTCTAGTACGCGAAACAATGATACCACCTTGGCGCCAATCCAACAAAAACCCAAGGTTCCAGTTTTTGTAGGTAAACTGGTTGTTAAATCCCATCATAAAATCAGGATTTGAATTTCCCAATTTTTGTAAGGTATTGTCCGGTATATAGCGGCCTTCATCGGTTAGGATAAAATCGCCTGCATCATTTCTAAGATATCCCGTTCCGTAAAGGTCTCCCACACGGCCACCTTCCTCCACCTGTACAAAAACAGTTTGGTTCTGGCTGTCGTAAATACGTGAAAAGGCTAAAGTAAGGCGCCCATCATCTTGTGGTAAATCCTCTACCGTTACCCTGTTTCGGCTAAAGTTCACGGTGCTGTTCCAACTAAAATTATCGGTAGCAATGGGCGTTGCCCCTAAAATGACCTCCACACCTTGGGAACGTACTTTTCCACCATTGACTACTTGCTGGTTAAATCCGGAAGAAATCCCAATGGGAAGTGATATGATCTGGTCTTTGGTCACGGCATTGTAGTAAGAAACATCAAACCTAAGCTTGTCCCCAAAGAAACGAAGGTCCGCACCAAACTCTAGGGCCACTGTGCGTTCCGGGCGTAAATTGGGATTGGCAATAAAGTTTTGGTCACTAAATGTGGGTTGGCCGTTAAACGGGGTCTGTGCCACAAATGCCCCGGTGGTCTGATACGGGTTGGTGTCATTGCCCACTTGGGCATAACTGGCACGTAGTTTGGCAAAAGAGATGGCTCGTGGTATTTCCACTACATTGGATAGAATGAAACTACTGGAAACAGATGGATAAAAGAACGAAACATTGTCCACGGAAAAAGGGGTGGCCAAGGCACTGGACCAATCGTTCCTTCCGGTAATATCCAAAAACAGGTAGTCCTTGTAACCAAATTTGGCCAGACCATAAAAACTATTGATGCGTTTGTTGGATTCAAACTCAAAAACTTCAATAGGCGATGCAGCGTTGCTTAACCTAAAGATACCAGGCTGCGCCAAGCTTGTGGTCTGTGATTGTCCGGTGAAGGCTTTTTGGTCCAGTCGATTTCCGCCCAGGGAAACATCAACTTTAACATCCCCAAAAACATTGTTATAATTTAATAGGAAGTCCGTATTTATTTCACGGTAGAGGACATCATGTTCCGCATAACCACCGTTGCGAAAACGGTTAGAACTAAAAGAACGCCTAAACTGGCGCTGCTCACTGGAATAATCCATTCCTGTGCGTACTGTAGCCGATAGATGGGTAGTGATATCATAGGAAGCGGACACATTTCCAAAAACCCTGTCCCTGTTAAAAGAGTTTCGGTTTTCGTTTAAGATAAAGAACGGATTGTCAAAGAAGGTGTAGTTAAAGGAATATTGTTGCAACCCCTCCAGCCCTGGCTGCCAATAGTCACGCAGGTTATCGATGTTTAACGACCGTGGACCCCATGCCACCAAGGAGTAGTTGACGTTCTCAGAACCGTATCCACTGGAAGGTCTGTTGTCACTTTGGGAATTTACATAACTAATGCTAGACCTAATGCGCAATTTATCCGTTGGACGGAAGCTTAAACGAGACGATACGGTCTGTCTATCCAAATTCACCCCAGGGATGATACTTTCACTCCGTAAATCTGTAAAAGAAAGTCTAAAATTACCCTTGTCAAAGCCAGATGATATGGCCAGATTGTTGATGGTGGTGGTACCGGTTTCATAAAAATCACGAAGATTGTTGGGGTTGGAATTAAATTCCGTGGGTGTAATAGGTAAGCCGGAGTACAGTGCCGTATCTCCACCCCTAACTACGCTGCCGTCAGGCAAGGTAACGGGACTGTCAAATTGCGGAATTAGGTTGCCAACATCCAATTGTGGCCCCCAACTGTAGGTAATATTGTCGCTTATGCCACCACCTAGTCCGTCCACAAATTCAAAAACACCGGCCTGTCCTTGACCAAATTGGTTTTGAAAATCAGGCAGCCTAAAGGCAGAATCCACAAAAAGACTGGTGTTATAGCTAATGCCCAAACCCTTGCCTTTGGAGCCGTCCTTGGTTTCTATGACAATAACACCGTTGGCGGCACGGGTGCCGTACAAGGCCGCGGCACTTGGCCCTTTAAGGACGGAAACTTCGGCAATATCATCTGGGTTCACCTCCATGGCACCGTTCCCAAAATCTACTTCCTGAAAGCCCGCAGCGGCCTCATTGGTAAAATTAAAGACCGAATTGTTGTTGATGGGCACACCATCTACAATAAAAAGGGGATTGTTGTTAGAGAAGGAAGCTTCACCGCGGATACTGATGTTTGATGAGGAGCCTACGCCCGTGGCCCCTTGGTTGATGGTCACCCCAGCGAGCTTCCCCGCCAAATTGTCCAGAAAGTTCACGGCCTTTACCTCGGTAACCTCTTGTGGCGAAAGGCTCTGCACCACGTACCCCAGCTCTTTAGTCTCCCGTTTAAGCCCAAGAGCTGTCAAAACCACCTCTTCCAATTGCTCAGAAGCTTCTTGGAGCTGTACGTTGATACGACTTTTATTTTGGATGGGAACAATTTGTGCCTTAAACCCCAAAACGGAGAATTGGAGTGCCCCCAAAAGGTTGGGCACTGCTAATTTGTAATTGCCATCTTCATCGGTTATGCCCCCTATTTGTGTCCCAACAAGGGAAACATTAACATAGGGAATACCTTGATTGTTGGTGTCTGTTACCCGTCCAGATATGGACTGTTGGGCATGTAGTGCAGCTGTAAATAACAGCAAGACGCACCAGAAAATGTGCTTCATGTACTTGGTTAAAAATAAGTTGGAAAATAGGCCGGATTGGACCGCGGAGGTTCGTTAAAAGAACAGGGGAGAGCCCTTATTGTCCGGTGCTGAGTGAAATTGTCCTTCTTTAAAATGGGGATGATGCTGTATGCTGTTTTGTTTACTGCGTACCAGCCTTATGAGGATAAAAAGAAGGGCAGAAGATAGTCTCTGGCCCGTATTGAGTACTGTCTTAATATCAGAAAGACCATCAATATCCGTGAGTCTGGGAAGCTGGTGCAACATTCCCCGCCTTAAAAAAAACCGTGCAATTTCTTGGAACAAGTCTTGTTGTTGCCAAGGCAATTCCCTAAACCCAAAAGATTCAAAACGGTTTTTATGAAAACCCAAGATATAAACGCCGCCATCCGTACTGGGGCCAATAACCGTTCTTCCCTCCTGTACTTCCTTAAAAGCCTTAAGGATGGTTGCCGTAGTAAGGTTGGGGGTATCATTGCCAACAGTGATAATACTGTCATAACCCTTGGCAAATATAGATTGTATGGCAGCTGTAAAACGCGTCCCAAAATCGCCACCGATCTGTAGGGTTTCGTTGTAATGAAAATAAGGTAGGGATGTTTTTTTTACTTTGTCAAGGATATCTTGGTTCAGTGCTTCAAACAGCTTGCCGGAATTTGGAATGTTCTTTCGACCTTGGTCCAAACTGGACGAATTGGCAAAAACGAGGATAGCGGTTTTATGGTGGTGCACTTTGTAAAAATGGAATGAACAGTAAACTTACAATAAATGTTTAGGAGCAAAGTCGATATTTAGGGTAAAAAATTACAATGGCATCTAAATTTTAACAAAGAACGTACCTTGTAGTGTATAATAGTAAATATCATGGGTTTGCCAGAGCAGAAAAACATCGGATTGGTCCTATCTGGCGGAGGTATCCGCGGGATGGCGCATATTGGCGTGCTAAAAGCCATGCAAGAGCGGGGCATTGAAGCACATGAAGTTGCGGGAAGTAGCGTTGGTGCCTTGGTGGGTGCGTTGTATGCCAACGGCAACAGCACGGAAGAAATGTTGCAGTTTTTTAAGGACACTCCCCTGTTCCAGTACAATTTTTTTGCCATAGGAAAACCCGGCCTTTTGAATACCGCCAAGTTTGGGAGTGCATTTGGCGCCTTGTTAAGTTCCGATAGTTTTGAAGCACTTTCCAAACCTTTGCATGTGGTTGCGACAGATTTAATGAGCGGTAAGGAAAAAGTGTTCAACAAAGGGGCGCTTATCCTGCCCCTATTGGCCTCTGCTGCGCTAAGTCCAGTTTTTAGTCCGGTTGAGGTGAATGGGGTATTGTATGCGGACGGCGGAATTATGAACAATTTTCCCAAAGAATACCTGCAATCCAATTGTGATTTTTTTATTGGTAGCAATGTGTCCATTAATAGTGAACTGGGCAAAAAAGACCTCAATAACTCCTTTCAGTTAATGGGAAGAATCACTGGTTTGATGATTTACGCTTCTTGTCGCGAAAAAATAGCATCCTGTGATATTTTGATCGCGCCCCAAGAACTGGAAAAAATAGGGATTCTAGATAAAAAAGGAATAGACAAAGCCTTTACCATTGGTTACGATAAGGCTAGCTTTACATTTGATAAAATGATGGGGTAGGTTGGTTATTGAACATTCCTCATCGGTATGTTATTAATTTACTTTTGTCATTCTGACCATTGGGAAGAATCCCACGCGCTAGTATCATTTGAATAAGACATAGGAAATACTTGCTCACGCATAAGTGCGATAAGTCGTGCCTAAGAATGACAAACCTTTTTTAAAAAGCGCCTAGCACAAAGCATTAACCCTAACGGTAAGGTCCTCTCCTCCGTAGGGTTGATTATTGATCACAAGGAGCGTTTACACATCATCATAATCAATCTTTAGCGTAGGCGTTACCGCATGGGCTTGACAGGTAAGGATAAGTCCTTCCGCCACTTCGCCATCGGTTAGGATTTGGTTTTTGACCATTTCTGCCTTTCCTTCTGTTACCCTGGCAATACAACTACTGCAAACCCCACCCTGACAGGAGTATGGGGCATCAATATCCTCTTTTAAAACGGCATCTAGCACCAAGGTTTTTTGGTCCATGGTAAAGGAAAATTCCTCATCGTCTACCACAACATGGACCTGGGTAGTTCCTTCAGAAGGTGCATCAATTTCCGAGGCATCGGCCGTGGAACTGGTAAAGAGCTCAAAAAAGATATTGGCCTCAGCGACACCATTATTTTTTAAAGTATCGGAAACAGTGGTAATCATCTGTTCCGGTCCGCATAGATAAAAGGCGTCAAAATCCAATTCCTTAAACTTGTTTTTGGTGACAAGGTTCACCGTTGAGGTTTCAATACGTCCAAAAAGGCAATCGGGTTCGGCGGTACGGCTGTACAGCCATTGTACAAAAAATTGGTTGGGATATTGTTTTTGTAAGGCCAAAAGTTCATTGTGGTACATGGTCTCTTGTGGGGATTGGTTGCCAAAAACCAGTACAAACTTGCTGTTTCCATGGCTTTCCAGTACGGTCTGGGCAATACTCATTATCGGGGTTATTCCGCTGCCTGCAGCAAAAGCGGCCACCGTCTTGGGCTTTGGTTCTGGCGTAAAGGTAAAACGGCCGTCTGGAGGCATCACCTGCAGTACGTCTCCAACTTGTAAGGTATCGTTGGCATAGACAGAAAATGTACCGGTAGGTACTTTTTTAATGCCTACCGTAAGTTTTCCGGAGGAAGGTGCGGAGGAGATGGAATAGGCCCGTCTCACTTCCAATCCGTTTATCTGCGTTTTTAGCGTAATATATTGGCCCGCAGTGAAGGCAAAAGTTTCGGTCAAATGATCGGGTACTGCAAAGGTCAAGGCTACGGCATTGGGTGTCAATTTTTCAACGGCCGATAGTGCCAAGTCATGAAAATCACTCATGGAATCAATTTTTGTTCAAAATTAACCATTGCGCTCTTGGTTTTCACTCAACCTTTGGAAAATTTTATACCTAGAATTCTTATGCATAAGAAAATGATGTATATTAGTGTTCACAATAGGAATGAACTTATACCATCCATCCAGGTGATATGAGGGTAGCCCTTAGCCGTGTTCCCTTATTCTTTGGAAAATAAATGACTTTAACAACTAAAGATTGGCTAACTCTAAATTATACAAAGGCAGTTTAAACACCATCATTCTAAAGTTATTGGAAGAGGGAGGTAAAATGTACGGTTATGAAATTACCCAAAAGGTAAAGGCGCTCACCAAGGGGGAGTTACATATCACCGAAGGCGCGCTATATCCAGCACTACATAAATTAGAGGCCCAAGGCCTTCTAGATGTGGAAGTCGCCAAAGTGGACAATCGCTTGCGCAAATATTACAAGCTGACAGAACAAGGGAAAAAAGAAACCGTAAACCGTTTGGCAGAGCTGGAAGAGTTTATCCGTAGCATGGAACAACTGCTAAACCCTAAATGGAGGATATCATGAATACAAAGTTGACTCGGGAAGACATTAGGCATATGGATACATGGCTTAAAAATAAAGGCCTTAAGTACATGGATATTCGGTATGAACTCATAGATCATCTTGTTGAGGAATATCAACAACTAAAATATGCACCAGATTTGGAAAGTTTTCTTTTAAAGCGATTGATGTGGTGTAAAAAAGTAGACAAGCAAAAACAAAAGGCGGTAAATTTAGGCATGACTAAAGAACTTTTTAATAGGTTCTTTAGGGTAATGACGCATCCTCTTTGGTTATGCCTCCTGCTTTTTGTTGTCCTTGGTTTGTTTTGGCTCTCAACGATAATACCCATTAAATTCTTTAGAAAAGCGTACTTTGGTCTTTATCTTTTGCCCATAGCATATCAAATCTATTTGATGTTTTTCAGCGGATTAGGGTCCAAAATCAAAAAACAGGCTATTTCCGCAGTCTATTTGGTGAATATATTCACCATTCCGCAACTTCCCTTGTACTTTATAGGCCTTATACCAGATGGTTTAGCCCACAACCCTAATTTCTACATCCCTGTGTTCTCGGTGGGAATTGTGTTGAACATTGTTGCCATCTTATTTTTTTATGAGAAACGGAGCGCTTTGCGAGTTGAATTTGAATTGTTGAATAGTCAATTTTCATGAAACTGTCTGCCAATCAAATCAAACATATAGATACCTACTTACAAAACTCAGGTATTGAATATATCGATGTCCGTATGGAACTCGTAGACCATGTGGCCCTTGCCGTATTAGACAAGATGGAGCAGCAAAGACTATCCTTTTATGATGCTTTTAAATGGTATATGGTAGAACACAAAAAGGATATGGTAAAGAACTATGATAGGTTTAGAAAGAAAAACCAATTAAGAGGATTTAGTTTGCTTTTTACCATGTTGAAAAAACCATTCTTCATTGGTCTTTTTGTCTTGCTGTTTTTTGTCATTTTTAATTGCAAAAGAATGTTGGGAGTACAATTTCCGCATATCCCGGTGCTTTGGGGTTCTTTGGTTGGCCTGGCGCTTATTTATCTGGTTTTTTCAATTCCCTTTAAAAAGAATCGATTTTCAGGAATGGAATCCTTGGCTTGGATAATTTCTTTGATACATTGGATGATATTATTGCTTTTTAATTTTACTGATCTTACGCCAGGTTGGGTTTTGGGCTGGCCCATTATGGCAGCCTTGGTAAGCAGTAGTTTGCTTACCGTATTTATGGTTTGGATAGTTGTGTTCTTCCAACAAAAAAACGTGTACAAGACCAAATACGCTCAATTATGCCAATGACACAAGAACAAATTAACCAGCTCTATTCCTTTACCCGAGCCCATTTTGTAGAGCATTATGACGTGCAGACAGAGCTCGTTGATCATTTGGCCAACGGTATAGAGCGTTTGCTCAAAGAGGATTCCTCACTCAGTTTTAACGAAGCGTTGCAGACGGAGTTCAAAAAATTCGGGGTCTGTGGTTTCCATGATATCGTTCAGGAAAAGAAAAAAGCCATTGCCAAAAGATACCGTGGCATGGTTTGGCGGTTTTTTATACAATGGTTTCAATGGCCAAAATTAGTGCTCACCCTTGCCCTTTTTGGAGGTATTGAGCTTACAATGACCACCCTAAACCAATCCCAGTTTAAGCCTATGCTGTTTTTTGGGCTATTATTGGCATTTACTTTGCTGCCTTTGGGCTATTTGATCGTAAACAGAAAAAATCGCGAACTGGATCAAGTCCGCGGCGGTAAAAAATGGATGCTGTCCGAATTGATTTACAACTTGGGAGATATGCTGCAAGTGCCCAATCTTCTCTTTAATTTAGGTGCCTTGGGCTATAACACGGAATTGTTTTCCATCCATGCCAACCATTTTAATTTGGTTTTTGCAGCGTTGATCACCTTGGCCGGCATTTTAAATTATGTGCTATTGGTTGTGATTCCGTCCAAAGCAGAAACCTTGTTGTCCGATACCTATCCTGAATATCAAATGCAGTAAACAGTGTAACAAAAAAAGTATCTTCGCTACCTATCATTAAACCAAAAAGACCAAACCTATGTTCAAACGCCTTTTTGATTTGCAGTGGAAATCCTTTTTCCGTTCCGCCTCTTTTAGTACGGGCATATGGATAAAGATTTTCATGGGCATTGGTGCCCTTTACTTTGCCATAATTTTTCTAGCCATGGGTTTTGGGGTCTTTTTCCTCATAGAAGAACAAGGCTTGGGAGACCCGTTACGGGTAGTGAACCAATACTTGATCTATTATTTGGCCTTTGATCTTGGGTTTAGGTATATGCTGCAAAAAATGCCGGTCACCAATATAAAGCCGTTATTGTACCTGCCCATGAAAAAAAGCCATGTCGTGCATTTTTCATTGGGCAAGACCATCGTTTCCTTTTTTAACTGGTCCCATGCGTTCTTCTTTATTCCGTTTAGTATCATTCTATTGACCAAAGACTACGGATTCCTAAATGTGCTGGGGTGGCATTTGGGCATCATTGCCTTGGTCTATGCCAATAATTTTATCAATGTGCTGGCTAACAACAAAGACACTGTTTTTGCCGTGTTTGCCGGAATCTTTGCCCTCTTGGGACTTTCCCACTATTATAATTGGTTTGATGTTACGCAGTATACCGCTCCCTTTTTTGATATGTTGTATGACATCCCCGTTACCGCCTTGATTCCTTGGGCAATTGCCCTAGCCTTATTCGTAAGTGCATTTAATTATTTTAAAAACAATATGTATCTGGATGCTGGTTTGGCAGCCAAAAAGGCCGAGGCAAAAACAGAGAACTTAGATTGGCTCAACCGTTTTGGCAATTTGGGCACCTTTCTAAAAAACGATATTAAGCTCATTAAAAGAAACAAGCGGTCCAGAACATCGGTCATTATGGGCTTCTTTTTTATTTTTTACGGACTACTTTTTTTCACAGGTGCCATTGAGGCCTATGACGGACCTTTTTGGCGAATTTTCGCCGGGATTTTTGTCACGGGGGGATTCTTGTTCAGTTTTGGCCAGTTTGTGCCAAGCTGGGACAGCAGTTACTACCCGCTCATGATGAGCCAAAACATTGCCTATCGGGAATACTTGGATTCTAAATGGTATTTAGTCATCATTGCCACCGTAATATCCACCTTTTTGGCCACTTTTTACCTATATTTTGGCTGGGAGGCCTATGCCGCCGTTTTGGTAGGGGCCATTTATAATATTGGCATCAATTCCTACTTGGTGCTATGGGGCGGGGCCTATATCAAAACGCCGATTGATCTTACTTCCAACAAAAAAGCGTTTGGGGACAAGCAATCCTTCAATGCAAAAACCATGCTGTTGTCCTTGCCCAAATTGTTGTTGCCCATGGTGATCTACGCCATAGGGCATTTTCTGGCAAGTCCGCTCGTTGGATACTTGTTGGTAGCGGCTACCGGGGTGCTGGGCTTTGCTTTTAAGAACAAGGTGTTTACCCTAATTGAAAAAATCTACAAAAAAGAAAAATATAAGACCCTTGCGGCCTACAAACAAAAAGCTTAACATGTTTAAGCCTGGAGCAATTAAAACTTAAACTATGATTTCAACATCCAATCTTTCTAAAACCTACGGTCAGCAAACCGTGTTACATATAGAGGAGCTTACCATCCCTAAAGGTCAAAGTTTTGGTCTGGTGGGGAACAACGGTGCTGGTAAGACCACCCTTTTTTCATTATTGTTGGATTTGATACAACCTACCACTGGCCATATAGAAAACAATGGCGTACGGGTAGACCAAAGTGAGGACTGGAAACCTTTTACGGCCGCTTTTATAGATGAAACCTTTTTGATCGGCTACCTAACGCCAGAGGAGTATTTCTATTTTATCGGGGAACTGCGTGGGAGGAACAAAGCAGATGTCAATGCCCTCTTGGCACAGTTCCAAGATTTCTTCCATGGGGAAATTTTGGGCCAAAAGAAATACCTGCGAGACCTCTCCAAGGGAAACCAAAAAAAAGTGGGTATCGTGGCCAGTTTTATCGGCAATCCAGAGGTGGTTATTTTGGACGAACCCTTTGCCAATTTGGACCCAACCACACAAATACGTCTAAAGGGAATCATTAAGGAACTGGCGCAAAAAGAGGGGGTGACGGTCTTGGTGTCCAGCCATGATCTACTTCACGTTACCGATGTTTGCGAACGGATAGTGGTATTGAACAAGGGGGAAATTGTGAAGGATATTCAGACATCCGCCCAAACATTAAAGGAGCTGGAAGCCTTTTTTGCGGGAGAGGAGCAGCTTTCTGCAATCCAACAGGAATGACGTTACATTTTCATCATGAATGGGGTGTCTTCCAAAAGCTGATGGCATACCTAGTTGTTCCTCTAATTTTTACCTTGGCAAAATCACCAAGGTAGCCAAAATAACACGAGGCTATTTCTTTAGATTACAATTTGTGCACTTTGCCGATGACTGCAATACTAAACAGGGCTTTTTTTAGTTATGCTAACTAGGAAAGATGATCGGATTGAAGCTTTACGTTAAACTTACGGTTACCGCTATCATTGGTTTGCTTGTTTTTAATGCCTGTTCGGTAAAAAAAGACAAGTTCATCAACCGCAATTGGCATGCCCTAAACACCAAGTACAATACCCTATACAATGGCAATATTGCCTTTGAAACCGGAAGGCAGGAGTTAAACGATGGTTACCGGGACGATTTCTGGGAAGTATTGCCCATAGAACGCCTAGAGGTCACCGACCAAATTAAACTGGACTCCGAAGACAACAATCCCAATTTTGTCCTGGCCGAGGAAAAAGCGACCAAAGCCATCCAGAAACATAGTATGGACATTAAGGATGAAGAGCGAAATCCGCAGACGGACGAGGCTTTTTTGCTATTGGGCAAGTCCCGATACTACGACGAACGCTACATACCTGCATTGGAATCATTTAATTATATCCTCAGAAAATATACCCAGAGTGATAAACTTAATGAAGCCACCATTTGGCGGGAAAAAACCAATATGCGCTTGGATAATCCAGAGTTGGCCATAAAAAACCTAAAGCGCCTTTTTAAGTTTGAAGAGCTCAAGGACCAAGAATATGCGGATGCCAGTGCCGTAATGGCCCAATGTTATCTGAATCTGAATCAGCTAGACACCACGATTCAAAAACTAAAAATTGCACAGAGCTACACCAAAAAAAACGAGGAGCGCGGAAGGTATTTGTTCATCATAGGGCAACTCTATAACCAATTGGGTCATAAGGACAGCGCCAACTATGCCTTTGACAAGGTAATCGCCCTAAACCGCAAATCTCCACGGGTCTACATGATCAATGCACACCTTAAAAAAATTAATAATATTGCCATAACGGAAAGTAATAAAGAAGAACTTTTGGAATACCTCACGGAACTGGAGGAAAATCGTGAGAACCGTCCTTTTTTGGATAAGATTTTTCATGAGATAGCCCAATTTCACCTTGCTGTGGGCTCAGATAGCTTGGCCATTGCCTATTATAACAAGTCTTTGCGTGCCACGGGACAGGACCAAAAGCTCAACGCCCGTAATTATGAAAATTTGGCCGAATATAATTTTGATCAAAACAAGTACAAAAAAGCAGGAGCGTATTACGATAGTGTTTTAACCAATTTGGCGGAGAATACTAAAAAGTACCGGGCCATTAAAAAGAAGTTTGACAACCTAGAGGACGTTATTAAGTATGAGGATATTGTGCAGCACGCAGACAGCGTGATCACCCTTTTTGAAATGCCGGTGGAAGATCGGGTCACCTACTTTGAGACCTTTATTTCAGAACTAAAGCGAAAAGACGCAGAAGCCCAAGCGGCAAAGGAAAAAAAGGCCAATGCCGGTTTTGCCGCCTTTGCCGAAAGTGCTGGTGGTAAGCAGAACAAGGGCAAATTTTATTTTTATAACGTTACCAGTTTGGGGTATGGGAAAACTCAGTTTAAAACCCGTTGGGGCAACAGGGAATTGGAGGATGACTGGCGATGGAGCAATAAAAACACCATTTCCATTTCAGAGGCAACTGGGGAGGCGATAACCGATGGCTCTGATGCCAATACACCTGCAGAAGAGGACGAAAAATATAATCTTGATTTCTATCTGTCCAAAATACCCAGGGATGCCATTGTGGTGGACAGCCTAAGGGGTGAGCGTAATTTTGCCAATTACCAATTAGGTTTGATCTACAAGGAAAAATTCAAGGAAAACCTTTTGGCAGCCGGTAAATTAGAGCGGGTACTGGCGGAGAATCCTGAGGAGCGCCTAGTGCTTCCATCTAAATACAATTTATATAAAATTTATGAGGAGGTAGGAAGTCCACTGGCCTTGGAAGTAAAACAGAACATCATCAATCAGCACCCAAATACGCGTTATGCAGAGATATTGCTAAATCCGCAGGCGGTGCTTGACAATGCCACGGATAGTCCGGAAAAACGCTACAAGGAGCTCTTTAGGCGCTATGAGAACCAAGAGTTCTTAAAGGTGATCACAGAATCCCAAGAGTACATTAACAAATTTACGGGCGATCCCATAGTGCCTAAATTTGAAATGCTCAAAGCCAATGCCATTGGACGCTTGCAGGGTTTTGAACCCTTTAAGGAGGCATTAAATTATGTGGCGTTGACCTATCCCAACAATCCAGAAGGCAAAAAGGCAGAGCAAATAGTAGCGGATCAATTGCCCAAATTGGCCAAAAAGGAATTTTCCCCCGAAACAGGTTCTTCTGGCACAGGAAACTGGAAGGTGGTCTTCCCCTTTAAAAGAAAGGACGATGACAAGGCCGAAAAGCTTAAAAAGCGCTTAGAAGAGTCCATAGAAGAATTAAAATATAAAAATAAGATTTCCAAGGATATTTACTCTTTGGAGGACCAATTTGTGGTGGTACATGGCTTTAAATCAAAAGATTTTGCCCTGGGCTACGCAGAACTCATAAAAAAGAATAAGGACTACCGGATTAAGGACGAGAATTTTGTAGTTTTATCTTCTAACTATCAAATTGTCCTGGTTCATAAGAATTTAGACGATTATATAGCACAACAATTAACCCCAAAACCGTGAGCAATATGTTTTCAGACAAAAACAGACCTATGGAAAGCTTTGGCGGACAGCCAAACAGAATTGAAAAGAACACCGTAATCAAAGGTGATATTACATCCCAGGCCGATTTTCGTATAGATGGAAAATTGGAAGGTAATGTAAAGACCTCTGGCAAAGTGGTCATTGGCAAGGATGGCTTGATCAAGGGCAAGGTAGAATGTGTCAATGCCGATATTGAAGGTAACTTTAATGGGGAGCTGTATGTGTCAGAGCTATTATCGTTAAAAAGCGCCGCCAAGATTGAGGGTACGGTCAATGTTTCAAAACTTGCCGTTGAACCGGGCGCCACCTTTAATGCGTCCTGTACCATGGGCAAGGGAATGCCCGCGGCAACCCACAAAATGCAGCCGAACAAAGTGAATGAGCCAGCAAAAGTCTCCTAGGAAGAAACCCTTAAATAGCTATGCGCGGTTTTCAGGAATTGCCTTTCAGATGGTAGCCATTATCGGAGGGGGCACCTATTTAGGCGTGTATTTGGATAAAAAATATCCAAATAAACACGCAATGTATACGGTGATTTGCGCTCTAGGTTCCGTGCTCATTTCCATTTACTTTGTGGTAAGGCAAATTATTAAAATGTCCAAACGGAATCCATGACTTCCCCATCCTTTAGAAAAAGACAACGCGCTTTTATCCTCCAGCTTGCAGTTCTTGGTGCAGTGCTTTTTCTTTTACATTCCTATCTACTGTCCTCCCTTGCTCCAGACAGCATCTTTGTGATTCCCATCTGGCAGGTATACCTGTTCCATGTGATTACGGTGTTGCTGGTATATGGAATTATCAATTACCGGTATACTATGGGCAAGACCCAAGTATTCAATGCCTTTATAGTGCTGATGGTTTTAAAAATGGTCTTGGTTGTTGTTTTTCTCTTGCCTTTGTTCCTCTCGGACGTGGGCCATAAGATTGGCGATGCCGTTAATTTTTTCATCCCATATTTTATCTTTTTGGCTTTTGAAGTTTTTAGTATTACCAGCTTTTTGCAGAGTGATGAGCCGTGTTGATTTAATCTTTGTCAATTCATTTAATGTCCTTACATTTGCAGCGAATTTTTAGAGCGGTATTTCTAAGACACGGTACGCATGCAAATAAGCACTTTTAAGAAAGTATTTTTAGGACTTCTACTGGCACTTCCCCTTGCAACCTTCGCTAGTGATGAAAGCGACACCAAAGCGGATAAAAAATTTGACCCCAATGAAATGATCATGCACCACGTTAAGGACGCGCATGAATTCCATATCATTGATAATAAGGACAAACCAATATCAATTCCCTTGCCTATTATTTTATGGACGGACAACGGTCTGGTTTCATTCATGTCAAGTGAATTCCATCATGATGATGAAGGCAAAGTAGTGGTGGAAAAGGAAGGAAGCCGCTTTGTAAAATATCATGAAAAAATCTTTCAGTTGGAAGAAGGTGCCACTGCTTTGCTTTTTGATGAAAAGCACAACCCCACCAACGCAAGCAAGCCTTTGGATTTCTCCATCACCAGAAACGTATTTATGATGTGGGTATCTGTGTTGGTGTTGCTGTTTATTTTTATTTCTGCGGCAAGGGTGTACAAAAAGTCCGATAGTAAAGTGCCCACAGGTATTGCTGGGTTTGTGGAGCCGTTGATTGTTTTTGTTCGTGATGAGATAGCAAGGCCCATGATCGGGGAGCATAAGTACAAAAAGTACATGCCCTATTTATTGACCATCTTTTTCTTTATATGGATCAATAATATTTTTGGTTTGATACCTATATTAAACGGTGCCAACCTAAGTGGAAATATAGCATTTACCCTAACCCTTGCGGTATTTACCTTTATCATCACAACCTTTAGCGGAAACAAGAACTATTGGAAGCATATTTTCTGGATGCCGGGCGTTCCAGTTCCTATGAAACTATTTTTGATGCCCATAGAGCTCATCGGTATTTTTACCAAGCCCATTTCGTTGATGATCCGTTTGTTTGCGAACATTACGGCAGGCCACATTATCATATTGGCGTTAATGTCATTGATTTTTATTTTTGAAACGGTTTGGGTTTCCCCTATCTCTGTTTTGTTTTCATTGTTTATTACGGTAATTGAAATTGTCGTAACGGCAATTCAAGCTTATATATTCACCATATTGTCCGCCCTTTATTTTGGTATGGCAACAGAAGAAGAACATCATTAATTTAAATTTTGTACTATGACTATTTATGGAATCGCAGCTATTGGAGCTGGTTTAGCCGCTATCGGAGCTGGTGTTGGTATTGGTAACATCGGTGGAAGGGCTATGGAAGCTATGGCGCGCCAGCCAGAAATGCACGGAAAGATTCAGTCTTCTGCGCTTATTCTTGCGGCCTTCGTTGAGGCAGTAGCGTTATTTGGTGTGGTTGTTGCTTTGTTGCAAGCCGCTCCAGCCGCTTAAGTGTTTTAAGGTGCAGAAGTAACGGTTGGTTGCTTCTGCCCCTTTTTAAGGTAGTCTAATACAAGAATTACATCAGTTAAAACAGTATACAATGGATTTAGTACAACCAGGGTTTGGATTGGTCTTTTGGACAGCGATAACATTTTTAATTCTGTTGTTCATTTTAAGAAAGTTTGCATGGAGACCCATTTTAGGGGCCGTAAGCGAGCGGGAGGAATCAATTAAAAGTGCATTACAGTCTGCCGAGGAGGCCAAGAAAGAAATGCAGAACCTCCAGGCAGATAATGAAAGAATCTTAAAAGAGGCCCGCGCAGAACGGGATGCCCTGCTCAAGGAAGCAAGGGAACTTAAAGACGGGATTATATCGGATGCCAAGGAACAGGCAAAAGCTGAGGGCGATAAAATGTTAAAGCAGGCACAAGCGGCCATAGAGAGCGAAAAGAAAGCCGCCGTAGCCGAAATTAAGGCACAAGTTGCCACCCTATCCGTAGACATTGCAGAAAAAGTGATCAAAGAAGAGTTGTCCGACAAAACCAAGCAATTGAAACTTGTGGAAGATATGTTGGGAGACATCAAATTAAATTAACCCATGAACGAAGCTAGAGCTGCCATACGCTATGCAAAAGCAACCTTGGATTATGCCGTAGAGCAAAAAGCCGCCGCCAAGGTGGAGGCAGATATGCGCAATATCGCCGATGTCATTGCCGGAAATGCGGAGCTTCAGGGTATCATTGCAAGCCCTGTGGTCAAAACAACGGGCAAGAAGGCCGCATTGGAAGAAATTTTTAAGGGCAGCCACCAGATTACCTTGGGATTGATCAATACCCTTAAAGAAAACAAGCGTATTGAAATGCTCCAAGAAGTGGCCTATAAGTATATTGTCCTTTTTGAAAAGATGAAAGGTGAAGACGTGGCCTATGTCACTTCTGCGGTGCCTTTAACGGCCGAGTTGGAAAAGAAAATATTGGCGCAGGTAAAGAAGATCACCGGGAACAGTGTTAGCATAGAGAACAAGATTGACGAAAATATTGTAGGTGGTTTTATCCTTAGGGTGGGAGATTTACAATACGATGCCAGTGTAGCGAGCAAACTCAACGGTTTAAAACGAGAATTTACAAACAGTCTATAATTACTAAAGAGATGGTTTGACGTCTCACGTCTCACCTCTCATGTCTTATACTAAAGAAAATGGCAGGAGTAAAAGCAGCTGAGGTCTCAGCAATATTAAAAAAGCAATTATCAGGGTATGAAGCATCGGCTTCGCTAGATGAAGTGGGTACCGTACTCCAAGTAGGGGATGGTATCGCTAGGGTCTATGGGTTACAGAATGTCCAATACGGCGAGCTGGTAGAGTTTGAAGGCGGCCTTAAAGGTATCGTTTTAAACTTGGAAGAAGACAATGTAGGGGTGGTGTTATTGAGTCCATCCAGAGACGTTAGGGAGGGCTCCGTGGTCAAAAGAACCCAGACCATTGCTTCCATCAACGTTGGTGAGGGCATTGTAGGACGTGTGGTAAATACCTTGGGCGTTCCTATCGATGGCAAGGGCCCTATCTCAGGGGATACGTATGAAATGCCGTTGGAACGCAAGGCACCTGGGGTTATTTTCCGTGAGCCGGTTACAGAACCATTGCAAACAGGTATCAAGGCAATCGATGCGATGATTCCGGTAGGCCGTGGCCAAAGGGAATTGGTTATTGGTGACCGCCAGACCGGTAAGACTACGGTGTGTATCGATACCATTCTAAACCAAAAAGAATTTTACGATGCCGGTGAGCCCGTATATTGTATTTATGTGGCCATCGGACAAAAGGCGTCCACGGTAGCGGGTATAGCACAAGTGTTGGAAGATAAAGGAGCTTTGGCCTATACCACCATAGTTGCCGCCAACGCATCCGATCCTGCACCTATGCAGGTATATGCCCCTTTTGCAGGTGCTGCCATTGGAGAGTACTTTAGGGATACGGGTCGCCCAGCATTGATTATTTATGATGATCTGTCCAAACAAGCGGTAGCCTACCGTGAGGTATCCCTTTTGTTAAGAAGGCCACCGGGACGTGAGGCCTACCCTGGTGACGTTTTCTATCTACACTCCAGATTGTTGGAGCGTTCTGCAAAGGTGATAGATGATGATACCATTGCGAAGGATATGAACGACTTACCAGACGTGCTCAAGCCTATGGTAAAAGGGGGAGGGTCTTTAACGGCTTTGCCCATCATTGAAACACAGGCGGGTGACGTATCGGCATATATACCTACCAACGTTATTTCCATTACGGATGGTCAGATATTCTTAGAGCAAGATTTGTTCAACCAAGGGGTTCGGCCAGCCATCAACGTGGGAATTTCAGTATCCCGTGTAGGGGGTAATGCGCAGATCAAAGCAATGAAAAAAGTTGCGGGAACTTTAAAATTGGACCAGGCACAGTTCCGTGAGTTGGAAGCTTTCGCCAAATTTGGTTCCGATTTGGATGCCGCCACCTTAAACGTCATAGAAAAAGGAAGACGTAACGTAGAAATCTTAAAGCAGGCACAAAACCATCCTTTTACCGTAGAAGACCAGGTAGCCATTATTTTTGCAGGTTCTAAAAACTTGTTAAGGTACGTACCTGTTGAAAAGGTAAAAGAATTTGAAAGGGACTTTTTAGAGTTTATGAACGCCAAGCATAGAGGGGTTCTGGACACCATAAAATCTGGAAAACTGACCGATGAGGTGACCGATACACTAATAGCGGTTTGTAAGGATCTTTCTTCTAAATATAATTAAGAGTTATGAGTGCAGAGTTATGGGCAGGTTGAATGATAGTCCAATACGGATAAAAAGCTTTCAGTTTGCCTGTAATATTGTTTTGTACTGTGATTCTTTAAAGGAAAATAAAGATTTTGCGTTAGCCTCTCAACTTGTAAGAAGTGGAACCAGTATTGGAGCTAATACTAGAGAAACCCAAAGAGAGGTGAGCACAAAGGATTTTAAGAATAAGTTTGGTATAGCTCTAAAAGAAGCAGATGAAACCATGTATTGGTTAGAAATTTTAGAAGCGACTGGAAGAAAAGTACCTAAAGAAATGAAGAACAATTGTGAAGAGTTAATTAGAACTTTAGTGGCAATTATTAAAAACTCTTAACTCAATCACTTTTAACTCATAACTTGAAAAAATGGCCAATCTTAAGGAAATAAGAAATAGGATAGCGTCGGTTTCATCTACCATGCAGATTACCAGTGCCATGAAAATGGTTTCTGCTGCAAAATTAAAAAAGGCGCAAGATGCCATTACGGCGATGAGACCTTATTCTGATAAGCTAACGGAATTATTGCAAGGCCTCAGTGCCAGTTTGGACGGCGAAGCCGGCAGTAAGTTTACGGATAACCGTGTGGTCCATAAAGTGCTTGTTGTGGCCATAACCTCCAATCGTGGACTATGTGGCGCCTTTAACACCAATATATTAAAGCAATGTGCCGTTCTATCCGCCAAATATGAAGGGAAGCAGGTAGATTTTATGGCCATTGGCAAGAAAGCCAATGATATCTTGGCAAAGAAAAGTGCCGTGATAGCCAACCATAGTGACATTTACGAGGATTTAACATTTGAGAATGCCGCTAAAATTGCGGAGGATTTAATGTTGAAATTTACCTCTGGGGAGTATGATAAAATAGAATTGGTCTACAACAAATTCAAGAATGCCGCTACCCAAATTGTAATGACAGAGCAGTTTTTACCATTGGTTCCCGTTGAAGGTGATACCAGCGTGGCATCAGACTACATCTTTGAACCCTCAAAACCTGAGATTGTGGAACAATTGATTCCAAAATCGCTAAAAACACAATTGTTCAAAGGGATACGTGATTCCTTTGCCAGTGAGCACGGCGCCCGTATGACCGCTATGCACAAGGCAACGGATAACGCGACAGAATTAAGGGACCAATTAAAGCTAACGTACAACAAAGCCCGTCAGGCCGCAATTACCAACGAGATTTTGGAAATTGTTGGTGGTGCAGAGGCATTGAACAATTAGGAGGCTTAATCGCTTTATTTATCCATTAACCTAAATATTTAGCCTTGCATACTATGCAAGGCTTCTTTTTTTGTCCCATTTTTGCCAAGCAATGAAAAGCAAAAAAACCGCCTTATTATTTATCTTCATTACCGTTTTGGTAGATGTCATTGGGATTGGCATTATTCTGCCCATTATCCCGGACTTTATTATGGAATTAACCGGTGAGGGCAATGCAACGGCCGTGATTTACGGTATGTGGTTAACTACCGCTTTTGCGGGCATGCAGTTCCTGTTTTCCCCGGTCATGGGTGAAATTTCTGACAGGTTTGGGCGCAAGCCCATTTTATTGTTATCGCTTTTGGGATTGAGCATTGATTATTTGATACACGCTTGGGCCCCAACCATTTTGTGGTTGTTTATCGGTAGGTTTTTGGCCGGTATTACGGGGGCAAGTTTTACCGTCGCAACCGCGTATATAGCAGATATCAGTACTCTGCAGGAAAAGGCCAAAAATTTTGGATTAATAGGTGCTGCATTTGGATTAGGGTTTATCATAGGGCCGGGCATTGGCGGCTTTTTTGGAGAGATGGATATTAGACTGCCTTTTTATATTGCCGCGGCACTCACCTTTGCCAATTTTTTGTTTGGATGGTTAGTGGTGCCAGAATCCTTGTCCAAAGAGAATAGAAGGCCTATAAACGCGGTTAAAATGATTCCGGGGGTGTCTCTTATGGCACTTAGGAACTATCAAGGGGTCTTGTTACTGATTTTGGCATTTTTTCTTGCCAACCTTGCAGGACAGGCATTGCCCTCTGTATGGTCTTATTTCACCATAGAGCGTTTTGACTGGAACCCCAAACAAATTGGGCTTTCCTTGGTCGTGGTAGGCCTTTTAGTGGCTGTTGTACAAGGCTTTTTGGTAGGTAAGGTAGTGGCTTGGTTTGGTAAACGTAAGGTGGTTACTTTTGGTTTTTTGCTGTGGACTTTTGGGATGTTCCTCTTTTCATTGGCAGATGAGCCATGGATGCTTTACGCATTTTTGATACCTTACGCCCTAGGGGGTGTCGCAGGTCCTACGGTACAGGGAATAATTTCCAATCAGGTATCCCAAAAAGAACAGGGCATTTTACAGGGTTCCATTACCAGTTTGGTAAGCATCACCGCTATTTTAGGGCAACTTATTTTTGCTCCCGTATTCTCTTACTTTATCCGTCCAGAATCCACTTTATATTATCCGGGCGCACCCTATGCACTGGCGGCCCTATTGTTGGCCGTTGCCTTTGTGTTTGCTACCATTGCCATGAAGCGAATTACCCTTAAAGAGCACCCTGTAACCGAAGTATAACGTAACTTTGGCACTAAATTTGGTTTCCTATCTTTACCATATGTAAATTATTCACATGAAAGCTATAGCCTATACGCTGCTTGCGGCACTTTTTTCATTATCCGCTTGCAAATCACAAAAAAATCATATGACAGAAGCTCCGTTGCAAATAGGTGAGGCCAGCAGTCAACGCTGGATGGGAGGCCGTGCAGAAAGCGGCTCCGGAACTATTTTAGAAATTCCCTTAACTGCAGAAATGCCCAATGGACTGGAATTAAAACAAGCCTTCTTTAGGGACAAAATAGCCGATGTGAGGCTCAAGACCCAAAACGGACAAGCAGTGTTAACTGCCAATTTTAGAAATGTTTCGCTTGATAAGCCAGATATTATCATGCATGCCGACCCAAAACAGGAGGTTGGTAACCAGCCACCTACCCCTAAAGGGAAGTTCCCTTTTAAACTAGCAGATGATGAATGTATGATCAGTTATATGGATGGAGATACCGTAAAATACTTCAAAATACAAGGTGTCAAAGAGAAAAAAGCTCGGATGTACCAATAATCGTTTTCTGTTTTCTATCATTTAAAAGGAACACAAGTAGTTCATTTACTACCTTTAATGAAATAAAACGAGAGGCTTTTGCAACTAAAGCAGTCGATAGCTATGAGGTTTAGATGTAAAACGGGCTGTTGCCAAAAATTGTTAACCTATGCCCTATAGTTACACTAATTGCCAAACTTGATTGTAAACCTTCCTTATTTAAAATGTATATTTCCTATTGAACCCGCTAAGGACGCTATTTAAACAAACTGTAATTTATGGTGCGGCCACTGTGCTACCACGGGTTTTGTCTGTAATTCTTGTGAGGCTGTATACCACGGTGTTTGAAAACGCCTCTGGCTATGGGGAATATGTAAAAATCTACGCTTGGATAGCAATTTTCAACGTCATCTTGGCTTATGGCATGGAAACTGCTTTCTTTCGTTTTTATAATGAAAAGAGGCATAAATCCAGTGTGGTATCCACAGCCTTGATTTCGCTCATGGGGAGTTCGTTCTTGTTTCTTGCCTTAGCATTGCTGGTGAAAAACGATATTTCCCTTCTTACCGGTATTGCCCCGGATTTTATAGGTTATGCCGCTGCCATTTTGGTGTTGGATGCCTTGGTCATCGTTCCTTTTGCCATGCTTAGGGCCAATGGTAAGCCCATGCGCTATGCCGTGTTGAAAATCATTAATGTGGCAATCAACTTAGGTCTTAACCTCTTTTTCTTACTGCTGTTGCCCAAACTGGCCCAAGGGAACGGCAATGGTTTCTGGGCATCTTTCTATGCTCCCAACTTTGAAATCCCCTATATTTTTATATCAAATATCGTAGCCAGTGGATTTACGCTCATGTTCTTTTTGCCTACCTATCTGAAAACAAAATTCACTTTTAATCTTGCCTTGTGGAGATCTATGTTGGCCTATGCTGGACCCATACTGGTTGCTGGCATTGCCTTTACCATCAATGAGGTAGTGGATAAAATTTTCTTGGCGAACATGGTTTCAGAAGAGGTGGCCGGCATTTATGGTGCCTGTTACAAATTGGCCCTGTTCATGACCTTGTTCGGTACTGCATTTAGAATGGGGGTAGAACCGTTTTTCTTTAGCCATGCCAAGTCTGAAAATGCGCAAAAGACCTACGCACAGATTACCAACTACTTTGTCATTTTAGGCAGTGTAATTTTGCTGCTGGTAGTGGTATTCGTAGAGTTGTTGGCGGGACTTCTTCTTGGGAACGACACTTACTTTAAAGCCTTGGATATAGTGCCCATAGTGCTTTTGGCCAGTTTTTGTTTGGGAATTTACCATAACCTTTCCGTATGGTATAAAATTACGGATAGAACTAAATTTGGCGCCTATATTTCTTCTATTGGGGCTATTATGACCATCTGTATCAATTTGGCATTGATTCCAAAACTGGGTTATATGGCTTCTGCGCTGGCCACCTTGGCAGCCTATGGGAGCATGATGTGCCTTTCTTACTATTTTGGAAAGAAACACTATCCAATTCCTTACAATATGCGCAAGATTACCTTTTATGGCGGGATATCCATATTGTTTTCCTTCCTTTCTTTCTACGTATTCCATAGTAATCTAATTGTTGGCTGCTTCTTGGTTTTAGTATTTTTGGGGCTTATTTACAAACTAGAGGGAGATAAATTAAAAACCATATTCTTTAAACGTGGAAATTAACATCATCAACAAATCAAAACATCCTTTACCGCATTACGAAACCAATGCTTCCGCAGGGATGGATTTAAGAGCCAATATTTCTGAGCCAATAACGTTACAACCATTAGAACGAACCATTGTAAAAACGGGACTATTTATAGAACTGCCCCTTGGTTATGAAGCGCAAGTGCGACCAAGAAGTGGTTTGGCCGCAAAAAACGGCATTACCGTGCTTAACGCTCCGGGAACAGTAGACGCAGATTATAGGGGAGAAATAGGAGTAATACTCGTAAACCTTTCCAATGAAGATTTTACCATTAAAGATGGCGAACGCGTAGCTCAATTGGTCATTGCCAAACATGAAAGAGCCAGCTGGAATGAGGTAAATCAATTATCAAACACAGCTAGGGGATCTGGTGGTTTTGGTTCAACAGGTGTCAAATAAAAGCTGAATACTAATAACTAAAGATTAACTACTAGTTTTATGAAAATAATAGTCCCTATGGCCGGCCGCGGCTCAAGATTAAGACCCCATACCTTAACCGTCCCAAAACCATTGGTACCTGTAGCGGGCAAACCAATTGTGCACCGTTTGGTGGGGGATATTGCCAAAGTGTTAGGAGAGCCAATAGAGGAAATTGCCTTTATTTTGGGTGATCCCGCATTTTTTGGTGATGAGGTTGTCCAAAGCCTAGAAAAACTTGCTAGGGAATTGGGCGCTAAACCCAGTATTTACCGTCAGTTAGACCCAAAAGGTACTGGGCATGCCATCATGTGTGCGGAACCATCTCTTTCTGGACCTGCCGTGATTGCCTATGCAGACACCTTAATCCGAGCAAGTTTTGATTTGGACAAAGATGCCGATAGCGTTATCTGGACAAAGAAAGTGGACAACCCGGAAGCCTACGGTGTCGTTAACCTCAATGAGGAGCATCAGATTGTAGAATTGGTTGAAAAACCCGAGCGGTTTGTAAGTGACCAGGCGGTCATCGGCATTTATTATTTTAAAGAGGTGGCAGAACTCAAAAAAGAACTACAGTATGTACTGGACAATGCCATTATCAACGGTGGCGAATACCAAATCAACGATGGAATAAAGCGTATGATGGCCAATGACAAGATTTTTGTCACGGGTAAGGTAGATGAATGGATGGATTGCGGCAATAAGAACATTACCATTGAAACCAACCAGCGCATGTTGGGCTTTTTGGCTAAGGATGGGGAGAAGTTGGTCGCAGATTCCGTTGTGCAAGAGAACGCCAATATCATACCCCCATGCTATCTGGGAGAGAATGTGGTGCTCAAAAATACCACCGTCGGCCCGTTTGTTTCCATTGGCGCCGGTACCGTTTTAGAGAATACCACCGTTAAAAATAGTTTAATACAGAACCATACGGTCATTAAAAACGCTAATTTGGATAAGGCAATGATAGGCAATCACGTAAAATTTAACGGGAATTTTGAACACATCAGCATTGGGGATTATTCCGTGTTGGAGTAAATATGCGGTGAACTAATGGTTATAATCCCATATTGGACGGTAAAACTGCTAAGCCGCAGCTCGCAAAAAGATAAGTAATGAACCTAGGGTTGAATAGACTAATAAAAAGACGGAATTGGAGTTTTACCCTTACTTTTTGTATTGCAATAGCGTATTCTTATGGCCAAGAAACCCCAAAAGTAGTGCAGCAAGAGGAAAGTTCTGAGGTATTTTTGGAAGAATATACCGATGAGTTTCAGGAAACTTTTTTTGAAGCGCTAAAGCAAAAGGGCATTCAGAATTATGACCGCGCCATTAACCTGTTGCTGGATTGTAAGCGCTTACAGCCTAAGAATGATGTGATTGACCATGAGCTTGCCAAGACCTATCTTTTAGATAGAAAGTATACACAAGGACAGCCTTATGCCATTGCGGCTTTGCAGGCCAGTATAGAAAATTATTGGTACTTGGACACACTAATGGAACTGTTAGCCAAACAGTCCATGGATTTTGGGAGCGTCGCCAACCAGTTACCATCCGATAATGAAGGTTTCCGAAAAAATCTCGCGCTTATTTATTACAAACGCCAAGCCTATGATGCCGCCACCAAAGTCTTGAACAATCTTGGTAATTCTGACTTTAAAGCTAGGCTACAGCAAAAATTAGCGGAAGTTGCGGTAAAAACGGAAACGACCCAGTTCAAAACCGCCACCTTTGAGGTAAACAATGATCCGGTTAAGGCCTTGGAGCTTAATTTGGGCCAACAATTAAAGCTGGGCCAGTACCGTATGGTGGAAATGCGTGCAAAAAAGGCTGTGGAGCTATATCCGTTACAACCGTTTTTTTATTATGCTTACGGGGTGTCACTTCACCATAACAACAAAAACAATCAAGCGATTGATGTTTTGATTTCCGGCCTTGATTTTCTTTTTGACGATATACCGCTTGCCAACAAGTTCCATAAGGCACTTGCCGATGCATATACCAAGGCCAATAACATATCAAAGGCAAATGAGTACCTTCGTAAGATAAAATCTGGGTTTTAAGATGCACCGTATTTCTAGTTTATTCATGGGAGGCTTGGCTTTGTTGCTACTGTTCTCCATGTCTTGCAAGTCTACTAAACCACTTACCTCGGGAGAAGCTAATCCGGCCTTGTCCGCAAGAAAGATTATCCAGAGACACTACCAAACGGAGGCAAATTTTAAAACATTGAGCGGGAAGCTAAAAATAAATTTTTCGGACGGAGAGCAATCACAAGGGGTTTCCGTTAGTTTTAGAATGAAAAAAGATGAAGTTATCTGGATAAGTGCCCCAGTTGGTGTGGTAAAGGCAAGGGTTACCCCAGAGAGCGTATCTTTTTACAACCGTTTGCAAAATGAGTATTTTGATGGCGATTTTCAATACCTGAGCAAGCTGCTGGGCACAGAGGTAGATTTTAATTTGGTACAAAACCTGTTATTGGGCAACGCCGTTTTGGATTTAAGAAAGGAGAGGTATAGCAACACTATCGAGAACAATACCTATGGTTTAAAACCAAAAACGGCAAACCAGTTGTATAAGATTCTTTTCTTTTTAAATCCAGATAATTTTAAAATTGCCAAACAACAGATTTCCCAGCCAGAGCAAGGTCAGTTTTTAACCATTGACTATAAGTATCAGACCGTTGCTGATCGTATTATCCCAGATAGGATAAATGTATTGGCAGAAAAAGGGAACTTAACCAATACCATTGACTTGGAGTACAGGAACATGGAGTTCAACAGAAACCTTAATTTCCCATACAAAATACCCAAAGGTTTTAAAAGAATTGTTTTATAGTAGGATGCCGCGGTTAAAACCACAGATACAACTTATGTTCTTGCTGTTAATTATGGCAATGGCAACCCATGCGCAGACCAGAGAACAAAAAAGCCTAGAAGCCAAACGGGCACGTATTCAAAAGGAAATCAAAGAAATTAACCGTTTGCTTTTTGCGGAAAAAAAGGAGAAGGGCACGGTTTTGGACCAAATGGATGCTTTGGACCGTAAAATAAACATGAGCCAAGAATTGATAAGGGTCACCAACCAGCAAACCAATCTTTTAAATAGGCAAATCAATGCCAACGTTCGGAAATTGGCAAAGCTAAGGGAAGATTTAACCTTGTTAAAAGATGACTATGCCACCCTTATCCAGAAGTCTTACCAACAAAGATCACAGCAGAACCGCTTAATGTTCTTACTGTCTTCCAAAGACTTTTTCCAAGCCTTTAAAAGGCTACAGTATATGAAACAATACGCAGACCACAGAAAAAAGCAAGGGGAAGCTATTGTCAAGGCCGCAGAGGACTTAAAACGGACCAATACCCAACTCATTGGCCAAAGGAAAATAAAGGAACAGCTTTTAGCAGATAATAAAAGGGTAAAGGACAACTTATTTAAACAGATCAATACCCAAAAAGAGTTGTTGCGAAGCATTCGCCAAAATGAAAGTAAGTACGTTGCGGAGATAGATAAAAAAAAGAGGGAGGCAAGGCGGATTGATAGGGAGATTGAAAAACTCATCCGTAGCGCTATTGCCTCTACCAACAAAAAATCTGGAAGTGCCGATAAAAACAGCTTTAGCCTTACTCCAGAGGCCAAATTAATTGCCAATAACTTTTCATCCAATAGGGGAAAACTGATATGGCCGGTAGAAAAAGGGATTAAAAGCCAAGGTTTTGGTAAGTATAAGGACAAAGTATACCCAGGCATCATCCACCAGAACAATGGGGTCACCATATCCACGGATAAGGATGCGGTAGCACGTGCCATTTTTGAAGGGGAGGTGATAGAGATCATGACCATGAAAACAGGGCAAAAAGGGGTTTATGTGCGCCACGGAAATTACATTAGCATGTACTACAACCTTGCTGAGGTTTTTGTTAAAAAAGGCGATAAAATAGCGGCTAAAGAGGCTTTGGGCAAAATTTATACCAGCAAGTTTGACGGGGCCACCAAGCTAAAATTTTATCTTTATCAAGATACCAAAAAACTGAACCCAGAGGACTGGGTCTATCAGTTGTAGCTAATGAAAACCATATGAAACCGTTGCCTTGTTTGCTAGTTGTAATGGCTATTTTGGTTTCCTGCCAGAAAGAGTTGGTGTTTGAGGATAACCAGAGAATTGGTTTTGAGGCCCTTTTGATGAACAGCGCACAGGAACCACTTTCCAATGTTTCTTTGGAAGTATTTGCGGCTACGGAAACCGAGCTACGGTTTGATGAAGCCGTTAGGGGAATATATGGAACCAAGATTGCAGAGGGCCGCAGTGATGGGGAAGGTAAAATCCGTATCCTTACTTTTAATCCAATCAACGCCAACAACATATTGGCGTCCATTAACTTTAAACCTAGTGGGAATACAGTGAGCTATGCCCGGACCATGGTAAATTTTGTAAATGGCTTAAGTTTTGCCGACAATACGTATAACCTGGGTACCGTGGTTTTAGATACTATAGTGCCCTTTGATCTAAGGGTGTCCAGGCAACGGAACAGCACGGATACCTTAAACCTTTCCGTAGAAAGTAACCGGTCTAGGATAAAACTATTGGATAATGACCCAGTAGACAATCCTTTTTTTAATCCAAATCGGGATTTTTCTTTTTTTAGCCTTGCCCCAGGTACGGAGGACAGACAAATTAGGGTAACCACCATAGAAAGTGACACTATCCTTTTAAATTACCAATTGTTCAACAACGGTGTTACGGAACAAGGGGAGCTTAAGATTAACGTAGCCGAAACCAACGGAACTTATGAGTTTATATTTTAAGAAATGCTCGTTCATCTTATGGTTTTTGGTAGCCTATCCTTCCTTAGGCCAAACCACGGAGGATACCAGGATGGCAGATTCAACAAAGACAAAAGTGCAGGCCAGGTGGGGGTATATCCGGCCATTGCCTTTTGGAAATCATTTTGTATCCTCAGATTACGATTGGGGAGGCGGTTTTGAAGTTGACTTTCAATTTCGGCTAAAATCCAACTTTTTAATAGGGGTCCAATATCAAAATATGGAGGGCAAGGTCATTGATGAACAAACATTGAACCTATTTGAGACCAGTAAATGGAATAGAATTTTGCTGACTACGGCCTATGATGTATTTCCTGGCAACGAGCAGCTGCATGGGTATGTTGGTATGGGAATGGGCAGTGCTATTTTAACCCATCAATACCAAATAGAGAATTTTAAGGATGATGCCTTTACCCTTATGGTGAATGTAACGTTGGAACGTAAATTAGGCAAGGCCATAGGCCTCTTTTTATCCCTGCAGCAATACATTGATTTCTGGAATATTGAGGCCCCTGCAAACCAATTGAAAGATTATGGCACAAGTTTTCTTTTTATGCCCACTGCAGGGGTTAGCTTGTTTTTTTAATTAGTCCATAAACAGTGCCCGAAGTTCTGTTGCTTCATTAGGTTTCATTTTTCCGGCAAGAACAAGGCTTAATTGTTTTCTTCGCAAAGCAGCGGCAAAACGTTCTTTCTCCAAATCGGTCTCCGGCATTAGCGGTGGCACCTCTGTTGGGGTGCCGGTCTCATCTACAGCCACAAAAGTGTAAATGGCCTCATTTGCCTTGGTACGTTCTCCCGTGATACGATCTTCCATCCAAATATCAAGGAAAACTTCCATGGAAGTACGGAAAGCCCTAGAAATACTTGCTTCAACAGTGACAACGCTGCCCAATGGCACAGAACGGTTAAATGCTACGTGGTTTACGGATGCGGTTACGGTGATGCGTCTGCTATGGCGTCTTGCGGCAATACTGGCAGCACGGTCCATACGTGCCAACAATTCCCCACCAAACAAGTTGTTTAAGGGGTTGGTTTCACTTGGCAGAACCATATCGGTCATGATAGTCCTAGATTCGCTGGGAGTCTTTGCGCGCATGGTTTATATTTTTTTGCAAAGATATTGAAGTTAAAAACGCTGGCTTTGGTATACTCCCTTTATTTCTCGGAAAGAATCCAAACATCTGGAGAGGTCGTTCGCTTAATCTCCCTATACAGCCGTAGCGCATCTGTAGCGTTCGTAAAACTGCCGTAGGCAACTTGGTGCAGCCCATAGGCATTGGTGCCAATATAGGTAGCCCTGTAGCCCTGTTGGCTTAGAGCGGTAATCTTTTTATCTGCATTGGCCTGAATTCTAAAAGCTCCGGCCACAACATGGTGCAATGGCCCTTGCTGTTGTACCTTGCCCTTATTTACATTTAAACGTAAACCAGGTAGCTCCAAAGGATCGGTGTCAAAAAAAGTGGCTTCCTGTATTTCTTTGGAGACCACTTCTTGCACCTGTTGGCGCACCAAAAATGCCTGCTGCTGCTGTTGGCTTTGTCTCAACTGGTATCCGGAGGTGCCAAGGGCAATACATAAAAGCCCAATGGCTGCGTAACGTAGCCATGGCCTTTTTTCAATAGCTTCACGCTTTTGAGGGGTAAAAACAAATGGAACCCGCTCTTCAGTAAGTTCAATGTCTTTTTTCAGTTCTTCTCGTACCACGGGAGCGGCACCTACATCTGCCAAACCAAAAGAAGTGACCAAGTAGTTCGTGCGCTGCTGCGGAAGAAACTGTATTTTTTGATGGGCCCCCAAGGACAAGGTCCCAAGACCTTCCAATGTTAAGGATTTTTCTTCTTGCAATGTCAATTGCCACTGTGCCACGGTTTGTTCTACTTCGTCCAAAAGACTGTCATACTCTAGATGTAAGGCCTTTGAGATAAAAGAAATTAGCAATCCGTCATTTTCTTGTAGTTGCTCATTAAAGGAAACGATTTTTGTAGGTGGGTGCACGGTTTGGCTTTCCGCTCCAATCTTTGCGGAAACAGTCTGCGCAAGGAAAGCACCAAACTGTGGCACAACTACACAGTGATACCGATAGAGTAATTGCGTGATGTAGTGTTCTAACTGCATAAAGACAAATATTGAAAAAAATGACTTGGCACAAAATAGCTAGGGTAAGTTTTTATTAACATTGTACCGTCAACGATTTTTTCATTTAGTTCAACTTATATTTCAATGAGTTCCATTCCCAAAAATGAATTGATATCCCTTTTGCGGCTGCAGCGTATTCCAAATATTGGTGATGTCATTGCCAAAAAATTATTGGAAAAGTGTGGCAGTGCATCAGCGATTTTTGAACACAAACGTTCCCAACTTTTACAGATTGATGGCATTGGTAGCTTTACCTTAAAAGCTTTGTACGACACGGTTTATTTGGAGGAAGCCACCCAAGAATTCCAATTTATTGTTGAGAATACCATTAAATGTCATTTTTTTAAGGATGAGGACTATCCAACAGCTTTAAAACACTGTTTGGACAGCCCTATCCTTTTATTTTCTAGTGGAAACATAAATTTGAGCCCAAGAAGGATCATAAGCGTAGTGGGTACCCGGAAGATAACCAGTTACGGACAAGCATTTTGTGAACAGTTTGTGGAAGAACTGGCGCCTTTGAACCCCATTATCGTCAGTGGGTTTGCCTATGGAGTGGATATAGCCATCCAAAAAGCGGCCTTAAAGTATGGATTGCAGACCATAGGCTGTTTGGCCCATGGGTTAAACCAGATATATCCAAAGGCACACAAAAGGTATGTTAAGGATATTGAAAAGAACGGAGGGTTTTATACCGAGTTTTGGAGCAGCAGCCATCCAGAGCGGGAAAACTTTTTAAAAAGAAATCGCATCATTGCCGGGCTCAGCGAAGCAACTATTGTCATAGAATCTGCCGAAAAGGGAGGGAGTTTGGTCACCGCGGACATTGCCCATGGCTATAACCGTGACGTCTTTGCTGTGCCGGGAAGGGCGGGCGACAAGTACAGTATGGGCTGTAATAATCTCATAAAACAGCAAAAGGCCCAAATATTGACCTCTGCTGCGGATTTGGTCTACCTTTTAGGGTGGAAATTAGATGAGCCCAAGCAAAACAACATACAAAAGCAACTATTTGTGGATTTGGATGCTAATGAACAAGCTATTTATTCGTTATTACAGGAACAGGGCAAGCAGCTACTGGACAGTATCGCCCTTGCTTGTAGTTTGCCCATTTATCAAGTCTCATCAACCTTGTTGAACATGGAAATGAAAGGCGTTGTAAGACCGTTGCCTGGGAAATTGTTTGAGGCGATATAAACATCAAATTTTTGTAAGCGCCGTTTATCGATTTTTTTGAGACAGAATGGGTTTTCTACTTGTTTATGCGCTTCGGCAGGGTGATCAATACCGGTTAACTTCGTTTTATTGAAAAAGTTGAAAAAAAGTAGCTTGTGGCTCACTATGTAAACGACTTCATTGGATTTTTTTACAGGATGAATGGTGATTATGACATTCTGATGAGGAGTTGGGAGGAAGAAGAATCTCAATTACAGCTGCATGCGGGTTATATTATCTTCAAAAACAGGTAAGTTTTACGTAGGATGCCACGTGCCTCAGTACGATATGTGGTTTTACAAAGAACCACATGGTTTTTTGATACACCTATGGTTGACGAAAACTTTAATTTTAATATTTGGCTAGTCCCCTTAGACTAATAGCCCACCTTCCCTCGAACTCTAGCCAAAACAGCATCAGCCACTTTTTTTGCTTTTTCAGCCCCTTTTGCAAGAGCCTCATCCACTTCATTGAGGTTGTTCATATAGTACTCAAAGCGTTCCCGAGGCGTTTCAAATTTTTGGAGCATCAATTCATATAGCGCTTGTTTGGCATGGCCATAGCCATAACCTCCTGCAAGGTAATGCGCGCTCATATCCTCTATTTCTTCTTGGGTGGCCAAAAGTTTATAAAGTTCAAATACATTATCGCCATCCGGGTTTTTGGGGTCTTCCATTGGAGTGCTGTCCGTGACGATGCCCATGAGCTGTTTCCTCAATTTTTTATCTGGCTGAAAAATATTAATGGTATTGCCTTTGCTTTTGCTCATTTTGGCGCCGTCCGTGCCGGGCACGTACATCGTATTTTCCTGTAATTTGGTTTCTGGCAAGACAAAGGTTTCCCCAAATTGGGCATGAAACCTGGAAGCCACATCCCTGGTCATCTCTAAATGCTGGGATTGGTCTTTACCTACTGGCACAATGTTGGCATCGTACAATAAAATATCGGCGGCCATGAGCATTGGGTAGGTAAAAAGGCCTGCGTTCACATCTTCTAATCGATCTGCCTTATCTTTAAAAGAATGGGCAAGTGTAAGCCGTTGGTAAGGGAATAAACAGCTCAGGTACCAAGAAAGTTCGGTGACCTGTGGTACATCGCTCTGGCGGTAGAATACCGTTTTATCAACATCCAATCCAAAAGCCAACCAAGTTGCAGCGGTGGCGTAGGTATTGTTGCGCAAGGTTTCCCCATTCTTAATTTGGGTTAGGGAATGCATGTCCGCGATAAACAAAAAGGATTCGTTTTCAGGATGTTGGGCCATCTCAATGGCGGGCATAATAGCACCTAAGATATTGCCTAAATGGGGGATGCCAGTACTTTGTATACCGGTCAGTATTCTTGCCATGCGTAACGTTTAAGTGGTAAATGTAACAATCACATTGGGATTAAAAAAAGGAAACTTTGGTGTATGCTTTCTAAGCTAGCCTGCCCATACAGCGGCAAAAAGGGTCCCAGCAGGGTGTAATTCACATGAACTCGCAGGTGTTGTGTTGGCCCAGGCCTACTACATGTTTTACTGCCCTTAACCAATTATTTTTTAAATAGCCCAGCTACAAACAGAATCACCAATGCCCCAATGACCCCGGTAATAAGGTCGCCAATAATTCCAGTACCAACCTGTATGCCAAGCGTGCCAAAAAGCCAATTGCCAACACTACCGCCAACAATACCCAATAAAATGTTGATCAGGGTGCCATAGCCACCACCTTTCATGATTTTGCCTGCCAACCAGCCCGCCACTGCGCCAATTAAAAGAGCGTATAAAAGTCCCATAGGTTTATATTTTATCTAAACGGGAAGATAAGTAAATAAACTAAGGTTGCCAGCTAAAGGGGATACAAGCAGATTGGACGCTTGCTGCAACATCTAAGTTGTGATGTGGCAAATGCAAGCGGAATCCTTTTAACTCAGGATTATCATTGAAATATTCTACTTTTGGAAGATGATAAAACTCCTAAAAAACATTGGACATGTCCTATACAGGGTTTGGTTTTATCTCTTGGTAGCTCTGCCCATCTTCGTTTTTTTCCCCATTTTGCTCCTCACCACTATTTCAGAACGCACGTATCCCCAGTTTTTTTGGATTGCCAGAAACCTCTGGGCAAAGACCATTTTGTATGGTATGGGTTGTTTTCCAAAAATTACCTGGCAGCAAAAGCTGGAGCGGGATAAAAGTTATATGCTGGTAGCCAACCATACCAGTATGTTGGATATTATGTTGATGCTTTATACAAGCAAAAATCCTTTTGTATTTGTAGGCAAGATGGAATTGGCCAAGATTCCAGTATTTGGCTTTTTTTACAAACGTGTTTGTATTTTGGTAGATCGGAACAATCCAAAAAGCAGGACTGCGGTGTATAGACGGGTACAGCACAGGTTACAACAGAAACTTAGCATCTGTATCTTTCCAGAAGGTGGTGTCCCAGATGAGGAGGTGCTCTTAGATCGGTTCAAGGATGGTGCTTTTAGAATGGCGATAAGGCACCATATACCTGTGGTTCCCATGTCTTTTTTGGATTGTAAAAAACGATTTTCTTGGACCTTCCTTAGCGGAGGTCCGGGTCCGCTGCGGGTAAAGGTGCATTCCTTTTTTGAAACCGGTATTTTGGGCGCAGAGGATACCTCAACACTTAGGGAAGAGGTACGCCAAGTTATACTAAGTGAGCTTGATGCTTCCACTTAACAGAATGGACAGGTATTTTTACCCAAGCCTTAAAACCTAAAATTAATTCCGCTGTACACCCCAAGTGAATAAGGATTAAAACTTCCGGCAGTCTCGGAAAAAGTGTTTAATTGATACTTAAAAATCGGCTCCAAGTTAAACTGTAATTTTGGGGCAAACCTATACCGGATACCAAGGCCAATATTGGTGCTAAAGTTTAGTGTGTTCACATTGTTGGCACTGCCCATGGCGGTTGCGGCGCTAGCATTTTGCAAATCTTGTAGGGTCACTGCGTTATCCACCAAAAATAAAGAGCTAAAGCCCCCAATGATATTGACACCCAGCTTCTTGTCCAACAAAGCGTAATTGAGTTCAAAGGGCACTTCTAGGTAGCCCAGTTGTTGCACCATACGGCCATCCCTACTCGGATTTGCAACCAAAATTTCATTGTCCGTGCTAGTTGGGTTTTGGGCTTCTAGCGGCTTACTGCGCACTACCAGATTCCTAGCCGTGGGTCTATAATCGATATTATCTATCAATGCGTTGGTAGAGGATTCTGGGGAAGAGGAAAAAGCCACTTCATTGGTGTCATACCCAAAATCTACCCGGTGAACCCCTGATCGCAGGCTTAGTTTTTTACTTAGGTTATAGGATACCTGTAGTCCGTAGCTCAGATTTACATTCCCAGATTTGTCATTGGATGCAAAGTTGGAGTGGATTGGGGAGCCTTCGCCAATAGAACCATAGTAGACCGGTGCAAACGCAGCGCCCATACTCCATTTATCAGAAGTGCTTTCTTTTTCCAAGAGGGCAACCTCTTCTTCCTTGTCCTTTTCTTTTATGGCGTCAAAAATCGATGTTTTCTCATTTTGTTGCGCAATTGCCGTTTTCTCCTTTGAGCCTAAACTATCCTTGGAACGTTCCAATGGATTCTCGTCATCCTTAACGTGGGCAACATCTGTTTGCCCCGTAACTGCCGAAATAGCTTCTTCCTTTTTGTTTGCCATGGCATTGGGAAGACTTTTTTCTACGTTATCTGGTGTTGTAGTGGCTACCTCTGTGCTTTCTGATTTGAAATTAAGGGGTTGATTCTGCTGTTTGGGTTTGGGTGTCGCTTTTGTTGCCACGTCAGTTTGTGTCCTTGATTTTGGTAGATAGCCCTTATTAGGCCGTTCTTGATTTACCAAACGCTTTTGTTTTTGCGGCAAAAGATTTTTGTCTATGCCATTACTAAGGTCCCCATCCCCGTTTTCTTCTTTTTGTTGTGCTCCATTGGGTAGATTGCTGGGCCTATCATCTTTGTTATCATTGGAATCAACATTAGTAAGCTGAATTTCCTCTTTTTTATTTTGCTGGCTATTGGGAGCCACATTTTCCGTGTCCACTACTGGATTGTTTGGTGTGGTTTCAGGAGTATCCGCTACTGGGTTAAGGATATATAAAAGTATGGCCAATAAAGCGGCCACTCCACCTAATTGCCACCAAATGGGAACCACCCGTTTCTTCTTCTTTTTGTCCAAAGAAGCTTCAATGCGCTGCCAGACCTGCGGGTCTGCCGGTGCATCAAAGTCTTTAAACTTCTGTTTAAAGAGGTTATCTAAATTATTTTTTTCCATTCTTAACCAGAATTAAGTAATGTTTACTTTTTCTTTTTCAATTTTTTCTTTCAGTATCATTCTAGCCCGCGCAAGGTTAGACTTTGAGGTTCCCGTTGAGGTCCCTAATAGTTCACTGATTTCCTTATGGGAATACCCATCCAATACATAAAGATTAAAGGTCATGCGGTATTTAGTGGGTAGTTCTTGCACATAGCCCAAAAGGGTATTTAAATGGATGTCAATGGTATCGGATTCAATATCTGCACTATCCTCAATATTTTCTGAGACCACATCTAGATGGCGTTCTTTCCGATACTTTTGGAGAACGGTATTCACGGTAATACGCTTCATCCAGCCTTCAAAAGAACCTTTAAATGTAAACTGATCTATTTTACTAAAAATGGTCATAAAACTGTCATGTAGGTTGTCCTCGGCCTCTGTTTTGTTGCGCGAGTATTTAAGGCAGGTACCGAAAAGAATACCGGAGTATCTCCGGTACAATTCGGCCTGTGCCTTTCTATCCTGTTTTTTACAGTTGTTTATGAGCTCATCTAAACCCAAAATGCTGGTTAGCTTATATTTACACTTATTGGCTTAATCCTCTCTGTCGACTACGGGAACCTCATACACAATATATTCAGGTGAGCCATCTTCTCCCGATCCTGCATAAAAGCGTAAGGTATAGGTTCCATTAAAAACGGCATTAACGGTTAATACCGCTTGTACGCTATCTATTTGCTGGTTACACTCCCGGTCTGTCAACGTAGAGCCTATAGCTGCAATATTGCGCAAGCCGTTCTCTCCCTGTACAATATCAAAACCTTCAAAAAAGGTACAGTCGTCGGGCCTTAGGTAGGTCACGTTGATAGGATGAAGGCCGTTGAGCGTAAAATTATCCGGAACTTCAGCCTCCACCACTTCTAGGGCTACAAAATGGAAATTTTCTTCAGTCTCCAGTTCACAACCAAGGAAAGTTAAACCAAAAATTAGAGATGCAATTAAAACGATACCCTTTTTCATAACAACTTTAATCGACTAAAAGATGTCGTTTTTTGCGTTAGGTTGCGTCAACAGGAGTTTTTATGAATAATTTATGCTTTAATAGCGGTAATGGCCTCTTTTATTTTTTCCTCCAATTCTTCTGCCAACTCTGGATTGTCTGCCAAAAGCCCCTTTACGGCATCCCTACCTTGTCCTAGTTTGGTATCCCCATAACTAAACCAGGACCCACTTTTCTTTACAATTTCATAGGCAACGCCCAAATCCAATATTTCCCCTACCTTGGATACGCCTTCACCGTACATGATATCAAATTCTGCCGTTTTAAATGGAGGAGCCACTTTGTTCTTGACCACTTTTACACGGGTTTTGTTCCCTAGAACCTCGCCATCCGTGCTTTTGATCTGCGTAGACCGCCTAATGTCCAGGCGTACAGAGGCGTAAAACTTTAAAGCGTTACCACCGGTGGTAGTTTCTGGGTTTCCAAACATGACCCCAATTTTTTCACGTAATTGGTTAATGAAGACCACGGTGCAATGGGTTTTACTAATGGAACCTGTCAATTTCCGCAAAGCTTGGGACATTAAGCGGGCATGTAATCCCATTTTGGAGTCCCCCATCTCTCCCTCAATTTCACTTTTTGGGGTCAATGCAGCCACGGAATCCACAATGACAATATCAATAGCACCAGAACGGATAAGGTTATCCGCAATTTCTAGGGCCTGTTCCCCATTATCTGGTTGTGAGATAATCAGGTTGTCAATGTCCACGCCCAGTTTTTGGGCATAGAAACGATCAAAGGCATGTTCCGCATCAATAAAGGCAGCAATGCCACCATTCTTTTGGGCCTCCGCAATGGCGTGCAAGGTAAGGGTGGTTTTACCAGAGGATTCCGGACCGTAGATTTCAATGACCCGTCCCCTTGGATATCCGCCAACGCCCAATGCCAAATCCAGACCCAAAGATCCAGAGGGGATTACCTCCACATCTTCAATAACGCTGTCCCCCATTTTCATGACAGCACCTTTTCCGTAGGTTTTGTCCAATTTATCTAGGGTAAGTTTTAATGCTTTTAATTTTGCCTCTTTTTCGTTGCTCATGGTTCCTTTTTATTAGAGAACGAAAATAGCATTTCTTTGTCATTTTTGGATACCAACGCAACCTTTTCAACCAATCACATCTATAAAATGATTGTTTGCCCCAATAGTTTGATAATTGCACACGACCACTAGAAAGAACTTTTATCTATGAAAAAGAAACATAGTGGTCAAAAGGCACCCTAAATAAAGGGTGCCTTTTCATGTAATCCTTATTTTTGCCCAAAAGAACATATTTCGTTAACTTATCTTATTGGTATAGCATGCAACTGTACAATACACTAAGTGCGAAGGAAAGGGAACTTCTGATTGAAGAGGCGGGTAAAGAACGCCTAACCATCTCTTTCTACAAATACGCGCACATTAAGAACCCCCAACTTTTTAGGGACTATCTTTTTATACACTGGAACGCTTTGGACGTTTTGGGCAGAATATATGTTGCCAAGGAAGGCATTAACGCTCAATTATCCGTCCCGGCAGATAATTTTGAGGCCTTTAAGCAACACTTGGACAGTATTTCTTTCCTTGAACACGTTCGTTTGAATATTGCCATAGAACAGGACAATAAATCCTTTCTAAAACTCAAGGTGAAAGTACGTCATAAAATAGTGGCCGATGGCCTGGACGATGGCTCCTTTGATGTGACCAACAAAGGAATACACGTGGATGCCCAAAAGTTTAATGAGCTCATTGAAGACCCCGATACCGTTTTGGTGGATATGCGCAACCATTACGAAAGTGAAATAGGTCATTTTAAAAATGCCATTACCCCGGATGTGGATACGTTTCGTGATTCTTTGGATGTAATAGAGGAGGACCTAAAAGACCACAAAGAGGATAAAAAATTGGTGATGTACTGCACGGGCGGGATTCGTTGCGAAAAGGCCAGTGCCTATTATAAGCACAAGGGTTTTAAACAGGTGTACCAACTAGAAGGTGGCATAATTGAATATACCAGACAAGTAAAAAAGAAGAACCTGGAAAATAAGTTCCTGGGAAAAAACTTTGTTTTTGACCACAGGCGGGGCGAACGTATTTCTGATCATATCATTTCCAATTGCCACCAATGTGGACAACCCTGTGACACCCACGTTAACTGCGCCAATGAGGCCTGCCATTTGCTGTTCATCCAATGTGAGGCATGTGCCAAAGCCATGAACGAGTGTTGCTCGGATGCTTGTAAAACCATACATGCACTGCCTTTTGAAGAACAGAAAAAACTTCGTAAAGGGAAGCATGCCAGCAACAAAATCTTTAAAAAAGGACGCTCCGAAGTATTGAAATTTAAGAAGTAAGATTTAGCAACTGTTTAAATTATGCTATCTTTACTTTTGAGTTTAATATGAACCTTTTTTAGCATCACCCTTGGTGCGGATGCTAAATCAAGATATAAAATATGGGTTGTAGCAGTTGTTCAACTGGCAAAGATGGACAACCGCGTGGATGCAAGAACAATGGTACTTGTGGCACGGATGGTTGTAACAAGCTTACAGTTTTCGATTGGCTTTCCAATATGTCGCTTCCAAATGGGCAAAAGCCTTTTGATTGCGTGGAAGTCCGTTTCAAAAACAGTAGAAAAGAATTCTTCAGAAATTCAGAAAACCTTAGTCTTTCCATAGGAGATGTGGTAGCCACACAAGCAAAATCCGGACATGATGTGGGTATTGTTACCCTTACCGGCGAGTTGGTAAAGGTGCAAATGAAGAAAAAAAAGGTGTCTGCGGAAGACAATGGCCTTCCCAAAATTTACCGAAAAGCTTCCCAGCGAGATATTGATATTTGGCAGAAATGCAGGGATAAGGAAGCAGAAATCCAAAAACGGGCAAGGGAGATAGCCATTTCCCTAAAGTTGGAAATGAAAATAAGCGACGTTGAATTTCAGGGCGACGGTTCTAAGGCCACGTTTTATTATACCGCGGAAGACCGTGTGGATTTTAGGCAGCTCATCAAGGATATGGCCAAGGCTTTTAGCATTAGGATAGAGATGAGACAGATTGGCTACCGGCAAGAAGCACAAAGGCTTGGTGGTATTGGGTCCTGCGGGCGGGAGCTCTGTTGTTCTACCTGGCTTTCAGATTTTAGGTCTGTAAGCACTGCATCTGCACGTTACCAGCAGCTGGCATTGAATCCACAAAAACTGGCAGGACAATGTGGAAAGCTAAAGTGCTGCTTAAATTACGAGTTGGACATGTACCTGGATGCCTTAAAGGACTTTCCTTCACCGGATACCAAACTACAGACGGAAAAAGGCGTCGCTTTTTGTCAGAAAACGGATATTTTTAAAGAAACCCTTTGGTTCTCCTACAAAAACGAACCTGCCAACTGGCACGCCCTCAACAAAAAACAAGTCCAGGAAATCATAGGTTTGAACAAGGCCAAAAAGAAAGTGGCCAGTCTGGAGGCCTATGTTGTAGATATTCCCTTGGAAGAGAAGTTGGTTTTTGAAAACGTGGTTGGCCAGGATAGCCTAAATCGTTTTGATAAACCCAAAAGGCGGAACAATAAAAAACGTAGAAACAAGAAAAGACGGCCTAATAAAAACAAAGCAGCTTCTAAAAATGGTTAAAAAATATTTGGTGGTACTCGTTTGTTTGATGGTTGGCGCTTGTTCTTCAAATACGATATACTCAGAATATACCAGCCTAAACAATGGTCGTTGGAAGGCCAGCGACACTTTGCAATTTCAGTTTAAAAGCACGGACAGTCTTTATCCCAATCATGTGTATATCAATGTAAGGAACAATAATGAATTTGAGTTCAGCAATTTGTTTTTAATCACAAAACTGGAAACCCCACTTGGAGACACCACATTGGATACCTTAGAGTTTGAAATGGCTGCACCGGATGGGAGTTGGTTAGGAAATGGCCGTGGCAGTATCAAGGAAAGTAGGCTTTGGTACCGGGAAAACATCGTTTTTAAGGAATCTGGCGTATATACCTTTAACATAGTGCACGCCATGCGAAAAAATGGCGAGGTCAGAGGTATGGAAAGCCTAAAAGGCATTACCGATGTTGGTTTAGAAATTGAAAAAAGTAAGACTCCCTAATGGCAACAGCTAAGAAGAAGCAAAAAAATCGGTTTTTTAAGTTTATCAAATGGTTTTGGATACTGTTCTTTACCGGCATATGTGCGGGAGGACTCATCTTTTTATTGGCATCATGGGGCGTTTTTGGACCCATGCCAGAGTATGAATATTTGGAAAATCCTGAAACCAACCTGGCAACAGAATTTATTTCGGCGGATGGGGAGACCTTGGGCAAGCTGTATTTGGATGATAACAGAACACCGGTAGATTTCAAGGATTTACCAAAAAACCTAGTGGACGCCTTGGTTGCTACGGAAGATGCCCGTTTTTATGAACATGCCGGTATTGATGCCAGAGGCTTCTTAAGAGCTTTGTTCTATTTGGGAAAAAAAGGTGGTGCCAGTACCATTTCCCAACAGTTGGCCAGACAACTCTTTGTTGGGGTAAGGTCCAGAAATAAAGTAGAAGCAATTACCCAAAAAATAAAGGAATGGGTATTGGCAACCCGCTTGGAACGCCAGTATACCAAAGAGGAAATTATTGCCATGTATTTCAATATTTATGATTTTGGAAATAATGCCGATGGTATCCGTTCTGCGTCCCGTATTTATTTCGGGAAGGAACCCAAAGAACTTCGCGTAGAGGAGTCTGCCATGTTAGTGGGTATGTTCAAGAATTCTTCTTTGTACAATCCACGGCCTAGCCGTAATCCGGTAGGCACAAAGAATAGGCGCAATGTAGTTTTGGCCCAAATGGCAAAATACGGGTATATACAAGAACAGCTTAAAGATTCGTTGCAGAAACTTCCTTTAAAACTGAACTATAATCCAGAATCCCACCGTGAAGGTTTGGCGACCTACTTTAGGATGTATATGCAGCGCTGGTTAAACAACTGGGTAAAGGACAACCCAAAGCCAGATGGTACCAAATACAACATCTATCAAGATGGGCTTAAAATCTATACGACCATAGATTCCAGAATGCAGCAAAATGCAGAAGATGCAGTGACCGCTCATATGAAAAAACTGCAGGCGGAGTTTTTTGTGCAAAATACGCCAGAACGGAATAAAACGACCCCATTTCTGGATTTGGAGCCTTTTGAGATTGATAATATCATGGAACGTGCCATGAAAACCTCCCAAAGATGGCGTGCTTTAAAACGTCAAGGGGTTTCTGAGAATAAAATAAGAGCCTCTTTTAAGGAAAAAACCCCGATGACCGTATTTGACTGGAACAGCGATTCCTACGAGAAAGATACCGTAATGACCCCCTTGGATTCCATCCGGTATTACAAGACTTTTTTGCGTACTGCCATGATGTCCATGGAGCCACAGACAGGCCATGTAAAAGCTTGGGTTGGTGGCGTAGACTACAAACATTTTCAATATGATAATGTCATACAGGGTTCTAGGCAAGCGGGTTCTACCTTTAAACCATTTGTATATGCGGCTGCCATAGACCAGTTACGATTATCTCCCTGCGATTCATTACCGGACACGCAGTATTGCATAGAGCCATTAAAACATGGCAACATGGAGCAGTGGTGCCCAAAGAATTCTGATGGCAAGTATTCCATGAAAAAGCGCACCTTAAAAAATGCGTTGGCAAATTCCGTGAATACCATTACAGCACAACTTATAGATCAGGTTGGGCCAGGATCCGTAGCTACGATTGCAAATAATATGGGTATTTCTAGAGAGATTTTGCCTGTTCCAGCAATAGCATTGGGCGTACCCGAAGTCAATGTTTATGAAATGGTAGGCGCATACGGAACTTTTGCAAATCAAGGGGTATATGTAAAACCAGTTATGGTCACTCGAATTGAAGATAAGAATGGTACGGTTTTATATGAGTACGTGCCCGAAACCAAAGATGTGTTAAGTAAGGATGTCGCCTATGCCATGGTTGATTTGATGAAGGGGGTGACCCAAGGAGGCTCAGGAACTAGGCTGAGGCACTCTTACAATAAGAACAATACGGTGTATAAGGAAATTATAACAGGTTATCCTTATGAATTAACCAACCCTATTGCCGGTAAAACAGGTACCACACAGAACCAAAGTGACGGCTGGTTTATGGGCATGGTACCCAATTTGGTCACCGGGGTCTGGGTAGGTGGTGAAGAGCGGGCCACGCATTTTAAGTCCATTCTCTATGGCCAGGGTGCTTCCATGGCATTGCCCATTTGGGGGCTATATATGAAGGCGAATTATGAAAATGAGGAACTGGGCATATCAAAATCGGATTTTGAGAAGCCAGAAAACTTGTCCATCAATGTGGATTGTACCAAAGTCATTGAGGAGATGAAAAAAGAGGAAGTTAAAGACGATTTAGAAGAACTGGATTTTTAGAAAAACAAGCCATGATAAATAAAAAGGTGTCAAATGTGGCCAACGCCCTTGAGGGGGTCAAAAATGGGATGACCTTTATGTTGGGTGGTTTTGGTCTTTGTGGCATCCCAGAGAACGCCATTGCTGAATTGGTACGTCTGGGCATAAAGGACATCACTTGTATATCAAACAATGCAGGCGTAGATGATTTTGGCCTTGGATTGCTCTTGCAAGGACGCCAAATAAAAAAAATGATTTCTTCCTACGTAGGGGAAAATGACGAGTTTGAACGGCAAATGTTGAGCGGGGAATTGGAGGTAGAGCTTACCCCACAAGGCACCTTGGCCGAAAAATGTAGGGCTGCCCAAGGCGGTTTTCCTGCATTTTATACCCCAGCGGGATACGGCACGGAGGTTGCCCATGGAAAGGAAACACGAGAGTTCAATGGTAAAATGTATGTTTTGGAACATGCCTACAAGGCAGATTTTTCCTTTGTTAAAGCTTGGAAGGGTGATGAGGCAGGTAACTTAATCTTTAAGGGTACGGCAAGAAACTTTAATCCCTGCATGTGTGGCGCTGCCACCATAACCGTGGCTGAGGTGGAAGAACTCCATCCGGCAGGTAGCTTGGACCCCAATGAGATTCATATTCCGGGCATTTTTGTACAGCGCATCTTCAAAGGAGAACATTATGAGAAACGCATTGAGCAAAGAACCGTAAGAACAAAAAATCATGCTTGATAAAAACGGTATAGCAAAAAGAATAGCCAAAGAAGTGCAAGATGGCTTTTACGTTAACCTAGGCATTGGTATTCCCACCTTAGTGGCCAATTTTGTTCGGGAAGATATCAACGTAGAGTTTCAGAGTGAAAATGGGGTTTTGGGCATGGGTCCCTTTCCTTTTGAAGGCGAAGAGGATGCGGATATCATCAATGCTGGCAAACAAACCATTACCACCTTGCCCGGGGCATCATTTTTTGATTCTGCCACCAGCTTTGCCATGATTCGTGGCAAACATGTGGATTTAACCATCTTGGGAGCTATGGAAGTTGCTGACAACGGGGATATCGCCAATTGGAAGATTCCCGGTAAAATGGTAAAAGGGATGGGTGGTGCCATGGATTTGGTGGCATCGGCAGAAAACATCATTGTTGCCATGATGCATACCAACCGTGCCGGTGAATCCAAACTGCTAAAACAATGTTCCCTACCCCTGACAGGCGTGGGCTGTGTAAAGAAAATTGTGACGAATTTAGCGGTACTGGAGGTAGGCCCTAAAGGGTTTGTGCTACTAGAGAGGGCTCCCGGGGTTAGTGTGGAAGAAATTCAAAAAGCGACCCAAGGGAGGTTGATTGTTAAGGGCACTGTTCCAGAAATGGTTATATAAACCCTAATTGGTAAGGTAGATTTTCATTCTTTGCTTCGTAAAGGCCCTTCATCAATTCATATAAACTGTTTGGATTAAATGGCTTTCCTAAATGCGCATCAAAGCCACCCTCTTTATATTCTTCTGCCAAATGTGCCGCGGCAGAGGCAGATAATGCTACTATGGCCACCTCTTTATCAAAAGCTCTAATGGCTTTTGTAGCTTCAAACCCGTTCATGACCGGCATTAAAATATCCATCAGCACAATATCGTAAGTTTCTTCCTTGCATTTTTCTACGGCAAGCTTGCCATTTTCAACGATATCCGCCTCAATTTGCCATTTGCTCAGGAATTTTTTCAGCATAAGGATGTTTACCTTGTTATCCTCTGCCACGAGCACTCGTATGTCGCTTAAAACATCCATTGTGCTATTTTTTGGTTTCTGGCATAACTCGGAATCCTGGTTTGGGGCAATATCAAAGCTAAGTTCAAAGCTAAAGACGGAGCCAACGCCCAACTCACTTTTTACCTTTATATCACCCCCCATGAGGGAAATGAGTTTTTTACAAATACTTAGTCCTAATCCGGATCCGCCAAATTTTCTATTGATTGAGATATCTGCCTGGGTAAACGCCTCGAATATTTTGGGTTGCTGATCGTTGGAGATGCCTATTCCCGTGTCCACAATTTCGAAGGTTACAGTGGCCTTCGTATTTGTGCGTTTGCTTTGTAAAATATTTAGGGCAACCTCGCCTTGCTGTGTGAATTTTATGGCATTGCCGACCAAATTGGTGAGCACTTGCATGAGCCTTGTGGGATCCCCCAATAGGTGTTTAGGTATGCGTTTGTCCTTGTTTAAGTTAAAACCAATGCCGTTTTCAGCTGCCATTTTACTATACGTGGCGTAAAGGGCGTTTAGCCTATTATCCAAACTAAAAGGGGTCTTCTCTAAGGCCACCTTGCCGGTATCTATCTTACCAAAATCCAGAATATCGTTCACCAGCGACAGTAAATGTTCCGAGGCATGCTTTAAAACGTTGAGGTTTTCTAGCTGTCGCTCTTCTGGATTTTCCATTAAAAGCAAGTGCGTTGTGCCGATAACGGCATTTAATGGAGTTCGTATTTCGTGGGAAATAGTTGATAAAAATTCATCTTTTGCTTTGTTTGACAGGGTTTCACGGTCCTTATCGCGCATTAGCGTTATTTCCTTATTTTTTTGTTCCGTTATGTCACTAATGGTACCGATAAGCACTGTGGGTTTACCGTTTGGGGAGAAGAGCTTTTTTACGTTGACTTCATACCAAAATTGTTGTTTGCTATGATTTAAGTTCAACACTTGGCAACAAGCCTTTGAATCGCTCTGAAAAAAATCATCAAAAACACCGCAATTGGCTATTTTAAAGTATTCCAAATGTGTACGGTAAGGCTTTCCCAAACAGTCTATGACCTTTAAACCAGTGAGTTGTTCCCAGGCCGGATTCAGGTAAATCCAATTCCCGTTAAGGTCAATTTCAAAAACAACCTCTGTGATATTATTTACAATTTTTTCTGCCCTTCTTATAAAGTTCTCAATTTTAAGATCTGCGTGTTTTTTTTGCTTTTGTTGAATATCCAATAGCTGCTGCAACTGCTGTTCGGAAGTTTCGAACTTGGTGAAGACTTGACTAATTTCCTTAAAGATGGCCGTTAGATCAGAAGGGTTTAGTGTAGTATGCTGAAGACGGTCCAGTTGCGCCTTCAACAGCGGATGTATATCGCTGTTAGACTTCATAAATAGGTTAATTTGGGAAAAACAAAGAAAAAGGGAAAAACAGGCACCACCATATTTCATCGGTCTAAAACATAAATAATCGGTCAGCCGTGGTATACGTAAACCATAGTTTTACAAACAAAACAATAGTGTTCACAACAAAACTTTTTACTCTGTCAGGAATATGGACATCTTTATATTCCATTAGTAAACCAAATTAATCCCAAATAAGATTTATAATATGACATCAGAATTTAACCAAGGGACAATACATCAAGAAGTGCAGGTCTATAGAAATGATTTTTACAGTGGCATGGCCAGGTTGGTAAGAAAATTATTTATGTTGTAGGAACAAGCCTCATTAAAAAATGATAAGGCCGTGATTAAATCGTGGCCTTTTTTTATTTTAGTGCTGCATGAAACCAGCGGCACTCACTTTTGAAGAAGTTCAAAAAGACCAACTACACTTATTGACCCAAGTTGCCAAAAACACCTTTATAGCGGCGTTTGAAACTCAAAACAATCCAGAAGATTTTCATTCTTATATCTCCGAGGCGTTTGCTCCGGAAAGACTGCAAAGGGAATGGTCCAATAAGCACTCCACCTTTTATTTTTGTAAATTACAGAAAACCCTAATAGGTTATTTTAAAACCAATATTGCTAATGCGCAGACAGAATTTAGGGAAAAGATGGGCATGGAACTAGAACGTATTTACGTACTTTCCGATTATCAAAACCAAGGTTTTGGCAAACAAATCCTAGATTATGTGGTGCAATTGGCAAATGGCATGGGTAAATCTTATCTGTGGTTGGGCGTTTGGCAAGAAAACCCCCGTGCCCTCAGCTTCTACGAAGCCTATGGTTTTCAGAAAATTGGAACCCATCCCTATGATATAGGCAAGGATAGACAAACAGATTGGTTGTTAAGAAAAAATATTTGATATGAAGCGCAGTTTACCTTTTATGCTCTGGATATTGTTGATAACGCAAATTGCCAATGGGCAAGGCTATTATTTTCCGGACCGTAATGCAAAGTGGGCCCAAGGGGTTGGTGTAAGCCAAACGTTTAAACCAAAAGAACTGCGGGAGGCCATAAGATTTGCAGAGCAGAACGAATATTCCGGTTCCAGGGATTTACGCATTGCTATTTTAAAAGGCTTTGAACGCGAACCTTTCCATGAAATTTTAGGCCCTACAAAAAAACGGGGAGGTCCGGCTGGGATGATTTTAAAGAGCGGTTATAAGGTTGCTGCTTGGGGCGACACTAAAAGGGTGGATATGACCTTTAGCGTAACCAAAAGTTTTCTGAGTACCATGGCAGGTTTGGCCGCTGATCAAAAGCTGATCGCATCCATCAATGATACGGTGGCACAGTATATTTGGGATGGGACTTTTGAAGGAAACCACAATAGCAAGATAACTTGGGAGCACCTCTTGCAACAAAACTCCGCCTGGTCCGGTGAGCTATGGGGAGGTAAAGATTGGGCCGATAGGCCGCCAAGGGAGGGCGGTATTGACGATTGGAAGTTTAAAAAACCAGTGGAACCCGGAACCGTTATGGAATATAATGACGTTAGGGTTAATGTGCTGGCCTATGCCCTAACCCATGTTTGGAGAAAACCATTGCCCATGGTCTTAAAAGAAGAGTTAATGGACAAGATCGGGGCATCTACCACATGGAGGTGGCACGGTTATGAACATGCTTGGACGGAGATAGACGGCGTAAAAATGAAATCCGTTACCGGTGGAGGACACTCTGGGGGCGGAATATTTATTTCTGCCGAGGATATGGCAAGGTTTGGCCTATTGTTTTTAAATGACGGAAAATGGAAGCAAGACCAACTAATTTCAAAAGATTGGATAGCACAGGCGGTCACGCCCTCCGCCCCCAACCCCAATTATGGGTATATGTGGTGGTTGAACAAAAAGGGCGGCAGGCATTGGGAGGGCCTTTCAGAAAACATCTTCTACGCAGCGGGTTTTGGTGGTAATTTTATTATCGTGGACCCGGACCATGATTTAGTGGTGGTAACCCGTTGGTTAGAACCTAATAAGGTTGGTGAGTTTATGCGTTTGGTGAATGCAGCGCTCAGGTAGGCTCATCATGTTTTATTGCGTTCTGTAGCGTGCTGTTAGGGCCTTGCTAAACGGTCACAAATTCCTTTGTAGTTTCCAAATATCTAGTTAAATCTTATTTAAGATTTCAGCAGCCTTATCCAGAGTCTCCTCTGTCTTGGCAAAGCAAAACCGCAGTTGTTTGTTATCCTCATTATTAAGGTTAAAGACTGAAATGGGGATACTGGCAAGGCGGTATTCCTTGATCAACCGTTCTGCAAACGCAACATCAGGCTCATTGGTGATGTCAGGATAATCCAGTATTTGAAAATAGGTCCCCGAGCAGGGCTTGAATTTAAAACGGGAATTTTGTATGGCTGATAGGAAATAGTCCCTTTTTTGTTGGTAAAACTGGTGAAGACCAAGGTAGTGTTCCGGTGTTTTTAAATATTGGGCAACGCCGTGCTGCATAGGGTGGTTTACACAGAACACCACGTATTGGTGTATTTTCCTGAACTCTGCCATCAAGTTCTGGGGTGCTGCACAATAGCCCATTTTCCAGCCGGTGACATGAAAGGTTTTTCCAAATGATGCACAAAGGATGCTTCTGGCCGCCAAATCCTGGTATTTGGCCACGCTTTCATGGGCTTGGCCATCATAAACAAGGTGCTCATAGACTTCATCGCTCACCACTACAATATTGGTGTCTCTTAATATGGCCTGTAGTTGCAGCATGTCCGCTCCCGAAAGGATGGTACCCGTAGGATTATGGGGGGTATTGATGATGAGCATTTTTGTTCTGGGGCCTATGGCATTTTTTAAAGCTTGCCAATCCATTTTAAATTCTGTTCCCTCTAATTGTATGGGAACAACAATCCCACCACAAAGTTCCACTGCAGGCTCATAGCAGTCATAGGCGGGTTTAAATAGGATTACCTCGTCACGAGGTTCTACGAAAGCGGAGATTGCCGTAAAGATTCCCTGCGTTGCACTTGCCGTTATGGTAATTTCGCTTTCTGGGTGATAGCTATGACCATATAAGCTTTGGATTTTTTCAGCAATAATTTCCCTAAGTGAATAGAGGCCCTGCATGGGCGCATATTGGTTATGCCCATCTGAAATAGCTTCTTGAACCAACGCCAGTAATGTAGGGTCTGCATTAAAATCCGGGAAACCTTGTGAAAGGTTTACGGCATTGTGCTCCTTTGCCATTTTGCCAATGGTGGTAAAGATAGTGGTGCCTACCTTGGGTAATTTTGAGTTAATCTTTTGTTTCATAGGCCTTGAGATGCGTTATCACTGAATTTAGGCATTCTTCAAGATTTTTATTGATTTGTTTTTCCCAAAAACGAAATACGGTATAGCCAAGTTCTCTTAAGGAGGTGTTCACTTCCTGATCACGCTGGATGTTGCGTTCTATTTTGGGAATCCAAAAATCTCGGTTGGTCTTTATTTTTTGTTTTCGGGTTTCCCAGTTATGTCCGTGCCAGAATTCTCCATCAATGAAAATAGCCGTACGGTATTTTTTAAGGACAATGTCTGGTTTGCCAATAAGCTTTTTATAGTCTATACGGTAACGGTAGCCCGCAGCCCAGAGGGCTTTTCTAAAAGCAAGTTCTGGCTTGGTGTTTTTTCCCTTGATGCTAGCCATGATTTTAGAGCGTTGGGGTGTGGTATAAAACCCCGATTCTTCATTGAATCTGGGCACTCTAATGCGTTCTTCTGGATAGCTTTTAGTCATAAGCGTGGTAAATGACAACTACATTATCGGCAAGGTTGTCAACGTTTATGGTAAAACCATCAACGTTAAATGAAGTAACGCTAGCGGTTGTAAGTCCCAATAAATCCCCATTTTGGTTGCCATAGCGTATCCCAATGCAATGGCTACTTGAGGCAAACCTAGAAATATCGTTGATAGAATTGCCCGAGGAGCCTATAAAAATAGACTGCTGAACTATTGTCCCACCATCATTTCTAGCAAAACCATTGGTGCTTCCAAATGAGTTGGGCAGACCGGTTTCGTTGTTGCGTGTACCATTGTCGGAGTTAAGGTTGAAGGTTTCAACATTGGCATGGCCTACAAAACTAATTTGGGTGGGCTGAAAAGGTAGGCCCGAAATGGTCTGGGTGCCCGTAGATGATATAATAAATGCACCAAGGTGTACACTAGGGTTATTGTTGTTCGCAATTTCTTCCCAGCTAGTTCCATTGAACTTGTAAACTTTATCTGTATCGCTCGCATAGGCCAAGGACCCTTCTTGCGCGGTGGTGATAGCCGTTATTTCCGCAAGGCTTGCAAATGGCAAGCCAAATACAGAGCCAGCATCAATTTGGGCCTGACCTACAAAAACAGTGAAGCAAACAACGCTTAAAACATAGAACAAACGATTCATAAACATAGAATTGCTTTTAAAAATAAAAAACCCATCGCTTATAAGGATGGGTTTTTTCAACTATTCCATACGTAGTTTTATCCCTTTACACTGGCCGCTAAATATTCACGGTTCATCCTTGCAATATTTTCCAAAGAAATTCCTTTTGGGCATTCTACCTCGCATGCACCGGTATTGGTGCAGTTGCCAAAGCCTTCCAAATCCATTTGCCGTACCATGTTCAATACACGGTCTGCAGCTTCAACCTGGCCTTGTGGCAATAAGGCAAACTGGGAAACCTTTGCTGAGGTAAACAGCATGGCGCTTGCATTTTTACAAGCGGCAACACAGGCACCACAACCAATGCAGGTAGCTGCATTAAAAGAAGCGTCAGCGGCGTCTTTTTCAATAGGAATGGCGTTCGCGTCCACAGGACGGCCAGAAGTGTTTACAGAGATGTATCCGCCAGCCTGTTGAATGCGGTCAAAAGCCGTTCTATCAACAATCAAATCTTTTATCACGGGAAAGGCTTTTGCCCTCCAAGGTTCAATAACAATGGTATCACCATCGTTAAAGCTCCGCATATGCAACTGGCATACGGTAATGCGGGAATCTGGTCCATGGGGCCTACCGTTGATCATTAAAGAGCAGGTGCCACAAATACCCTCACGGCAATCATGGTCAAATTCAACAGGCTCTTCGCCCCTAGCAATTAAATCTTCGTTTAAGACATCCAGCATTTCTAAAAAGGACATATCACTTTCAATACCCTCCAGGGTATATTCCATCATTTTGCCTTTGGTGCTGGCGTTTTTTTGTCTCCAAATCTTTAAAAATAATTTCATAGCAATTGTATTATTTGTAAGAACGAGTTTTTACTTCAATATTTTCATAGACCAGTTCCTCTTTGTGAAGTTTGGCCTTTCTGGGATCTCCTTTATATTCCCATGCAGAGACGAAAGTGAAATTTTTATCGTCACGCAGTGCTTCCCCCTCAGGAGTTTGGTATTCTTCCCTAAAGTGGCCACCACAGGATTCGTTTCGCTCAAGGGCATCCATGGCAAATAATTCTCCCAATTCAAGGAAATCTGCTACACGGCCCGCTTTTTCAAGCTCTTGGTTTTTACCATCTGCTACTCCGGTTACCTTTACGTTAGCCCAAAAATCCTTTCTAAGTTCCGCAATCTCATCCATGGCCTCCTGTAGTTCTTTGGCATTACGCGCCATCCCACATTTGTTCCACATGATCTTGCCCAGCTTTTTGTGGTAATAATCCACGGAATGTTCTCCTTTGGCAGACATTAATTTTTGGATTCTTTCCCTAACATTGTTTTCAGCCTCCTCAAATTCTGGAGTTTCCGTTGGGATAGGACCTGTTCTAATATCATCGGACAGATAGTCGCCAATGGTGTAAGGCAATACAAAATAGCCATCTGCCAAACCTTGCATAAGGGCAGAAGCACCCAAACGGTTGGCACCATGGTCACTAAAATTAGCTTCGCCCGCAGCATAACAACCAGGGATAGTGGTCATTAGGTTGTAATCTACCCAAAGACCGCCCATGGTGTAATGCACCGCCGGATAGATCATCATAGGGGTTTTGTACGGATTTTGGTCCACAATCTTTTCGTACATCTGAAAAAGGTTGCCATATTTTGCTTCCACTACTTCTTCACCCAGTTTACGAACGGTTTTGTCGTCTGGGTTTTTCATCCCGGAGGTCAACGCTTTTTCCCTACCATAGCGCATAATGGCCGCATCAAAATCCAGATAGACGGCTTCCCCGGTTTTATTGACACCGTAACCTGCGTCACAACGTTCTTTTGCCGCCCTGGAGGCAACGTCCCTGGGGACAAGGTTGCCAAAGGCGGGATACCTGCGTTCCAAGTAGTAGTCCCTATCCTCTTCGGCCAAATCGGTGGGTTTTAGTTTGCCTTCCCTTATGGCTTTTGCATCTTCTAATTTTTTGGGTACCCAAATACGCCCATCGTTCCGTAAGGATTCTGACATTAGCGTGAGTTTGGATTGATGGTCTCCAGATACGGGAATACAGGTTGGGTGAATTTGTGTAAAACAAGGGTTTGCAAAGAAAGCGCCCCTTTTGTGTGCTTTCCAAGCGGCCATAACATTGGCTCCCATGCAGTAGGTGGATAAAAAGAACAAATTGCCGTATCCCCCGCTTGCGATAACTACCGCGTGTGCGGAGTGTCTCTCAATTTCTCCGGTAACAAGGTTTCTTGCAATAATCCCCCTAGCCTTACCGTCTACCAAGACCAAATCCAACATTTCATGACGGGTGTATGATTTGATTTTTCCCCGTTGTATCTGTCGGTTCATAGCGGCGTAGGCACCAAGTAAAAGTTGCTGTCCGGTTTGGCCTTTTGCGTAAAACGTTCTTGAGACCAAAACCCCACCAAAAGAGCGGTTATCCAATAATCCGCCATATTCACGGGCAAAAGGAACTCCTTGCGCCACGCACTGGTCAATAATATTGGTGGAAACCTCTGCCAGGCGATGCACGTTGGCCTCCCTTGAACGGTAATCACCCCCTTTTACCGTATCGTAAAAAAGTCGGTAAACGCTATCACCATCACCCTGATAATTTTTAGCGGCGTTTACACCACCCTGGGCCGCAATGGAGTGGGCTCGCCGGGGTGAGTCTTGGTAACAAAATGTTTTTACATTATAGCCCAGTTCCGCCATGGTAGCGGCAGCGGAGCCGCCGGCCAATCCCGTGCCCACCACGATAACGTCTATGTTCCGTTTGTTGGCTGGGTTTACCAATTCAATTTCATTTTTATGTTTTGTCCATTTATCGGCCAATGGCCCGGATGGAACTTTAGAATCCAATACTCCCATAATTAGTGTGTTATTGGGTTAAGGTGATGGTAAACGGCGATAAATGCAAATGCCAATGGTACCAACACTGCAAATAATTTTGTAAACGTTTTTATTCCCGAAGTGTATTTGTTGTTTACGCCCATACTTTGAAAGGACGATTGAAAACCATGCCATAAATGAAGGCTTAGAAGAACAAAGGACACTACATAAAGAACGGTCCTCCAAAAAGGTGCAAATTTCTCCACGGTTTCTGCATAATATCGGGTTGGGTCCTCTGGTTTGGCCTCCACATATTTGTACACCATTTCATGTACCCAAAAATCATAAAAATGGAGTCCTAAGAAAGCAAGCACCACAAGTCCTGAATAAATCATGTTTCTTGAGACCCAAGGCGCATTTGCACTTCCTTGATACTTGGCATAGCTCACGCCCCTGGCGGCACGGTTTTGATACTCTAGCACAAATCCCATTACAAAGTGCACAATGACCCCGAGAATCAATATAGGCTGCATGGCATATTGTACTATAGGGTTATAGCCCATAAAATGCGAAGCCTCATTAAAAAACTCCGGGGAGATGACAGAGGCCAAGTTAATGGTAACATGTAAGACCAGAAAAATGACAAGAAAAAGACCGGATAGGGCCATTACAAATTTTCGGGCCAAAGAAGATGAAATAACTCCACTCATTACTAGTTGGTTTTATCTTCAAAGTTACGGCAGAACCTAGGTTTTAACAAACTTTCAATATTGCAATCAATCTTATTTAGAACCATTTTGATCAAGCTAAAAAAACGTTTCATAAACTGTGTTAAAAACCCGCTGTAAAACCCGTAAACACTCAACAAAAAAATGCTGTAGAGGTAATAAATTTAGTTTGGTTCTGCCTTAAAATCCTTTTTTTAAGCGATATTGAACCTTTAAAATCTGTTAGAAACCCAAATTATGGATATTGCCCTACTCTCTGTGAGTTTAAACGTGCATTCTACTCGAAGGATTGCGGAGGAAGCGGAAAAAGCAGGGCATTATGTGGAGTTGATAGACCATACCAAATGTTCCGTAAAACTGGGGGATGGCACGCCAAAAATATTTTTGGGAGAAGAAGATGTTACTAATGAGTTTGATGCCATCATCCCAAGAATTGGAACCAAAGTAACGCGGCATGGGGCGGCCATTGTTAAGCAATTTGAAATGAACGGCGTTTTCAGTACCGCACGGTCCTTGGGTATCACCCGCGCTAGAAACAAGGTGAGGACCTTGCAGATTATGGCCAGAAAGGGCATTGCCATCCCGCAGACCCTTTTTTCCATAAACCCAGATAATATTGGGGAGCAAATTAGGCTTTTGGGCGGTCCGCCGGTAATCATAAAAATTCAGGAAGGTACACAAGGCATCGGGGTTATCCTGGCCGAAAGCAAACAGTCTGCGAAATCTATTATAGATACGTTTTATAAGATGGACACCAGTATTCTCTTACAAGAATACGTGAAGGAGGCCAATGGGGAAGATATTAGGATAATCGTGGTAGGAAATAAAATAGTGGCCAGTATGAAACGCAGTAGTGAGTTGGGGGAATTCCGATCCAACGTGCACCGAGGAGGACGGACCTCTGCAATAGAAATTACCGCGAATGAGCGAAAAATGGCCTTGCACGCCACCAAGTACCTAGGCCTTGGTGTGGCCGGGGTAGACCTCATGCGTTCCAAAAAAGGCCCTGTGCTTTTGGAGGTAAACGCATCACCGGGACTCAAAGGAATTGAGGGAGCGACTGGCGTAAATGTTGCCAAACACATTGTAGCTTATGTTGAAAAAAATGTTGGAAAAAAACGAAGAAAATAAGATACTGCACATCGGTGGAAAGGAGATAGCTCCAGGGGAGCAAAAATTGGTGAGTATAGAAATATCCAGATTGCCCACTGGCACCTTAATTGATATTCCGGTTCATGTGTTTAATGGGAAAGCCGCAGGACCTACCGTTTTGGTCCAAGCAGGGCTTCATGGAGATGAGATAAATGGTGTGGAAACCTTGAGAAGGATGTTGGAACAACGGTTGTTCCAAATCAATAGTGGGGCCGTAATCGTGGTGCCCATTTTAAATGTTTTTGGATTTATCCATTTTTCTAGGGATGTCCCTGATGGTAAAGACGTGAACCGAAGTTTTCCAGGCAACAAAAATGGCTCTTTGGCCAGCAGGATGGCCTATCACTACCTGCATGAAATTTTACCCCAGATAGACGTTGGGATCGATTTGCACACCGGAGGTGGACAACGACATAATTACCCGCAGGTGCGCTTCACTGCGGAAGATGCCATGAGCAAAGAACTGGCCGAAGTTTTTGCGGCACCCTTATTTTTCGCTTCAACATTGATTAGGGGCTCCTTTAGGAAAGCCGCCTTTGATATGGGCAAGCCCATCATAGTGTATGAGGCCGGAGAGAGCATGCGTTTTGATGAATTTGCCATAGCCATTGCCATGGAAGGTGTCGGTAGGGTTTTACAATATTTAAACATGCTTCCGGAGACCAAGCCAGTAGCGCCCAAAAGCGCTATCTTATTGGAAAAAAGACGTTGGGTACGTGCGTCACGGGCCGGGATGTTTATTCCTAAAGTGGACAATGGCAGCGCAATTAAAAAAGGGCAACTAATGGGTTGGGTCACAGATACTTTTGCAAAACGAAGTAAAAAAATAAATGCTCCCATGGACGGTTATGTGTTTTGCGTAAACCATCAGGCCGTGGTCAATCAGGGCGATGCCCTATTTCATGTAGGACAGATTGTTTAGCACATTGGCTTAGTGTTTGGGGCCCTTTGTTTTTTCTCCGTGGTCCTTCAACTGCTCAAGACTCCAGCTTATCGCTTCTTCCAAGTCTGTAAATTGTTTGATGGATTTTTTAAAAAACATACGCTCCATTACTAGACTGGCAAAACTTCCTGTAGTATGGCCCACAACGGAGTAAAAATTTAGCTGATTACGATTGGCATAAAACTTGGCCCAGTCTGCAGGCACTACGTGATATTCATTAACACGGTTTGAAATGTAGGCAATGGGCATATCCTTTCCAAACACATCCTGCGCCGCCTCAATGGCCCTTTTCGCCATTTCCCAACCAAAGGTTGCCCCTGCATTGATTTCTGCAATCACTAGGCCATCAAAAAAATAAAAGGCACCAAATTGGTATTCCCGTATTTCTTTTATGTTTTTAAAGAAAGGGATATCCTTAACCCTTTTCATGATTGTGGTTCGTTAGTTTCATCTGGGAATATAAGCATAAATTCCTAGCAACCAAGGCTATTAAGCCCATAAGGTACGTCAACTAAAAACCGACCAACGTTCAACCTGTTAATCATACTTAAGACAATTTGGTTTTGTATAGGAACGCTATTTCCGTGCTATCTGGCCGGCTATCCCTTTAAAATCTTTGCTTTTTCAGTATTAAACTCCTCCTTGGTAAGGATATCGGCATCCAACAATTCCTTTAAATCCAATAATGCCTGTTTTTTGCTTAACGGAGCAGCCTTTTTTTCAACATCCTTAGTATGGGTTTTAGCCCGAGAAGTGGGAGGTTTTGCGCCTTTGGATTCTAGGATAAGTGCCGTTATTTCATTAAATCCTTTGATGTTGGAGTAGTCTATGGCCAATTGTTCCTTGGCATTGATCTGGTTGACATCCGCACCTTGTTTCAATAAATAGGCAACTACGTCTTTTTTGCCATTGGCAGCGGCATAGTGCAATGGTGTATTGCCGCTTTCGTCTTGTATGTCTATATTGGCGCCACGGTCCAACAGCAGTTGTACCATACTTAAATGCCCACTCTTGGTGGCTACATGTAATAGGCTTTCACCGCCAAGGGTATTGGATACGTTTAGACTATAACCAGCTGTCACGGAAATATCGTTGGCAGTTTCCACCCAATCCAAATAGGAACCCATGCTGCTTTCGTTGCCATTAGCTGGTTTGCCATAATTGACATCTACACCGTTGTCCAAGAACAAGGTGACAATGTTTTTTTGATTGGCACTACAGGCATACCAAATAGGGGATAATCCATTTTGTCCAGATATGAGCATGTCGGCACCGCGATCGGCCAATAATTTAATGAGCATACGGTGGCCGGCTTGGCAAGCCAATAACAAAGGGCTTTGCTCTGCATGGTTAACCCCATTGATATCGGCACCTTTATCCAATAATAAGGTGACAATGGGAATATTCTTAGTGTTTATGGCAAGTAATAACGGAGTGTTCCCATTTTTATCCGTAGCCGTAAGATTCGCACCATGCTCCAAAAGCAGCGCTACCAAGGTTTTGCTTCTACCAGCGGCTGCAAGTAAAAGCGGGGTTTGCGCCTCGTTATTTTCAATGTCCACGGGCATGCCCTTCTCCAATAAGGCCCTTGCTACCTCTGTCTGTCCGTTTCTCGCCAAAAGGTGTAACAAGCTGTTGCCCTTGTAGTCCTTAATGTCAAAATTTGCCCCATTTTCCAGTAAGAAAAGAGCCGTTTGCTTTTGCTTTTGTAAACAGGCAAAATAGAAAGGGGTTTCCCCGGAATGGTCTTCATAATCCAGTTCCGCACCTTGCTCCACAAGAATTTTGCAAAGGTCTAAGTAGCCACGGTGTGCCGCATAGTGTAGGGCAGTTCTTCCTTTTTCATCCGTATAACCAACCTCTACCTCATTATTTTTTAACAGGATTTCGGCTATTTTTCTCTTTCCACCTTCACAGGCAGTTATAAATGACATTGACATAGGTTTTTATTTTTTATGGGACAGTAGAAGCTCCACAGTCTTTGTTTTTAGATTATCCTTAGCGGCCAGCATCATGGCAGTTTCCTCATTATCATTGGTAATATCAACATCGGCCCCGGCTGCTATCAATAGCTTTACTATTTTATAGATTTCTTTTGCCCGTTTTTCTTCATTTATGGTTTGTCTGGCGCATACTTTATGCAAAAGGGTATTCCCATGGTCGTCCTGTCTATTGACCTCAAATTGATCACAAGCTATTGCAATTTCAACAAATTCAGGAGCGTTTGTAGCAAGTGTATCCAACTTGGATAAGGTTTTGCCATAAGTGTCTTTAGAGGTTTGGTACAAATCTGCACCATCTTCTAAAAGCAGCTTAAGATGGTTTAGGTCCGCGGCGTAAAAGAGGGTTTCTCCGCGCGTATTTACGTGGCTAAAATCTGGAGTATTAAACTGCCGCATCAACTCATATTTTTCCGTACCACCGCCTTGGCTGGTAGCTATGAAAATGGGAGATTCACCTTGTTTGTTTTGCAGGTTGGCGTTGGCTCCGTTTTCCATAAGCCATTGTATGTAGGGAATTCTATGCTCACGCACTGCAATGTGCAATGGCGTGTCCATTACCACATTGGGTTTATCCACATCCACACCTTCCTGATATAAAAATTGCAGGTAACGCAGCCCATTGTCAAACTTACGGGTGTATTTTTTTACAATTTGATGGATTAAGTTGTTATCCGAACGGTCAATGGTATGAGTATCGCAACCATGCTCCACAAGCACTTGGATAAGTTCCAAGGCAATCTCATTCTCCAATGCGAAACTGAGTAATGTTTTTCCTTCCAGCTCGTCATTCAGGCTATCCAATCTTGAGATAAAACTACCTAAAAATTCCTGGGAGGCTTCATCATTGGGGAGATACCTTACAATACTCTGGAAAATAGTGTTGTTAAAACTATCATATTCATAAACATCGGTTGCAATGGTTCCATCATCCATAAAAAGAAAAATCAGTGCGAATTCTTGATGCTGAACCAGACCATCTAAAATGGAAGTAAACTGATGGCTTTTTAGATCGGCGGGTAATTTTTCACCAGCTTCCAATAGTTCTTTTGAAGTAGCGTAATCTCTTTTTTGCAGCGTTTTATGTAGCGTCATGATTCCTGTGGTGTATGTACCTAACGTTTATAATTATGTGGTATTGCAATAGCTTCAAGGAACAAAAGTAGCTACTGGGGCTTCCTTGTGAATCACGGTAAACAGGGGTTTGCTGTCCGGTGGGCTAACTAGAGGTGTTGGTATCGTCTTTTGAAGAGGACATACTTTTTAACTGAATCCCAAGCGCTTTGGTGGACAGCTGCACTTCAATCAAAGAAAGTACCAAGCTCACCATTAGAAAAACCAAACTGATGCCAAAGATAATATTGGCCCAAAGGGAGAGCTCCACGTACACCAAGAACATGCTCACTGCGGCCAAAAGAAAACTAACAATAGCGGTGGCCTGCATATTTTTTATGATTTCCAGGCGCTTTCGTAGCGAGCCAATTTGTCTCTTAAGTGGCGTCGCTTCTGTTTCTTGAAACTGTTTGTGAAGTTGACGAATGAGTCCGGCGATGGCCAAATAGCGCGCATTGTAGGCTAACATGGTCAAAGAAATGGCGGGAAAGAGTAGGGCGGGAATACTGAGGGTCAATTGCATGTTGCGCTATTTTTTCTGATGGTTTTGCCAAAGTTCCTGATGGTTGGCAACGCTAAAAGTAGTATGCCCACAAGAACCGCAGACCGTTGCTTTAAGTTGGTGTTTTGTGGTTCCTTTAAAAAGCAGGGCATCTGGATTTTTATAGGATTCAATGGCTAATGCATATTTTGTGTTGCTCTCGCCTTTGTCCACGATACTAAGATTTTTCATTATTCGGTTAGAACCACAAGCAATACAAGTATCGTTCATTATTATTTAATTTTAAATGCAACAGTTGCAATTTTTCCATCATTACGTACCCCAACTTCATAGACCCCTTTGGGCAAATAAGTTTTTCCGTTTTTGGCAGCGGTGAGCTTCATCTTGTTTTTCCTTAAAAACGCATGGAGTCCCTTTTTACTAAAACTAAGATTGTAGGGGACACGGTTTAGGCCAATCTCAGACCTTAGCTGCATGGTATTTACAAGGGTGCCATCTGTAGCTTTTATGGCAATATCCAGGGTGCTGGCTCTGGCCGTGTATATGGTGATTGGCTGTTCTGGCGTATTGGATTCCATCCATTGGCTCCAACGATTGCCCCAATTAGGGCTATGTTTAATGTCTTCCAAAGCAAAAACGTGCACTTCCTTCTTCAGTAGTTCAGCATCCATTTGTTGGAGTGCCGCAATAGCTACCTTGTAAATACTACGGCCGTGGGTACCCACGATCAAATGTTTCGCTTTTGGTTGGATCACTAGATCATGCACGGCAACATTGGGCATGCCGTTTTGCATGACCTCCCAAGATGCTCCGCGGTTTAAGGAAACGTACAAGCCGTTGTCCGTACCCACAAAAAGCAGGCTTTGGTTTAAGGGGTCTTCTATGATAACGTTTACGGGCGCGTTGGGCATATTGGACGCAATAGGCTGCCACGTTTGTCCGTAATTTTCACTGGTGTGCAAATAGGTGGTAAAATCATCATTGCGGTAGCCACTGAGTGCCACATAGATGCGTTCTTTTTTGTGGCTCGAAGCCAAAACCGTACTCACCCATAGGTTTTTGGGTAGGCCATCGGTGATATTCAGCCAGCTTCCACCTCCATTTTTTGACAACTGCACCAGCCCATCATCGCTCCCGGTATACAAAAGCCCAAATTGCAAGGGCGATTCGGAAATTGTGGTCAAGGTACCGTAGGGTACGTTTCCTTTTTTTCCGCCCGCGGTCAAATCTGGCGAAATGGGGGTCCAATCATTGCCTTGGTTCATGGACCGCATTAATTTATTGGTGCCAAAATAGAGGATGTCTTGATTATGGGTCGATAAAAGTATGGGCGATTCCCAATTGAACCGATACGGGGATTCGCCAAGCTGGTGCTTTGGCCGGATAAAAGTGCGCTCATCATTTTCCAGGTCTATTCTGGAATAGTACCCAAACTGGGAACCAGTATAAATGATATGTGGATTTCGGCTGTCTATCTGAATCTGCATACCGTCCCCGCCGGCGATTCCTTTCCAAGGGTGATGACCGGTTTGTTGCCAGCGCCTATCCATTTCAGCATCGTGCGGCCCCATCCATACTCCATTGTCTTGTAATCCCCCATAAACGTTATAGGGTTCTTGATCGTCTACATTAATGGCGAAAAAGGTACCCACCGATTCGGAATTATTCTTGATCCAGGTTTCACCATCATCATAAGAGATATTTACGCCACCATCATTGCCATTGATCAAGTGCCCCGGCGTATTCGGGTTTACCCAAAGTGAATGGTGGTCCACGTGCACATTTTCTTTTTGGATAGAGGTATAGGTTTTGCCCCCGTCATCGGATTTGATGATGGGCACGCCCAAGAGGTAAATTTTATTCTTGTTGTTGGCATCTACCCGCACCTGTGCAAAAACATAGCCATAACTATAAAAAAGATCGTCTATATAATCCTTATTTCGTCTTGTCCATGTAGTTCCGCCATCATCGCTGCGGTAAACCTCGGCGCCCACTACTTCCGTGTCATAGCTTGTTGCATTTGGGTTGGTAAGATAACGGTATATGTCCTCAGGCTCAATGACACCTTGGCTTATCATTTGCTTCACCTTTTCCGCGGTATATTGCTTGGGAAACCGATTACTTTTTAAAAAAGCGTTGAGCTGTTTATTGGACAAGGCCTTAACATCCGCTTTGGACATGGTTTTAAAATCCGTCTTTTGTAGGGCTGTGGCATCTGTGTTTTCTCTGGGTGTGGCAGGTCTTCGAAATTGGCTATCATGGACCGCGTACACCGTACGATCATCATAAACGGCCAATCCAATCCGTCCTACCGCTTGGCCCGTGGGAAGACCACTTTCTGGAGTGGACAGTTTTTTCCATGTTAAGCCCGCATCCGTACTTTTATAAATACCAGATGCGTTTCCATTCCCGGTAAAATCCCAAGCTTTACGATCTTTTTGCCAAGCTGCCGCATAAAGGGTATTGAAATTACTGGGAGTGGCGGCTACATCGATGATTCCCGTGGTCTCATTTATGAAAAGGGTTTGTTGCCAGGTGGTGCCGCCATCAGTGGTTTTGTATATGCCCCGTTCCAAATTTGGGGTATATAAATGCCCGGTCACGCCAACCACTATATGATCAGCATTGTTGGGGTCAATTAAAATTCTGCCAAAATGATGGGCATCTGTCAAACCCATATTTTGCCATGTTTTACCACCATCGGCAGATTTTAAAAGTCCCGTCCCCGCATAAGAGGAACGGGAGGAAATGTTTTCTCCGGTACCCACCCAGATAGTCCCAAGGTTCCAGTCAACTGCAATATCCCCAATGTTTATAGTTTCCGCATTATCCATAATTGGGGTGAAGGAGGTGCCGTTGTTTTTGGTATGCCAAAGTCCCCCAGAAGCGTAGCCTACATAAAATTCGGTTGGATTATCTGGATTTACCTCTATGTCCGCCACCCTACCGCTCATGATGTTAGGTCCAATATTTTTTAATGGGAGGTTTTTTACCAAGGAAGTAGCAGCGAGCTGTTGTTTTTTGCGGAGATCAGCCTGTACATTACTTGCAGGAGTGGCCCTTTGTTGGGTAAATCCCATACCGCTCAATAAAAGGCAGCATAGTATGCCAAAACATCTTAAGTGTGCGCTTGTTTTCATAGAGGGAAAGGTAGGAATAAGAGCGGATAGCCGCAAGCCCTAATAATAAGGCTAAAAAGCACAAATATTTGACAATAAGATAATTAATTGGCAAAAAAATTGAAAAAACAATAATAATATTGTTTATTTATTGCTTAGTAACCATTAAAACTAAAATTATGGAAGAGTATTTACCATTGATCATTCAGTTGGTATCTGGTGCTGCCGGCGGAAACGTAGCAGGTAAATTGTTGCCAAAATTAAACTTGGGAACTTTAGGTAACTCTATAGCCGGGATTTTAGGTGGCGGCTTGGGCGGTACCCTTTTGGGTATGCTTGGGCTAGGCACCGACGGCGGTATGGACCTATCCGGTATTTTGGGCAGCGTTGCAGGTGGTGGTGTTGGCGGTGGTGTGATTATGGCCATTATAGGCGCCATAAAAAGCGCTATGTCCAAATAAAAGAATCACCAATTGTAAACTTTAAGGGCGCAAGTAAGCGCCCTTTTTAATAATAACAATTTTTCCAAATCAGGACGTATTTGTACTTCCAGCTATTTTGATAAGTTAACCCGTTATGCATTTTGGATGCTTTTTAGATTTAAACCCGTCAGTTCGAGTTTTTTCTGGAAGAAAAAGTATCGAGAACACGGTTTCAATGCTAAAATTCTGATTCTCGATACTATTTTCCGATACTTCGGATCAAAAAATCACTCGAATTGACGAATTTTCGTCAAGATGCACAATGGGTTAAGTTAGTATGATAAACGGTCTGGGTAAAGTATCTCATCCGTAGATGGTCCATATCATTATATATAAATATTCTTACATATACACTAATGTAATTCTTACAACGTTTTATAGTACTTATTATCTCTTTTTTAAACTGTAAAAATTATGTTTTGTGGGTCAAGCAACAGATGATAAAGCAATGGCTGCCAGGGATAACATGGCTCAGCTAGAAAAAGATGCCATTATCAAAAGGCAATTACGTTTCCAGGAACTCTTGATTCAGATATCTACCAAATATATCAATTCAGATTTGGTGGATATAGACAAACTGATCAACGATTCTTTAAAACAGATAGGGGTGTTTGTAGAAGCGGATAGAAGCTATATTTTTTCTTACGATTTTAGCACCAATACTACTTCTAACACCTATGAATGGTGTGCAGATGGTGTTACCCCAGAAATAGGGAACTTACAAAATGTTCCAATAGATTTTATCCCACAATGGTTGGAAGCGCACCAAAAGGGCCTCCCCTTTTATGTAGAGAATGTGGGTAGCTTGCCACTAGACGGGGAGCATGGTCTCAGGGCTATTTTAGAGCCACAGGGCGTAAAGAGCTTAATTACCATTCCAAAAATAAAGAACAACCAACTTATTGGTTTTATTGGGTTTGATTCGGTTCAAAAACTAAACACCTACACAGAGCACGAGAAAGATATCCTGTTTGTGTATGCTAGTATGTTGATCAATGTGATCCAGCGAAAAGAAAACGAAGAACGCTTACAAGAACAGGAAAGAAAAAAAGAAGAACTATTGGCTCATTTATCCAAACAAAATGAGGAGCTTAATGAGTATGCCCATGTGGTTTCGCATGATTTAAAATCGCCCCTTACCAACGTACATACCTTAGTGAATTGGTATATGGAAGAGCGAAAGGATAGCCTTACCCAAGAAGATAGAGAATCATTGGACCTTGTGCTATTCAATGTGGAAAAAATGGATTTGCTGATCAAGGGAATTTTGGAATATTCTACCATTGATAGGTTAGAGGAGGCCAATCATCAGATAGACCTTAACGTTTTGCTTATGGAGCTTTGGCAAACCATATCTATCCCAGACCATATGACCATTACCGTTCAGGAATCCTTACCAAGCATTTACGGGAATCCATGGCGATTTAAACAACTTTTTCAAAACCTCATCGTAAATGCCATTGTTTACAATGATAAAGAACAGGGTTTGGTAGAGGTAGGGTATATGGAGAAGGAGCAATACTATGTGTTTTTTGTGAAGGACAATGGTAAGGGAATTAAGAAATCCTATCACGACCGGATTTTTAAAGTCTTTGGAAAACTGGAGAGTACCAGTTCTTCCAGTGGCGTGGGCCTTTCTATCGTAAGAAAAATAGTCCGGTATTACCAAGGGGATATTTGGTTGGAAAGCCAAGAAGGCGTGGGCACCACTTTTTATTTTACGCTTCCAAAACAGCAGGCGTAATTTTTGATGTTCACCAAATTATTAGGCCTTTCCAATAGCGTGTATTTTCTATTAATCCGTATTTAAAAGGGATAAACGCGCATAAAGAAAGCAACTAAGCTTGTTTTTGGTTCACGCGATACTTAAAGTAAATCGTTATTTCATGATTTCCGTTAGCAGAAACTAGATTGCGAATGTTCATTCGCAATCTAGTTTTCCTTCGTTATCCTTCAGTCCATTCCAAGAAAGGGATTCTAAGTATTTGTAGTCTGCTATTTTTGGCTCAGGCAAATCCTTATAATACGTATCGTAGTTTTTAGTTGCAACCTTGGTAGGATTTTCATATCCATAATTTTGCAGGTATTGTTGTAATACCCTGATGGATTGAACAGCACCATAATGTTCAACCACAGAAAGGAAAAAGGTTTCAACTCTGTTGGGGGGCACGGCCAACTGTATTGCAAATTCTGAGATTCTATCATTTTGAATAGTTACTCCAGTTTCAAGAACCGGCTCCTCTAGAAACATATAAGAGTTGGATTTAACAAACTCATGCATGTAAAAGGTCTTAAAAATCATAAAACCGGGAGAACCATAATCAATTTGGGGACTTTTAACGACAATTTCGTCTTTGGCTCCTCCAACAAAATTTTCATTGATAGTAAACATTATTTGCTGTTTTATCTCCATTAGAGACATTTTCAAAATAAAAATGATAGTTATAATTAATCTAACAAGCATCCTTCAATCTTTCCATCATATCTTTGATTGTAAAGATTTCACAGTCCAAAAATCAGCGTAATAATTTTATGATTTTGAAACTCTAAGCGGCTGGTAAAATTTTAATAACGTTTGAGTTCAAGTAAGAGCTAAACCCGCGGCCATATTTTTTATCTTAGTCTTTATGGTTTTACAATTATCGATTACTATAAACTTTCTAAATCCGGAAAATACCCAAAATCTTATCTATTCTGATTCAAGACTTTATCTTTTTCCCAAACTCCAGTTGAAGTTCACTCTTTTTTAGTTGCTCGTTAAGACGTTCCACTTCCACTGCAATAAAGGATCTAAATTTTTTCTCGGCATTTTTTAGTCGCGTATTCAACACTTCATAAACGTCCCGCTGCTGGTCGGTGGGTTTAAAATCGACGCCAAAACCACCAATGTCGCTGGCCAAGGCACTTAAGCGACCGTATAATTTCATGGGCGAACGGAACGCATCTTCCCTAGCACCCGTTAAATGGATATCATACAGGGCAGCGGCAATGTTCTTTGATTTTTTAATGAGGTCATCGGCAGTTTTACTGTCTTTTCTTGATCTGAGCTGTGGCTTAACTTCTTCCAGTTCTGCCCTGATTTCTTCAATATCATTGATCATGGTGACCGCAAGGTTCATCGCATCGCGCAGCGCTAAGGAAAAGGCCACTTGTTCTTCAATATCTTCTACAGTGCCGGTGGTGCTGGAGTCTTTGAGCACGGTAAAATCCCTTACAAATTCTTGTTCCCCAATGACCAATTTGGCCTTGTAATTGCCCGGCACCACACGGGGGCCATATTGTCCGCGCCAAAGGTCTAGATCCCAGGTTACCAATGGTCGCCAACCTTCCCCATTGAGCTGTACCCAGGGCCTGCCCGGTGGGGTGGTCTGTAAACGGGGCTTGTAGGTGGGTTCATAACGTAAGTCCCAAATGGTACGATGCACCCCCGCTGAGGTTTCTCCTTTTAAGGTACGCACCAATTCATTGGATGCCGTTAGTATGTGTACCTCCACTTTCTGGTCCGTACTATCTTTTAAGTAGTAATTGACATACGCCCCATAAGCCGGATTTTGGCCGGAGTTCATGCTAGGACCATCGGTTTTAATGGCTTGTTGGTCTTGGAATCGGTAAGCCTCCCTTATACTAAAGAGGTGGGCCTTTTTGCCTTTTGCTTCGTCATATTCGCGTAGGGCAGAAATATCATCCAAAATGTAATAGCCCCTCCCATAGGTGCCTACCACCAAATCATCAAAGCGTTCTTGGACTTCTAGCCAGTAAACGGGCGCAGGGGGTAGATTGTTACGCAAACGCATCCAATGTTCCCCATCGTTATAGGTGATGTACAGTCCATTATCTACCCCTAGGTATAACATGCCCTTCCGTTTGGGGTCCTCTTTAATGACATGCGCAAAACTGTGTACTGATTTTGGAACAGAGGCACTGATCAATTTCCAAGATTGCCCATAGTCTTCTGTTTTGTATACGTAAGGGTCAAAATTGCCCATTTGGTGCAAATCTACCGTGATATAGACTGTTCCTTTTTTATATCGGGAAGGCTCAATATTGGCGATGGTACCCCATTTGGGCAAATTGGGAATATTACCGGTTACATTGGTCCAGTTTTCTCCGCCGTTTCTGGTCAATTGCACCTGACCATCGTTACTTCCCGTCCAAATAACTCCCGGTTCCAAGATTGATTCTTCGATACTGAATAGCGTAGCGCCATCAAAGGTCATTAAATTATCAATGGCAATGCCCCCGGAATTCTGTTGGTGGGTCTTATCGTTCAAGGTCAGGTCTGGACTGATCACCTGCCAACTCTGTCCGTTGTCATCGCTTTTATGCACAAACTGGCTGCCCACATAAACGCGGTGCTTGGTATGGGGCGAAAAGGATAAGGGAAAGTTCCAATGCCAACGGTATTTTAATTTTCCAGGTTCCCAGCCGTATCCAGCTTCTGGCCAAACACGTACATCACGGGCATGGCCGGTCCTGGCATCATAACGTTGCAAGCCACCATCATAACAGCCAGACCAAACAATGTTGTTGTCCAAGGGGTCAGGTTGGGCAAAACCACTTTCGCAACCGCCCACACCTTTCCATAAGCCCAATGGGATATAGCCCTGCCTGCTGTTGCTCGGACCTTTATAAGAATAGCCATCTTGCCTATTGCCATAAACATTATAAGGTACTTGGTCATCTACCGAAACGTGGTACATCTGTGCAATGGGCAATACAATACGTTGGTAGGTTTTACCGCGGTTTAGACTAATACTGGCGCCACCATCGTGTGCCACCATGATACGGTTGGCATTGGTGGGATCTACCCAAATATCATGGTTGTCCCCTCCTGCACTGTAGCCCGATTTGTAGGTTTTGCCCCCATCTTTGGAAATACTATATTTAACGGATGCAACGTAAATTTCGTCTGGATTATCTGTGGAAACCGCCATACGGGTATAATAGGGCGCACGCTCATTAATGTCATGGTTTCTGGTCTGGAGCGTCCAAGTTTCACCAAAATCTTCCGAGCGATACAGGGCGGGACTATCAATTTCGAACAAGGCGTACACAATATTTGGGTTGGAATGTGAGATGCCAACTCCGGTTTTCCCTACAGGATTGTCCTTTCCTCCTGGCAAGCCGTTTTCATTCAAATTTTTCCAACTTTTACCACCATCCATGGAACGATAGATGCCGCCACCCGGTCCCCCGCTACGCAAGCCCCAGGTATTGATATGGATGGACCACATGCCCACCAACAATTGTTCTGGGTTTTGGGGGTTTAAAGCAATGTCCGCTGCGCCTGTATGTTCATCAACAAAAAGGATACGTTCCCAACTGTTGCCCCCATCAACGGTTTTGTACACTCCTCGGTCTTGCTGGGGGCCATAGGTATGCCCAAGGGCAGCAACGTAGACAATATCCGGATTGGTGGGGTGTACCACAATTCTGCCAATGCGCCCCGTTTTCTCCAAGCCCATGTTTTTCCAGGTCATTCCGGCATCCTCTGACTTGTAGATGCCGTCGCCCATGGCATGGGCAGGGCGAATGATAAAAGTTTCCCCAGTACCCGCCCATACGATATCTGAATCTGTAGGGGTGATGGCCACTGAACCAATGGAAGAAGCCTCTTGGTCGTCAAAAATGGATTTCCATGTGACGCCGCCATCCGTGGTTTTCCATAGTCCACCAGATGCTGCACCGATATACGTGATCATAGGGTCTCCCGCTACGCCAGCAATGGCTATGGTGCGGTTTCCCTCTGGACCAATAAACCGAAAGTTAAAATCTTTGAAATCAGATAAGTGGTCTTGACCCAACAGCGAGAAGGTCATTACCAAAAACAGAATGAGCAGCCTTAATTTCATGGGTGATATGCTTTGGTTGATTATAGTTCTTAAATTTACGCAACCTAAAACTTTTTTCCAGAAAAGCTAGGTGATATGTTAATTAGAGTGATTTTTAATTGATTGAGCTAGTCAGAAATCTACCAAAGATTTTATCAAAAATCTTTTGGAAATAGATGCTTCTCGATACAAATTTTCGCATTCGTCGAAAATCGACTCGAAGTGACTACATTTAGCTAGTAAATAAAAATGAAATAGCAACCTCCATGAAATACGATGTATTACCAAATACCTTATTTGTTAAGAACCGCAAAAAGTTTACCACCCAAATGCGTCCTAAAAGTATTGCGGTGTTCAATTCCAATGATATTTATCCCATAAGTGCAGATAGTACAATGCCCTTTGAGCAACACAGTGATATCTTTTATTTAAGCGGTGCGGACCAAGAAGAGACCATTTTAGTTTTGTTTCCGGATGCGATGGACACCAAGCACAAAGAAATCCTTTTTGTGCGTGAGACCAATGACCATATTGCGGTTTGGGAAGGAGCAAAGTTGACCAAAGCACAAGCTACTAAAGTATCCGGCATAGAAACCATTTATTGGCTTTCTGATTTTGATAAGGTATTTTTTGATTTGATGACGGAGGCCGATACTATTTATTTTAACACCAATGAACATTACAGACAGGCCGTAGAGACAGAAACCCGGGAAGACCGTTTTATAAAGAAGTGCAAGCAGGATTTTCCGGCGCACCAATGGGCAAAAAGCAATCCTATCCTCCAACGGATACGTGGGGTAAAAGAACCTGAGGAACTAGAGCTAATGCAGATGGCCTGTAATATTACGGAGAAGGGGTTTAGACGATTGTTGGGTTTTGTGAAACCCGGCGTTTGGGAATATGAAATTGAGGCAGAGCTTTTGCACGAATTTGTAAGGAACCGCTCAAAAGGATTTGCCTATACCCCCATAATTGCTTCAGGCAACAACGCCAATGTGCTCCATTATATAGAAAATAACCAGCAGTGTAAGGATGGGGATTTAATTTTGATGGATGTGGCCGCAGAGTACGCCAATTACTCCAGTGATTTAACCCGCACCATACCCGTTAATGGAAAATTTAACAAGCGCCAAAAAGAGGTGTACAATGCCGTGTTGCGCGTAAAAGATGAAGCAACCAAATTATTGGTGCCAGGCACTCTTTGGGCAGAATATCATAAGGAATGTGGAAAATTAATGACCTCAGAATTATTGGGATTGGGGCTTTTGGATAAGGCAGATGTCCAAAATGAGAACCCCGATTGGCCTGCGTATAAAAGATATTTTATGCATGGTACCAGTCATCATATAGGTTTGGATACCCATGACTACGGCGAATTAAAAACTCCGATGAAAGCCAATATGGTCTTTACCGTGGAACCAGGTATTTACATCCCTGATGAAGGTTTTGGGATACGATTGGAAGATGATGTGGTGATTCAAGAAAGCGGAGAGCCATTTAATTTGATGGCAAACATTCCGATTGAAGCGGAGGAGATTGAGGAGTTGATGAACAGTTGAAATTTGAAATTAAACAGACATTTGGAACTGTCATATCCAGCGCAGTTGAGATAAAAGTGAGAAACCTATGTTTAATAAAATGCTTTTATTGTTTTTACAACAACCCGATATCGAAAAAAAGATGGAGGAAGCCCCCAATAGTGCTTATGAAACTGGGGTGTTGATTGGCACGTATTTGCCCTTTGTGGTCTTGGTGATTATTGCTTATGCTATTTATTACTATTCAAAGAGGCGAAGGGAAACCAAATAACTTCATGTCCTGCTGAGGCACGAAGCATCCCTCGTTTGAGTGAGCAGGTGGCCGTGAGCAAGTGACCGTGGGATTCTTCCCGATGGTCAGAATGACAATATCATTGAACCAAAATACAAATGTCCTGCTGAGGCACGAAGCAACCCACGTTTGATTGACCAAGTGTTCCGTGAGCGAGTGACCGTGGGATTCTTCCCTATGGTCAGCATGACAAAATGCTGTTACTTTGTCCTGCTGAGGCACGAAGCATCCCACGTGTGAGTGAGCAGGCGGCCGTGAGCAAGTTGGTGTGGGATTCTTCCCGATGGTCAGAATGACAAACCGCTGTTCCTTTGTCCTGCTGAGGCACGAAGCATCCCTCGTTTGAGTGAGCAGGTGGCCATGAGCGAGTGACCGTGGGATTCTTCCTGATGGTCAGCATGACAAACCGCTGTTCCTTTGTCCTGCTGAGGCACGAAGCATCCCCTCGTTTGAGTGAGTAGGTGGCCGTGAGCGAGTGAACGTGGGATTCTTCCCTATGGTCAGAATGGCAGTATCGTCGGAACAAAACATTCATGTCCTGCTGAGGCACGAAGCATCCCTCGTTTGAGAAAGCAGGTGGCCGTGAGCAGCTGATGGTGGGTTTCTTCCCGATGGTCAGAATGACAAAATGCTGTTACTTTGTACTGCTGAGGCACGAAGCATCCCTCGTTTGAGTGGCTAAGGGTTTCGTGAGCAGCAGGTAGTGGGATTCTTCCCAATGGTCAGAATGGCAAACCGCTGTTCCTTTGTCCTGCTGAGGCACGAAGCATCCCTCGTTTGAGAAAGCAGGTGGCCGTGAGCAAATGACCGTGGGATTCTTCCCGATGGTCAGCATGACAAACCGCTGTTCCTTTGTCCTGCTGAGGCACGAAGCATCCCTCGTTTGAGAAAGCAGGTGGCCGTGAGCAAGTGACCGTGGGATTCTTCCCGATGGTCAGAATGACAAACCGCTGTTCCTTTGTCCTGCTGGGTCACGAAGCAACCCTCGTTTGAGTGAGCAGACGGCCGTGAGCAAGTGACCGTGGGATTCTTCCCGATGGTCAGCATGACAAACCGCTGTTCCTTTGTCCTGCTGAGGTACGAAGCATCCCTCGTTTGAGTGAGCAGGTGGCCGTGAGCAAGTGACCGTGGGATTCTTCACTTCGCTGCGCTACATTCAGAATGACAAAAAGAACTTTCCGACTATTGAAAATGTGAATCACTGAAGAAATGAACCTTCTAAAAATTCTAAATTAGGATTGGTTGATTTGATTAAATCTACTTTTTTTACTCGAAGCCAACCCTTGATTTCCTTCTCACGGCTTATAGCCTCTTGAACCCAACTATACCTTTCATAATATAATAGGTGTTTACATTTATACTTAGCAACAAAACTTTTTGAATTTAAGCTAATCGCATTTTGATGTTCTCTTAATCGTCTATGCAAATTGTTAGTCATGCCTGTATATATGACCGTTCGATTTTTATTGGTCAAAATATAAACGTAATAATTGTGCCAACCTTCTTTAGACATAAATTTAAGATACTAAAAGATTCTTAATCTAATCACACATTGCCTCTCCCTTTTTTAGGCGATGTGAAGACAACAAGTATCCTAAGAGTGAATGATTTTAGGTGGCGAGTAGGGTTTTCTGGACTATGATGTTAATTAGGTTGTGAGGAGTTTCTTGTCTGCCAAAAGGCAGGCGGGTTCCTTTAGTTTAGTTGGACAAAACGTATGATTTTGTCCTGCTGAGGCACGAAGCATCCCGCGTATGAGTGGCCCAGGGTTCCGTGAGCAGCAGGTGGTGGGATTCTTCCCGATGGTCAGAATGACAAACCGCTGTTCCTTTGTCCTGCTGAGGCACGAAGCAACCCTCGTTTGAGTGAGTAGGTGGCCGTGAGCAAGTGAACATGGGATTCTTCCCGATGGTCAGAATGACAATATCGTTGGACCAATTAACTTCATGTCCTGCTGAGGCACGAAGCATCCCTCGTTTGAGTGGGCAGGTGGCCGTGAGCAAGTTAGTGTGGGATTCTCTACTTCGCTGTGCTACATTCAGAATGACAAAACAAAACTATGGGCACTCAAGATAGAAGTGAGAAATCTCAATTATCTTTTTTCTGAAAACGAATATTTTGAGGTAAGGGTTGACAAAGTGATTTATTGACCACCTTGGCACGCATCATTTTTTTGTCATTAAAATGGCGAGACATATTTTGGATGATTTCGGTAAAATTATCCGTGCCATCTTCTCTCTGATAATAAAATACTTTTATAGAACGACAATTATCATGTTCAAAAATTGTATTAAGTAATGTTCGATCAGAAAGGCCACAAGAATGCCCCATGACATACACTTGAAATTTATCAGAATCTATATAATCGAGAAGGTTTTTGTAATTGGAATTTTGAGAATATTTAAAGGATTTAAAGTTTTTTAGGTATTCATTATCATTGAGGTTTTCAATTGATTTATAATCCCCATCCATTTCATCTCCAAAACCAAAATTTACAGGGTTGTTCATCTTATTTGATAAAATACCATGAATGTTGTTTTGTAAACTTTGATATTCTTGTTTATCTATCTCAAATAAATATTGACTGGTAGTCAAAGTGTAATTGAAATTTAGAACATAGGTTCTTGTAAGATGTCGTTCACCTTTTTTCTCTTTTTCAAGGAGAGCGTCGATATCTGTTTTGTCTTCTTTAGCATTAAATTCATCAAGTAATTTTGATTGATTATTCAAAAGTGAAATTGGTTTTAAAAACTCGTACATTTTAATCCATTCTCTATTAGCGAATTTGTTGAAATAATATTTATCAGAAACATTTGTTATTAGATAATCTTCAAATAAGTCTCTAATCTCTGCAAATTCAGAATTTAGCCTTTCAATGCTTTTTTTGTTTTTCTCTATCTGATTTTGTTCAAAATCTTCTTTTGTTCCGGAATAGTGTGAATCTTTTCTTTTTGAAATTCTTTTGAGCTCTTGATAATATTCATTTTCAATGTCTACCCAATTATTTGTGCATATTACATTTAGCCTTTTGAAAAATTGATTTTTGAATTCAAATACAGTAATTGTATCTCCCCTTTCATTTTGAGTCTCAATAATGACTAATTCTTTATTATATCGATATTTAAAACGCTTAGATTGAGATTCAAAATTTTCTTTTAGGGTTTTGAAATCTTTATGTCCTTGATTAATTAATCCGATGTGTTTGGGACTTATGTAGACTAACTTATTTGTTAATACATCTTGATATGAATTTATAAGATTGACCCAAAAGTGATTTATGAAATGGGAGTATGATGTTGGTAATCCATGCGCCAAATCAAAGCCGTTGCCTAGTATTATAAGTTTGTTCATGACTTAAAGTTAACTGAAAAGAAACAGATTTCTCAGCCTCCATATAGCTATTGGGATTTCGTCGAAAGGATATTTGTAATCAAAAAAACCAAAAGCGCAGGCAGCACCCAACCCATTTGAAATTCACTTAAGGGTATCCATTTTACAAAATCTTGGGTAGCTTCACCAAGACCTATACTTCCTAAAAAATCAGGAACACTAAAAATGATTGTTGTTACCACTACCCATTGAAATACTTTTTTTGAGGCATACTTTTCCGGCAATACATTCAGAAGAATCAACACAATGGTAATTGGGTAAATAAACATAAGTGCTGGTAATGCAACGGCAATGATATACCCCACGTTAAACTGTCCCATGACCACTCCCAAAACGCAACCAATCACAGCTGTGATCAGGTATGCCCTTTTAGTATTTTGGAATTGTGCCTTCACAAAATCGGCAGTTCCAGTAACAATGCCCACCGCAGTGGTAAAACAAGCTAAACCCACTAAAATGCTCAAGAACAGGTTTGCCGTATTCCCCAATGTCTTTAGGCTTATGCCGCTAAGCAGGGCAGTCCTGGAAATCCCATCGTCAAACTGCCCATGGAATAAGGCACCGGTAAGCACCAGCCCCGTGTAGATAAAGAACAGTCCAAGACCGGAAAATAGGCCTGCTTTGGAAATTGCCCTCTTCTTGTCCCGATATGGAATTTGGTCATTTTTTAGGTTAATGGAAATAATAATTACCCCTCCCACCACAACGGCACCAATGGCATCAAAGGTTTGATAACCCTCTAAAATACCGCTGCTAAACGGATTTTCTAACTGGTTTTTACCAAAATCGAATTCATATCCAAACAGGGCCCGGAATATCATGCAAACTAGAATTAGAATGATGGCCGGCGTCAGCACCTTTCCCAAAGCATCTAAAATTTTGGATCTATTGATGACAAAAAGAAAGACAAGGCCAAAATAGATAACACTCGTTAAAAGGGATGAAGTTTCAAAAAAAGGGGCTATTCCCATTTCATGGGTAACCGAAGCCGTTCTTGGTGAGGGCAAACCAATAGAGATGGCATACACCAAATAACAATAGATCAAACTAAAGGTAGGGGACACTTTTTTTCCAAAGTCAAAAAGGGTTCCCTGCAATTTGGCGTGGGCAACAATCCCCAAAATAGGAATGAAGACGGCAGAAAGACAAAAACCCAAGGTCACCAACCACCAAAAATCCCCAGACCTAAAACCAAGTTGTGGCGGTAGAATAAGATTCCCAGCTCCAAAAAACAAGGAAAAAAGTGCGAATGAGACTACAAGAAGATTCTTTTTTGTAATCATAAACTAAAAATCTTTGGAAAGATAGGTCAAATCTGTATATTAGACATCAATGCGTTTCGTCGTTTTTTTGTAGCATTACGTCGATAATATGTAGTTTATCGAATAATTGAAAAAAAAAGTGTGTCTAAAGAAATAAACAAAACATTTGCGGCGTTGCCTTTTAAACAAAGCTTGCAGTATCTAATTCGTTTTCAGATAGTAAGCGGCGAACCATTAAAAATCAACCCCAAGTTGAACTTAAATGACCAAAACCTTAACGTATGAGCAAAACAATTACCCCCGACGGCAACAAACTTACCGGTCTTTTTTGTAACTTTTTTGGACATCATTTTGTGGTTTCCAAACGCGTTACGGAACACATTAACGAGTACCGTTGCATTCATTGCCAAAAACAGGTTTCTACGGACGAGAGAGGAAAGTTATCTACCTTAACTCCCCAAATCCAAGAAATAAACAATACCCTGGAAGACATGTACCAAAAGCGAAATCGTAGATCGGTGCGGAAGACAGTGCCTAAATCTGTTGCTTAAAAAGAATTCCAGCCCCGTGCCTTTATAGCAATCTTGGTATTGTCCCTTGTCACTAAATGCTCTCCTTCAGTAGCGGCGGTCATATGGCCAATTACCGTTAAGTTGGGATTGCCCTTAATTTTTGGAAAATCTGTTTGGGCAATGGTAAAGAGCAATTCATAATCTTCCCCACCGCTAAGCGCAATCATGGTGCTATCTATTTTAAACTCTTCTGCCGTGGAAATTACGGTTGGATCCAAAGGTATCTTATCTTCATAAAGGTTACAACCTACACCGCTTTGCTTACATAGGTGCAACACCTCGGAGGAAAGCCCATCGCTAACGTCTATCATTGAGGTTGGTCTTACCTCCAAATTATGCAATAATGAGATAATATCTTTTCTGGCTTCTGGTTTTAGTTGTCGTTCCACAATGTAACTGTAAGGTTCCAAATCTGGCTGGTTTTGTGGGTTTACCTTAAATACTTCTTTTTCACGCTCCAACACTTGTAGGCCTAAATAGGCTCCGCCAATATCACCTGTAAGCACCAAAAGGTCGTGTTCTTTAGCTCCTGAACGGTATACTACCTTATCATTGTCCACAACGCCCAATGCCGTAATACTTATCAACATCCCTTTGTTGGAAGAAGTGGTATCCCCACCAATTAAATCAACCCCATATACCTTGCAGGCCATGGCCACACCGTCATAAAAGTCCTGCAATGCTTCCAGTGGAAATCTATTGGAAACGGCAATGGAGACCGTAATCTGTGTAGCTTCTGCATTCATCGCGTAAATATCAGAGAGATTTACGATCACTGCTTTGTATCCCAAGTGTTTTAAGGGCATGTAACTTAAATCAAAATGCACTCCTTCAATCAACAAATCGGTAGAAACCACCGTTTTTTTTGTTCCAAAGTCCAACACCGCAGCATCATCACCAATACCTTTTACGGTAGATTTTTGATGAACCCCAAAGTTCTTTGTCAAGGTTTCAATGAGCCCAAACTCACCTAAATCGCTTAAAGCGGTACGGGCTTGATTTTTATCTTCTATCATATGGCAAAAATAAGCCGATTACTTTAAAAACGTATCTTTACTGCATAATCAAGCTAAAAAGTTACCGCCCAATAGGCTTGATGTAAAACCGCTAATGTTGATGCCCATGGTACTCCGTTTTTTTGCAGTGATTTCAGTATTCTTATTGCTTTCCTGTGGTGGCGATGATGAACCGGAAAATCAAATGACCACAAGCGTAACCGTGGCTTTTTTAGCACAGGAAACCACGGGCAGTGAAGCCTTGGGTAACAATCTACCTTCCGTATCGGTGCGCGGAACCGTGGCAAGCGAAGTTTCCGTTTCGGTTTTGCTTACAAATACGGGAACGGCTACCCTTGGGGAAGACTTTTCCTTTGCCTCCCCAACGGTTATTTCCATTCCCATTGGAAATTATGATGGTACCGCGCTCACTGCTATCCCACTTCCAGGGCTTTCTATTTTGGATGATACGGTCCAAGAAGGTTTTGAGACTATTATTTTTAGCTTAGATAATCCAACGGAAGGGGTTAATCTGGGAGACGTGGCTACAACTACGTACACCATAAATGATGATGAGACCGTACAGGTGGGGTTTTCGCAGGCCATGGCTTCGGACAGGGAAAATGTGGGCGGCAACCTCCCCACACTATTTGTGACCGGCACCCTATCTGAGGATAAAACAATAACGCTTACGGCAGTTGATAGTGGCGATGCCACCTTGGGACAAGATTACAATGTGGCCTCACCTCTTGTGGTGACCATCCCCGCGGGCACTTATGATGGTACTACAGCAACTGCATTGACCATCCCTGCTTTGGCAATTATTGATGATACTGTGCCAGAGGAATCCGAAAGTTTTGAATTGACCTTGAGCGACCCGTCCAATGGGTTATTGCTCAATGAATTGGACAGGACCATGTATACCATAGAGGGTGTGGCACCCTGTGAAAATGGCAGAGCCAACGGTTTTCCCTGTAATGGCTTTGATTTGCTTGCTCGCATGGAACACAGCACCTTCTCCAGCACCCAAGGAAATGATATTTGGGGTTGGACGGACACGGCAACAGGGCATGAATATGCGTTAGTGGCTTTAAACAATGGCACTGCCTTTGTGGATATCACCGCAGATGACCCGGTTTACCTTGGTAAACTGCCCTCGGCAACGGGATCAAGTGTTTGGCGTGATGTAAAAATTTATGGAAATCACGCCTATATTGTTTCAGAGGCATCGGGCCATGGGATGCAGGTATTTGATCTTACGCGGCTTAGAAATGTCGCCAATCCACCTACGGACTTTACCCAAGACGCTAGGTATACAGATATTGGTAACGCACATAATGTAGTTATTAATGAGCAAAACGGTTTTGCCTATCCCGTAGGTACGGCAAGAAATGACACTTTTAACGGAGGGGTGCATTTCGTTGACATTCAAAACCCCACAAGCCCTACCGCGGCGGGGGGTTATGGAGACAACGGGTATACCCATGACGCGCAAGTAGTGAATTATGAAGGTCCAGATGCCGACTATACCGGCCGTGAGATTTTCATTGGCGCCAATGAAGACCAGATTGCCATTGTGGATATCACGGACAAGGCCAACCCTACGGAAATAGCCACGATTACCTATGGCAACCTTGGATACACCCACCAAGGCTGGTTTACGGAAGACCAACGTTTTTTCCTTTTGGGCGATGAGTTAGACGAAATTGATTTTGGATTCAACTCCAGGACCCTGGTGTTTGACCTCCAAGATTTGGACAACCCAGTGCTGCACACCACCTATTTAGGGCCTACCGCTGCCATTGACCATAATGGTTATGTACATGGAGATGAATTCTTTTTGGCGAATTATACGGCCGGGGTCCGTGTATTGGACCTGTCTGATATTGAAGGGGGAAACCTGACGGAAATTGGATTTTTTGACACCTTTCCTGATAATGATGTGGCCAGTTTTAATGGGGTATGGAGCGTTTATCCCTATTTTGAAAGTGGAAAAATTATCGTGAACGATTCAGATACCGGGTTTTTTATCATCCAGAAATCCCAGTAAATTCCCTAAGGCAGGTCCGTTAGGGATTTTATGGCAACAACAACGTATTTTAGTGCAGGTCCTGTGTCTATTAAATCCAAGGTATCCTCTAAAAAAATGAAAAAGACCGTTTTGTTTTTAGTGTGCATATGCCTTTTCTCCTGTTCTACGGAGGATGGCAATGGTACAAGCAGCAATAGTACCGTAGACCAAGTAACAACAGCCAAAGAAATCACCTGGATCAAAAACTTTGGCGGTTCAGGGGATGATTCGCCACGTTCCATTGTCCCAACGCAAGATGGTGGTTTTGCCGTTTTTGGCTTTACCAATAGCATTGATGGGGATTTGGCTGGCAAAAGCCTTAACGTAAATGATTATTGGTTGCTAAAGTTTGATGCTTTAGGGAACCTAGAATGGAATACAACCTATGGGGGCAGCAAGGATGATAGGGGCCAAAAGGCCATCCAAACCGCAGATGGTGGCTATGCCATTACAGGCTATGCCATGAGTGATGACGGTGACGGTTCCAATAATGAGGGGTTTCATGATAATTGGGTACTCCGTTTAGATGCCAATGGCGAGATACTATGGGAAAAAAGTTTTGGATTTTCTGGTCATGACCATTCCTATGACATTATTGAAACGGTAGACGGCGGTTTTTTCTTCTCAGGATTTTTGGATGTCACCTCATCCAATGGTGAAGGGAGCACCAACAAAGGAAGTGGACATACCGCCCATGGTGTAGGGGAGTTTTGGGGCACCCGGTTGGATGCGGATGGCAACATGTTGTGGAGAAGGTATTTTGGGGGAACCAATAACGACCGTGCTTTTGGGGTAGTCCAAGCCAATGATGGGGGTTTTATCTTATCTGGCTCCTCGGAGAGTACGGATTTTGATGTTTCCAATCCAAAGGGGAGCTATGATTATTGGGTGGTTAAAGTGGACAAAACCGGGAATTTAGAATGGGAAAAATCATTTGGTGGCACAGGGATAGACCAATCCCAAGATATTGCCAAAACACCCGATGGCGCTTATGTCATTGTGGGCAATACCTTTAGTACGGATATTCAGGTGAGCCGTAATTATGGACAATCCGATGTTTGGTTGGTGAAGTTTAACGATAACGGTGACCTGCTTTGGGAAAAGAATTTTGGCGGCCCTGCCTTTGATGCGGCACACAGCGTAACAGTGACCCAAGATGGTGGATTTTTAATTTCTGCAAACTCTAAAAGTTATGGTAACGACCTGACGGCCAATTTTGGAGAAAACGACCTTTGGTTAATCAAAACTAACTCAGAGGGCAACATCCAGTGGCAAAAGGCCCTTGGCGGCACAGGGTTGGATTTTGGGTTTGATGCCATAGAAAGCCCAAACGGGTCCATCTACTTTATAGGAGATACGGCCAGCAGGGATTTTCCGGATATTGAACCTAAAGGTGGGCTGGATCTGGTGTTGATAAAATTAAAATAATCGCTTTTATCAATGTTGCGGTTGGTTTTTCACATTCAACAGCTACGATGGTCAAGGTAATCATCACATTACCTATAAATTTCCAGCTTTTTAGACACCATAAAAACTGTTTAACCTTTCTATAGAAAAAGTTTATCAAAACATACGTTATAAAAATGTTAGAGACCATGCTCTAAACAGCTTAAAACCTATATTTGTATGCTATTTAGATTAAATCTTGGTAATCATGATAAAAGTATCTGATACTGCTAAACAAAAGGTGGTCACATTAATGACCGAGTCCGGCTTTAATGCGGAGACCGATTACGTCCGTGTAGGCGTCAAAAGTGGCGGTTGTAGCGGCTTGTCCTACGAACTGGATTTTGATAAAAATATTGGGGAGACCGATAAGGTTTTTGAGGATAATACTGTACGTATCATTGTGGACAAAAAAAGCTTCCTTTACCTAGTGGGCACTACTTTGGAATATTCCGGTGGCCTCAATGGCAAAGGCTTTGTGTTTAATAATCCCAATGCGCAGCGCACCTGTGGGTGTGGAGAAAGTTTTTCTTTATGACGTAATTATCGTCCAAAGGGAATTTTATCCTTTTTAGGCCAAAAAACAGGAATGGCAGCAACATAGAAGGGTTGGCCAAGAAAATAAAAGAACAGTAAGATTATCAATTCTCCCACCGGGGGATAAAAGGAGACTTATGGCATATACTGAAGAAGAATTAAAGAAAGAACTCGAAACCAAAGAATACGAATACGGGTTTTATACAGAATTAGACGCGGACACTTTTCCAAAAGGGTTAAGTGCAGATATCGTAAGGGCGATCTCCAAAAAGAAGAATGAGCCAGAATGGATGACGGAGTGGCGTTTGGATGCTTTCCGTATTTGGGAAAGTATGAGCGAGCCAGAGTGGGCCAACGTACGTTACAAAAAACCGGAGTTCCAAGATATCAGTTACTACTCTGCTCCCAAAAAAGCAGACCCCACTAAATCTTTGGACGATGTAGATCCAGATTTGCTGGAAATGTACCGCAAGTTGGGGATTTCTGTAGATGAACAAAAGCGGCTGCAAAACGTAGCTGTGGACATTGTGGTAGATTCTGTCTCCGTGGCCACCACGTTCCAAAAGACTTTGGAAGAAAAAGGAATTCTGTTCATGCCCATTTCGGAGGCCATACATAAGCATCCGGATTTAGTGAAAAAATATATGGGTACCGTGGTGCCCAAAAAGGATAATTTCTATGCTGCGCTAAATTCTGCGGTATTTACGGACGGCTCTTTTTGCTACATTCCCAAGGGCGTAAAATGCCCTATGGAACTTTCTACCTATTTTAGGATCAATGAAGGCGGAACAGGCCAGTTTGAGCGTACCTTGGTCATTGCCGACGAGAGCAGTTACGTAAGCTACTTGGAGGGCTGTACCGCGCCCTCAAGGGATGAGAACCAATTGCATGCCGCGGTGGTGGAGCTTATAGCATTGGATGATGCAGAGATCAAATACTCTACAGTACAAAACTGGTTTCCCGGAGACAGTGAGGGCAAAGGTGGGGTCTACAATTTTGTGACCAAACGTGGCCTTTGTGAAAAAAACGCCAAAATATCCTGGACGCAGGTAGAGACGGGTTCCGCCATAACCTGGAAGTATCCTTCCTGTATTCTTAAAGGCAATAATTCCGTTGGGGAGTTTTATTCCATCGCGGTTACCAATAACCATCAGCAAGCGGACACGGGCACCAAAATGGTACATTTGGGGAAGAATACCAAAAGCACCATCATTTCCAAGGGAATATCGGCAGGGAAATCACAAAATAGCTATCGAGGCCTTGTGCAAATCAATTCCCGAGCAGAAAATGCACGAAATTTTTCACAGTGCGATTCCCTCCTAATGGGCAATGAATGTGGCGCTCACACCTTTCCCTACATAGAAGCCAAAAACAAATCCGCACAGGTAGAACACGAGGCCACCACCAGTAAAATTGGTGAGGACCAAATCTTCTATTGCAACCAAAGAGGAATTGATACGGAAAAAGCCATTGCTTTGATCGTAAACGGCTTTAGCAAGGAAGTGCTCAATAAACTGCCCATGGAATTTGCCGTGGAGGCGCAAAAATTATTGGAAATCAGTTTGGAAGGTTCCGTAGGGTAATTTGCAATTCAGAAAAGGCAATAACAACGTAAAAATGAAACACGCAGGTCTCTTTTTTGTTCTGATGGCAATGCTATTTTCTTGCAAAGAGGCAAAGAAGGAAGCTTCCCAGGCAATTGTACTAGCTGAAAAAGAACAGGATGTAAAAGTTAAACTCTATACGTTCGATGGTGGCACGGTACAGGTGAATCAATTAGAACTGTTTTCCCAGGACACTACCTATACCGGGCAGACCAAAGTATTTTCCGATGCCTTTTACGTTATTGAACACCCTAAAGGGACTCTTATGTGGGATGCTGGCCTCCCAGAAATGCTGGTAGGCATGCCAGAACCCTATACAGACCCTAGTGGAGCTTTTACGGTTTCGCGCAAAGATTCTGTGGAGGCACAGTTGGCCACCATTAACATGACCCTTGATGACATTGATTATTTGGCCCTTTCGCATACCCATTTTGATCATAGCGGCCATGCAGAAAAATTGACCAAGGCCTTATGGCTGGTCCAAGAAGCGGAGTATGATTTTGTAATGAGTGAAGAAGTACGGAAAAACAATGCGGATGTCCATAATGCCGTAAACGACCTTACCAATGTTAAAAAATTAAATGGCGACCATGATGTTTTTGGAGATGGTACCGTGGTCATTAAATCCATGCCGGGGCATACGCCCGGGCACCAAGTACTTTATTTGGAACTGGATGAACACGGACCCTTATTGTTAACGGGAGATTTATACCACTTTTATGAAAATAGGGAATACAAGCGCGTTCCCATTTTTAACCATGATGTAAAACAGACCATGGAAAGTATGGCAGCCTTTGAGGCATTCGCCGTGGAGAAAGGAGCAAAAGTATATTTACAACACGCCAAGGGTGATTTTGACAAGTTGCCCAAGGCACCAAACTACTTAAAATAGAACGATGTTAGAGATTAAAAATTTACACGCCAGTGTTGAGGACAAAGAAATACTTAGGGGAATCAACCTAGTTGTGAACCCAGGAGAGGTACATGCCATTATGGGACCCAACGGCTCAGGTAAAAGTACCTTGGCATCCGTAATTGCAGGGAAAGAGGAATTTGAGGTAACCCAAGGTTCCGTGTCACTGGATGGGGAAGATTTGGAAGATGTTGCACCGGAAGAAAGGGCGCACAAAGGCGTTTTTCTTTCCTTTCAGTACCCTGTGGAGATACCTGGGGTATCGGTGACCAATTTTATGAAAACGGCGATCAATGAATCTAGAAAAGGACGGGGCTTGGAAGACATGCCAGCCAACGAAATGCTGAAGTTGATCCGTGAAAAATCAGAATTGTTGGAAATTGATCGCAAGTTCTTGTCCCGTTCCTTGAACGAAGGGTTTTCCGGAGGTGAGAAAAAGCGTAATGAGATTTTCCAAATGGCCATGTTAGCGCCTAAAGTGGCCATTTTGGACGAAACGGATTCTGGTCTGGATATCGATGCCCTTAGGATTGTGGCCAATGGCGTCAACAAATTAAAGAGTAAGGACAATGCAGTTATCGTAATCACCCATTACCAAAGGTTGCTGGATTACATTGTCCCAGATTTTGTACACGTATTGCACAATGGAAAAATCGTAAAGTCTGGCTGCAAGGAGCTGGCCATGGAACTAGAGGAAAAAGGATACGATTGGATCAAACAAGAAGCTGCGGTTTAAAAAATAAGTACACAGTTGCGGCAAGCCGATGCTGTAAACCGAGAACTGTTTACTGAAAATGATAAAAACATGAGTTTAAAAGAGAAATTAATTTCTTCCTTCATGGCTTTTGAGAACAATGTGGATGTTGACCATCCTGTACATGATGTTCGGACAGAGGCCATCAAGAATTTTGAAGCCAAAGGTTTTCCCACAAAAAAAGAGGAAGCTTGGAAATACACCTCGCTTAACAGCCTACAAAAAGTGGATTTCAGCATTTTTCCAAAGCAACAGAATGCTTTGGAGTATAAGGATGTTAAAAAGTATTTTTTACATGAGATCGACAGTTATAAAATTGTATTTATTGATGGCATTTACAGTTCTTTTCTCTCAGAAACTACCCATGACGGGGTAGATATCTGTTTGATGAGCTCTGCGCTCACCAAGCCCATGTACAAGCAAATCATTGATGTATACTTTAACAAGGTAGCTTCCAAGGACGAATCATTGACCACACTGAACACGGCTTTTAGTAGGGAAGGTGCCTATATCTACATCCCAAAGAACAAAATGCCCAAAAAACCTGTGGAAATCGTGCATTTTGCAACCGGGAACGAGGCCGCTTTGATGTTACAGCCCCGCAACCTTATCATCGTTGAGGAAAATGCAGAGGTGCAGATTATAGAACGTCATCAAAGCCTTACCAGCAATGAGGTCTTAACCAACAGTGTTACCGAGATTTTTGCCGCAGAAAGTGCCATTGTTGATTACTACAAGATTCAAAATGACAATGCTACGGCCTCGTTGATTGATAATACCTACATCAACCAAAAAGGGAAAAGCAACGTAAATGTACATACGTTCTCGTTTGGTGGTAAATTAACGCGGAACAACCTCAACTTTTTCCAGAATGGGGAGTATATGGATTCTACGATGAAGGGAATCACTATTTTAGGAGAAAAACAGCACGTTGATCACCACACCTTGGTACATCATATTGAACCCAATTGTGAAAGTCATCAGGATTATAAAGGTATCTATGGGGAAAATTCCACTGGGGTGTTCAATGGTAAAATCATCGTGGATAAAATCGCACAGAAAACCAATGCCTTTCAGCAAAACAATAATATTCTAATTAGTGACAAAGCAACAATAAACACCAAGCCACAACTGGAGATTTTTGCAGATGACGTAAAATGTTCCCATGGCTGTACCATTGGCCAGTTGGACGAGGATGCGATGTTTTACTTGCAATCCAGGGGCATCCCAAGAAGAGAGGCCCAAGCACTGTTAATGTATGCCTTTGCCAATAATGTCTTGGAAAGTGTTAGAATCCCTGAACTAAAGACTAGAATCAACAAGCTCATCGCCAAAAAACTTGGTGTTAACCTCGGATTTGACTTGTAGCATGGACAAAAAGCCGTGGCACCCTAGAAAGCTTGTTTATAGCGGTGTGCTGCTTTTTGTGCTGCTGTTCCAGTGGAACGTTTCTGCGCAGCTAACCCGCGTTGGCATTAAGGGGGGACCTAATTATTCTTCCATTGTTGGAGACCTGACAGAAGGGTTAAAATTCCGCTTTTCCGGTCATGTCGGAGTATTTGCTGAAGTTGATTTGTCTTATACATTAAAGTTCCAGCCAGAGCTTCTGTATTCATCCCAAGGATTTCAATTCAGTACGGATTTAGCTTCAATTGAAAATGGAGGAGGTTCCGTTGCTGGTGAAAATGATTTCAGAAACAACGTTCAGCTGAATTATTTAACGGTTCCCTTGATTATGAAGTTTGCCCTAAATGAAAAAGTTGATGTGGAGTTTGGTCCCCAATTCGGGTTTTTGCTCAATCAAGTAAATATCATTAAAAACTTGGATGAAATTGATGGAACGGATTTGGCACGGCGTACCTCCATTTCAGGCGATTTTCAGTTAGATTATGGAGCAGCTCTGGGCCTTGGTTTTATCCTGACGCAGAACATTTCCATTTCCCCAAGGGCCTATATTGGTCTTCGGAACCGATTAAACGCCCTAGGCGGCGCACAAAACTATAATGTCGCTTTACAATTGTCCTTGAACTATCTTTTTTAATAAAGATGTGGCATAACTCTGTTTGAAATCACCAGTACCAGTTGTTTTTTCCCGTTTTGTCCTCTCCAATACGGATCATACGGTATTTGCTTTTGCATCCAAGGTGTCTGTACAATTTTAAATGATAATTTCGGAAGAACTAAGACCAATCTTGACTGCTTGTTTTCGGTTTTAATGGAACATGGCTAGCTAATACTTTAGGATAGTAAGTATCTTTGTAATTCAACTGAATTGCTATGTTCAACGTTTCAAAAATAAGAGCCGATTTTCCCATACTGAATCGTGAGGTTAACGGGAAACCGCTGGTTTACCTAGATAATGCAGCAACATCCCAAACCCCGAAGCAAGTAATTGACGTCATCGTGGATTACTACCAAAGGCTCAATGCCAATATCCACCGTGGAGTGCACACCTTGTCCCAAGAAGCCACGGACGCCTATGAACAGGCGAGGCTTAAAATTCAAGCACACTTTAATATTGCCAAATCCCATGAGGTTATTTTCACTTCAGGAACTACCCATAGCATCAATTTAGTGGCCAATGGATTCACCTCACTGCTTAACAAAGGGGATGAACTTTTGGTCTCTGCGATGGAGCACCACAGTAATATTGTGCCATGGCAAATGTTATGCGAACGCACTGGAGCGGTGCTGAAGGTCATCCCCATGAACGAGAACGGTGAATTGTTGATGGCGAAATTTGATGGGTTACTGTCCCATAAAACCAAACTCGTTTTTTGTAACCACGTCTCCAATGCATTGGGGACGATTAACCCTATACAAGAAATCATCCAAAAAGCACATGCCGTAGGGGCGGCAGTATTGATTGATGGTGCGCAGGCATCGCCACATATTAAAGCGGATGTTCAAGAGTTGGATGTTGATTTTTATATCATCTCAGCGCATAAAGTATGCGGGCCAACCGGAGTTGGAATGCTCTATGGTAAAGAATCTTGGCTGAAAAAACTACCTCCTTACCAAGGAGGTGGTGAGATGATAGCAGAAGTCACCTTTGAAGAAACCACTTATGCAGATCTACCCCATAAATTTGAGGCAGGCACGCCCAATATCTGTGGAGGGATTGCTTTTGGGGCGGCTTTGGATTATATGAACGCCATTGGTTTTGATGCCATTGCTTCCTATGAAAATGAGTTGCTCGATTATGCGACTCAAGAATTGCTTAAGATTCAGGGACTCAAAATCTATGGGACGGCAGCAAACAAGACATCAGTGATCTCCTTTAATATACAAGGCATCCATCCCTACGATATCGGAACTATACTGGATAAATTGGGCATTGCCGTGCGCACTGGCCACCATTGTGCACAGCCTATTATGGACTTCTATAAAATCCCCGGTACGGTACGGGCAAGTTTTAGTTTTTATAACACTAAAGAAGAGGTGGATGTATTGGTGGAGGGAGTAAACCGCGCCAAGGCGATGTTGCTCTAATGATGACCACTTTTAAGTTGGTGCACAAGGACAACCTCACCCAGAATCATAGTTGCCTATTTTTTTATCCTTGTTATCCTTTTCTTAAAGCATTGAAATACAATTAACGTTATCGTATTTTTGCCATAAACCTATGGCATGACCATTACCGAAATACAACAAGAAATTATTGATGAGTTTAGCATGTTTGACGACTGGATGCAACGCTACGAATATATGATTGAACTGGGCAAATCGCTGCCTTTGATAGCGGAACAGTACAAAACTGATGATAACATCATAAAAGGTTGCCAAAGCAAAGTGTGGGTGCATGCAGAATTGGAAGAGGACAAGCTGCTGTTTACCGCAGACAGTGATGCCATTATTACCAAGGGTATCATTGCCATTTTAATCCGCAGCTTTAGCAATCAAAAACCACAGGACATCATTGATGCCAATACGGATTTTATAGATAAGATTGGATTAAAAGAACATTTATCGCCCACACGGGCAAACGGTTTGGTAAGTATGGTAAAACAAATAAAATTGTATGCCATTGCCTACCAAACACAATTGAACTAACATGAGCGAAGAAACTACTATTGACACTGCGGAACTGGGCGATAAAATCGTGAGGGTGTTAAAGACCATTTATGACCCTGAGATTCCCGTGGACATTTATGAGCTTGGATTGATATACGATGTATTTGTCAATGAGGATAATGATGTAAAGATTTTAATGACCTTAACCTCCCCCAACTGTCCCGTGGCAGAATCCTTGCCCGTAGAGGTAGAAGAAAAGGTAAAATCCTTGGATGCGGTAAAGGATGCGGAGGTGGAGATTACTTTTGATCCTCCATGGACGCAAGACCTGATGAGCGAAGAGGCAAAACTGGAATTGGGCATGTTATAACCTGCATATGGAAAAACAACAACTTACCAAGTCCAACGACCGCGTTCTTTTGGGCGTTTGCGGAGGAATAGCAGAGTTTATTGGTTGGCCAAAACTAACGGTAAGGGTGTTATGGGTGCTATTTACTTTTATGTTCTTAGGTATTTTTGCCTATCCCATCTTAGCTTTTATTATGCCATCAGCCCCCAAAAAATTTAATTTGGATGAATTCCGTAAAGAATAATAGTACCTGTAATGCTTGTGATTCATGGAAAAGGAAATTGTAAATAAGGTCGCAAAAAGCAAATTAATCACCTTTGATTTAGAAGAGCTTTATCCGGAAGGGGAGCGTAAGGTGCTGGACATCAAAGACTGGCTTTATGAAGGGGTTATTCTCAAGGAAAAAGAATTTCGGGCTTTTGTCCAAGCACATGACTGGGCACAATATCAAGACAAGTATGTAGCCTTATGCTGTAGTTCCGAGGCCATTATCCCTGGTTGGGCCTTTATGCTGGTGGCCTCAAGAGTATGTCCTTATGCCAAAAAAGTGGTTCAAGGCAACTTGGAACAACTGGAATCCGCTATTTATCAGCCTATCTTGGAGAAGTTGGATGTTTCCCAATTTCAGGACAGGCCGGTCATTATCAAAGGCTGCGCGCACAAACCCGTGCCCCAAAATGCATATTTACAGGCCATGGCAAAAATACAGACCGTAGCTAAAAGTGTAATGTACGGGGAAGCCTGCTCCTCAGTCCCATTATTCAAGAGAAAGTAATATTTTATTCTTGCAAAAGGTGACAATTACTACATTTGCGGGTCTTATACACTAAACATTAAAACACAAATGAGAAAAATCGTATTTGCTTTAGCATTCCTGTTCACTGCTGTAACGCTTACGGCACAAACAGAAGAAGAATTGAAAGCCACTTTGGCCACCAAAAAAGACTCTATTTCTGCAATTCAAGGAAGAGCCGATGCCATACAGGCTCAAATAGATGCCCTGCCAGGTTGGAAAAAAGGTGCTTTTGGAACCATTGGAGGCTCACTTTCCAACTTTAATAACTGGTTTGCCCAGGGCGCACCAAACAACAGCTCAGGTAATATTACCATTACAGGTAACGCCTTTGCCAATCTTAAAAGGGAAAAGTATTTCTGGAACAATTCCCTGAACCTTAACCTAGGTTGGGTAAAATTGGACAATAAGGACATTGCAACGGATTCAGAGGACTTTGAAGCCTTAACGGATGTCTTCCAAATCACATCTTTGTATGGTTGGAGACTGTCCGATAAGTTTGCCATTTCTGCCCTTGGAGAGTACAGAACCACCTTGTTGAATAATTTTAATGACCCAGGATATCTAGATTTAGGGGTTGGTGGTACATGGACACCTATTGATAATATGGTAGTGGTGATCCACCCTTTGAACTACAATTTTGTCTTTGCGGAAAACGATGCCGTTTTCGCAAGTTCTTTAGGTGCTAAAATCGTGGCCGATTACACAAGACAAATCGGCGCCGTTGCGTTTAAGTCCAATCTTTCCGCATTTATGAGTTATGAAGGTAGTGAACTGAGCAACTGGACCTGGACCAATAACTTTTCCTATACCCTTTGGAAGGGTATTGGTGTTGGTTTTGACTTTGGTCTAAGAAATAGCCAGCAAGAGGCCGCCAATTTTCAAGGTGTTGCCCTTGAGGATGCGGACAATTCATTACAATCCTTTTATACGGTGGGCTTGAGCTATAATTTCTAAGCTGTTGCATAACCGCAATAAAAAAGCCCTTGATGACAGCATCAGGGGCTTTTTTTATCGTTAAGTTCTTTAGGTAACAAGAGCCTTGGGGAAAGCCATTGTTTTCTGACGTAAATATAAAAGTGGGTTTTGGTTTTTCTATTTTTTTGATGTCAAACTGGTAAAAGCTGTTGGGAGCGGGCAACCTCTGTTTTTCTGACAGAAACGTTAATATTCGTCCAAATGCTCAGGATAAAGAAAGTTGTTGTAGGGAAAGCGGGTCACGTGGATGTCACGGACTTCGTTATAGACACGCTTTCTAAAGTCGTCAAGGTTTTCTTTGTTCAAGGCCGATATGAACAGGGCGCGGTCTCCTAGTTTATGGTACCAGGTCTGGCGCCATTCCTCCAAGGTAAAATGGATTTTGGTTTTTTGGGTTACCAAGTCGTCTTCATCGATGGTCTCGGGATGGTACATGTCTATCTTATTAAAGACCATGATGGTACTTTTATCCGCGCTTTCTATTTCGTCCAAAATTTTGTTGACCGATGCGATATGCTCTTCAAATTGTGGATGGGAAATATCAACCACATGCAGAAGAAGATCTGCTTCACGAACCTCATCCAAGGTGCTTTTAAAGCTTTCCACCAATTGTGTGGGCAGCTTTCGGATAAAACCTACGGTATCACTTAACAAAAATGGGAGGTTGCCCAAGACCACTTTCCTCACGGTAGTGTCCAACGTGGCAAACAATTTGTTCTCCGCAAAAACCTCGCTTTTGCTGATAACGTTCATTAAGGTAGATTTTCCCACATTGGTGTAGCCCACAAGGGCAACCCGGACCAAGGCCCCACGGTTACCTCTTTGGGTTTCCATTTGGCGATCGATCTTGGTCAATTTCTTTTTGAGCAACGAGATACGGTCACGTACTATACGCCTATCCGTTTCAATCTCGGTCTCCCCGGGCCCACGCATTCCAATTCCCCCTTTTTGTCTTTCTAGGTGGGTCCATAGCCCCGTCAACCTGGGCAGCAGGTATTGGTATTGCGCTAATTCTACTTGGGTTCTTGCATAACTTGTTTGGGCGCGTTGCGCAAAAATATCTAGGATAAGACTCGTTCTATCAATAATCTTGCAGCGTAATAATTTCTCTATATTTCTTTGTTGTGCTGGGCTTAGCTCATCATCAAAAATGGCAGAGCCTATATCATTTTCCTTTACGTAGGCAGCAACCTCCTCAATTTTTCCACTACCTAACAGCGTTTTTGGGTTGGGCACGTCCATGCGTTGCACAAAACGTTTTAGCACTTCCCCACCGGCCGTATAGGTCAAGAATTCCAATTCATCCAGATATTCCTCCACCTTGGTCTTGTCCTGCTCTTGGTTAATGATACCTATTAGAACCGATTTTTCGTATTCCGTTGTTTTCTTTTCTAGCATAAAAAGATTTAAAAGACAAAGTTACACATTGTTTGCTCGTCCTTTTTTGTATTTTTCAAATCCGATAAAGGAAAAAGTATGGCTAAAAAGTTCTTTGCAAAAAGGCATGAAGTTTCCCCAGATGGATTTAGATATCGGGGTTTGACAAGTTCCCGATTGGAAAATTTAACAGACGCTATTTTTGGCTTTGCCATCACCTTATTGGTCATTGCCTCGCAGGTACCAACCACCTATGTGGAATTACAAGTTTCCATGCATGGCTTTTTGGGCTTTATCTTCTGTATAATGTTACTCCTTGGCCTTTGGAACAATCATAGTAACTTCTTTCTGCATTATGGTTTGCAGGACAAGGCAACTAAGGTGCTCAATTTTCTTTTCTTATTTGTACTGCTTTTTTATGTGTACCCTTTAAAGTATCTATTTTCATTTTTGGGTACATCCATTTATAGCATAATCAAATATAAAATGGGAGACCGTTCGGAAGCATTAATGCAAGTGATGAATGAGGTAGGTAAAGCAGATTTGAGTGGCGACCAATGGGTAGATATCATGATTAGGTTTGGCCTCGGTTTATTTTTTATGTACTTGTTTTTACTGCTGATGCACCTCAATGCCTATAGGAAAAGAGCTGTTTTAGAACTCTCTTCCAAGGAAGTGTACCTTACCAAAAGTTTTATACAGTCCTATACTATCTTATTGGCCGTATGTATGCTATCTATGTCAATTGTGTTGGTTTTTGGAGGCAGAAGTGCTGCAATATCAGGAATGGTCTACATTTTTATTGCGTTTTTACTTCCTTTGAACCGTAGACGTAGAAATAAAAAAATGAAAATTAGGTTTAACGGCGAAACGGAATAAATGGCGGAGGAACAAGAATATACCATAGCCTTTTACAATCTTGAAAATTACTTTGATACCACGAATGACAATCACGTTCTGGACGATGATTTTACCTCTAGGGGATTTAAAAAATGGGACCATAAACGTTTTGAATGGAAAACCAAGAAACTGGCCAAGGCCATAAGCGCCATTGGTGAAGAAGACCAACAGTTGCCCCCAGTACTTTTGGGTATTGCAGAGGTAGAAAATGCCAAGGTCATAGAAAAGCTATTGGCGGCAAAGAACCTGCGGGACATCAATTACGGTTATGTGCATTTTGATTCCCCCGACGAACGCGGTATAGACACCGGGCTAATTTACCATAGGGATTATTTTGAGGTTTTGCGTGGCGAGGTAGTTCCTTTGTTGGTAGCCAATACGGACGGTCATCGTGACCTCACCCGAGACATTCTATATGTATGCGGTAAACTAAACGGTGAAACGCTCCACATTTTTGTGAACCACTGGCCATCCCGTCGCGATGGAGAGGAGGCCACGGCCTATAAAAGGCTGGCAGCTGCAAAGGCAATTATAAGTAAGGTGAATCAACTAAAAGAGGAGGAAAAGGCACCCCATATTATTATCATGGGCGATTTTAATGATGACCCAGATTCTGCGAGCATCAAATTGATAATGGAAACAGGGCTTTTTATCAATCCTATGAAAAAATTGTTATCTCCGCATACCGGCAGTGCCAATTATAGGGGAGAATGGAGCCTGTTTGATCAAATCATCCTTTCCCATAGTTTTATCAATGTGGCACCGGGAACGCATAGCTTTCAGAAAGCCGCTATTTTCTCGCCCAAGTTCCTGAAAGAATGGAAAGGCCGTTATCAAGGTAATCCATACAGAACCTATGCGGGCAAAAAGTACATAGGAGGATATAGCGATCATTTTCCCGTATACGCGATCTTAAAATTCCACCCATAAAAAGAAAGAAATATCTTACACAACGAAAATTAAACTGTTCACAACAAGCGAATAGGTAATAAGCTGCCTTTCATCGAAATAAATGCATTTTTCATCGATGTTATTTTGATTCTCAAATATATTTGTAGTCCAAATCTTACTTATTTGAACTATGAATTGCATTTCAAATACCCAGAAATATAGTATCTTTTTACTCATCCTCATATGTTTTGGAAGTGTTTTGTCATTAAAAGCCCAGACTTTTAGAGAAAAACAGGAAATCAAAAAGAACACCAACCAAATGCAATTACAGGCACTCATCCAAGATTTTGAGAAAGAACAGGGTCAACTCCGCTCCAAGCTAATTGCCTCAGGAATGGAAAACGATTGGAAGGCCAACCAAAAGGTACTGGATGGAACCGTAGTAGCACCCAACGGTTTGGAACCGGATGGGACCTTGTTGTATTACAGCACACAGCTTAGCCATAGCGGAGAGGTTACCCGTGCCAACCAATTGTATAGCGGTGGTTCCCTAGAAGCAGCGGTTACCGGTAAGGGAATGCAAATTGGGATTTGGGACGCGGGTGTTGCCCTAGAGACCCACCAAGAATATAAAGGACGCCTCCAAAATGCAGACCAAAGTACGCTGGTAGACCCTCATGGCACCATGGTAACAGGGGCCATTCTTTCTGTGGGGATACAACCAAAAGCACAAGGCATAGCCTTTGATGCAAACGCATTGGGACATGATTGGACCCGTGATAAGATTGAGGTGGCGGAGGCCGCTGCCAATGGCCTTTTAGTATCTAACCACTCCTATGGCATTGCCACGGATCGGGTGCCAGATTGGTACTTTGGCAGCTATATAAAAGTGGCGCAGGATTGGGACAACATCATGTACCATGCGCCCTACTATCTTATGGTGACCGCAGCGGGCAACGCCCAACGCTCCAAAGACAATGAAGTACCCAACTACGGAAAATCGGTCGATGGTTTTGATCTACTGGTAGGTTTTACCACGGCTAAAAATGGTTTGGTGGTTGCGGCCGCCGATACGGACATAGACACTAGTGGGGATTTAAAACGTGCCATTGTAAGCAATTACAGTAGTCTGGGCCCAGTAGATGATGGCCGTATAAAGCCCGATATTGCAGGTGATGGCGGCATGGTAATGTCTACGGCAGCAACAGGTGACCAAAATTATCATAGTGCCATGGGAACGTCCATGGCGGCCCCAGGCGTGTCCGCCACCTTACTTTTGCTCCAACAGTACCATAAGGAACTCCATAACGGCTATATGCGCGCCGCCACCCTAAAGGGGCTCGCGTTGCACACTGCTGACGATGTTGCCTCCCCAGGTCCCGACTATAATATGGGCTGGGGGGTCATCAATGCCAAACAAGCAGGGGAAGTACTTAAAAACAAGGATTTTAGCTCCCTCATACGGGAGCAATCTATTGATGACGGCAAAACACTGTCCTTTAAGGTAAAGGCCAATGGGAAAGAACCGTTGTCCATTTCCCTTTCTTGGACCGATGTTCCCGGAGAAGTGGTGGCCCGTGGTGCCGTGAACAACCCAGCTCCCGTTTTGGTCAACGATTTGGATGTCCGGGTAGTCAAAGAAGGAGAGACCTATTATCCTTGGAAATTAAATCCTATGGACGCTACCAAGGCTGCAGTAAAGGGGGATAATAAGGTGGACCCTTATGAACGCATAGATATCCCAGAGGCCAATGGGGAGTATACCGTTATTGTTTCCAACAAAGGACGTTTGGCCAAGGGCACCCAAGATTTCTCCCTTATTGTTTCTGGAGTTGCCGTTACCGCCTGTACCTTGGATGCCCCCCACAATTTTAAGCTAGGTGAGGCTAATATGGAAAGCTTACAGTTGCAATGGGATGGCCTCCCAGAAACCTTATATGAAGTTCAAGTACAATCCATAGCTTTTGATGAATGGCAAACCTTTTACACCTGGGACACCTCCTATGAATTGGATGCTTTAGAACTTGGGGAGCGCTATGCGGCCAAAGTACGTGCGGTCTGTACTCCTAATGTAGTTTCTACATTTACGGAAACCATACATTTTGAGTTCAAGGGAGATGTTACCGAGGCAGAAACATACCAAACCTATACAGCGGAAGAATCCCTTAGGCTCCAAGTTTTTCCCAATCCTGCCATGAATGAACTTTATATTGATAGCACAATTGCGCCCAACAGTCCATACCAGATTACCAATACCAGTGGCGGTACGGTTGCCCAAGGTATGCTAAACGGCGGCATTGAGGTCTCCAATTTGGCAACAGGGCTGTATACCCTTGCCATTGGTGATGGACAAAAGCTTAGACGGGCTAAGTTTATTAAAAGATGACCACTAAGGAGGACTATTGATAGAAGCAGGTTTCCCCGCTACACTTTTTTAATGGCATCATGGGGCAGGAGCGCATCACCACGTAAACGCAGAAAGACCTGTGCGGTGGTCACTACGTCTAACTCGCAATAAGTAATGATCCTGTCAATATCCCCTTCCTCATAATAGACCTGTCTTACCATGCTGCCTTCCATATCATCTTTGGGAGAAGGGATACCCAACACATTTGCCATAAGTTTTAATGAGGTATAATGCTTGTAATCTCCAAACTTCCATAGCTCCATGGTATCCAAATGTGGAATTTCCCATGGTTTTTTGCCAAATAAGTCCAGTTTATAGGGCAGTTGAATGCCGTGGATAACCATCCGCCTTGCGATATAGGGAAAATCAAATTCTTTTGCATTATGGCCACAGAGCAGGTGCTTGGGTTGGTTAAAATGGGTTTCCAGTAGCTGTTTAAATTCCTTGAGTAGTTTGTCTTCCTCCCCATAAAAGGTAGTCACCCTAAAATTTCTGTTTTCCCCGGTATAGGTTAGATATCCAACAGAAATACAGACAATTTTACCAAACTCTGCCCAGATTCCCGCCCGCTCATAAAATTCAGCCGGTGTAAACTCATCTTTTCTGGCATACTTGGTTTTCTGTTCCCAAAGCAATTGCTTTTCTTCAGAAAGGGCATTAAAGGCCTCCTTTTCCGGTACGGTCTCTATATCTAGAAAAAGAATGTTGGAAATGTCTAAACGATAAAGCATATTACAAAATACAAATTCAATTTCATTTGCTGCACATTAGCATTTAATATGTATATTCAAGGGCTATGAAAAAACACTATCTCCCATGCCTATTGACATTTGTAATCTTGGTTTCCTGCGCCGGGGACGACACTGACTTTGAATTTGCAGAGGAAGCGACCCTACCTAGTTTTGTTGCCATTGGTGAGGACTTGGAAACCGTTTGGCAGCTCAATTATAACGGAGCCTCCCAAAATGCCCAAATAGAAGATATTGGCACCCAGTTAGCTATTGATCCAAATTACCTGACCCTAAGGCAGACCGGCAATCAGTTGTCTTTTTATTCGTTCGATTCTGGTTTTTTTGATCTTTCCCAGAAAGATGTGGTGACGGGGGACATTCAAATATTCGACCGGTTTTACCAAAATACGGACCAGCGTTCCGTGGTCTGGGGCATCAATAATGAGACCCAGGTGTTTTTTGGTTTTTTTGCGCCATTAGGGAGTACAAATTTGGCTATTCGGCAAATTGGACTCCAAGATTTGCAAGGACAAGACCTTTTATTGGAAGCGGACATCACAAGGTTATACCAACCAGTATATGAACGGAACAAGCTATTTATACCTTATGAAGATGGAAGTAATATCTTTAAGGTGGGCGTGTATGAGACCAACACCCAACAGCTTAGGGTCACCCTAAATTTTGGTACGGCGAGACCAAGTATTTTTATGAATGCCGATGGTAACCTGGCCGTATTAAAGTTCGATTCCAATACTGGGCTTTCGCTGGATATTTTTGATTTTGACAGCATTCAGTTGTTGCAGACCACTCCTTTGGATTTAAACCAAGTCTTCCCCGTAGGTGCCCTTGAGGCAGAACTGCAGGGCGATGCGCTTTATTACGAATATACTTTTGTACAGCCCTCTGCACTAAATTCCGGTCCTGCCATATTTAATTTGGGCAGCCAACAAAACCAAATTTTGGACCTCAGGGGCATTATTGAACAATTGGAAACGGAACCTACCAACGATTTCACCCTAACCACTCAGCGGTTTAGCCCAAAGGATAATGTGTTTTATGTTGGCTACGCCAATCTTGCGGAGAACAGAACGGATGAGGGTGGGATACTCATTTTATCTAGGGAAGGGGAGCTACTGCAAGACATAAGGTTGGACTTTGTACCTACCTATATCCTTAAGGATTAAAATAGGCTTTGCTGTTTTGCTGGGCTTTCATGCTCCAATAGCCATTTTTTTCGGTGAAGCCCTCCGGCATATCCGGTCAACCCGCCATTGCTGCCAATCACCCGATGACAGGGAACCACAATCCATAGTGGATTTTTACCATTGGCCGCAGCTACGGCGCGTATGGCTTTAGGATTTCCCAGCGTTTTGGACAGTTCTAGGTAGGAACAACTTGTGCCGTACGGAATTTGCAGAAGTGCCTCCCAAACACGTTTTTGAAAATTGGTCCCTCTAGGGTTTAATTTTAGATTGAATCGGGTTCGTTTTCCCTCAAAATATTCTTGAAATTGGGCAACAGCATCCTTTAGCACCTCAGGAACCATATCTATCGGCTGTTCCTCATCATGCACGGTAACGGAGACTAGGCCGTATGCATCCCCTTGCAGGTGGGCATACCCAATAGGGGTTTTGATGTAGGTGGATTCCATAAGTTACTCCACCTCATTAGAGCCTTCAATAATGCCCAATCTTTTGGCACGCGACTCCCAATTTTTACGGGCCAGTACTTGTAGGTCTTCCACGTTATCGGACTCGTCCATGATTTCAAGGCCCAAAAGGGTTTCAATCACATCCTCCATGGTCACCAGGCCGCTAACGGAACCGTATTCATCCACCACCAAGGTAAGATGTTCGTTTTTCTCCACAAATTTGGCCAAAAGCTCTGGAATGGGCTTAGATCTGTTGGTCACCAAAATTTCGCGCTTGATGGAACCTAAAGTTTCGGAGCCATTTTTATTGATGATGGCCTCCAACATTTCATCCTTGAGCACAAAGCCAGTAATGTTATCTGCACGTTCATGGAAAACCGGTATCCTAGAAAAACGCAGCGGCCTATTGGCCTCAAAAAAGTCTTTGATCAAGGTTTCCTCCGAGGCAATTTTCATCACCGTTCTTGGCGTCATAATGTCCTTGGCCTGTATCTCATCAAAAGAAAGTAAATTGCGTATTACCTTGGATTCCGATTCTTGGAACACCCCCTCTTCTTCCGCAATGTCTGTCATTGCCGTAAAATCTTCTCGGCTTAATACACTTCCATGCCCTCCTTTTTTACCGATCAGTTTGGTGAACAACTGCAAAATCCATAACAAGCCCGTCCATCTCATAAAGAAGACCATGGCATTTAAGGCTTTTGCCGTAAAATTAGATAGTTGTTTCCAATACGTAGCCCCAATGGTTTTGGGAATAATTTCTGAGGCCACTAATATTAAAACGGTCATTACGGTAGACACCACACCTACCATAAGGTCTTCTGTGAAAGTAATGCCAAGAACCGTTTTTGTTTCACTGCCATACAGTTCTGCATAGGCCACTTTTGCCTGGACCCCCACCAAGATGGCACCAACGGTATGGGCTATTGTGTTTAAGGTTAAAATGGCAATTAATGGCTTGTCCACATCCTTTTTAAGTTCCTCCAATTCCTTTGCGTAGGCCTTACCCTCATTTTTTTTGACATTTAAAAACGTTGGGGTTATACTTAAGAGCACCGCTTCCAAGATGGAACACAGAAAAGAGAAGAAGATGGAGATTACCGCATAAAAAATAAGAAGTCCCATAGGTTATATCTAGTGCATACTAAGGTAAACAATACCCGCAAAACTAAACAAACTATTATTCAAGGGCTTGGAAACAAACATTTGATTGGTTTTTGGATACTGGTAAATTTAAGTGGAGTTGCGTTGTTAAGACATTAACGCTACCGCTTCTTTGGCAAAATAACTGGCTATAATGCTGGCCCCCGCCCTTTTAATGCTGATCAATTGCTCCATCATCACGGAATCATGGTCCAGCCAGCCTTTCTCTGCGGCTGCCTTTAGCATGGCATACTCCCCCGATACCTGGTACACTGCAACCGGAACATCCACTTCATTTCTAATTTCCCTCACGATATCCAAGTAGGCCAATCCTGGCTTTACCATCACAATATCTGCGCCTTCTTCAACATCCATTTGGGTTTCCCTTAGGGCCTCAAAACGGTTGGCGGCATCCATCTGGTAGGTTTTTTTGTCCTTGGGGACGTCAAGGGCATCAACCGGGGCAGAATCCAGGGCATCCCGGAAAGGGCCATAAAAAGCACTGGCATATTTGGCGCTATAGCTCATGATGCCAGTATCCGTAAACCCCTCGTCCTCCAAAGCTTCACGGATGGTCAAAATACGTCCATCCATCATGTCGCTTGGTGCCACAAAATCAGCCCCTGCCTTGGCGTGGCTTACGCTCATTTCAGCGAGCACTTCTGAGGTTTCATCATTTAGAATGGTACCCGCACCTACAATGCCATCGTGGCCGTAGCTGGAATAGGGATCCAAGGCCACATCGGTCATTACCAACATATCTGGACAGGTATTTTTTACCGTCTTAACGGCACGTTGCATCAATCCATCCTTATTGAGGGCCTCGGTACCTTTGTTGTCCTTTAGGTTGTCCGGTACTTTTACAAAAAGGAGTACGCCGCAAAGTCCCATGCCCCAAAGTTCCAAAACTTCTTTTTCCAATTGGTCCAAACTCATCCGGTAATAGTTGGGCATGGACGGAATTTCTTCTTTAATGCCTTTACCCTCTACCACAAACAAAGGCACCAAAAAATCACTCGGGGTTAAGATGGTTTCCCTGACCAAATGCCTAATGGCATCGTTCTTACGTAATCTTCTATTTCTGATTAGTGGGTACATTGTCCTGAATCTTTGTAGCAAAGATAAAATAAGGTAAAGAATAGCTCGCGTGGTTTTACGTATTCTTTTATTTTAGTAGCACACAATAACCCGTGGAAAAAAAGACCTCACCACCTCTATTAAGTGCGTTAAATTTTTCGCTGGTTTGGCGGGACTATCAGCAGCGGTTTTTAGCGCACTTTAAGGAACACATAACGGACAACCACCTGCATGTGGTTGCGCCACCGGGTTCTGGCAAGACCATTTTGGGTCTGGAAATGCTGCTGCGCATCGGTGAGCCAACCTTGGTGCTGGCTCCAACGCTTACCATAAGGAACCAATGGAAGAACAGGCTCATAACCTTTTTTAACCAAAACAGGGAATATTCAGGGATATCCTTGGATATCAAAAAACCAAATCTACTTACTTTCTCAACATACCAGTCGTTATTTTCATTACATAAGTCTTTTGGTGAAGCTGCGGACCAACAACTGTTGGCCTACGTGAACCAACACAACATCAAAACTTTAGTGCTAGATGAAGCGCATCATTTAAAGAATGGCTGGTGGAAATCTTTATTTGCCCTTAAGGCAATACCTAACCTAACCATTATTGCACTTACCGCAACACCGCCATACGATAGTTCTGCACATGAAATTGAACGTTATTTTAAACTTTGTGGTCCCATAGATGATGAAATTGCCGTTCCTGACCTGATAAAGAATGGAGATTTATGCCCGCATCAAGACTACATCTATTTCTCAAGACCACAAGAGTCGGAAATACGATATATTGTTGCATATCGGGAAAAAATCATGGTTTTTTTAAACGGTATTTTAGAGCATAGGGGTTTCATCGAGTTTATTAAAAATATGCCCATGTTTATTGATCCCCAGAATCATTTGGAGGAAATCTATAAGGACCCTGCTTTTTTTTCAGCAATTCTGATTTATTTAAAAGATGCAGGTGAGGTCATACACGAAGCAAAATTGGAATTGCTTGGATTTGGTAAGGATGATGTAAGCTTTCCGAGCTTTGGTTATGAATGGGCAGAGGTATTGTTGCAAAAAATCGTGGTAGATGACCGTGAATCTTTTGCAACTAGGGAAACTTTGCTGGAACCGATTGAAAAAAACCTTCGTGCTATTGGTGTTTTGGAAAAAAACCGAATCAATTTTATCGGGGATGCCAACCTTTATAGAAATTTGGCAAGTAGCCCTAGCAAATTTGAAAGTATTTACGCCATACTGGATGAAGCGTCCACCAGTTTACAATCGGATTTAAAAGCTGTGGTATTGACAGATTTTATAAGGAAAGAGTACCTAACGTTTAAAGGAAAAGATACTAGTGGCTTAAGTAAAATAGGGGTGGTATCCATATTCCAATATCTTTTGGCCAAGAGCCAATTAGGGCATCAGTGCGCCGTGCTTACCGGCTCCTTGGTGATTTTGCCCAATGCTGCAATTACCTATTTTAAACAGTGTCTTGGAAACGAAGGCTTAAAGTTGGATGGTGTTGTTTCCAGTGAGGCACACCAAAGTATTAGGGTACGGTCCGGTATTAAAAATAAAATGGTGGCGGCGGTGACCAAATTGTTTGAGGAAGGCAAAATAAGAATATTGATAGGCACCAAATCATTATTAGGGGAAGGATGGGATGCCCCAAGCATCAACACGCTGGTGTTGGCATCTTGTGTGGGCTCTTTTGTCTCTTCCAATCAGATGCGGGGCCGTGCGATACGGATAGACCCAAACACAAAACAAAAAGTGGGTGCCATTTGGCATTTGGTATGTCTAGATCCTACAGTAAAAGATGGTGGTAGGGATTATGCGATGATGAAGCAACGCTTTCAGGCTTTTACTGGGGTTTCCCTACAAGGCAAACCTTATATTGAGAATGGTATATCACGTATGCAACTACCAGAAAAATGGGATGATGTATCGGATGTTTCCAACATGAACAATAACATGCTTTACATAGCAAAAGCCCATTACAATCTTAGACAACGTTGGCAAACTGCCATTGCAAATGGTGAGTATTTAGTGCAGGAACTAAGGGTGCCTTTCGCTAGGGAAACTTCCTTTGGGAAAAGAAATCGATTAAATGCGGTAAATATTGTCAAATACTTATTAGTTCAGATTATAGCTGGGATTGGACTGTTCTTGCCAGAAGCGATGGTAAAAAACTGGACCGTTTTGCTGCGTAAGGGTTGGTTGGGTATGGTATACATTATTCTGGCCGGTATATTTTTAGGTTTTGGCCCTGCCACTTTTAAAGCCCTAAAAACTTATTTCCTATTTGGTAATCAATTTAAGCGATCAAGGAAAATCGCCTCAGTACTTTTTAACTATCTTAAAGCATCTGGGCAGTTCACTTCAGTTGATACCATAACTGGCATTGTGGCAAATCAAAAGACCAACGGCACCTATTCCATTTATTTGGATGGTGCCAACCAGCATGATGGAAGTCTATTCATTTCTTATCTTGAAACTATTATAGCACCAATAGACAACCCGCGATATCTTATTACAGTAACCAGTTTCTTTAAACGTTTTTTAGGATATCGAAATTACTATCCCGTACCTCAAGAAATCGGAAGAAACAAAAAGGAGGCTTCCACTTTTTTTAAATTATGGCAACAAGAGATAGGAGGTTCCAAATTGTGGTTTACCAGAACAGTGGGGGGCAGAAAATTATTGTTAAAGGCACGGTTCTCGCACGTGCGCTATCTTTTTGAGGAAAAACCGGAAAAGACCAATGCTTGGAAGTAGAAAAAAGTGCGTATTAAATTTCAATCTCCCCCTTCAAATAAAGTGCGGCCTGCCCAGAAATCTTTACCCGTTCTCCCAAATAGGTGCATTTAAGGGTCCCTTTTCGTTTGGATAATTGCATGGCCGTCATGCTGGCCTTCCCCAATTGGCGCGCCCAATAAGGAATCAAGGTCGTATGTGCGGAGCCTGTGACCGGGTCTTCTGGGATACCGCATTGGGGCGCAAAGAAACGGGATACAAAATCTACTGAATCCCCTGGTGCTGAGACAATAATGCCGCGGCAGTCCAATTGATGTAAGAGGTGGAAATTAGGACTAATTTTCTCAATCTCAAGCTGTGAATTGTAAATTAAAAGGTAATCCGTCGCGCCCTTGTAAATCCTATTTGGTATTAAACCTATAGCTTCAATAAGCGCTGTATCTTCTTTAACTTGAGAAATATGGTCCGATGGAAAGTCTAAGGTGAGCCAGCCATCTTGCTCTTTTGTTACCCTAAGCTCACCACTTTGGTTTGAAATAAAACGAACGGTATTTGTATTGTACTTAAAGTAGTTGAAAAGTACAAAGGCCGATGCTAGGGTTGCATGCCCACAAAGGGCTACTTCTACTTCCGGGGTAAACCATCTGATGTGGTAACCATCGCCATGTGGTATTACAAACGCTGTTTCGGCTAGATTATTCTCTTGGGCAATACGCTGCATCAATCCCTCCTCCAATGTATGGTCTAATATACACACAGCTGCGGGGTTGCCCCCAAATACCTCAGCGGTAAAGGCATCTACCTGATAAAGGGTTAATTTCATGATGGGATAGATACTGGCTTAAAAGTTAGGTTGGGTGCTGCCCCGGAAAACAATACTATCATTTTTAAAATGTTTTGGATGGGACAATTCCTTTGCCAAAAATTCCAATAGGGTACTCCTATTGTCTTTGATAGCAACGGAATCAAGACTTACCTCGGTATTCCCTACGGTAATATGGTCCTGTAACTCCTCTAAGGTTTTGCTGGATGCAACAGTGGTAAACAACGCCTTGTTGTACCCATAAAGTAATAGGCTGGAATCATTCAGGAATTTGCCGTAGACCAGTGATATTTCCCGTTGTCCATCCTCCCAAGAGGTGATTTGTATAAGTCGTTTATCATGCGCCACCTTTTTGGTCCTGATGTATATAGGAAGGTCTTTTTCGGTTTTTGGATACGAATCCATCAACCAAATTTTTTGTTGTCTTCCTTTTTTAAAACCCCTGAATTCAAGGATGCTTCCGCCTTTTTCGTCCAGTTCCGCCGATTGCCAATAACGGTATTTTGGGGCAAAAAGGTCTGCATTATCATCGGTAAGCATGTAATCCCCAGTAGTAACTGTATTGCAGGCGGTAATCAACACGATAAAAATCAAATATAAAGCTGCTTTCTTCATAAGGCATAGGGTTTTCCTTAAAGTTAGGGGTTTAAACCCATTCCCGTGGTGTTTTTAACACCTGCAACAAGGTATCCTCTTCGCTTCCCTTCTCTGGGTGGTGGTCATACCTCCATTGCACATGTGGTGGTAAGCTCATTAAAATGCTTTCTATACGTCCATTGGTGCGTAAACCAAACAAGGTGCCTTTATCGTGAACCAAGTTAAACTCCACATAGCGACCCCGCCTTATTTCTTGCCAATTGCGTTGTTCTTGGGTAAAGCTAAGGCCTTTTCGTTTTATAACAATCGGTATATAGGCGTTTAAAAAACTATTGCCCACTTCAGATACAAACTTGAACCAAGCTTGCATATCCATCTCCTCGTTGGCTTTGCAGTAGTCAAAAAAGAGTCCTCCAATACCCCGGGCCTCTTGGCGATGTGTGTTCCAAAAATAGTCGTCGCAGCGTTTTTTATAGGTGTTGTAAAACTGGGGATGGTGCTTGTCACAAGCCGCTTTACATACTTGATGGAAATGTTGGGCATCCTCTTTAAAAAGATAGTAGGGCGTTAGATCCTGCCCACCACCAAACCATTGGTCTACAATGGCCCCTTCTTTATCATACATTTCAAAATAGCGCCAATTGGCGTGTACGGTAGGTACAAAAGGATTTTTAGGATGTAAAACAAGGCTAAGGCCGCAGGCAAAAAAATCGGCATCCTTAACCCCAAAATAGTCCTGCATGCTTTGCGGGAGTGCTCCGTGGACCGCAGAAATATTCACCCCACCCTTTTCAAAAATATTCCCGTTTTCAATGACACGGGTCCGTCCGCCGCCGCCTTCGGGCCTTTGCCAAATATCTTCTTGAAATGTAGCGAGGCCATCAATCTCTTCCAATTTGTTGGTAATCCTGTCCTGTAATTGTTGGATATAGGTGTAAAAAGTGTCTTTCATCAATCGTCCTTTAAATGCACCAATGCATTAGGGTGCCTTGTCGTTTCCATTACTGTTCTTATTCTTACGGATTGGGCCGTCATTTTCAAAAGTAGTTCCAGGATATTGTCCAGGGAACTGGTGCGATGTTCCTTAAATAAGGCCCTTCCTATGGCGTTGTTATGAAAATCCATCACTCGCGCCATTTCACGGTTCCTAAACGCATTTTCATGCCAATCGGTTATCAGTTTGGTCCATTGTAGAATTCTGTCCTCATTTTTAGACCAATAGGTACATTCTTTGGCGATGGCATAGTTCCAATAGGCATGTCTAAAGGCATTGGCTTGCCCATTCAGATAGTGTTTTCTGTCAAAATATGCTGTTGCCGTTCGCATACATTTCTTGGTCGCTTTATATGTTGGGTACAAAAAAAGTGGATGTTGCACCCCTAAGGTAAGCAATAACCAAAAGGCCTTGACATCTATTCGTTTGAGGGTCTTTAGGATATTCAAACTGTGATGTTGGATTTATAACGTTGGTACAACTGCATATTCACCAGCTCACCATTAAACCTCCTATGGGATTTGGGCAATTCTTTCTGATAAACAAAACCGTTCTTTTCCGCAATACGGATACTGGCCGTATTGGTTTCATGGGCGATGATCTGCAAGGCATGTAGTCCTAAATCGTTAAAACTCCAGGCGGTAATCTCTGAAACCACCTTAGAAGTGATGCCTTTTCCTTCATGGTCATAACCGATGCAATACGCCAATTCTCCTTGGCCTTTTACCTTGTGAAGCTCCTTCACGTACACCAGACCAATAATGGCACGATTGGTATTTTCCTTGACCGTAAATAGAAATTCTGTTTTGTTTTGAAAAGAATTCACCTGGTCATTGACAAAAATCCGAGACAAGGTAGGATTTAGGTTTTGCTTTAAGGTTTCAGGAAAATCTTGTTGAAACCTACGTTCATTGGCCACCATAAAATCACATAAGCGCCATGCATCTTTATGATGAATAGGGGCAATGCTATAGTTGTCAAAAGCTATTTGCATATATAGGGCTTTGGTGGCCAGTGCTGTGTATTGTTGAAGTCTTGGTTTAAGAAGGTCTAAGCACTACTTTGGTTAATGGAACTTATATTTATTCCTTAAACTCCTTTACCGCTTCTACAAATGCGCCTGCGTTTGCTATAGGGATATTGGGCAAAATCCCGTGTCCTAAATTTACAACATACCTATCTTTCCCAAAAGCCCTAATCATATCATGGACCATTCTTTTGATTTCAGCAGGTGGGGAGAGTAGTCTGGAAGGGTCAAAATTACCTTGCAGGGTAATGTTGCCACCACTTAAATACCTCGCATTTTTTGGAGAGCAGGTCCAGTCTACCCCTAAGGCAGAGGCTCCTGATTTGGCCATGTCTCCCAACGCAAACCAACAGCCTTTACCAAAAACGATAACGGGTACCTGCTCTTTAAGGGCATCAATGATTTGCTGAATGTATTGAAAAGAAAATTCTTGATAATCAGTGGGAGATAGCATCCCGCCCCAAGAATCAAAAACTTGGACGGCATTGACGCCGGCCTTTACCTTGGCTTTTAGATAGGCAATGGTGGTGTCCGTAATCTTTTGTAGCAGTTGGTGCGCTGCTTTTGGCTGCGTAAAGCAGAAGCCTTTGGCCAAATCAAAATTTTTGCTGCCCTGTCCTTGTACACAATAACATAGAATGGTCCAAGGGGAGCCAGCAAAACCAATTAGGGGAATGTCATCGTTTAGTTTTTCCTTGGTCATGGCAATGGCATCCATTACGTAGCCCAAAGTGTCCTGGATGTCCGGAACTATGACCCGGTCTACATCTTTTTGGCTTCGGATGGGCGCAGGAAGGTAAGGCCCAAAATTGGGTTTCATCTCTACGTCTATAGCCATGGCTTGGGGGATTACCAAAATATCACTAAAGAGTATGGCGGCATCCATCCCATACCGGCGTATGGGCTGCACCGTTATTTCAGAGGCCAGTTCTGGGGTTTGACATCTTGTGAAGAAATCATATTTGGCCTTTATCTCCATGAACTCTGGCAAGTAACGCCCTGCTTGGCGCATCATCCAAACGGGAGGCCGTTCCACGGTCTCTCCTTTTAAGGCTCTTAGAAATAGATCGTTTTTAATCATAGGTTGATATTTTCATGGTTCACGGAAGTAGAAAAATTCATGGGTTTTTAGCTGTACTAGAATACTTTACCGCTTGTACAATGACATTTTCCACCGTTGGTTTTGTTGCTTGTATTACCTTATGGGTATATTTTTTTGCTTCTGCCAAAGTGGTAGGCCCAATACAAACAGCGGTGGTGTTCGCCAGAGCGTTCAGGGCTACATAGCTTTGCACCCCACTGGGGCTGTAAAACAGGATGGCATCAAATTTTCGTTTAAATAGCCTTGGCCGTAAAGTGGTTTCATATGCTACTACTTCTTTATACCGAATGTTATGTTTTTGAAATAAACAAGGCAAGTACTCCCGCCTTAAATTTCCACATACAAATAAAAAGGAAGTATCTGGAAACTTTTCTAAAATAAGTTGCCCTAATGTTTTGGCATTCGCTGCGCTGGCCAGCACTTCCACTCCATTCCGCTCCAGTAACAAGGCTGTTTTTTCACCAACGCAAACGGCCCTATTCCCAACTGTCCCTTTTAAGGTGGGTGTTGCCAATTTCTTACGTCTTACATAGCTTAGAACCGCATTTTGGCTGGTAAAGACAAGGCAGTCATATTGGCCATTGAAATTAAAATCCACCAAGCGAATGTGTATGGCGTCATATTCCACTAAACCTAGGTTTCCGTGGAGCACCAATTCTTTTTGCGCTAGGCTCAAGCGTTTAGTGGACAGTATTGTTGAGCTCATTTTTTATGTCTTCCATCAATTGTTTGCCACCGCGCTCCAATACCTCATAGGCACAGCTTTTGCCAAAACCAGCTACCTTACCCAATGGGCGTTCTTTAATGACCTCTACAAAGGTACTGCCATCCAGTGCGTGAAGGCATCCCTTAAAATATACCGTATCGTCTTTTATAGTGGCCAAAGCCCCAATAGGTGCCGTACAGCCACCTTCCAGGGTTCTTAAAAATTCCCTTTCTATGGCAGTGGCGATGTCACTGGCTGTATGGTTGAGGCTAGCGGTGGCTGCTACAACTTCAGTGTTCTTTTCCAGTGCTACCACCAACATGGCACCCTGCGCGGGTGCGGGTACCATCCAATCCAGGGCAACTGCGTCCTTGGGCAATAGTTTTATGCGTTCTAAACCTGCCTTGGCAAAGATGGCTCCGTTCCAATCATTTTCAATGAGTTTAATCAAACGGGAATTTACATTGCCCCGCAAATCTACCATTTTGTGTTTTGGATATTTGGCTAGCCATTGTGCTTTTCTTCTAAGGCTACCTGTAGCAATGGTGCCCTTTCCTTCTAAAAAATCCGTTCCCTTATGCACCAAGATATCGGTGGATACCGCGCGTTCCAAAACAGCGGTCTTCACCACTCCTTTTGGGAGTTGGGTAGGGACATCCTTCATGGAATGGACGGCGATGTCAATATCACCCTTAAGGAGCGCAATATCCAAGCTTTTGGTAAAGATACCGGTGATTCCCATGTCATAAAGGGGTTTGTCCAACACTAAATCCCCAGCGGATTTTACCGGAACCAAGGTGGTATTGTGCCCAAGTGTTTCTAACTTTTCCTGTACGGTGTTGGCCTGCCACAGCGCCAATTCGCTATCGCGTGTACCTATACGAATCACCTTGCTCATTTTTCTTGAAGTTCTAATTGAAATACCCGTTGTATCAGTGCCAAACTATCTTCTGTGTCCATTTCGGAAGTGCGTAGGTGATTGGCAAATTGTTTGGTTATCTTTTGGATGATGCGCTCAGAGACCAATGCGGCCTGTTCTTCGTTAAAATCTTGGAGCTTTTTGGACTGAAAATCCAACTCCTCATCCTTCATTGTCATTAATTTGGCCTTTAGTGCATTGATTACCGGTGCAAATTTTCTGGTTTCCAGCCATTTTACAAAATCTGTTTTCACATCTTCAATGATGGCTCGCGCTTTGGGGATATAGGCTTTGCGTTTTTTTAGATTGTTATCCGTAATTTGGGAAAGCTCGTCTAAATGTACCAAGGAGACATTGGGTAACTCCCTCACGTCGTCGGAAACGTTTTTTGGAATGGAGAGGTCTAAAATCAACAAAGGTTTTTTGGTATGGAGCAGGGATTTGGATACCGTTGGCAGCTGCGCTCCCGTTGCGACCACTAAAATATCCGTTTTGCGTATCTCTGTTTGTAAATCCCCGTAATCCTTAACGATCAATTTAAACTTCCCTGCAATGGCCTCTGCTTTTTCCTTGGTTCTATTGATGAGGGTAATATGGGAATTATCTGTATGTTTTACGAGGTTTTCACAGGTGTTTCTGCCTATTTTGCCCGTCCCAAACAACAAAATGTTCTTTTTGGACACCTCCTGTACTTCATTGAGGATATACTTTACAGAAGCAAACGATACCGAGGTTGCGCCGGTAGAGATTTCCGTCTCGTTTTTAATGCGTTTACTGGCTTGTATGACAGAGTTGCAAAGGCGTTCTAAAAAAGGGTTGGTCATCCCATGTTTTTTGGAGCGTGAAAAACTTTGCTTGATTTGACTGATAATCTCAAAATCTCCCAAAATCTGGCTGTCCAAGCCGGTACCCACACGGAATAAATGGTCTATGGCGTCGTGGTTTTTGTAAATGTAGGCAACATCCTGAAATTCTTCCACAGACCCTTGGGTGTGATCGCACAGTAATTTGATAAGTTGGTAAGGATGCTGGGCAAAGGCAAACAATTCGGTTCGGTTACAGGTAGAAATCGCTAAGAGTCCTTCAATTCCCTTGGCTTTGGCGTCCTGTATGATGGCATCGATTTTGGGCACGTCAAGGCTAAACTTTCCGCGCACATCCGCTTCTGCCTTTTTGTAACTTAGTCCCACAGCAAAAAAGGAACTATGTCTAGAAAGGTTATAATTCTTCATTATACTCAAACCTGATTGCAAAAATAGAAGCAACGAAATTTAAAAAATAACGCTTGCGGTACAATTTGTATCATGATAAGGATGAACGGGCTATTTTTTGGAAAAATAGCCCTAAAACCTTATGTTTATTGTCTTTAAACAAAATATGGAGTACTGTTTAGAGCGATTCTAAATAGCTTCCTCCGTAGTAAACAAATACGGTTATGAAAGAAAATGTCGTTATCGGTTCTTACGAGGAAATATTGGTGGATGATGGCTTTTATGTGCTTAAGATTCAAAACGATACCCAGGATACCGATAAGTATGTTAGGGATATTGATAGCTCCTACATCCAATTTCATTTTTCCCTCAAGGGGAAGGCTAGATTTTTGTTCAATAATGGGGCATACGCGTTGGAAGTCTCTGAGGAAAATTCGCTCCTGTTGTACAATACCCAAAAAGATTTACCCCTAAATCTGGTATTGCAACCCAATTCCTGGATGCTTTCCGTGGTCATGTCCATCAGGAAATTCCATTCGCTCTTTTCCAAAGAGGCCTCCTATATTCCAATATTAAGTGATGTCTCCGGGGAAAAGAAATACTATACACAAGAAGTGCTGTCACCGGCCATGGCTGTGGTGTTGAGCCAGTTAATGAACTACAACCTGCACCCTTCCATCAAAACCCTTTATGTCAAGGGAAAAATTTATGAATTAATTTCCCTCTACTTCAATAAAACGGAGGACGCCGATATTGAACAATGTCCCTTTTTGGCGGACGAGGATAACGTAAGGCGTATCCGCAAGGCCAAGGAAATTATTATCTCCAGAATGGCAGAGCCCCCTACCTTGGCAGAGCTTTCTGAGGAAATTGGTTTGAGCCTTAGAAAACTAAAAGAAGGTTTTAAGCAGATTTATGGGGAATCTGTTTTTGGTTTTTTGTTTGATTATAAGATGGAATATGCCCGGAATATGTTGGAAACCGGCAAGTATAATGTAAATGAGGTGGGGTTAAAAGTAGGCTACAGCACGGCCAGCCATTTTATAGCCTCCTTTAAAAAGAAATACGGTACAACCCCCAAAAAATATTTAACTTCAACCAATTAAACTATAGTTCCATGCACCTTTTACAGCAATGTACCTTGTTTGTTTTACTGGCCACGTTTACCCTATCTGCCCAAAATTATACAGAACCGCCGGGGCTACCAGTAACGGCCGCCATACCGGAACTGGTATTGGTTTTTAGCAAAACGGAGGGCTTTAGGCATAAGTCGATAGAAAAAGGGGCGTTGACCTTAAAGCAGCTGGGGCGGGCCAATGGGTTTATTGCGCTGCGGACAGAAACGGCTTCAGATTTTAATCCAGAAAATCTAAAGAATTACAAGCTCGTTGTGTTTTTGAGCACCACACAAGATGTACTCAATGAATCACAGCAAAAGGCGTTTGAAAGTTATATCCAAAATGGAGGGAGTTTTTTGGGAATCCACGCCGCCGCAGACACGGAATATGAGTGGCCTTGGTACGGCAAATTGGTAGGGGGTTATTTTAACGGGCATCCCAATAATCCCAATGTTCGTACCGCGAGTATCCAACGTATAGACAAAACACATGCCTCTAGCAAACATCTGCCAGATACTTGGGTACGCACCGACGAGTGGTACAATTACAAAAACTTGAACCCTGATATGCAGGTGGTACTTAATTTGGATGAATCCAGCTATGAGGGCGGCACCAATGGCGATAGCCACCCTATTGCATGGTACCATGAATTTGATGGGGGACGTGCATACTATACAGGAGGCGGGCATACAGAGGAGTCCTTTGATGAACCAGAATTTCGCCAGCATTTGTTGGGTGCCATTGAGTGGTGCTTAAATCGCGATTAACGGGTGGGCCTGGCCACTAGAATGCCAATATTGTTTTTTACCTTGTTGAGGTAGTCCACTAAAGGCGCTTCGCTAATTGTCACTTCGCCAGAAATGGATGCATGTAACAAATGAATACGCCCAGAGGGCTGGCGTATCGCAAAACCGGTATGGGTAACGTCCAAACCTTTTATGGATGTGGCCAATGCTATGATATCACCAGAACGCAATTGGTTTTCCACTGCTATAAGTTGTGCTGTGGGCAGGTAGCAAAACGGCTCTTTGGCCAGTTCCATTTCTGTTTTCAAAATCTGTCCAAAGTTTTCGTCATTCTGCAGAAAAGGGTACAACTCCCGGTGGGTTCCCATGAAATTGATGTTCTTGTCCATTGCATTTCCGCCTAAATCTGTGGTAATATCACGCACCAATCCCTTGGTTTCGTTATTTCTTATCCAATCCGTAAAATAATGCAAACGGGAGGCGTAACCGTCTAGAACCCCATTTCTGTACCTAATGGCCCTTAAATTTTTGGTAAAATCGTCAAATGTCCAGTTCCCTTGTTTTTGAAGCAGCCCAAAGGCCAAAACATTCTCCACAAAGGTGGTGCAGTCCAAACCTTGCAGGTTCACCACCAAGGACTCGGTTTCACCAATTTCTAAAGTCTTGGCCACATAGGGCGTCCCCAGAAATGTTTTGGCGATGGTAATGATTCCATCGTTGGTCTCAGCAATATCTAGCTGGTTGAGCTGTTCTATTTTTTGCAGCACTAGCGCTTTATCCGTATCCGTACAGTTAACTTGGGCCACAAGCAGCATTGGAAAAAACAGAAGAACCAACCCAATGTAATACCTTTCCATAGCATCAAAGTTATCTATTTCACCATAATAAAAGTTATTCCATTCCTTAAAACCAAAATGGGAGCCATATCGTAACTTTGCACCCAAATGGGGTCAACGGTTTTGGCTTAAGGTGAACAGAACTATTTTTTTGATGGTTCCCGGTCTTTTTTCGCTTTTTCAGCAAAGGTTACGGAAGGATAAAAGGCCGATATTTAGTTGAAAGATCCAACTTTTTAACCTGCACCAAACAACGTACCATTTCACCTAAAATATTTGCTGTGAAAAAAGGAGTATTACTGGTCAATTTGGGCTCACCGGACAGCCCTACCGCTAAAGATGTAAAGCCATATTTGGATGAGTTTTTAATGGATGGACGTGTTATAGACGTGCCGCCCTTGTTACGAAATCTATTGGTTCGTGGAATTATCCTACAAACACGACCCAAAAAGTCGGCTAAAGCCTATGCCAAAATTTGGTGGGAGGAAGGCTCTCCTTTGATCGTCATTTCAGAACGCTTTGCGGACAAGGTTAAAAAGCATACGGAGCTCCCAGTGGCGCTTGGCATGCGCTACGGCAGCGGTAGTATCAAGGAAGGTCTGCAACAATTGGCTGACCAAAATGTGGATGAGGTGCTATTGGTACCGCTCTATCCGCATTATGCCATGTCTTCTTATGAGACGGTGGTGGTGAAGGCCATGGAAGACCAGCAAAAGTATTTTCCAAAGATGCGTATGACCACCATGCCCGCTTTTTATCGTAGTCCAGACTACATTAAAGTATTGGGGGATAGCATTGCCGAGGGATTGGAAGGTTTTGCCTATGACCATGTACTGTTTTCATACCATGGGATTCCCGAACGCCATATCCGCAAATCCGACCCCACCAAATTCCATTGTAAGATAGATGGCAGCTGTTGTAGCATCAATTCAGTGGCCCACCATACCTGTTACAGGCACCAATGCTACGACACCACAGAATTGGTGAAAGCCTATTTGGGTCTGCCCGATGACAAGGTAAGTAGCTCTTTCCAATCCAGATTGGCAGGTGACCCTTGGTTAAAACCATATACCGATTATGAGTTTGAACGTTTGGCCAAGGAAGGAAAGACAAAATTGGCCGTGATTACGCCAGCTTTTGTTTCTGACTGTTTGGAAACCTTGGAAGAAATTGCCATGGAGGGCGAAGAGGAATTTAAAGAAGCGGGTGGGGAAGAGTTTAAGCACATCCCTTGTTTGAACGACCGTGACCAATGGGTGGCCCTAATGGCAAAGTGGATTAAAGATTGGCAAGACAAGGCCATGTTGCCAGTGTAATATAAAACCTGTGTAATAACTATTAAAAGGTAGAATAGAATGATGCTCGATAAAATCAATAATGAACTAGCGGGTCTCCGTGCCGAAATCAAGAATCATAAGGTTTATCAAGAACTTCAAACAGTGACTGATATCACCGTGTTTATGGAAAGCCATATCTATGCCGTCTGGGATTTTATGTCATTGTTAAAAGCACTACAATTAAAGTTGACAGGGCAAACACTGCCTTGGAAACCGGTTACCAATGCAAATACGGCCCGCTTTATCAATGAAATAGTTCTTGAAGAAGAGACAGACATTGATGAACAAGGGTTGACTAAAAGTCATTTTGAGATGTATCTTGACGCCATGAATGAGGTTGGCGCAGACACAAGACCAATTCATGCGTTCTTGCAATCCGTTTCGGACGTGAACACCATCAATAAAGCGATTAAAAAAGCAGGGCTGCCAGAATATATCGCTGATTTTTTGAATTTTACCTTCAGCATCATTAGTACTGGTGAGCCACATAAAATAGCGGCTGCCTTCACTTTTGGTCGTGAAGATGTCATACCTGACATGTTTTTGGGCATTCTAGAAAAAAGTAATAAAAATTATAGGACTGACTACCGCAAATTGACCTACTATCTGCAACGGCATATAGATTTGGATGGGGAGGAACATGGACCTTTAGCATTAAAAATGATTCAGGAACTCTGTGGGAATGATACTAAAAAATGGGATGATGTACTTATTGTAGCGAAACAAGCCTTAACCTCCAGGATTAAATTGTGGAATGGAGTTTATGACAACATTGCAAAAGAAAAACTAGAGACCGCATAATGGCGCCATAGAGGTAATACCGTATGCCTAACGTATCATCAGAACAATTGGGCACCGCGCCTATAGGAAAACTGCTTGTAAAACAGGCCGTACCCGCTTCTATCGGCATTTTGGTGATGTCTCTAAACGTGTTGGTAGATTCCATTTTCGTGGGCAATTGGATTGGTTCCATTGCCATTGCGGCCATTAATGTGGTCTTGCCGGTCTCCTTTTTTATCGCTGCCCTAGGAATGGCCATCGGCATTGGTGGGTCCAGTATTATATCCCGGGCATTGGGTGCCGATAACAAAGAAAAGGCCCTTCACACTTTTGGCAACCAGATTACCTTAACGCTTTTGGTCACTATAAGTATGGTCTTTGCGGGACTATATTTTGTGAATGCCCTTATTCCCGCATTTGGTGGTAAAGGAGCCATTTTTGAACCAGCCAAGGTGTACTATACCATTGTGCTGTACGGAGTCCCTTTTTTGGCCCTTTGTATGATGGGTAATACCGTGATTCGCGCAGAGGGCAAGCCCAGATTTGCCATGATTGCCATGATCATTCCATCTGTGGGCAACTTATTTCTGGATTACCTTTTTATTTATGTCTTTGATTGGGGCATGCACGGTGCCGCTTGGGCTACCACAGCCGGATACCTGCTTTGTCTGGCTTATATTACCTATTTCTTTCTGTCCAAAAACTCTAGCTTAACCCCTAATCTCTCTCATTTCTCGCTAAAGCTGCCCATTCTAAGGGAAATAGCCTCCTTGGGTTTTGTTACCTTGGCAAGACAAGCGGTGACCAGTGTTATTTACCTGTTGTTGAACAATATTTTATTTGGTCTTGGCGGCGAGGCGCTGGTAGCGGTCTATGCCATTATAGGTCGTATGTTGATGTTTGCCTTGTTTCCAGTGTACGGTGTTACCCAAGGTTTTTTGCCCATTGCCGGCTATAATTATGGCGCAGCAAAGAAACAACGGGTAAAAGCATCCATTTACACCGCTATCAAATACGCCGCCCTCGTGGCTACCATGGTATTTATCATCCTAATGGTGTTTCCGGCAGAACTGGCCGGTCTGTTTTTAAGTGACCGTGCCAATTTGCCCCAAAAAGAAATATTGGCCAATGCGTATGTGTTGGAACATGCCCCTTTTGCCATGCGAATGGTCTTCTTGGCAACGCCCATCATCGCTTTGCAATTGATTGGGGCAGCATATTTTCAGGCCATAGGGAAGGCACGCCCTGCCCTTTTGCTCACCTTGACACGCCAAGGGTTTTTCTTTATCCCCCTTATTCTGGTCTTACCAAATTTTATGGGGACCTTAGGGGTTTGGTTATCTTTTCCGATAGCCGATGTGCTGGCTACGGTGGTCACAGGTTGGTATTTGCACCGGGAGATAAAGAGCACTTTGTCTAATTGAGCTGCTTTGAAATTTCCTGCAAGGCTCGATCTAACTGGGGTTGGTTTCCGTCCAAGCGGTCTTTAAAGGTTTCTTTCACTAAAATATCGGGTTGCACACCTTCTTTCTCTAGGTTTTTACCATCAAGGGTGTAGCAACCCCATGAAGGTAATCGATAAAAAGAGCCGTCAACCAATCCACTGCCAGAGGTAAACACAATCCAACGATAGGTTTCTGTACCTATCAGAGTCCCTAAACCTAGTTCTTTGAAACCTGCCGAGGTCATTTCAGCATCGCTTAAGGATTGTTCATTGATTAAGACAATGATAGGTTTAGCAGCGGGTCCAAAATTAGGTTGAGGCGCCAATTTTCCTTCACGATATTTCCATTTTAAATACGGTTTTTGCGATAGAAACTGCAACACTTCGTCATGCACATTACCACCTGTATTATATCGTAAATCTAAAATCAGGGCTTTTCTTTCGTTGGCCTCAGATACCATTTCGCGTTTAAAACGTTCCAATTCTCGCCCAGTCATGTTTTTCATGTGGATATAAGCAACTTCTTTGTTACTTTTTTGGTCCACGTAGTTTTGATTGGCATCCATCCATTCGTCATACATAAGCGTGCGAGCAGTATTGGTGCTTGTAGGATGTACTTTAATGGTTATGGGATTATCATTTCTTGAAAAAGTCAAGGTCATCTCCTTGTCGCGTGAGGGCAACACAAAATAGGATTCTCTGTTCAATTTTTCGTCTATTTCTTGGTCATTGACCTTAATTAAACGGTCTCCTTTTCTCAGGGTCATTCCGGTAATGTCTGCCGGACCGTCGGTTAAAATTCGTTCTACCAAATAAGGGTCATCATTTGAAAATAGGATTCCCGTATGCATGGTAGCATTTTTGTAAAACGCACTTTCTTCCTTTCCGTTGGAATAAAATCCAAAGTGAGAGGTGTTGAGCTCGCCCAGCATATCATTGAAGAGTAGTCGTAATTGTGACCGTTTAGTGATGTAGGGCAAATACTGGGCATATTGATCCCGCAATTTTTGCCAGTCTTCCCCATGAAAGTCTTTATCATAAAAATTCTCTTCAAAACCAGCCCATGCTTCATAGAACATTTGGTGGAATTCTTCTGATAAGTTTCTTCTAAATGTATTTGAAATCTTGATTTTTTCGGTTTTGTTGCCTTTAATATCAAGGGTATGAATGGCACCTTTAACCAATAGGTAGTATTGGTCTTTTGCAACTTTAATTTGATAACCCTGAACCTTCTCGTCCACCACTATTTCCGTCTTATCTTCTTCAAAAGGCTCAAAAGTGGTTTTCCACAGCTTCATCTTACCTTCATCGTGGTCACTTACATAGAACAGGTATGTTGCTTTATCTTTTGAATGGGCCACAGGGTTATACTGGGAGCCAAAGGATGGACTCACCCGTTGCAACCGTTCCATTAATCCTTTTTTATTGATACGGACGGGAACCTCATCTTTTTTTCTACCGGTTTCAGCTTTCTTATCCTTCTTCTTATCTTTCGTTTCGATTTCCTTCTCCTCCTCCTTAAAAAGCTTTTCAAACTCATCCAGCACATAAGGTTCTTCATACTTGTCCAATGCCATACTATAAATCTTTGGGTTTTGCAGGCCGTATGGATAGCTGGGTTTGGTCAGGTTTGAGGCAAAATAAATATACCTCCCATCCGGAGACCATGCCGGACTGGTTTCGGTAACCCCGGTTTGGGTGAGATTGTTTACCCTTTTATCACTTAACCGTATGGTAAAAACATCGTTTTCAAAATTCCGGTAGGCAGTAAATACCACATACTTTCCATCTGGTGAAAAATGGGGTTGTGGAGCATATAGCGCCCAAAACTCATCTTTGACCAAGACCTCACTCCTAAAGTCTGTTAAGTCCAATAACCGAAGTTCATCGCGGCCACTGATGTACACCGCTTTGGTCATATCTGCATTCAAGCTAAGGTTAAGGTTGTTTCTTGCGTCTTTGGTGAGTTGCTTTTCTTGTTCCTTGGAATTTATGGTCTTGGTAAAAAGATTGGTATATCCCTTAACTGTCCTTGTAAACAGTACCGTATTGTTGTCTTTTAACCAGTGGACTTCCTTTATTCTTTCCTTGTTTTTAAGGGGTATTTGTTTTATGAACTTCCCTTTGGTATCAGACACAAAAAGTTCACCCCTAGAAATAAATGCCAGCTTTTTGTTGTCCGGAGAAACAGAGAAATAGGTAATGTTACCCATGACATCAAAGTCTTGATGGTTGTCCAAGGTACTTTTATTGCCCAATTGAATGGGTACTATATTCGTTTGTTTGTTGGCAACATCGTATAAGAAAATTTGATAGTCTTTGGAAAAGACCACAGCCTCTCCATTGGCACTGGCCTGCGGTCTGCCAATAGACGTTTTAAAGGAAGTAAGCTGTGTTTTGATGCTATTTTCAAAAGTATAGAGGTTATATTCCCCATTGGCCTGATCAGACACAAAGAACAGTTTTCCGTTGCGATCAAATGAGGCCCACATATCTTTTCCGTTGTAGGAGGTATACTCTTTATAGGTTCCTGATTTGGAGTCATACGATTTGATATCGGGATTGTAGGCGCCCTTGTATCGCTTACGGTTGGTGAAGTTTTTACTTTCCCAACTTTCATTAAAGAACAATTCATTGCTATTGGGGCGTATGGCAAGATTATGCACGGTATGAAAATAATGGCCAAAAAGACGTTTTGGGGTTCCTCCCTCCTTGGAGACCGTATATCCAGAATAGCGATTTTCCCTATTGGAGGTAAAATAAATAGTCTTTGAATCCCAAGACCAACTGTCTACTTCATCAGATCCGTCATGGAATGTCAGTTGTTTAATTTCCCCACCCGTCATGGGCATGACATAGATGTTTCTATTGCCAAGGGCATTAGAAGTAAAAGCAAGCCACATACCATCTGGAGAAATCCGTGGCAGTGTCTCCTCTCCAGCCATAGCGGTGATGCGGGTTGCCAATCCGCCGGTGGCACTTACCTTCCAGAGATCACCGTCATATGAAAAAACAATGGTCTTGGCATTTGGCGAAATTGTTGGGTCCAATAAAAAATAAGGGGATTGTGCGTTGGTCTTCATAAAAAGAAAAGCCATTAAAAGCAGGGTCATCGTTCTTTGTATCATAGTGTTGGTCATTTTGATAGAACTTGAAATTACGAAATTATACTTTTGGTGCAGCGGCTTTGGATTTGGCAAAATAATCTGGAGGAGTTGTGTATTTTTATAACCTTACAATACTGGATTATGAGATGTAATTTTAGTTTTTGCCTTATTGTCATCACTTTTCTTATGGGGTGCCAAGAAAAACGACTACCTATGGAAACCTATGATGTATTTGTTGGCACGTATACAGACGGCACAAGCAAAGGGATTTACAAGCTTACATTCGATGCGACCCAAGGCACTCTTGGTGCCAAGGAGCTCATGGCAGCGTTGCCCAACCCTTCTTTCTTGGCTTTGACAGAAAACAAAGACTATTTATATGCCGTGCAGGAAACTGCGGATTTTGACTCGCTAGGTGGTGGGGTAACGGCTTTCTCCATAAAAGATGGTCTTTTCAAGGAAATAAACAGCAAAGGCTCTGGCGGCGCGCACCCCTGCCATGTGGCAGTTTCTGGGAATGGCCAATTGGCCGTATCCAATTATACCGGAGGAAATTTAGCGGTTTTTGACCTAGCGGAAGATGGAGGCTTGGCAGACAGGCAGGTGTTGGACCATAAAACAGAGGATACCACGGTTGCTCCGCACGTGCACAAGGCCCACTTTAATTCTGACGGTCTTTTTGTGGCCGATTTGGGGCTTGATGCCATCAAACGATATCAAAAACAACCCTATGGGTGGATTCCTGCCAACCAGGCCTCCATTGCAATGGTAAAGGGAGCAGGGCCTAGGCATTTTGTGTTTAACGGCAATCAACAGTTCTTGTACGTCATTAATGAACTAAATTCCACTATTACAGTGTTGCAGCGTGACAAGGAGGGCAATTATCAGCCCCAGCAAACCGTACCCACATTAGCGGCCGACTTTAACGGTAAAAATTCTTGCGCAGATATCCATTTATCCCAGGATGGAAGGTTTTTATATGGTTCCAATCGCGGTGAAAATACCATTGTGGTCTTTGCTGTAAACCAAGAAAACGGAAAACTAACCCAAGTGGGGCGCACCTCGGTTGGTGGAGAACAGCCAAGAAATTTTACCTTGGACCCATCCGGGAATTATCTTTTGGTGGCCAACAAACGCAGCAACAACATAACGGTATTTGCCAGAGATAAGGAAAAAGGCACCTTATCGTTTTTACATGAAGTGGAAATAGGCAGTCCGGTATGTTTGGTTTTTGGTTAGGGTTACTTTTTAACCTTAGCTGGTGTGGTAACCAGACTATTGGGAACCTGCTTCCGGATAGGCAGGCAAGCCACGCAAACTAAGCTGCTAAGGAAACTCCCTATTCCAAATTTTAAAAACGTATATCTGGTATACTTTGTGCCATAATATACTATTCCCTTGGCCTACCCAAAAAATAACTCGTGCAAATAGCGTCCTGGGGACAATGTAAAGCCACCCGCAATAAGTATAGCGCCCACATAAAGTAATACCATTTTACGTTGGTGGGCCCTAACATTTCCTTTTCTAATGGCCGTATATGCCGTGGGTACGGTCCACAGGGTTAGAATACTAAAAAGGTGAATCCATCCAAAATGATTTAAAAATTGAGGTCCCACTACGGCCGGCATCAAAAGGGTGATTACAGCGGTAAAAAGCATTAAGACCATATACAGCTTACCTAGCGTTCTATGGGTCTGGGTTCCTTTTTTACCTAAAAGACCGTATGCTCCCAAGATGATACAGGGTAAGACGGTCATTAAATGGGTGTACATTAAAAAATCATACATCTTTTAAAGATACAATATCCAAGTATAGCCCCGGGGATTCATTGGGATTTCACTGTATCTTTTAAGGACTTGGTTCTGGTGATGTTTTTGGGCCAGCATCCGCAAAGTACTATTTCTTTATTGCCTTAAAACCAACCTCTGGTGTTATACGTCACATTTTGGGCTTGGTTGGTGCCAAAAGCGACGCCGATAGCCCTAGCTGCCTCAATCTCGCTTTTATCAACCTCAAGCTCCATCAATTGGTATTCCCATCCGCGATCGGATAACTCCATTACCCGATCACTAAGCTTTTGATAAAAAGACTTTACTTCCGAAAAACAGGAAGCCCTAGGCTCAATACTTGCTAACAGTTCCCCAATAGTGTTTGCGGTCCCTAAATCTTGATTTCCCGCCCACAGGGCCTTTGCAGCGTTTAATTTACGACTACAATCCTCATTAATGGCCTTTTTGTACAAGCTGGCAATTTTTCTGTTCTGTTGGTTAAAACAGTTGGATGCCTCTGGAATATTTAAAATGGTGATAAGTGCTTTGGTGGTTTGCCCGCTGGCCTCCAGAGCCGCCGCTTTTTTTCCAATGGCATCACATTGCTGATCATAATACGCCAAGATTTCATTTTTGCCGTCATTGATCAGTTTTTTAATTTTTGGATGTGATGTGTTGATGCTTCTTATGGCTGAGGTATATGCCTTTAGTTCATTGGTCCCAACCCCTTTTGCCATTATGCTTTGCGATTGGAAGAGGTTTCCCCCAATACCGTCCCCTATGTACAGCGTTACCTCCAGTGCATAGGCTATCTTAGGAGGAGCCGTGGGAGTTATATTTTTAGAGAGCACCGTTACATTGGGCACTAGGATAAAGCGGGGATTGTTTACATCATCGCTTATGCCATTATCGGTTATTATTTTTCCGAGTTTGTTCAACAAGAATTGTTTGGCCCCTTGTGGAATGTCTTCTGCCTGTGCGGGGATATGCGCCCCAAGTGTAATCCCATAGTTGTCTTGTTGTGCCACGGTGGTACACCAGGTTATGGCACATAAAAGAAATGTGATTGTTTTCATAGTCTTCATTGTTATTTTCCTCCTAAGATTAATGTTGCCCTACCAAGACCCCGCATGACCAATTTATTGGGAACTGCATAGGGGCTGTTTTTTAAAAACTTGCTCAAATCCCTTAGGTACCTTCGGGCATCGGTGGGTCTGCCAGATTTTGTGTACAAGGGGATCCTCACCTGCTCAAACAATGCCATGGATGCCGTCATATCCGTAGTGCTAAATCTTCCGGCTACGGTATTGTCTGCCAGCCAATCCTCAATAATATAACCTAGTTCTTCCCCGTTGTACTCCGTTTCCAGGTCATTGTCCCAGTCTTCCCAAGTCTGAATGCGGACAACGATTTCACGGCCGTTTTTGAACATATCCTCAAAATGATCCTGTAGGGTGGCCGTAAAATTGTCTATATGTGCTATTACCGCCTCGGACAATAATACGGGAAGCTCCGCCGCAAATGAGGGTTCGCCCGTCCCTGTTGCTGTTGCTACCTGTTTGTTGGTGTAGGCATCAAGTCCTTGAAGGTTAAAATTGACCGACTTTTTTGGCCCTACCTTATTAAGGGTCCAAGTGAGTTGTATAATGATATCCGCTTTGGCAACTTTCTTCAGGGCATCTATGGGAGACTCACTAACATCGCTTCCAGTGTTTTTTGAGGTGCGCATGGCATCCTCTGCACTGTCCATTTCCAGTGAGCGTATCACGGATTCCATGTTTTTTAAAGGAAAATCGCGCTCCGCCATCATGCCGTTGATTTGGCTGATGACTTGCAAGACTTCCGTATTTTCTTGGAACACCCTTTTATAATCCGGTATTTTTATGGTGTTGCCTTGGTCATTGAACATAAGATAGTATCCATTGGTAATGCACCAAGCATCACTAGGCACAACCATGAGCGTAGGCTTTTTTGCCTGTGCAGTAACACCTATGGTAAACAGCGTTACTGCTATTAGGAATAAAGTTGTTTTTATTTTCATTGTTCCAGTTTTAAAATCCGTCAGATAGTGCACTAATAAACCCTTCTTGCTCCAGCCTTTTACGCAGGGCATCTGTATGTACATTAACTACGATACCTATTTTGTACAGCTTCTTATTCACTTTTAACACGTCCCGTGGGTCAATGAGCCCATCAGCGGCATCCGTGACATATTGGTTGTAATCTCCACCATCCATAAAGAATTCTTTGAAAAATTCCTTGTATTGTTTTTCTGTCATGGCCTTGTTCATTAACGGCCTAAAACCTGTACAGCTTCTGCCGGTACCGGAGAATCCTTTAAAAATGATTCCGTGTACGGCGTTTTTCCAAGATTGGGAAACCGCTAATTTTGGCTTTTTGGCATAGGACCAAATCTTGATTAGCTTAAAACCTTGTTTTCCCGTATTTACGCACTCAATATCATACCGCCAATCTTTGGTTGCTGCATCTGCCTGCCTTTGGTTTCGTTGCCCGTTTGCCTTAGTCAAGGCCAATAGGGAAACGATTAAAATAAATAAGAGCCCTTTGTGCTTCATAATTTTGCTTTTTAGTTGATTTGACGAATTAACATCCCTTGATAATATTTGTTCTTTGCCCCAGAGAAGGTGGTATACTCCAAGGAAGAGGGATTTTCTTCCGCTGCTGCATACCTGTTATCCCAAATATGGTATTTGTCCACTTTGATAACCCCAACTTTTTTGTAACCCACGGAACCGTCTTTTTGTAGATACTGTTCCAAGACCTCAAACTTGTCCCCTTTTTCAAGTCCTTCCTTTAACCCAATTTTTGCGGCAAGGGGCTCGGTGCTGATCAATGGGGTTTTGGTCCTAAAGATTTCATATTTGCGCTGTAGTTTGGCAATGGCCTGGTCCGTTGCCTTAATTGTGGCCCTTTGTATCAATTCTGCATCAGATTTATTGGTAAATGCAGAGGACTGAACGTCGGACCAGTCGGTTTCATATCCAATAAGGGCCAATTGAAAAAGATCGGTAGTGTCAAAAGCCCGTTTTTTGGAGTCGTCAAAGTTGTTTTCATCTACCCACATTTCATTATAGAAGGTATTCGCTATCCTTTCGTTCCAAACCAATCTGTACAGGTAGGAAGTTGCTTTTACAATATATCCCTTCCCGGCAATGGCGGTGCCAACGGTTACGGCATCTGCCACCAAGGCAACATCACCTGCGCCGGCCATGTTGGCCGCTGCAGAAACCATGCTGGACAGAAATCCTGTCTTTTTGGCAACTACCTCTTTATTGGTGTATTTGTAGTCCGTTACTATGACAAAGGTGTTGCTTATAAGTTGTTCCCCGGCATCGGCCAACATGGCTAGTCCGCGTTCCGATTTTTTGGCGATATTGACATCAAAAACAGTGGCGTTATAGTGGCCCCTTTCTGCAATTAAATCCATGTTGAACTCCCCTCTTTCATTTCTGTTGAACCATTTGGCCACCAATTCACGGGCTACCGCATTTCTATTTAAATAGTCCGTTATCACCTTGTCTTGTTTTCTGGCCTTTCTGGCCACCCTGATAAAATTCTTGGGAATGTGGTGGGTGTTGAATTTTTCCGGGAGTGGTCTTTCCAAAAAAGTCTGCTGTATTACTTCTGCCTGTTCCGCACCGGGGTTTTGGATCATCATGGAGTGCAGGGAACTACGTTTGTACTTACTTAGGTCGCTGGAGAATTCAAAATCCGATTTGCCGAGTTTTTTGGCTTTTTTTGAATTTTTTTTGGGTACGTTGGAAACGATAGCGGACAAAGCGCTGGGATTTTCTTTCGTATCCTTGTCAGGATGTTCCGTTAATTGTGCTAGGGTGCTGTCTTCCGTTTTACCGCCTATTAAGGTGCTAAGGGAAGGTGTTTTTTCTTGAGTCACATCCGATACCGCGGTAGGATTTTCTGTAGGATGCGTTGTCATTGTTTGGGATTCTTGTAGCTCTTGCTCCTCTTCTACCATCGCGGGAACCTTTAATTCTGTTACCCTTACGGTTGCATCCATTATGGGTTCTTGGCTGTTTTCTTTAGCATTACAACCCTCTTTAATATCCTGGATCAATGCTTTAAAACTTGCGGCCGCCAAATAATCCTCATCTGCCAAAGCGTTTTTCTTTCTGGCCTCAAGCGCAGCTAGTTGTTGTTCGCAGTTACCGGAATGGGTGGTTGTTTCTTTTGCTTCCGGTATTGCCTCCATTTGGTCTTGGTTGGGGTTCAACGGTAACGTACCATTGCTTTTAGGCATGTTGGTTTTGGAGCTGATTGGGGTAAAACGCCCTTCCCTAACGGCCAGCAATAGGCTGTCCGGACGTTTTTTGTCGTAGAAACTGGAACGATTGGCATAGATTTTACCCTTCCACTCACTTTGGGGCACCGTTGCCAATTCCTCTAAAAGCCTATCCATTTTTTCTTGATCTACGGTTCTTTGCCCGTATCTTTTAACCGCACTGATGGCCTTGTTTAATTCTGTACCATCTGCAATCAATACGTCAATGTTAGAAATGACCGTGTTTTTTTCCCAATCCCTCTTAGCTTTTTGATACGCTTCCTCTTCCTCTGGTACAGGGGAAGACATTTTTACGGTGACGATATGGTTGGGAGATACTTTGGTATCAAATTCAAAGGGGAGGGTGGGGCCACTTGTTGTGCCTTTAATTTGTAAGGAACAATCAGCACAATCAAACGGAAAAGTGATGCCCTCTGCGTTGAGGTCGTCCTTGGAAAATTCCCCAAGGGAGGTTGTTAATTGGGTGATTTGAACTTCTTTTATATCTATTCTTAACTTGTAGAAATTTTCTAGCGCGTAGGAAAACTCAAAAGTGGCCTGCCCCGTAAACCCATTGGTCGTGGTAAATGGAATTTTAATTGGGTCATTGGATTGTGCCAGGCCATTAAAGCCCAAACAGAGGGTCATAAAAAGACAGCGGAGGGATTTTGATGTGTGCACAGGTTGGGTTGGTTTAGTTGTGGGTAAAACTAAAACCCAATCATTGGGTTTAAAATACCCATTAGTGGGTATTTTAATCTAGGTACGCCGAAAAATCTGTAGTAAAAAGGCGAAAAATATAGGGATTGCAATTAGTTATTTCTTGCAAGGATTACGATTGCTGCAATCAGCAGTAATACCAAGACCACGGTAAAAAAGATTTTCCAAAAACTATAGGGTCGTGAACCAGAGATATTTCCGTTTTCACCGTTAATAAAGAAGTTGTATTCTTTACCGTTGTAACGGTATGCGCTTACATATACGGGCAGTAATATGTGCTTAAATGTTTCTTCCGATAAGCTCATGTCCATATGGGTAAGGCGTTGGGTATCACCACCAATATCTTGTCTGCACCAACGTTTCGCAATTCTTTCTGCTTCGCCCTTGGCGGTAAGATGGCCCTGCTTTAAAGGGATGGTATATTTTTCGGTCACAAAACCCCGTAAAAAACTAGAGTTAAAGGGTTGTAACAGTTTTAGGTTCCAATGGGCAATTTTGGTGGGGATACGTCCCTGTCTTTGTTGGGATGCCTTTACCAAGGTGTCGTCCACAAAACCTGCTATTTTCCCGGACGCTGGATACCAACGGGTCCTACGTACCCTTTGGTTCACCATTTTTCCCTGGCTGTTCCTTACCCGTTTGTTTTCATAATAATACACACCGCGTTGGCCGGAATACGTGGCCTTTAGTTGCGCATCAAAAGTCCAATAGGGGAGATATAACCCTTTGGTGAACTGGGGGTCAAGAGCCGCTTTTTTAAGTTTGTTGGGGGCGAACCAAAGGCCTTTCACCCACTGTTGAAAAATTTGGAAAGACCTTTTTTGGTCTATTTGGAATGGGAGGACGGCTCCTGGCAAAATCCAGTCTTCTTTATAGGCGTCCTCCAGTACTAAGGGCATACTGCAGTACACACAGTGAAGCGATTTGTAGTTTTCCTCAATATGTTGGTTGGCCCCACAGTTTTTACAGTTGAGCATAGAAATCTCCTCACTATGCTTTTGCGCGCCCATCTCTTTTAAGTAAGGGTACAGTTCCAACTCTTTAAACCCATGCTCGCCCAAGGCAATTTCCTCAAGATGCCCACAATACTCACAACTTATATTTTTGGTTCCAGGTTGGTACCGCAATTCTGCCCCGCAATTGATGCAGGGTTTTTTCAATTCCGTGTTTTTAATGGTTTCTTCCAAGGGAATTTGCGTCTTGATTTCTAGTTTCTACCTTAAGTAAAACGAAGGTGGTTTTCGCCGTATGGGAGACAAAATGCTTGCTTACCCACCGTCTCCACATGCGGTCTATCATGCGGTCTAAAGTCAATTTTCTCCGAACATTTTGGGCTTATGCCCCAGGTAGTGGCGGTGGCGTATTGCCCCCCAAAAATGATTTTAATTCTTCCACCTCTTGCAGTGCCGTCCAGTTGGCCATTCCTTGTTTCCAGACCAGGCTGTCCCTATTGATGGTGCGGTTGGCAAATAAGGTACCCAATTGTTCAAAAGAAACTGGGCCTTGTTGTGTGCCGTTAACCGCATAAAAGTACTGTACTGCTGCGGGTATCGGTGGTGGGACAGCGGTTCCGCCAGCCTTAGGAAAACCTTGCTGTTGCCCCATGTTCATGTTTCCTCCCATCATTCCGCCCATTTGTTGGGCAAGTACAAAGCCCATGCCCATGCCCATGCCCGCACCGGCCGTACCCCCTTCGTTCTTGGCGGCTGCCTCAATGGCTTTGGCCGTTTTGAACTTGGTGAGTTTGTCCAAGTCCAACTTGTCTATACGGCTGTACTCAAAAATCTCTTTCTTGAGGTCTTCTGGCATCGAAACATTTTCGATATAAAACTTTTCCAAAGAAATCCCCACGGATAAAAATTCAGGCTTCATTACCTCTTGGCAAGTCTCTGATAGCTCTGAAGTATTGGCGGCATAAAGCTCAATGGGCAGGTTGGCCTCCCCAACGGTATCCGTAAAACGGGTGGCAATCAGGCTTTTTAAATGCTCGTTGATTTCAAAATTGGTGAAGTTATTGTCCGTTCCTACTATATCAATAATAAACTTTCCCGCATCTGCAATTTTAAAGGCATAGGTGCCAAAAGCACGGATTTCCACAAGGCCAAAGCGCTCATCACTCAGGGTTACAGGATTTTTGGTGCCCCATTTTTCATCCGTAAATAAATGGGTGTTCACAAAATAGACTTCGGCCTTAAAAGGAGAATTAAATCCATATTTCCAACCTTTTAGGGTAGTTAGGATGGGAAGGTTCTGCGTGGTGAGGTCATAAGTGCCAGGGGTGAACACATCTGCCAATTGTCCTTCATTGACAAAAACGGCTGTCTGTCCCTCGCGCACAATAAGTTTTGCACCATTTTTAATTTCATTTTGGTAGCGCTCAAACCTATGCGCAATGGTGTCGTCACTATAATCTAACCATTCTACAATATCAATAAACTCATGACTCAGTTTTTCTTTGATTTTGCTAAAAATATCCATGAATACGATTTTACAAGTTTGCGTTTTAAAACTACTAAAAACTATGCAGCTTTTGGGATATAGGTGTGCAAACGGCCAAAGAAGTTACAGGGCTTGCCCAAAAAACAGGTCAAAGGACGGACATACAGCTTGGGAACTCTATAATAAGTACCATTAAGGTTGATGTCTTACCATGGTACATTTGTCCTTACCAATGTCCAGTACCCGGATCGCCCTTAAACGGGCCGGAGAGGTTATCAGTAATCCAACCCGCATAAAATTGACCTGGCTGCGGACGAACCTTCTCCTTTCCAATAAAGCAATTGAGGTGCTGCGGATAAAATGCGATGTGCTGCTGCAGTGCTTCAAAAGGTGGGAACGGATGGGCGTAACTCCAACCAACGGCAAGATTTGGGTTGTCCCTTAGGGCCCAATACCCAGCAGTTCCCTTCCACTCGCATAGGCTTTTTTTTCGTGGCATTTTCAGTAGATGTTGCAGTTCCACATCTTGGATGGGAATATAATAGGTAGGAGGGCTAGCCGTTTCACAGATGGCAAGTGCGCCCTTGGTGAGGGCCAAACGCTTGTCCCCGCAGAAAATAGAGATTTCCTCCGTAACCTTTTCTATGGCCGGAGGCCTTGGAAAATCCCAAACGGAAACCTGACCTTCTTTTGGTTCCTCCGCAAATGGCGGCCTAGTGGTACCGTTAAAGGTCCATTTGTCCCGCGCTTTTGACAACCAGTTTGGAATTTGCCGCTTCTGTTTAGACATCCCAAGAGGTTTATAGGTTTCCGGAACTATGTAAGATAAGAATGGCGGAGAGCAGTAAAAATATGAAAGCGGGCAATGATTTTTTTAAGGCATCATTTATCTTAAAGTGCATTCCAATGGCTCCCATCATCAAAACGGCCATTAAGATGGCGGGGTATACGGTGAGCTTTGGCATAGCTATGGAAATCAACAACAAGGTAGCACTGGTCACTTTTAAAAACCCAATGGCGTACATCATAGTTTTGGATAGCCCATAAGCACTAAATTCTTCTTGCATGCTCCCGGCTTTGGCACCGCGCCAAGGGGTTTTCTTGTTAAACCTAAAAAACCAAACGTTGATGATGCTGATAAACAGTACTATTTTTATGCCCCAAATAAGATATTCCATTATGTTTAAGTATTTTTATATTTTAATTAAACAAAATCTACTACAAATTTGTGGGGAATCCAAATCTAATCGCTTTTTCTTTTGAGATTAAGGTACTCGTTATTTTTAGCTCAGTGTCATTTTTGGTATTTGGGTTAAGTTGTTTGTTTGCACCGTATATGGTATTGGAATTTAAGCGTTATGGACTCGCTAATTTTAGGACGCTCAATGGGCTGCTTCAGATTTTGGGCGCGCTTGGCCTTTTATTGCTTTTTTACCAACCTATTTTTGCGTTGGTGGCCAGTGGTGGACTCGGTATTTTAATGGTTTTGGGCTTTTTGGTCAGACTTAAAATAAAAGATGGGTTTGTAAAATCCTTTCCTGCTTTTTTCTATGCGGTCTTAAATTTCACCATCTTATTTTTGCTCATTAAAGAGGACCTATGGTGACTATGGGCTTAGTTGAAACTGTTAATGTAAAATTAGTGATTGGAAAACAGCCACACATCAAAAAAAAACATGGATAAAAACGTATTGGGCACAGCACTTAAAGCCTGTTGTTATGCCCCAAAGACAGGCTTTTATCGGGACGGTTTCTGTAAGACTGGACCAGAGGACGTAGGTACTCATGTGGTCTGTGCCATCATGACGGAAGAATTTCTGGTCTACACCAAATCCCAAGGCAATGATTTAAGCACTCCCATAAAAATGTATCAATTTCCCGGGCTAAAGCCTGGAGATAAATGGTGCTTGTGCGCCTCTAGGTGGAAACAGGCCTATAGGGCAGGTAAGGCCCCAGATGTGCTGTTGGAGGCCACTCATGAAAAGGCCCTTGAAATCATAGATTTTGAACTTTTGCTAGAGCATAAATATAGCGAAGACCAACCCTAACATAGCCCCGTCCCCATATCACAGCTGGTCGTGTTATCATCCTCTTTTATGGGGGATAGTTTTTCAAAAGCTTCCAAAAAAACCTTTGCCGGTTGTGCGCCGCTTATAGCGTACTTGTTGCTAATGATAAAAAAGGGTACGCCGCTTACCCCCAGTTGTTGGTAATGGGCAATTTCTTGTTGTACGGCAGTGGCAATAGCTTTATCGGCAAGAATTTCTTGGTTGTTGAAGGTTCCCAGCCAAATTCGCCCATAATCCCTTGCAAAACCTCCAGATTGTTTAAAGGAAGATTTTCTTCAAAATACGCCTTAAAAAAGCGTTCTTTTAAGAGCGTGCCATAACCGGCGTCACGGGCAACGTGGAGTAATTGATGCAAGGCCAAGGTGTTTACTGCAAGCCATTTGTCTCCAAAATTAAAGTTAATGCCCTCAATGGCACCCAACGCCTTAAGCCGCTCCGTCATTTCATGGATGCGTTCCAAATCACCAAATTTACGGAGTAGGTACGTATGTCCGTCCAATCCACTGGCAGGGATATTGGGATCTAGTTGATAGGGGCACCAGGTAACCTCTACGGTTTTTCCCTTCCATTGTTCCAAAGCGGTTGCCAGCCTTCGTTTTCCAATATAACACCATGGGCAGGCTACGTCCGATACCACATGTACCGTAATCACATCTTTTTTCATAGCAAATAGCTTTAAGGCCATGTCAAAATTAGTCGTAAAATATTGGGTTATTGACTGAGCAAGCAAAAAAAGTATGGTCTTTAGGTTTTGTGTTTAGCACATCTATGCGCTGCAAACTAGCTTGTAGCAAATGGTACCTAAGTGGAAATAAATAATGCCTTTTTACACGTATCCAACAAGAAACGCTAGGCAGTCCTTATCTTAGCCTAAAAATTGGGGATGCGGTTTAAAGCGGTTTTGTTTGATATGGATGGGGTAATCATAGATTCTGAACCTTTACACCGTAAGGCCTATTTTTCCATGTTCAAAGAGGTAGGAATTAAGGTATCCAACCCCTTGTTCGAAAGTTTTACCGGTCAGGCTACCTTGCACATTTGTACCCAATTGGTCAATCATTTTAAGATATCCCAATCCCCGGAGTCTTTGGTTGCCATCAAACGGAACTATTTTAAAGAACTCTTTTTTAATGACCCGGCATTGGATTTAATCCCTGGTGTCCATGACTTAATTATGGATTATTATGCCAATGGTATGACCTTGGTCCTTGCAAGCTCCGCTTCCATGCCCAACATCAACAATGTGTTTGCCCGCTTTGATTTGGACAAGTACTTTGTGGCCAAATTAAGCGGGGCGGATTTAAAGGCCTCCAAACCACATCCCGAGATATTTTTAAAGGCTGCCCAAGCATCGGGTTACGACAAAAGCCAATGTTTGGTCATAGAGGACAGTACCAATGGTATTAAGGCTGCCCACAACGCAGGAATTTATGCCGTTGCCTATAACAGTCCAAATTCAAAGAACCAAGATTATCTTTTGGCAGATAAGGTGATTGTAGATTTTAACGAGATTACCTTTGATAAGCTTGGCAAAATACCCACTTAACTCTCTTGATCACCTTAGCTTAATTACGCTTGTGGTATATGGGAACCCTAAGCCCTGCATATATGTTGGCTGCATTTGCAGTGTCCGTAAACAAATTGGACACAAGGGTTCCAGAACCAATGACCAAGGGGCCTAAACGCAGACCAAAACCTATGTTGGTTCCGCCCAGTTCACTAAAGGTCACTGGCACATAGGTTGCAAAACCACGACTTTCATAACGTGGGGTAAATGTGATGAAATTAAGACGTTGATTGGCCAGTGCATCATTTTGATCGGTGACATTTTGTGCCAAGTCCAAGTTCAGGTATACTTTGGGCACCACATTATAATCTAGCTGTAAGCGTAGGGTGGTAGGTAAGGAAATGGTGACATCCCCCGTGGTTACGGTCTCTTGAAAGCTATCCTCAAAGGTTTGTTCAAAGTCGTCCTCCAAATCTTGGGCATTTACAGTACCGTTAACCGCATAAGCGTTTGTGGTAACATTGTTGTAGGTGATGGAGCCAATGTCCAACAACGCCAGACCCACCTTAAATTTATACAAATTAAAACCTCTTGGATTGCGGCCATTGGCAGCTGCCACGGAGGAGTTGTTCCTGTATTCATAAACAAAACCAATATCGGCTCCAAAACCCCCGGTGAGCTCATTAAAAAAATCCGTTGAGGTATCCTCATCAATATTGGTGGCGTAGCTAAAATCACCGTTTAAACTTACCGTGCCCACATTAAAATCATAGGCTCCATTTAATGTATTGGAGTTTCCTTGGGCAAAACCTCCTCCCAAAAGGTACTTTAAGGTGACGCCCCCTTTGAGAAAACTGTTATTGGTCTCGGGGATAAGCACACGGGCGTAGGAGAGCCCCAACTCTCCCCAGGCATGTATGGTTTGATTAAAATTATCTTGGGAGAAGACAAAGTTTTCATCCGTAAAACCGTCATAAATACTTTCAAAAAGATTCCCGTTGATGTTGTTGATATTTCCTGCAAACCGCACACGACTGAGCAGGGCGATGGATTGTTTTTCACCTAAGGATATTTGGACGGACGGCCCATTGATATCTACTCCCACCAAAAAACGATTGTTATCTGCCGGAAAGCGTTCCAAACCGGTAAATCCTTCTTCACCTAATAGATCGATGATATTGCCAAGGGTAAGGTTGGTATAGTCCGTGCCCAGAACCGTCTCTGTGGTCAAAACATTGACGTCTACCTTGGTTCTGGAATCTGCACTATTGGCCGGGTTGATCACGGTGCCGTGAATACCGTTAAAATTGTCCGATGCGTACCCCAAAAATGATTGGCCCTGCACACAAATAACAGAGAGTAGGGTAAAAAGGATACCGTATTTTTTCATTGGATTGGCTTTAATTGGTTTTTATGAACCAAAAGTAGCGGTTAGGCTGCCATAAAAGAATACCCATAGTTAGGTATATTAACTGCGGTAACTTACCCTACTTTTTAGTAGAGGTAAGGGAATAGGCCAATAAGACGGTTTAATCCTGCACAAAATCCCTTACCACTGCCTCTGCGGCAGCTTCCCCGGACGCCATGGCCGCGTTCAATGACCCGCTTAGCAAATGGTCTCCGGCAAGATAGACCCCTTGCTCATTTCTGATGGAATTGGGGTTGGGCTGCATCCCTAGGTTGGTGATATCCGGTAGTGCCTGTTTAATAGGATAGGCCCTTAGGAAAGACTTTACTTGGATTTGGCAATGTTGCCTAAGTTCTTCCATAACTGTTTTAATGAGTTCCTCTTGGGTTTTTTCATGGTTTTTGACCACGGTTACCGAAAGTACAGGGTCACCATTGAAAGTTTGTCCAAAGGGATAATATAAGTTGTTGGTAAACGTATCCTTATGGGCCACCAGACCAATGATACCCTCCTCAAAGGTTCTGTTATGAACGGTAAAATAAAGGTTGTCACAGCTTTTCCAAGTTACTTGCTGGGTGCGGATGTTACCTTTTTCATCAACGGGCAAGGTGCTGATAACGGCATGGGCCTCTACCGTTGCGCCATTTTTTATTGCTATTTTATGGGCATGGACTTGGGATACCTCGGTTTCAAACTCTAATGGGCCAACGGTTTTGGCAAGCTGTGCAGGAATCGCCCCAATGCCATTGGCGGGTAGGGCCGCATAACCCTCACCGAACATTTTAAACACAAACTCAAACAACCTGGAAGAGGTTTTTAAGGTGTCTTCTAAAAATATTCCGGTAAAAAAAGGCTTAAAGAAATTGGCAATGATGACGTCTGAAAACCCATAGGCTTTTAAATATGCCAAAGTAGTGGTTTCAGTATCGGAAAAAATTGTTGAAATGGACTTTGCCTTTAGCTGACGCGTTAGGGCATAGATTTTGAACTTGTCCTTAACGGAACCTATTGTGGCTTTCACCGTAGGCCAAAATGAAGAAGGATCCCTTAAAGGATCACCAATACGCTGGGTTGTACCGTCCTTAAAAATTAACGCCCCAGGTTTAAAATAGTGGAGTTCAAGCGCCTTATAGTCCAGGTGCTTTTTTGCCTGTGGGTAATCCGTCAGCAATACTTGGAAACCATGGTCAAACTGGACTCCGTCTGCGGTATCTGTCTTTACCCTGCCCCCAGGACTTTGGGTAGCTTCTAAAAGCACGGGTAAAAACCCATGTTCCTTCAAGGTTTTGGCTGCAACCAAACCACTGACGCCCGCCCCAATGATGTAAATTTTATAGTCTTTTTTGTCCATGGTATTTCTTCACTGTTGACGCTGCAAAAATACATATTTGAACCATAGTGGGGGAATGCCCCAGGTAACTGCATGCCCTCCTTTTCCAATGGGTATGGTTTACTTGTGCACTAACAATAGACGATTTGGGTCCTCCTTGGAAATAACGCAACTGTGATGTGGAGCTTGGGTACAATCTACCAGAACAAATTTAAGGTAGCAACCATCTTGATATTTGGCTTTGACCACCTGAAAGGCACCAAAATCCTTACTATTTTCATTGATAAGCGTGCCAAATTTGGAAAGCCAATGTGTATTTATTGTCAATTGTCTGGGATGGGTAGTGCCCAATAAAAAATGATAATCCAAATATTGGCTATCTTGCTGTTGTCTTTGCAAGTCGGTTTGTATTACATAGCGAATCGTTGCATGATGTTTCCCCCAGTTTTTGACGTTTTGTAGGATATCTTGGACCATGTTTTAATCAAAACCTCAAGTTCTTACAGTTAATTAAGATTTTTATAGCGTTTTAGGTACTATTTGGCATTTTGTACCAGATTTATGGATATTCCGTAAGCCTAAGACACCGTAAGGCTTGCATCACAACCATTGGGTATGCCTTAAGAGTGTTTTAAATGCTTGGCCTTAGGCTACGAACGAGCAATATATGTTGAACGATTTTTTGTTTGCAGGGAGTATTTTGGTTTCCATGGCCACGGGCTTGGTGTTGCTCTTTAAGATTGGGGCTAGGCAAAGAAGAGCTGTGCAGCTGCTGGCGTTCTATTTTATGGGTAACGGAATATGTTTTGGTTTTTATCTACTGATCAAGTACGGTTGGATTTCCATGGCACCCTATTTGTTTAAATGGCCTGTTCCGTTGGGATATTTAGTTTCGGTAGCGGCTTATCTACATGTTAGGACGGTGTTGAGACCCCAACGGGCATTTACTTGGAGCGATTTGTTGCATGTGTTGCCCGCTGCATTGGTTGTCATCAATTACATGGGTTTTTACAGTATGGACCTAACGGCTAAAACGGATTTGGTCCAACGCGTTAGTGCCAATATGGACTTGGTAAACCAAGGTGCGTATGGGATACTTCCAGAATATGTTGTTTTAATGTTCCAGCTGTTTATGGGCACTGCATATCTCATTGGCCAATGGAGGTTGATCATCAAATTTTACAGTAACAAAACTACCCATTTGGGCAAGGGACAAAAGGTGATTAAAAAATGGCTCTATGATTTTGCCCGTTTGCAGACTTTTTACGTGGTGGCCTTAGTTTTAATTTATGTGGTTTCTGCGTTTGCCATGTTTTCAGTTCTGGATGGGGGCAACCTAGCGGTACCAGCATCACAATTACTAATTTCAATAAGCTTTTTGTTTTTATCGGGTTACTTGTTTTGGAACCCCAATGTACTTATTGGATTGGCAAAAAAGGTTTTGCCAACGGTGGCCCATCCACAGGAGCAAGGTCACTTTTTCCAGGATATGGTAGCTAGCATTTCCAATGAAGGTTGGTACTTGGATACGGAGTTAACAGTGGTGATCCTTTCCCAGAAACTTGGGATACCCGTAAATAGGGTTTCCAAGGCGATCAACCAGTCCAATCATACCAATTTTAATAACTTTATCAATGGTTTTAGGGTAGCTCATGCCCAAAAATTGATACATCAAGGGTTTTTGGAGAAGCATGCTATTGAAGGCCTGGGCAAGGCCAGTGGATTCCATTCCAAGAATGCCTTTTACAGGGCCTTTAAAAAAGATATGGGAACAACACCTAAGGCCTACCAGCAGCAAATTACGTCAGGTACTGATAAGAGTTCTTGATATGATAGCGGGAATTTTGTCGCATCAAAGTATCGTATTGTGGTTAAAAGGGTACCGTATTACAGATGTACATCAGGGGTTTTTATCCAAAAATCACTACGGTGTTTTTGTTCATCCGGTTAATTGGGTGCAGTCTGTATTACCGCTACGGCCTCAATTTCCACGCCCCACTCCGGCAGGCCTAAGGCGTCCACGCCAACCAACGTGCTAGCGGGCATATCCGTATCGCCAAGCAATTCTTTTCTAATGGTTCTAAAAGTATCTAGATATTGCGGTTGATAGTCAACGATATAGGTGTTGTATTTGACCACATCATCAAAGGACGCCCCGGAGTTTTCTAAAGTTTTAAAGAGATTTTCAAGCGAGTTTCTAAACTGTGTTTCAAAATTGGGTCCGCTACCTACCTGACCTGAAATATAGATGGTCTTGATACTAT
>NZ_LDJX01000007.1 GCF_001306415.1 Croceitalea dokdonensis DOKDO 023
TGGTTTTTGAAGTGGAGCCGGAGGGATTCGAACCCTCGTCCAAACAAGCAATGATTATGCTTTCTACATGCTTAGTTTTTGTTTGGTTTTAGATATACGACCGACCAAAAACCGCCTATCGTACACTTAGCTTCTTAGAATTTTAGTGCTGCTGCCAAAGCGAACAACAGCCTTATATTGACTTTTCTGGTGCTCCTAATTGAATCGCCGTCAACAAGGGCTATTCAGGAACATCTCGCTTCCCTACCTGGTAGGGACGAGGCAAATCCTACTATAATTCAGATTATGCGGCAAGAGCGTAATTATTATCGCCAATTAAAAGTGTGAAACCTGAGTTTTACGAGCTATGTTCCAGCGCTCGACATGCTTACATCGCCATTGGTCTCGCTGTCAAAACCGGTCGGCCCCGTTATTGGAATAATACCTCTTAGAATTGATTTTTGAAATCCAACTTTGGTGACATCCAAAGCTCTACGAATAGACTTTATTGGATTTCACCAGGTGAAAGGTCAAATATAGGTTACAGATGTAAAGATTTTTCAACACCTTAAAAAATTTGGTTATCCCATTGTTTTTTCAAAGAACGCTTTATAAAAGGTGGGCAAAGTTACACAATTTATCCCCCTAAGAAAGAAAAGTTTGTGTACCCTTGGCAATCCCCTTATTTTAGGTCAATAATTATACCAAAGCAATTATGAGGATTGGAATTATCAGAGAGCGCAAAAATCCGCCTGACAAACGTGTGGTATTGTCACCCTTACTTTGCCAAAGTGTCCTAAAAAAGTACCCAAAGGCACAGATAGTTGTGGAACCTTCCCCGCTTAGGGTTTTTTCCGATGATGAATACAGGGAGTCCGGTATCCCAGTTATTGATGGGATGGAATCTTGTGACGTGCTGCTAGGGGTAAAGGAAGTACCCATTAATGCATTAATTCCAAACAAAAAATACTTCTTCTTTTCCCATACCATAAAAAAACAATCGTACAATCGGGATTTGTTAAGAGCCGTTCTCGCCAAGCGTATTGAGTTATATGACCATGAGGTGATTACCAATCCCAAAGGGCAACGTTTAGTGGCCTTTGGCCGCTATGCCGGTATTGTGGGAGCGTACAACGGGGTACGGGCATATGGTTTAAAGTATGGGGCGTTTAACCTCCCCAAAGCAGCACAATTAAAAGACCAACAAGCGCTCATTACAGCATTGCGCACTGTCCAATTACCCAATATTAAGATATTGCTGACAGGTAGGGGAAGGGTTGGCAATGGTGCCAAAGAAATGCTGGATGCCATGCACCTTAAAAAAGTGAACGTCTCCGCATTCTTAAATGATGATTTTAAGGAACCGGTATATTGCCAAATAGATGCTTCTGAGTATAACAAACGCAAAGACGGTACCAGGGGAAACAAAGCGGACTTTTTTGAGCATCCGCAGCGGTATGAGTCCAATTTTTTTAGATTCGCAAGAGTAACGGATTTCTACATCGCAGGCCACTTTTATGGTGACGGTGCCCCCTTTTTATATACGCGCCAAGATGCAAAACATCCAGACTTTAAGATTAAACTTGTGGCCGATATCAGTTGTGATATAGATGGTCCGGTAGCTACAACCATACGCCCTTCTACCATTGCAGATCCCATTTATGGGTATGACCCCATTACGGAAAGTGAAATAGATTTCAAGGACCAAAATGCCATTGCCGTAATGGCAGTGGACAACCTGCCGGCAGAATTGCCCCGGGATGCCAGTGATGGTTTTGGGACAGCATTTTCTACCCATGTAATACCTGCTTTTTTTAATGGGGACAAAGACGGTATACTAGAACGTGCAAGAATGACCCATAACGGCAAATTAACGGAGCGTTATGCCTACCTCCAGGATTATATTGATGGGTAATAGGTAAAATAATTGGAAGCCCTGCTGTAGATTGCGCTACATGCCATTCATTTAAGAGTGAGGTAAAACCTCCTTTTTTGCCATAAGGCAACGTTGGCCAAAAAAGATAAGGATACCACAGCCTATTGTCATTAACCAAGCCAATGGGTCTTGTAACCCTGAGAGCAGCTTTGGTATAGTTGTCCCAGGACGGGTAAATACATCCCAACTGTTTAACCTAAGTACTCTGCCCAAATAGACCCCGTATCCACATAACAAACTAAAAATCAGCACTAGGGCTTTAACTTGTAAGGGATTGTAGAACAAGTTTAAAAATTGTTTCATAATTCCTATAGCATACACGCCGGCCATACATCCTGTAACGGAAAAACTCAATATAAGAACAAAGTCAAAAACTACAGTTGTGGCTGCAGAAAGTCGCAGGTGGATAAAGTCTGTGAGAAGATAGGGAGCGTTGGGCAAAAATAAGAGCCATATCAGAAAGATGGGAATCCGTATAAAGGGTCTGGCTAGTGCTTCCACATATTTGTAGGTTGCAAGTGCAATTACAAACGGAGTTAATGCCAGAATTAAGTTCCATCCTAAGAATAAGAGGAAAAAATCTTGGAAGACTTTAATACGTAAGGCTAGCAGCACGCTGCTAAGCAGTGTTCCCAATGTCACCACACCTATTGCTGTGAAATTTTGGTTGATAAGTTGTTTAAAGCTCATTTTGTAAGACAATGAAAAGATAAATTATAACCACGGGAATATTTAGGAATAGGCTAAATGCAGCCCTAATAAGCTGATTCTTGTTTGGGATGGATGTAAGCTGCAACAGCAAACAACCTGCAAAATAAACGGCATTCACAACAAGAATTACAAGAACGGTCCCTAGATAAACCCTTAGGGTGGTGATGCTAGGGTCAAATAGAAGGTATGTTGCCGTTAAATGCCCTCCAATGATGGCGGAGCCCAGTAATACCGTATAAGCCCCAAAGCAAATTCTTGAGCTTAAATCATTGGTCAATTCCATATAAAAGGTCTTTAGAGGCCACTCCCGTAAGACGAGGCCAGATTTTGGTATTTAGGTCAAGATTGGTTCCAATCAATTTTTCTACTGGCAAACATGACCGTGGCCAGAATGGCAAACAATCCAATGCTACCTACCAATAGGGCATAGCTTTCCAATTGTATGATCACAAAAATAAAAAGGTACAAGGCCGTTAAGGACGTGAAGACCAACACCACAAATTTGCGGTTTTTTAGGATGCTTCTGGAATACAGGCTAATAAGTCCCACCACGGAAACACTGGCAATGGTATAGGCCTTTAGAAAGTTTTGATGTTCAGAAATAGAGATCAATAAGGTATAGAACATCACCAAGGCTAACCCAATCATTAAGTATTGAAAGGGGTGTATTTGAATAGTGCTGATGGTTTGTATCAGAAAGAACACCAAAAAGGTTAATGTAATGACCAAATACCCATACTTGGCAGAACGTTCACTTTTTTGGTATTCATCAACGGGCACCAAGAGTTCGGTACCAAAGGAAAACTCCCTTAGGTCTGGCAAATGGCCAAAGAAAGCCTGCTCAAATTGTCTATTGATCTGCAGCACCTTCCAGTGTGCCTTAAAGCCTTTTGGGGTCACATTTTCTTGCCCATTTTCCTCTGGAAGAAAACTTCCGGTAAAGCTGGGGTCTCCCCAATTGCTTTCCATGGTTAGGGTGGTCTTCTCCCCAATGGGGACAAATCGTATTTTTTGGCTTCCGTTAACCGTCATTTGGGTAGTGAAAGAGAGTTGGGTGGTACTGGAGGTAAACCCTTTAATGGTACCGCTATGTAGCTCATGGAGTACAAGCTCGTCCACTCCGTAGATATCCTTGTTGTTTTCTTGGTATTTAGGTAAAAATACCAACGGTCTTTCACCAAATTGCATGGTAATTTGGTTCTTTATGCCCTTAAGGTTACTGGTTTTCATTAGAATTGATGCTTTGTCCCACAAAACATCGTCTGCTGAAATATCCTTGGACCCAAAATCGGGCATTTCAAAAGCTCCCTTAAAATTCATTTCACTGGTAAAAACGGAAGTTTCGTACAGACCTCTGTCTTTTTTAACGGCATCCACATTGGCGTCTATGGCTAAGGTAGATGGGAAAAAGTAAGCGTAGTTGATTTTTTTGGTACGTTCCGTAATTACTTTCTTAGCGTCTTTTATGATTTTGGTAGACTCTTGATAGGTATTGTAGGGAATTTTTAAAATAGGTCCCATAAAGAGGATTTCCTTGCCCCACAGGCCGCTTACCTCCGTCACCACATCTTGTTGCCTAAGCGATCTTTCCCTAATAAGGTCCTTTATAAAGAGTAAGGGAACCAATAAAACCAGTATGATAAAACCAATCATTAACATTCTTGCCGTGGTACTTTGTCTTACCCAATGGGCAAATCCTTTGTTTAGTTTCTGTGTTTCCATATATTAAAATTAAAGTACTTTGAAATACAAAGTAAAATGATAAAAAAATTATTTTTGTTGTTTAATGATGTGTTCCAAGGCTTCAATATGTTTGGAAAAGGCTGTTCTACCTGCCTTGGTAATCCTATATTTGGTGTTGGGCTTACGCCCGATGAACGACTTTTCCACGAGTATGTAATTGGCATTTTCCAAGGTTTTGGTATGGCTGGCTAAGTTCCCGTCCGTAACTTCCAACAGTTCCTTAAAACGGTTGAAGTCCACGTGCTCATTCACCATTAAAATAGACATAATGCCTAGCCTAATCCTATGGTCAAATAGTTTATTGATGCCATCAATGAGCCCCATCCTATCTCTTTTGCTCCTTTAGATACATAAATGCCCCATAAACAATATGTAAAACACCAAACCCCAACACCCAAAACCAAAAACCGTATCCAGGTAAAGCAGCGCACATTAAACCTAGGGCAATTTCTGCAAAGCCTAAATATTGGATGTTGCCAAGGGTATATTTAGAGGCGTTGACCAAAGCCAGACCGTAGAAAATTAACATAAGGGAACCCGTAAGCCCATAATGTTGGCTGGTGAGTTTAATAAGAATATAAATACCACCGGTAACCAGCGGAATAAGAAAGCTTATCAATAGACGCTTTGTGGTACCGTCCCATAATTTTTCGTTGTTCTTTTTGGCTTTTTTTGCGCTTAAAAGATATGCTGTAACGATGCTCAGGGCCGCCACGGCCAATAAAATTGCAATGATCAGTTTAAAGTTCCAGCTATGTAGGGTGATGTATGAGCCGGGTTGCGGTAAAAGAAAAAGATAGGTGACAGCAGCACCAGATAAGGCATAAAGGCCAGCCATGATGCCTGATAAGCCGCTTAAGGAGAGAAACCGTGAAGAACGATTCATCAAATCCTTGATTTGACCGATGTCTTCCAGATATTTATTTTCGTCCATCATAAGAGTACTTTGAAATACAAAGTTAAATATTATTTTAAATGGTTTGCTATTTTTAACAAGAGTTTTATAATGGTTTGCAAATACATCACCCATGAATCCAGCAGAAGAATACATCCTCTCTAAGAATGAACCTTATCGGAGTATCCTCTTGCACGTACAGGCGGTGATTATGCAGACCATTCCCAGTGCGGAATTAAAATACAAATGGCGAATTCCATGTTTTTATGTGGGCAAATCACCTATTTGTTATTTGAACGTACCGCCCAGAAAGAATTATGTTGATGTTGGTTTTTGGAACTCAGCACATTTGACCAAACATTTGGATAACATGGTCACGGAAAAAAGAAAAGTGGTTAAATCCCTAAGATATCTTACATTGGAAGACATTGATGATACTATCCTTATTGCCGTTTTACGTGACGCCTATTCCGTAAGACATGAGGGCTTTTATAAAAATTGAGTCCTAAATTTTTTTAATGGTAACCACTGAGTTCTTTTCAATATTTACCGCTTCATTGAAAAACGTTTTTATCGCTTTATAATCCTCGGATTCAAAATAGTGGTTTTTTAATTGAAATATAAACCGAACATTTAGCTGCCCCGCACTTTCCGAACAAGTAAATTCAAGCATTCCATTATAATTTGGCAATGCCATAGCCTTATTTTCTGGAAGGGATATTAACTTGTATTTCTCAGGAATTTCAATGATTAAATTGTATTCATAACTATAAGGGTAGCCAAAGTCTATGGGGAAATTTCGATTGTCCTTTAAAAAAGGATTTTTTTTAAAAAACTTTAGAAGTATTGGGTTAAGGTATATAGTGCCATCTTTTAGGGCATTTTCTATAACGAAATCATAGGATTGCATTAGCAGTTTCTCGTTACTTCTTTCTTTTTCAAGGGTATAATTTTCAATATAAAAGTCCGAGATTGAAGATTCCTCAATTTGGTCTAAATATTCAGATTCCGATTTTCCTTTTAGGAATTTATATTTTGCAATGGCCTTATACCCTTGATTAATTTCCCTGATTTTTCCTCTTATTTCACCAAGTTCCGGATACAAGCTAGCATTGCCTCTAATTACAACCTTGTTCTTGGTTTGGGGTTGAATATCAAACCAATAACTATCCTCTTTAAAATCCATAACCCTGCCGTAGTGGTTTAAGGATCTAAAGGGTAAAAAGCCAAAAGCGGTAAATGTATCGCTCGCATCCAAAAGATACGTTTTGCCATTAATATCTGCCTTGGCAATGATATAGTTAAAGTCTGTAATCACAGGTTGTGATTTTTTGGGTAGCCCATGTTCACGCGTAGATATCATCATAAGATTGGCCTTTATATCTGCAGCATTCAACATATTTATCAGTGAAATATTTATTTCCCCAATATTTCCAATCTTTTTGTTGAACGCTTCTTTAACCCTAATGTTTTTGTAAATCCCAAACTTGCCATTCCAAGTGAAATGCTTTTTAACGAAGTTGAAGATATTTTTAGCGCTTTCAAGTTCATTGGCATGTTGTAAATTATTTTCTTGAAGTTGCTTTTCAAAAAAAGTACTTTTAGCTAACTGCCGCCCAATGTCCTTATCTTTTCTAAACTCAGAGTCCACAGATTTCCAACTTTTTGTGTAGTGTTTCTTAGATCCGTTTAAGCGGTAATGGGTGGCAAGTTCAAAATCTAATCGTCCTATATAATTTGATGGCGCCAACATATACTGCTCCTTGTCATAGAATGCGGGAATATCTTTCATCGCATATTTAATAACTTCACAATCAACAACAGGGTATCCTGGCCCAGGGTTAAAACATGACTTTTTAATACTAGTCTCCTTGATAGCCAAAGGAAGCCCACCATAGAGACTTCGATTATAAAAATACATGCCCGGAATTACAGCATTGAACTCACTATACATTTTTGGGATGTTGGACTGAAAATTCCAGCCATTTAAATTGAAAAAGAAAGGTGATTTGACCTTGTAAGAATATGTAATTATAGATCCCGCTTTAATATTAGGAAGCGAAAACTTTTGATAAGACCAGTTTTCACTGTTATCCTCTTGGAAAATGTCATTTTGGTTTAGACTTGTTTTAACCATACCATTATGGGTCATTCCCTTAATATCGTATGCCGTCTCCTTTGCATTTTCATTGTGATAAAGCGGTATCTCAATATTCGCTTCTTCAAAGCCCTGGTCATCAAATATTTTGACTTTAATTTCGTAGGATTTGACTAAGTAAATTTGCCGGTTTAACAATTGAAAATCAAAATAGCCTTTTTCATAGAGCACTACCGCATGGGCGGTCGTATCTTGTTCATAAATTTTTAGGTCAATATCTGCCTGCGTTACTTTGGGGTGATTGTTTTGGGAATAGGCTAGAAAGCCAAAAAGGATAAAGAAGGGAAAATGATAAAATCGCATTAAAAAAAGGTTGGGAGCTTATAAACGATTAACAACTTGGCGTATTGCCACTAAATCGCTCAATAGTTTTTTCAACAAACCCAAATCAAGCATATTGGCCCCATCACTTTTGGCGTTGGAAGGGTCAAAATGGGTTTCCATAAACAATCCGTCCACACCCGCTGCAATGCCCGCCCTGGCCATGGTGCCTATGAGTGCGGGCCTTCCCCCAGTGACCCCAGAGGATTGGTTGGGTTGTTGTAAAGAGTGGGTTACGTCCAACACTACCGGTGCGTACTGTTGCATGGTAGGAACACCCCTAAAATCTACTATCATATCATGGTAGCCAAACATGGTGCCCCGGTCCGTTATCCATACATTGTCGTTGCCCGTTTCCGTAACCTTGGTCACGGCATGCTTCATACTTTCTGGACTCATGAATTGCCCTTTCTTTACATTAACCGTCTTGCCCGTTTCTGCGGCGGCCACCACCAAATCGGTCTGGCGGGCCAAAAACGCAGGTATTTGAAGAACATCAACATATCCCGCCGCCATGGTAGCATCTTGTTCTGTATGTATGTCGGTTATGGTAGGTATCTTAAAGGTTTCGGACACCTTTCTCAATATTTTTAAGGCCTTCTCGTCCCCAATTCCTGTAAAAGAATCCAATCTGCTTCTATTGGCCTTTTTAAAGCTCCCTTTAAACACATAGGGAATTTGAAGTTCATCGGTAATGGCAACCACCTCTTCTGCAATGCGCAAAGCCATATCTTCACCTTCTATGGCACATGGACCGGCCAATAAAAAGAATTGCCCACTATTGGTATGTTTAATTTGGGGTATGTTGGAAAGTTGCATGCTAATTAGTTTACCGCAAAAATACTATTTTCAATAGGGTTCTGTTATCAATACACCCAATTTCCAGTCTTATGCGGCACCTTTTCATAAGTTTTCTTTGTTTGGCCTCCTTTGGCCTTCATGCCCAATTTGGCAAGAATTGTGAGTTGAGGCAGTGGAAAATCAACCTAGTGAATCCTGGACTTGAGTATGAGCTGGGTATTGGTGTAAACCAGACCCTAAATGTCAGGGTGGCCTGGCAGTTGGCTCTGGACCCGGTATTGCAAAATCCCTATGAGGAACTTACTTTTTTTCCAGCACTAACCCTACAGACCAGATTTTACCACAATTTTGAACAAAGGGGGCGAAATGGAAGGCAGATTTATGGAAATTCAGCAAATTATATGGCACCTACCATTGCCCTGTTCTCCCCTGATGCTCGTCTTATTGCGGGTGAGCTGGTAGATGGAGTTCATGGATATGGCGGGCTTGTCTATGGCTTACAACGCAGTTATAACTCTGGTTTTAGTTTTTCCGTGGATGCCGGTGCCGCCTATTATGTGGGACCTTTTGAAAATGGTATCTACCCCGTCGTCAACTTCAGTTTGGGCTGGATCGTTAGTGAAAAACGCTGGTGTGTAGGGAGGTAGCCATGCCCTAGCCCGTGCTGCATTGTAAAAGGACACCGGAAAAAATAGAAGGGATTTAAAAGGTACAAGGGTTCTTTGGACCCTATTGGAGGAATTGGCAAGGGTTGGGTCTTCTATGGTCTGGCGTTAAACAATCACAAAACCAAGAAGGAATTGAACTGTTTGTGTTAAGTTTGAGTAGCAACACAAGCTTTTATTTTTATGAAAAAACTATCGATTGTAGGGATGATATTCCTACTTTTTGCTACGGCACACGCCCAGCGAATGAAAGAAAAAGGGTTTGGGCTCATTCATTTAGAACGGCACCAGGTCACTTTGGGAACGGGGTTTAGGTATGAGCTGGGTTTGTTTAAAAATGTAAGCGCCTCCACAAGTTTAACACCAGGTGTGGCCTTTTATCAAGAGGGGTATACCGGTGGTTTGGCCTGGAACACAAGGGTACGGTACTACCACAATATAGAGGAACGCTTGGATATCAATAAAAATGTCATTGGGAATTCTGCGGATTACCTAGCTCTTGGGCGCAGTGTCTTCTGGGGCCCCCTACAGCTTAGCCAAAACCTTAGAAACGACAACCAGTTTGCCATTGAGTTTTTTGGTGGGCTCTACGGGTTACAACGTACCTACCGGAACGGTTTTAATTTTAACGCTGAGGTAGGTTTTGGGTATTACCAAGGGGATACTGTGAGTGATGGCTATGGTCCTATGCTCAATTTCACCTTGGGATGGGTGTTGACCAAACGAAAGAAAAAAGACAATTATTTTAATGGAAACTAGTAAGTACTCAACTATTTTTAATTTGGCTCAATGAGTTTAATTCGCTTTAAAACAAACTTTGGTTTTATGAAATTCAAATGGCTACTTTTTTCAACTTTTTTTATCATTGCCGTCCATGCCCAAAAAGACAAACGCGTAGAGGCTTCCCAGTTTACCCTTGATGTTTTTTTGCCAGGGGCCAGCTATGAAATGGGAATCGCCGAAAACTCAACGATTTCCCTTTCCGGAGCTTTAGGTTTTGCGTATCGGGAGTCGGCGTTTTTTGAAAGCGGCTATGGGGTCTACCCTATCATTGTTGGCCAATACAGGTACTACTATAATTTTCAAAGACGCTTAGATCGGGATAAGCGAATTAAGGGAAATACCGGGAATTATTTGGCTCCAACGATATTCGTACAAGGCGGTAATCCAATTATCGGTAATCTGGAAGCTACAAACCTGGTAGGTTTAGCTGCGGTTTACGGTATCCAACGCACGGGAAAAAAAGGATTTCAATGGAACTTTAATGTAGGTCCTTCTGTATACAGGGACGATTTTGGAACGGAATTTGGAATTTTTCTTGATTTTAAATTAGGATTTGTCTTGGGATATAATCGTTGAACTCCCTCAAAATCAATAAGATAAAAATAATGTCCAGAAACGCATTTCCGTAGAAAATAGCAGTATCTTTGCGCGCTTAAAATCTAGGTTATGTCTAACATCAAGAATATTGCAATAATTGCCCACGTTGACCACGGTAAGACCACCTTGGTAGATAAGATTATGTATCATTGCCAGCTGTTTCGGGAGAATGAAAACAAGGGCGATCTGATTTTAGATAACAATGACCTAGAGCGTGAGCGTGGCATTACCATTACCTCTAAAAACGTTTCGGTAGTATATAAGGACACCAAGATCAATATTATTGATACCCCTGGTCACGCGGATTTTGGTGGTGAAGTAGAACGTGTATTGAACATGGCAGATGGGGTGTTGCTATTGGTTGATGCCTTTGAAGGTCCCATGCCACAGACCCGTTTTGTGCTACAAAAGGCCATTGATTTGGGCCTTAAGCCCTGTGTGGTCATCAACAAGGTGGATAAAGAAAACTGTACCCCGGATGAGGTGCACGAGAAGGTGTTCGATTTAATGTTTGAACTTGGTGCGGAAGAATGGCAGTTAGATTTTCCCACGGTCTATGGTTCGGCAAAGAACAACTGGATGAGTGACGATTGGCAAAACGAGACGGAAAACATAGAACCACTCTTAGATATGGTCATTGAACATGTGCCGGAATTTAAGCCAGCTGTTGGAAATACCCAAATGCTCATTACGTCGCTTGACTTTTCCTCCTTTACCGGGAGAATTGCCATTGGAAGGTTAACTAGGGGCAGCTTAAAGGAAGGGCAACAGATTTCTTTGGTGAAGCGTGACGGTAGCATCGTGAAATCAAAAATTAAGGAACTGTTCACTTTTGAAGGTTTGGGCCGCATAAAAGTGAAAGAAGTGAAAACAGGGGATATCTGTGCCATTGTAGGAATGGAAGGTTTTGAAATTGGCGATACGGTCGCAGATATTGAAAGCCCGGAACGGCTTAAGACCATTGCTATTGATGAACCTACCATGAGTATGCTGTTTACCATAAACGACAGTCCATTTTTTGGCAAGGATGGCAAATTTGTGACCTCTAGGCATATCAAGGAACGCCTAGAAAAAGAACTGGAAAAGAATTTGGCTCTTAGGGTAGAAGAAACGGATAGTGCCGATAAATTTATGGTATTTGGCCGTGGGGTATTGCACCTTTCCGTGTTGATAGAGACCATGAGACGTGAAGGGTATGAGCTCCAAATAGGACAGCCGCAGGTAATCATCAAAGAAATTGATGGGGTAAAATGCGAACCTGTAGAGCATCTTACCATTGACCTGCCAGAGGAGGTATCGGGCAAGGCAGTGGAAATGGTGTCTATCCGTAAAGGCGAAATGACGAGTATGGAAGCTAAGGGCTCCCGCATGTTATGCGAGTTTATCATTCCATCAAGGGGCATCATTGGGTTGCGGAACCAATTGCTTACCGCCACAGCGGGAGAGGCCATTATGGCACACAGATTTTTGGAATATCAGCCTTTAAAAGGTGAGATTGCACAACGGTTAAACGGCTCCTTGGTATCTATGGAAAACGGCTCTGCAATTCCGTATTCCATAGACAAGCTTCAAGATCGGGGTAAGTTCTTTATTAATCCTGGAGAGGATATTTATGAGGGTCAGGTCATTGGGGAAAACTCTCGCCAAGACGATATGACGGTGAATGTCACCAAGACCAAAAAACTCTCCAATGTGCGCTCCGCCGGTGCGGATGACAAGGCCAAAATAGTACCTGCAATTAAGTTTTCTTTGGAGGAAGCATTGGAATACATTCAAAAAGATGAGTATGTAGAGGTTACCCCAAACCATCTACGGCTAAGGAAAATCTATTTAAAGGAAGTGGATAGAAAAAGAAACAAAATCACCTAGTGTGGTGATGTCTTGCAGCTAAAAAAACCAGCCCTAATGGCTGGTTTTTTTGGTAGCTTTTGAGTGAGTTTAGGTGGTTAAATGACCATGGTGTTGCTCCCTTAAACAGGACACAGCAGCACCAATGATTCCTGCGTGGTTCATAAGTTCTGCTTTTACGACCTCTGTTTCAATATCAATGATATGCCCGTACTGCTTCCATTTTTTGGAAATGCCGCCACCGACAATAATGAGGTCCGGGCTCACGATAATTTCAACATAGCGTAAAAATTTGTTAAAGCGTTTGCCCCATTTTTCATAGGAAAGCCCCTCTTTTTCCCTAATGGAGTCTGCTGCATAGTGTTCTATTTTTTCATACTTTTTGTAGGGTATTTGTCCCAACTCAAAATTGGGAATCAGTTGCCCGTTAAAGAAGGCCCCACTCCCTAGGCCCGTGCCCACGGTCACCATAATTACCAAACCTTGTTTCCCGCGGCCTACCCCATAATTAATGGAGGCATAGCCAGCGGCATCCGCGTCATTGATTACTGTAAATACATGGCCTGTAGTTTGGGTAAAAAGTTCATCCACATTAACTCCTACCCAACTTTTGTGCAAGTTGCCCTGGGACATACAGATGCCATTTTTAACTATGGAAGGGAATCCGCATCCAACGGGACCGGTATACTCAAAATGGTCAACAATTTGTTTGATGACATTGGCCATCTCTTCGGGTTTTCTAGAGGGAGGTGTGGGTATCCGGTACCTTTCTGTAAGCATTTCACCGGTTTCCGCATTTACCAAAGCGCCTTTTATTCCAGAGCCGCCAATATCAATTCCAAGAAGTTCCATACAAGGATAAAAACGTTAATTGTTGGACAAAGAAACAAAATTCTTTTGGGTGCATGAAAGAACTTGGATTTTAGGAGTCTGGTTGTACATAGTAATCAATGGAATTCAAGGAGTGGTTGGGGTCTATGATGTCCAATAGGTGATCAATGGCCTTGCCCATGGGGGTCAGCGTACCCAGTTGCTTGTTCTTTCCCAGTGCACTGGAAATGGTCTCATCCCTATTCCCAAAAGCGTAACCTTGCTTGGTGATCCAAAGCCAATTAAAGAGGTGCTGCATGAGCACGTTGCCCAACTGGTCCACAGAGATGGCCAGCTCCAGGAAGTACGCCCCAAGCCCGGTTAATCCTCTTAAAAAGAGCTGTTGAAATAATCCAAAGAGAAAGCCAATGGGTCCTGTCACCACCAATAGCACTATGGAAATTAGAAACAACAATAGGCCAATTAATGGCTTGGCCTTTGCGTCTTTTTGTCCACGTTCTTTATGGGAAATTTGCATGGGAAATGGTTTTAAATTGCCTTTTGAATGACCTCAAATACCTTGCTGTTATCGCATTTTAAAGTTTTGTGAGGGTATTTTAGAATGAGCGCATAGTCATGTGTGGCCATGATGATGGTACGCCCATTTTCATTAATATCCTGTAGTACCTTCATGATTTCCACGCTGGTCTGTGGATCTAAGTTTCCCGTGGGCTCGTCTGCCAAAATAAGTTCAGGGTCGTTTAAAAGTGCACGTGCTATGGCGATCCGTTGCTGTTCCCCCCCAGAAAGTTCATGGGGGAATTTAAACCCTTTTGTCTTCATACCCACTTTGGATAGGACTTCTTCAATTTTAGCGTCCATCTTTACACTATCTTTCCAACCGGTAGCCTTTAATACAAATTTTAGATTGTTGTTAATATTTCTGTCTGGCAGTAGCTTAAAATCCTGAAAGACAATACCTAGCTTTCTTCGTAAATAAGGAATGTCCTTTTCTTTTAGGGTCTTAAGGTTAAAATCTACAATGGAACCTTCTCCGGAATTAATGGGTAAATCGCCATAAAGGGTTTTCATAAAGCTACTTTTACCGCTTCCGGTCTTGCCTATTACATACACAAATTCCCCTTTTTTTACTTCAAGGGTCACATGGTTCAAAATCAGGTTTTCCTTCTGGAAAATGGCAACATCCTGTAATTTTAAAATGGTTTCGGGCATAATAATTCCAATGTTGTTTTGGCGTTATGTGGTGCAAGTTATATACTTTGGCTTGAATTTTGACGTTATGCATACATTAATCGAGATGAGCGTAGAACACTATGAATCGAACCACCACTATATTTTTACTTTTTTCTACCGTTTTTAGTTTCCTTGGGCTGTCCCAGCAAACCCAGTTGTACACCCACGAACAAAAGCAGTTTCAAGATGCCCTTGCCCTGTACAACAAGCAACAATACCAGGCCGCACAGGTTCTTTTTGAATCTGTTGGGAAAAGCACCACGGACCAAGAGACCAAGGCCAATAGTGCTTATTACGTGGCCAACGCCGCAGTACGGCTCAACCAAAGAGGCGCAGACAAGCTCATGGAGGATTTTGTTGAAAACTATCCTACTTCTACCAAAAGAAATTCTGCGTTTATGGATGTGGCCGATTATTATTTTGAAACCGGTAAATACCCCTACGCCTTAAAATGGTACAAAAAGGTAGACCAAGCTGCTATGGCAAAAAATGATAGGGAGCGGTTTCATTTTAATATGGGGTATTCCTATTATGCCAGCAACAGGCCAAAGGCTGCGGAACAGTACCTTAACAAGGTGGTAAACTCTGCTAAATATGGGGCGCAAGCCAAGTATTATTTGGGATATATCGCTTATGAACAGGACGACTATGAAGGGGCCAACGAACGTTTTGATGAAATCTCGGACCCAACCGTTCTGGAAGAAAAGTTAGCCTATTACCAGGCGGACCTTAACTTTAAACTGGGGAATTTTGAAAAGGCCATTGCCATGGCCAAAAAAGAACTTCCAAAGGCCAACAGGAAAGAAGTATCCGAATTGAACAAGATCATCGGAGAAAGCTATTTTAATTTGGAACAATACGGTGAGGCCATACCTTATCTTGAGAAATACAAGGGTAACCGTGGACGTTGGAGCAATACCGATTTTTACCTCTTAGGCTATAGCCATTACAAAATGGGAGATTATGAAGCTGCCGTTGGGCAGTTCAATCGCATTATTGATGGTTCCAATAGTGTGGCCCAGAACGCCTATTACCATTTGGCGGAGTGTTACCTTAAACTGGATAAAAAATCAGAGGCGCTAAATGCGTTTAGAAATGCGTCTGAAATGACCTTCAATACGGATATTGAGCGTGATGCGCTGCTTAATTATGCTAGGCTCAGCTATGAGATTGGTAATGGTTACGAGCCTGTTCCAGCGGTCATCTCGGGATATTTGGAAAAGTACCCCAATGATGCCAACCAAGCAGAGTTGCAGGCACTTCTAGTGGATTCCTATATTAGTTCCAAGAACTTTGAAGGCGCCATGGTGCTGTTGGAAAAGAACTCTAGTTACGCATCAAAGGAAACCTTGCAAAAAGTGGCCTATTTCAGTGGAGTGACCAAATTTGTGGACGGTGATTATGAATTGGCCTTGGAGCGTTTTTCCACCTCTTTAAAAAATGCGGAAAATGCAATCTATCGTGCCAAAGCACAGTTTTGGCAAGCCGAGGCAAATTATCGGCTCAATAGGTTTGATGATGCCCTTTTGGGCTTTTCCACTTTTGAAAACAACGGTAGCGCACCAAACACCGAGGAATTTAAAAGATTACCCTATAATCTAGGGTATGCGCATTTTAAGTTAAAACAATACGCAAAGGCCATAGTTTATTTTAAAATGGTAAGTGGAGCGGATGTGGCAATGCTAGAAACCGTTGACGGCCTCATGCGCCTTGCAGATAGCTATTTTGTGACCAGCAACTATAGGGATGCCTTGGCAGCTTATGAAAGGGGTGCAAATTTACAAGGTCCAGAACAGGACTACGCTGCTTTTCAAACTGCGATGTGCCAAGGGTTTTTGGGAAACACCGCAAGTAAAATACGTGATTTGGAAGCGTTTGTTGCAGAACATCCTAAATCTGCCCTAAGGGACGATTCCCTCTTTGAATTGGCCAATACTTATGTAAAAGATGGCCAAGAAGAAAAAGGTCTTAGCACCTATGATAGGTTGTTGCGGGATTTTCCGAATAGCAAGTTTGCTTCACAGGGTATGCTGCGGCAAGGATTGGTGCATTACAATGCCGGAAGAAATGAAGAGGCCCTGAAAAAGATGAAGCGGGTGGTGGCAGATTATCCCAAAAGCCAAGAAGCCGTGCAAGCGGTTGCTACGGCAAAATTGGTCTATGTAGACCTGGGCAGGGTGAGTGAATATGCGGAGTGGACCAAAACCTTGGACTTTGTAGATGTATCGGATGCCGAATTGGATAATGCCAGTTTTGAGGCCGCCGACCGAAAATATCAACAGGGCAAAACCGATGTAGCCATTAAAGCCTTTGAAAACTACCTTAAGGATTTCCCGAACGGACTTAATACCAACCAAGTGCGTTTTTCCTTGGCACAATTGTATTTCTCCCAAGGACAAAAAGAAAGAGCATTGCCTTTTTATACTGCGGTCGCAGACAACGCTACCAGTGAATATAGTGAACAAGCGCTGACCCGTGTCTGTGAGATTTATGTGGGCAAAGAAGAGTACGGTAAGGCCATTCCATTTTTAGAAAGGTTGGAGGCTACGGCAGAAATTGAACAGAACAGGACGTTTGCCCAGTCTAACTTAATGAAGGGATATTACCAACGCAAAAATTACCAGAAGACCATCTCTTATGCAGAAAAAGTTTTGGCCGTAAAAAGCATTGATGACCGCATTAAAGGTGATGCGCAAATTATGATAGCCCGTTCTGCCATTGAAACTGGCAATGAGGCTATAGCTGAGGAAGCTTTTGCAGAGGTTAGAAAAATAGCTACGGGTGAAGCTGCGGCCGAAGCATGGTATTACGATGCGTATTTTAAAAATAAAAATGGGGACTTTGCAGCATCTAACGTTTCCGTGCAAAAATTGGTCAAGGATTTTGCCAGTTATAAAGAGTGGGGAGGAAAAGGATTGGTGCTCATGGCCAAGAATTTTTACAAGTTGGATGATGCTTTCCAGGCCACCTATATTTTGGAGAGCGTGCAGGAAAATTTTGCTGAATATCCAGAGATTGTAGCAGAGGCCAAGGGGGAGCTCGCCATTATCAGAACTCGTCAAGCACAGTTAAATTCATCGGTCAATCCTAATGGAAATTAAGTAGAACATTATGCGAAATAAATGGGTAATTGCCCTACTATGGTCAGCCATGGTAACTTTGGGTATGGCACAGGAAAAGGAAGATATAGGCACGGAGGAGGTAACCGTAGTGAAACCTTACGCCCCAACGGTCTCAGATGCCTTTAAAATAAAAAGCCTGCCTGTTATCAATGATACCATTGCCCTACAGAAGAAAAAGGTAAAGTATACCATTTTTTCCGTTCCGGTGGCCTCTACTTTTACCCCAGCAAAGGCTAAGGCGGCAAAAGTGGAAAAACTGCCGCCACCCATCTTGTACAATACCTACGCATCTGTTGGCCTCGGAAATTTTAACAATGCCCTGGTCGATTTTTATTCCAGCAGGGAAGTGGGCCGCGATGAAGATTTGTTTGATGTGGGCTTTACACATTTTTCCTCACGCGGGGATATAGATAGTACTCCCTTGGATACGGATTTTTACGACAGTAAGGTGGATGTTTCTTACTCCCAAAAAGCTAGGGATTACAATTGGCGTGCCGCATTGGGGGCCCAACACCAACTATACCATTGGTACGGTCTGGAAAGTGGGGCGTTTACGGAAGGACAGATTGCGGGCATCAATGAACGGCAGAATTATTTTAATGTACAGGCAGATGCCAGTATCCACGTGGAGGACTCTTTTTTTAAGAATGCTTCGGTCTTGGCCCGCCATTTTTGGGATGCCACAAGTTCAGCAGAAAACAGGGCCAAACTAGAGCTGGGTGTAGAAGTGCCAATTACCACCGAGATGGTGGATATCAATGCCAAGGTAGATTATGTTGGCGGTAGTTTTCAAAATGCGGACCTAAATCTAACAGAAAATACCATGGGCCGTGAATATGGCCATGTACAGGTAGGTGTGAATCCCAGTATAGTGATTCTCAGGGATGGGTTAAAAATTAATTTAGGGGCCAACTTTGTGTATGGTAGGGACGTTGAGGCCAGGGAGGGCAATTTTTTTATCTACCCTGCCGTAACGGCATCTTACCGTCTATTGGATGACCAGGTAATCGCTTTTGGGGGCTTGGAGGGAGATTTGGAACAAAACTCCTATCATGGTTTTGTGGGTGATAACCCATTTGTCTCCCCAACCTTGTTTATACAGCCTACAGACCGGCAGTATGAGGGGTACCTAGGAATCAAAGGACAACTTTGGTCCAATTTGGGATACAAGCTAAGGGCGTCTTACAATGCGGAGAATAGGAGACCGCTATTTTTATTGAATCCGGTCAATACCGCACGCACCGATGCGCAGGGTTACACCATTGGTAATTCTTTTCAGGTGTTTTATGACGATATTAAGACACTGGGCGTCTTCGCGGAAATCAACGTGGACATCAATAGAAACTTTACGTTGGGACTAAATGGGCAATACAACAATTACAATACGGAAACCAACAATCCAGCATGGAACTTACCAGAGGTAGAGGCCAACCTTTTTATGGATTATCAAATCAACAAACAATGGTATGCCAGGGCAAACTTTTTCTTTGTTGGGGAACGCCAAGACCTGCTTGCCACGGCACAACCTAACGTACCGGCCAACCTTTTTCCTTCGGAAATTGTTGATTTAGAAGGTTTTTTTGATGCTAATTTTCAGTTGGGGTATAATTTGAACGAACAACTTTCCGTGTTTGCCCGTTTTTCCAACATAGCAAATACCAACTACCAGCAATGGTATAATTTTAGGGTTCAGGGCTTTCAAGCATTGGCAGGGGTGTCTTATAAGTTTGATATGTAACCCACCCCAGTCCCGGAATAGTGAGCTATTCTCTTTAAATCCCTATCTTGGAGAGGCGATAATTAGGGGAGTATGCTCAAATTCAACATAAGTTATTGCTTGCTGTTTTCAGTAGGGTTGCTCACCGCACAAAATCTAGTGAAGAATCCTAGTTTTGAGCTCTTTGATGCTTGCCCTGAGATTTTGGGCAGTTTTAATGAGGATGTGCGTTATTGGTCCACCCCAACATTGGGCACTACGGATTACTTCAATACCTGCAGCAAGCGCATGGGTGCCCCGGAGAACTTTAATGGTATTCAACAACCAAGTTTTGGCAATGCCTATGCTGGACTTTATTTTTATGCCCCGGGAGATTACAGGGAGTACATACAAGTGCCATTGGAAATGCCATTGCGCCAGAATGAAAATTACAAACTGAGTTTTTTCATAAGCCTGGCCGAAGGTTCAGATTTTGCAGTGAAGGATTTTGGTGTAGTAATGGCTAAAAAAGCCCTTAGGGTAAATACCAAACGGGTGCTGTCCAAAAAACATCTGTTTGGTGCAGGCGGCAATAAGGTTACGGTACATGAGGTAAACCATCCCACTTTCCATGAAGATAAAACAGACTGGCTACAGGTAACCCTGGAGTTTACGGCCCAAGGTTTTGAGCGTTTTTTGGTGTTGGGCAACCTAAGGGACAATAAACGGACCAAAAAAATACAGACTAAAAGGAAAGAGACCAAGAAGGGTGCCTATTATTACATAGATATGGTGAGCCTGCAAGCATTGGATAGCAACCTGAGCCAAATTCCGCCCATGCAGCGTGATAGTCTGTATGTTTTCAAGGCGATTACCTTTGGGTTTGACGATATCCAACTTTCCAACTTGGGAACCAAAGAGCTGAGGCGGGTTTTTATGGAACTTAAGGACCATCCAGAGCTGCAGCTTGAAATCCATGGCCATACGGATGCAAAAGGTGGAGAAGACTACAACCAACGATTATCTTACCAAAGAGCCGTAAACCTTGCAAATCATTTAATCCGGTGGGGTATTGATAAAAGCAGGATAAGCTGCTTTGGTCATGGGGCTTCCAAACCAATCTCGTCTAACCAAACAGAAGGGGGACGTGCAAAAAATAGGCGGGTGGAATTTTTATTCAAAACCACCTCTGGCCAATAGGGGCAGTTGGGTATTGTAGTGGTAGGTAAGCTCCAGAGGCAAGCTTGGAAACAAAGGGGGTGTTGTCCAGGGTTTTCTAAGATAGGCCTTACCCTCTATCATTTTTCGCATGGCGGCATCATATTGTAAGACAATGGGTTCCGTTTTACCCCCATCCAATACAAAAAATGCTTCTTCCTCGTAACCTTTGGAACTTATATTGATTTTCCAATGGAACTTCTTGTCGCTGTTCAGGGTAAATTCTCCCTCAAAATTGGTGTATACAGTAGTCTCAGTGCCAACAATGGAAATTGCGGCCGCGTAGATGGGTAGTCCTAGTTCGTCAATAACCTCACCTGAAATGGTGTTTTGGGAAACAACCAATATCGGACTTAGGCAAAGTATGAGCAAAACCACGGTCATGCGCATAACAAAAGATTTGGACACTAAGAACGTCTTAGGATGGCCGCTAGTATGAAATTATTCCAATTCTCGACCAATGGTTCGTTTTCTACCTTAAACTGCAATATTATGCGTTAAGATGCGTTAAATGCTTTACGAGAACCTAAAATACCAAATTGCTTATGTTAGTAAAGGTTACTCGTTGTACATTTTATTTTGCCGCCCTAATGGGAAGCCTGTTTACGGCGCAAGGCCAAAATCTCATTTTAAATGCAAGTTTTGAAGAGTATAAGGAATGTCCTTCCAACATTTCTAGTTTTGATGCCCTGTTGGACAATGTAAGCTTGCCTACCTCAAGTTCAGGGGATTATTTCAATACCTGCGCATCCGGGGACTTTAATACCGACAATAATTTTAAGGGAGGACAGGAGCCCGCCGATGGAAAGGGATATGCCGGTTTATATTATTACGCCCTTAACGATTACAGGGAATACCTACAATTGGACGCGGCCAGGACCCTAAGGGCAAAACACCCCCATAAACTGAGTTTTAAGGTAAGCTTGGCAGAAGCCTCTACCATTGCCTTAAAAAATATGTCATTGGTAATGACCAGTAAAAAAATACGTGTGCCCAACAGTAAGGTATTGACAGCATCACGCTTGGACCTGCAACCAGATATCCAATTACATGAGGTTCCCTTAAAGGCCAATGGTTCATTGTCAGAAACCGATGGTTGGGTAACCCTGACCGCCGAATTTGATGCCAAGGGATTTGAAAACCATTTTCTCATAGGTAATTTTAAAGAGAATAAAGCAACTGAGCTCTTACGGCCAACCAAGGCGGTAACTTCTAGTGACTTTTCCTACTACTTTGTTGATGCCTTTGAATTGGAAGAACTTCCCAGAATCAACTATGAAAAGGATAAGATTTACGTATTGGAACGTAAGCCTTTTGAACCTAAAGGTTATGACTTGGATGATGAGGCGGTAGCACAGGTAAAAAAGATATTTAAGTTTCTAAAGGAGAATGCGGATGTGCAAATGAAAATTACCGGACATTCAGATGATGTGGGAAATGCAGAGTACAATAAATTTGTGTCCTCTTTGCGCGCTAGGGCGGTTGCCCTATACCTTAAAAAATTGGGTGTGGAGGATGACCGTATCGTTTGGGAAGGTGTTGGCAATTCCAAGCCCCTAAGGAACGGCAAGGTTAAGGATGAACGCCTGCGCAACCGTAGGGTGGAGTTTGTTATGACGGATGTTAAAGAATAATTAGGCTCCAAAATTTCACAAAAATTTAGCCAGTACCTATATTTTTTAAGGTTGATAGCACGGTAACAAAAAACAACTTTAGTACATGGATTTTGGATAAATCCTTATCCTTAGCTCATATCTATGGTACACTATTGTTTTTGCATTTTCTTAGCTCTCTCTGAGGGTGATTTTATTTCTAAAAATAAGTCTTCAATAGAAGTTTTTAGGAGTACTCTGGTTGACTTTGATTAAAGACACCAAAGCCCGTAACTGTAGGCTGCCCTTTGTGATGATATAATGGAAGAGCGTTAATCATTCCTTGGATTAGCCCGATGAATCCATTACACATGCTTATCACCTAAAACTTGCTTGGAAGTTGTTTATTTTTGTTTAAACGTCTTTAGCATGTCTAAATTTCTTCTGTGTACCCTGGTTTGTTTTTGCTTGATGATTTCTTGTGAACCGCGTGTAAAAACACCGGATAATAAGGCCCTATTGGAAGGGTTGTTCAAAGATTACAATGAGTTTAAGCTGGCCATTAATCCCATTGAAGCCACCAAAGCTGGATATGCACAGTTAAATGATACCATTACCGATTATGTATCCACAAATTATTTGGCGCATTTGTCCAAAAACTATGCGATGTTTAGCGAGCGAATACAGCAAATAGATACCACAGGCTTAAGCCAGACTAGGCAGCTCGCCTTAAGAACCATGGAATGGGAATGTAGGATAAAGGCGCAGGGCCTGGAACAAAAGCTGCCAGTGGTAACCTCCCCAATATACAACTTGCCCACTTTGGTGCAATTTCCGCTGGGGCAAATCCAGTCCTTACACTTATATGTGGCACAATTGGCTGGGGGCGAAAGTGTACATCCGTTCAGCACTCCCAAGGATTATGAAGACTGGCTACATAGACTTGAGGATTATATCCAATTTTTGGATACAAGCTTGTCCATCATGGAAAAAGGGGTAGATTCGGGATTGGTATTGCCTAAATCCCTAATTGTTAAAATGATTCCCCAGGTGGCGGAATTTGGAAAAGGCGCTGCGGAGCAACATTTGTTTTATCGTCCTATACATAACTTGCCCAAACATTTTTCCAATCAAGAGAAAGAAGGGTTAAGGAGCGCTTTTAAACAAATTATCCAGACTAAAATCATACCTAAATATCAAGAGCTTACCTTGTTTTTAGAAGAAGTTTACCTTCCTGCAGGTCGCGATACTGCGGGCATAGGTGCTTTGCCGGGAGGTAAGGCGGTATATGATTATTTGGTCCGTTTGCATACCAGTACGGATATGACCGCAGATGAAATCCATGAATTGGGAAAGAGGGAAGTACGACGCATTCAGGGGGAAATGGTTAGGGCAAAGGAGGCTTTGGGGTTTAAAGGGGACTTAAAAGCTTTTTTTGACCATGTAAGGAATAACTCGGAACTAATGCCCTTTCAAAACCCAGAAGCGGTTATCCAACATTATAAATCCATCGAAGCCAGAGTAAACAAGAGCATCGGTGAGATGTTCCATCTAATGCCCAATGCTGGTTTTGAGGTTAGGAGGACTGAGGCTTTCCGTGAGGCCTCTGCCAGCGCAGAGTATGTTCCGGGTTCAAAAGATGGTAGCAGACCAGGAGTTTTTTACATTCCAATACCTGATGTAAAGGCATTTAACTTGTTGACTAGTGAGGCCTTATTTTTACATGAAGCAGTACCCGGCCACCATTTTCAACTTTCGCTACAACAAGAGAACAAAGATTTGCCCAAGTTTTTGCACCCAGAAAGTTTGGGTGTTTTTGTGGAAGGCTGGGCCCTTTACTCAGAATCCTTAGGAAAGGAGTTGGGGCTTTATGGAGACCCACTTCAATATTTTGGCATGTTAAGTATGGAAATGCACCGTGCCATCCGGTTGGTCGTGGACACCGGTATACACGCCAAAGGATGGACCCGTGAAGAGGCTATTCAATATTCCTTGGATAATGAGGCAGATTCGGTAGAGGGTATAACCGCTGAGATAGAGCGGTACATGGCCACGCCTGGCCAGGCACTGTCCTATAAAATTGGGCAACTTAAGATTCAGGAATTAAGAAATATGGCGGCAGCATCCTTGGGAAAGGATTTTGATGTGGCTAATTTTCATGACCAAATATTAAATTCTGGTAGTTTGCCCTTAACGTTATTGGAGCGGAAGATTAAAGCTTGGGTAGCTAAACAAAAAGAAAATTGATGAATCAGGGCAATAGCGCATACCCGGCTTGCCCCGTTTAACTTAAAAACAAAAAACCCCTAAGGCAATGGCCCTAGGGGTTTTTAATATGCAATAATGGGTTTAAAACATTATGGGTGTGGCAACCCTAGTGGTTCCCCATCCCATGATTAAATGTACGCCGCCTTCCACATCTTTATAGGCCAAAGAAAAGGCTTCCAATGATTCATTGTCCGTACTTGCCTGCGAAGTTACCCGTACAACGTCTGCCTCTTGATCGTAGGTATAGGCTCCCCATTGGTTGAGGTTTTTATTTAAAATCACCGTCCATTCCCCATCTCCAGGAATGGTAAACAAAGAGTAGGTTCCAGCGGCAATCTTTTCCCCACCAAAGGTTACGTCCTTGTAAAAGGTGACCTCGGGTGCTTCATTGGCTCCGGTTCTCCATACTTTACCGGCAGGCGCCAATTCTTCCAATGATCGTCCCTTTAACTGAGGACGACTGTAGATTATTCGCATGGTTTTGTTAGACTCCCGGTAACTGGTAGGATAAGATGCAATGTCTGCGGGACTTTTGTCCAATCCGCTAAATTTCTGGGCGGTTGCCTGGGTGCTAAGTACCATCATAAAGGCAAAGCATAAGGGTAATACTATTTTTTTCATCGTTAAATTTTTAGTGTTATCAAAAGTAGCGGTACCAGCTCCTTTTAGTTTGTTAACAGTCGTTAAAATTTAGGAAACTTTCAGATTTGATAAAAAGTGAGCATGATATCCAATAATTTGTTGATATGCGAATTAAAATAGATAAAAAAGTTTTAATTTGAAATCACTTTTCAAATTATTGTTTGATAATTGTTAGAAGTAACGCATTTTTGACCCTAAGTTTTAAATCAAAAAAATATGTGCGGAATTGTATGTGCTTTCGATATAAAGGAATCTAGTGAGGTTTTAAGGCCACAGCTCTTGGAGATGTCAAAAAAAATAAGGCATCGCGGACCGGATTGGAGCGGAATCTATGCCAATAAAAATGCTATTTTGGCCCATGAACGCCTGGCTATCGTAGACCCAGCCTCTGGAAAACAGCCGCTGTTCAGTAAAGATGGTCAATTGGTCTTGGCGGCCAACGGGGAAATTTATAACCATAAAGAACTTAGGGAGCAGTTTAAAGATTCCTATGTATTCCAGACAGCATCGGATTGTGAGGTCATTTTAGCCCTGTACAAGGAAAAAGGAGTGGAGTTCATTGATGAACTCAATGGCATTTTTGGCTTTGCCATCTATGATAGTGAAAAGGACGAGTATTTTATTGCAAGGGACCATATGGGGATAATTCCCCTGTATATTGGATGGGACAAACAGGGCACCTTTTATGTAGCCTCAGAATTAAAGGCATTGGAAGGTGTTTGTACCAAAATTGAGTTGTTTCCTCCGGGACACTATATGCATAGTAGCAACGGTGAATTTGTACGTTGGTACCAGCGCGATTGGATGGAGTATGAGGCCGTAAAGGATAATGAAACCAGTATTAAAGCCATACATGATGCCTTGGAGGCCGCTGTCAAAAGACAATTGATGTCCGATGTGCCCTATGGAGTACTGCTTTCCGGAGGATTGGACTCCTCTGTTACATCTGCCCTTGCCAAAAAATTTGCCCAAAAAAGAGTGGAGTCCGGTGGAACTGCGGACGCTTGGTGGCCACAACTGCATTCCTTTTCGGTGGGGTTGGAAGGTTCTCCCGATCTAGCTGCCGCCCAAAAAGTGGCAGACCATATTGGAACGGTGCACCATGAGATCAAGTTTACCATCCAAGAAGGGTTGGATGCCATTAAGGATGTCATCTACAATTTGGAGACCTATGATATTACTACCATACGTGCATCCACCCCCATGTACCTCATGGCAAGGGTCATTAAATCCATGGGCATTAAAATGGTGCTTTCCGGTGAAGGGGCAGATGAGCTTTTTGGTGGATACCTTTATTTTCACAAAGCGCCAAACGCCAGGGAATTTCATGAGGAAACCGTTCGTAAGCTGGATAAGTTGCATATGTACGACTGCTTGCGTGCCAACAAATCCTTAGCGGCCTGGGGTATAGAGGGCAGGGTTCCGTTTTTGGACAAAGAGTTTATGGATGTGGCCATGCGCATTAACCCGCAAGATAAAATGATCAATGGGGAACGCATGGAGAAATGGGTGGTAAGAAAAGCCTTTGAGGCCTACCTGCCCCAAAGTGTCGCTTGGAGGCAAAAAGAACAATTTTCAGACGGTGTTGGCTACAGTTGGATAGATACATTAAAGGAAGTAGTTGCAGATGCGGTGACAGATGAGCAACTAAAAAGTGCGAACTTTAGGTTTCCCATACAGACCCCAACCTCAAAAGAAGAATATTATTACCGGACCATTTTTGAGGAACATTTTCCCTCCGATGCCGCTGCGTTAAGCGTTCCACAGGAGCCTTCCGTGGCATGTAGCACCAAAATTGCGCTAGAGTGGGATGAGGCCTTTAAGAACATGAACGACCCATCCGGAAGGGCTGTGGCCAATGTGCATGATGATGCGTATGTTAGTTAATCAAAAGCATCTGTTGTTTGGATGGACTAAGTAAACCATAATCTCCCATAAAAACCCTTCCCCAAAGAGGGGTTTTTGCTTTTTTTAAAGGTTGGTGTTGGTTAAAGGGTATCTTGCCATAGCCATTTAAATGCGCTTAAGTTGCTACCTTAAAATTTGGGCATCAAAGAGGGCTTCCATTCAAGACTTTTGACAGCAATTTTTTCCACATTATATTGTTGATAACTTGCCTGTTCAATATGGTGTAAAGCCTTAATTCTATTGGCTTTTGGTTATATTTGTAAGATTTGAAATTTTCAAGGTAACCTAGTCAAAAACTATGAGCGAAGAAGCAAAGAAAAATCAGTATTCCGCAGACAGTATCCAAGCCCTTGAAGGTATGGAACATGTGAGGATGCGTCCTTCCATGTATATTGGTGATGTTGGGGTCAGGGGATTGCACCATTTGGTGTATGAGGTGGTAGATAATTCCATTGATGAGGCCATGGGTGGCTATTGCGATGCGATAGACGTTATTATAAATGAAAATAACTCCATCACCGTGCGTGATAACGGTAGGGGTATTCCGGTGGGCATGCACCAAAAAGAAGGTGTTTCTGCCCTAGAGGTGGTCATGACCAAAATTGGTGCCGGGGGTAAGTTTGATAAAGATTCTTACAAAGTATCCGGAGGACTCCATGGTGTAGGGGTTTCCTGTGTAAATGCCCTATCCAGCCACTTAAAGGCCACTGTTTTTCGTGAAGGTAAGATCTGGGAGCAGGAATATGTGCGCGGTAAGGCCCAGTATCCCGTAAAAAGCGTTGGTGAAAGCAAAGAAAACGGAACATTGGTCACCTTTACGCCAGATGATGTCATTTTTACCCAGACCCAAGAATACAATTATGAAACCTTGGCCAACAGAATGCGGGAGTTGGCCTATTTGAACAAAGGAATCACCATCACCCTAACCGATAGAAGGAACAAGGATGATAAAGGTGAATTTGTGGGCGAAACCTTCCACTCAGAGGAAGGCTTAAAAGAGTTTATTAGGTTCTTGGATGAGACCCGTGATCCACTTATCCAGTCGGTCATCGCCATGGAAGGGGAGAAAAATGGGATACCCGTAGAGGTAGCCATGATTTACAATACAGGGTATTCAGAGAATTTACATTCGTATGTGAATAATATCAACACCCACGAGGGAGGTACCCATCTATCCGGTTTTAGAAGGGGATTGACCAGTACCTTAAAGAAATATGCCGATAATTCCGGTTTATTGGACAAGTTAAAGTTTGAGATTGCGGGAGATGATTTTAGGGAAGGATTAACGGCCATAGTATCCGTAAAAGTAGCTGAGCCGCAGTTTGAAGGGCAGACTAAGACCAAATTAGGGAACCGCGAGGTCACCAGTGCCGTAAGCCAGGCCGTGTCAGAGATGTTGAGTGATTATCTGGAAGAACATCCAGATGATGCCAAGCAGATTGTGGAAAAAGTGAAACTGGCGGCACAGGCGAGGCATGCTGCTGCCAAAGCGCGTGAAATGGTGCAACGTAAGAACCCCATGAGCGTAGGCGGCCTACCTGGGAAATTGTCGGACTGTTCGGAACAGGATCCTACCAAATGTGAGGTGTTCTTGGTGGAGGGTGACTCGGCAGGCGGTACGGCAAAACAAGGGCGTGATCGTAATTTTCAGGCCATTTTGCCACTGCGCGGAAAAATACTGAATGTAGAGAAGGCCATGCAGCACAAGGTTTTTGAAAATGAAGAGATTAAGAATATCTATACTGCCTTGGGCGTCACAATTGGGACCGAGGAGGACAGTAAGGCCTTGAATTTGGAAAAATTACGCTATCACAAGGTAGTGATCATGTGTGATGCCGATGTGGATGGAAGCCATATTGAAACCTTGATTTTGACGTTTTTCTTCCGATACATGCGGGAGCTCATTGAAGGGGGACATGTGTATATTGCCACTCCACCGCTCTATCTGGTTAAAAAGGGAGCCAAAAAAAGATATGCATGGAATGATGAAGAGCGGGATGCGATTGTAGAGTCCATGGGAGGGGCCGCTGGTATTCAACGATATAAAGGTTTGGGGGAGATGAATGCGGAACAGTTATGGGATACCACCATGAATCCTGAATTCCGCACCCTGCGCCAAGTGACCATTGACAATGCAACGGAATCTGACCGTATTTTCTCCATGTTGATGGGCGATGAGGTACCACCAAGACGGGAGTTCATAGAGAAGAATGCAGTCTATGCCAACATTGATGTGTAGGTTAACCTATTGATAATGACAATTTCACAACAAAAACTCGCCCTTAAAAGGCGAGTTTTTTAGTTTTGGATGAAACAGAGAAAATCATGAAAACTATTTTTAGCGCAGTATTGTTGGTGACAACACTAAGCGTAAGTGCACAAAACCTAGGTGATTTATTGACATCCGGTCTAAATGATGCAGAACGCTTTGCCAATGCATATACGGCACCGGCAACGGAAGCGGTAATTTATGGGCTGTCCAGTGGATGGTATAACAGTGCGGACGCTAAACCACTGGGCGGGTTTGAAATATCCGTCATTGGTAACTTCACAGGGTTTAAGAATAAAGAGGATAAAAGAAGCTTTACCCTGAATGTTGCCGATTATGAGAATATTAGGTTTTCCGATGGTAGTCAATCCAAACAAGTATCCACTGCCCTTGGCGATATTGAGGGCGTAGAAATTCTTGTAGAGGATAGCAATGGTTTATTCAGTGAACCGTTTGAGCTTCCAGCAGGGCTATCGGCAGAGGGTATTGATTTTGTGCCGTCCGGGTTTATCCAAGGTAGTGTTGGATTGTTTAAAGGCTTGGAGGTAAAAGCCCGTTTTCTGCCTAAAGTTAAAAATGATGATGTTGCCATTGGTCTTTTAGGGGCCGGGCTTCAGTATGATTTCACAAAATTGCTTCCGGCAGACAAACTGCTGCCCGTGGCCATCTCCGCTGTTGTTGGCTATACCTCTCTAACGGGGGATTTTAACCTTAATGATACCAATGTGGTTGACGGAGAGAACCAGCGGTTGGAAACCAACTTTAATACATGGAATTTTAGTGCTGTAGTGTCCACAAGAAACATCCCGGTGATTAATTTTTACGGGGCTTTGGGCTATGTTACCGGAACTTCCAATATTGATGTTTTGGGAACCTATAGAGTAACATCTGGCCCATTTCAACAAACCTATACGGATCCTTTTTCTTTGGTCAATGATGTCAATGGCGTTGTGGCTACCTTGGGCACTAAATTAAAATTGGGCTTTTTTAGAATCAATGTAGACTATAATATGGGAGAGTTCAACACTCTTACAGCAGGTGTAAATTTTGGTTTTAGATAAAATAGGAGGATATTCCAACATCAAAAAAAGCCATGAGTTTGTTTAGTTTCATGGCTTTTTTGTTGCTATAAAATGCATGCAAAACCGTTTCTAGGCAAAACTCATTAGTAATTAAGACGGATAAAAAAAGATTATTCACGTATGGCAAAGATAGCCCCGGTGACTTCCTCGAGTTTTTCGGGAGTTCCATCCCTGTTTAATTTTACAAGGTGTACTGGCATTTCTGGTGCAGTGTAATCCAAGGTGTACAATCCATCTTCCTTAGACCATTTAAAGTCGGTTTCCAAAGAAACCTGTTGTTGGGAATACCTCCTGTACCGGCCAAGATACACATCATTAAAAATCCATTCTTCCCGTTCTATGTTCTCTTGTTTCTCAATGATGGAGGTTGGAAGTTTAGACCATATGCCTAAGATTGGATCGTTGTTTTCTGGTATTTGGGTGCAGTTGCTCACCGCAATCAATACCATGACCGCCATTAAGGATAATAGCTTTTTCATAAGTAGGTTATTTTAAACTCGATTTGGGATAAGGATAACGTTGGTAAAAAAGGAAAGATTGTAATTATTCGATGTATGGCATAAGGTATCGAGGAACTTCGTTGAACGTCCCTTTTCTTTAACATTTAATGCAGAAGGGACCACAAATCCCAGAACTTCATTCAAGAAAACCCAAGGGCCGTATCATCCAGAATAAGAGGTAAGAATTGCCTAAGATAATAGGACCAGCCCAATCACATTAAAACCTTGTGGCGGCACTAATAAAATGTTGGCTCAGAACATGATATTTTTCATAAAACATTGGGGTAAAAAATCCCTATTTTTGAGCGGATTTAATTAAAACTGATAAATTAAGGATAATATGAAAGTAACAGTAGTAGGAGCCGGAGCTGTAGGTGCAAGTTGTGCGGAATATATCGCTATAAAAAACTTTGCCTCAGAAGTGGTATTGTTGGATATCAAAGAGGGCTATGCAGAGGGCAAGGCCATGGATTTAATGCAGACTGCTTCTTTGAACGGTTTTGATACAAAAATAACTGGGAGCACCAATGATTATTCAAAAACTGCCCATAGCGATATTGCAGTAATTACCTCTGGCATCCCCAGAAAACCTGGGATGACGCGTGAGGAACTTATAGGCATCAACGCTGGAATTGTAAAAACGGTTTCAAAGAATTTGATAGAACATTCACCAAATACCATCATTATTGTGGTGAGCAACCCCATGGATACCATGACGTATTTGGTCCATAAATCCACCAACCTTCCAAAACACAGAATCATTGGTATGGGCGGAGCGTTGGATTCTGCACGTTTTAAATACCGTTTGGCAGAGGCTTTGGGTGCCCCAATTTCGGATGTTGATGGTATGGTGATTGGCGGCCACAGTGATAAAGGTATGGTGCCATTGATTGGCCATGCCGCAAGGAACAGTGTAAAGGTTTCTGAGTTTTTGAGTGAGGAACGTATGCAACAGGTAGTGGAAGACACCAAGGTAGGTGGTGCCACCCTTACCAAATTGTTGGGAACCAGTGCTTGGTATGCCCCGGGGGCCGCAGTGTCCGGTCTGGTGCAGGCCATTGCTTGTGACTTAAAGAAAATCTATCCTTGCTCTACCTTGTTGGAAGGGGAGTATGGCCTTTCCGATCTTTGTATTGGTGTTCCCGTAGTCTTGGGCAAAAACGGAATTGAACGTATCGTGGAAATTGAACTCAGCGATGCCGAAAAGGCCAAACTTAAAGAAAGTGCGGAAGGGGTTTCCAAGACCAACGGTTTACTGGAACTGTAAGAGCACTTAGAAGTTTATACCCACTGTCCCTATTTTGGATGTTGCCTCTGTGAAGAGGAGGTGCCATCAAGGAAATGGTGACGGTGGTTTTTTATTTTAAGCGCGTACCATGGATAATTAGACCAAATAGATTGGCAAATCTTATTTGAAATGATATATTTGCACGCTGTTTAAGAAAAATACTGTAATCCATGCAAAATAAAGGACTTATAAAGCTTTTTGCACTGCTGTTTGGTTTGGTGAGCATTTATCAACTTTCCTACACGTTCATTACCGCTAAAGTAGAAAGTGACGCAGAAAAGTTTGCCATCACCCAAATAAGCGAGGCCGAGGAAGATTATGTGGCCAAAAGAGAAGCTTTAGAAGCTTCTTATCTTGATTCCATTGGAGGCAATCCTATCTTAGGATATACCAGCTATGAGGATGCAAAAACCAAGGAACTGAACAAGGGGCTTGACCTAAAGGGAGGTATCAACGTTACCTTACAGATTTCTGTAAAGGATATTTTAAAAGGACTGGCCAACAACACCAAAAACCCTGTTTTTAATAAGGCATTGGCAGATGCAGAGGAGGCTTCTAAAAGCAGTGATGAGACCTATTTAAATCTTTTCTTTGATGCTTTTGATGCGATAAAGGGCGATACCAAACTGGCCTCACCTGATATTTTTGCGAACAAGGGGCTGAGTGATGTCATTAACTTCCAAATGACTGATGACCAGGTGAAACCCATTATCCGTACAAAAATAGATGAGTCCATCGTCTCCGCCTTTGAGGTATTAAGAAAGCGTATAGACGGTTTTGGGGTCACCCAGCCCAACATTCAGCGTGAGGGGAATTCTGGCCGTATTTTGGTAGAGCTCCCCGGTGCCAAGGACGTAGCAAGGGCACAAGAGTTGTTGTCCAGCACCGCACAATTGGAATTCTGGGAAACCTATCCCCAAAGCAACCAAAGTCTAGGAAGATTTTTCTTTGATGCCAATGAAAAGCTAAAGGAAATATTGGAGCCGGAAGAAGAGGCTGAAGTGGAAACAAAGCCAGAGTCCGAGATAGATTCCTTACTTTCCGATGTAGCCCAAGATTCTATTGATACAGCACCACAGTCCAATCCATTATTGGGAAAAATTATTCCGGCTTCACCCGGAAGTAACGCAATTGCCGTTGTTGCGGTAACAGATACTGCGGAGGTTGGCGCATATTTAAAAATGCCTGAGATTAGAAGACTGTTGCCCGCGGATGTGCAGTTTACCAAATTTGCTTTTGAAAAACCACCAAAGGATGCAGAAGTCGCAGAGTTGTATGCCCTTAAATCCAATAGGGACAATACACCGAGAATTAGCGGTGATGTCGTTTCCGATGCACAAGACGTGTTTGATCAGTTTAATAAACCTGCGGTAAGCATGACCATGAACACCCGCGGTGCCAAACTTTGGGAAAAGTTGACCGGTGATGCCTTCAATAACCAAACTGGGATTGCCATTGTCTTGGACAATAAAGTGTACACCGCACCTGGCGTTTCAACAGGACCAATCTCTGGAGGCCGTTCTGAAATTACAGGATCCTTTACCATAAACGAGACTAAAGATATTGCCAACGTACTACGTGCAGGTAAACTTCCCGCATCGGCAGAAATCATCCAATCAGAGGTGGTGGGGCCATCATTGGGCCAAGAAGCTATTGATAGTGGCTTTATGTCTTTTATGATTGCTATGGCCTTTGTTTTGGTCTGGATGATTTTTTACTACGGTAAGGCAGGTGCTTTTGCAGATATTGCCTTGGTGTTGAACATTATCCTGATTTTTGGGGTACTTACAAGTTTGGGTGCGGTATTGACCCTGCCCGGTATTGCCGGTATCGTTTTGACCATAGGTATGTCCGTAGATGCCAATGTCCTTATTTTTGAAAGAATCAAGGAAGAATTAGATAGAGGTAAAGGTAAGGCCCAAGCGGTGGCAGATGGTTTTAGCAATGCACTGTCCTCTATTTTAGATGCTAACATTACCACAGGTCTTACAGCGATAATTCTGTTTATTTTTGGGTCAGGACCCATCAAAGGTTTCGCAACCACTTTATTGATAGGTATCGTTACCTCATTGTTTACCGCTATCTTCATTACCAGACTGTTGGTAGACTGGTACATTTCTAAAAAGGGTAGGGACTTGCAATTCTCTACAGCTGCAACAAAAGGCTTGTTCAAGAACATGAACATAAACTTTTTGGGAAAACGCAAAATTGCCTATGTCATTTCAGGAATATTGGTTACCGTCGGTGTTGTCTCCTTGTTTACCACAGGATTGCAACAAGGGGTTGACTTTGTAGGGGGGCGTTCTTACCAGGTTCGTTTTGAACAGGCGGTAAGTCCTTCAGAAATTGCATCGGAGTTGAATACGGTTTTTGGCAGTGGAACCAATGTAAAGACCTTTGGGGACGCTAATCAAATAAAGATTACCACGCCTTACAAGGTAGATGTTGAAGGGATTGAGGTTGATGCGGAAATCCAAGACAAATTGTACAATGCTTTGTTAAAGTATTTGCCAGACGGAACTTCTTTTGAAGATTTTACGGTGGGTGCATCAGATAAGGCCATTGGCATCATGCAGTCCGTAAAGGTAGGTCCTACCATTGCGGATGATATTAAAAAGAATGCCTTTTTGGCCATATTAGGTTCATTGGCCGTGGTTTTCTTGTATATCCTTTTCCGATTTAGAAAATGGCAGTTTTCCCTAGGTGCCGTAATGGCGGTATTCCACGATGTACTGATCGTCTTGGGTATCTTCTCTTTGACAGGTGCCATCATGCCCTTTAACATGGAAATTGATCAAGCATTTATTGCAGCAATCCTTACGGTAATTGGATATTCATTAAATGATACCGTGGTTGTGTTTGACCGTATCCGGGAAATCATAGGTTTAAAAGGGTGGAATAATGGAAACAACGTGAATGAGGCCCTCAACAGTACGTTAAGTAGAACGTTAAATACCTCATTGACCACCTTGATCGTATTACTGGCCATCTTTGTTTTTGGTGGGGAATCTTTACGAGGCTTCATGTTCGCTATGATCGTGGGCGTGCTTGTAGGTACCTACTCATCTGTGTTCATTGCAACCCCTATTATGTTCGATTCCTTGAAGAAAAGAATAGGTTCCGACAAGGAATAACAGCACATACACTAACTCAATTACTAATAGCCGTTCAAGAATAAATTGGACGGCTTTTTTATTAAGGCTGACAAACAAGCTGTTTTGGTATTTTTTACAGACTTGATAATATCATCCGTAGAAGTTGGAATTATCAGGTTCTTGGGATAGTCATGGCCTAACCACCACCTAAAGAATGGGGTATTAACAATTATAAAGTTGTGTCCTCAGAAGGGATAAAGCTTATTATTGAAACTTTTTGATGCATTGGTAATACCCGGTTCTAAGCATATTGATTCAGTACTTAAACCATCAATTAAAACAATGGCATCCTTTTAGATATAGATGCACTTTTGCCTTAGGTACAACCATGGCATGGTTAGCCCCAACACTCGGTTTAAGGGTTTTAATCTAACGTTTTTAGCTGCTTAACCTACTTTGGCTTTAGAGCCTTGCGGTGTTGGAGTTAATGTAAGCCTATATTTTGGGGTTAAGCCCTTTTCTTGTTTGTGGGAAACATAAATAAGGGCAGATTTGCTTTTTTCTGCGAAGGTGTTTATTAAGTCCACAAGTAGTTTTGTATACCTATCATCCAAGCCAATGGCCGGCTCATCCAAAATTAATAAAGGCGGGTGTTTTATCATTGCCCTAGCCGTCATTAATAAACGCTTTTCACCCTCGTTCAGTTGTCTAAATTGTTGCTCTCTTTTAGGATATAGGCCAATGGTTCTTAGCCAAGACATGGCTAGCCGTATTTCTGTTTCAGTCGGTTTTACGTAAAGGCCAATGGCATCGTGCAGACCCGCAATGAGCATATGGATAAGATTGTCATAGCCCCTAAACGTGGTGGTCATGGACGCGGTAAAGTACCCTAAATGCTTTTTAATCTCCCAAACACTTTCACCTGTGCCTTTTTGTTTGTTAAACAGATATATCTCTTGGCCATACGCTTTGGTACTGTCTCCGGTAATCATCTGTAGCAACGTTGATTTCCCGCTACCGTTTGGCCCAACCAGATGCCAGAATTCACCATGTTTTACGGTCCAGTCTACCTGATGCAGCACTTTTTTGTTGCCAAAACTTACGGATACTTTATGGAAGGATACCAGCTCCTCACCTAGGGTTTTAGGACTAAATAAAGGGTCAGGTATCGTAATTGCTTGGATGTTTTTAGTAGATAATACGTAGTGATGTAGCTCCTGTACCGATGTAAACGGCTGCAGTAGCGTATGGTGAAATGCATAAAATTGAGTACTAAAGTGGAATGCGGCTGTAATACGGCTGATGATTTGTATTAATATCATGGTCTTGGAAAGCTCATGAAAATAACGTTTAAGTCTTTCTGTACTTATGGTGTCTAAATTATCATAAGGGTCTACCAATACCATAAAATCCGGTTCCATTTGTAATAGGTGTGTCAACAGCGCTTTTTTTTGCTCTCCGCTGCTCATGGTTTTTAGGGCCTGATCGTTTGGGGTCTCCAACGGTTGAATTCCGTAACGCTCCTCGTTATCAATATATTTATCCAGTGTTGCCATGGAGAACACACATCCTTTCTTTTGGTGGAGAAAATGGAAACCCTCGGGGGGATTTTTTGCCATGAGGGATGCTACCCAATCATCTGGTGAGGTTTCTAGCGGTCTATAAATAGTAATTTGGGGTAATGTGGCCATTAAAATAAAAAAGTGTAGGATGTATGTTAAAGATACCAACTATTTGAGATTCAACATTGGGTTACTGGCATCCCACACGCCAAATTTCAACCGGATTGGATTTATAGGTTGTGGTTTTCTCTATTTCCATCCCATTTTTAAGTGCTACTTTTTGCGAGGGAATATTGTCTACATGGATAATGGAAATAAGGGTTTTGCCTAGTTGGTTTCCAAAAGCAAACCTTTTGCATTTTTGTGCGGCCTCAAGGGCATAGCCATTACGCCAATATGTTGGAAGTATGGAATACCCAATTTCAAGCTCTTCAACATCATCTACTACTTGCAGAAGTAGGCCACACATTCCAATCAATGTTTTGGTATTCTTGTGGATCAGGGCGTTAAGTCCACCGAGATTCTTTTCGTATCTATTAAAGATAGCTTTAAATTGCTGGGTGCAGGCCAATTTGGGGTTACTGGGGATACCTGTCCAGTATTGGGTAGATGCAGGATTTTGGTAAAAGGGCAACCAATGATCAAAATCTGCTGGCCTAACGTTTCTAAAGATGAGGCGTTCCGTGGTTTCCCCAGTTAAAAGATAGCGTGACATTTAATTCTTGGAATAGGAAATACTATCCCCTATTTGTAGGTTCCATAAGTCTGACAGACCACCATTGATTTCCAGTACATATTGCGCTGCTTGTTTAGAGGGTAGCCCCTTTTCATCCAAAGGCTTTGCATTTTTTTGGAAGCTCACAATGCGCAGGGAATCGCTGATGTAGATAATATCCAAGGGAATTTCGGTATTCTTCATGTAAAAGGAACGTGGTTCCGGAGCGTCAAAAATAAACAGCATTCCCTGTTTTTTTTCCATGGAGCTTCGATACATTAAACCAGTTTGGATTTCGTATGCTGTTTCTGCAAGCTCAATGTCCAAATCCACCAATAAACTATCGCTTTGGTAAATTTGGAGTTCCCCTTCTTTTTTAAAACCTATGGATTCCGTTTTAATTTCCTGCTTGGGAGTTTCTTTGCAGCCAAGGGTAACAAATAGGATAAAGCTCAAAACAAAGGTGCCTATTTTCATGTCTTTAGGTTTTGTTGGAGCTAGGCCGGAACATAAAGTATAGCCCCACTAGGATCATGGGAAGGCTTAGCCACTGTCCAGTGGTAAAAGTGCCCCAAGTGTCTTCAAATCCTCCCTGGCTCTTTTTAAAATATTCCACCACAAAGCGGGAGGTCCATAGTCCAACCATAAATAAACCGAACAAGAATCCAGATTTATTCCGTTTGTCCGTTTTCCAGTAGGTAAAATAAAGCAAGCCAAATAAGATAAAGTACAAGAACGCTTCGTACAGCTGTGCAGGGTGCCTGTACGGGATACTCTCAAGAATGGAAGCAAACTCTGGTTTTGTTTCAATGGCCTTATATGCAGCGCTTGCTGTTTTTTCTTTGGTTAGCTGTATGGCCTTATACGAGGGCATATCATCGGAATCACGTATAAACCGCGTGGCTAAGGCAAAAGATTTGTCCACAATTTTTCCATTGATTTCAGAGTTGAAAAAATTTCCGAGCCTAACAAAAGCGGTACCAATGGAACTCACCACGGCTACCCTGTCCAGCAGCCATAAAAACTTCATGTCCTTATATTTTCTAGAAAAAAGATAGAGCGCAAGAAAAGCCGCAATGGTGGCACCATGGCTGGCAAGCCCCGTAAACCCCGTAAATTCAAATTCAGGAACGGTACGTATGGGCAATAGTATGGATAATGGATCTTGGGTAATGAGTTCTGATTGGTAAAAGATGACATGTCCCAGACGCGCTCCCAACATGATGGAAATTACACAGTACATAAACAAGGAGTCCAGCTTTTCCATGGACTTGTTCTCCCTGGTAAAAATCTTTTTCATGATAAATAGACCAGCGACAAAGGCTAAAATCCAAAGCAGGTTGTAGTATTTGATCTGTAGAAAGCCAAGTTCAAAAAGGGTGCCATCGGGATTCCAATTAAAACCTAAAAAATGCATAAAAACTATTTTTGGCTAAGATATAGAATTAGCCGGAAGACAGGCTTTATTTTTACAAAGTGATTTTTAAGAGGACATAGTTTGCAGTTGGTAGCAGGGCATAAGATTCAAGTAGTTTTTAGGCTTGGGTGTTAATCAGCGCACTGGTGGTAGGTAACTGGAATAATAAAGGATATGCATTTGCCCCAATACCTTGCGGCTGGAGTAGATTCCATGCGCTTAAAAGCTAGTTTGTTCCAAGGATTACGCCGGAGTATGGTTTTAAACCAAAGGTCATAGGTAGGCTTAAGGAACGGGATCATAACCTTTTCCACCCCAAGGATTACAGCTAAAGATACGTTTAATGGAAAGCCAACCCCCTTTGAAAATACCATGTTTTTTCAACGCTTCCAAGGTATAAGCGGAACAAGTGGGGGAGTACCTGCAGGTTGCGGGCGTGTAGGGTGAAATAAAAAGCTGATATGCCCGAATCAAAAAAACGAAAGGGGCAATCAGTATATTTCTCACAACATTTTCTTTTTGAAAGTTAATTTAAACTAAAGGTGGTTCCGTCCTTTCCATCCTTTAACTGTATGCCCATGGCCATCAATTCATCCCTGATTTGGTCAGAAGTGGCATAATCTTTATTGGCCCTAGCTTGATTGCGCAGGTGAATCAAAAGGTTCACTACTCCGTGTAAAGTGTCGGAGTCATTATCCGTCCCCTGCTGGTCTTCAAGCCCCAAGACATCAAAGATAAAGGCACTGAAAATGGTTTTTAGGGTTACTTTATCCTCTACTGTTATTTGTTCCCTACCTTCTTTGATGAGGTTTATATGCTTTACTCCCTCAAAAAGATGCGAAATTAAGATAGGAGTATTAAAATCATCGTTCATCGCATCATAGCATTTCTGCTGCCAAGATGTAATATCAAAGTGCGTGATGGCACCAGTGGGCAGGTCGCCAATAAGACGGACACCATCCATTAATCGATAATATCCTTTCTCGGAAGCTAGGAGTGCGTCATTGCTCAAATCCAAAATACTGGTGTAATGGGCCTGAAGCATAAAAAACCGTACCACAGATGGTTGAAAAGCCTTACTTAAAATGTTGTTTTCCCCGCTGAATATTTCATTAGGATAAATATTATTGTCCGTAGATTTGGACATTTTTTTTCCGTTCAACGTCAGCATATTGGCATGCAACCAATAATTTACGGGTGAGTTTCCATTGCTGGCTTCCGCTTGGGCTATCTCACATTCATGATGTGGGAATTTAAGGTCCATGCCACCGCCGTGTATATCAAAAGTTTCACCAAGGTATTTAGTGCTCATTGCCGTGCATTCCAAATGCCATCCGGGGAAACCATCTCCCCATGGGGAGGGCCAACGCATAATATGTTGCGGTTCCGCTTTTTTCCAAAGGGCAAAATCTTGTGGATTTCTTTTTTCATCCTGCGCCGCCAACGCCCTGGTATTAGTGATCATATCCTCCAGCTTTCTGCCACTAAGCTTTCCGTAATCATGTGTTTTGTTAAAATGTACCACATCAAAATAAACAGAACCATTGATTTGGTAGGCAAAGCCTTTGTCCAATATTTCTTTGATGATCTCTATCTGTTCAATAATGTGGCCGGTTGCCGTAGGTTCTATGCTTGGCGGAAGCAGATTTAATTTTTGCAGTGTTTCATGAAAATCTACTGTGTAGCGTTGCACTACTTCCATGGGTTCTATTTGTTCCAGCTTGGCTTTTTTGGCAATTTTATCCTCGCCATCATCAGCATCGTTTTCCAAATGCCCTGCATCCGTAATGTTCCGTACGTACCTCACTTTATAGCCTAGGTGCTTAAAATACCTAAAAATCATGTCAAAGGACATAAAGGTCCTACAGTTTCCAAGATGTACGTTACTGTATACGGTGGGGCCGCATACATACATGCCCACATATCCTTCTTTTAGGGGCTGGAACACTTCTTTTTTTCCGGTTAGGGAATTGGAAATGCGTAAGGTTTGCTGTTTAAAGGGTTGCATTAGAATTCTGTGTCGAGGTTGATATAATCCAAAAATTCCCGGCGTACTGATTCTTCCTTGAACTTGCCACCGTATTCCGCGGTCACCGTGCTACTCTCAATATCACGTATGCCCCTAGAATTTACGCATAAATGTTTGGCATCCATAACGCATGCAACGTCCTCTGTTCCCAAAACTGCCTGTAGTTCCTTCACAACTTGAATGTTAAGCCTTTCCTGTACCTGTGGTCTTTTGGCATAATAGTCCACGATGCGGTTCATTTTAGACAAGCCCACGACCGTTCCGTTAGAAATATAGGCTATGTGCGCCCTGCCCACAATGGGCAGCAAGTGGTGCTCACAGGTGGAGTAGAGGGTGATATTTTTTTCTACCAACATTTCACCGTATTTGTACTTATTGTCAAAAGTGGAAGAGGTAGGTTTTTTGTCTGGATGCAGGCCGCCAAACAATTCATTAACGTACATTTTGGCCACACGCCTGGGAGTTCCTTGCAAACTATCATCATTGAGGTCCAGTCCAAGGGTGTGCATAATGTCACGAACGTGTCCTTGAATCTTCTCTATTTTTTCCATATCAGAAAGCACAAAAGCATCCTTTCTCATGGGTGTGTCATGTGAGGAACCTACGTGGTCGTCTCCTCTTGCGTCGTCTTTGCTGTCCAAAGTTTCCCTTAGTTTCATGAGCTCTTTATAAAGAGGCACAAAGATAGACATTAATGGGGTATTGGGACTTTTTTTTGAATCCCAAGCTTTTTATTTCTTTAAGGGGATAGCTTGGTTATTTCCCGTTCCAAAATTTATGGAGGGTGTCTGTAAAGTGTATTTCATCGATTAAGTGCAAATTTTTCGGATTAAGGTATACTAAATGGCCATTGAAGCGTGTTATCATAACATCTAAAAGCTTTTTATAGCCCCATGATGAGCATTCGAACACTATCTTTCGCTATCAGTTGCTTACTTTACACAGGATATGCTTTAGGACAGAACAGTCCTGATTGTAGAACTGCAATACCAGTTTGTGCAGACGCCCCCATCACCGCCGTGGTAGATGGTAGTGGTGATATTGACGATTTTGACCCAGATGTGATTACCCAGACCGGTTGTCTGGAAAAGGGAAGTGTGGCCTCGGCGAATATTGAGAATAATACGGCCTGGTTTGTTTTTAGGGCTGGTACCGATGGGCAAATAGGTTTTGATATAGAAGCTTTACCAGTGAATCCTGGAGGTGTGGTTACCGCAGAATGGGATTTTGCACTGTACGGTCCTTTTGATCAGACCTCAGGTGAAAACTTTTGTACCGCAATCGGGACCGGAACCACAGAGCCTATACGCTGTAACTATGAAGTTAACGACACTAACTTTACGGGCATAGGCGTTAATCCGGAAAATAGCCAAGTTGGGGCCCCCAACGTAACGGGAAGCCAAAACACCTACGATGAGTATATCAACGTACGGGCAGGAGAGATATACTACCTACTTATCAATAATTTTAATACAAATTTTGATGGCGACGCAGAAACGTTTGAACTGACGTTTACGGGCAACTCGGTCAATACCAACCAAAACACGGCTTTGGACTGTACCTTGCGGGATGAGTTTTTAGGTTTGGACATTATTGCTTGCGAAGATGACCCAGACATTATTCTTAGTGCCCAGAATTCCCCAGCGGGACCGGACATTGTGACCATCACATGGTCCCTGGATAGGGACGATGATGGTACGGTTGACGAGGTTGTGGCCCCCTCTGGCACGGAATACACGGTTACCAGTCCAAACTCTGGCCGTTATTTTGTGGAAATTGAGACCAGTTTTGGATTGATAACGGATGATATCCTCATAACCTTTTTTGGTGTGCCCACATTATTGGCAGGGGAAGATGGCATCATTATCCGTGAAGATTTGACCAATGCCAATGATCCAGACCAATATGCAGTGGAGTTTGAGGTAGATGGCGATGGCGAATATGAATATGCCATTAATGGCGGTGACTTTCAGGACGATTCCGTTTTCTTGGATGTGCCACCGGGAATTAATACCGTAATTATTAATGATAAAAACGGCTGTGGCATTACGGAACCTATTGAATTTTTGGTAGTTGGTTACCCAAAGTTCTTTACGCCCAATGGTGATGCCTTTAACAACACCTGGGAAGTTAAGGGAATTGAGGAATTGACCAATGCCCAAGTCTTTATTTTTGACCGTTATGGCAAATTGTTAAAGCAACTGGATAACATTAATGGTTGGGACGGTACTTATAATGGCAATCAATTACCGGCATCCGATTATTGGTTTAGATTGGATTATGACCGTACCGAACAATCGGTGGTGGTGGCCAAAACCGTAAGAAATCACTTTTCTTTGGTTAGATAAGCTTAAAAAAGGGCCGATACCAGCCCCTTGAGTATTATTTTCCGTTAGTCATCATGATGGCTTGGTATTTTTTAAAACTTTAAAGTATAGGATAGATTAATGTTGGTGAGTTGCCTATTTACCGTGGCGGCGTTTGTTGCGCCAGAATCAAACAAAAGTTGATTTACCTCCCTGTTGGTTCTGCCATAGGCAAGGTCTAACCTACTGCCCCCAAAATCATAACCAAGGCCGGCAGAATATCCCGTAAGTTCACCAATACGATCAGTGTTCGCAAAAGGACTTTGCTCCAAACGGTACCCACCTCTGAGGCTAAACCGCTCAATTCTGTACTCTCCTCCTAAACGGAAGGTGTTAACCACACCTAATTGATTGGCAATGAAATCATTCTCCTGGATAAAAACTGGGTCATTAACCGGACGGAGTTCTGCATTGGACATGTCTTGATAACTGTAGTCAAAACTAATAAGCCCGGATTTTCCAAAGACCACTGCGACGCTACCCGTTAGTTTGGAGGGTATCTGAATCCTATATTCCTCAAACAAATTGACAATATCAAAATCTATAAAGTTGATGTCCGTATCCGCTTCATTGGAGTTGATGCGTTGGGAAGTGTCATCCAGTAAACGATACCATGTAGGGGATTGATAGCTACCGCCAATTCTTATATTTTCATTTAACTTGGCTATGGCACCTAGTGAAAATGAAAAGCCGTCACCTTCGGTATTTAAGAAATTGTCAAATCTAATGTTTTGTACCGGGGAGGAGGGGTTAAAACCAGATTCCTCCAATAACGTAGTTCGCTGGTAAAAAATGGAATGGAAATTTAAAGAAGCCCCGATATACAGATTGTCCTGGTATTGGCCAGAAAAGTTTGCGGTGAATTTGCTATTGAAACCGGTGGAAAGTTGTCTGTAGTTTTGGGTTAGGTTGTTGTAGGAAGCATTAGATACGTAACTGGTATTGCCGTCCGTTTCATCAACCGGGTTGATCACCCCACCAAAGTAGCCTAAGAATGCCTGTTGGTCTCCAAATCCCTGAAGTTCACCTATGTCTAAATAGGCATCTTCAATAAATTCGTTTGGCGCCAATGTTAAACTCCCAAATGGCACACCTTGGGCAAAGTTGAGAAAATAATTATCAATACCTTCTGTCGTAGTGCCGTTGATAAAGATGTCATCGTCAAAATTTTGGGCCAAATCGTAATTTAATCCCAAAGCAAGCTTTTTCCATGCACTGTTGGGGGATTTAAATACAAATACACCACCAGCTTGGTTAATTTCAAGATTATTTACATCGGTTCCCGTAAACGTATTGCCATAAGTAGCCTCATTGAGCCTGTTGTAGTTGGAACCGGTAATGGTAAACTGGCTATAGTTGAACACGGCAGAACCGGCAGGGTTGATATTTAAGGAAGACATATCTCCCCCTAGGGCACCAAAAGCACCACCCATGGCCTGAAATCTTGCCGTTCCCTGTAAATCCTCACCGCCATAGCGTAGCACATCATTGATGTTCTGCGCACTTAGGCCCATACATACCAAGCCCATGATGAACGTTATTGCTACTTTCATATATTCCTATTTTAAGTCCTTAAAAATGTTGTTGGATTAATTTCTTCTTACACCACCGCTTCGGCCACCTCCAGACGATCTTCCGCCACCCGAGCTGCGGCCACTACTGTAAGAACGGCCTCCACCAGAACTTCTACTGTAGCTAGAGCTTCTGGAACTACTGCCAGAACTTCGGTAACCGGAGCTTCTGGAACTACTACTCCTTGAGCTTCTATAGCCAGAGCTTCTGGAACTGCTACCAGAGCTTCTGTATCCAGAGCTCCTAGAAGAGCCGGACCGGGCAGAAGATTGGTATCCCCTTGATGCGCGTTGTCCAGAACCGGAATAACTGGGTCTCGTGCTTCTGGTACCCCTGTTGTATGTACTTCCGCTTCTTGAAGAAGAACTTCTTGCGGTTGGGTTGCTACGGGTGATACCGTCATATCTGGGTACCGCCCTAGTACTTCTGCTGGTTCTATACGCCTGATTCCTTGCTATGGCATCAGAGCCCATGGACCTTCTGGAAATGGAACTATTGTTGCGATAAGACCTTGTACTGCGGGCAGCATTGCTTCTGGTGGTAGAGGACCTTGTTGCCAAGCTCCTTCCTTGATTTGATCGCCCACTATTATTGCGTAAACGGGAGGTTGTTCTCCTACTGTCGTTAAATACGTTGGAGCGTCCCCTGAGTGCTGTGGTAGCCAAGGAATTTCTTGTGGCTCCCCTTCTTGTTCTATTGAATGCCACATTTCTGTTACCATAAAAGCCGTTGTTCCAACCCCAGTTGTTCCAACCCCAGCCGCCTCTCCAGCCAAGGCCACCGCCCCAGCCCCAGCCGCCGTTCCATAGAAAAGGGTCGTTCCACCCCCAACCAAAGCCACCGCCCCAGCCCCAGCCAAGACCACCGCCCCAGCCAAATCTATTCCATCTCCAAGGATTGTTCCAGCCCCAGCCAAAGCCACCGCCCCAGCCCCAACCAAGACCACCGCCCCATAACCATGGGTTATTCCAGCCCCAGCCGTTGTCGATTACGTTGATATTAATGTTCGTAGGATTGTCCCCCCAACCTGGATTTCCAATGTAATTGTTGTTATTGGCAAAATAATCGGTTTGCTCACCTATAGACTCTTGGTCCGTTGGTGCGCCGCTATAATAACTGTCCACGTCCGTAAACACTTCTGCATTCACGATATCATCATACTGATTGGCCTTTTCTCCAAAGTACTCGCCGTAGATATCATTTTCCAAGGCTTCAGTCTGTACCGCTGCTTCGGATTTTTTTTCTACCACCGCCACACGATTTCCATTGAGGACCTCCCGATTGCCATTATTGTAAATGCCATCATCATCATAATAGGAGGCTTGCTGGTAAGACCCACAGGAGGCCAAGAAAATGGTTGCCAACCCAAGTGTTGCAACAAACCTTATTTTGCGGAGGGGTGATGAATGTATCATAGCGTTATTTTTATTGTTGAACATAGTAAAAATAGTTAGTTTTACCATTTATTTTTGTTAAACAAGTCACAAGTTTTGTGCCAAACTCGATGAGATGGGAAAAAAGTTAACCAGTAGAGCGGAAGATTATTCAAAATGGTACAATGAACTGGTGGTCAAGGCAGATTTAGCTGAGAATTCTGGGGTAAGGGGCTGTATGGTCATTAAACCTTACGGTTTTGCCATTTGGGAAAAGATGCAGGCGGAACTAGATCGGATGTTTAAGGAAACGGGTCATCAAAATGCCTATTTCCCACTTTTTATCCCTAAATCATATCTTAGTAAAGAAGCCAGTCATGTAGAGGGTTTCGCCAAGGAATGTGCCGTAGTAACACATTACAGACTAAAGAATGCCGAGGACGGCAGTGGTATTGTGGTGGATGAAGATGCCAAGTTAGAGGAAGAGTTAATCGTTAGGCCCACCTCCGAAACCATTATATGGGACACCTACAGAAAATGGATACAATCTTACCGGGATTTACCGCTATTGATCAACCAATGGGCCAATGTGGTGCGTTGGGAAATGCGGACGCGACTTTTTTTAAGAACAGCAGAGTTTTTATGGCAAGAGGGCCATACCGCACATGCTACCGAAAAGGAAGCCATGGAGGAAGCCAAGATGATCATGCACCTGTACGCAGATTTTGTGGAAAACCATATGGCGGTTCCCGTAATCAAGGGCACAAAGACAGAAAGTGAACGCTTTGCAGGGGCAGATGAGACCTACTGTATAGAGGCGCTCATGCAAGATGGAAAGGCACTGCAAGCAGGAACCTCCCATTTTTTAGGACAGAATTTTGCCAAGGCCTTTGATGTAAAATATGCCTCTAAGGAAGGAAAACAGGAGTATGTTTGGGCCACATCTTGGGGAGTGTCTACCCGTTTGATGGGGGCACTTATCATGACCCATAGTGATGACAACGGCTTGGTGATACCTCCAAAATTAGCTCCAATCCAAGTGGTCATCGTACCCATTTACAAAGGGGAAGACCAATTGAGCGCTATTTCAGATAGGGTAGGGCCGCTGGTCAAAGAATTGCGGGCCAAAGGCGTTTCGGTGAAATATGATAACAGGGATACGCACAAACCTGGGTTTAAGTTTAATGAGTATGAGCTAAAGGGCGTACCCATTAGGCTGGCCATTGGGCAGCGGGATATGGAGAACGGTACTTTTGAAGTAGCTCGTAGGGATACCTTGGAAAAGATGGTTGTTGCGGCTGATGAGGTGGTGGATAGGGTGGTGGGACTTTTGGATGAAATTCAGAATGCTATGTATCAAAGGGCAAAAAATCACCAACAACAACACATTACGAAAGTAGATTCCTATGGGGATTTTAAGAAGGTAATCGCCGAAAAAGGTGGCTTTGTCGCTGCCCATTGGGACGGTACCCCAGAAACGGAAAATAGAATCAAGGAAGAGACTAAAGCTACCATACGATGCATACCTATTGATGTTGAAGAAGAATTGGGAAGCTGTATGGTCACGGGAAAACCGTCTAAGTATCGTGTACTTTTTGCAAAAGCATACTAGCATATAAAAAAAAATATCTTGCTCTTGCAATACTTAAAAATAGTTGTATTTTTGCATCCGCATTAATGCGACCATTATTGGCCCGTTCGTCTAGGGGTTAGGACGCCAGGTTTTCATCCTGGTAACAGGGGTTCGATTCCCCTACGGGCTACAAAGTTCTTTGGAACCATAAACATTTGTGTTTTTATGGTTTTGTTTTGGCCCGTTCGTCTAGGGGTTAGGACGCCAGGTTTTCATCCTGGTAACAGGGGTTCGATTCCCCTACGGGCTACAGTAAAAATAATGAGGGTTGGTTTCCAACCAATAAAAGTTAAGATAGAGATTATGGCGAATCATAAGTCAGCATTAAAAAGAATTAGAAGAAATGAGGCTGTTCGTTTAAGGAACAGGTATCAGCACAAAACGGTGCGTAATGCAATTAAAAAGTTACGTTCCGAGGAAGATAAGAAAGCTGCTGAAACCATGCTGCCATCTGTTATTAGTATGATTGATAAACTTGCCAAGAGAAAAATCATACACGCTAACAAGGCCGCTAACTTAAAAAGTAAGTTGACTATTCAAGTTGCAGGTTTATAAAAACAAAAACACCTTATACAAAAAACCCTTCAATTAGAAGGGTTTTTTTGTGCTTAATCTTTTATCAGGGCGCTGTTCCTATAGCCTAGATTATCCTTATACCAGTCCGCAAAATTATTACCACCAGAGGTTGCCCATTCCTCGAAAAAATTATAAGCTTGGTTTACAGGTACGCGTTCTTCTGGAACCTTAAAATCATGGATAATACTGATAGCCCACGGTAATCCTGAATCTGTTTTAAAATCACCATCCACATCTTGGTTTACCCCGGGAAGACCTTCCATGGTAGTACCCAAGTCTGTTCTAGGTTGATTGGGCAAATGAATCTCATGGGCTCTATTCTTTCCAACAATCAAGAATGGATTAAAAGGGGCCAGGCCCAATTCATCTGTGGTAATAGGAGGGTCAAAGCTTATGGAAACCAGTCCCGGAACGTTGAGGAGTCCCTCATGATCATCAAAAAGGACTACCACGGCATCGGTTTGATTTTCCTCTAAACCGTTGGGGCCAATATTAATATAGTTTTCGGTAAGTTTAGTTCCTGTCACCAATGTTATCTTCTCAGGGCTTACATTTTCCAATGAAATACCAAAGCCATTGGTAAGACCGGCGCCATCTGAAGTTACTTCGTAATATATATCCAGCTGCACTGCCTCGTTCTCAGAGTTCAGAACAGCTACCACTCGGTAGTTTACTGCGGTATCATTAAAATCATAATCACCCCGGAAAGGCCACAAATCTTCAAAAGCAATCGTTCCCCAGCCATATTTGCTAGGTGTAAATTGTTCAAATGCTTTATCGGCATCATCTGGGAAACTATCGTTACTGTCCGTAATACCATCCCCATCCGTGTCCGGGTCAATTACGTCTTCGTCTACAAAAGTAAACGTGGTTAAATCATTAATGGTTCTGCCAAAGTCAATTCCAGAGGTAGAATTTGGACCGTATACATATTCCCAGCCTCCTGTAACCGTATCCATGATGATTAAGTTGGAGCTAGCACCGTTGCTAGCCAACCATAACTCGTTGTTGGAATCAAATGTCATGGAGGTAGGGTTAAAGGGTAGGTTGTCCGCACTGATACGGGTTGCCCAATAACTGTTGTTCTCATCTAAATCTAAACGGTACAGACCACCAAAGCTGCTTAAAAATAAAGTCCCATCCGCTGCGAATGCCAAATCCCCGCCACCGGTTACGTCTAGGTTGTTGATGTCCCAAGTAGCAATAACCGAAGCATTACTAGCGTCAATGGTGTACACTTTGGCGCCAGAAGAAAAATATAGCAAACCATCTTCTTCTCTATAATCCAATCGTGGTCCGCCCATGCCAACATTGCCAATAGTGGTCCACGTATCATTTATCATGTCATATCTCATCAAAGGATAGGGGTTGCTCCTACCAATACTGTATAAGTACTGGTTTGTTTGGTCTACAGCGGCAGTATAGCTTCCTTGTGGCATTGCGGCCCGATCGGTCATATTACCGGTTAAGGGATTTATGGTAAATAATTGTCCAGATCCGTTAACCGCATACAAAGAATCTATTGAAACGTTGCGATTGGCGCGTGATCTCTCTAGCTGTTTGTTGGATTTGTAAGTCTTTACCGTATTCATTCTTCTAGAATTTGAAGAAATTGTGTAGGTATAAGTGGCATTATTTTCTACGATGTCAATAATTTGGGAATCAAAGGAATTACCCTCTTTTCTTCTTAGATAGATTTTGTTGTAATATGAGGGTATGGTTGTGTTTATCGTTGTTGTTCCACCCTCAGATTTACCGGTAAATAGTACCTGGTTAAATTCATCGGTCACAAAATTACTGACAGTTTCCATGGTGCCCTCATCCGTTAGCATATTTACTTCTTGCGCATTAAATGGCATGTCATTATAGGCCCAAAGCGTATAGACGGCATCAGTACTAAGGTCGTTTACAGTGATTGTGACTTGCTTAGCGGTTTCAAAGTTGAATCCTTCCGGAAATTGAAGTTCAACGAGCGAGAGTGTTTCTTCTGTTGGTTGTTCGCCATTTTCAGTATCTGAAACACTGTTGTCCAAATTGTCCTTGATACATGAAAACATGGATAATAGAACGATAATGGAAATAATGTTTTTTGAAGTTTTAAAAAGTTGCATTGTAGGTTTGATTTAGGATAAAATTCTTTTTTTTAAATAGGAATTGGATAGCAGTTCGATAACTATTCAAAACTAAAAGACCAATGGTTGTCTTCCATAGTTCATTTGATTTTTGAGTTTAAAAACATAAATGATATTGACTGCACTATCTCAATCTGGAATTCCATTTGGGAAACCTGAATGTTATTATTTACCTTACAAATGAAGGAAAAAGACTACAATTTAAATGAATTATATCGATGAACTACGTTGTAATGTTGTAAAAGACAAGGTAATCGTGGTGAAACGTAAAAAGCGTGGAAAGAATTTTTTCTTTATTTATATCCGTTTTGAAGCAGTATGCTGATCGTTTGAGCCTGAATGGTAATGTTTTTTATTTATATGCATTACGTCTAGAACGTGCAAACCCTACGCAGAATAGCAGATGCATGGCCAGGACCAAAAAAACATGAAAGTTTCGCAGTTGTAGCACATAGATGCTGGTGAAAAATTCCTTACAAATTTTGATTGGTATATATAAAAGATGAAAAATAAACAGGCCCAAGACAGTCCAAAAAAGGAGGTTATGCTTTGGTGAATAATTTTTTCGTCCAAGTAAATCTGCCATGTAAACTGCGCAAAGTACTAAAAGAACCGCGGCACCTGTTATATAGGCGTACACCTGTGAATAAATAAAGTAATCCTGGTAAAAGGGATTGATGATGTTGGCTAAGAACAAAATCCCCAAGGAGGTATACAGCCACTTATTTTTTAAGTGTGGTTTAAAGGTCTGTATAATGACCCAATAAAAGTAGGCAAAGAAAATGAGATGATAGACGTTATAGATGATAGAGGTCCTAAAATGGTCTTGCGTGCTAAATACGAGTTGGAAATCTTGCGAATAAGTGACCAGCGTACCCAAAAGCTCGTTAAAAAAAGTATACGCAAGAATCATGGGAAAAAAGCGCAGTGGCCTATCAAAATAATGGCGATAACTTTTAAGGGACATTAAAAAACTGAGTCCGTAGACAACTAAAAAATAATTCTGTTTTAAAAAATCCCAGGTCATCAAAAAAATGAATTTTTAGGTTGGTCAAAGCCTTAGGCTATTTTTCCATGCCCATTTTGCCCCATGGCCTATTGAATTGAAGGAATCATCGTTTTACCTTACTTAGAAATCGGATTTAGGTGGTGGTGAATTCCCCATGTCATTCAGAATTAGGCTATTGCCACCTTGCAATACATTGGAATTTAATGAGGGTATTATCCCAGCTTCGTTTCTATCCATTAAGCCGCTGGCAAGTCCAAGGTCTTTCGTAAGGGATGCGTTTATGGGTACAGCGGTCCTTGAATCCCCTTCACCCGGTAGCGTAAAAAAACCAAATTCCGCTCCATTTTTGGTAGTGGTAGGTAAAATAAACAGGGTGTTGCGCCTTGGAAACTTTGCCTTTTCTGGATAGGTTGCCAAGTAAATCCTAAAATTTGTGATGGGAACGTTCGCTAGTTGTGCTTCATTTTCCACATAAGCGATGTAATCTTTTAAGCGTTGATATTCAATACTCAGAAAGCGGGTTGCCTTAAAGTTTTCTTTGGGCATCCTTTGCTGCTCCAGGGAATCTATCGCCGGAACCCTAAAATTACTGTAATTATCAAATAGCTCTTGCGCTTGTGTTTTGGAAATAATCCCCTTGGGTGTTTCCACCGTTTTGGTGGTTTCAGGGCTATTTCTATCGGTTGGTTTGGGCTGCTGATTGCAGGATAACAACCCAAAAAATAGGCAAACAAACATTGGAATGCCTTCTTTACAAAATTTAAATGGCCTTCTTTTCATAAAAATTATGTGGTTACGGTTAAATATGTGGGGGAATTCTTCTTAAAGATATGGTTTTATTACAATACGGCGAATAAAAAACCCCAATGGGAAGTACCATCAGGGTTTTTAACCAGAATATTTTTTATAAGACGGGCTATTGGTTCATGGTCATTAAGAATTCTTCGTTACTTTTTGTTTGTTTAAAACGTTGCTCAATGAATTCCATGGCTTCAACCGGGTTCATATCTGCGAGGTACTTACGCATGATCCACATGCGTTGAATAGTGGTTTCGTCCAACAGCAAATCATCACGTCTTGTACTTGAAGACGTAAGGTCAATGGCAGGGAAAATCCTTCGGTTGGCAATCTTGCGATCTAACTGAAGTTCCATATTTCCAGTTCCTTTGAATTCTTCAAAGATAACTTCGTCCATTTTGGAGCCGGTCTCCGTAAGTGCCGTGGCAATTATGGAAAGAGAGCCGCCCCCCTCAATATTACGGGCCGCCCCAAAGAATCGTTTTGGTTTATGGAGGGCGTTGGCATCAACACCACCGCTCAATACTTTACCGGAGGCAGGTTGTACCGTGTTATAGGCCCTGGCCAAACGGGTGATGGAGTCTAGTAAAATAACCACATCATGTCCACATTCTACGAGTCGCTTGGCTTTTTCCAACACAATGTTGGCAACCCTAACATGTTCTGTCGCTTCCTTGTCAAAGGTAGAGGCAACCACTTCGCCACGCACGTTGCGTTGCATATCAGTTACTTCTTCCGGACGTTCATCAATCAGTAGGATAATTTGATAAACCTCTGGATGGTTGGCAGCGATGCCGTTGGCGATGTCCTTTAGCAACATGGTCTTACCAGTTTTAGGCTGCGATACGATCATACCGCGTTGTCCTTTCCCAATAGGAGAGAAAAGGTCAATAATACGGGTAGAAATGGAAGATTGTCTCTCTGCCAATTTAAATCGCTCTTGCGGAAATAAAGGGGTAAGGTGCTCAAAAGAGACACGGTCTCTAACCACCTGTGGGTCAATACCATTGATTTTACTTACTTTAATCAATGGAAAATATTTTTCTCCTTCTTTGGGAGGCCTTACATTTCCTAAAACCGTATCCCCTGTTTTAAGACCAAATAGGCGAATCTGTGATTGCGATACATAAATGTCATCGGGGGACGATAGGTAATTGTAATCAGAACTCCTTAAGAATCCGTAACCATCTTGCATGATGTCTAATACACCTTCACTGGCAATAATGCTATCAAACTCAAATTCTGGTTCTTTATACCTGTTTTTTAGGTCTTTATCAAAATTGCTGCTCTTTTTCTCTTGGGGAGCTCTGGGGTTGGGCACATTTTTTCGACCCTGATTTTGATTTTTGTGCGGATGCCCCTGCTTTTGGTTGTCTCGCTTCTGGTTATGCTTGGGCTCCCTTTTGGCCGGAGATTTTTCCTCTTTCGGCTTTTGGTCTGCCTCAGCTTTGGTTTCTACCTGGGGCTGTTCTTTAGCTACAACCGCTTTTTTAGTAACTTCTTTTCTTTCGGCTCGCTGCCTGCGGGGCTGTGGGGAACTCTTTTTTTCTGCCTCATCCGTTGAGGTTTCCTTTACAGCTTTGGGATTGGAAGCTTGTACGTCCAATATTTGGTAAACCAAATCCAGCTTTTTGATGGATTTGAATTTTGGAATGTTTAATTCCTTGGCAATTTCCTGAAGCTCAGGTAGCTTTTTTGCTTTTAGATCTGAAATCTCGAACATTAAATAATCAATAAGTTAAACTTGAATTCGGTTTTTTTATGAAGTATCTGTTATCGTTGGATATTACAGTTGGGAAAAGAATCCCGGGGTAAGTGTCATAATAACCCTGCAATGATACGAATTATTTTCAAGAACTTATGTGATTTAGTCAAAAGACCCCTATTTTTGCTTTCTAGAGTACGGTTAAAATGATACAAAGGATACAAACAATTTATTTGTTGTTAGTAGCGTTGTTAACGGCAGTGCTTCCCTTTTTTACCCACTTGTGGGTGACGACGGAAGACGGGAGGGTGTTTGCGAAGAATGATATGTTGATTTCCGTTTGTTTTTACGCCGCAGCAGTATTGGCCGTGATTGCCATCACCCTGTATAAAAATAGAAAGAATCAGTTCGTGGTAAACCGACTGAACATGATACTAAACCTTTTTTTACTAGGATTTTTCGTTTACCGATCACTAAACTTATCCGGAGAGACGGCGGTTTCTGAGAAGGGTATTGGGATGTTGATTCCTGTATTTTCTATCGTTTTATTGGTCCTGGCCAACAGGGCCATCAAAAAGGATGAGGATCTTGTAAAATCTGTAGATCGTTTGCGTTGAACCTAACATCTTAGTAGTATTAGTGCGTAATCCCGGGGAGTTTATCTCCGGGATTTTTTGTGCCATGCCAACAACGATATCCTTAGTTTATAGTTTAATTTCCTCTAAATATTGGGCAATACGGTATCCTTCTGACACTACTTTTTTGTAGGCATCACTTTTGGTGTCCCAAAGCGGGTTGGTATGGTTAAGGTGGATAAAGTGGATTTTTGATTTTTCACTACGGGGCAGCGCAGCAAACAGCTCCATGCTCTCAATGACAAACGGATGTGGAATTTCTGAAATATCCCTATTATTGATTTCCTCTCCGTTATAAAACGTTGCATCCAAAAAAGCATAGTCTACTTCTTTAATTTGTGAGATTATGGAAGATTGCCATTTTGCCCATTTATCAATATCAGGAATGAACAATACGGAGGCATTTGGCCCCATGATTTTAAAGCCAACGGTTTCTGAATATTCATCCCTATGGGGAACTGTAATGGGGGTAACCTCCACGTTTTTGGTAAGTGCTATCCCAGTCTGCTTCTCTAGCGGTAGCAGCTTAATGTTCCCAACGGTTACCAACTGGCTCCAAGGTCCGTTGGTTTGCAGGAAATCTGCCATTTTGGGCATCGCGTACACAGGTGCCTGCTTAGCGCCCAGGGCTTCCCTTCCCAAATACATGAGCCCTGTATAGTGACCTATATGGGCATGGGTGAGAAAAATGGCATTTGGAATGTTGTCCGTACCTGCCACTTGCTGTTGCAGCAGTTGCAGTTGCGCTGGCATGTCTGGCGTTGCCTCAAAAAGAAAGCTTTGTTTGGCATCATAATCTATTATTCCCAACGCCACAACTTTTCTGCTGTGGTCCGGAGTTTTAAATAAACTGGCACAACAGCTTTTGGTGCAGCCTATGTGTGGACTTCCGCCATCCTGTGCCGTACCTAATACGATGAGCGAAACCCCTGTTTTTTCCTGGGCACAAGGTTGTAAAAAGCTTAGAATGCCTAAAAATAGATAAAGTAGCCTCATTACGCTATTTTTTGCCAAGTTCAATAACCTCTAAATCCCGAATATCCGTTTTATCGATGACAAAACGCAACATGGTGCGTACTTGGTGAAAACCATGTCTGCCGCAGGCCCCTGGATTCATATGCAGTACCCCTAAGTTTTTATCGTTCATAACCTTTAAAATATGAGAGTGTCCGCAGATAAATAGTTTTGGTGGATTAGCCCTTATTTTGTCCCGTGTTCTTTGATTGTATTTTGGTGGATATCCCCCTATATGCGTCATAAGAACGTCTACCTCTTCACAATAAAAACGATTGTTTTCTGGAAATTCTTGTTGCATTAAATGGTCATCAATATTTCCATAAACGGCGCGTAAGGGCTTTAGTGCGCTAAGACTGTCGGTGACCTTTAAATTGCCAATATCACCAGCATGCCAGATTTCATCGGCCTGTTTGGCGTACTTTAAGATGGTATCGTCCATATGCCCATGGGTGTCCGATAGTAACAGAATTCTGGTCATTGCTAAAGTAATCCTAAAAAGAAACCTGGGAGCGATGCTTTCTGTGATTCCAGTATCTTTGTTCCGCTAAAAATAGCCTTTTAGTTTGAGATATTTTATCCAGTTTTCATTTTTTGGAAAAGCCTACCACGGGTGGCAAGTACAGCCTAACGCGCTTACCGTGCAGCAGGTATTGCAGGAAACTATGTCCACGTTGCTGCGGGCAGATATTAAATTGGTAGGTGCTGGTAGAACGGATACCGGTGTGCATGCCAAGCAGCTTTTTGCTCATTTTGATGTCTCAAACAGGCTCTGCATCAAAGAAACCGTCCAGAAATTAAACAGCTTTTTACCCGCGGACATCGCTGTGCAGCAAATCTTTGAGGTTGGGCCAGAAGCACACGCCCGTTTTGACGCAATTTCTAGAACCTATGAATATCATATCACCCAGAAAAAGAATCCATTTTTATCAGATTTTGCCCATTTTCTTTGGACTCCATTAGATGTGGATGCCATGAACCAGGCGGCGTCCATCCTATTGGAGTATACGGATTTTGAGTGTTTTTCGCGCTCACAGACCGATGTAAAGACCTTTTTGTGCCATGTTACCCATGCGCAGTGGAAACATGAGCCAGAACGTCTGGTCTTTACGATTACCGCCAACAGGTTTTTGCGCAATATGGTGCGTGCCATTGTAGGGACCCTGCTACCCATTGGTCTGGGAAAGTTCCCTGTTGAACAGATGCGCAAGGTCATAGAAAGTAAAGACCGTGGCATGGCAGGTGCATCCGCCCCCGCAAAAGGATTATATTTGACTGAGGTAAACTATCCTGAAAACATTAGATCATGAGCAAGAAAGACGAGGCAGGAAGGGCATTTGATTTTGGACTTTTTAAGCGTGTCTTTGCGTTCACTACCCCTTACCGTGGTATCTTTTGGTTGGTTGCTTTTGTGGCTATTTTTTTGGCGGCATTTGCTGTTTTTACCCCCTTTTTGGTGAAGACCATCATTAATGAGTCCTTGCCAAACAATGATCGTGAATCTTTGGTGTTCATGGTCTGGCTTATGCTGGCTGCACTTTTAGGTCAGGTAATCCTGCAGTTGACCTTTAATTATTTTGCGAATCTTTTGGGAGAATCGGTCATTAAAGACCTTAGGGTAAAGCTTTTTCAGAAAATGATGGGTTTTAAGATGACCTATTTTGATAATTCTTCCATAGGGGTTTTGGTCACCCGCGCCGTGGCCGATATGCAGCGGATAGGAGAAATTTTTAGCCAAGGTTTTTTTGTCATTGTATCAGATTTGCTTAAAATGGTTGCGGGGGCGCTGGCCATGATTGTTTTTAACTGGAAACTGGCATTTATCGTATTTGCCATCTTGCCCATTATCCTTGTGGCTACCCGTCTTTTCCAAAAAGCCATGAAGGTGGCATTTATAGAGGTTCGTGCCCAAGTCTCCAACCTTAATTCCTTTGTGCAGGAGCGGCTAACGGGAATGAAGATCGTGCAGCTTTTTAATAGGGAGGAGATTGAAAAGGAAAAGTTTAGGATTATCAATGAAAAGCACCAAAATGCTTGGTTAAAAACCGTCTGGTACAATTCCATCTTTTTTCCCGTTGCGGAAATCTCATACTCCATTGGTATTGGCCTGGTGGTCTATTTTGGGGTTTTGCAAAATGTAACTATTGAAGGTTTTAACGACAAGGGCACCATTGTCGCTTTTTTCTTTTTGATGGATCTTTTGTTTCGTCCCCTGAGGCAGATTGCGGATAAGTTCAATACCCTGCAAATGGGCATGGTAGCTGCCAACAGGGTTTTTAAAATTTTGGATACGGACAGCCATATAGATGACCATGGAACGGTCACTAAAGAAGCGGTAAGGGGCGATATTGAATTTAAGGATGTACGCTTTGGTTATGTTAAGGGTGAAGAGGTGCTCCACGGCATATCCTTTAAGGTTAAGGCGGGAGAGACCATTGCCATTGTAGGGACAACGGGTGCGGGAAAATCTACCATCATCAATCTATTGAACCGTTTTTATGAAATACATTCTGGCAGTATTTTGGTAGATGGCACGTCTATTAAGGACTATACCCTAAAATCCTTACGCTCCCACATTGCCGTGGTCTTGCAGGATGTCTTTCTTTTTGCAGACTCTATTGCCCATAATATTTCCCTGAAAAATGATGCTATTTCCCTTGAAACCATAGAAAATGCTGCCAAGGAAATAGGGGTGCATGAATTTATTTCCCGACTACCGGGCGGATTTGAATACAATGTAAAAGAACGGGGAACCATGCTATCCAGTGGCCAACGCCAGTTGATCGCATTTCTAAGGGCGTATGTGAGCAATCCCAGTATTTTAATACTTGACGAGGCCACCTCATCCATAGATACCTATTCTGAACAGTTGATCCAACAGGCCACCAATAAGATTACGGAGGGGCGCACGTCCATAATCATCGCCCACCGCTTGGCCACCATTAAAAAGGCCGATACCATTTTGGTCATGGATGCCGGGAACATCGTGGAAAGTGGCACCCATGAAGAGCTGTTAAAAACAGGCGGCTACTATCATGCCCTTTACGAGGCCCAGTTTATGGAGGAAGAGGTGGCTTAAGCTGGTTGTGGAACAAAATCTTGTAAGTCAAATACACCAATCAAAAGCAATACGATCATTAAGCCCAAAATCAATACAAAAAACAAAACTGCAACCATTAAACTAAATGTAAAGCTCCTTGTTAAAAACGCACCAATGGAGAATTTATTCAATCTTTGAAGAACGAATAAGTTATAAGCAAGAACCACCAATAATGAAAGTTGACTGTAGAGCATATAGCTATCAGCTGCAATGGTTAAAACAGCCATTGAAATTGTAAAAGTCACAATACTAAAGTGAGACATGGTGTACACAAAAACCAAAATATATTCTGGAAAATTATATTTTACCTTATTGAACAATAGATAGGCGGGGATTGCTAATACAGGGAAATATAATAAAAACATGAATGCGTTAAAATCAAACGCAAATTCACCCCACTTTTTAGCGAATGGAGCATTGTTGATTTCATCTTCAAATTGAATCGCATTAGTATAAAATTTTTGAATGACAAAAACCATTAAACCTGACAGGGTTAAGGCTATCCCTAAATAGCTTATGGGGTTTAGATATTTCTTTCTAATCCCATTAATGTAACCACCAATGACAACTTCAGGTTTGGTAAAAAGATGCCAAATGGTTCTAAGGAAGGTGTTATCCAAATTAAAATAGCGTTCAATAACATCATACCAAAGATTTTTGACCGTGATTCTGTTGCGTATTACTTTTGCCCCACAATCTGGACAATAGCTGTAATCTGTTCTTAGGCTATTTTCACAGTTCTTACATTCCATCAACCCAAATCTTTTTTAACCATATCCGCAAGTTCTTCCATGCTTTTATACAGCACAAACTCCCCATTCTTAATATAGGACACCATGCCCGTTTCTTCACTGACTACCAAACAAAGGGCGTCGGTTTTTTCCGTAATGCCAACGGCTGCCCTATGCCGGAGACCAAAACGTAGCGGAATGTTACGTTCGTTGGATACGGGCAAGATAACCCGCGTTGCCGTGATGTAATTGTCTTGGATTACCGCGGCGCCATCATGTAACGGACTGTTTTTGTAAAATATACTTTCAATAATGGGCTGGGTGACCTTAATGTCCATTTTATCCCCGGTCTCCCGTAAAAAATCCAGGTTGTTATTACGCTCCATGACCAAAATAGCCCCTGTTTTACTTATGCCCATTTTCTCACAGGCACCAATCACCGCATCTACATCCGTATTGGTGGGAAGCCCTTCTTGTTTTAAAAATTTAAAGTGTTTTACAAAGTTCCGTTTGGATGCAAAATTGGTAGAACCGATCATGAGCAGGAACTTTCGGATTTCCTGCTGAAAAACAATGATAAGGGCAATTAGCCCAATGTTCATAAACCCACCCACCATACTGCTAATCATTTTCATCTCTAGAAGCTCCGTAAGTTTCCATAAGGCCCAAACAATGACAATTCCAATAAAAATATTGATGGCCACCGTGCCTTTTACCAGCTTATAAATGTAGTACAGCAGCACGGCGACAAGTATAATGTCGATAAGGTCGGTAATTTTGAATTCCAGAAAATTAAAAAATTCCAAATGCCGTGTTTTTGTAAATGTAGCGAAAATTAGTCTTTGCGGAAATCAATTTCATTGGCCTTAAGTTCTTGGTAGAGAAGGATACACTCCTTGGCCTCCCTCACATCATGGACGCGTAAAATGGAGGCTCCCTTTTGCAAGGCAATCATATGTAAGGCGGTTGTGCCATTTAGTGCCTGTTTTGGACTGGTCCCAAGGGTTTTGTAAATCATGGATTTACGGCTTACCCCGGCCAATAATGGCAGATTCAATGATTTAAAAAGGTCTAAATGCGCCAAGAGTTGAAAGTTTTGGCCAGTATTCTTTGCAAAACCAAATCCTGGGTCTAGAATAATATCATTGATTTTGTGTCCTCTGGCCAAGGCTACTTTTTCGGAAAAGTAGTAGCGTAGGTCTTTAATCAAATCGGTATACCCATCCATGGTTTTCATGGTTTGTGGAGTACCTTTCATATGCATCATGATGTAAGGGACTTGGAACTTGGCCACGGTTTCCATCATTTTTGGGTCAAGATTTCCCGCTGAGATATCATTAATAATGGCGGCACCGAGTTCCAAGCATTTTTTTGCCACTTGATGTCTAAAAGTATCAATGGAGAGTACCGCATGGGGGAATTCCTTGAGCACCAAATGTACGATTGGGAGGATGCGGTGCAACTCTTCGTCCAGTGGAACATGTTCTGCCCCTGGTCTAGAACTGTAGGCGCCAATATCTATGAAACTGGCTCCATCCGCAAGCATCCTTTCGGTCTGTTGTAGTATACTTTTAGGGTCTTTGTATTTTCCACCGTCATAAAAGGAGTCTGGCGTAATGTTTAAAACACCCAATATTTTTGGTTGGCTTAGGTCTATTAAAGTTCCATTACAGTTTATGGTCATGTTCACTTTTTGCTTTTATGGGTTTCGTTATCTTTACCCGGTAATTGAGATAGCGTAACTACGGGATTTACCCGCAATAAAAAATTAAAGCGCTCCTTTTGGTTGCCATATGGGCTTGTTCCCTTGGTAGTTAAAAAGAACCTCAAATTTTTAACAACAGCGAAAATTAATCAAATTCGTCCACACATGGCGCAAACTTCGCAGGCATATGATACGGTAATTGCAGATTGTCGCAAACTATTTGTAGATAAAACAAAGGACTACGGCACAGCATGGAGAATTCTGCGTTTGCCCTCTTTGACCGATCAATTATTTATTAAGGCCCAGCGTATCCGCGGGTTACAGGAAAATGAGGTTAGGAAGGTGGATGAGGGCCAGCAATCAGAATTTATGGGCATTGTCAATTACGCGGTAATGGCACTCATACAATTGGATTTGGGAGTGGCGGAGCAGCCAGATTTGGATGCCGAGAAGGCCATAGATTTTTATGATGCCAAAATTGCCCTGACCAAGGCCCTAATGGAAAATAAGAACCATGATTACGGCGAGGCCTGGCGCAATATGCGCGTAAGCTCATTGACGGACCTGATTTTACAAAAGTTGCTCCGGGTAAAGGAAATAGAGAACAACAATGGTAAGACGGTGGCTAGTGAGGGCGTGGACGCCAACTATCAGGATATGATAAATTATGCCGTTTTTGCCTTAATACACCTAAACTCTTAATATGAGGTTTTTAGTAGCGTTTTCCAGAATTTTTGTTGGGGTGCTTTTTATCATTAGCGGCCTTATTAAACTTAACGACCCCGTAGGCTTTTCCTTTAAATTGGAAGAGTATTTTAGTCCTGGAGTGCTGGATTTGCCCTTTTTTATGCCCTATGCCTTGGCCTTGTCCGTTATAGTGGTCATTGTGGAGGTATTACTCGGTATTTTTTTATTAATCGGATTTAAACCCAAATTTACGGTGTGGAGCCTCTTGGGCATGATTGTGTTCTTTACATTTTTAACGTTCTATTCCGCTTACTTTAACAAGGTAACGGACTGCGGTTGTTTTGGGGATGCCGTAAAACTGACGCCATGGGAGTCTTTCACCAAGGACATTGTTCTACTCGTGTTTATCTTGATTTTGCTTATAGGGATAAAACACATTAAACCCTTATTTTCTGCAAAGTTAAATTGGACTCTTTTGGGGATATCCTTGGCAGGCTGCATCCTGTTCTGTAATCATGTGCTGAACCACTTGCCCGTAAAAGACTTCCGGCCCTACAAAATTGGGGCGAATATTGCTGATGGGATGACGGTCCCGGAAGACGCGCCCAAGGCCATTTATGAATATGCATGGAGATTTAAGGTAAATGGAGCGGATAAAATTGTGGTGACCAACGGCGATTATCCTACCGTAGATGGTGAGTTTATAGATGTGGAAACCACTCAGATTCAAAAAGGCTATGAGCCTCCCGTGCATGATTTTACCATTGAACAAGATGGAACCGATTATACGGATGCCATGCTTTCCGAAGAAAAGTTGGTAATGGTCATTGCCTATGATTTGGCAAAAAGCAACTATGAGGTGTTCGCTGCCTTAAAGACCATAACTGATGAGGCGATTGCCAAAGGTTACAAGGTTATTGGGATGTCCGCTTCAAGTACGGAAATTGGCAAGGCCCTTGGCAAGGAACATAAGCTAAATTTTGATTTTTATTTTACGGATGAGACCACGTTAAAAACTATTGTGCGAAGTAACCCGGCAATTTTGGTTTTGGAGAGAGGAACCATTTTGCAAAAAGCACATTATAATGATTTTGAGGAGTTGAAGTTTTAGATTTTAGTAGGCAGTATGAGGTAGGCAGTAGGCAGTGAACAGTGACGACCAAGTTGTTTGGGGTAAACACGAAACATTAGGAATTATTATAGGGATTGATATGCAGGGTTTCTAAATTAAACCATAAACCATAAACCATAAACCATAAACCATAAACCATAAACCATAAACCATAAACCATAAACCACAAACCATAAACTATTAAGAACATGAGAAAAAAAATAGTAGCAGGAAACTGGAAGATGAATAAAAATTTGGATGAGACCGAGGCGTTACTGGCAGAGCTTTCTGCTAAACTGCCGGATACCCATGCAGACGTCATTGTGGCGCCAACTTTTGTGAATCTTGCCACAGCGGTAAACCATTTAAACAGCAGTGTTATCCAAGTGGCGGCACAGAATATGCACTTTGAGGATACTGGCGCATATACTGGCGAGATTTCTGCCGATATGCTTTTAAATATTGGTGTGGGCACCGTGATATTGGGGCATTCGGAAAGACGCTCTCTCTTTGGCGAGGATGATGCTATGCTAGCCCGGAAAGTAAAAAAGGCCTTGGAAAAGAATATGCAGATTATTTTCTGCTTTGGTGAAGAATTGTCCGATAGAAAGTCTAGTAACCACTTTAAGGTTGTTGAGGGGCAACTCAAAAACGGACTATTTAACCTCCCAGCTGAGGCATGGAGCAGCATTATCCTTGCCTATGAACCTGTTTGGGCCATAGGAACCGGTGAAACCGCAAGCCCCGAGCAGGCCCAGGAAATGCATGAATTTATTAGAAAAACCATTGCGGGGGCCTATGATTCCAATATTGCTGATGAGGTGACCATTCTTTACGGCGGTAGTGTAAAGCCTGCCAATGCAGCGGAAATATTTTCCAAGCCAGATGTTGATGGGGGACTTATTGGTGGGGCAGCCCTTAAATGTGATGATTTTATCGCCATTATAAACGCTATATAAACCAGCTAGGAGTCCTTTTCTTTGTCCAAAGAAGTTAGCCGGGCTTTTTTAATGAAGCCTAGTTTACCCAACCAAAAAATTCATGCCATGGGCCAAACCTTTTTAGAGTTCACTTTTACGCCCAATCCTTTGCAACCAGCTGTGGATATCTTAATTGCAGAACTCAGCGAAATAGGATTTGAAAGTTTCGTGGAAAAAGAAACTTCGCTAGTGGGCTATATAAATGAGAAGGATTTTAATGAAGAACAGTTTTTGGAACTCTATGTATTACAAACAGGTGACTTCCAAATAACCTACACCACCAAATCCGTAGCGCAACAGAATTGGAACGCTGAGTGGGAAAAGAGTTTTGATCCCATTTACATTGGGGAAGATTGTGCGGTACGTGCGCCCTTTCATAAGGTAAGGCCGGTAACCTATGATATTGTCATTGAGCCAAAAATGAGTTTTGGTACGGGTCACCATGAAACTACCCATATGATGCTGCAACACCTTTTAGAAACGGATATTTCTGGTAAGTCCGTCTTGGATATGGGATGCGGTACAGGTGTCTTGGCTATTTTGGCCGCAAAAAAAGGCGCTGCCCAGATAGATGCCGTTGATATTGACAACTGGTGTTTTAAGAATTCTGTTGAAAATGCAGCGCGTAACGATTGTCCACAGATTCAAGTTTTTGAGGGGGATGCGTCCTATTTAAAAAATAAGATGTATGATATCATCATAGCCAATATCAATAGAAATATCTTGTTAGAAGATATTCCAACATATGCCAGTTGTTTAAAGAAAGGGGGGCAACTATTTCTTAGTGGCTTCTATTTGAGCGATTTAAAAATGATATCTGCAAAATGTGAAGCGTCTGGACTGCAATTCCTAAAAAAAATAGAAAAGAATAATTGGGTAGCGGTAAAATACGTACATTAGTGATATAAAGTCTTTAGCTATGAGACCAGAAGAAAAAAATTCCGAAGAGTTACTTCTAGAAGAAGAGGTCGTAAAGCAAAATGAAATCATTCTTTTTAATGATAACGTTAATACTTTTGACCACGTCATCAACACCCTAATGGATGTATGCGAACACTCCCCCGAGCAAGCAGAACAGTGTTCGTTGATTGTGCATTATAAAGGAAAATGCACGGTAAAGACCGGTGAATATGATGATTTAAAACCCCGTTGTTCGCAGTTGCTGAAAGCGGGCTTAAGTGCCGAACTGGTATAGACCTTTTTTGCGGATACTTTTCATATATTTAGCAATATCCTAAGAAAGTAATAGTGATATTGCAGACCCGTACGTTTTTATTTAGTCTCTTTTTTGTTTCTTGGCTTTTCTCCCAAGAACTGCCCCCCATCCAAAATTTTACCCCTATAGACTATGAGGGCGAAAATCAGAATTGGGCATTGACACAGGCCAATGATGGCAATATTTTTATCGCCAATAACCACAACCTCTTGGAATTTAATGGGGTAAGATGGTATACGTACGATTCCCCCAACGCTTCAATTTTCCGTTCTGTAAGTGCCAACGATTCTTTGGTTTTTACGGGCCAGTATATGGAGTTCGGGTACTGGAAAAGAGGAGCTTATGGTGACATGGGGTACAACTCCATATCCCAAAAGTTGGAGCGTCCCATGATAGAGGATGAAGAATTTTGGAACATCATTGTTTTGGGGGAATGGGTGTTGTTCCAGTCATTAGATCGCATATACAGTTACCATATCACCAGCGGGTCTTTTAAGATATTGGATGTGAAAACCACTAAGGCGCATATGTTTAAGGTGGCCGGTACCGTGTATTTCCAAAACGAAAATCAAGGGATTTCAAAAATTATTTCGGGACGGCCAGCCGTGGTGGCAGAAGCCAAAGAATTTAAACGTGGCAACGTGGTTGGTATGTATAGTGATGATGATGGCATTATCGTTATTTTGGATGATGCCAGTTTTTATAGGTTAGCAACGGATGGCAGCGTAGACCCTTTGCCAAATGAGATAGATCAATTGGGTCTCAATGTGTATTCAACGGCTCAGTTAACTGATGGTCGCTTGGTGTTGGGTACGGTTTCAAAAGGATTGTTTGAGGTATCTCCACAGGGCAAATTGGTACGTATCGTAAACCAACGGAATGGGCTTAACAACAATACCGTGCTATCCTTGTTCCAAGATAGGAACGCAAATTTGTGGCTGGGCCTAGACAATGGTATAAGTCTTATCAACCTAAACTCACCCTTTAACGAATACATAGATAATTCGGGTAAATTAGGGTTGGTATATGCGTCCAAGTTGGTGGGAGAAAGGCTGTATTTGGGAACCAACCAAGGATTATTTGTCAAGGATAGAAATGATACGGGCGATTTTAAGCTTGTGGCTGGTACACAAGGCCAGGTGTGGACCCTATTTGAATACAATAATACCCTCTTTTGTGGTCACAACCGCGGAACATTTACCATAGATGGGGACGGGGCAGAATTAATTTCAACATTTCCTGGTACTTGGACCATAAAACCCATGCCCAACCAACCAAATTTGTTAGTGCAGGGAAATTACAACGGGCTTTCCATGCTGACCAAGGTATCCGGAAAATGGCGGTTTAGAAATCAACTAACCGGTTTTACGATTTCCAGTAGGTTTATTGAATTTATAACGGATAGTACGCTTTTGGTAAACCACGAATACAAAGGTCTTTTTAAACTTAAATTACAGCCAGATTACGCTTCCGTAAGCGTTGAACAAACACATCCCATGCTGGGCTACGGTTCCAGTATTACTTTATTTGACAATAAGTTGGTTTATGCTACCTTGGAGGATGTCTATGCGATGGATAAGGATACCCTGGCATTTAAAAGGGATACGGTGCTTTACGACTTATGGTTTGACAAGGCCAAGGGCATAAACGGTATCATGTTGCCAGATAGAGCAGACAGTTCCTTATGGGCTTTTACCAAGATTGGTCTTTCCAAGCTGTTTCTAGATAGTTTTAACGGAGCAATGGATATGCGTGTCATTCCAATTCCGGATTTTTTTAAAAGAAGTCTCGGGGTTACCGGTTTTGAGAATATGGAACCAATAGGGAAGCAACAATATTTGATAGGCATTTCCAATGGCTATGTGACCTTGGATGCAGGAAACAACGATTCCAAAACGTTTAAAGTGGTTATTGATAGGGTAAGCGTTCAAGAAGGCTTTAAACAACCTAAGGCTTTGGCTTTAAGTGGGGATGGCCAGTTGGAGCCTGAGCAAAATACCGTGCGTATTTTGTACGGGGTCTCCCAGTACACCAAATATGATCAAGTCCGTTATCAATATAGATTAAAAGGACTTTTTAACGAATGGAGTGATTTTACCGAGAAGACGGAGGTAACATTCAGTAGTCTGCCATACGGTGACTATGAATTTATGGTCAGGGGCAAGGTAGGCAATACCATGGTCAAGGATACGGCTACGTACCGTTTTTCCATCAGCAGGCCTTGGTACTGGTCTACCATGGCCATGGTGGCATATGGTTTGCTACTTCTTGGCATCTTCTTTTTGGTACACAAGCTCTATAAGGGGTATTACACCAAAAAACAACAGGCGCTTTTAGACTTGGAGAAGAAAAAACAGAAACGCAAAAAATTAAAAACAGAAAAGGAACTTGTTCAATTAAAAAACGATAAGCTTAAGTCAGAAATAGAGTCTAAGAACCGTGAACTGGCGGTGGCTACCATGAGCCTTATCAAGAAAAATGAATTTCTTGCCACCATAAAGAACCAGTTGGCCAAAGCTTCAAACGGTCATGAGATCCAAAAAGTAGTAGCCACGATTGATACCAATATCAACAGTAAGGATGATTGGCAGTTTTTTGAAAAAGCTTTTAATAATGCCGATAAGGATTTTCTCAAAAAAGTTAAAATCCAACATCCAGAGCTAACTCCCAATGATCTTAAACTTTGTGCATACTTAAGACTTAATCTTTCTTCTAAGGATATAGCCCCATTACTCAATATTTCCAATAAAAGTGTTGAGGTAAAACGCTACCGATTACGAAAAAAAATGAACTTACCGCACGAAAAAAGCCTTGTGGAGTACATTCTAAGTTTGTAACCCCCTATACAAGGAGGTAAAAGACCACTACATTACCTATACAATGTAGCACAATTGCGTTTGTCCATAGGCAACAAAGCAGCAGTTTCCCCAACGTTATCCCCGTAAATACACGGTTAGATTGTGATATTCTTAAATAAAGCACCATTTTTTTATCAATGTATGTTTTTTGTTGTGGTCAATTTTTGGGTTTCATAAAACACAGCCACTACATTGCAAAAAAAATAAATTCAAATGAAGAGTACACTTTACTTTTTATCCTTTTTATTATTTCCTGTGCTGGTGCATTCCCAGAGCTTGACGATTTCTGGAACCGTCATTGATGGTAGTATGAATGAACCCCTACCTGGTGTAAACGTTTTTGTGAAGAACACAACAAACGGAACTTCCACGGATTTTGATGGGAACTTCAGTATCAGTGGTGTTAATCCGGGAGATGTTCTGGTTTTCTCTTACATTAGTTTTGTGACCCAAGAAGTCCAGGTGAATGATAATGGTCCACTGCGGGTAACTTTAATGGAAGATGTAGCGGCATTGGATGAGGTGGTGGTCATTGGGTACGGAACGCAACGAAAAAAAGAAGTCACCGGGGCTGTTGCGGTTGTAGGTGCAGAGACCATTGAGGATTTAAACCCCACTCAGGTAGAGCAAGCTTTGCAAGGGCAGGTTGCTGGGGTACAGGTTACGGCTTCCTCTGGTTCTCCAGGAAGTGGCTCCAACATAAGGATACGTGGTATTAGTACCAATGGGGACAACAGGCCACTAATATTGGTAGATGGTAACGTCATAGAGGATTTAAGTGTTTTAAATCCTGGAGATATTGAAAGCATCAATGTCTTAAAAGATGCAACCGCAGGTATTTATGGGGTGCGTGCTGCCAATGGTGTTGTTCTGGTAACCACCAAAACTGGAAGGAAAAACCAAGAATTACAGTTCAGCTATGATGCGTTTGGTGGCATACAACAAACCTCCAGAAGAATACCCGTGTTAAATGCTACGGAATATGCCTTGCTGACCAATGAGGCTTTCGCGGCGGGTGGACAGTCCAATCCATTTCCCAATTTACAGCGCCTTGGGGTTGGCACAGATTGGCAAGATGAAGTTTTCCAAACGGCACCAATCATAAATCATAACCTTACCATTTCTGGTGGTACAAAAAAATCCACTTTTTCCTTTGGTGCTGGTTTTCTAACACAAGATGGTATCGTAGGAGGAAACAAATCCAACTTTAACCGCTCAACGGTACGTATTAATTTTAACAGTGATTTGCTGGATAACCTAAAGTTAACGGCAAACCTATTGTACACTGGGACCAACCGCAGAACATTGCCGGAAAATGGTATAGGGTCCGTACTTTTTAATGCGCTCAACAATGCGCCAACTTTTGATGTCCGCGACGCGGATGGCAATTTTACGATTTCTGAGGGACTAGGTAATGAGGTAATCAATCCTTTGGCACAGGTAGAAAATACGTTTAACAGCACAAAGGTGGATAGAATTAGCGGAAAGTTTGGTTTAAACTATTCGTTTTTGGAGAATTTCTCCGTGGAGTCCAGTGTGCAGTTCAATTACGCAGAGGTTCAGGGGCGTACCTTGGTTCCAACGCTCTTTTTTGGTTCGGGCAAGGTTTTCAACAACACGGGCAGGCCATTCTTAAGTGTCAATAAGGACCTTTTTAAAGATTATACTTGGGATACCTTTGCCAACTACAATAAAACTTTTAAGGAAGACCACAATTTTCAGGCAACCTTAGGAATGTCAATTTTTCAAACTCAGGGATTATTTTCCGGCACCAATACTGGATTTTTTGAAAATGAGGTCAGATTTGCGGATGCGGACATCAATGATACCGTAGACCAACTTAACGGGCTTCAGGAAGCAGGACTGAGCGGACGTTTTGATGAACGTTTGCTATCTTATTTTACCAGAATTCAGTATAGCTATAAAGGTCGCTACTTATTCTCTGGGGTATTAAGGCGTGACGGTTCCACAAAATTTGGACCGGAAAATAAATTTGGTTTCTTTCCCTCTGCCTCCGCAGGTTGGATTGTTTCAGAAGAAAATTTCCTTAACCAAAGTAATACGGTGAACTTTTTTAAATTAAGGGGGAGCTACGGTATTTTGGGTAATGATCGGATTCGTGCCAATTCTTTTAGGGGTGTTTTGGACGGAGAAGGCACCTATGTGTTCAATGATCAGTTGGTCTTTGGGCAGGCCGTTGGTATTCTGCCAAATCCTGCCATTCAATGGGAACAGCAAAAAACGTTGGATATCGGACTTGATTTAAGACTGTTCAACAACGCCGTTGACGTTACGGCAGATTATTTTGTAAGGACTACGGATGGTTTACTGCTGCAGCCGCAGGTTTCCGGTATTCTTGGAGGCAATGCTCCTGGAACGCAAGTTCCCTTTGTCAATGGTGGTGAGGTAAGAAACTCCGGGTTTGAATTCGCCATTGGGTATAATTATGCCCCGTCGGACGACTTTTCCTTTGGTATCAATTATAACGCCACCTTTCTGGACAATGAGGTTTTGGCGGTCAATAATGAGGCGGGCTTTCTACAAGCAGGCTCTTTTGGAGTGGGTCAAGAGCCACCTTCACGGATGGAGGCCGGTAGGCCAATTGGTTACTTCTTTGGCCTGGAGACAGATGGTATCTTTCAGAATTCCGCGCAAGTGGATGCCCACGCCTCACAACTAAATGCCGCTCCGGGAGATTTACGGTTTGTAGACCAAAATGGGGACGGAGTCATAGATTCCAATGACAGGGTGGCAATTGGCAATCCAATACCCGCGACAACTATGGGCTTAAACTTGTCTATAAATTACAAGAATTTGGATTTTCAGGCCTACACCTTTGCCTCAATTGGCAATGACATTGTCAGGAATTATGAGCGTAACCAGCCTTTGGTGAATCGTTCCGTGTATACCATTGATCGATGGACGGGTGCTGGTACCTCCACAACAGAACCAAGGTTAACCACGGGAGCTACTTCAAATGCGCTGTTTTCAGACTATTTTGTGGAGGATGGCTCCTTTGCAAGAATCCAAAACGCACAAATTGGCTACACTTTTAGCGATGAGGTCATGGATAAATTTGGTGCGGATAAAGTACGGGTATACGTTAGTGGACAAAACCTCTACACGTTTACAAAATATAGGGGTTATGACCCAAGTGCTTCATCCGGTGATCCCATTGGAGCCGGTATAGACCCAGGGTTTTATCCTGTGCCAAGAACATTTTTGTTGGGTATTAATTTGAAATTTTAAAATGAAGATAATTCTGAATAGTAAAAAACATATGAAAAAAATAGTATTCTTTCTAGCTTCATTTACATTCATGATTGGATGTACGGATGATTTCGTTGAGGTAGATTCCTTTGACGAAACCACGGAAAACTTCTTTAATTCAGAGGAGGATTATCAAAGTGCCCTAACGGCTGCCTATGATTTGTTACAATCTACCTATATCAATGTCATGTTGGGTGAAATAGCATCCGACAATACCTTGGCAGGCGGAGAGAGCGCCGTAGACGTACCTGGAATCCAAGAAGTGGATGATATGGTGCACACTCCGGTGAACCAGCAGTTACGGGATTTGTGGACCTGGATGTTTGCTGGTGTCAATAGGGCAAACTATGTGCTGGAGTTCAAAGACAACATAGATTTTGTCGGCAAGGAGGGCATTATTGCGGAAGCTACTTTTTTACGGGCGTATTATTATTTTGAATTGGTGAAATGGTTTGGTGATGTGCCACTTGCTGTAGACCAAAGGTTGCTTTTTGGTGATCAAGATGTGATAGACCGCACCCCAAGGGCTGAGGTCTACGCCCAAATTGAGCAAGACCTGATTTTCGCAGCGGCTAATTTACCCCTGAACCAAGCAGATACAGGTAGAATCACCAAAGGCGCTGCCCAAGCTTTATTGGGTAAGGTGTATTTGTTTCAAAATAAGTTCCAGGAAGCTGCTCCAGTATTGGAAGAAGTAATCAATTCTGGGGTATATGAACTGCTCACGGATTACAGTTCCATGTTTGAGAATGACAATGAGAATAATATAGAATCTGTCTTTGAGGTACAATATTCGGATATTGAAGGTGCCGGTTTTGGGTGTTTGCAGTGCAGTGAGGGTAACGTAGCCGTAGGTTTTAACGGTATTAGGAATTACTCTGGCCCAGTTTTCGAATCTGGCTTTAGCTTTAATATCCCTACACAAGAGGTTTTTGATGCTTTTGAGCCCGGAGACATAAGAAGGGACGTGGCCATTTTGGACATTAATGCATGGGCCGCTGCCAATCCTGAGGTATCTTTCGTAGAAGGTTTTGAGCATACAGGATTTTACAATAGAAAATATATTGCCCGCCAGGGAGATTTAAATACTGGGGACGCCAACCTTACCAATCCAAATAACTACCGGGCCATCCGTTTTGCGGACGTTTTGTTAATGGCAGCGGAGGCTTTAAATAGGGGCGGAATAGATGATACTCGTGCACAGACCTATCTAAATAGGGTTAGAAATCGTGCCAACTTGGGAAATGTAACCGCCACCGGTACCGCACTAACAGAAGCAATTTACCAAGAAAGAAGAGTGGAATTGGTTGGTGAGGGGCATCGGTTTTTTGATTTGGTAAGAACCGATAGGGCAGCGCAGGAAATAGATGGTTTTCAATCGGGAAAGCATGAATTATTCCCCATTCCTTTAATAGAAATTGAATTGACGGGCAACCGTTGGGAACAGAATCCAGGATACTAAAAATTAAAATTGATAATGATGAGACTAATAAAAAATCTTTTGGTGGGCGTTTTGGTCGCAACTGCTTTAGTGGCATGTAAGGACGATGATAACACCTCTTTTGTATTGCAGGAAATATCTGCGCCAACCAACGTTAATGCTATTTTTGATATTGCCCAGGACGATTCTGGTGAGGTGAGCGTTACACCTACCGCAGTTGGAGCATCTGTTTTTGAGGTGTTCTTTGGCGATGTGGAGAACGAAACCCCCACAGAAGTTGCCCCCGGAGAAACCATAACCAAGGTCTATGGGGAAGGGGAGTTTATATTAAAAGTGGTTGCTATAGGGGCCACAGGTCTTACCAGTGAATTAAGCAGGGTAGTGACCATTTCCTTTACACCGCCAACAGACCTACAGTTTGCTCTAGAAATTTCTGATGAGAATCCGTTTGAGGTCATCGTTTCCGCATCGGCACAGAATGCCACGGTATATGATGTATTCTTTGGCGCAACGGAGGATGAAGTTCCTGTGACCATCATGAATGGCGAAACGGCCCAGTTTACCTACGCAGAGATTGGTGACTATGTAGTTCGTGTTGTGGCACGGGGAGCAGGTGCGGCCACCATAGAGGCTAGTGAGACCGTTACCATTTTGGGTAATGCGGACCCTATTGTCTTGCCAATAACCTTTGATAGTGCTTCCGTGAACTATGCGTTTGGCACATTCAACGGGGCTTCTTATGAAATTGTGGAAAATCCTGATGCATCTGGTGCCAATCCTACCGTCTCCAACGTAGGTGCCATCACCAATTCTGGTGCACAGTTTGAAGGTGGAGCCTTCAATTTGGGCACACCAGTGGACTTTAGTGGGAACATGAAAACCATTACCATGAAAATGTGGTCACAGGTTGCAGTGCCTGTATTGTTAAAGTTTGAAGGTGGTGTGAATGATGAAAGACAGACCGAGGTTGTTGCCAACCATTCAGGTACTGGCTGGGAAGACCTCTCCTTCAATTTTGCAACGGATGCCATAAAAAGTTTTATTGATGGCAACCAAGGGGTTGGAGAGCCTTTTGTTCCCGAGGGCCAATATGCAACCATGGTTATTTTTATTGATGGTCCAGGAACAACTGCGGGAACCTTTTTTATAGATGATATTGCACAAACCGCCAGTGAAGATACCAATGGGGGTAATGATGAAACCTCACCCAATGTAGATGATTCCTCGGCTACCCAAGTAGCCCTTCCCGTTGGATTTGAATCTACGACCTTAACCTATTCTTTTGTAGGTTTTGAAGGGGCGGATTCTGCCATTGAAGCCAACCCGGTTACGGATGGTATCAACCCAACAAGCACCGCAATGAGAAGTACCAAAACGGTAGGTGCCCAATTTTTCGCAGGTACCTTTTTGGATTTGGAATCGCCCATAGATTTTGCTTCTACGCAAACCATCAGTATAAAAACCTTATCCCCTAAAGTTGGTATTCCCATAAGAATGGCGCTAGAAAATTCTGCCGGTGGGGTAGATCAAATCGTGGTGGATGTTAACACCACCGTTGCCAATGCCTGGGAAGAACTTCGTTTTGACTTTAGTGGGGTGTTCAATAGTGGGGCGCAATACAATAGAATGGTGATTTTCTTTGAGTTTGTTCCGGATTTGGCGGGTGATGGGTCTACCTATTACTATGATGACATCCAAATATTGGGATCATCTGGGGATAATGGAGGTACTAGCGGTGCTTCTGGCAATGTAGACGATTCTGCCGCAACACAGGTGGCACTCCCTGTCGGGTTTGAATCCACAAGTTTAACCTATTCTTTTGTAGGTTTTGAAGGTGCAGATTCTGCCATTGAGGCCAATCCGGATGCCTCCGGAATCAACCCAACGGCTACCATTATGAGAACCACCAAAACAGCTGGGGCACAGTTCTTTGCCGGAACCTTTTTGGATTTGGAAGCACCCATTGATTTTTCCAGCACGCAAAAAGTAAGTATGAAAACATGGTCGCCAAAAGCCAATATACCCGTACGTGTTGCCTTGGAAAATGCCGCCGGCGGTGTTGATCAAATTGTGGTTGATGTCAACACAACAACGGCCAATGGCTGGGAAGAGTTGGTGTTTGATTTTAGTGGGGTATTCAATGCTGGCGCTGAGTACAACCGTATCGTAGTATTCTTTGAATTTGTTCCAGATTTGGCAGGAGATGGATCTACCTACTATTACGATGATATTCAGTTGATAAATTAAAATTTGATGCTCATGAAGAAGTTAACATATGTGCTTGCCCTCTTTTTGGTCTCTCTGGCCATTAACGGATGCCAAGAAGAGGAACCAACGTTAGATACCATATTCACTCCTACAAACATTGCGCTGAACGCGGTGGTGGCGGACGATCAATCTGGGAACGTTACCGTGACGCCTTCCGGTGACAATGCCATTACCTTTCATGTGGTATTTAACCAAGGTGCAGATGCGGTGGTTGTTGGCAATGGCGAAAGTGCAACCTTTAGATATACCCGATCTGGACAATATGAACAGCCCATTACCTTGGTCGCATTTGGTAGTGGTGGGGTTAGCTCAAGCAAGACGGAGTTCATTAATTTGGACGTACGTCTGTTCATAGATGAGGCAACTTTAAGGCTTATTGCAGGGGATGGAACAAAGCGCTGGGTATGGGATAGGACTGTGGGCGGTCACTTTGGTGTAGGGCCCTTGACCAATGATTTCCCAGAATTTTTTAGTGCCTCGCCAAATGCTTTAAACGACTGTCTTTATGACGATGTTTTGGAATTTAGCTATGATGGCCAAGACAATTATAGCTATACCCTGGACCCTGGCGCAGATAATTTAAGTTTCTTGAATTGGACAGAAGTCAATCGGTTTTTTCCAGATGCCACTCCACAACAGTTTGCCGATGAATGTCGCGATATCACGGATCAAGCTGTTTTTGATACAGGTTTTGTGATTATCGACAATGAAGATGGTTCTCGCACCTTGGATGTTGGCAGTAGTTTTTTAAGCTATTGGGCGGTTATCCCCGGGCAATACCAAATTTTGGAACTCACGGAAAATAGGTTGGCCCTTCGTGGCATCAGTCAACCCTTTAATGGTGACGGACCGTTGGCATGGTACAGTGTTTTTGTTCCGGAAGGACAGGTAGATACTGGTGGTGGGGACCCGTTGGATTCTGTTTTTACCAATTTGGTCTGGTCCGATGAATTTGACGTTGCCGGTGCCCCTAATCCTGCCAACTGGACCTATGATTTGGGTACAGGGGACAATGGTTGGGGCAACCAAGAAGTCCAGACCTATACGGATACCGCAGAAAATGTCATTGTTGAGGATGATGTGCTTAAAATCACCCTAAAAAAAGAGGTTGGCGGAGAAGGAATTTATTATTACGATGATTTTGCCTTGGTAGATGGTGCTGGAACGGTACAGCAACTTGTTCAGGATTTTGAAGGCACTGTGCCAACGTTCGAGAGTTTTGGGGGCGGTGGTTCAACGGTCATATCCAATCCTGATGCATCGGGCATCAATACATCGGCCAATGTTGGGGAATTTACAAAATCTGGAACGGCAGAAACTTTTGCAGGTTCCTTCTTTGATTTGCCCGCCCCGTTGGATTTAAGTGTAAACAAGACCATGACCATAAAAACCTGGTCCCCAAAAGTGGGTGCCGTGGTACGTTTAAAGATTGAGGATTCCAATGATAGTACCCGTTTTTTTGAGGTAGATGCCACAACCACCGTAGCCAATACTTGGGAGAATTTAAGTTTTGACTTAACCAATGCACCCAACTTTAGCTACAACAGGTTGGTCACTTTTTTTGATTTTGGTGTTCCCGGTGGTGCAAGTTTTACCTCTGCGAGAATCAAGACCCAAGGGTTACAACAATTTACCTATGGTAGGGTGGAGGCAAGGGCAAAGTTGCCAACTGGTGGCGGCACTTGGCCCGCTATCTGGATGTTGGGAGCGGACTTAGAGACCAATCCTTGGCCAGGCGCTGGAGAGTTGGACATCATGGAGCACGTGGGAAACCAGCAAGACATCATTTTTGGCTCAACTCACGATCCCAATAATTTCGGAGGGAATGCAAGGACAGGTTCTACTTCCGTTTCAGGCGTGTCGGATGAATTTAAGATTTATGAGATGGAATGGACCCCGGAAGAGATAAGCTTTGCCGTGGATGGCCAGGTGTACTTTACCGTACCCAATGACCCCTCCCTTCCGTTTAACAAAGATTTCTTCTTCATCATGAATGTGGCCATGGGAGGCACTTTTGGCGGAGACGTAGACCCCAATTTTGAGCAGTCTACAATGGAAGTGGATTATATTAGAATGTATCAATAAGTACTAATTTGGATTGGAATAGTTGTCTTAAAAGACCAGTGGTAGTGCTGGTCTTTTTTGTCTGATTTTGCAGCCAATTCAATTCTTCAACAGAGCAAACGCCATATGGGGGTTCAAGATTATAATAGCAATAAAAAGAGGCGAGCTTTTGGGCTAGACCCCGTTCTTACCGTTTTGGTGGGGATGTTACTCTTTGTAAGCATGGTAAAGGGCCAATCTAATCTGGTGCAGTTGGTGTCTGATGAAAAAGGAAATAAACTTTTGGTAGATGGACGGGAGTTTATGGTAAATGGGATGAACTGGGATTATATTCCAAGAGGCACTAATGCGGTAAATGCTAATTTTTGGCAAAAACCCGATGACATCATCCAAAAGGCATTGGATTATGAAATGTCTTTACTGCACAATATGAATGTGAACGCCGTAAGGTTGTACACCGGTGTTCCCGCTAAATGGATTAGGTATATTTATGAAAACCATGGAATGTATACCATGTTAAACCATTCCTTTGGACGTTATGGATTAACGATAAAGGGCAATTGGGTGCCCGTAACCGATTATGCAGATCAAGAGACCCAAGATTTGCTATTGACAGAGGTGACTGCTCTGGTCAAGGAATACCAACATACCCCGGGCTTGTTGTTGTACCTTTTAGGGAATGAAAATAACTACGGCCTATTTTGGGCCGGCGCGGAAAGCGAGGACTTTCCGGAGGACGAAAAGGAAAAGGCACTTATTGGGGAAACCCGGGGCAGACCCATGTACCGTTTAATGAATACCGCGTCGAGGATGATGAAAGAACTGGATAAGTCACACCCCGTGGCCATTTGTAACGGGGATGTGCAGTTCATAGATATCATTGCAGCGGAATGTACAGATGTGGATGTTTTTGGCACCAATACCTACCGGGGAGTTTCTTTTGGTGATCTCTTTAACGTGGTCAAGCAAAAATTGGGCAAGCCACTTCTCCTTACCGAATTTGGGGCAGATGCATATAATGCGGTCGAAGGACAAGAAGACCAGGTTTCGCAGGCGTATTATGTATTGGGAAATTGGAAGGAAGTGTATCAGAACGCATATGGGCTGGGCGGTGCCAACAACGTTATTGGTGGTTTTACCTTTCAGTTCAGTGACGGCTGGTGGAAGTATGGATTTAATGATCGTGTTAATGAGGAAATCCATGACGTCCACGCCTCTTGGTCCAATGGGGGATATGACCGGGACATGGTGCCCGGAGGCGGGAATAACATGAACGAGGAGTGGTTTGGGATTTGTGGAAAAGGACCAACGGACGCCATGGGGCTCTATGAATTGTATCCAAGGGCTGCTTATTACTCGCTCTTACAGGCACATCAATTAAATCCATATGGAGATGGTGTCACCGCAGATTCCATTACCACTTTTTTTAAGTCTATAAATATTCAACAGGCACTAGAAAAGGCAAAAGAAAATAAAACCAAATAGTGAGACATGGTAAAGGGAATCTGCCAAGCTGTTCAACCAAAAAAGAAGTTGTTCTAAAAGTGGCCCAATGGCCTATCCTATGAAAAAGCAACGCTGCTTTTTTTATGGAAACTTTAGAGCCAAAAGCCCAAATGTCAATAACGCACTGCAGAAGGCAAAAAAATGTATAAAAATAGAAGTTGATGAAGTATATCCAGATAGAGAATGAAGGTTACTATAAGATAGAAAATAGTGATGCACTGCGCCCCTTCTTTATGAGTGTGGTGAGTGATTCTAACCATTGGATGTTTATTGCTAGCAATGGCGGCCTAACGGCTGGCCGAAAAAATAGCGCTTATGCACTATTTCCCTATTACACGGATGATAAAATTACGGAGTCTTTTGATATCACCGGAAGTAAGACCATAGTTAAAATAGAGCGGGCAGATGGAACGCATCTCATATGGGAGCCTTTTTCAAATAGGTATACCGGCCTTTTTAACATCACTAGAAACCTTTTTAAAAGTGAACTTGGCAACAAAATCATCTTTGAGGAAAATAACAAGGACTTAGGACTTACTTATCGGTATCAATGGAGTTCTAGCCATACCTACGGTTTTGTAAGAAAAAGTACGCTTTTGAATACCTCTGGGAGTGCTGTGGAGCTCACCGTTCTTGATGGAATACAGAATATTATGCCCTATGGGGTAGATGCGGCAACACAACAAGGGAGCAGTAATTTGGTAGATGCCTATAAGCGTAGCGAGTTGGTTGCGGACTCTGGCCTAGGTATTTTTGCCCTAAGTGCGATTATTGTGGATAAGGCAGAACCCAGTGAGGCGCTCAAGGCCAATGTGGTCTGGTCCATGGGCTGTGGTCCATCAACGAAGTTATTATCCTCACTACAACTAGATGCGTTCAGGAACGGACATAACGTGGCGCCAGAGGAGGATGTTAAAGCGGAAAGAGGGGCTTATTTTGATGTTTTTAAAGTGAAGCTTAGCGCGGGGCAATCCAAGGAATGGGCGCTGGTGGCAGATGTGAACAAAAGCACCGCTAGGGTCATCAGCCTTTCCGAAGAGCTCAAAGTCGCTTCCGGTTTATGGGAAAGCGTATTCAAAGATGTTTCCAAAGGGTCTGCAAATTTGGTGCGATTGACCAGCGCTGCCGATGCCAAACAACTAACGGCCGACCAAAAAACCAATACCCGCCATTATTCCAATGTGCTCTTCAATATGATGCGTGGAGGAATTTTTGATGATAACTACACCATTGAGAAAGTAGATTTTAGCACCTATATCCAAAAAGCAAATAGCAAGGTATTTACCTCTAATAGGGACCCTATAAACAACCTACCAAGGACCTTCCCCCTTCAAAAATTAAAAGAATTGGCCAACCAAACTGCGGACAAGGATTTAGCCAGGTTATGTTTGGAATACCTCCCGTTACAATTTAGTAGAAGGCACGGTGACCCTAGTAGGCCATGGAATAAGTTTTCCATAAATACCGTCACAGAGAATGGTGATAAAATATTGGACTACGAGGGCAACTGGCGTGATATTTTTCAAAATTGGGAAGCCTTGGCCCATTCCTACCCAGAGTTCATAGATAGCATGATTCATAAGTTCCTGAATGCGACCACTTTTGACGGGTATAACCCGTATAGGGTCACCAAAAGTGGCTTTGACTGGGAAACTATTGAACCGGACGACCCTTGGTCTTACATAGGGTATTGGGGAGACCATCAAATCATTTACCTTCTTAAATTTTTGGAATTTAGTGAAAAGCATTATCCGGGTAGTTTACAACGATATTTTCAAGAACGGATTTTTGTATATGCCAACGTTCCCTATAAGATTAAAGACTATGGTTCCATCCTAGAGAACCCAAAGGATACCATTCTTTTTGATGAAGACTTGGATAGTTCCATTCGTGAAAAACGAGCTAAAATTGGCGCGGACGGCGCCCTTATCTGGCTAGAAAATGGGTCTATATACAGGGTGAACATGATGGAAAAACTTTTGGCAACCGTCCTTGCCAAAGTATCCAACTTTATCCCAGAAGGTGGTATTTGGATGAATACCCAACGGCCAGAATGGAACGATGCCAATAATGCATTGGTAGGCAATGGGGTTTCTATGGTAACCCTTTATTATTTAAGACGTTTCTTAGCGTTTTTTAAGGGCTTGTTGGGTAATTCCACTGCCAAGCAGTTTGAGGTTTCTATGGAATTGTCCGATTTCTTTAAACAAATTTCCAAAACCCTGATTGATTATCAGCACCTTTTAGGAAACAACATAACGGATAGGGACAGAAAAACAATTACGGATGGCTTAGGTAAGGCAGGAAGTAGATATAGAAGTTCTGTTTACCAAAACGGTTTTTCTTCCGCTACCAAGAAAATTACGGCTGCAGATGTACAAGCTTTTGTGGGGGTTGCCCTAAAATACCTAGAACAAAGTATTGCCGTAAATAAACGGAAAGATGGGCTGTACCACGCCTATAATTTAATGACGGTAAAATCAGATACCGAAATTGAAGTATCTTATCTGGCCGAAATGTTGGAAGGGCAGGTAGCTGTTCTTAGTTCTGGCCATATTGGTAATGAGGAGGCGGTGGTCTTGTTGGATGGTTTAAAAAATAGTGCCTTGTTCCGCGCTGATCAGTATAGCTACATCCTATACCCCAACAAGGATTTACCCAAATTTGTGGTCAAAAACAACATTCCCGAGCCAGCCATAAAAACATCGGTACTCCTCCAAAAATTATTGGAGGCCGGAGATAACTCCATCATAGAAAAAAGCGCCGATGGTGGGTATCATTTTAATGGGGATTTTAATAATGCGGATAGTCTAAAGACCGCATTGGCAAGTTTGCCAACTGCTACATATGGTGATTTGGTGAACAAAGAACAGCAGCTATTACTGGATGTTTTTGAGGCAGTTTTTGATCATAAATCCTTTACAGGCCGTTCAGGAACCTTTTTTGGGTATGAAGGGCTTGGGTCCATCTATTGGCATATGGTGTCCAAACTGCTTTTGGCCGTGCAGGAAATCTGTTTACGTGCCATCCATGAAAGGGCTTCAGATGAAACCATAGGCAGACTTTTGGAGCATTATTATGAAATCAATGAGGGCATAGGCGTACACAAATCCCCCGAACTGTACGGTGCGTTTCCCACCGATCCCTATTCCCATACACCCGCAGGTAAAGGCGCGCAACAACCGGGGATGACAGGACAGGTAAAGGAGGATATTTTAAGTAGGTTTGGGGAGCTGGGTGTAGTTGTTGAGGAAGGGATAGTGTCTTTTATCTCCCACTTGTTAAGAAAGGAGGAGTTCCTTAAGAAAGCTGTCATCTTCCAATATCTTGATGTCCATAATTCTCTCCAGGAAATAGCCTTGGAGCCCAATAGCCTTGCCTTTACCTATTGTCAGGTACCTGTGGTGTATAGACTGGGAAGTTTGGATACCACTACTGTTTTTATGAATGACAATTCAAGGGTGGTTTTTGATGCCACTTCCTTGGATGCCATAACCTCTAAAAGCCTATTTCTTAGGGATGGCACCGTAACGCGAATAGAAGTATGTTTACATAAGTAGTGTAAGAATTCACAGAACTATGAACACATGAAAAAAAATCTTGTAATCCTATCCTGTATTGTTTTGGGGCTTGTTGCCCTGTCTTGCAAGCAAGACGCAAAATTGGAGCATAAGACCAATGACCTGATAAACAGCAAAGAGTTGACAGCCAAGGATATTTTAGGAAACCCGGACTTTTTGGCCATGTCTTATGGTGGTTATAGAGATCATGACCATGGCGTTGAACCTACCCTTTCCGAAATTAAAGAGGATATGAAAATCCTACATGCCATGGGCGTTAGGATGCTGCGTACGTATAAGGTGCACCTTCCGCATGCCGCAAATGTATTACAGGCCATAAGCGAGTTAAAAGCCTCCGACGCTAATTTTGAAATGTATGTGATGCTTGGGGCATGGATAGATTGCAAGAATGCGTGGACGGAGCTGGAGCCAGACCATAACCAGGAAAGTAAACGTAACGCCGTTGAAATTAAAGAGACCGTAAGGTTGGCCAAAAAATATCCAGACATTGTAAAGGCAATTGCCGTAGGTAACGAGGCTATGGTGAAATGGGCAACTAGTTATTATGTGCAGCCGGGAATTATCCTAAAGTGGGTAAACCATCTGCAAGCGTTAAAGAGGGATGGGCAGTTGCCCAAACACCTATGGATCACCAGTTCGGATAATTTTGCGTCTTGGGGCGGCGGTGGTACGGAATACCATGTACAGGATTTAAATAACTTGATCAAAGCCGTAGATTTTTTATCCATACATACCTACCCCATGCATGACACACATTACAATCCTAGTTTTTGGGGCACAATGCCCAATGAGCAGGGTTTGGCGGATACCGATAAAATTAAGGCAGCCATGCTAAGGGCCAAAGAATACGCCATATTCCAGTATAAAGGGGTCCAAGCGTATGTGGCAAGTTTGGGTTTAAACAAACCAATTCATATCGGAGAAACAGGATGGGCCAGTTTTTCAACTGGGTTTTATGGTGCCAATGGTTCTAAGGCCACAGATGAGTATAAAGAAGCCTTGTACTATGGACATATGCGGGATTGGACCAGATTAGAAGGTATCTCTTGTTTTTATTTTGAGGCCTTTGACGAGCCTTGGAAAGGTGGTGAAAATCCAGGGGATTCCGAAAAACATTTTGGTCTTTTTACCGTGGATGGGAAGGCTAAATACGCCCTTTGGGAAGAAGTGGACAAGGGTACATTTAAGGGTCTTACCAGAGGTGGTCTGCCCATAGAAAAGACATTTAAAGGGGATACCGATGCAATGATGCAACATGCGCTGGTGCCGTCCACTAAGCAGTAATATTTAAGTCGCAATATGGAGAACAATAAAAATAAAGCACATATGGCCGCAAGGGTTTTGCTTTATGGCTTTGTGTGTTTATTGGCTAATGTAATCCTTGTGATAACAGCAAGGACATCTCCCTTTCGCTTGGAGACATAACCGCTGAAACGCAGCTAAAGGAACCGGCCCTCCAAACCGTTGTGCTGAGGTAGATTATATACAGATAGTAACGAATTGACAAAAAAGAAGACAATGACAGACCATGCTATTCAGATTCATACGAAAGTCCCACTGGGACAAAAGATTGCTTTTGGTGTTGGGATGTTCGCCAACCAAATGTTTCCAGCTATTTTGGGCATTTTTATGGTGGTTTTGGTTCAAGATTTAGGGTTTCCTAATTGGATGTACTCCCTTATATACCTTTTTCCAAGGATTTTTGATTCCATTACGGACCCCATTATGGGGTTCATTTCTGACAATACCAAATCCAAATGGGGCCGCCGCAGACAGTATGTGCTGCTTGGTGGGCTTATTATGGGGGTGGCCTATGTTTTTATGTGGCAACTTTTTAAGGAAGATTCCCTCCAGTACAACTTTTGGTATTTTTTCATTTGGTCCATCATCTTTTATTTAGGTCTAACCTTTTTTAGTGTACCCTATGTAGCCATGGGGTATGAAATGAGTGACGACTTTCATGAACGCACCAATATTATGGCCATTGCCCAGTGGATCGGTCAATGGGCATGGGTCATTGCCCCTTGGTTTTGGGTCATAATGTATGATCCAGAATGGTTTCCATCCGCAGATGTTGCTGTCCGTGAACTTGCTATCTGGGTAGCGATACCTTGCAGTATTTGTGCCATTGTACCGGCATTGTTCATCAAAAGTAAATCTACCCTCAATGAGGATTATGAACCGCTTAATGCCGCCAATATTGGCGGTAGCCTGGTTAAGATTGCCCAAAATTTTAAAGAGGCTTTCAAAATTCCCGAATTCAGAAAAATTTGTTTTTCCACCTTCTTTATCTACAATGCGTTCTTTGCAGTGTCCTCATTGACATTTTTTGTAATCGTCTATAAATTGTTCAATGGTGATGCAGAGGCCTCTGGGATATGGGTGTCCTTATTTGGGTGTCTAGGAGCTTTGGGAACCACATTTATTGTGATTCCCATAGTGGCATGGATGTCCAAAACCATGGGTAAGCGAAAAGCATTTATGATTTCCCAAGCAATTTCCATAATAGGGTATATTATGATGTATTTTCTTTTTATCCCCGGAAAACCATGGTTGTATATCATTTGCTTGCCGTTCTTTTCATTTGGTATTGGAAGCTTGTTCACCATTATGATGTCCATGACAGCGGACATAATAGATATTGATGAGCTAAATAGTGGTAAAAGAAGGGAAGGTGTTTTTGGGGCTATTTATTGGTGGATGGTAAAAGTCGGTTTTGCCATTGCCGGGGGCTTAGGTGCGGCTTTTTTGGGTGTCGTGGGGTTTGATCCCGATCTCACCACATTGCAGCAACCCGATGCCATTCAGGGCTTGCATGCCATTTTCTGCTTTTTCCCCGTTGTTGGTACCTTGGTGGCAATGTATATCATGAATTCTTATGACATTACTGAAGAAAAGGCCAATGCAATAAGAGCTAAGATAGAAGAAAGAAAAGTGAACAATCTTTAAGAATTAATCTATATCATACAGGTAAGGACATCATTTTTCACTTGCCCAACATCATTTTAAGTAAAATGCAGTATAGGTTGCGCTTACTGGGATCAAAATACACTTAAATGTCTCCTTTAATGATTTTCAGAAACGAAAGAAAATAGATAGAGAGGTTTGTCCATCTAAATCTTGAATTCTTAAATCCCTTAAATCCAATCGAATTGACAAAAGTTATCATTTGGTAAAACAGGGTAACTGGTTGTTTTTCTAACTTAAATTAAGATAATTTTGAAGAAAAAATTAATCTATTCGCTATGGGCAAGTTCTTTGAAGCAGAACTAAAGGATAAGTTTTTAAAGTTTGCTGCCTCCAAGGACAATTACTTTGAACTACGGTTGTTGTATAACGAATTTCTATATCCCCATTATAGCTTGGAGTTTGCATCACGGCTGGTCAGCGAAATTCTTGAATATGATCCGGAATTGCTAGACGTCATGAGTGGCAACGGATTTAAGGTTTTTATGATTTCTTCAACAGCGGCCACCAAAGCTTTTGTAGCGGAATCAAGTTTTTGTCAACTTGTGGTTCAGGAAGAAGAAAAATGGGATAATTTTTTGAAACAGGTCTCTACATTAAGGCAACTGTCCAAAAAAGAAAAATCGTTGTTGGATACCAAACAAAGACAAAGCCTTAGAAATGAAAAAAAATGGCTTGTACCAATAAGTTCCGTATTAGGTCTTTCCATAGTTCTCAATATCTGTTTGCTGGGCTACATTATATTCGGTGATAATGGGTTGACAACTGGTCAGAATTCTTTTGAAAAGGTATCGGATGTACAGTCTTTGAAACTAACGTCACCTATAAAAAAGGAAAAGGCAACCATAGAATTTAAACAAGACTCCCTGTTGGTACGAAAAAAAGAATGATTCCCGGACCATTTTAAGGCAATTAGCGTTATAAACCCTTAGTTTTTGACCATATTAAATCCTTTGGAATGGATGCCGACCAACCCTTGATTGGGACGGCAATGACGCTCTTTTCTATTGGTAAAACCAGCTGGATTCGCCATCGGAAGTCTTTTAATACTGATGTAAGCAACCATTAGGCGTAGCCCACGGTAGTAACGATATAGAATGGATAAGAGGTTAATTTACTGTCGCTGGTACACTTTGGTCCTGATGCCAGGAAGGTCATCCCCAACATTCTGTATCAATTGATCTCCGGACAAGGTAAATTGGGTTAAGGCACCTCCATTTAACTGTAACGTACCACTGGCGGCCTCCCAATTTCCGGAAAGGGCAAAAGGCTCAGAGCATGTAACATTATATAAATTTCCGGTTATGGAGGAAATTAGGGCAGGTGCTACCCCGCCAAGGTTCCAAGAACCGTTTGCGGTTATGGTAAGAACTTCGTTTAAACAATCCACCTCTTCCAGCAGATTAGTGGCAGTTATCCCATCATTATTGGCATCAATTGCGGAACTTACCGTAAGCTGTGTTAACTGCCAAGTACCCAATACATCGGTAGTTGTGGTATCAACGGGACCATCTTCCTCGGTGCTGCAAGAAAGCATAAAGAGATATGCAATAATCAAACAAAAAAAGTAAGAAAAAGATTTCATACAGAGTATTTTAAGTAATTTACGATTTTAACGAGATTTTGAGAAATCTATTCAATCTTTATTCTTTATATTGGCGCAGAAATTTGTTTACCTTCCCAAACGAATTTTTTTGGCCTAGTAGTTGTTCACGGCTTATGGTCATGGACCAATCAAGGTCATATGTAGCTAAATAAGGCTCAAATGGGATAAATCGTTTTAATTATAAGATAAACATGATAGAAAAATTGTTGGAACATGCCGAAGAGTTTGAGAATAGAACTTTAAGCCATATGTCTACGAGTGATAGGGTTGCGGCTTCTAGAGAGGTGAAAAAACTAATTCTCGATATCAATGAAGTGTATAAGGAATCTAAAGACCCAAACCTCATGGATACGATGAAGCGGCTTACAGAAAAGAAAAAGAAAATTGAGAAACGTATCAAAGGTACGCCTTTGGTATAAAGTGGATATGGTTAACACAAAAGCCCATGGTTCTTGATATCATGGGCTTTTTTTATTTGTTTTTTCCATTATAAAATGCCCAGATTTGGTACCCCCTTGGTTGGTCTTTTCTGATTCCGTGTCTTTATGATATACAAATAGGTGCTATTGTGGTTTTACTTCTTCCAAATAGAGGGATAAATAGGGTTCGTATTGTCATTTGTTCCCCTTTTCATGGCAGAACATAGTGTCCCGCCCAATAGGATATTACACCTTAGGTCAACAAATTCCTGCATTTATCAGGGCTGTTAATAAGCATAGTCCATTTAGATTTGGCTTGGCAATTTAGTCCTTAATTGCACCCACAGCCACCTCCGGTTTTTCCACCATTGGCGCCCGCAGCACCTTCTCTGTAGATTTGGAAATTGGTTTCAAAACGCTCGCAACCGCGCAATCCAAGTTGCATTTCGGTATCATTGATGTAGGCTTTGTCATATTCCTTTACCACTACGCAGGAGCTGGTGGTAAGAAGTAAGGTTAAGGCCAAAAGAACACTTTTCATCTTATTATTTTTCAAAGGTATCCAAGAGGATGCCGGAACTAGTGAGGATTTTATTGTCATCGTCTATCAAAACAACCTCAACACCATCCAATTGATTGATCAGGTGTACGCCTGCGTCTTTTCCCATCACAAAAACCGCAGTTGCCAAAGCATCACAAAGTTCGGCATTTTTTGCAAATACCGTTGCGCTTTGTATACCTTGGGTGGGATATCCAGTTCTTGGGTCTATAATATGGGAATATTTCTGACCTTTAAAGAGAAGAAATTTTTCATAATTGCCCGATGTGGCCACGGCAGATTCTATAACGGGCAACCATGAAAACACTTTGGTCTTATCCAATGGATTGGTGATGCCCACCATCCATTTTTCGCCAGAATATTTGGTACCCCATGTGGTTAGGTCCCCGGATGCATTGATTATGCCACCAATAACTTCTTTGGACACCAATAATGCTTTGGCCCTGTCTGCTGCATAGCCCTTGCCTAGCGCACCAAAGGCTATTTTCATTCCCTTTTCGGGGAGAAATACGGTACTTTTTGTTTGGTCCAACACAATTTTCCCATAGCCCACTTTTTGGACAGATTCCCGTATTGCTTCTGGACTGGGCATTTTTGTCATCTCCCCATTGAACTTCCAAACGGAATCTATGGAGGCATAGGAAATATCAAATGCACCATCCGTAATTTTAGAAATCCCTATTGCTCGCTGTATAAGCCCAAAAAGCTCCCTGCTTACCACAACTGGGCGTATGCCAGCATTCCTATTTATTTTGGAGGTTTCAGAACCTTCATCCCACGAGGAAATCAATTTTTCTATTCGCTTAATTTCTGAAATGGCCTCATTGATGTTGATATACCCAATTTCTTCGTTTTGCGCAACCACCGTAATCTCAAAGCGGGTGCCCATCAGTTTGAGTACTTGCGAAACGTTAACCAAATCTTCCTGTGCCTTGGCGTGGAAGAAGACCATTAGCAGTGCGCTTAGCAGGATTTTCATTTTATTAGAAATGAGTTCAAGTGATCGATATAGGCGTTGGGGTCCAACTTTTTATAACCCGTTTGGCCCAGTACGGTCTCGTCCGCCCTCATCAAAATCACTAATGGAAAAAGCCCATTGGTGTTAAAGCGTTCTGCAAGCGCCTTGTTCTGGTTTAAGATAGGGTTGGGTAACCGATTGGCTTTTTTTCTTGGGAAATCTGCTCGATAGAGCACATAATTGGCGTTGGCATGGTTTTGAAACTCTTCTGATTGCCAAATGGTGCGTTCCAATTTAATGCAGGGGGCACACCAGTCCGACCCCGAAAAAACCAAAAGAATGAGTTTGTTTTCCTGGGAGGCCCGCTGTACTACCTTTTGATAATCCTGCTCCCAATCCTGAGCCATTAGCCCCAATGGTAAAAAGAACAATAACATCAAAAATTTGGGTTTCATGCACATTTCTCAAGGGTTTGGGAAATAAGGGTTTAGCAACTTAATGCTTCATTCCATGGAACTACGCTCGTAGGCAAAACCACCAGCTTCTTGCTGGGACCAGCTGGTAAAGGTAATATCCAAAGCAATATTATCTTCCACTAATAACAATACCAAATTCACTCCTACATTATCCTTGGGTTTGGCCAAGGTTCCCCTAAACGTGGAAAATTCCAAATTTTGAAGGTTGTCGGTGGTTCCCCTTGCCCACAACGTGCCAGCAGGACTGGTGTTTTTATTGGCACTGTTCTCGCTAGCAGCATTGTAGATTTGGCCACCAGAGTTGCCCCTTGTAATGATAACATTTGGCGTAATGACGTCCCGGTTTTCAGCTGCGGATGGGTCGCCTCCCGAAGATTTTTGAAAAACAATCGTAGGTCCCGTCCATATTGTTGTTTCGGATAAGTCTAAATCCTGTGTTGGTGGAATAACTGGTGCAGGGTCATCGCTGCCGCAAGAAATAAGTAGCAGGGTAAGCACTAAGGCGGTGTAGAATTTCATTTTTTTCATAAGGTGTTTTTATTTAAGAACGGTAAAAGATTCCATTTTCGTATCAATGATATTCAAAGGTTCCATATTCGCTTTTAATGGTCAATCTTTTTTCTGCTGATGGCGCTACCTTTCCGATTATTTTAGCCTCAACATTAAAGCTTTTGGCAATCCCAATGATGTCCTCAGCTACTTTCCCATCCACATAAAATTCCAAACGATGCCCACAGTTAAAAACTTTATACATCTCTTTCCAATCCGTGCCGGATTGTTCCTGTATCAATTGAAACAGTGGTGGTACGTTAAAAAGGTTGTCTTTTATAATATGGAACTCATCCAAAAAATGTAGTATTTTAGTCTGTGCCCCGCCGCTACAATGTACCATCCCGTGTATGGCGTTACTGTCGTATTTTTCTAAAATTTTTTTAACGATGGGGGCATAGGTCCTTGTGGGGGACAGTACCAATTTACCGGCCTTTAAGGGTGAGCCTTTAACCGTGTCCGTAAGTTGTACCCCTCCGGAATACACCAGGTCTTCTGGTACGGCAGCATCATAACTTTCTGGGTACTTTTTTGCCAAGTCCTTGGAAAAAACGTCATGTCTAGCGGAGGTAAGGCCATTACTGCCCATGCCGCCGTTGTATTCTTTTTCGTAGGATGCCTGCCCAAAGGATGCGAGCCCTACAATAACATCTCCCGTTCTAATATTGGCGTTATCAATGACGTCACAGCGCTTAATGCGCGCGGTTACGGTGGAGTCTACGATAATGGTGCGCACCAAATCACCCACGTCAGCGGTCTCCCCTCCAGTGGCGTGAATGGTGATGCCATGCTCGTTTAAATCAGAAATCAGTTCTTCCGTACCATTGATGATGGCGGAAATCACTTCTCCAGGAATCAGATTTTTATTGCGGCCAATGGTAGAGGAGAGCATAATGTTATTTACGGCACCCACACAGATGAGGTCATCAATGTTCATGATCAAGGCGTCTTGCGCAATCCCTTTCCAAACGGATAGGTCGCCAGTTTCCCTCCAATACATGTAGGCCAAGGAAGACTTGGTACCGGCCCCATCTGCATGCATGACCAAGCAGTGGTCTTCACTTCCAGTAAGGTAATCCGGGACTATTTTACAGAACGCTTTTGGAAAGAGTCCTTTATCTATGTTTTTGATGGCATTGTGCACATCCTCTTTGGATGCAGAAACCCCTCTTTGGGCATAACGTTCGCTACTGCGTTGCGACATGATTCTGAAGTTTGCGTAAAAATAGGCAAAACGGCCCCCATCCGCCAATAGCCTCCATGATTTTCCTGCTTACCATTGGCAATGTTTTTAGAATGCACGTACATTTGAAAAAAGAAAGCGCTAAAGTTTTCCTAAGTATATCCAAGCCTGCGAAGATGAAGTCCAATTTTTTTATTATCCTCTTTGTTTTATGTTATTTTGGTTGCGCACCAAAAAAGGAGAAAAGCCCTGATATTTGGAACACAAAACAGGCCGTACTAAAGAATAAAGTACATAATCAGTTATTGGAATATGAAAAAGAGGCCGGCTGGCGCTTATTGTTTGATGGAAAATCCTTGAATGGATGGCATTTATACAACAAAAGGGATGCTACCAAACAATCTGCATGGGAGGTAAGGGATGGTCTTTTGTATTGTAACCCCAAAGATGAAAACAAGCTTGCCGGTGATTTGGTAACAGATGAGGCCTTTGAGGATTATGAGCTTAGCTTTGAATGGAAAATAGCCAGCCGCGGGAACAGTGGTATCTTCATTAATGTACAAGAGCGTCCAGAAATTTTACAGACCTATCACTCAGGCCCGGAATACCAGCTTTTGGATAGTGACCATATGGATTATGACATAGCTACCAAACGTCCTGGATGCCTTTACGGTTTCCTGCCACAGGAAAATAGGGTGGAGGTACATTCAACGGGTCAATGGAACAACTCAACCATCAAGCAAAAAAACGGGACGGTGCAGTTTTATTTAAACGGTGTGTTGACGGCTACGGAAGATTTTAATTCGGACCGATGGAAAACTAGGGTGTCTACCTCCAATTTTGCCAACCACCCCCACTTTGGTACGCATACCAAAGGGCAGATAGCACTCCAAAATTGGTATTTTGAGGTATGGTTTCGCAATATGAAAATTCGGGAGCTTTGATGCAGGGATTACGACCCAAGTCCTGATAAATGCCGGCACATAACCTAAACTTCCTATTCACTATCCGACAGGGTAGGTTGCTTTGCCAAGCAATCATATTCCCAAATTTTCTTGGAGGTGGCTTGGTCCATATTACCGCCTGAGATGATCAAAAGCACCCTTTTTTTGGTCTTCTGTGTTCGCAACCAACGCCTGATGGCTTCCATGGGCATGGCACAGGTAGGCTCTATCCGGCATTTTAATACATGGGTGAGCCATTGTGTCCAATACACCAAGTATTCCTCCTCAATTTCATAAAAACCATCCAATTGTTTTAAATATTCAAAGGTGATATTGCCTACTGCCATGGTCATGGCACCATCGGCCAAGGTATCCGGGACCGATTTTAAGCGTTGGATACTTCCTTTGCGCAGGGATTCCGCTGCATCGTTGGCATTTAAGGGCTCTACCCCAAAAACTTTGGTATTGGGAGATAGGCCTCGGGTCGCCACCAAGGTGCCAGAGGTAAGTCCGCCACCTCCACAGGGGGTAAAAACGGCATCTATGTTTTGGAGCTCAGAAAAGGCTTCAAGGGCTGTCGTTCCCTGTCCGCAAATGACCTGGTCATGGTTAAACGGTGGAATCCAGAAAGTGCCATCTTTCTTAGCCGCTTGGGCCACTTTAGCGTCGGTTATGTCCCTGGTTTGGCTCAGCACCACCTTGGCCCCATAAGCTTGTGTAGCCTGTACCTTTACTTTGGAGGAATATGCGGCCATGAATATGGTGGCTGGAATGCCAAAGCGCTGAGCCGCATATGCCACCGCCTGCGCATGGTTGCCAGAACTGTTGGCCACAATATGCTTGGGTCTTTCCCCATTTTCCAGTATCCAGGCCAACGTATTTACACCGCCCCTGGCCTTAAAGGCCCCAATCTTTTGAAAGTTTTCGCACTTAAAGAAAATCTCATGGCCAAGCCATGTATTTAAAACGGACGAACTAAGAATTGGTGTGTTGTTAATGTAGGGGTCTATCCGTTGTTTCGCAGCAACAATATCCTTTAATCCCAAACCCATATTCCAGTTTTTGATAAAAATAATGGAATCTGACCCAACTTACGGCATAATTTATTTGGGTTATGGGTAAAGAGTCATTACCTGCCCATCATTTTGTGATAGGTTTGGCGGGGCGTGCTCATTAGCGCTTGACGCTTTATGGCTTCAGGACTTCTAGTTTTGGGAATACGATGTAGGGTGATTTTTTTGGCGTATCCCAGTTGAACAACTATAGAGGACATGAGAATGCTTAGCCGTAGGTCTGTGCGCTTTGGTAAAGGAAAAGGGTATTTAGGGTTTTAGGTAAAGGATGTTGTTTTACAGGCTAAATGGGCTAAGGCGGAATTCCTGTGGAAAAATCTTAGTGCAACATCCGCTTTGATATCGTGGGGTTGGTGTATTAATGCTGATGTTGGGTTTGTATGAATCTATGCGCTGATTGTGATGCTTTGGTTTCTATTCAACTTTAAATTCAACATCATCATCGGCATTCCCTGTGTCCAACGCCCAAGGATTCTCTTTGCATCAATCTGTTCTTGAGACTGTTCTGAATAGGGGAGGTTAATCATGGCAACAAAAAGCATCAGGAAATCGCATCCATAAGTTTATCAAACTTTTTTGAAAGGTTCAAATATTCTGTTTCCCAATGATTTGCCATGGAACATTCCTGCAGGCATCCAGTGGGAGCGAATAATAGCTTCAAATGGTTTTTATCCACCTTCTGCTTGGAGGTTAATTGTGCAATTGCATTTTGTATGGATGCACTTGCTTTTTTGGGATTTGATGCATCCCAAGGAATTTTATCGCACTTATTCAACAAATCATGTACTTCTTGGAGAACATTAATTAAATCCGTGATGGGCTTGTTCAGCATCATTCTAGCTTTTTAATACATACTAATCCCCAGTACCATACGCCTAGTTGCCACAGTGAAACCCAAATCTATTTTATAAACAATAGCTCTCGATACTTGGCCAGGGGCCAGATGTCATCCGCAATCAGTTCCTCCAAGGCATCAGCATGCGTTCTTATGGTGTCAAAAAATGGTAAAATTACTTCGCAGTACGCTTCTGCTTTTTGCATGATATCCGCTTTGGCATCTACCTTTTGTTTTGCTTCCAACATTCTATCCGTGGTTTTTTTTAGGCCTACCATATGTTCAGAAATCAGCTCTAAAACATTTAATTGCGGCTCTGTCAGCTTTTTATGTGCCGCACCGTAGACCTCCTTTAGGCCGGCGATGTTTTCCAACAGCAGGTTTTGGTGCCTAAGGGCTGCCGGTATAATATGGTTATAGGCCAGTTCCCTTAGAATGCTTCCCTCAATCTGTAGGTGGGAAATATAGTTGTGCAACTCTACCTCTTGATGTGCGATGAGCTCTTTTTCATTCATCACCCCAGTAGCGCCAAATAATGAGATGCTTTCTATGGAAGTCAGTATTTTTAAGGCATCGGGCGTGTTCTTGTTGTGGCTCAATTTACGTTTACGAGCCTCATCCTGCCATTTCTTGCTGTACCCATCCCCATCAAAACGGATACGCTTGGAGGTTTTAATGTATTCCCGCAACACATTAAAAACCGCTTCGTCTTTTTTAAGTCCTTTTTTATCGATGAGCACATCCACCTCTTTCTTAAAATCCATGAGCTGCTGCGCCACAATGGTGTTGAGCACGGTCATGGGCTTGGAACAGCTTGTCTTGGCCCCTACGCCGCGCATTTCAAACTTATTTCCCGTAAAGGCAAAGGGAGATGTTCTGTTCCTGTCCGTATTGTCCAACAATATTTCCGGTATTTTACCTACCACGTTGAGCTTGAGTTCCGTTTTCTCCTGCGGGGACAGTTTTCCTTTGGAAACGCCCTCCAACTCATCCAGGACCTCCCCTAGCTGTGTGCCCACAAAGATGGAAAAAATAGCAGGTGGGGCTTCGTGGCCGCCCAGTCTATGGTCATTGCTGGCAGAGGCAATGGAGGAGCGCAATAACTCCTCGTAGGTATCTACGGCCTTTATGGTATTGATGAAAAACGTCAAAAATTGAAGGTTTTTCATGGGCGTGGAGCCGGGACTCAATAAATTAACGCCAGTATCTGTGGCCAAGGACCAATTATTATGTTTTCCAGACCCATTTATTCCCGCAAACGGCTTCTCATGGAAGAGCACCTTAAAGCCATGGTCATCTGCAATTTCCTTCATCACATCCATCAATAATAAATTGTGGTCTACGGATAGATTGGCCTCTTCAAAAACAGGGGCCAGTTCAAACTGATTGGGCGCCACCTCATTATGCCTGGTCTTAACGGGGATTCCCAAAAGCATACATTGTCTTTCCAAAGCGCTCATAAAGGCAAGGACTTTGTTGGGAATAACACCAAAGTAATGGTCGTCCAGTTGTTGTTGCTTTGCAGCGGCGTTACCTACCAAGGTCCTGCCCGTCATTAAAATATCCGGGCGTGATTGGGCCAGTGCCTTATCCACTAAAAAGTACTCCTGCTCCCAACCTAGGGTAGCATTGACTTTACGCACATTCTTGTCAAAGTATTGTGCCACGGCCGTTGCAGCATGGTCAACGGCGTGTAGGGCCCGCAATAAAGGAGCTTTATTGTCCAATGCCTCGCCGGTGTAGGACACAAATATGGTGGGAATACAAAGTGTGGTTTTGTAGACAAAGGCAGGTGAGGTAGGGTCCCAAGCGGTATATCCACGGGCTTCAAAGGTGTTGCGGATACCACCACTGGGAAAACTAGAGGCATCAGGTTCTTGCTGCACCAATTGGCTACCGCCAAAACGTTCCAGACCTTGCCCGTTGTCCATAACATCAAAAAAGGCATCGTGTTTTTCTGCAGTTGCGCCCGTAAGCGGTTGAAACCAATGGGTATAATGCGTTGCTCCCATGGAAATGGCCCAGGCCTTCATCCCTTCGGCCACTTGATCCGCTATTTTACGGTCTATCTTACCCCCGGAAAAAATAGCGGCCTGTACCTTATTGTAAGATTCCTCAGTTAAAAACTGAAGCATTTTAGCATCGTTAAAAACATTCCTAGCGTAGAGTTCGGAACGCTTTTCCAACTCTTTGACCACTAAGGGCTTTTGAACTTTTAGCGCACTGAGTGCCTCAAATCTCATCATGATATCCGTGTATTCGTGTGACCCGCAAAATTAACAATTTCGTAATAGTACCCTAAATAAAATCATTTTTCCCTAAGAAACCCCTTTTAAAATAGGGGTTGTCCAATTTTTAATAACTTTTGACTAATTAGACCCCGTAAAATATAGGATATTCATAAAAAAAATTATTTTTGGAAATTAGTAAAATGTAAAAAATTACCGCGATTATGAGCAAATCAAAATTAGAGTACATCTGGCTAGATGGCTATTTTCCAACACAAAACATGCGAAGCAAAACTAAGGTCGTCAATGATTTTAGTGGAAAATTGGAAGACTGCCCCATGTGGTCTTTTGACGGGAGTTCCACACGCCAAGCAGAAGGTGGCTCTTCTGACTGCTTGCTTAAACCAGTTGCCATTTATCCCGATCCAGCAAGGAAAAACGGTTGGTTGGTGATGACAGAAGTATTAAATGCGGATGGTACGCCGCACGTTTCTAACGGGAGGGCTACCATTGATGATGATGATAACGATTTTTGGTTTGGCTTTGAGCAAGAATACTTTATCATGGATACCGCTACCCAATTGCCCCTAGGTTTCCCTATCGGTGGCTATCCTGCACCCCAAGGGATGTACTACTGCTCTGTTGGTGGTAAAAACACCCACGGAAGGGATTTGGTGGAGGAACACGCGGACCTCTGTATTGAGGCAGGTTTAAACTTTGAGGGCATTAACCAAGAGGTTGCCTCTGGGCAGTGGGAATTTCAGTTGTTCGCCAAAGGAGCAAAAAAAGCAGGTGATGAAATTTGGATAGCACGGTACTTATTGGACCGTTTAACCGAACAATATGGGTACTACATTGAGTACCATCCTAAGCCGTTAGGGAAGGATATGGACTGGAACGGTTCTGGTATGCACGCCAATTTCTCTAATACCACCTTAAGAACTTGCGGTGACCAAGCCACATATGAAAAAATCTGTGAAGCCTTTAGACCTGTGGTTAAGGAACATATTGCCGTGTATGGTGAATTTAACGACCAGCGTTTAACAGGACTTCATGAAACGGCTGCAATCACAGATTTTAGCTTTGGTATTTCTGATAGGGGAGCCTCTATCCGTATCCCTATCGCTACGGTAGAAAGTGGTTGGAAAGGTTGGTTAGAAGATAGAAGGCCGGCTTCCAATGGGGATCCATACAAAATTGCAGGAAGGATTATAGAAACCGTTAAGTCTGCGGATATCTAGGATAGCATTAATTGTTGTAAACTTAAAAACCACCTACTTGGTCGCACTAAGCGACCAACGGGTGGTTTTTTTATTATCTTATTTTTTGATAAGGCTAAAACGTGTACCTAATTATCCCTTCCTTCCTATATTTTCTAGGCCATAACAGGGCCTTTTAAAAATTAGGGGCAACGTCTATACTTTGCAAGGGCGTGTTCATCCAATAGGTTTTGCTCTCAGGTAACTGAAGAACAGGTTGACTGGCAGAAAACAAAGGAAGTTCCTTTTGCATAAAATAGGTGTTGTGCCCTTTAAAGTTGTTGGGTTCCATTGGGGATTGCACAAAAAATTCCCTAAACTGATATAATTCTTCCAAGCGCGGCTCCTGTAATAAATTCCCCTCTTTATCTTTTATTTTTTTGACCACCACCTTAAGTTTTTGCTTATTTGGGTCTATAAAGGTGGAAAACAACTTTTTTTGTTGTGGGATATCCTTTTTTTGCTTCGAATTCGGTGTAACGGTAAATGAGTCTGGCCCTACCAAGGTAAGACCCTTAAGCGGCACCTCTTGCCCATCATAGCGTACCTCAATGTTGCGGAGTTTTAGGTTTTTTACTTCAGATAGTGGTTTATTTAGGGTAAACCGTAGGTTTTTATTTTTGGAATCCACTTCTAAAGACGTTATGCTGAACAAGGGCGGGCGTGCCACTCGAAACTTGTTTTTAAAAGAGATATAGTTTAGGAATAGCTTGTCTCCCAGTTCCTTATATTCAATTAAAATCCGAAATAACACCCCTTTGTCTTCTACAATGTTTTTGGTACGTGTGCTGGTGTAAGACGTTTTTTTCCCTAAAACGGTTTCTATTTCATAAACTTCGTTGACTTCATAAAAGAATTTTCTGATGGCAAAGTCCTCCTTAGCAATATAGATGATACCATTTGCCAAATAGGGTTCAAAATCTGCCCGGAACTTTATCTTATATACCTTTTTATTATCGTAGTATGTGGTACCAGATAAAGTGAACGTATGATTTTTTATAAAATCCTCCCTGAGATTATACACGTAGGAAAAAGTTTTGATCCTGTTATTTCTAATGGGGTCATGAACCCTTAGCAACATCAATTCATTACCACCCCTGCTCTGTAAGAGCGCGCCTGGCACTATTTTGGTAAAATCTGTATAGTCATAGGGCTGTCTAGCGAGGGAATCTATTTTAAATTGCTTGTTTTCCTTGTATTCATGGATAAGGAAATTGGTCATGACGGTGTCTATGCTCTTAAATCCATGGTCAAGAACGGAAATTATAGCCTCGTTCAAATTTATATAGGTATCATTCTTGCGTTGATAATCCCGGTAATAGCCCAAGTAAGCATAGGTCTCATCTGGGTAATTGTTATACAAATTATTTATGGCGTATTGGACAATTTCCTCGGCGGATAATGTTTTGAGTTTTGCCGTCACCACCGCCTCTTCCAATTCAAAAAGAGCAGGGGCCAATAAGACCACATTGGTTTGTCCAAGTTTGAAGGTTGATAGTGCCGTTTGCTGTTTTTCATACCCCATGGATGAAATTTCAATGTTATCCCCAGACGCTTTGAACCAAGTTGGTATTCTAAAACTTCCATCCTCATTGGAGATGACCCCAACAGCCTTACCCTGAATACGGATGGTGGCAAACGCTACCGGGGTTCTGCTCTTGGCATCCAGTACAATGCCCTTAAAAAAATCTTCCTGTGCACAAACCCCAAGACTTGCAAAGAAAAGAAGGACCAGAAAAATAAACGGAATTTTCATAACAAGGTTTACGTTACTTTCACGGATATGGCAAGTAGGGCGGGAAAGCATACTTTTGGTTTTTGTTTGGTCTGCAAGCCAGAGCTTTTTTGTCGTAAAATATTTGTTCTGGTTCTCTTTCAAAAGTGTCTGGATTAAGACACGTTCTTTTTGTGATAATCGTTTGTGCTTTTTTGGCTTCATACAACAAATCTAAAAATTGGATTTGTTGCGTTAGGTTATTGAATTTGCCAAGAAAATCTTTTTTGGTTGCTTAACGGTCTCGGCTCGTATGAGTAGTTGCGTGGTTTAGCACTAAACTTTACAAGTACACACCAAACTGGAAATCCGCGAGTCCCGAAGCTTTGGGATTCAGAGGTAGGCGAGAACAAGCAATTACTTATAGCCATTGTTGTGCTATCGTTATTTTATTATTCAGATTCTAATAATTGCAAAAGGTTTTCGGCTTTCTCTTTGATTCCTTGATATCTTTCATTTTGACTTTCTGTCATTTGGTTTTTCATCAATAAGGTACCTATGTAATCGTAATCCTGGCGCAAAGTTTCTAAATCTAACTTCGGACGGTTTAAGGAAGAGCCTATCTTCGTTTCTAAAAAATCTCCTGTTGTCAAGTGTTTTATTAGATTTTTAGTCACATAGTTATGTTGATATAGTTGTGTGCTTATCTCCCCATTTTTTTCATTTCTTTCGTTTAATAAATAATATTCATATAGCTTATCTGCCAACTTCTTGTTTTCGATTAAAACGCCTGCATTATTGGACTCAAATTGTCTAAAAGTACTTAACTCTGGAATAAAGTAGGATTCAAAACCAAGGGAATAATTTTGTTCAAAAAATGATGTTAATTCACTTTCTGACAGATTTTTTTGAGTTGAAAGAGTATTTATAATTGACGCAATATTTTGAATTTGTTTTTCATTTATTTTGATTCTATCACTCAAAAAAACAATATCAGATTCTACCGATTTAATAAAATTTTCAACATATAGTTTTGATAACTCTCTATTCTTTTGGTTTTGGTTCCAATCGTTTACTTGTAATGCAATTAAAATTCCAATAACAACAAGTATAATTTCCCCAATCGCATATTTAAAATACTTTCCAGTTTTACCTTCTGAAAGTAGGTTTTGTCTAATTTTTCTAAAGAATTTTATCATTGGTCATTGGTTGGTTATAATGAAGCACAACACCAATATAAGCAAAATAAAGCCAAACAACAGTACCATCAAAAAACGGTAATCCGTCCTTGTTATTCCTGTGGTAGGCTTTTTAAGGGGGTGTTCATCCAAAAATCATCTTCCAGATTCATTATCAGTTTTGGTTGGTCTTTGCTGCCCAATGAAATGGTCTTATTTACCTGTAAGTTAGCGTTAATCCCACTGGGTTGTGTAGGGATTACTTTTTGGGTAAAAAATTCGCGGAACTGATCCAGTAGTTCAGATTTTCTTTCTTCCAAAAAATTACCTTGGGCATCCATCATTTTGTTGACGCTAACTTTAAATGAAGCTTTTTGTGGGTCCTTTATTTCAGATTCAAGAATCCTGAGCAATTTGCGTGGTGGCCGTTCCTTCCTTATAAAACTAAGGGCGTAGGTGTCGCCTACAGTTCCTATTCGCTCTACCTTCGTTACCCATAGCCTGGTATTTTGATAAAAAACTTTAAAATCACTGGGCTTTAAGGTCAACCAATTTGCCGCAGGCCTGTTTAAGGTGACCAGCAGTCGTTTGGACAAACGGTTCAACTCCGCATCTTTGATGTAAAACTCCGGGGGCCTTACCAATTTAAAGTTGTTATGGAAAGAAATATAATTAAGGTACATCTGGTCTTTGTAATCTTGATATTCCACTAAGATTTCATAGATCAGCTCTTTTTTAGCTTTGCGATTAGCTAACGTTTGCCCTGCTTTAAGCGGTTGTTTGTACACGGAATACACCAACTTTCTTATGGCGAAAGTGATTTTGTCCACATAAATGGTACCCATTACTTGAAAAGGAGCTACTTTTTTGCGAATAGCGATGCTGTACACGCCTTTGTCCCCATAGGAGGTATTTTTAGTCCTGGTTAAGGTATGCTCTTTAACAAAATCCGTCACAAATTTGTGGACGTAAGAATAAGAATTGATGTTGTGGTTTCTAATGGCATCATGGATAAAAAGAAGGACCAGTTCATTTGGCGCATAAACTTCCCCGACCGTGGCATCTGGGATATACTTGTCTTTTTTGGAGTAATCATAGGGCTTGTCGGCAAAGGAGTCTATGTTAAAATCCCTATTGGTCCGGTAATCAAACAGACCAAATTGTATGCTCTTATAATCATCCACCGCAAAGCCCCTATCCCTTACGCTGACCAAGGCCTCGTTAAGGTTGCTGTATGTGTTTTCCTTAAATTGATAATCGCGGTAGTACCCAATGAGCCCAAAAGGTTTCTGGGGGTAGTTTAGGGGAATATTGGCAATGGCCTTGTCTATAATTTCCAGGGCAGAAAGTTCCTTGCCCACCTTGTTGTTGGGTCTACGCTTTCTGTTGGCGGTCACTATGGTTTCTGACAGTTCAAAAACCGATGGTTTTACCAATAATTCTTTGACAAGATTCTTTTTTAAGCTTGCAAAGTCAATTTTAAGTGTTTCATAGCCCATACTGGATATGATCAACGTATCACCCTTTTGCTGAAATTCCGTGGGCAGCTGAAAGCTACCATCATTGTTTGAAATTACGCCAAGTGCCAAGCCCTGCACCCGTATGGTAGCAAAAACTACAGCCTCTTTGGTGTTGGCATCCAGCAATATCCCTTGTATAAAATCAAGGTCTTCTTGAGCACTTAGGGTTAATGGTAGGGCTAACCATAGCAACATTAATACCGTACGCAAGAAATAGGCCATCATCTAAGTCGTTAGCTAACTGTAAAGTACACAAAAGCTAGGTAAGTCCCTAGTAATACTAGGCCATCCCGCCAGCCCAACCGAAGTCCCTTGGGAATGAATACCAGCGGTAAGATTAATACGGAGATGCCAAGCATCCACCAAATATCATTGGTCAGTAAACCTTGGTCCACAACGTTGATTGGGGTAATGATCGCGGTAATTCCGAGGACGGCCAATAGATTAAAGATGTTTGAACCAATGAGGTTGCCCAATGAAATGGCCTTTTCCTTTTTAATGATGGCAATGATGGAGGCAGCCAATTCCGGGATACTGGTGCCAATGGAAACTACGGTAACCCCAATGACCCTATCGCTAACGCCAAAGGCCGATGCCAAACCAACCGCTCCGTCTATGAGCAGCTCCGATCCACCCCATAGGCCCAAACCGCCCAAACCTAGGAAAAGCACCGTCTTGTACAAGGGCAGGGGAACATCATCATCTGGCATGTCATCCACTACGGCAGTTTTTTGGAATCGTAACAGATACACCAAGAATGCGAACAAGAGCACTACCATAATGATACCTTCGTACTGTTGCAATTGCCCATCAAAATACACAAACCCAACAAACAAAAGAGATGCCGCCATCATAACGGGCCAGTCCGTGGTGTAAAAGCTTTTTCTCACATCAATACTCCCCAAGAGGACGGTTACGGCCAACACCAACCCCAAATTTGCAATATTGGAGCCCACCACGTTACCCAGGGCCAAATCTGGAAATCCGTCCAAGGCGGCCTTTATGCTCACGATCAATTCTGGTGCGGAGGTCGCAAAGGATACCACCGTCATACCGATCACAATTTTGGGAATATCCAATTTTAAGGATAGTGCCACGGCAGCCTTTAAAAGCCAATTCCCCCCTAAAATCAACAATCCCAAGCCCAAAACAATAAAAATAATATCTTGCACAGTCCCTTGTTTTTGCACAAATATAGCGCAAGAATAACTCTTAAATCCCAATTGCCCCGACCTTTAAAAACTATATTTTACGTTAATAAACTATTTTTTTAGTTGTTTAACTATAAAAATAATATTATGTTTGTTCTCAAAATGGCAATCATGCAGAAATTAACGAACAAGGAAGAGGAGGTAATGAAAATCCTATGGAAGCTGGAAAAAGCTTTTGTCAAGGAAGTGTTGGCGGAGATGGAAGGCAAAAAACCACATTACAACACCCTGTCCACTATCATCCGGCATTTAGAGGAAAAAGGGTACGTATCCTATGAAGCTTTTGGAAACACGCATCGGTATTATCCCATTATTAGCAAAGAGGCATACCGCAAATTGTTTATTAATGCCACCATAACGGACTATTATGATAATTCCTATAAGAGTTTGGTCTCCTTCTTTGCCAAGGAAGAGAAGATATCCGTTGAAGAATTAAAGGAAATAATTGAACTCATAGAAAAGAAAAAGTAATGGACGTATTCTTTATCCACCTCTCAAAATCTTCCGGAATTTTATTGCTGTTCCTTGGTACTTACACCCTGTTCTTAAGGCAAGAGACTTTTTTTAAAAGCAACCGTATATTTTTGGGACTAGGGATTATTACGGCCGTTTTTATGCCCTTTGTAAACATCACCAAGACCGTATATGTGGAGGCCACTGCCTTTAGTCTGGACCAGGGAACTGTCTTACTGCCCATGGCAGAGGTTGCCGCAGAAGAACCATTTCCTTGGTTACCGGTATTATTTGTGGTGTATTTGGTTGGGGTTATTTTTTTGGGCATTAGGCTTGTTTTGCAGCTAATTGCCATTTACCAAATAAAAAAAGGAGGCACTGTCTTTAAAGAGGGGACATTTTACCACGTGCGGACCCATTCCAATATTTCCCCATTTTCATTTTTTAAGCATATTTTTTACTATCCGTTCCAGTTTACCGCCAAGGAACTGCAAACCATTATCAACCATGAAAAAGCGCACGCCAAAGGATGGCATTCCTTGGACACCTTGATCACGGAGATAGGGTGTATGCTACTATGGTTCAATCCTGCCGTTTGGTGGTACAAAACCATGGTTGCACAAAACTTGGAATACCTCGCGGATGCCAAGACCTGTACAAAAGATGAAGACAAAAAAGAATACCAATACTTGATGTTAAAGCAACTTATTGGGCATCAAAAAATAGGCATCGTCACCCCATTTTTTAATTCATTAATCAAAAAACGAATCGTCATGTTAAATCAAAATCAATCAAAACGGGTAAAGTTTGTAAAGGTATTGACCATTTTGCCCCTTCTCACCCTTTTTCTATTCAGTTTTAATACCAAAGAACTGCTTGTTGCCAAGCAGCCCATCAAACGCCAGCAACTAGACCAATTCCCAAAACTTGCCATAGAGCAAGAAAGCACAAAAGGCTTGGTGGCAGTTCCCATGGCCCAAACGGATGACGGGAGCACTGTACCAAACAGTTTTGGCAAAAAACCTGCTGTGATCGCCCAACCCCCCATTGCAGCGGACACCCAAATTACCAAAGTCACTTTGGAGATTGACAAAACATCCTCAGTAGAGACCCTGAAGGATAATAGTGATTTTCTTGCCAAACGCGGCGTTAGTGTAAAGTTTAAGAACATCAAACAAAATGCCAAGGGAGAAATTACTGCCATCAAGGTGAGTTATGACAATGGGGCAGCTGATACCGGAAATTACCAACAAAGAAGAACTGACGGTATTGAGCCTTTTGTGGTCATGGTGCAATTTAACCCTGATAGCCCGGCACAGATTACCGTGGGTGCCTGGCAGAAAAAAAGCACCTTAAACCATGCGGTATGGAGCGGATTGGACCAAATTGGTGAACATGATGATATTCGTATCAAGCGGGGAGCATCTTATAAAACGCTGGACATTTCCAAGAATGGTGACACGGATATCATCTTCATTGATGGCAACGAGGTTTCTTTAGATTCCCTTGCCAATTTAGGGGAATTGGAGCAGGCTTTTGTAAAGGTTGTGAAAATTAGTGATAAGGATAACAATACTATTGTTACCCAGGTAAAAGTTGCGGATAGTACAGGTTCTTCCAGAGCACTTAGATTATTGGAAAACGATACCGTTAACGCAACAAAAAAATACATCCTTACCAGAACCGATGTTTTGAAAATGGAAGAAAGTGGGGATGAAACCATCGTACATCTGGTTATTGACGATGACGACGATGATGAAAGTGATGAGGATGATGAGGGTTCTATCGTCATTCTCCAAAAAGACTACGGCAAGGAACCGCTTTATATCATAGATGGTGTAGAGGCGACCAAAAAGCAGATGAAAAACCTATCACCCAATTCCATAAAGAGTGTCTATGTCCTTAAGGGAAAGAAGGCCGTAAAAAAATATGGAATCAAGGGTGAAAATGGAGTAGTAGAAATTAGTACCAAAGAAGAGGATTAGTCAAAAATAAGTCTTTGGACTTGGAATTTCCGGCCGCAATTGCGGCCGGATTTTTTTTGCAAAAAAAACGAAAGTCCATCAAATCAAATTTTAAAAAACAAAACCTACCTTGGATTTTAAAAACTGTCTTAAAATACCTCTTCATTTCTATCATTTTTTTGTGTTAAAAACTATTAACTACTTCATATTGTTACTTTTATTAAGAAAGTCACATCAAAATTAAAGGCAAATCTGTTTATTTGATTACAATACTGTATTCAATTGTGTATATATCTACCCAAATATTTGTAAACCGGATGGTTATCATTTTATATTGAAAAAGAACCAGGTGGAAAACCATATGTATCAACCTTTAAATTCAACGTAATATGATTGCTTTAGCAAAGTTTATGGTCACGCTTCTTTTAAGTGTCCTAACAGTCCTTATGTCATCACTTTAAAACCATACTACTATGATAACACGTTTAGGACTACGGACTATTATTACCGGAATAACCGCCCTGGTGATAGAAACACTCTTTAAGCGTGCCAACCATATCTAAGAGTCAATACAAGAAAAAGAAGTCAGATTATTGCCGTGGGCATCATCTCAAGTATTCTTCCCGGCATGTTTTTTTCGCAAAGCCATGTACCGCCTATGTGCTGCAATATCCTTGGGGAGGTCAAAAGGCCATTTTCCAGCAGGGCATCCCTACCAAAATGTAAGGACGTCTGATACCGATTCCGTTTGAACTTCCGATAACATACGTGTTTCCGGATAAGGAGGCAGAAATGCTACTAAGCGCGCTCGTTTGGAAAAAGAACAAATACAAAAGACCATAGCCACGGAAACCGAGGCAAAAGTGGTGGAATTTAGTTTTATCAAGGAAAAGAGGCAGTTTAAGGTGCAGCAGTTTAATGCCCGGAGTAAAAAAGGAGCAGCAGATGTGGAGGCCAATCAAAAATGCCAAATTTGTAATTGCAGAGCTTATCCTATTAAGAAAGGGCGGAATGGGAATATAAAACCGCTGTGGGGGTTGCCGGTGACTTAAAAAGTGTAAAATTGCTGGCAATTTACAAGGAAGGTGTTGGAAATGTTATCGGCAACGATAACCTTTTACAGTCTTTGATTGGCTAAGAATTGGCTAAAAAAAATGACAGAAAACAAAGAAAAATAATACCCTTAAAGCTGGGTCTATGACCCAGCTTTAATTTTTGTATTTTGCCAAAAAATCCACCATGCAGCATGTCTTCAAAGTCTTGGCGAAAATCAACAAGTTGGTGCTTCCCTCATTTACACGGAAAAGGCTGGATTTAGCCAAAGCCTCAAAGTTTCAATTGGCACTTATCGGATGGCGTTATTTTGTGACCACCCGGGCCTTGGGTCAATAAGACAATAAGGAAGTGATGGTATAGTTGGGCAATTGGGCAGCGCCTTTAAGGAAAGTGAGGTTCACCAAAAAATTACATTGTACCACCTCGCCCCCTAATTGTTCCACAAGTTTACAGACAGCTTTACAGGTGCCACCTGTGGCCAGCACATCATCATGAACCAAAACTTTTTCCCCTTTTAAAATGGCATCCGTATGTATTTCCAGAATATCTTGCCCGTACTCTAACTGATAGGGTTCAGCAACTGTACGGAAGGGGAGTTTGCCCGCCTTACGAACCGGGACAAAGCCCGCATTTAATTTCATTGCCAGTATCGGTGCAAAAATAAACCCACGACTATCTACCCCAACCACTTTGTCTATAGGCCGTTCATTGACCAAAACATACAGCGCCTCTGCCGCCTGCTGTAGGGCTTTAGGGTCTTGCAGCAAAGGCGTAATATCTTTGAAGGTGATGCCTGGTTTTGGAAAATCTACGATATCACGGACAAATTCATTGAAATGCATTGAAATGGGATTAGAGGTTTTGCTGTAAATGTAAAAAGAAATATATTTGCACCCCATGAAAATGGCCTCGTGGCGCAACTGAATAGCGCATCTGATTACGGCTCAGAAGGTTACAGGTTTGAATCCTGTCGAGGTCACGGATAAGTAGTTCAATAAGAAAAAACGCCAAGCCCGCTTGAGCGTTTTTTTGTTTGAACTATTTTCAAAGCGGAGCTTTGTCAGGAAAACCGTAGGTAATCCTGTCGAGGTCACGGATAAGTAGTTCGATAAGAAAAAACGCCAAGCTCGCTTGAGCGTTTTTTTGTTTGAACTATTTTCAAAGCGGAGCTTTGTCAGGAAAACCGTAGGTAATCCTGTCGAGGTCACTAAACAAAACTCGAAAGAGTACTAAAACCTTGTAAATCTTATGATTTGCAAGGTTTTGTTGTTTTTGGACGATAATACGATTTGGATTGATATGATTCCAAACGTCAACAAATCGGTCAACAGATTTTTTAATCGTCAACACTGTTGACGATTGGCCAAAAACGCAAACCGTAGTTGATTTGACTTTCATCTTAATGTTTAACCGTAAAGATGACAACTATGAAATCTTCACACACATTCACAATCCTATTTTGGATAAACGCTTCAAGAGCATCCTATGGAAAAGCAGACTTGTTTGCTCGTATTACAGTGAATTCTAAACGAGTGAACTTAAGCCTGAAGAGGAAGATCCCTATTGAACTTTGGGATGTAATAAGCAAAAGAGTCATCGGTAGATCTTCTTTCGCAAAACAAGTAAATCATCAAATCGACAGCGTACAAGCAAGACTGATACAGATTTATCATGATTTAAGATTCAAAGATGAACTGATAACTGCTCAATTAATTAAATCGCTTTACTACGGAGAAGACGATAACTCAAAAACACTTTCAGAGATTTTAGCCTATCACAACAAAAAAATTGAACAAACACTTGCAGTTGGAACGATTCGAAACTTTGGAATAACAGAAAAATATATCAACCGATTTTTGAATCAAAAACTGAAAACAACGGATATTTTTCTAAAACAACTGAACTATAAGTTCATTACAGACTTTGAAATTTTTCTGATACAATACTACCCAAAAGGCCATCACAAAGCTATGAGCCATAACACCGTTATGAAACATCTTCAAAGACTTCGGAAAATCGTTACCCTTGCCTATCATATGGAATGGCTGGATAAAGATCCTTTCATTCGCTGGAAACCTAGTTTCGAGCAAAGGCAATGCGAATTTCTTTCTGACCATGAACTCTCCAATTTGGAAACTTATAAATTTCCCATTGAACGATTGGACCGTGTCCGCGATTTATTCGTTTTTAGCTGTTACACGGGTATAAGTTATGCGGATATCATAAAGTTGACGGCAAATAATATTTCAATAGAAATTGATGGGAGCAAATGGATAATCTCACAAAGACAAAAGACGAAAACTCCAATCAAGATTCCACTTCTTGAAAATGCGGAAAATATTATTAAGAAGTATCACGACCATCCTATCACAATTGTTTCAGAATCATTGCTGCCGGTGATTACCAATGAAAAGTTGAATTTATACCTGAAAGAAATTGCTGATGCTGTGGGAATAAGAAAAAACCTGACATTTCATATGGCTCGACATACTTTTGCTACAACAGTTACCTTGTCCAACGGAGTTCCTATCGAAACCGTTTCAAAATTATTGGGGCATACCAAACTCGCAACTACACAAATTTATGCAAGGGTACTCGACCATAAAGTAAGCCATGATATGCAATTGCTCCGAAACAGACTTTCAAATAGATAAAAATCCCCAAATCTTACCCTTAACTTTTGCGAATGGTTCCTAAGGAGTTTCTTTAGCGTTCCGGTAGAAAAGCGTAAAGAAGAAAATCCAAAGTGCGCAACAACCTACTTTTTCAACAATAGCCTTTGTGCTATTTTGTTTTATTGCTTCGCAATAGGTCTGGAAGAGCAAGAGGATAACAGGCTGACGCCATGTTATGTTTTTAATCGTCTTTTAATCAACTGATTAAAAGATACCATTCCAGACTTAAATTCAATTTTTATCATAAAAACCTCGGGAAGCCCAGTAATCATTGAAATTTTTTATCATAAATCTTAAAATTTGATATGATTTGACATAAGATAGGAGTGCCCTATTTCGCGACATATTTCGTTCATCTTCCTGATTCACGATGCCATCGAAACAGGATCCTGCACTAAGTTATGTGTAAGGATTTGGGACAGGATAATTAAAATAAAATCTAATTTTCAATCAATTGAATACCCCTTACCTGCTCTATAACTTAGGATAATACCATGGGTATTTCTTAATGGTGAGTCACCACTGCCTTGCGAGTAACTGTAAATTAACCTGAAATTTTTAAAGACATAACAACCTAAGAATGCATTGATTGTATCACTTGTTCTAAATCCAGCTCCAAGCTCTATGATATTCTTAAAACTTAATGCTAAATTAGTATCTATTTGAAAAGGTGCGCCATTTTCATATTTAAAAAGTAAACTTGGTTTTAATATGAATTTTGGGTCATATCGATCTAAGACAAAATGATAGCCAGTATAACCATAAAAAGGTTGTGATAAAACCAAGTTGTCTTGATTAGCAAAAGTGTCGCCGAGTAAATTAGGTGCACTTATCCCAGCAAAAAAATTACGATAACCAAAAAGAACACCTGCTCCAACCGCCGGTAAAGTCGCATTCACATTCTCCATAAAATTGGGATCATCCTGAAGCCCCAGACTTAAGAGGTCTTGGCTATAAAGTAGCGCACCCGCATTTAAACCAAATGAAATAAAGGAACGATCAAAGACTTTCCAATATGGGTAAGCATTATCATTAAGAATTATTTTATAGGAATATGCTCCAAATATTTGTGTTGAAGAAGTCACCCCGATTTCATCACTCACAATCCCGAAACCCATTCCCATTTTTTCATTCCTCATTGGGCTGTTGAATGTAAAGGCAAAGCTCCGGGGTGAACCTTCAAAATCTTGATTTCCAAAACCAATATTACTCAACGTTGTCTCTGAATTTTTGAAAATACCTGCAAAGGCTGAATTGATCATAAACGGATTGTAATTATATTCTGTAAAAGAAGGCGTCTGCTGGGCAATCACCATCCCACAAAAACACAATTCCAAAATCAGATATGAAATGTATTTCTTTTTCATGGATTTATCTTTTTAATACCAAGTAGCCTTGGGTTGTTTTTAGACGATGTTCCGTAGGGATGTTTATCATAAAAAAGTAAGTTCCTTCGGGCAGTTGACCGGCACCCATTCCCAACAATCTATTCGCTTCTCCACGAAAAACATTAGAATTATTATCGTAACCACTTATTGTGAAGACCTTATCGCCCCAACGGTTAAAAATCATCACGGTGTTATCAGGGTATTCCTCAATACCATTTATAATCCAAACATCATTATTTCCGTCGTTGTCAGGTGAGAAACCAAAGAGGGATTCAATTTGCTCATTTTCAGCAACGGTTATAAAAGACTGTGATTCGCATGCTTCCGATGATGATGAATTTGTATAGGGAACAATCATAACAAAAATTTCCTGTCCAAAAGGAAGGTCTTCTTGAAGATTAAATGAGGTGTTGGGTCCTACATCTATACTCAGAATCTCGCTACCTCCTTCCGTGGTTCCAAGGTGTAGCAAATAACCGGATACATCGGTTACGGTACTCCAACTTATACTAGTATCAACAGGTATATCAATGGCTCCCGCTTCGGGAGTCAAAATAGTGGTACAAAGTGAAAGTTGATCTAAAGGCAATTCGGTTATAAATTGTTCCTCCTCACATGAGAAAGCAACGCCCGCACTATTATAGGGTTGGATAAAGACAAAAATCTCAGTATTTGGTGGAAGATCTTCGTTAAATCCAAAAAACGTGGCATTACCCACATCTCCTTCGAATAGATCACTACCATCAGATGAAGTACCCACTTTGAGAAAGTAACCCTGAGCACCTTCCGAAACATCCCATGAAAGATTGGTATTAACCGGTATATCAATAGCAAAGTTTAATGGTGAAATCAAGCTGGTGCATTCGGGAACGGCACCCTCTATAGTGAACGATTCCGTAGGGCAGCCCACTGCATCGCCCAAAGCATTGTAGGGCACTATCGTTACCATGACCACATCGCCAATGGTAAAATCTTCACCCGGACTGTACACGATGTTGTCTCCAAGGTCGAGGTCGGTCACGTCATTCGTGCCGCTCGTAGTCGTTATCGTGATGCGGTAGCCATCCGAACCGTCGATACGATTCCAGACGATATCGGTATTGGCCACAACATCAACGGCCCCATCAATGGGTCCCGTCAACTCGGTACATTTGGGAACGGCACCCTCTATAGTGAACGATTCCGTAGGGCAGCCCACTGCATCGCCCAAAGCATTGTAGGGCACTATCGTTACCGTTACCACATCGCCGATGGTAAAGTCTTCACCCGGACTGTACACGATGTTGTCACCGAGGTCGAGGTCGATCACCTCGTTCGTACCGCTCGTGGTCGTTATCGTGATACGGTAGCCATCGGCGCCGTCGAGACGATTCCAGACGATATCGGTATTGGCCACAACATCAACGGCCCCATCAATGGGTGCCGTCAACTCGGTACATTCGGGAACGGTACCTTCTATGGTGAACGATTCCGTAGTGCAGCCCACTGCATCGCCCAAAGCGTTGTAGGGCACTATCGTTACCGTTACCACATCGCCGATGGTAAAGTCTTCACCCGGACTGTACAGGGTGTTATCGCCGAGGTCGAGGTCGGTCACCTCGTTCGTACCGCTCGTGGTCGTTATCGTAATTCGGTAGCCCGCGGCAAATTGTGCTGCTTCCCATGATAAGGTTGTATTCGTTACAACATCGGTATCACCATCCAACGGGTTTATCAGGGTTGTGCATAATGTTTGGGGGCATGCGAGTGTATCACCAGTTATGACCCACCCAAAATTATCTACCATAGATTGCCGCTGTACTGTTGATAAGCAATAAGATAGGCCAAAGGCTCCTAGTTCAACATTTGAACTTAGGTTTTGTGCTGACCAACCAATTAAAGTTGTATCGTAATTTTCAATGGTAATTGCCGTATTCGAAAGCATAAATGTCATGTCATTCACTAAGGTAACATCCCAGTTATTCAAAGGTTGATTGAAACTTGTTGCCTGTGAAAAAGCACCCGACATATTGACCACCGAAGAAACGTTCCATGAATCAAGGGACTGATTAAAATTATTCGCACCGAAAAACAAGAACGAAATATTAGTTACAGAAGAAACATCCCAGTCATTTAATGGTTGGTCAAAGTTTTCAGCCCTGCTGAACATACCGGAGATATCCATAACAGCAGAAACATCCCAATTATTCAAGGGTTGATTGAAACTTGTAGCCTGTGAGAAAGCGCTTGACATATTGATTACTGAAGAAACTTTCCACGAGTTAAGCGGCTGATTAAAATTAGAGGCTCGAGAAAACAAAGAAGATATATTGGTAACAGAGGACACATCCCAGTCATTTAATGGTTGATTAAAGTTTTCAGCCCTGCTGAACATACTGGAGATATCAGTTACAGAAGAAACATCCCAACTATTCAATTGTTGGTTGAAATTTCTAGTGTTTGCGAACATAAAAGTCATATCGGTAACAGAGGAAACATCCCAAGCATTCAATACTTGATTAAAATTTCTGGCACCATTGAACATTTCTGCCATATTGGTTACAGCTGCGACATTCCAAGTATTCAATGGTTGATCAAAACTATCCGCATCAGAAAACATAAAAGACATATCAGAAACAGAAGAAACATCCCAAGTATTTAAAGCGCCATTAAAATTTTCTGCAAACCTGAACATACTTGACATATCAACAACAGACGAAACATCCCAATTAATTAGTGGTTGGTTAAAACTGATTGCGTCAAAGAACATTCCAGACATATTCGTCACTGAAGTAACGTTCCAGTCATTAAGGGGTTGATCAAAAGCTTGAGCACCACCGAACATTCTTGACATGTTGTTTACTGAAGACACGTTCCATGCATTTATAGGTTGGTTAAAGATTGTTGCACCAGCGAACATAAAGCTCATATCGGTAACAGCTGAAACGTCCCAATTATTCATGGGTTGATTGTATGCATTGGTAACACTAAACATTCTGAACATGTTGACCAGAGACGAAACATCCCAATCATTAATATCTTGATTGAAATTCGCCGAACCATGAAACATTTCAGACATATCAGTCACCGCGGAAACATCCCAATCATTTAGCGGTTGATTAAATCTGATCGTTCTCATGAACATCAAAGACATATCCGTAACTGTCGATGTATTCCATAAGTTCAAAGGTGCATTTAGCATGTTACATCTTTGAAACATTGATTTTAAGCTAGTAACTTGAGATAAGTTTGGGGAGTCTATTAAACCAAAATTCAGGTTTACACAGGCCAGAAAGGCGCGCTCCATAGTACGCCATTCGATATCACCCCATTGTAAGATTTCTATAATCTTTAGCCTATCGCTTGCATTGGTACCATTAAAATAAATTGCAGGAAAGTTGCCGCTAATACTAACCGTATAAATGCCGGGAGTAGCATAGGTATGCGTAATATTGCCATTGACCCCATTATCAGTTGTACCGTCGCCCCAATCAACATCATAGTTATAAGTTGTAAAAGCTGGGTTCGTAGGAATCGTAATTTGATTATCTGCAGATGAACCCGCTTCTACATTTTCGGTGTTCCAAACAGTAACAAAAGGTTGAGCGTAGGCACTACCCATACCGATGATTGCAATGACAATGCTTAGAAGTACTTTATTAAACATATTTTTTTGGTTTAGGTAAGCCTTGCTTTTAAAATTTTCGTTTATGGTATAGCTATCGTAAGTAAGATTGGTGTTTCATTATTAAGTAATACCTGTCGCAACCTCTGAAGTGTTGGTACGAATAAGAAGCAATAGCTTTGAGTCTAGAGAATTAATTAAAACAATTGCCCCGAGTGGGGAAATGCTGCGGTTGCAGACCTGACCGTAAACCAAAACTGGCGCATTCCACGACATTATCCGTATTCCAGTTGGAAAGGTCTTGGTCAAAGAGGGTACTTTCAAAAAACATTCCTAACATATCGCGTACGCGTGAAACATCCCAACCGGAAATATCTTGATTAAACCTACTAGCCCGGTTGAACATCCCCCGCATATCGACCACTCTAGAAACATCCCAGTTGCCAATGCTGGAATTAAAGAAAGGGGCTTGGGCAAACATACCGTTCATATTGAAGACCGATGAAACATTCCATTGGGAGAGGTCTCCACTAAACGAACTAGCACCCGAAAACATGGAATCCATATTCGTCACGTTGGAAACATTCCACTGCGAGAGATCGCCAGAAAAAGAACTTGCAGATGCAAACATATTACCCATGTCAGTTACTGACGATACATTCCATCTTGAGACATCACTATTAAAGCTTGTAGCCGTATTGAACATGCCCGACATATTGCTCACATTGGAAACGTCCCAATTGGAAATATCTTGGTTAAAGGAGTTGGCCGTAAAAAACATTTCGCTCATATTGGTTACAGAAGAAACATCCCAGTTGGAAATATCACCGTTAAAATCAACAGCCCGATAAAACATTTGGTTCATCTCGGTCACGCTTGAAACGTCCCAATTGGAAAGGTCGGCATTAAATGCTCTGGCATTTTCAAACATTACCTCCATTGAGGTCACGTTACTTACATCCCAATTGGAAATATCACCATTGAATGATTCAGCACCTCTAAACATTCGACCCATATTGGTTACACTAGTTGTGTTCCAATTAGAAAGATCTTGATTAAAGGATATTGCACGGCCAAACATTCCGAGCATCGTAGTTACCTTAGAAACATCCCAAGTTGTTATATCACCATTAAAAGAGGTTGCGTCGAAAAACATACCTTGCATAGTAGTGGTATTGGAGACATCCCAATTGCTTAAATCCTGATTAAAAGAAGTAGCTCCATTGAACATTCCAACCATATTCGTAACACTAAACACATTCCAATTAGAAATATCACCATTAAAAGAAGTGGCTTCCAAGAACATATCTTCCATTGAAGTTACCTGAGAGACATCCCAACCAGAAATATCACCGTTAAAAGAGGTTGCCCCATCAAACATCTGCTCCATTGTCGTAACCTTAGAAACGTCCCAATCATGAAGGTCTTGGTTAAAAGCTTGGGCTACAAAAAACATACCCGCCATGTTGGTAACCTTAGAAACATCCCATCCGGAGATATTACCATTAAAAGTATCAGCATCTTCAAACATATATGCCATATCAGTAACATCGGAAACATCCCAATCCGCTAGGTCTCCGTTAAATGAATTTGCACCAGAAAACATTTCTTTCATGTTAGTGACTTCTTTTAGAATAGGGGTGTCCTGGGCAGAGAAGCGTTCCAGATTTCTGCAGGCAGCAAAGTGTTCGCCCGCATTACCCAATTGTACATCACCCCATTGCACTACATCAATGAATTTATTAATTGACGAACTTCTTTTTCCAAAGCTGAAACCTTTTAAAGTACCCGTTATGGTAACAGTCTTGATACCTTCAGAACCAAAAACATGTTCAGCATCTGGGTCGTCAAATGAGGTGACCAACGCTGGCTCTGTGTTATCGCCCCACTCCACAATAAAATTGTATTCCGTAGGGTCTTCTTCACTGCCTTGATATAATGGCAACCTTATGATACGACTACCACCTTCAACATTCCACCGTGTGATAAAAGGCACAGCATCTTCTTGTACATCTAAAATATTCAAGGTAAAACTAGCATTTTGAAAGAGTTGGCCCGAGGTCACCCGCACCTCACCCGTGATGACTTCACGGCGTTCAAAATCAAAAGCCGAGACATCTTCAACCACTAGCTCACCTTGGTTATTGATGGTTAGCGCATCTTCACGGGAAACATTAAGCAATTCAAAAGATAAGGGCTGGTCAAGATTTTCTTGGGTAACCTCAAATTGAGTCAATATACTTTCATCTTCAGGATTTTCTATGACCGACTCCGTTAGATTGGCAATACTAAGCACAGGTGTGGTGTCTAACGGAGTTTCAGGTTCTTCTTGCATGGGTTCGGGTACTACACTATCGTCATTGGAACAGGAAATAAAAAAGAGTAGTGCAAAAACAATATTGAACTTGTTGAATTTAGAATACATAGTGTAATGATTTGAAAATGAAATGGTAAATCGTTGAAACAACTTGATAGATTTGTAATCAATCGTCACAGTCTTCAAAATCAGGGAAGTTTGAAAATTGTAACGCCGAGCCTGATGCAAAATTTTCACAATTGGTTACACTGCCCAGATCCCAATTGGACAGGTCTTGATCGAATGCCGTAGCATCACGAAACATATTTTCAACATCGGTTACATTACCAACATTCCAATTAGAAATATCTTGGTTGAATGTCTCTGCGTTTCTGAACATACCACGCATTGTAGTGACGTTTGAAACATTCCATTGAGCAATATTGCCGTTAAAGGCTCTTGCTCCAAAAAACATATTGCTCATCGAAGTTACACTAACCGTGTTCCATCTTGAAATATCAGTATTGAATGAATTTGCGAGAAGGAACATATCGCTCATATCGACGACATTGAAAACCCCCCACTCAGAGATGTCTTGATTGAATGAAGTTGAACGGCTGAACATTCCCGACATGTTAGTAACCTTTCGGACATCCCATCTTGAAATATCGGCATTGAACATTGATGTTGAACTGAACATGCCACCCATATCAATGACATTAGAAACATCCCAAAGAAGGACATCAGGATTAAATGACCTTGCAGCATAGAACATACTTGACATATCTGATACACCGGAGACCGCCCAATTGGAAATAGTGCCATTAAAAGCATCGGCTCCAGAGAACATTTCATTCATATTGGTGACGTTCGAAACATCCCAGTTGGGTAAATCTTGATTGAACACTGAGGCTCTTTTGAACATCTTTTGCATGTCCGTTACATTCGAAACATTCCAACCAGAAATATCGGCATTGAACGCTTTTGCATCGGAAAACATTTCGTGCATATCCGTGACATTGCCAACATTCCATCCGGAAATATCAGCATTGAATAGTGGTGCGAATCTGAACATACCGCTCATATCTGTAACACTGAAAACGTTCCAATTAGAGATATCACTATTGAATTCTCTTGCACTAAGAAACATATTCGACATATTCGTAACGTTCGAGACATCCCAATTTGAAATACCCATCTTCTCAAAAATATTTGTAATGACCCCCTCAAACATGCTGGACATATTGGTAACATCTTTTATGTTGGGCGGGTGGGGTGCTGAATACTCTTTTATTCCAGAATTCTTAAAGTAAGCTCCGGCATTTCCCAGTCTAAGGTCTCCCCACTGTAAAATATCCTGGAGCCGAGCACCGGTCTCAACTTTGTCAAAACTAAATCCTTTAATCGTGCCTGTAATGGTCACCGTTTTGAACCCTTCTGTCTGATAGGTATGTTGCGCCTGCGAATCATCAAAAGAGGTTACGGTTTGTATTGGAGTACCATCGCCCCAATCGACAATAAAATCATACTCGGTAACATCTTCGGCTGTACTTTCATAGAGGGGCAAACGTACCGTCATCCAGTCAAATGTGGTATCATTAAAGTCTTGGACATGCCATTGCGAAATAAAGGGAATAGCTGCTTCATCTACATCTATGATATTAAAAACAAAACTAGCAGTACGGACGAGTCCACCAGAGCTTACCTGAACCAGACCTGAAATGGTTTCCCGCCTTTCAAAATCAAATACCGATGCATCTGTTACCACAAGTTCGCCTTGCTGATTAAGAGACAAGGCGCCCGAAAAGGAAATCTCGACTAAATCAAAAACTAGTGCGTCGGTCAAGTTTTCTTGAGTGACATCAAACTGAGCAATGACGCTCTGGTTTTCAGGATTTTCAACGATGTCGGCGGTCAGGTCAACAATGGTAAGTATAGGGTTTTCCGGTGGTGTTTCTATTGATTCTTCCGGTACTGGTGACACCTCTGGCGCTACCTCATCTTTACTACACGAAATAGCTACAAGAAAGAGCAGTATAACAGTAAACTTGAAATGGTATTTCTTCATGCGATTCTTTATTTTGGCCATTTTCTTTAGTTTTAATTATCACAACTAAAATATTGTGAACCAAAGGGTTGTTTGTGCATGAAAATCCCTGTATTTTTTTCTAGGTGTTTTCCCTGATATAAGACCCTTAAGGAAAATTTGAATGACTGTTTTAGCTACTTTTCAATTTAGTTTTACAGGGTTTTTCTGGAAGACAATCCAGACTCTGTAGGCCATATTTCTTGCCTTAGATTTTTGTGACTGAATTTTTTAGAAGGGATATCATAAAAAAACCGAAACACTTGTTTCGGTTTTCCTTAAAAACAGTTTTTTTGATTTAATGATCAAGCCCCAAATAATCCATTACCTCAAAGTATGTCATTTTTGAAAAGTCAGGATAACTATTTTTACCCGTTGTATTGCTAGTAGATTCAATGACAACCACCTTTAATAAATCAAGGGCGCCAGCCGGGATAGAAAAAGAACTACCGTCTGCAGGATCCACAAAATTCATGATATAAAAACCTGGAGATATATCGGCAGCTATACTAAAAGGAAGAAAAAAACCGATCGCCGGTAGCGGGTACCAATTATTATTTCGTTTTACATAACCAAGAACCACGTCATTATCAATGACTGATTGGGTTAATTCTGGAATGTTTTGCCCATATAGTGTCCCCGAGACATTTGAAATATCAAATATATATGAATTTACATTTGCATTTCCATCAGCTCCATCTTGCCCATCTTGACCATCTTCTCCGTCTTGACCATCTGTACCATTGGCACCATCTTGTCCATCTTCACCGTCCGCTCCGTTCTGGCCAGGAGGTCCTTGTTCTCCTTGAGGTCCTGGTGCGCCATCCATGCCGTCCATACCATCTTCTGCACTACAGGATAAGGCAAGTATTACAATACTCCCGATTAAATAATACTTCAGTTTTAAAAGTGTTGTTTTCATGATTCAAAATTTTAGTGATTTAACTTTTTTTACACTACTAAAGTATTGTGAACCAAAGGGTTAATTATGAGTGAAAATCCCCGTATTTTTTTCTAGGTGTTTTCCCTAATATTAAGTGAAAGCCTGCATTTTAACGATTTCAAAAGCGTTTTATCTGACTCAATCTTTTGAAAGACTAGATGAAAAGAAACTTTTAAAAAGCTTAACCCAATAAACCTTTTTCTAAAGCTACGCGAACCAGTCCGGCTGTATTTCGTACCCCAAGTTTCTGCGTAAGATTGTTGCGGTGGCTTTCCACTGTTTTTGGACTTATAAAGAGCTTCTCAGATATCTCTTGTGTAGTATGTTCTTTAACAATGAGTGACAAGACTTCTTTTTCTCGTCTCGTTAATTTAGGTATAAAGGAAGTAGTGGAATTACCGATGCTGTCGTTCAATAAAATGTCCTTGATTTCTAGAGGTAAGTACTGTTTTCCGCCGCAAACCGTTTCAATCGCCCTTATCAATTCTGCTTTACCGGTATTTTTGAGTAAATAACCCTTGGCCCCATTTCTGAGCATATTTTTAATGAAACCGGTTTCGCTATAATTGGATAAAGCCAAAATCGCCAGATCAGGATATTTTTTTATTAGGGTTTTACATATATCGATACCGTTGACATCTGGTAGATTAATATCCAGCAACAAAACATCAGGCACTTCAGCTTCGATTTCACCTAATAGTTGTTTTCCCAAGTTATAGGTCGCAGTGATACCAATATTTTCAACATCTTCCAACATGCTTTCTATACCCTTTAATACCATATTGTGATCATCGAGAACCGCTACCTTTATCATATTTCATTCATTTTATTCAGGTCTAGGGCTATTTGTGTGGTTGTACCATTTTCACTACTGTCAATATCCAATTCGGCCTTTAAAAAATCAACCCTTGATTTAATATTTTGCAAGCCTATTCCCGTTGAATTATTTGATGGATCAAAACCCATGCCATTATCTTCAACAGTAATGGTCAGTTTGTCTCCATGGTTATTTATTTGCACCATAGCTTCTGAAGCTTTGGCATGTTTTAGGATATTATTGATAAGCTCTTGTACGATACGGTAAATTGCCGTTTCGTTTTCCTTCTTTAGATTGACCCTGTTCCCAAAATGTTGAAAGCTGATATTTACCTTTTTAAGCGTATTCTGCTTATTGCAAAATTGTTCTAAGGCTTCGGTCAAATCGAACCGGGTCAATGAGGGTGGTGCCAAATTATGAGAAATCCTTCGCACCTGTTCCACTGCATTATCCAACATGTTCAACGCTTCGCCATAATCTTCTTTTTCCTTAGGTGAAAAGCCTTTTTGGCCAATGCTACTGATTTTATATTTGATGACCGCCAAGTCACCATTGATACCATCATGTAAATCTTGGGCCAGACGATTGCGTTCATTCTCTTCACCATCTATCAAGGCCTCAAGTTTTACAAGCTCTTGTTTTGTCCGTAATGCTAAAATCTCATTGGCTTTTGATTTTTGCCGTTGTTTAAAAAACAAAGCTGAAGAGATGAGGGCCAATAACAAAAATCCCCCTAAGGCGTAGGCCAACACCTTTTCATTTTCTTTTTTTAGAATGATATTCTCTTGCTGCTCTAGCTGTAAACTTTGCTCACTAATTTCTGCCTCTTTTTGCTTGGTTTCAAATGATTTCTCGTAATAATTGATTTGATTCAAATAGGTTTCATTCAAAATGGAATCTCTGAAAATCAAATGTTTATTCAAATAATCGTGGGCTTTTTTGAAATTTCCCTTCACCACTTCAACTTTTGAAAGTGTATAATAGGCCTTTTCTTGAATTTCCTTTAGACCATTCAGCCTCGCCATTTCAACCGCACGATTTAAATAATCAATTGATTTTGAATAATCTTGCAACTCGGCATGTCCCTCTCCCAATTTAGTCAGAATTTCTACCCGAAAATATTCGTCATTTAGTTGCTCATTTATAGAAAGTGCATTTTCTAAAAAATCAATGGCTTGGTCAAAGGATTTATTCAAAAGATAATATTCACCGAAATTTCGTTGTACAAAAAAATCAAGTCGTTTGTCATCTATCATTTTTGATAGGCTATCAGCATTTTTAAAATACTCAAAAGCCTCTTTTAGACTTCCAACCCTAGTTTCTGAAAGACCTAAATCCCCATATAAAAAACCCAAAAGTTTGGTCTCTTTTTTAGGCAAAAAACGTAATGACTTATTCAAGTAATTGGCTTCTTTATCATACTTTTTTAATGAACTGAATAGGGCGGCAAGATTTTGTGAAGTTACTGCAACACTAGAGCTATCTTTAATAATTTCAAATACTTCTATCCCCTTTAAATAATTATCAACAGCTTTGTCGAAATCTCCCAAATATTGATGTATGTTACCGACATTGATAAAAGTTGCAGCTTTACCCTTGGGATAGTTGGCCAAATCGGCATAGCCCATTGACTCTTTATAATAGTATAGGGCAGAGTCGTATTCTGCAAGGTTTGAGTGTACTATACCACTATAGTTCAATGAGCGAAAAGCACCAAGATCGTAGTTCTCATCAAGACTTAAAGCTAAAGCTTGCCTATACGTTTGAAGGGCTCTTTTAGGGTCTGTGTTTTCAAAACTGTAAGCCTCATCCAATATTTCTTGAATACGCAAACTGTCTTGACCACACAAAGAACAATACACGAAGCAAAACAAAAAGAACAAATAGGGGATTTTCATTTTATGATGTATTGGTTAAGGATTTCTCTTTGACAGTTACTTTTATAGGTGTTACCCACAATTGGGACCATATTTTCCACTGTACACCCTAAAATAACGTTTTCCGTTTAAAAAGGTCTTGTCATTATGGTCAATGGTGACTGTGTATTCATAAACCTCGCCGCTATTAAACGTTAATCGCAGTATAACATCACCGTTTTGTTCTATCATAGTCCATGTGCCAGCACCGTTCGTATTACTACCATAACCCCCATTGTACCCCCCACCCGAAACACTCAAGCTATTGTATGCGGAGTGGTTAAAATATCCTTGACCACATAGGTCAATTTTTACTTTTTTCCCATATCCACCAGTGCCATACGAAGTATGGGATTCCATATAGGTCAAGCGACAATTACTGAATTTTTTCACCCAATCTTTTGCTTCAGAATAGTTTATCGAATTCTCTGTTTCTAGATCAGGGTTTTCGAAGTAGGCAGATTTAGCAACTTCTAGACTTTTCTCACGCAAGGAATTTGAAAATAAGCCTTCTGAAGCCGCGCTAATTATGGTAAGCCCGAGACCATAAACATTCAACACCCCGCAAATAAAAGCTTTGGCATTAGTACCTGAAATGGTTCCAGTAAAGGTATTTCCAACTGTTTTAGAGTCAATGGTCTCGAAAGCACCAACGGGGAAAAATTTACTATTTGGCCCAATTTCAAATTTTTGTGACAATTCTTTTTGAATGGCTGATATCGTAGTTAAATCATGGGTCGTTACCAAAATAAAACCGGGGGTGGTATCACTACCCATAAGATATCCGTTATCAATTTCTTGCCCTGACCAACCTTCGGGTATTTCAAATGAAAGCCCCAATTGTGGGTAAGTCACCAAATTATCTTGCTGAGCTTGACCATTTTTTACTAAAACCAGCACCGTTAAAAGGGGGAAAAGTTGTGAGATAAAGTATTTACTAAGCTTAATCATCCTATTTCATCTTATAGCGAAGTTCTAATGAAAAGATGACGAATTTCTACATGAAATTACCTGAAAATAATTCTAGGGGTTTTCCCTGATATACTTGTTGAATTTAACCTATTTGCCATTATTAAATTGGTATAGTTAATTGGACTTTAGTCTTGATAAATGCGGACATGAAGAATTTTACTAAGGATAAAATCCTTAAGGAAATTTATGGTGGTGAATGGTTATTTACAAATCATGGAAAAACCAAATCATCCGTCAAAATAAGTCACTAAAATTACATTGGTAAAAAGGGATAAAAGTGCCCGTGTATTTATGTTATTAGGTGGTTGATAGCAATGAATCATTATCAGATTTTTGGGCACTTGTTATCTGTTTTTAAGTATCGCTATGGTCTTATCAATCCATTTGTACGGTTTTATAGTCTTATCAAAATAGTAATCAGGTTGTAGTCCTATATCATCAATTACATTGTCTGGTAAACGCTTACTTCTAGAAGTAGCAAATTTTATGTAGTATTGGCCACAAGGCGATTTAACATAATTTAAATTTGACATATCTAGTGCCCCGTAGGTGGTTGTTCCAAATAATTTAACTTTTATACTGCGTCTTGCTGCAAGAACAAATTGTTCCGCAGTGCTTGCTACATAATTATTAATAATTACTCCAACATGCTTCGGATAGGTATAAATGGTATCAATTACAGTTTCTTTAATGGGAGAATTATCCAATGAAACAAATTCCCCTTTAGGGGAGGAAAGTTTCTCATAAATACTTTGACACTCTTTTTGCATTTCAATAGGCTAATCTTTTCCTCCATATAGCTCTTTAATAAAACCTTCATTATTTGCAAAATCCAACCACATCTGAAGATTGGCCTCGGTTGCTAGGTACTCTACACCTATTTTTCTTATTGGATTGGTATATAAATAGGGCACCAGCTCTTCATAGCTTGCATCTCCGCCGCCGCCATTGTTTCTTATGTCGATTAGAAAATTAGGTGCATTTAGAATATCCAAATTATGGGCCTTAAGGAGACTGTCTATTTTCCGTTTTTCAGAAGGATTGAAACTTGGAATTCTAAGGTATACCGTACTAGTGTCTAGTTGTCTAAAATAGGGTTCTGTCGCCTCTATGGCCTCCAAATATCGGTCTACAATAGAGTTTGGTGATGATGGTGAAGACTTGCGTTTAAGGGAGATAAAATCCATGATTAAATAATCAGATTCCCATAGCTGAGCGTTTTCGATACTTTCTTCAGAATAATCGCCCTTGTAATACACTGCGGATGCATCTTCCTTTATCCTCAGTTTTATGTCTCCCTTCTGCCACTTGCTAGTACCTGGATCAATAATAAAGCCGAAATACTCATCACCAATTTTCCTAATTCCAAATTTCGTACGGCTCGCTAACCCATATCCCTTCGAAATCAGCACTACTTTTTGTTGAAAGATATAAGTTGAATTCCTCTAAATTGAAGTCAATTTTTTTCCATTTTTTTTTGCTTTACGCTCTTGTTTAGGTGTACTATCCGCTTTACTATCAGTTACTTTGGAAGGTAAAACGGCAAAGCCAAGATGGCCAGATCTAAAAAATTTCATCCATTCATCAATGGTTGCGGCACACTGTGTAATGTCAGAAATAGATGTTACTTTCTGTTCAAATAAAGCAGTATGTATCTTGTAAGCTTGAGGTTTGCCTGGCATATTCATGATTGTAGAAAAGCCGGCATCATTTTCCTCAAATACTTTCCTAGCCCACTCAAGTGTGGCCTTACAGTCACAAGTATGTGCAAAGCCATTGGAGGTTAGTTGAATTAAAACGACCAGGATAGTTATTTTTTTCATTTTTTGCGCACATATGTTCTATCTAATCCTGTTTCTTTTTGCTGTAATCTATAGCCGTTAACAACATCTTCATTGTCAATATTAAACTTAAATGTTACTTCTGGACGAAAGCCAATAATACTAAATTCAGTCTCTGTAATCGGTTTTAATTCAAATTGACCGCTATCCCACAGTCTCCCAAATTCAAAAGTAATCTCCGATTCTCGTCCATCCCAAATATAGGTTCCCACATATTTTTTAAGTACTTCTTCGGGCAATTCAAAAGATTTCTCTATCGGTTGGTCATACAAAATCTTACGAGCGTATTTAGCAGGACTAGTTGTGATTTTATTTTCAATATTTATAAGTTGAATAATCGTTTTATCAGTATCTAAATGTCTTTCAATAATCGTCAAATAACCAGCCCAACGACCTGTATGAAGAACTCTTTTACCATATAGACTATCGTTTCTAACGAACCAGCCAAATCCATAACCAGTTTCTTCCTTATTTTCTGTTGGATACGAGGAAAAAATTAATTTTTTGTTTTCGTTATTTACAAGTTCGTTACCGTAGAGTGCCCTATCCCACTTATATAGGTCTTTCAAATTAGAATTAACCATTCCATCACCAACAATACCATCTAAATAAATGACTTTACTATCTTCAGGGGATTCATCAGGTACTATATTTCGCTTCAAGCTATCTGAATAAATATAGCCTAGTGCATAATTATTTATTTTCTTTGGATTATATCTTCTCCGGTAAACAAAGCTATTGTCCATTTCAAGCGGTTCAAATATCTTTTCTTTCAAATAGTCCTCAAATGATTTTCCACTCACTCTTTCTATGATGGTACCAAGTATTAAATACCCTGTGTTGCTGTAGCTATATTTTTGATTCGGTTCAAATTCCTTTTTAGGCTTTAGTTTTGCAAAAATTTTAATCACATCCTCATTAGTTGCTATTTTAGATTTGTCCCAATTATCTTCCATAATATTCATATAATCAGGTAAACCACCGGTATGTATTAAAAGATTCTTTATAGTAACACCTGAGTAATGCTTTAATTCTGGTATGTACTTGCTAATCGGGTCATTATAAGAGAGCTTCCCATCTTTTTGAAGTTGTACAATTCCCATCGCTGTAAATTGTTTTGATACAGATGCTAATTCAAAAGAGGTCTCAATGTTTAATTTTTCATTCGTTTTTTGGTTGGCAATTCCATAACTTTTTTGAAATATAACTTTACCTTTTTCTGCCACAAGTACATTTCCATTAAATTCATTTCTTTCAAAATGCGCAGAATAAACGGAATCTAATCGTTGCGTTTTATCATTTTTCACAACTTCATATTTAGCTGTAGTTGTGTTTGTTTTTTTTGTATTCTTACATGCAATTATTAGAAATAGTGCAGATAAGAGAAATATTGATTTTTTCATTTTTATATCGTTTATTGTTTTTGGTGTATTCACTGGTTTAAACTGTAATTGTCTAAAAAAACTACTCTTTCTTTAAAATATCACGTATAATCTTGAGGTGATGCTCCGTATGAATAGTAAGAAACTTAATGGTCTCATCTCTATTCATAGTCCCAAGCATTGGATGATTAAAATGCTTTTTTTCTGCAAGCGCAGCCAACTTTTCCGCTGTGGCGAGCGCTTCATCATAATGCATTTGTAACGTTTTGATTGTTAAATTTCCTTTTGGGCTTACGGACTCTGGCGCAGTAACTTTTCCTCTAGGCAGTGTATTAGAAGTAAACACATAGTCTCGTGTCTGATTGGGTTCCGCTTTATAATTACTTTCATTAGAATACTTTAGCGCTTTATGTAACTGATTTACCATTAAATAAATATGATCCATATGCCAAGCAACAGAAGCTTCTGACACTTCAAGGTTTATGGTATCCCGCACAGGAATATAGGATGCCACCTCATTGAGTTTTACATTGAGCTTAGAATTTCTTTGCTCTAGTTTTATACTTGTAGCGCTGCTTAATAATAAGATTCCTGTCATAAAGATTAAGATGTTGTAAATACGATTTTTCATAAGTCTATTTTCAAATGGTTTGGCTCAAAAATAGGCTTGTAATCAGTACCTAGGATAAAATTGGGATGGGTGTGCCACTTTTGTGATGAATGGGAACGCTAGTAAAAGTCAGCTTTGGAAAAGGATCTAGAAACGGGAATACTTGTAACTACCTTATCTAGTTGTATGGTTAGTGCTCTGGCATTGCCATCAATGGATTTTATATGTTGTGTATTGATAAGGTAAGAACGATGACAACGTTTTATTTGAGAAAGATTTTCTAACTGTATTTCAAGCTGTTTTAAAGAAAGTCTAATGAGTTTATCAGTAAGGATACCTTCCTTAAGGTAATAAATCGTCACATAATTCCCCTCAGATTGTGCATATACAAACTCCGATAATTGCATTACAGTAGGAGATGCCTTTACACTTTCTTCGTGTATTTGTACCGTAGTGGTCTTTTCCTCGGCTGCAGGCGGCAACTTAATGGAAAGTAATTGAGCTCTCTTAATATTACGTTTTGTAAGTGTCCGCTCCATAAAAAAAATCAAGCCTACGATAGGGAAAATCCCTATCGAAAAGGTGATTTTAAGAAAACCAAAAAATGCTTGAAATGAAAATTCTGCACGCCCTACGAAATAATTATGTAAACAAATAAAAACGTTTACCATTAGAATGCAACACAATTGTAACAGAATTTCTTTTCCTATAGTCCATCTTTCTGGACGAAAAAACTGCCCATATAGTTGAGGAAGAAAAAAATAGGTGGCAGTCACACCAAGAAAGACCGAAAACCCAATACCTGCTAAGAATGCATATTTGTAGGTGGTTAATCGTGCCGTGCCAAAAGGTTCAAAAACAATCAAAAAAACAAAAACAAAAATACCTGATAATAAAGCAAATAACCACTTGTACTTAGCAGATTGCAATAATGGATAAGGTAGATTTAGCCACTGCATGAAGAATTAGTATATTTTTGGCTGACAGGTAAATGTATCATCATATCGCCCTTTTTTAGCTACAAGCATATCCATGATATGTTGATTTGCACTAACGTCAGCTTCAATAACCAAAATTTTGTGCGCCTGTTTTATGGAGTTGAGTGGGTGCAGAATTATTCCCCTGGTTCTCCCTTGATATAACGATACTGCCAACTGATAAAGTGCCTCACTCTGTATGTCCAACTTTAATCTAGTTTCGTCAAGGTGAATTTTAGCCTTATTTTTTTTCAATTATAGCAATCAATTTTAGGAACTTTAAAGGATTGTTTTAATGCAATTGATACGGATTATATCCTTCATTGACATTAAAATTCGCTTTCCATTAGTGGTTTACAATTTTTTCTATAGAAGTAAAGTTACCTTACTCTTTGTTAAATTCAACATTTTCTATTATAAAATCTTTAAAAAGTACGTTTATCTTGTAGGCTTTTCTATAAACGACTTCCTCCCTTTAAACGGGACTTTTTAAAATTGCGACTAACCCGTTGTGCGTTATAAATTCCGCTAAAAACGAAATCTATCGTACATTTCTATGATTTTACCGAACGTAATTCATAAAATGCGGGATTATCTTTTCATCAAAAAACGAAATGAAGAATGTTGTTGTCTACGGCATTAATTACGCCCAACTTATTTTTATGTGCTTGTAATTTCTAATTCCTACCTTTATACTAGCTTATAATGCATGCGTAAAAGATATATTTGTGGGACTGTATGGTTTTTGCTGGGTAGCTTAGGCTATGGGCAACAAACAGATACGCCCTATAAAAAAAGGGTGCTGGAAGCCAGTGAGTTGGATATGTTGTTCAGTTACTATAGCCAAGAAGGCCAAAATGCCGCCGTCAATGGGGGTGAAGGTACGGAAGAATTGATTGACGCCACCTCTACCATTGTATTAAGGATGCCCTTAAATTCAGATGATGTACTCACCGTGGACGCGGGCATTTCTGCCTACACCTCCGCTTCTTCCAGTAATATCAATCCGTTTGATGGAACTGGTGTGGCCTCTCCTTTTGATGCTTCTTCCGGGGAATCTCGCCAAGATGTTTTGGCCTACGTGAATCCATCATACGCCCATAGTTCCAACGACAGAAACCGTGTATGGAGCACCAACGCTTATGTATCTAATGAATACGACTATTTGTCCTTAGGTTTTGGCGGTTCTTATGCCTATCTGTTCAATGAAAAAAACACCGAAGTTTATGTTGGTGCCCAAGTGTACTTGGATCGTTGGGACCCGCAGTACCCTGTAGAGCTACGTGGTGATTTTGCTGCCGAAATTAACGGATATAACCCTGATTTTGAAAGGTTTGATAACGTAAACCGTAATTCTTTCAGTCTTTCCCTAGGCTTTTCCCAAATTCTGGGAAAGCGTTTGCAAGGGGCCCTTTCCGTAGATATTGTGCAACAAGAGGGTTTGTTGAGTACCCCTTTTCAACGGGTGTATTTTGGGGATAGGGCCGATTTTTTTGTGGAGGATTTTCAGTTGGCAGATGACGTGGAACGTCTTCCGGCAACACGATTTAAAATTCCAATTGGAGGCAGATTAAATTATTACCTCAATGATTTTCTCATCATCCGGTCTTTCTACCGCTATTATTTAGACGATTGGGGATTGCGTTCACATACCGCCAGTTTGGAAACACCAATTAAACTCAACGATAAATTCACCTTATACCCCTCATACCGCTACTACCAACAGTCTGGGATGGACTACTTTTTTGAAAAGGAAAGGGCAACATCGGATTTTGAGTTTTACACTTCGGATTTTGACCTCTCCAATTACACGGCCAATCAATTTGGTTTTGGTATTCAGTACAAGGATATTTTTACCACGGCCAAGCTGTTGCTATTGGGATTAAAAACGGTGGACCTGCGCTATAATTTTTATGATCGTAGCGATGGCCTTTCTGCCTCCATTGTAACCTTGGGTACAACCTTTATTATTGATTGAATGTTGCTTCCATATGGAAAAGCAGATACACATCTTAAAACCCAAGCCAACTGCTTATCCCCTGATACTTCTGTGGCGCAAAACAGCGAAGCTAGGACCACATCCTTAAAGTTTTTTCTGATTGGTCTACTTCACCATGAAAAAGTAACGCAGACCATTTAGGTTCAAAGGCACAAATATCTTGGTTGCGAAATCCAATCGCTTACCGCAACGAAGCTATTTTAAATGTACAAATTAATTGTAAATTCGCTAATCCTAGGAGATTGAACTATGCTTGATAAACTTAATATTGTAAAGCAGCGCTTTGATGAGGTAGCTGATCTAATTATACAGCCAGACATTGTCACGGACCAAAAACGCTATGTGACCTTGAACAAAGAGTACAAGGAGCTCAAGGCCCTTTGTGAAAAAAGGGACCAATATATTACCTTGACCAATAACCTTAAGGAAGCAGAGGAAATTGTTGCAGACGGCAGTGATCCAGAAATGGTTGAAATGGCCAAAATGCAATATGATGAGGCCAAAGAAGCACTCCCGCCCTTGGAAGAGGAAATTAAATTGATGCTCATTCCCAAAGACCCGGAGGATTCCAAAGATGTGGTCATGGAGGTACGTGCTGGCACCGGAGGGGATGAGGCCAGTATTTTTGCGGGTGATTTATTTAGGATGTACACCAAGTACTGTGAATCCAAAGGATGGAAAACCAATATTATTGACCTTAGCGAGGGTACCAGTGGAGGATACAAGGAAATCCATTTTGAGGTAACTGGGGAGGATGTTTATGGAACCTTAAAGTTTGAGGCCGGAGTGCACCGGGTGCAACGGGTGCCGCAGACCGAAACCCAGGGTAGGGTGCATACCAGTGCGGCCACTGTGATGGTGATTCCTGAGGCGGAGGAGTTTGACGTACAGATAGACCCTAAAGATGTGCGTATTGATTTTTTCTGTTCTTCCGGACCAGGTGGCCAATCCGTAAATACCACCTATTCTGCGGTACGTCTTACACACTTGCCAACAGGGTTGGTAGCTCAGTGCCAAGATCAAAAATCACAACATAAGAACAAAGAGAAGGCCTTTAAGGTGCTACGTTCCAGGTTGTATGATTTGGAACTGGCCAAAAAACAGGAGGCGGATGCCGCCAAACGAAATTCACAGGTAAGCAGTGGGGACCGTTCTGCCAAAATTAGAACCTACAATTATCCGCAAGGCCGGGTAACGGACCATAGGATAGGGCTCACCTTGTACGATTTACAAAACATTATCAACGGCGATATTCAAAAAATCATTGATGAGCTAATGTTGGTTGAAAACACCGAGAAATTAAAAGAAGCCTCCGAAATATTTTAGGTAGGGACGCCGGTTCCCCGTCATATATTTTCACCATTGATTAGACCGTTTTAGAATGAACATAGCAGCGTTAATTGCCCAGATCAAAAAAAAACAATCTTTTCTTTGTGTGGGCCTAGATACCGATTTGGATAAGATTCCAAAGCACCTTTTAAGGGAGGAAGACCCTATTTTTGCTTTTAACAAGGCTATTATAGATGCCACGCAGGCCTATTGCGTAGCGTACAAACCTAACATTGCCTTTTACGAGGCCTACGGGTTGGAAGGTTGGAAAGCCTTGGAAAAAACCATTGGCTATTTAAATACAAAGTATCCGGAACAGTTCACCATTGCAGATGCCAAGAGGGGAGATATTGGCAATACATCAACCCGCTATGCCAAGGCATTTTTTGAGACCTTAAATTTTGATTCCATTACCATAGCCCCATACATGGGCAAGGATTCCGTAGAGCCCTTTTTGGAGTTTGAGGATAAGCACGCCATTTTATTGGCATTGACGTCTAATAAAGGGGCTTTTGATTTTCAAACCAAACGGTTGAAGAATGAAGAATTGTACAAAGAGGTACTGGCCACTGCAACTACCTATAAAAATGCGGAAAGGTTGATGTTCGTTGTAGGGGCAACAAAGGCCAATTATTTAACCGATATCCGAAAAATTGTTCCCAACAGCTTTCTCTTGGTGCCGGGAGTAGGTGCCCAAGGGGGAAGTTTAAAGGAAGTTTGTACCTATGGCATGACAGACAATGTGGGACTCTTGGTAAACTCCAGCAGGGGCATTATTTATGCTGAAAATGGGAATGATTTTGCGCAAGCTGCCGCCGCAAAAGCAAAGGCATTGCAGACTGAGATGAAAGCAGAGCTAAAGCGGGCAAACTTGGTGTAATTACACCAAGTTATCCAGTATGGTCTTTATCTGTAGGGCCTTGGATTCAAAGAATTCTGCCAGTTTCGCATTCGTTTTATGCAGGCCGGAGGCACGCTCTAAAAAGAGCTGGTACCGGTGTTCTAGGATAAGTGAGGCCTGTTGGCCACTGGTAATGGATTTAGTGGCTCCCACCCTGCAATATTGATTTTCCATTTTAATAAGATTTGTTCTAACAAAGATACGTTGAGATTCAATTTTTAGATGTTTGGCAGTAGGTGTATTAATCTAAAAATCAAGTAGTTTGTCTATTTTTAACTGAAATTTTACAGTTCTTGTCCTTAGAACAAGGTTTGTTGGTAAAAAATTAACGTACTTTTAATCAAAAGAATTCTTTGCTTCATTACAATACATATCATCATAAAACATCCAAGGAGTGGGTTACCTTTGTGCATGGCGCGGGCGGTAGCTCCTCTATTTGGTTTAAACAACTGCGGGATTTCAGAAAACATTTTAACATCCTATTGTTGGATTTAAGGGGACATGGGAACTCAAAACCCAACCTTAAAGATGCATTTAATGATAAGTATACCTTTGATAGCATTACGGAAGATATCATCAAGGTCATTGATCATGAGCAGATAGAAAAATCCCATTTTGTAGGTATTTCTTTGGGTACTATCCTCATTAGAAATATAGCGGAAAAATACCCGCATCGGGTAGCGAGTATGGTAATGGGCGGAGCAATTATGAAACTTAATTTCCGGTCTCAAGTTTTAATGAGACTGGGCGTGGTGTTTAAATCCGTGATTCCTTATCTGTGGCTGTACAAATTTTTTGCCTTTGTCATCATGCCCAACAAAAACCATAAAGAATCCCGCTCGTTATTTGTAAGGGAGGCAAAAAAATTATATCAAAAAGAATTTATCCGCTGGTTTAAGTTGGCCTCGGAAATTAATCCGTTGTTACGCTTTTTTAGGGCTGTGGATATTAAAATCCCCACCTTGTACGTGATGGGGCAGGAAGATTACCTGTTTTTGCCCACCATCCGCAAAGTGGTTAAAAAGCATGAGGTTTCCACGCTCTTTGTCGTGGAGAACTGCGGTCATGTGGTAAACGTGGAGCAGCCTTTGATATTCAATGAAAACGTGATACGCTATTTATCGTCCTTAAAGAAATAGATCAAAATTCCTCAAGGCTTTAAAAACAAAAAACCGGTGCTCCCACCGGTTTTTTTTAACTAACTAACTCAAAAAAATGCTAACTCAAATAACGTGGTTAAAATTCGATTAAATCCTTGTTACCAAGGTTAATTAAATTTTAGCAATATGTTATAATTGCTTTATTTTCTTGAAGTTATAACGCCCGTAAATCTGCATTATTGTAAATGGTAAATATTAAAAGTTCGTTAATCCTGTAGGGCAAATACTTTTTGTAGCAGCGCGGTTCCCCTAGCGGATACCTTGTTCCGTATTTCCTTTTCCTCTATGGCTATCATGGTATATACGCCAGATAAGGCCTCTTGGGTGACATAATCCGTTAGGTCTGGGTTAACATTATTGGTCAACGGAATGCTGTTATATCTTTGGATAAGGTTGTTCCAAACCTGGTCTGCACCCACTTTTTTGAATGATTTTTTAATTACGGGGTTAAATTTATCGTAGAGAGCGCTGGAAGTGTTGGATTTTAAATATTCCGTTGCACTATTGTCCGCTCCCACCAAAATACTCTTGGCATCTTGGAAACTCATGTTTTTTACGGCATCCACAAAAATAGGTGTAGCTTCGGCCACGGCATCTTCCGCAGCACTGTTGAGCACCCTAAGTCCTTCATCGGCCAGTTTGCCAAGGCCTATGCCCCTTAAAGTTTTGTCCACTTTTTGCAGTTCCTCCGGTAGCATAATTTTCACCAGCTCGTTTTTAAAAAAGCCACTTTCAGCACTTAATTTGCTCACTTGTTTTTCAATACCTTGATTTAAGGCCTGTTGCAGTCCTTGGGCTATTTCTGCGTTTCCGATGCCCGCGTCTCCCTGCGGTAGCTGATTCACTACTTGTTGTAACTCATTACAGCGTATAAAGCCAAAAACAATGGCTAGACATAATAGGTGTTTTTTCATTATGGGTGTTTTTATGGGTTTATCCTAATTATGGCTTTAAAAGTATTGGCTTTTATGTGAATATGACGGTTTTATTTTGGTAAACCATCGTTTTTCTATTGACATGCAGCTTAATTGCCTTTGATAGCACGATCTTCTCCAAATCCCTTCCTTGGGTGATGAAATCTTTAATGCTATGGGAGTGGCTCACCGGTGCCACATCTTGGGCGATAATGGGTCCTGCATCCAGCTCTTCTGTAACGTAGTGGCTCGTTGCGCCAATGATCTTAACCCCTCGCTCAAAGGCGGCATGGTAGGGTTTTGCCCCAGCAAAGGCGGGTAAAAAGGAATGATGGATGTTTATGATCTTATTGGGATATTCATTTATGATTTTTGGGCTAACGATCTGCATGTACCTCGCCAAAACAATAAAATCTACCTGATATTTTTTTAGCAGCTGTAGTTGTTGGTCTTCGGCGGTTGCCTTGGTCGCTCTAGTGACGGGGATATGGTAATAGGGCAGTTTAAATTGTTGGGCAATATGGGCCATGTCTTTGTGGTTGCTAATGATAAATGGGATAGCTACCGCTAGTTCACCACTGTGGTATCGGGCTAAAATGTCATACAAGCAATGTTCGTATTTGGACACAAAAAGAGCCATTTTTGGTTTGCTCTCCCTACTGTAGGCCTGCCACTGCATCGCAAAGGGATTTCCTAGTTCTTTTTGGAAGCTGGCACGCAGGTCGTTGGTGTTTATTGAATGATTAAACTCACTTTCGATACGCATAAAAAAGACACGGGCATCTTTATCCACATGTTGGTCCAAATACACTACATTCCCGCCCTTGGAAAATAGAAATCGGGTGACAGCTTGGATAATCCCGGGTTGGTCTGGACAATGAATCAAAAACGTGAGGTGCATAGGGCATTATTAAGAGCTAAAATTATACTATTCTAAAAAAGGATTCCATTGAACCATACTTTTTTGCGTGATTATAATTATAACTGCATTTTGATTACATTTTCTGTAAATTGCAGACCTATTTAAGACCCTTTATTGATAATGGAACAAGTGAAGCCTTACCTCCCTAAGCATAAGATAAGAATCGTTACCGCCGCCTCTTTGTTTGATGGTCATGATGCAGCCATTAATATCATGCGGAGAATCATTCAGGCTACAGGGGTAGAGGTCATACATTTGGGACATGACCGTAGTGTGGAAGAAGTGGTCAACTGTGCCATTCAGGAAGATGCCAACGCCATTGCAATGACCTCCTACCAAGGGGGGCATAACGAGTACTTTACCTATATGTACGATCTACTGCGGGAGAAGGATGCGGGGCATATCAAAATTTTTGGCGGTGGTGGAGGTGTTATCCTACCAGAGGAAATAAAAACATTAATGGCCTATGGTATCACAAGGATTTATTCTCCGGATGATGGCCGTGAATTGGGCCTACAAGGAATGATCAATGATTTGGTCTCACAATGCGATACAGCGGTGCCAGAATTAAAAGTGTCCGGTACGGAAAGTATTGCCAAGCGCTTATTGGAGAAAGACGGGAACACCATTGCACGTTTAATTTCATTGGCGGAGAATAGGCCAACTGAGTTCAAAACTCATTTTTTCCAAATTGATATCGATGACAGCATACCTGTTTTGGGAATTACCGGGACGGGCGGTGCCGGAAAATCTAGTTTGGTAGATGAGCTCATACGTCGTTTTTTGCTGGATTTTGAGGATAAGCACATCGCCATCGTATCCGTAGACCCCTCCAAACGAAAAACCGGTGGGGCGTTGTTGGGAGACCGTATACGCATGAATGCGATCAACAATCAAAGGGTATACATGCGATCCCTGGCCACAAGGCAATCTAATTTGGCGTTGTCCAAACATGTAAGTGAGGCAGTTCAGGTTTTAAAGGCCGCCAGATATGATCTTATTATTTTGGAAACCTCCGGGATAGGGCAATCAGATACGGAAATTTTAGAGCATAGTGCCGTATCCCTTTATGTGATGACTCCAGAGTTTGGTGCCGCCACCCAGTTGGAGAAAATTGACATGTTGGATTTTGCGGATATCGTGGCCATCAACAAATTTGATAAAAGGGGAGCTTTGGATGCCTTAAGGGACGTGAAAAAACAATATGTTAGAAACCATAATCTTTGGGACGCCAAACAGGAAGACCTTCCCATATATGGTACCATAGCATCCCAGTTTAACGACCCAGGTATGAACCGCCTTTATCGGAAGGTAATGGATACCCTTGTGGATAAAACGGAAAGCCAGTTGGTCTCCAACTTTAACGCAGGGAATGAAGCTTCGGAGAAGCTTTTTGTAATACCACCGGCACGCACACGCTATCTGTCGGAAATTGCAGAGCATAACCGGGCCTACGATGCCAAGGCATTCGACCAAGCCGCTATTGCCCAAAAGCTGTATGGGATTTTTATGGCCATCCTTGCCGCACTTAACAAAATGGAGGGTATACAATCGGCATTGTTTTTAAACAAAAGTGGCCTGGATGGGGAAGCGCTTTTGGCCCAGACAACCGATGACAATAGACCGCTGGTAACCTTATTAATACAGCAGTTTGATGAGGTAAAGATGGATTTTAGCCCTAGAAATTGGGAATTGATCATCAATTGGCAACTTACCGTAGCCCGTTATAAGGCGCCGGTATATACCTTTAAGGTACGGGACAAGGAAATTCATATAGATACACATACCAAATCACTGTCCCATAATGATGTACCCAAGGTAGCGTTACCAAAATATACCGCTTGGGGAGATTTGTTACATTGGATGTTACGAGAGAACCTACCGGGGGAATTCCCCTATACCTCAGGTATTTATCCTTTCAAAAGAACAGGGGAGGACCCCACCCGTATGTTTGCCGGTGAAGGCGGACCAGAGCGTACTAATAGAAGGTTCCATTACGTAAGCCTGGGGATGCCCGCAAAACGACTGTCCACAGCTTTTGATTCTGTTACGTTGTATGGAAACGATCCAGATTATAGACCTGATATTTATGGTAAAATAGGAAATGCAGGAGTTTCTGTTTGCTGTTTGGACGATGCCAAAAAATTGTATTCCGGCTTTGACCTGAGCGACTCAATGACCTCCGTGAGTATGACCATCAATGGCCCAGCACCTATGCTTCTGGCATTTTTTATGAACGCCGCCATAGACCAAAACTGCGAAAAATTTATTCATGACAAAGGACTTGAAGCATCCATAGAAAAAAAGATAGCGGAGATTTATAAGGCCAAAGGAGTCCCAAGGCCCACATACGCTGGCAATTTGCCCAAAGGAAATACGGGTCTGGGATTATTCTTGTTAGGGGTGACCGGAGACCAGGTACTTCCGGAAAAAACATATCAGGAAATAAAGGCCAAAACCCTTGCCCAGGTTAGAGGTACCGTACAGGCAGATATCCTAAAGGAAGATCAGGCCCAAAATACTTGCATTTTTTCCACGGAGTTTGCCCTAAGGCTCATGGGAGATGTACAGGCATATTTTATCGCCCAAAATGTCAGGAACTTTTATTCTGTTTCCATATCTGGCTACCATATAGCAGAAGCTGGTGCCAATCCTATTTCCCAGTTGGCATTTACCTTATCCAACGGCTTTACCTACGTGGAGTATTATTTAAGTCGGGGTATGGATATCAATAAATTTGGCCCTAACCTTTCCTTTTTCTTCTCCAACGGAATAGATCCAGAGTATGCGGTTATTGGCCGGGTGGCCAGGCGTATTTGGGCAAAGGCCATGAAAGAAAAATACGGAGCTGGACCAAGGGCCCAGATGCTAAAGTACCACATACAGACCTCCGGTAGAAGTTTGCACGCCCAAGAAATCGATTTTAATGATATCCGCACAACCTTACAGGCACTTTATGCGATTTATGATAACTGTAATTCCTTACATACCAATGCTTATGATGAGGCAATTACCACACCTACGGAAGAGTCTGTCCGGCGTGCCATGGCCATACAATTGATCATTAACAAGGAATTGGGTCTGGCAAAAAATGAAAATCCGCTACAAGGCTCTTTTATTATTGAGGAATTGACGGATTTGGTAGAGGAAGCGGTGTTGTTGGAATTTGATAGGATTACGGAACGCGGTGGTGTTTTAGGGGCCATGGAAACCATGTATCAGCGTTCAAAAATCCAGGAAGAGAGCCTGCATTATGAAATGTTGAAGCACACCGGCGAATATCCTATCGTTGGTGTAAATACATTTTTAAGCGCTAAAGGCTCACCCACCGTTCTACCCGCAGAGGTCATCCGGGCTACCCAAGAAGAAAAGGAAGTACAGATTACTACTTTAGGGAATTTAAAACAGGGCAATACGGATAAAGCCCAACTGCTATTGCAACAACTTCAACAGACGGCCATTGCAAACGGGAATATTTTTGAATCCCTCATGGAAGCTTCCAAATACTGTTCCTTGGGACAAATGACCAATGCCTTATTTCAGGTAGGTGGCGAGTATAGGCGCAATATGTAGTTAAAAGTTCGGTTTTGGAGGCGTCTAAAGGTTTGCCAACTATAATTGTTCCAGCGGCTTTTAGGCTTTACGCTTTTATAAAGGACTACAAGCCCCATTCCTCCAAAGAGGAGTAGGATGGTTGGGATATGGGAAGGCAAAAAAGTCTCAGCAAGCGACAGGGAAGATGTTTTGGAAGATGACGTTAGTCATCCATCGTCATTAGGGCTTTTCTCCATCGTTTAAAATCTTTTCTAAAGGTTTTAATTTCCTGCCGTAACAATTGCACGTATTCCCTTTCTTTTACCCCATCATGCTCTAGCCCATTGCAGTAGGACCAAATGTTACGGGTGATGCTATTGATAAAGCCAAGATTATAGCACCTAATCGCCCTGGGAACCTTTGGATGAAGCTGTTGCACCAATTTCGTTATTAAGTTGGCATCTACAATAAGGGACTGCGCGATATCATCCCTAAGACTTTGTTTGCCGGTACACCCAAGAAATACTCGGTCAGAAGAAAAGTAGTGGGCGAGCGACTTGCTCACATCCTTTAACACTATCGATTTCTGGTGAATAGTATGATATGAAGGTAACTTTCCTCCCATAACAGCTGTTATTTTTAATATAAAGATAGTACGGGCGCTAAAATTTTAACTTTAAATAAACAGAGTAAAAAAAGCTTATTGTTTAATTTTAAAGTTTTAACCCACAATTCACTTTGGATTTTAAATTAGACAGTGTTAACGCAAAGATTTTGGTCCACTTACAGGGCAATGCAAGGGCAAGCTTTACGGAAATTGGTAAGGCCATAGGGCTAACATCACCGGCTGTCGCAGAACGAGTAAAAAAGATGGAGGATTTGGGTGTGATCAAAGGGTATCATGCCACCGTTTCGCATGTGCATTTAGGAAAGCAACTACGTGCCATCATAACCTTACGTGCCTTCATAGGCAAATTAAAACCTTTTTTAGAAGTAGTTAAGACCTTTGAGGAGGTCATCAATTGCCATAGAATAACCGGTAATGAAAACATCATTATGGAAGTGGTATTAAAAGACCAATTTCACTTAGAACGTTTTATTGATAAACTCATTGCATACGGCGAAACTAGGACGCATATTGTACTCTCTGATGTTGTTGCCAATAAAGCGGTTGTTGACACATAATTTTTGGCTGGATTTTTGATAACAAAAAAGTATGGTAAAAAAGATTGGGATACTAGTAACGTTGTTTGTGTTTTGTCAGACAGGGCTTGCGCAGGAGTTAAGGCTAAAGAAGGGCGTGTTTAATGAGATTGAGGTACAAACGGATACCATCACGGAAAGGATAAGTATATTCCTCCCCACGATTTTTGACTCCAAGGGCAAATGGCCCTTGTTGCTTGTAATTGATTTAGATGGCAATCAAAACCGCTACATGTCTCTTTTTAAGGAAGTTGCGGAAGATAAAGGATATATACTGGCGGCTCCATTGGGGGTTGCGGATTCCTTGGCATTAAGTAAAAATATGGTAGTGGCCCAAAGGAGCATCAATAGGTTACGAGAGGTACTGCCGGTGCATAATGAGCGTATCTATACCGCTGGATTCAGAAACAGTGGGCGCTTTGCAAATTTAGTTCCCATTTTTATCAAGGATGTTGCAGGGGTGGTCTCTGTTGGGGCCTCTTTGGTAAATATCGAATTATTGGCATCAAAAAATCCGTTTTATTTTATCGGTATTGTAGGTACCAGTGATTTTACATATCCCAGTTTGCTTCAAGATGAACAGGTGCTCAATAAATTAAAATTTCCCAATCACCTCTTGGTGCATGATGGGGATAATGAACTGCCTACCACAAAATATCTTCGCCGGGCCTTAAATTTGTTTGAACTTTCTTCCATGGCCAAAGGTTTTATTCCCAAGGACTCCGCCCTTATCCAATCCCTTTTTAAAGAGGACTTGGCAGAAAATGTCAAATACCAAAGCCAACAAGAATGGTTATTGGCAGACCGTTCCCTACGTGAAACCATTACGGCCTTCCGCACCTTAAAAGATGTGGATTCCCTAAGACGGGTACAGAAAGAATTGCGAAGAAGTAAATTGTACAAAACCCAATATAGGTCAAGAACCGCCACCTTGTTCAACGAACAGTTAAAGCGAGACGAGTACAACTATTATTTGGAAGATGATGTGGTGACCTATAATTTCAACAATTTAGGCTGGTGGAAGTACCAGATGACACAATTAAATGCCAAGGTAAATGCCGCAAAAAAAGAAGATAGAAAAATGGGGCTGCGTCTTATTGGCTACATAAACGCCTTGATAGATGACAACATTACCCTGGTAAAGGCAGATAAGGTGGTGGATGAGGAAGCACTGGTATTGCTTTACATGCTAAAGACCATTACAGCGCCAGAAGAGTTGGTTCATTACAAAAATGTCATATCCATTGCGGCCAAGAACCTTGACTATGGCACTGCACTATTTTACGCAGAAGAGCTCTTAAAGCAAGGTTACAAGGACAAAGATGCCATGTACACCATAGATTACACCCACCTTTTTAAAATCACCCCAGAATATAATGCACTTATTGAGAAGTATTTAGGCGAGCCTAGATACAAGGTTACCAGAGAAGAAGAACCGGAACCCGCCGCTGTCATCAAGGAATGATGGCATGGGGTATTTCTTCTAGGTTCCAAGAGATGACCAAACCTTTGGCAATATCTTGAGCTACCTTTTTGCCGTACAATAATTCACATACGTATAAAGCAGCTTCAAAACTTTTGGCTCCTCCGGCGGAGGTGATGTATTTATCATCATGGACAAACAAAACGCTGTCCATGACGGTCAATTGAGGGTATCGCTTTTTATAAGTTTCAATATCAGAAGGGAAGGTGGTGGAGACCACACCATCTAGAAGACCAGCCTCGGCCAGCACAAAAGCGCCATCACAATGGGAAGTAATCAACCGGGCAGAGGTAGCCACTTTTTTTACAAAAGACAACATGGTAGTGTCTTTTAAGTCCGTGTTCAGGTGTCCTTCCGCACTAGGGATTACCAAAATGTCAATGGGAGGAATACTGTCCGTGGTATAGTCAAGATCCGGCAAGATTCTAAGGCCCTCAAAAGTGGTAATGGGTTCTAGCGTATTGGCTACCGTAAAGGTATTCATGGCGGTAATATGCTCACGATATTGGGTGTGCTGGAAGATATCATACGGAGCGGTAAACTCCGTGTTGTACACACCTTCCATAATCAAGAAGGCGGCATTTAACCGATTTTCCTTCATAGTTTGATATGGATTTTGCCTTTTTGCGGTCTTTGTTACAGGGGGTTGACAGCATACGAAGCCCAAGACCAGGGGAAGGAACATGTAAAGTGGTTTCATAAAGATATATTCTAAAGTGAAAGTTACAATTCTAATGGAGAACACAGACGCCCAAAACCAAGATTAAGGATGGCTTTTCTGCTAAAAAACAATTTTTAACCCGTTGTGCATGTTGCTGTGCTTAGACAACCAAATGTCTCATCTGGTGGTTTAGAAGTACGGAAAATAGTATGGGGAACGGTTGGTTGAACTAGAATTTTTGACTAAAGGCCTGTCTCCCGTCAGAGCGTTACAATTAGTTTGTCTTACAAAAGACTAGTTAAGCCGAATTGACAAAATTTATCAAAATGTACAAGGGGTAATTTTGAGTATTTTGCTTTCGTTGTATTTTTACATTATGAGGATATTTGTAATCATCGGTATTCTATTGGTTGTGTCCTGCGGTCAGAAGAAAAAGTACCATAAGGAAAATGTTGATTTTGACACTTTTCCCAAAGCGGTACGAACCATCTTGGAGTATCAAAAAAACCAGAATGAAAGTTTTAAGGACCCAGAGACTTCACCATTGCCAGACCGTTATAGAAAGAATTTTGAGAGCCTTGATTTTTTTGAACCTGACACTTCCTATACGGTTACGGCCAGACTGGAAAGAACCCCGGACGCAAAGCCCTTTTTAATGCCCTCTACCACCGGGGACAAAACCATAGAGGTGGTGTACGGAATTGCACATTTTTCACTCAACGGTGAAAATTACCAATTGGAGATTTACCAAACACCGGAACTTATGGAGAAGGAAGGCTATGAGGATTACCTTTTCTTACCTTTTTTAGATAATACCAATGGGGAGGAAACCTATGGGGGCGGGAGGTATATAGATTTAAAAATCCCGGAGAGTGATACCATTATCATAGACTTTAACCGCGCTTACAATCCTTATTGCGTCTACAATAAAAAATACTCCTGCCCCTTAGTGCCAAGGCAAAATTATTTGAATACCAAAGTTTTGGCAGGAGTAAAGGATTTTAATAAAAAAAGCGCCAAGTAGTGCAAGTAAATTGCACATGGGCGCTTTTTAAGTGGTACTTCTAGGTTTATGCTCTATTAGAGCGATACAAAGAAGGATAGTTTGTAAAAATCGTTGGGTGCAAAACGATCGTTTTCGTCTGCGAGGTTACCCCCAAAAGAGAATCTTAATCCAGCATTTCCTTTTTGGAATTGAACGTAAGGGCCAAACCATACGTAACCATCTGCACGGTCTAAGCTGCCACCACCATTAACCTCACCTCCGGAAAGGTATAATTCTTCAAAATGGGCCCCAATGGAAAAGAAGTCAGAAGCTTTATACCCAAGATTTAACCAATAGTGCACATAATTATTGGTGGCGTTACCCGCTTCTGTATTGTCCCTTAATGCTGCGTAGTACCCAGCATATAACTGGCCCTCTAGTTTTTCGGTTCCTAGATTGACGGTCAAATTGGGCACAATGCCGTCTCCAATGATACCCGGTTGTGCTGCTCCACTGGAAAGTAAGCTCCCCATGGTGAATCCAAGCTGCGGGTTAATATCAAACGCACCCACTGTTTTGTTGTAACCAATACCAAATTCGGTCCATTGTCCCCATGCAGATCCTGTACCGGCCCCCCATTGTATTCCGTAACTGGTTAGGGCATCCGTATCGCTCAAAGCATAGGACACGGCCATCATCGGGTTAAAACCAAAAAATGCATCGTGATTTAAACTTAAACCTACACTTACCTTATCTTCTAATTGGTCCTCTTGTGCTAATGCGGAACACATAAATAGGCCCGAAGCGATTGCTGCAAATACTGTTTGTTTTTTCATAAAATTACATTTAAGTTAATTAGTCTTTAGATATCCTGAACACAAAACTTTCCTATAAATGATTACTTAATGAATATTAAAATTCATTAAATAATATTTAATAAATATTGGTTTTCTGTATAAAAATATCTGTATTTAGGTTTTTTTAATGAACATTTCAAAAGTAGTGTTCCCCATTTTTTTTATCAAAAGAAAGGGCCATTTAGCACTCATATTTATGACTTTCTTAATGGAACGATACTTGAAATGTCGCCTATGGATTCTATAGATAAAATAATGGGAATTCTACAAAGCACACTTATAAACTTTGTTGTCGGCTTGTTATATTTACTGCTAGATAGCTGGATTCTCATGATAAATGTAACAGAGGTCTAGTTTGGAATCTGCACAAACTTTTTTTGATTTTGTAACATATGTGTTTAGGTTGACTCGTATCTCCCTAGCTTAGGATACAACCTTTGGCTTCCTTCTTATTTTTTTGCAGGTGTCAAAAGCAATTTATGATACTCTAGTTATTGGGCTCGTGTCAAGTCAGGATGATAATTCCTCCAGAAAGATAATACTGGTAGCGACCTAGTTATTACATAAACTTACTTTGTAGGGGTTGCAAAATGTTCGCATAGGAGTGCTATCCTATGGGAGTGTATCTAGCATTTTCCAAAGACCTTACGGATTTAAGGAGTTTTAGTAGAATTTTCAAGGTATAACTTACCATATCGGTAACTAAAAGAGCTATTTCCTTAACGAGTTAGAAATGCCTGCCTATAAACCATGGCCCGTAAGTAAGGGACAGGGGAAAGAGCGAAATGTTATTTAGAGCTAAAGGCCAATTGAGGATGGATATTGATTTTAGAGAAAATCCACTACGGTGTGGACATGCCGGAAAGAACCCACGACAAAAAAGCACACAAAAAATTGAGAATATGTAGTAGGGAGTTTATGTCTGGCCTAATTCCTAGCACACAACAGATGGTGCCATTGTTGGGTAATCTAGGGGTGTTTTAGTTACTATGCTTATTAAAGGTCATCGCAATCTCTCGGAATTAAAATGTATGTAATGGTTGTTGGGTAAAGTGGGTCAACAGCGGGATTAATATAAAAACAGTGAAAAAAGAGTATTCAACCTTGGTTAAAGGTCGTGAGTTTTCCTTTGGGTTCCTGTTCCGCCTGTAACCTCAAAAAACCAGTATCCAAGGATTCATGTTCTAGAGATACACCACTCTTGCAATGATTTCAAAGTACCCACAAAAGGATGTCTTGATAACAAAGAGATGATTATCGGGTCTTTACCGGATAACGCATACAGCATATTTAGTTAGGATCTAACAGCTAGTCAAAAGCGATAGCCATACCGCTTGATGTTGGGTTTGCTTTGCGTGAATAAGTTAAGAGGAAACTCTTAAAAAGTAACAAAACGGGGCGTTTGGCAAAACCCCCCGTTTTTAGTTAATGTTGGTTCATCCTAAAATCTGCATAGGCGTCCATTCCATGTTCATGAATATCAAGGCCTTCTACCTCTTCTTCTTCTGATACACGCAGGCCAACGGTTTTCTTAATGGTAAAAAGAATGGCAAAACCTGTTATGCTGCAAAAGGTGGCTGCCGCGCCTATTCCTGCAAGTTGCACCAGAAGCTGATCTATACCGGCTTTTGCACCAAATATTCCAACGGCCAAGGTGCCCCAAATACCACAAATAAGGTGTACAGCAACAGCACCAACAGGGTCGTCTAATTTTAATTTATCGATTAAAGCTACCCCTAATACTATGATGACACCGGCGAAGAGACCAATAATGACAGCCTCGTTGGGTGACATAAGATCAGCGCCGGCCGTAATACCTACAAGACCGCCCAAAATACCGTTTAAGAACATGGTAAGATCATAGTTTTTATACATGATGGTAGAGGTTATGAATGCGGATACCCCGCCTGCGGCCGCGGCCAAACAGGTGGTGACCAAGACCAATGATGTTCCCGCAGGGTCTGCAGACAAAACGGACCCACCATTAAATCCAAACCAGCCCAACCATAAAATTAGTACCCCGGCTGCTGCCAAAGGCAGGTTATGGCCGGGAATGGCCCTTGGTTTGCCATTTTCATCAAATTTGCCTTTGCGTGCCCCCAGCAAGTAAATAGCGATAAGTGCGGCCCAACCTCCGACGGAGTGGACCAATGTGGATCCCGCAAAATCATAAAAACCTTCAGCCTCACCATAGGCCAAAGAAGACAAGAAACCACCGCCCCATTGCCAAGAACCAACAATAGGGTAGACAAGACCAACGTATGCTAAAGTGAATATCATAAATCCGCCCAGTTTAACCCGTTCTGCTACAGCACCTGAGACAATGGTGGCCGCGGTGGCTGCAAACATCCCTTGAAACAAAAAGTCTGTCCACCAGGTATAGCCACCATCAGCATATTCCGGGGTCATTCCATTTTCCGGAGCGGCTATCCCAAAGCCCGCAAATTTGAAAAATCCAGCATCGATATCCTCAAATCCTGGGTACATTAAATTAAATCCGCCAATATAGTAGAGCAAAAGCCCTACACAAATGATAAAGACATTTTTAAATAAAATATTGACGGTGTTCTTTTGTCTCGTTAGTCCGATTTCCAAAAAAGAAAATCCCAAGTGCATAAAAAAGACGAGTGCAGTGCACATCATCATCCATACATTGTTTGCTGTAAATAATCCTGCTTCCATAAAAAGTAAAATTGTTAGTTGGCTATGTTGTTAATTGATACCTGCGTGGCCGCTTTCCCCGGTGCGTATTCTATAGGCTTCGGTGATTTCCGATACAAATATTTTACCGTCACCCACATTACCCGTAGATGCAGTTTTGGTTAAGGTTTCAATGGTACGTTCCAAAAAATCATCAGAAACCACGATAACCAAGTACCTTCTTTGTATGTCTGTGGTGCTATAACTGATACCACGATATACATGTCCTTGTTTTTCGTTGCCAACCCCGGTAACGTCCCAGTAACTAAGGAAGTTAACCTCAATTGCGTGAAGTGCCTTCTTGACCTCATCGAATTTGGATTTTCGAATAATTGCCTCGACTTTTTTCATATTCCGATTTGTTTAATAAAGCATCAAATATGAATAATGAAATTGATACACGCTATTTTACAGGGGGGTAAAACATGATTTTTATCATATTAAAAAAAACTACCCCTAAAATTTAGGGGTACCTTAATGAAGACTTCAAAAAATAAAGAATTAGATTTTGGTAGATTGAATCTGCTTGTTTGAAAATTTGCAAAAACGCAACAATTTTATTGGATTGTTGCGCATAATGTAACAATAGGGTTAAATAGATGGTGAATATATATTCTTTAGCCTCTTGCAAGCCAATGGCCAAAACCAAAAGCGGCAAGGCCAACGGCAATACTAAATACCGTGTACAGCACAAAATGAAGACTGTCACCCTGTTTTAATATGGCATTATTTTCATAAATGAAGGTGGAAAAAGTTGTAAAACCACCGCAAAAGCCCGTAGCCAGAAGGAGTGTTTGGTTATCACTTATAAGTCCCTCTTTCTTGGCCATGGCCATCAGGATTCCAATAAAAAAACATCCTAGTATATTAACGGTAAAGGTACCTAGGTAAACATTGGAAAAAAGTGGATTAAGGTATTTGCTTAGAAGGAAACGACAAAGACTCCCAGCACCTCCGCCAAAAAACACCAAAAGCATCTGTTTCATACCTTAAAGGTACAAACTAAACTGCTTTTTTGAATTCTCCGTTCTTAAAGTCCTGGGCAAATAGTTTTGGAACGGCATTTGGGGATAAATGCTGTACTGGTTTTTCATTTTTGGCTTTTACCCCATTTACGCTAAAGATGAGCAAGAGCACATTCAACACAACCAGACCCGATAAAATGCTTAAAAAAACTATCATTGGTTATTATTACGGTACAAAAGTACACCTTTTCCTATGTTATACGAGAGAAAGCTATATATTGTTGTGAAGCGGTTGATTTTTGTGGTGTATCCAAAAAAAACGTTAATTTTTCATTAACCACTTAATGCCAACAAGGAATATTACAAATATGATAAACCAAATGAGCACCCATTTTACCCCTTTATAATTTTTTGCATGTAAGCGGCTGTCCTTTCGGTAGAGAAAAACCATTGCCGAGACAAAAACTACTACAAAAAGCAATGCAAAGATGAGCTGTCCGGTAGAGAACGACATAAGTTTTCTATTTTTGGACAAAGCTAATGTTATCCAAACGAAATGAAAAATAAACTAAAGGCCGTTGGCGATTTTCACAAAGCCTTTGGGCTTGGTATTGCGGATTCCCCAAGAGCGGATTTGGGAACCAAAAAAAATATGCTCCGTTTTAATTTGATGGATGAGGAAAATAGAGAGTATTTAGAGGCTGCTCAAAACAATGATTTAGTAGAAGTAGCAGATGCCCTGGGAGATATGCTCTATATTTTATGCGGCACCATCCTAGAGCATGGCATGCAGCATAAAATAGAAGAAGTCTTTACTGAGATACAATCCAGTAATATGAGCAAACTTGGCGCGGATGGAAAACCGATCTACCGTGAAGATGGCAAGGTGTTAAAAGGCCCCAATTACTTTACACCTAACATAAAAAAGATACTGCATCAATAGGGTGTGGGATTACAGTTTTAAAAAGCCCGCCACAACACTGGTGCCTTAGGGGGTAAGCACGCGTTTGGCTTCAACGTCATTTAACCAAGGTGCGGCAAAAATATGCGGCGTTACAAATGAAATTAATAACGTATACAGTCTACGGTTTACACCTTAAAACGCCAACCAAATTTATCCTCAGAGCGGTTGTATTGGATGTCCGTTATTTGCTTTTTAAGTGATGTTGCATAACTATGCTGTAGTTCTGGCAAATCATAATCCACCCCTTGGAAGCCGAAGGTAGTTATGGGTGAAATAACCGCAGCGGTGCCTGCTCCAAACATTTCTTTTAGCGAGCCATTTTGGGCAGCTTCTACGACCTCGGTGACACTTATCTTTCTTATTTCAGTGGTAATTCCTTGGTCTTGTGCAAGGGTCAGAATACTTTTTCTGGTGATACCATCAAGAATCCTATCGCTTACGGGAGCGGTAATTAAGGTATCATTGATTCTCACGAATATATTCATGGCACCAGCTTCCTCAATAAACTCGTGCGTATTGTCATCCGTCCAAATAACTTGGTTGTACCCTTTGGCTATGGCCAATTGTGTTGGGTAAAATTGCCCGGCGTAATTTCCGCCTGCTTTGGCATAGCCTGTGCCGCCATTGGCGGAGCGGGAATAGGTTTCTTCTATTAACACCTTCACCTTCCCGGAAAAATAAGGTCCAGATGGGGCAAAACAAACCATAAACTTATAGGCATCCGCAGGTGACGCATGAAATCCCTTTCCAGAAGCGAACATAAATGGTCTTATGTAAAGGGAGCTGCCAGCTGTGGTGGGAACCCAATCCTTTTCCAACCGCAATAAGGTGGTTAACCCGTCTATAAAATGACTTTCTGGAATTTCTGGTATGGCCAATCTTTTGGCCGATATATTAAATCTTTTGTGGTTGTCCAAGGGTCTAAACAACCAAATTTGGCCATTGGAGTCCTTGTAGGCCTTCATTCCCTCAAATATGGACTGGCCGTAATGAAAGATTTTGGAAGCTGGGTCCAAGGTGATGGGTTGGTATGGGGTGATTATTGGTGTTTCCCATGCCCCGTCCTTATAATCACAGACTAACATATGGTCACTATAGACGCTGCCAAATGCCAAGTTGTTGAAATCTACTTCAGTTATTTTTGAGACAGGGGCCCGTTCTATCCGTATTTCTTCCTTAATCGCTTTCATATTACATTTTAACAAAGAATAAAATTAGCTATTTCTAAGAAGTTCTGATTGTTTTCTTACTTTTAAATGCTCAAAAAGGATGATAAAATTTGATTTTTTTTAGATATGAAAATTTTTAACAAATTAGTTATTGGATTGATGATGATTGGGAGTATTACCCTGCAGGCCCAGGATATGGCCGGGTATGCACCATACGGAAAAAGTTTTACGGCCACTGATGTAAAGACTGGAGAGCTATATGAACATTTAACGGCATCGGATACCACGGTGACACAACTAAGCGGCACCATTAAAGAGGTATGCAAAGCAAAAGGCTGTTGGATAAAGGTAGATTTGGCCAATGGCAACGAAGTTTTTGTCAAGTTTAAGGACTATGGATTCTTCGTTCCCACGGATACGGGCGTAAGCCATGTTATCATGAACGGTTTAGCCTTTGTGGAAGAAATGTCGGTAGATGAACAGCGCCATTACGCTGAGGATGAAGGGGCAAGCAAGGAAGAGTTGGAAAAAATTACGTCACCCAAAAAGACCTTACGTTTTGAAGCTGATGGGGTTTTGATTAAAAGGTAAGTTGAAAAGACGCATCATTAGGACCTCCGATGGTTCCAATACCATCCAGATAGAGGATTGGAACGAGCAGTATCATTCTAAGCATGGGGCGGTACAAGAAGCCTACCATGTATTTATAAAACACGGGCTCTATCATCTTAATTTAGATGCACTCAAGATTTTAGAGATAGGATTTGGTACAGGACTTAATTCCCTTATCACCTTAATAGAATCCAACAAGCTAAACAGAAAAGTCTACTATACCGGTGTGGAGAAATATCCAATAGACGTAGGGTTAATCAAAGACCTGGATTACATTGGGGCATTGGACGCTGCACCTTACAAAGAACAACATTATTTGATGCACCAGTGTCATTGGAATGCCCCTGTTGAAATATCGCCACAGTTTGTCTTACGCAAACAGCAAAAAGATTTCTTGGATATCACGGACAAATTGGCATATCACCTGATATATTTTGATGCATTTGGCGCTAGGGTGCAGCCAGAACTTTGGACGGTGCCCGTTTTTAAAATAATGTTTGAGGCCTTGGTCGCCGGTGGCGTTTTGGTCACCTATTCGGCAAAAGGCAGTGTAAGAAGGGCCATGCTAGAAGTGGGGTTCCAGGTAGAGCGTTTGGCCGGTCCGCCTGGTAAACGGGAAATGCTACGTGCCACTAAAATCAATAGCTGACCAGTCCTAAATGGTTGGGTGGGATACCTAAAGGACTTAAAGCTTTGCTAAAGATCAAACAATACTGTTAAACCTTCTTTAAGACTTCGTAATCAGTGTTTTAAATCAGTTACTTTTGAACAAAATGTAATGATGAAAAAGGTGTTGATTACTGGGGCTACCGGACTTATAGGTAGTGAGATTGTTGCAGAACTGCGTTCGCAGGACATAGAGGTCCACTACCTAAGCACAAGTAGGGACAAGATTAAGGCAACCGCTGGTTATACCGGTTTCTATTGGAACCCTGCGAAGGGTGAAATTGACGATGCATGCTTTAACGGAGTTACGCACATCATTAATTTAGCTGGTGCCACCATTGCGAAACGGTGGACGGAAGCTTACAAAAAAGAAGTGTTGAACAGCCGTGTAGATAGTTTAAGAACATTACACACAGCAATTAAGGCCTTAAAAGGGCATACTATAAAATCTTTTGTGGCAGCTTCAGCAATTGGACTTTATCCCAATTCCCTTAGTACCTTGTACACAGAAAATTACTCCGGTGAGGCAGATGATAGTTTTTTAGGGGATGTGGTCGCGGCATGGGAAAGGGAAATAGACAGTTTTAAACAGTTTAGTTTTAGTGTGGCGCGCATCCGTATAGGACTTGTATTATCCACAAACGGAGGCGCTTTGCCAGAAATGGCAAAACCCATGAAGCTTTATGCAGGCGCAGCTTTTGGCTCGGGCGAACAATGGCAGTCATGGATTCATATTAAGGATTTGGCCCGTATGTTTATCTATGTGGCAGATAAAGCCCTTGAAGGCATATACAACGGCGTAGGTCCAAACCCAGTAACCAATACCAAGCTCACTACAGAGCTCGCAAAAGTATTGGATAAACCACTGCTTTTGCCTAATGTACCGGAATTTGCAATGAAAATGGTCCTTGGGGAAATGGCCTATTTGCTGTTTACCAGTCAAAGGGTAAGCAGCCGTAAAATAGAGAAAATGGGTTTCCACTTTACCTATATCAATATCTGTAAGGCACTTGAGGCCCTTTATGCAAAAGAAACGGTGAAAAACACCTCAGCTGCCGCTAAAAAAGAATACGCTTAACGGTATTAATAAGGCTGTTTTATCCTCCTGTTTCTTAACGGAAAGCTACATCTGGTGAACGCTCCACATCTTTAATACTAAAATCGTAAAACAATGGGCGGATGGTACTGCATACCATTATTCGTTATCCTATAGGTCTTAACATGTACGGACCAGACTACTGATGAGATTTCCACAGTTTTTACAGCCTCCTACACTTACGTTTAGGTTAACCAAGCATTTCAAGTGATTGCCCAAACCTTTTAGTATCTAAAGACATTACTTTTAACACTAGTTTTTGGCCAATTATAGCGAGGATGGGTTACGCCCTAAACTACACTTATCCAGAAAAAGCTGAGGTGAAGCTACTTTAAGTGACATTTTGACATTTTAGCTGAATTGGCAGTACTTTTGACAATAGTACCGCAGAATAAAACAGCATGTTATGGCCAAGAAGAAAAAGGCAGATAAAATTGACAAAGAACAACAGCAAGACCAAGCTGTTGAGACGGTTGAAAATGAAGGGCAGCCACTAAATGAAGAAGAAGGTAACGACCAATTGTCCATAGAAGAAGAGCTACGGGAAGAATTGGGAAAGGAAAAAGATAAGTTTTTAAGATTATTTGCTGAATTTGAAAACTTTAAAAAACGTACCTCCAAAGAACGCATGGAGCTTTTTAAAACTGCTGGCCAGGATGTGATTGTTTCTTTACTGCCGGTAAAGGACGATTTTGATAGGGCATTGAAGGAAATTGCCAAATCTGAGGATAATGAACTATATAAAGGTGTGGAGCTCATTAGCAATAAGTTCAGTGAAACCCTAAAAAACAAGGGTTTAGAAGAGGTTGAAGTGAAGCAGGGTGATTCCTTTGATGCAGAAATCCATGATGCCGTGACGCAAATTCCAGCCCCGGACAAAAAGTTAAAGGGTAAGATTATTGATGTGATAGAAAAAGGATTTAAACTGGGTGATCGTATCATCCGTCATCCTAAGGTTGTGGTAGGCAATTAAAAAAGTTAGATGAAACAGGATTATTACGAAATACTGGGTATCTCCAAAAACGCTTCGGCGGCGGAAATCAAAAAGGCCTATAGAAAAAAAGCTATTGCGTACCATCCGGATAAAAACCCCGGGGACAAGGAAGCTGAGGAAATGTTCAAAAAAGCTGCTGAGGCCTATGAGGTACTAGGAGACCCGGACAAGAAAGCAAAATATGACCAATATGGCCATGCTGCTTTTGAGGGCGGTGGCTTTGGTGGTGGAGGTATGAACATGGACGATATCTTTAGCCAGTTTGGGGACATTTTTGGCAGTGCTTTTGGCGGTGGAGGTTTTGGAGGCTTTAGTGGTTTTGGCGGCGGTCAAAGAAGGGTTAAAGGGAGCAACCTAAGAATTCGTGTAAAGCTAACGCTTGAAGAAATAGCCAACGGTGTGGAGAAAAAGGTAAAGGTGAGGCGCAAGGTACAAGCTTCTGGGGTTACCTACAAGACCTGCAGCACCTGTAACGGCAGCGGTCAGGTCACCAAAATCCAAAATACCATACTTGGTAGAATGCAAACTGCGGCCACGTGTAATGCATGTGGTGGCGCGGGACAAATAATGGACCATAGACCGCCCGGTGCCGACGCACAAGGGTTAACTACAGAGGAGGAAACCGTATCCATTAAAATACCGGCCGGCGTAGAAGAAGGTATGCAATTAAAGGTGTCCGGCAAAGGTAATGGAGCCCCGGGAAATGGCGTCCCTGGTGATTTATTGGTAGCCATTGAAACGGAAGAACATCCAACCTTAAAGCGGGAAGGCGATAACCTGCACTATGATCTATACATTAGTATTTCGGAGGCTGTCTTGGGCAGTTCAAAAGAAATAGACTCGGTTGGTGGCAAGGTTAGAATCAAGTTGGAACCTGGCATCCAGTCTGGTAAAATATTAAGATTACGGGGTAAAGGGGTCTCCAGTTTAAACGGTTATGGCAATGGAGACTTGTTGGTACATGTTAATGTGTGGACGCCAAAAGAGCTAAATAAGGAACAACGGGAGTTTTTTGAGCGGATGCAGAACGATGAAAATTTTGTCCCTAGCCCAAAAAAATCCGATAAATCATTTTTTGAAAAGGTAAAAGATATGTTCTCCTAAGAATGAGAACATTTTGGTATTGTCAATTAAATAAAAAACGTATATTTGACGCAGATACTGTTTAACGGTATCTAATTTTCTTTTTCATAGCAATTTTTTTCCCATCCTTGATTCTTTTGAGGGTGGGTTTTGTTTTTAAGGGGTTTTTTGTGTTGGATGTGGCTACTTTAGGTACTTCATTAAAAAAGCAAAGGTTAAACACTTATGTTAATTTACTCCCTTTATAAAAGAGTTTCCGCAAATATCAAAGCTTAGTTTTGAGACTGGTAATACTGGGAAAATACCACAATAAGGTATCTTTGGGTAAAGGAATGTTATGAGCGATATATTACAGGTAGAAAAGGTGAGTAAACGGTTTGGTGGCCATGCCGCACTTACTCAGGTATCCCTTACCATTCCAGAAAATTGTATTTATGGTCTTTTGGGCCCCAATGGAGCAGGAAAGACTACTTTAATCAGAATCATTAATCAAATTACCCACCCAGATGAAGGTAAAGTTTATTTTCAGGGCCAGCCTCTTGCTCCAGAACATATCTCGCATATAGGATATTTACCAGAGGAACGTGGGCTATACAAAAGCATGAAAGTTGGGGAGCAGGCCCTGTACTTGGCACAACTAAAAGGACTTTCCAAAAAAGAGGCAAAAATAAGACTGGATTATTGGTTCAAAAGATTGGATATCGGGGACTGGTGGAACAAAAAAATCCAAGAGTTGTCCAAGGGCATGGCACAAAAAATACAATTCATCGTAACGGTGCTCCACAAGCCCAAACTGCTCATATTTGATGAACCCTTTAGCGGGTTTGATCCTATAAATGCCAATAAGATCAAAGATGAAATTCTAGCACTGAAGGAACAGGGCACTTCCATTATATTTTCCACCCATAGAATGGAATCTGTAGAGGAACTATGTGACCATATTGCACTCATACATAAATCCGAGAAAATATTGGACGGTAAATTATCGGAGGTGAAAAACGCCTACAAAAATAATAAGTACCGTATTGAGCTTCATTTAAGTGACAGGTCCGATGCTGTTATACATGAACTACGAGCCTTATTCGAGATTTCGGATGAAATTGTTATAGACGATACACGCAACCACACCTTCACCCTGCGCCTACCCAATGGGGATACTACGGATTTTTTAAGGTATTTACATCAGAATGGGATCCATTTAAAAACGTTTCAAGAAATAATTCCTTCCACCAACGAGATTTTTATCAAAACTATAAACCAGAAGATGCATGCATAAGCTAAAGCTTATTATAAAACGGGAATATTTGGCCAAAGTACGCAACAAGTCCTTTGTGGTCATGACCTTTTTAAGTCCAATATTGTTGGTGGGCATGGTGATGTTGATTGTGTTTTTGACCAAGGTCAATGATAATGAAACTAGGGTAATCATGGTCTTAAATGAAAGTGATTATTTTTCTAATGCATTTCATTCCTCGGGCAATGTTTCCTTTGTTCCATACAATGCTATAGACTTGGAATCCGCAAAGGATTCCACCTTAAAGATGGGCATCTACGGACTGTTATATATACCCCAAGCGGAAACCTTGGAAGCAACAGCAAACCATGCCACTTTTTATTCCAAAGACAACCCCGTAGGCAGTATACTTGATAGGGTGGAACGTATTTTTCAGAACAGGTTACAACAGGGTAGGTTACAGGATTTAGGGGTCTCTGCCAAGGATTTCGCTGCCGTCTCCGAAAGTTTTGAAGTAAAAACATCAACTTTTGAAGGAGCGCGAAGCCTAAAGGGAATTAATGAGGTAAAGGCCGTAATCGGCGGACTGTTTGGGTATTTAATTATGATGTTTATCATTATCTATGGTGGGTTTGTGATGCGCAGTGTGATTGAGGAAAAAACGAGTCGCATCATAGAAGTTATCATTTCCTCGGTAAAGCCGTTCCAATTAATGCTAGGTAAAATTATTGGCACTTCCCTGGCGGGAATTACCCAATTTGTGATTTGGATTCTTTCCGCTTCGTTTTTACTGCTGGTTGCCATGTTTTTGTTTGATGTGGACATGGCTGCCCTAAGGGGTGCCTCTACTGAAGGCAATAATCCCGTAATGCAAATGGCCCCAATACCATCCAGCAATTTTAGTGATGTGCAACTGTATGCCCAAGAATTGATGCAAATTCCATGGGTATTATTGATCAGTTCTTTTTTACTGTACTTTATGATGGGCTATCTAATATATAGTTCCATTTATGCAGCCATTGGAGCCGCGGTGGATAACGAGACGGATACACAGCAATTTATTTTTCCGATTATCTTACCTTTAATGTTGGCCATTTATGTAGGTTTTTTTTCCGTTTTTAGCAATCCAAATGGCCCAATAGCCGTTGGGTTTTCCCTGTTCCCTTTAACTTCCCCTATTGTAATGCTCATGCGCTTGCCGGGTGGTATTGGTGAGGGAGGCGTACCCTTATGGCAATTTTTGACCAGTATAATATTGTTGCTGGTGACCTTTTTGGGCATTGTATGGTTGGCTGCAAAAATTTACAGGGTTGGTATCCTTATGTACGGTAAAAAACCAACCTATCGAGAATTGTATAAATGGTTAAATTATTGATTTTATGCAAGAAGCGGATACTACGGAGATAAAGGAAATATTTAAGGAAGATGTTCTAGGTTCCATTCAAGACTTTCTCAATTGGGGCATTCATTTGGGAGAAGGTGAAGATTCTATACACATCACCATTGGCCTACTATTATTATTGGTGCTGGCATTTATGGCCACCAGTTTTGTCCTAAAATGGTTTAGAAGGTTGTTTACCCGTAAAATGGACCAAGAGGACAAAAATAAGTTTATCAGCATTTTTAAATTTATCAAATACGTAGTTTACGTCATTGTCATACTGCTTACCATGAGCGCCGCGGGGATAAATGTAACCGTAATCTTAACGGCATCTGCCGCATTGTTCGTTGGTTTGGGTTTGGCGTTACAGGAGCTTTTTCAAGATATAATTGGTGGTGTTTTTATTATAGTGGATAAATCCCTGCGCGTGGGTGACATTGTAGAGGTCAATGGAAAGGTGGGCAAAGTATTTGAAATTAAATTACGCACCACAAGGGCATTAACGCGTGATGATAAGGTTATTGTGATACCCAACCATAAATTTATCAGCGATATTATTTATAACTATACCCAGAACCATAAGACGACAAGGGAGAAAGTGAGTGTTGGGGTAGCTTACGGCAGTGATGTTCAGTTGGTAACCAGCCTTTTGGAACAAGTGGTCAACAACCAAAAAGGAATTTTAAAGAATCCCAAACCTTTTGTCATTTTCGAGGATTTTGGTGATTCTGCCTTGTTGTTCTCCGTGAATTTTTACATCACGGATAGTTTTAGCGACCCACGCATTAAAAGTAATGTGAGGTATGCCATTGATGCCGCTTTTAGGGAACACCATATTAGTATTCCATTTCCACAAAGGGATGTTCATTTGTTCCATAGCAAGAAATAAAGTTTTACGTGGTGGATGGATTAAAAGTGGACAGCAATGCAACTTGGGATGGCATCGTTATTGGTAAGGATATCCTAAGTATCGATGGTTAGTGGGGCAATGCATAGGTCTAACCGTGGATGTATGGCAATTGAGTAATAAGATTTAAAATAAGATATATGTCAAAAATATTGGTAATTGAGGATGAAGCCGCCATTAGAAGGGTCTTGGTCAAAATTTTAAGCGAGGAGAGCGATAGCTACGAGGTTTCTGAGGCCGAGGACGGGCTTAAGGGAATGGATATCATAAAAAAGGAAGATTTTGATCTAGTGCTTTGTGATATTAAAATGCCAAAGATGGACGGGGTAGAAGTATTGGAAACTGCTAAAAAGGTGAAGCCAGAGATTCCCTTTATCATGATCTCCGGTCATGGCGATTTGGATACCGCCGTTAATACCATGCGCTTGGGGGCCTTTGATTATATCTCCAAACCACCAGACTTAAATAGGCTGCTCACCACGGTAAGAAACGCCTTGGATAAAAAAGAGTTGGTCGTTGAAAACAAAATACTCAAGAAAAAAGTAGGCAAGAACTATGAGATGATAGGGGATAGCCCGCAGATAGGGACCATTAAAGAAATGATAAAAAAGGTGGCACCAAAAGATGCGCGGGTGCTTATAACGGGGGAAAATGGTACGGGGAAAGAGTTGGTCGCGCATTGGTTGCACCAGAAAAGTGCCCGTTCCTCCGGTCCGTTCATTGAGGTCAATTGTGCTGCCATCCCTTCTGAATTGATAGAGAGCGAGTTATTTGGCCATGTAAAAGGGGCTTTTACCTCTGCAGTAAAAGATAGGGCAGGTAAATTTGAGGCAGCAAATAAGGGCACTATTTTTTTGGATGAAATAGGGGATATGAGTCTGCCGGCCCAGGCCAAGGTGTTAAGGGCATTACAGGAAAGTAAGATTCAACGGGTAGGTACTGACAAGGACATTAAAGTGGATGTGCGTGTTGTTGCCGCAACAAACAAAGACTTAAAAGCTGAAATTGCGGAGGGTAATTTTCGGGAAGATCTGTACCACAGGCTTGCGGTCATTATTATCCCCGTTCCGGCCTTAAATGATAGGCGGGATGATATCCCCTTGTTGATCAACCATTTTACCAATAAAATAGCCAATGAACAGGGTACGGCACCTAAAAAATTTACGGCAAAGGCTATTAATTTGCTAAAAAGCTATGATTGGACGGGTAATGTCCGCGAGTTACGCAATGTGGTGGAGCGTCTTATTATTCTTGGGGGTGCAGAGGTGAACGAAGAGGACGTTAAGCTTTTTGCCAGCAAGTAATAAGAAACCGTGCTTTTGGGTCTAAGGAATAACGTCTGGCTTTCTTCACGTAGTTTCCCCAATGGTATGGTATCGGTTTGCTTATTTGCCCAAGCAGGTATGTAGGCCGGCCAACTCCTCATAGGTAGCTTCCAGCATTTTTACATGGTAAAGTTTCCTTACCGGGGTAATCGCATCATCAGCCAGTTTTAATTTGGTGAACTCCTGCACATTGGTCAAAAAATCTTTAACCTCTTCACAGGTTAAACTCGTCCTTAGGTCTGTTATGGATGTTTTAAAGTTTGTTATTTTTTCGTCTACCTTTTGTTGGAATTCTTGAGGAATGTCAACTTCCTGTTTTGGTAAGGAAAGATGTTCAGTGGCTTTCATCGTATCACCTTCTATGGTATTCATGGTAAGCACGTCATCCGTATAAAGACTTTTGGTATTTCTGAACGCATGAAGCTTATCCAGACTTTTCTCCGTTAATTGTAAGGAAGACTGCAATAATTGCAAAGACGTCTGATGGTCGTTCGCCTGAGTAGCCTGCCTTAGAGATAATTCCGCTTTTTTTATGGTTACATAGGCATCGTTACAACCGCAACTTTCAAAATTGTCCGCTGTCTTAAAGATACCTTTTAAAGCCTTGTAAGCGTAAAATTTGGACAATTCCAAACTAGGTGCTTTTAAGGCCCGTTTGGTTTGTGATTTTATGAATTCCGTATGCTGGTTAGCAAAGGCACATGGATCGTTGAGGCTGAACGAGAAGAGTAAAAATAATGTACTACCGGCAAAAAGTAAGGTAGAAACACAGAAGCGTTTGCTGTAGGTTAACATATGGTTTAATTTGGGATCGTAAATGTATTCTTTGTGCTACATTTTTTATAAAACACTCGTTAAAACCAAATCTTTACTCGATAACCGCAGCATTTTGGTAGCAGTGGCAGCCTTGCGCCGGCAATAAAAAAAGTGGCAAGGCAACCCCCTAGTTTTTTAGATACTGATATTGGGTTCTGCGAGGTAATCGCTCCTTAAAAAATCGCTAAAAATCCTTATATTTCGGTCTATGGAAGACATCAACATAAACAAGTACCTGGTGCAGGAAGGGATGAGGTTAAAAGACAGGACAACCCATGAAAACTTTGGACAAGAGAGTAAGGCATTAAAAAAATCATTAAGACAGGTCAGCAAGGAATTGGCACAATTTCAGGATTCTTTGTACGCACATAATAAGTACGGAGTCTTGGTCTGTTTACAGGGCATGGACACCTCTGGAAAAGATAGTCTTGTCCGTGAAGTATTTAAAGAGCTAAACGCTAGGGGAGTGGAGGTGCACAGCTTTAAAGTGCCCACAGAACTAGAACTTGGCCATGATTATCTGTGGAGGCATTATCTGGCACTTCCAGAAAGGGGTAAGTTCAGTGTTTTTAACAGAACCCATTATGAGAATGTGCTGGTCACAAAGGTACATCCCCACTATATCTTAAATGAAAATATACCGGGTGTTGATACGGTTGAAGATATTAACGATGCGTTTTGGGAGAAAAGATATCGCCAAATCAATGACTTTGAGCGTCACCTTAGTGAAAACGGCACCCTGATTTTTAAGTTTTTTCTCCATTTGTCAAAAGAAGAACAGCGCCAACGCTTGCTAAGAAGATTGCGTTTAAGACGAAAGAATTGGAAGTTTTCCCCAGATGACCTTAAGGAACGTAAACTATGGGATGCCTATCAAACCTATTATCAAGAAGCCTTATTAAAAACATCAAAACCACATGCGCCTTGGTTTGTGGTTCCCGCAGACGATAAAAAAGCAGCTAGGCTAATAGTCGCTACTATTTTATTGGAATCGTTAAAAAAGTACAAAGATGTGCAGCCTCCCGAGTTGGATGAGGAAATAAAAGCTAATTTAGAAAGCTTTATACAGGAATTGGAAAACGAAGCCCCATGAAACTATATTTTTTGATTGCTTTTTTCTGCGTCACAACCCTCACGGCCCAAGATGATGCCAAGCAGCTAAGGTCCATTTATGATATGGCATTAACGGACGGTATGGCCTATGATTGGCTTAATCACCTGTCTAACCAGATTGGGGGTAGGCTTTCTGGATCTGTGCAGGCACAACAGGCTGTAGAATACACTAAAAGGCAGTTGGACTCCATTGGCTTGGATAGGGTTTGGCTACAACCAGTAATGGTGCCCAAATGGGTTAGGGGTACCCCAGAGTTTGCCTACATTGAAACACGGCCGGGAATGACAACAAATGTGCCTATTTGTGCTTTGGGTGGTTCCGTTGCCACCCCCGATGTAGGCATTAAGGCAAACGTGATCGAAGTAAAGGGTCTAGAAGAGCTGGAAGCCTTGGGCCAAGAAAAAATAAAGGGTAAAATCGTGTTTTTTAACAGACCTATGGACCCTACTAAAATCAGTACCTTTTCTGCCTATTCCGGATGTGTGGACCAGCGGTATTCCGGGGCTGAGGAAGCTGCCAAGTACGGTGCCCTTGGTGTTATTGTGCGTTCCCTAAACTTAAGGTTGGATGATTATCCGCATACAGGTTCCATGAGTTATGGGAACACCCCTATCCAAGACCGTATTCCAGCGGCCGCCATAAGTACAAAGGGGGCAGAATTATTAAGTACCTCGCTAAAATTAAATCCCGATATACGATTCTACTTTAAGCAAAATTGCAAGCAGTTTGATGATGTGGAATCCTATAATGTCATAGGTGAGATCAAGGGTAGTGAATTTCCTGATGAAATAATGGTCGTAGGCGGGCATTTGGATTCTTGGGATTTAGGGGATGGTTCCCATGATGATGGTGCCGGAGTGGTACAAAGTATGGAGGTACTTCGGCTGATCAAGGCCAACGGATATACACCCAAAAGAACCTTGCGTGTGGTGTTGTTTATGAACGAGGAAAATGGACTTCGTGGTGGGAACAAGTATGCGGAGGTAGCAAAAGCAAAGAATGAAAAGCATGTATTTGCCTTGGAGAGTGATGCCGGAGGATTTACCCCAAGGGGGTTTTCTTTTGATTGTACTGACGCAGCTTTTGAGCAAATAAAAGGTTGGAAAGAGCTCTTTGAACCCTATTTAATCCATCAGTTTGTTCGTGGTGGCAGCGGCGCGGATATAGGACCGTTAAAGGATGAAGGTTTGGTGCTCTCAGGATTACGACCAGACTCCCAACGATATTTTGACCATCATCATGCCGAAATCGATACGTTTGAACATGTAAATAAGAGAGAGTTGGAACTTGGGGCGGCAACCATGGCCAGCTTAGTGTATTTGGCGGACAAGTATGGGTTCCCAGCCACAAGGAAAATAAAGGGGTAACATTACTTAGTTCAACTGGTTTTAGCCACCCAAATGTAGGCGCCGTTTGGAAATCGGTAGTTTAACGCTCCGCAGCACTATTATGCTTTGATTACGACATTTGTTTGGTGCATTCCCGGGAGCTTAGCCCATATTCCAGCAACATTTTAAAAGTACTGCGCCGGTGCTACAAGTTAAGGATTGACACTGGTCCGTGTAAGGCATAACCAATTTGGATGCCCTTGCTGTCTGGTTACGCCTATTCACCTACTTTGATAGTAATTCCATTATCTTTGCACCCGATAATAAAAACATAAAGATGCAAGAAGGTATTTACGCAAAATTCAATACAACAAAAGGGGAAATTTTAGTGAAACTCACCCACGATAAAACCCCGGGAACCGTGGGTAATTTTGTTGCTTTGGCAGAAGGTGATAAAGAAAATGGAGCAAAGCCCAAGGGAACCCCGTATTATGATGGACTTAAATTTCATAGGGTAATTCCAGATTTCATGATACAGGGCGGTTGCCCGCAAGGTACGGGGACTGGAAGCCCGGGATATCAATTTGATGATGAGTTCCACCCAGAATTGAACCATAGTGCACCCGGTGTGCTTTCCATGGCCAATGCAGGTCCAGGAACCAATGGCAGCCAGTTTTTTATTACCCATGTCCCAACCCCATGGTTAGATAATAAGCATACCGTTTTTGGTCATGTTACAAAAGGACAAGAGGTCGTGGATGCCGTTGCACAGGGGGATACCATAGAAAGTTTGGAGATTGTACGGGTAGGGCAGGCGGCAGAAGCTTGGAATGCCGTTGACGCTTTTAATACTTTTGAAAGCACAAAAGCAAAACGCCTGGCAGAGGAAAAGGCCAAGGCCGAGGCAGCTATGGAAGAATTGGCGGCAGGTTTTGAAAAAACATCTTCGGGATTGCGCTACAAAATGATACAGGAAGGCAGCGGACAGAAAGCCGAAAAGGGCCAAAAGGTTTCCGTACATTATGAGGGCAGTCTACCTAACGGACAAGTGTTTGACTCATCTTTTAAAAGAAACCAACCCATAGATTTTCAACTAGGGGTAGGTCAGGTAATCCCTGGTTGGGATGAAGGCATTTCATTGCTAAAAGTAGGGGACAAGGCAAGATTTGTGATTCCATCAGACTTGGCATACGGTACAGCTGGTGCCGGCGGGGTTATCCCACCAAATGCCACGTTAATTTTTGATGTGGAATTAATGGCCGTATCATAGGCGTAATGGACAAGTAAAGAAAGAGCCTCGAACTATCGGGGCTTTTTTTTTAGGATAATTGTGTCTTACTGCAAGGGACAGAAAGCTGTAACCTAAAACCAATGGCTGAGTGCGGCTTGGACTCCCTCTACCATTTTATAGAAGTTCATGGTGGTTGGCTAAAAGGGCTAGTTGGCTTTATTCACGCTTAAAAAAAGCATGGCGGCATTAATGGCCAACAAGCATATTAAAATGGATAGGAATGTTACCATGATTGTATATGTGGGTTAACGTACTTAGTTAACAGTTTAACGGAGAAAAACCCTACTTTATTATTTTGACAATAAATGTGTTTGGTGGTTTCATGGGTATAAGATGGGCTACCCTATGGTTCTTAAATTAAAATTTTTCTTTCTAATAGGTCGTGTCATAGAGGTCATACATGCGGTCTTACCTCTTAAAGGTGCCTTAAGGATTATCTTAAATTGTACACAAAAAAATCCCCAGAAATTTCTGGGGATTTAGCTTATAAAAAAGTGTGTTATTGACCTTAATCTACAACTTGTACGTTTACGGCGTTCAATCCTTTTTTACCTTGTTGTAGTTCGAATTCTACAACGTCACCTTCGCGAATTTCATCGACTAAGCCAGAAATGTGTACAAAGTGATCTGTGTTTGAACCTTCTTCAGTAATAAAGCCGTAGCCCTTAGAATCATTGAAGAATTTTACTGTTCCTTTACTCATAATAAATAATAATAAAAAATTAATTTAAGCCACAAAGGTACACTTAATTTATTGACAATGAACACTTTTATATTAAATAATCTTTAAACTTATACTGTTGGGTCTGGTGTCATACGTAAATAGGGTTTAATTTCCTTTACCCCTTTGCTAAAAATGGTTTTAGCCTCTGCTGTTCCAATGGCCGGACTTACTACTACATCCTCCCCGTTTTTCCAATTGGCCGGGGTAGCTACCTTATGGTATGCGGTGAGTTGTAGGGAGTCTATTACCCTTAGAAGTTCATAAAAATTCCTACCCGTGGACGCAGGGTAGGTTAACATTAGCTTAATGGTTTTATCTGGTGCAATAATAAATACGGACCGCACGGTAAGATTGTTGTCTGCCTTGGGGTGTATCATATCGTACAGGTTAGAGACTGTTTTGTCTTTATCCGCAACAATAGGAAAGTTTACCGTGGTCTGTTGGGTTTCGTTGATATCCTTAATCCATTCTTGGTGGGATTCAGCTCCATCAACGCTCAACGCCATCATTTTCACGTTTCTTTTGGAAAATTCCTCACTAAATTTTGCGGCAGTGCCTAGTTCCGTAGTGCAAACTGGGGTAAAATCTGCTGGATGCGAAAACAATATACCCCAGGCGTCACCCAGATAATCATAAAAGTTTAAGGTCCCTAATGAGGTTTCAGCGGTAAAATTTGGGGCGGTATCCCCTAATCGTAAGGTACTCATAGTTCAATTTTTAAATTAGTCTACAAAGTTAGTGGATTAAATAGGTTTTTTATTCTATATGGTGTTAAGAATGCACTAAAAATAAAGAGGCCTTGGCAATTGGGATAATTGATTTGTGGACTTCTCCTTAATTGCTATGGTATTCACCAAGGATGTGTATATTTAGTACTTGGACATTAGACATTAAGATGTGCGCCAGGAAGTACTTTTTTAATGGTATAATGGTCTCATTTAATTGTTTTTTAAAGTATGACAACAGCAGCCCTTGAGAAATTAAAATACCCAATAGGTACTTATCAAATTCCAATGCCTATAACCGACCATCATATTGTAGAATGGATAAACGTTTTAGAGGAGCTTCCCTTAACGTTGGAAGCTATGGTAAATAATCTTACCCAAGAACAGCTTGCCACGCCCTATAGGCCTGGCGGTTGGACCGTTAGGCAACTTGTCCACCACATTGCGGATAGCCACCATCACAGTTATGTGCGCTTTAAGTGGGCGCTTACCGAAGACAATCCTACCATTAAACCGTATTTGGAAAAGGAGTGGGCAGCGCTTTTTGACTCTAAATCAGCTCCCGTTTTCCTATCCTTGCAACACTTGGGTGCTGTTCATGCAAAATTGGTCTATTTGCTAAAGGGTCTGGATAAGAAAGATTTGCAGCGTACTTTTATGCATCCTGATGGGAATACCAAAACCACTCTGGCCGAAAATATAGGCAGGTATGCCTGGCATGGCTCCCACCATTTGGCACATATTCAAAACTTGGTGCTTCGTATGAATTGGACTACGTAAATTCATGCCCATTGCCCACTAAAATAAAAGTCTAGGGGTTAAAAAAAATCCACTAACTACCCACTAAGCTCTTGGTCATTACCCACATGGCTTTTTCTGATGGTTTTACCTTGGGCAAGGTGATTTCTGCAGCCTCCAAAATTCGATAGCCTTGTTTTTGATAAAATGTCATGGGTTTTCCTTTTTGCATAGTAAAAAGCCATACGAGCTGTCTGTTGGCTGCACGCGCAAAATCTTCGACAAATTTCAAGACCGTACTACCAATCCCTTGATTGGTGCTCACTTTTGTTAAATAGATTTTATGGAGTAGAAGGTTGTTTGTGGGCAGTCCGGCTCTGTTTACATCCAAGGTAATTGCTAAAATGCCTACGGCCTCGTGGTTACATTCAACAATAAAAAGATGTTCACGGTCATTTGCGAGTGCTTTTTTAACGGATTCCTTGGTTAAGTTCGCTGAGATAAAAGGTTCTGGGTCACTATTTTCCCAGAGGTGTAAATAATGTTCCTTGTAGGATTGGATACCTACCCTTAGGTAGCTGTTAATGTTATCCTTTGTTACTGGAACAATACAGACCGTACTTAGTTTTTCCATTTTATGTTACAGCCAATACTAGGTTTCTGATGCGCAGGTACATCCCTTCCAGCTAACAAGCAATCCATGGCGTTGCGTAAATCTTGGCCGGTTAAGGGAATATCGTTTCCAGGCCTGGAATCATCCAACTGTCCACGATACACCAATTGCAAGTTAGTATTAAACAGAAAAAAATCAGGGGTACAAGCGGCATCGTAGGCTTTGGCCACGTCCTGAGATTCGTCATAAAGGTAAGGAAAGGTATAACCTGCCTCTTTGGCTTTTTGCTTCATAAGCTTCGGACTGTCCTGAGGATAGTTTTCAACGTCATTGCTAGAAATACCAATTAGTGAAATTCCTTTTGCTTGATAATCTAACCCAATTTGGGCCAGTTCTGGGTTAATGTGGATAACAAACGGACAGTGGTTGCAAATAAAAAAAATCAAGGTACCTTTTGGTCCTTTAAGTTCCTCAAGGCTTTTATGCGTTTCACTTACGGTATCAAATAGGGTAAACTTTGGGGCTATGGTGCCAAGGGGCAACATATTGCTCAGTGTTCTTGCCATAGTGTTAAATTTTAATTTTTTTTAGTTTGATGCATCCCAAATGCTTTGCAGATGTTGGTTTTCGCCGGTCATCTGCCAATGGCCAAGGCTTATGGGAATGTTCCCTATGCTGTTAAGTTCATCAAAAAAGTCCTTTACGCTAAACGCTTTCTCGTTGCCTTCCTTCATTTTGGCATAATCTGCCATGGCGGCTTCCAAAAGATATTTCCCCGTAATGTAACTGGTACCGTACCCAGGTTGTCTTAGGTATAAATGCTGTTCAAAAATTAAAAGGTCTTTTTCCGTTTTCATCCAGCCCCTTGGCGTATATTCTGAATGGATACTGCCGGCATCTTCCATGCTCAATTGGTTGGCATGTGCATACAGGGAGCCCAGCCCCCTTGCCGCTCGTTGTGCAATCATGATATACACGATTTCCCGGACCCTTGGGGAATCATCATAAAGACCCGCATCCAAGAACATCTCTTCTACGGCAGTTGCCGTTCCCTCATTTCTGGAATCAAAAATATTATAGAGGAGTGCCCCTTTTCGTACAGGGCTGCTATGCGGTTCGGTATCCATTCTGGCCAGTTCAAACCAATGGTAAAAATGGGAGTAGAGGGGCCTGGCATCAAAATGGCGGCCTATTTCAAAAAAGTTCCGCTTTTCTTCAGGAACAAAAGTGCCCAAATGTTCATAGAGCGCTGGCTTGTAATACGGTTTTACGGTAACAATTTCCTGTTGGTCCAGAAATTTTAGAAGGGACTTGGCTGCCTTATCTGTCATTGTTTTGAATTCCTCAGCTGATGCTGCTGCTTTTAAAGGAGGTAATTTCCTGTTACGATGTTCCTCTAGTTTGAGTGCGGCCCATGCTCTTGCCAGTTCGCGTTTTAGCAAAAGGACCTCATCTTCCCAGGTTAATGGGACTAGGTGCACATTTTTAAGGTACCAGGTATAATTGTCCTTACCAATGCCTGAAACACCATTTTTAAACTTGGCCTGTTCCTCCAACCAACTGGCAAATTCCATGGTGGAAAGCATGGCGCTATTTATTGCCTTTTGCATTTGGCGGTCCTTTTTCAGCTCAGGATGAATTTTGAGTTGATTTAGTTGACTGGCTTGATTCTTTATGGTTCGTATTCCTGCAATCCACAGCTCCTTGGCATTGCCAGTAAGGTATTCCCGGGCTTTTGCATTAATGCCGGGAATTAGCGTAAACTGTGCAAGTAACTTGGAACGGTCTTCTTTGGTCAACGGAAATTTATACTGCCAAAACTCCAATATGGCATGATGGGTAGGGCCTTCATGTGCGGGAACATCACTACGGTACATCCAGAGGGTTTTATAGAAGGCAGGGTCTCGTTGCCAAGGTCTAAGCACCCGATGGTTAAAGTCATAGCCGTTCATTTCTGCCCAGACGATCATCCAATCCACCTTTTGTGCTGTTTCCCAACCAGTGGTGTCTATTGCCGTTAACTTGTCTTGTAAAAGCTTAAAATTTGGGTGCCTTGCGTTGAAGGTAGCTGCTGAATAGTCTGGAACACCATCCACCTTTGGAGGATCTTCAAAAGCGCGCCACTGGGAAAAAAGACTGGTCAAGGTTTGATAATCGTCTCCCTCGTTGCTTCTAATTTCATTTTGAAATCCAAAACCGAATATGCTACAACCCAGGCAGACTATGGTGAAAAGTAGTTTCATTACGTCCATATTAATTGCCTATTAAGGTACGCAATTCTGCTGGAAATTTGATGTTTTGGTGCGCTTGTCCTGGCAGTTTATTGTAGCACCTAGAAGAAAAGTTAGGCAATGGTATTTACATACCTTAAGTACTTGGTTGGCCATAGCACTTGTCTTTTTTTGTCAGATTCAAGTAAAGCGGGTATTATAAGGCACCCATTCCCAGCTTTTAACAAGAAATAGTATCTTAGGCAACTTACGTGGCAATGGAATTGCCAGACTAAAACCAACAAAAGAAGCTAAATTGGAAGCCATCATAGATACCGCATCTATCCATTTTGATAAAGGGACCTTATGGACCTTAAACCTTGCCCTTGCCCTAGTTATGTTTGGAATAGCTTTGGAGATATCCCTATCGGATTTTAAAGAGTTGTCCAAACGTCCTAAATTGGTATTAACCGGTGTGGCTAGCCAATTTTTAGTACTGCCCGCCATAACTTTCTTATTGGTATGGTTGGCCAAACCGTATCCCAGTATTGCCTTGGGCATGTTTATGGTAGCCGCCTGTCCTGGAGGTAACATATCCAATTTTATTACCCATTTGGCCAAGGGCAATGCCGCTTTGTCCGTTACGTTGACGGCAATAGCTACCTTATTGGCCGTGGTGATGACCCCTGTGAACCTGCAGTTTTGGGGGGCATTGTACCAACCAACAGCGGCTATTCTCAGAGATGTTGCCATCTCTCCCTTGGAAATGGTCAAATTGGTCGCCTTGCTTTTGGGCGTGCCGCTTCTTTTGGGCATGTTGGTGAATTATTGGAAACCCAGACTTGCCTCTGCAATGGCACGGTACTTTAAAATTGGCTCTTTGTTGTTTTTTGTAGCCTTGGTTTTTCTTGCCCTGTACAAGAATAAGGAGATATTTATGGAATATGTGGTCTATGTGTTCTGGTTAGTCCTGCTCCATAACTTTGTTGCCTTTGTATCTGGTTTTTCCTTGGCTAAATTGATGGGTTTCTCTGGTGCCGATGTTAAAAGTATTACCATAGAAACAGGAATTCAAAACTCGGGCTTGGGGCTACTTCTTATTTTTACCTTTTTTGATGGGCTCGGAGGAATGGCAGTGCTTACCGCCTTTTGGGGTATTTGGCACTTGGTATCGGGATTGTTGTTGGCTGGTTTGTGGGGTTATATACCTATTAAAAGCAAAAAGCTGGTTTGAGAAATTTGGGCTACTACATCATCCGCTATTGGATGGCCATAAGTTTGTTTTGTTATTACCGAAAAATTACGGTGGTCGGTAAAAAAAATATTCCTGCTCGTACCCCAGTGCTCTTTCTTAGTAATCATCAGAATGCCTTGATGGACATTTTAATAATCGCCACCAATTGTAGCAGAAAGCCTTGGTATTTAACGCGGGCAGATGTTTTTAAGAGCAAGGTTTTAAGGCCTTTTTTCACCTTTCTTCAAATGCTGCCCGTGTACCGCATGCGTGATGGCAAGGCAAATTTGAAAAATAACGATACCACCTTTAAGCTTTCTGGGGAATTACTGAATCAGGATGAGGCCATATTATTATTTCCGGAGGCCAACCATAGTTTAAAGCGAAGGGTACGCCCTCTCAGTAAGGGTTTTACCCGATTGATATTTAGCGCCTTAAAACAAAACCCAAAATTGGACATTACCTTGGTGCCCATAGGGCAGAACTATCAAGATGCTTCCACCTTTCCTGATAGTGCCGCCATATATTACGGCAAGCCTATTAAGGTTCAGCCATTGATCGCAGAAGATAAAAGGTTGGTAATAAATACTATTAAGCATGAGGTGTCCCATGCTTTACAAGGGTTGACAACCCATATTCAAGACGAGGCAAACTACGAGGCCATACATAATCAATTACAAGCACAACAACAGGATTTTACCAAGCCCATTGAAGTAAATGCCACCTTGGCCACAGACCTTTCCAATAAAAGAACAATGGTCTACCCAAGGGGTATTGGAAGTGCGGTCCGTGTGCTGTTCGTAGTATGGAATTTGCCAATGATTTGGTTATGGCGGACTTTCTTAAAACCCAAAGTGCCAGAAATGGAATTTATGGATACGTTTAGGTTTGGCTTTTGTGCGGTGGGTTTCCCTCTATTTTATGCCATTGCCCTTGGTACGTTTAGCTTTGCCCTTGACCTAAAAACGGCATGCCTAGGGGTTCTTGGTCATGCCGTTTTTAATCTATGTTGTGTTAAATTTTTACTACCTACATCATATCGCCAAAAAAGATAGCATTCATCAACAACTTATTGGTCCCGTACCAAAATGCCCTAAAATTGGTGTTGTCCGTAAAGATAATAACCCGTCCCCTCCCAAGACGATTGGTTTTAAAGGGAACACTATTTTTAATCAGCTCGCTATTCTCTTCAGAAATGTATCCACTCTGTAAGGGGTTACTGGTGTATTGAATGGGGTTGTTATAGCTGTCCTTATCTGGTTTTATGTAAATGTTTGTATTTCTGAAAAGCGAAATCTTATTACCCGCGTACCCAAAATTAATGGGGTGTGAGCGGTCTATAGTAGCCTCAAAAATGGCTCCACCGGTTACCTGTGCCCCCAAAAAGGCCCTTTTTTGTCCAAAAGAAATGTTTTTGGCAATCAAGGTGTCCTTTTTTAGCTCAAAATTGGTAAACTCGTTCTTTTGTAACCAATTGGCGGCATTTCTGTAACCAATTACAGTACCGCCGTTTTTAACCCAGGTTTTTATTTTATCCGTATTTGCGGCAGAAAGCATGCCATTTCCCCATCCGCTAGGAACAATGATGTCCGTATAGCGGCTAAGGTCCGCACGGTTTAAATCCCGTGTATCCAATTTGGTAAGTACCATTTGGTATCTAGTATCAAATAAATGCCATATTTCCCCTGCATCATAGGAGCGGATGCCATCACCTACCAGCAGGGCCACATGTTGCTCCTTAACCGGGTCAAAATCATTGCTTCCTAAATCTATTCCCTGGGTGAGTCCGGTGCCAACCCCTGTGATAGTGATACGACTTTCCATCGCCACCTTAGAAAGAAATTGGTAGAGCTCCTGATCATCTAATGCTTGGTTTTGTACAGGGACCATAATGGTTCCGTAGTCATAGGTTTTTCCCTCAATATTAAAAGGTGATTTGGCTACTTTGGCACGTAGGCCTTTTTTGGTTATGGCATGGAGTGCTTTGGGGGTATAGTACTCATGCCACTCAAACAGATACGCATAATTGCTTTTTTTGGTAATGCTACCTTTTACAGGCTCAAAATTGGTCACTTTTGGTCCTGCATTACTTAAAGAAGTTGTTTCTGAGTAATCAAGGTTAAAGGCCAAGGGAAGTGTCCAAGCAGATACATCATAGAACAGGCTGTCCGTGAAACTGGTGCGTTTTTCAAAAATGGCCTTGATCAACCTTGGATTTTTTTGATTTAGGGGTACTACATAGGAAGCTCCTTGTTGGTATTGTTTTCCATTGATGGTAGCGTCATTGGCCAGCTCATGAAAACTAATTTTATGACGGTTTAGGATTTCTGCCAAATGCCATGTGCGGTTGACATCTTTGGCATCCCCAAAAATATAGGCCTTGGTCTTACTTTTGGCACCCTCCGCTTTGATAGTTTGGTAATAGTTGCGTTGGTAGTCCAAAATTTTGGTTCTCATATTTGCCGCCGCTTCAATGGTAGATAATGCGGTGGCAAACTGGTTACGGATGGTGAATGGAAACGTCAACAAGCCGTTTTCACTTTCCTGCACATGACCTCGGGAACTGCCCTGCTCAAACAAGATCCCTATACTACCGTTGACATCGGGGAAGGTAGATCCCTTGCCGTAGTAATAGTCGTCATAATTTTCTTCTGAATAGTAGAGCGAACCAATGGCGTCCAAAGCCTTGGCATGGTAAGTGCCAATTTCTGCGGTCAGCTCTTGATTTATTTTTGGGGTCAACGGATGCACTCGCGATGGTTCACCAGGCTGAAAGAAAAAAGTGCTGTTGGTACCCATCTCATGGTGGTCTGTTAGAATATTGGGCATCCAGTTGTGAAAGGTTTCTATACGAGCCCTACTTTCGGGCAATTGTACAGGCAGCCAGTCCCTGTTCATATCAAACCAATAGTGGTTGGTTCTGCCACCCGGCCAAACCTCACTGTATTCCCTATCGTTGGGGTCTGGGTTTAACTGAATGGCTTTATTGGTGTTGGCCCAATAGGCAAACCGTTGCAAGCCATCTGGATTAAAGCTGGGATCTAATAAAATGATCATATTATCCAGTTTGGCTTCTATTTCCGCACCCTGCGCCGCCGCTAGGTAATAGGCATAGGCCAAAGCAGCGTTAGATCCGCTGGGTTCATTGCCATGGATGGAAAAGCCTTGGTAGACCACAATGGGCATTTGCGCCGTATTTAGGCCAGTTGCACCGTCCTCCGTAAGTGAAAGATGGTTTTTCCTGATATTTTCTAGGTTGCCATGGTTTTTGGGCGATGTAACCGTTAGCAACAGAATGGGCCTACCCTCAAAGGTGCTACCACGGTTTTCTAGGGTAATGCGCTCACTCTCCTTGGCCAGTGTTTGCATATAAAACATCAGTTTATCATGCGTCACGTGCCATTCTCCCACTTCATGCCCGATAACTTCGGCCGGTTTGGGAATATCAGGGTCATAGTTTACGTTGCTTGGTAGGTAATACTCTAGGCTGATTGGCGCTTCTTGGGCTTTGCCAACAAGCATGAGCAAAAGGCTGCATAGCAGTACAGGTGTATATTTCATTTTTAGGAGTTTGCTGTTAGTTCCCCTAAAAATAGAAACGGCCCGTGGAAACAGGCCATTTGTTCTGATTATTTTAACGTTTGTTTAAATATCGTCAAAATCAACATCGGTAAAGCTTCCTGTGGAAACCTCGGGATTGTCCGTATGGCTGGTATCGTCTTCTTTTTTAAAATCTTTTTGGTGCCTTTCTGAAATTACTTCGCTCCCCTTTTCCCCAATGATGTAATCCATCATTTCTTCCATATTGTCCCTAAAAGCTTGGAAGTCTTCTTTGTAGAGGTAAATTTTGTGTTTTTTGTAATGGAAGGAGCCATCGTCATTGGTAAACTTTTTGCTCTCTGTAATCGTTAAATAATAATCTCCTGCCTTTGTACTTCTGACATCAAAAAAATAAGTTCTTCTTCCTGCCCTTAGGACTTTGGAGAAAATCTCCTCTTGGTCCATCAAATCTTTATCGCCCATTTGTTATTGTATCTTTTAACGGTTTGCTTATCAATCTTATCAAAAATGAAAAAAAAACCTAATTCAACAAGTTTTTGTTAGTCTTTGGTGCTTAGCTGGTCTAAGTAGAGTTGTTTATAGTACCCATCCATTGTGTTAAGCTCCTCGTGGGTTCCCTCTTGTAAAATGGTGCCTTGGTCCAATATCAAGATCTTGTCCGCATTTTTTCCCGAAGAGACACGATGGCTAACGATCAAGGTTGTTTTTTCCGCAGATGCTTTTTTAAGGTTCTGTAGTATTTCCTCTTCGGTTTCCGTGTCCACGGCGGAAAGACAGTCATCAAACAAATAAATATTGGGGTTCTTGATCAAAGCCCTGGCGATGGAAACGCGCTGTTTTTGCCCACCACTTAGGGTGATTCCACGTTCCCCTAGGACGGTGTGGTACCCATTTGTAAATCCCACGATGTTTTCGTGGACCACTGCCTCTTTGGCCGTAGCTTCAATTTCTGCTTGCTTGGCATCCTCTTTGCCAAAACGGATGTTATTGGCTATGGTGTCAGAAAACAAAAATGCGTCCTGTGGAACGGCTCCAATAGCAGAGCGCAAACTGTTAAGGTTCAATTCTTTTATGGGAGTATCATCAATTCGTATTTCACCCGAACTTACATCATAAAGCCTTGCGACCAAATCTAAAATCGTTGATTTGCCAGAGCCCGTTTTACCTAAGATGGCAACCGTTTGGCCTGCCTCAACGGTAAAGGAAACATTGTGCAGTGCCTCAATATTGGTATCCTCATAGGTAAAAGAAACATTTTTGAATTCAATTTTTCCTCTGACCGGTGTAATTTCCATCACCTCGTTGACAATGGTTGGTCGTTGTTTTAAAAACTCATTTATTCTTCCCTGGGAAGCTTCTGCCCGTTGTACGATGCTGGTAAGCCAGCCTACCACAGCTACTGGCCAAGTTAGCATATTTACGTACAGAATAAATTCTGCTATGACCCCTAGACTTACCTCGCCATTGATGTATTGCTGGCCGCCAATATATATCACAAAAACATTGCTGATGCCTATCAACAGCAGCATTAATGGGAAAAACCAAGCATTTACCTTTGCAAGATCCATACTTGTTTCCTTTCCCTCTTGTGCCAAGGCCATAACGTCACTGTTCACCTTATCCTCCAAATTGTAGGCCTTTATCACGGAGATTCCGGAAAACGACTCCTGAGTAAAGGTGGAAAGTGTAGATAGGTATTCTTGTACCCGGGTGCTCCGTTTGTGGATAATTTTACTGATCTGATAAATCAATACGGATAAAATGGGCAAAGGGACCAAAGTGTAAAAAGCAATGGTTGGTGCTTTGATGAACATCAGGGGAACCAAGCAAACAAAAAGCGTTAGGGTTTGCATTCCGTACATGATGGCCGGCCCTCCGTACATTCTCACCTGTGTGATATCCTCACTAATGCGGTTCATTAAATCACCGATGCGGTTTTTTTTGTAAAACCCCAGGTTTAAAAATTGATAATGGTCAAATACCTCATTCTTTAAATCATACTCAATGTAACGGGAAACGTTGATGATGGTTTGCCTCATTAAAAAAGTAAACAACCCTGAGAGCAAAGCGGCACCAATAATGATTAAAATGTATTCTAAAAGTTGATTTTTTGCCATTTCACCAGATAGGGAACCCTTAAAATGAGCTTCAATAGTGTTAATGGATTTACTGACATAGGAAGGCATGACCAAGGAGAACACCCTGGCTAAAATGGTGATTAAGATACCTATGAACAGTTTAAACCAGTACTTTTTAAAGTATTTATTAATATGCCTTAGTTCTTTCATGTACTGCCGCCCGGTTTAGGAAGGTGCAAAGATAAGGCTTCATAATCTTAACCCATCCCTTAAGGTATATTAGTTAAAACCAAACTATGGGTCTATCTAAAAATAAGCTTACTTTTGCCAACTGTTCTAATAGCCATTAAAGTTCTTTAAACATGCTCACAAGAAGGCATATCAGGGTTAAGGTAATGCAGTGCATCTACGCACTTGTGCACTCCAAGGATGATTCGCTTCAAAAACAGGAAAAGTTTTTGAAATACAGCATAGACAATATGTACACGCTGTACATTTTAATGTTGAACTTACTGACCGAAGTACACCAGCTAGCCCAGAAACACGCCAACCACGCCACCAAAAAATATCTTGCCCCAGATGAAAAATTTCCCGATCCGGATAAGTTTGTAAACAATAGGCTGCTGGTTCAACTGAGCCAAAATCAGGACTTAAAGGATATTTTAGACCATAAGAAAATCAAGAACTGGTACCTAAACGAGGAATACATCAAGATTATTTACAAAGAAATTGTGGGCAGTAAAATCTACGCCAAGTACATGAGATCGGTCCATAACACCTATGATGCGGATAAGACATTGATCATAGACTTGTACAAATCCGTAATAGCTCCCAATGAAAAAATCTATGAGTATTTTGAAGATGATAAGCTCACATGGGTAGACGATATCCCCATAGTCAATACCTTTCTGGTTAAAAGATTAAACAAGGCAACGGAAAAGGCTGATAACCAATTTTTCCTTCCCAGTTTGCTCAAGGACAAGCAAGATATGGTATTTGCCAACGATCTTTTGGTTAAGACCTTACTTAACGATGGGATGTTGGTCAAAGAAATTGAAGGTAAAACCCCAAATTGGGATAAGGACAGGATTGCGGATATTGACGCCATCCTTATGAAAATGGCCATTTGTGAGTTATTGTACTTTAATAGTATCCCAGAAAAAGTCACCATTAACGAGTATTTGGAGATTGCCAAAGAGTATTCCACCCCAAAAAGTAGCATTTTCATCAACGGCATTTTGGATAAGTTGGTGCGGGAGTACAAAAAGGATGGAAAAATGAATAAAATGGGAAGAGGGCTTCTTTAATACTAAATTAAGTTTGAAATCGTTATTTTTGCACAACTAAAAAATTAATAAAAATGAAAAGAACGTTAGCAGCACTTAGTGCGTCGGCACTTTTGTTTATTTCAGTTTCATGCAAGGATAAGGCTACCGCCAAAGTGGTAGCGGATAACGTAGAGAACGCTTCTGCGCGGGATGAGGTGGCCAAGAAGGTACCAGTTATGTCTTTTGATAAGCAAGAGCATGATTTTGGCTCCATTGAACAAGGTACCCCCCAAGAGACCATATTTACGTTTACCAACTCCGGTGATGCCCCTTTAATTATCACCGATGCTAAAAGTAGCTGTGGATGTACGGTACCACAGTATCCAAAAAATAAGCCTATTGCACCTGGGGAATCTGGGGAGATGCTCGTTAAGTTTAATGGTCAAGGCCAAAACCAAGTGACCAAAACCATTACGGTCACTGCCAATACTGCCAAAGGTTCTGAGCTACTGCGTATAAAAGCATTTGTAAACCCTAAAGGTGCTGCTCCAGCAGGACCGGTTAAGAGTTAAGAGTTTCTATGGAAGGATTTGGACAGTTTGCTCCCTTATTACTGATTTTTGTTGTGGCCTATTTTTTTATGATTCGTCCACAGATGAAACGTCAAAAGGACGAAAAGAAATTTGCGGAGGCTCTCAAAAAAGGGGATAAGGTCATCACCAAAAGCGGGCTACACGGGAAGGTTGTAGACCTAAATGATAAAGACCATTCTTGTATTATTGAAACCATGGCGGGCAGATTAAAGTTTGATAGAAGCGCCATTTCCATGGAGATGAGCAGAAAATTAAATCCTGTTCCTGCAAAAAAATAGCAAATTGCCTAAATAAGTTTGTAAAGCACCTTTTTAAGGTGCTTTTTTTTGTTTGTCATTTTCCATATCTTGACGGAAACATCCTAACAATTTGTATCATGGAGAGCAGGAGAAAATTTATTAGAAGAACCGCACTTTCGTCCGCAGGGGTAGTGGCTTCCAGCTTATTTCCTATGGAGCTATTGGCCAGTTTGCGCAAAAATGTGAGTCCAAACGATAAAATTCAAATAGGTCTTATTGGTTGCAAGGGGATGGGTTTTAGCAATCTGACTTCATTCTTAAAGATGAGTGAAGTCACTGTGGTGGCCTTATGTGATGTAGATGAAAACGTTTTGCTCAAAAGAACGGCAGATTTAGGTGAGGCTCAGATAAAGAAACCCAAATGGTACAAAGATTATCGGGAGTTGCTAGAAGACAAGGATGTTGATGTGGTGATTATAGGTACTCCAGACCATTGGCATTGTTTACAATTGGTAGATGCCGTTGCCGCCGCTAAAGATGTCTATTGTGAAAAGCCCATAGCCAATTCCATTCTGGAAAGTAAAGCCATGTTGGCGGCGGTTACCAATAGCGATCGTATGGTGCAGGTAGGCCAGTGGCAACGTAGCCAGCCACATTTTGTGGATGCCATCAACTACGTCCACTCTGGAAAATTAGGTCAAGTTAGGTTGGTGAAAGCATGGGCCTATCAAGGTTGGATGCGTTCCATACCCGTTGTGCCAAATGCCCCAGTACCCAAAGGAGTAGACTATGGAATGTGGTTGGGTCCGGCGCCAAAACGGGAATTTAACCCCAATCGCTTTCATTTTAATTTTAGATGGTTTTGGGATTATGCAGGCGGACTCATGACAGATTGGGGCGTGCACTTAATGGATTATGCCCTCTACGGGATGAAAGCCAAAACACCAAAGTCTGTTATGGCCATTGGCGGTAAGTTTGCCTACCCCAATGATGCACAGGAAGCACCAGATACTTTACAAGCTGTGTACGAATATGATAATTATTCCATTTTATGGGAACATGCTACCGGTATAGATGGCGGTAATTATGGACGGGATCACGGAATTGCGTTCATTGGGAATAACGGAACCTTGGTCTTAAATAGGGGAGGTTGGGAGGTTATTCCAGAAAATGAAAGACAGGGGTGGGATAAAAACCTAGGCCCTAAAATTAAGGCCGTTCCCATGCAGTATAATGAAGGCAACGGATTAGATTTGCACACCGCTAATTTTATCCAGGGCGTAAAGACAAGGAACTCCGCTATCTTAAATGCACCCATAGAGGTGGGTTATAACACTGCCTTGGTTTGCCATATGGGCAATGTGGCCTTTAAAACGGGTACCAGAATTTATTGGGATGCAGAAGCGGGGAAGTTTGATAATGCCAAAGCCAATCAATTATTGGCACCTACCTATCACAACGGATGGAAGCTGCCAAGATAGTTTTAACGGTACTTATCGCTGAGCCCTAAACCCTTTTTTATCATGGGAATTATTTTTTGGAGCCGGTTGAGTTTGGTGTTTTCCCGCTTAGCATCATGGATATAAAGCGCATACGCTCTTTGTTTAGAGGTCGTTAATTGGTAAAATGCCTTTTGCAAGGAGGGGTCCTGCCGCAGTGCAGCTGCAAGCAGTTGGGGAACGACTATGGCTTCAGGGATTTTTGCTACCGTTGTTTTGCCCTGTTGTTGGTTAAGGATAGCCTCCATAAAATATTCCCTAACCAAAGCTGTGTTAATTTCTTGGTTAGATTTAAATTTCCAATGCCTCATCTCCTTGGTCTTGCCTTTTTGTGCGTTCACCAAAACGTTGTCCCTATCATTGAGAAGCACCCCTTTAAAAAACCAGACACCAAAATGTTTCTTGAACCTGCAAATGGAGAAAACGTTTTTTCCGTGCAGTGTATAGGTTGGGAACTGCCATTTGTAGTCTTCTTTAAGGTCAGTCTCTTTTGCTAATTTTCTTAGGATGGTAATCCCTTCCTTAAAGGGGTGTTCCTTTTCATAATAGGAGGTAACCTTTTCTAGCGTACTCATGGGAATAAGGCCTTAGGATTGTTTTAGATGCTCATGGAATTTAGCAAAAACAAGTGCATCAGCAAAAAATAAATAGTATACGCTAATTAGCAATGCTACTATAATGTTAAAATCGTTGCGCTGTTAACTCACATATTTTTACGATGGTAAGTGTTGCTTGTTCCATACTTTCCAGAGGTATATATTCATATTTGCCATGAAAGTTATGGCCGCCGGCAAAGATATTGGGACAGGGCAACCCCATGAAGCTCAATTGGGACCCATCTGTCCCACCTCGGATTGCTTTAATGATGGGTGTAATGCCCAACTGTTTCATGGCCTCTTCGGCAATCTCCACAATATGAAAGTTCGGAAGGATTTTTTCCTTCATATTATAATATTGGTCTTTTATGATTACTTGTACACTTTCCGGAAATTGTTTGTTGATTTTTTCAGAAATGGCCGTAAGCAAGGCTTTTCTTGCATTAAAGTGTTCTAAATCATGGTCCCTGATAATCAGTGCAATTTCTGCATGTTCAATTTCTCCGGTGATGTGGTGAACATGAAAAAAACCCTCCCTATCCTCAGTATGTTCTGGTTTTTCATTGTTGGGCAAGAGGTTTAAAAATTCATTTGCCAGACCAATGGCATTGACCAATTTGTGTTTCGCGAATCCAGGGTGTACGCTTTTGCCCTTAAAGGTGATGGTGGCCGTTGCCGCATTGAAATTTTCGTACTCTAGTTCGCCAAGTTGGCTCCCATCCACGGTATACGCCCATTGGGCACCAAATTTTTCTACATTGAACTTATGGGCACCTCGCCCAATTTCTTCATCTGGGGTGAAAGCTACTCTTATGGTGCCATGTTTTATATCTGGGTGCTGTATCAAATATTCCATGGCGGTCATAATTTCTGCAATACCCGCTTTGTCATCAGCCCCTAAAAGGGTAGTCCCATCTGTAGTAATTAGGGTCTGTCCCTCGTAGTTGGTCAATTCTTTAAAATAATCCGGGGACAGGGTAATGTTTTTTTCTTTATTAAGCACAATGCTGCCTCCATCGTAATTTTTAACCACTTGTGGTTTTACATTTCTACCCGTAAAATCTGGGGTGGTATCAAAATGTGAAATAAAACCAATGGTGGGTACCTCTTTGTCCACGTTGCTGGGAAGTGTTGCCATGATGTAGGCGTTCTCGTCAATGGAGACTTCCTGCATGCCGATAATATGCAAGTGCTGGACCAATTTTTTGGCCAAATCCCATTGTTTTTTAGTACTTGGTGTGGTGTTAAAGCGTTCATCACTCTGTGTGTCTACCTTAACGTATTCTAAAAAGCGTGGTAATAAGTTTTTCATAAATGAGCGTTAGTCTTGAAGTCTTAATTATGTGATATCCAACGGGTGCGTTTTGAAATAATGGCCCAAATGTAAAGTGGACTCCTACAGTTGTTATGTTTGATGGCGAACAAAAACACCCTTTTAAAGTAGCTAAAAGTACACATTTGTGCGTAGGTTTTTATCCATCTTTATTACTTTACATCCTTCATGGATTTATACATAACGGGATGGCTTGGCATAGCCGTTGATGGCGTACCCTACCCTGTCTGAATTTAACCTTGCTTAAAAGTTGTGATTTTTTAAGGTTAAGTGCTTTATACCATGCTGTTATGCCAAGGTATGTGCTTAGTGCCATGCGCGTTGAGAACAGAAATCCATGTGGGCTTCCCTTGGTAATATCAATAAAGATAGGGCGGGGAAAGGACGGTGCCCTCCCATATCATCCTGTGTTAAATAAAGTCTAGCGTTGTAAAGGAAGACCGTAATATGTTTTCTTGTGGCACGCCCAACCAACGCTCCAATAAAGTGGCATAAATGGAACGAAAATCAACGGTGTAGGTTAAATCTTGATTATTGTCCAGTGTTAGAAGGTCTGGACCTTGATTGTAGAACCCCGCCTTTTTTAATTGGCTGCCCATGATAAAAACTTGATTGGCCGTGCCATGATCTGTTCCCTTGGATGCATTTTCACCAACTCGCCTCCCAAATTCAGAAAAGGTCATAATAATGGTGTCATCAAGCGAACCATTTTGTTCCAGATCATCCAAAAAGATAGCCATTGCCTTACCGTAAATTTCCAGTAATCTGGATTGCGCGCCCAATTGGTTGGCATGTGTGTCAAAACCTCCCATAGAAACGTAATATACCTTAGTGGCCAGACCGGAATTGATGAATTCCGCAGTGGTTTTTAGTTGTTTGCCAAATGGATTGTCTGGGTAATCCTTTTTTGACTGGGTAGTCCTAGAGGTTTCATAAATGTATTTGGCAGAAGACCGCGCTTCAATCATGGTCTTGTAGAGATACCCCAGGTTATGTTCGCTTAAATGTTGGTCCGTTTGTTTATTGAGTATTTTTTTAAAGTAAGGGGTATTAACGTTGTTAAACAGCAATTTTGCATTTTTAGTGGCAATACCGTTGGTATGTTCGCCCTTTAACATAAGGCTCAAACTGTCATCCACTTCAATGGCTGTAAAGGCCTTTTTACCATATTCTTCTAGATAGCGGCCGATCCAACCTGTGGTCAAATATTCATTGCTCTTGCTTGCTGTGTGCCAAATATCCGTGGACCTAAAGTGGGACCGATCCGGATTTGGATAGCCTACGTTATTTAAAATGGTAAGGTATCCCTTGTCGTACAATCCCATTAAGGGTTTTAGGCTGGTATGGAAGCCCAAGTTGTCCGTTACCTTTAGGACGTCTGTTGATGGTATCGCTATTTTAGGTCGGCTACGGTAGTATATATCATTGGTGTAGGGTATAATGGTATTTAGTCCATCATTGCCCCCGGATAGTTGTATGATAACTAGCCGTTTTTCCGAAGTGCCCGTTAGCGCTGTACCATCTTTTTCAACCGCCTTTAGGAAATGTGGTACAAAAAGGGCACCACTGGCCAAACTACTTTGTTGAATGAATTTTCTTCTTTTCATAAGCCCAATGCTAACAGAGTTGATATTCTGGTATGGACATTAACTGTACCATGTATTCTTTATTCTCCAATTGTGTTAGGGTGTCCAAGAACAATAGGGTGTCTTTGTCAATTTGGGCTTGTATCAGGTAACTCCTTAAGCTTTGCCTATCCAATGACACATACTCTTGTGAGAATATGCTCCAGTCCCGTTCTATATTCAATTTTTTTCCTCGTTTGCGGGTATTGGCATAGTAGGCTTCAAAAGAATCCTCAAATTCACCTTTTTCACTCACTTGTATCACGGCATCATTGAGCAGCACAGATGCCAACTTCATCCTAAATAACAGGGTGTTACCATCTATCCAATTCCGGTTTTGCTTCCATCCGGCAACATTGGGTGGATACAGTAAGACCTGTCCCATGATACGTTGTAGGTAAAGTTGTTGCTTTTTCTTCATAAAATGGATAGGGACAATTTTTTGTATGCCAACCAAAAGTTCAATGGGGGATTTAATCTTGGAGCCATGTTGTTCCTTTTCATAAAACCAATCGGACATAAAAACATGTTGCATCAGTTTAGCTATATCATAACTCCCATAAAATACTCCTTCCATTTCTTTTAGATGGTCTTCATTGATTTCTGGATGTACAAAATACCGGTACACTTTCTTGCAGATATATCGGGCACATTGCGGTTGTTTCAAGATAATATTAATGATGTCATCCCCATCAAAATTCCCGCGTTCTCCCAAAAAGGTTTTACTGCCATAGTCATGTTTTTTTTGCCTGAGGTAAAAATCGCCATTTGGCCTAAAGGACCAACCTGAAAAAGCCCTTGCCGCTTCTTTGATATCTTGTTCGGAATAGTTGCCCTCGCCTAAAGTAAACAGCTCTAAGAGCTCCCGTGCAAAGTTTTCATTGGGCTTTTCCTTTATATTTTGCCTATTGTTTAAATATTTACTCATGGAGGGCGCTTTGGCCACGGCCTTTAAAAAATCGCCCAAATGACCCAGGGCATGTTCCCTCAAGATATTGTTAAACTGTTGCGCATGAAAGATATGATTGTCCCTGCACACAAAAATATTGGCCCAAAAAAGCGTCATTTTTTCCCGAAACGGTTCCTGTGTATGTACTAACCGATGTATCCAAGCAGCATTGTATTCTTTGAGTTTTTCCCGGCTCAGCCTCTGTAGTTCCTTACGTTGGGGTTTGGATAGCCTGCCCTTGGTGGCGTCTTTCACCATAGCTTCCATACCGCTTAGTTCCAGCTGTAATTTTTGGAATTTCTTGGTTTTGGGAACTAAGCCCGTTACAACATTTTTTCTACTCATTTTAGAAAGGGACAGTAACTTGCTCGGTAGTATTCCAAAACCTGCCCTATGAAACAGATGTTGTACGTGTTTTGTTTCCATTTAAAAATCGGTCTTTGACCATACAATCCTTAGACAAGATAAAATATAAATGGTTTAAACCATCCAATGGAAATCATAAAATAAGGAGTTTGGCAAGATTGGGCTGGGCAGTGTGCCCAAGAATGGCCATGAATTGCCGCCACTCTTTTATGCGAAATAAAATCAAGCCCCATACAACAGGATGCCGTATGGGTAAAACTTTAATAAACTTGAGATATTTACCATGGAAGGATTCTAATGTATCCTAACTTAAAAAGTGAATATGAAAAAAAATAATGGTGCAGGACACCACAGGATATTTATGGTACTGCAGCTTGCCATTTTAGGAAGTATATTGCTGTTGGGGGGCTGCACCGATGCCGGTAGCCTAGAAAAACCTTTGGATTTAAGCTTAAACGAGGGCTTTAAAGACCCCATTGGCTTTTATGATGATACGCCGGTATTTTCATGGAAGCTGCCCCAAAAAATTAAGGTTCAAAGTGCCTATAGAATTGTGGTTGCCTCCAAACCAGAACTTTTGCCAAATTCCCCAGACCTCTGGGACTCAGGCAAGGTAGTCTCCGATAGGTCACTATACGTTCCGTATGGAGCCAAGCCATTATCCTCCAGGGATAAAGTATTTTGGCAGGTGCAATTTTGGGATGGTAATGGTTCCGCTTCCCAATGGAGCGATACGGCATTTATGGAATTGGGCTTGTTGCGAAATTCCGATTGGGGTGCACAATGGATAGGGCTAGATACCAAAAAGGACAGTATAAAAGGCCGCAACAATATTAGTATCCATACCCCACAGCTGCTGAGAAAGGATTTTGAGTTGAAAACCCAAGTTGCTGAAGCCAAACTTTATGTTACCGCTAAAGGGGTTTTTACAGGAAAAATAAACGGAAAAGCTATTAGCGATGATGTTATGGCACCTGGATGGACCCCATACGATAAGCGAATAGAATCCATGACCTATGATGTTACCGATCTTGTACAGGAAGGGGAAAACACCCTAGGATTTCAACTTGCCTCTGGCTGGCATTTTGGTAGAATGTTATGGAACAAAATGATTTGGGGATCCAACGGCTCTCCAAAACTGTTGGCGCAATTAAAGGTGCTATATGCGGACGGGAGCGTAGAACAAATTGTTTCGGATGGTACTTGGACCGGGACAACAAAGGGTCCCATCCGTTTTTCGGAAATCTATGATGGTGAAATTTATGACGCCAATATGGAACTACCGGGATGGGCCTCGCCAAAATTCAATGCTGATAATTGGTCCAAAGTGGAAACCATGCCTATCTCACCCAAAATAGCAATCGTTCCTAAAAGACATCATGCCGTTAGGAATAAATTAGTGTTGCCTACCCAAAGTATCATTAAACCCAAGGAAGGTAAGGCCGTTATTTTTAATTTGGAGCAGAATATGGTAGGGGTTCCCAAACTTAGAGTGCCCATGAAGAAAGGGGATACCTTAAAGATTAGGTTCTCAGAAATGCTGGATCCAGATGGTACGTTCTACACGGACAACTATCGGTCTGCAAAATCAACGGATTATTATATTGCATCAAAGGATGGGCTTATAGATTGGAACCCTACGTTTACCTTCCACGGTTTTCAGTACGTAGAACTCAGTGGGTTTGATGCTACCAAAACACCCGACAAAGATTGGGTAAGCGGCCTTGTGCAGTATTCTGATTTTGATGCTAACGGAACCTTTACTTCCTCCCATGACAAGCTCAATCAACTCCAAAACAATATAGTTTGGGGGTTGCGCGGCAATTTTTTTGATATTCCTACAGATTGTCCCCAAAGGGATGAACGTTTGGGTTGGACGGGTGATGCCCAGGTATTTGCCCCCACTTCCATGTTCAATGCCAAGGTGTACTCTTTTTGGGCCAGTTGGCTGCAAACGCTCAGGGAGTCACAATTCAAAAATGGCGGGGTGCCTTTTGTAGCTCCCGATGTGTTAAAAAATGACAGGGCAAGTTCTGGATGGGGAGATGCGGCCGTTATTATTCCTTGGGATTTGTACCGGAGGACGGGTGATACCACCGTATTGTCAGAAAATTATCAGATGATGAAAAATTGGGTGGCCTATCATGAAACACAAACAGCGGAACTCATTTCGGATATGAACTCCTTTGGGGACTGGTTACAGCCTTTTCAATCAGAAGACAGCAGAAAAAGGGGGGATACCTCCAAAAACTTAATTGGTACGGCATTCTTTGCACATGCCGCCAACCTCACCTCAAAAGCAGCAGAGGTATTGGGTAAGACACAAGAAGCTACCAGCTACCACAATCTTTATAAGGAGGTTGCCAAAGCTTTTGAAAATGAGTTTTTTGATGCGGAGGGAAAAATCAAAAATGGCACAGCCACCCAAACGGGCTATTTGTTGGCACTGGACTTTGAGTTGCTGTCCGATGCCATTGAGGAAAAAGCAAAAGGACATTTGATAACTACCATTAGCGAAGCGGACAATCATTTGAGAACGGGATTTTTGGGCACACCGCTGTTACCTCGGGTCTTGGATGCCATGGGCGAAACCGATTTGATGTATGGGATATTGATGAAGGAAACCTATCCCTCTTGGTTCTACAGCATTAACCAAGGTGCTACCACCATGTGGGAACGTTGGAATAGTTATAGCAGGTTAGAAGGCTATAACCCAGAATCCATGAACAGCCTTAATCATTATGCTTACGGAGCCGTTGGGGAATGGATGTATGAGCGTATTGCGGGAATTCAACCGCTGGAACCGGGATATAAAAAAATTCGTATTGCCCCATTGCCCGGTGGTGGTCTCACCTCTGCGGGGGCCACTTATGATTCGCCTTATGGTGTTGTTAGATCCTCTTGGCACATCAACGGAGATACTTTTTATTTAGAGGCTGAGGTTCCCTCAAACACTACTGGGGTTATTTCCATTCCCACTCGGGAGAAGGAAAGTGTATTGGTCAATGGCCAGGGCATGGAACAGCTTAATATAGTAAGTTCAACGGACAAAACAGAAAATACACTCACGTTTCAGGTTTCGGCTGGTACCTACTCCATCCAAGCAAACCTAGATTAAAACTGCCTATTATGAGAACTTACACCATCGGCTGCGCAATCCTTATCTTTTTGTTGAACTTTTGTGCCTGCAAGGAGTCTCCCAAGGAAAAGGAGTCCGTTAAAACGCAGCAAAAATTACCCAATATTGTTTTTATTCTGTCTGATGATCAAGCTTGGACAGATTATGGTTTTATGGGGCATGAAGTCATTAAAACGCCCAACTTGGATAAATTGGCCAGTGAGGGCTTAACCTTTGACAGGGGGTACGTGCCAACATCACTTTGTTCCCCTTCTTTGGCATCCATCATTACAGGGGTATACCCTAGAAGGCATATGGTCTTGGGCAACGATCGGGTTTTGCCCGGTGATGATAAAAGTGTAAAACCCTCATGGCGTTCTTCTTGGCGCCCCAAGAATTATGATACGGTGATTAAGCATTTTAACACTTTGCAGACCTTGCCAAAACTGCTAAAGGAAAAGGGATACCTATCTTTTCAAACCGGTAAATGGTGGTTGGGCAATTATAAAAATGGTGGTTTTGATTATGGGATGACCCATGGCGACCCAGAAAGGGGTGGAAGACACGGGGACTACGGTCTTGAAATTGGCCGTCAAGGAATGGACACCCTTTACAATTATATAGATTTGGCCCTGGAGAAAAAGAAGCCCTTTTTTATGTGGTATGCACCATTTTTACCACATTCCCCGCATACCCCACCAGATAGTCTTTTGCAAAAATACCTTCCAAAGGCACCTACGGAATATGTGGCCAAATATTGGGCCATGTGCGAGTGGTTTGATCAAACTTGTGGTCAACTCATGGATTATATTGAGGAGAAGGGGGAGACGGAAAACACTTTGTTTGTCTACGTATGCGATAATGGATGGGTACAGAATCTGGATAATGCCACCTATAATAAAAATTCTAAACGTTCCCCTTATGATTATGGCCTTCGGACCCCTATCATGTACAAATGGAAGGGCAAAATAATGCCGTTCAGGGATACCGTAAACCTCACCAGCAGTTTGGACATGGTGCCTACGGTCTTGAATTTGTTGGATATGGATATTCCAGCGGGGATGGACGGTATTGATATTCTTGATAAAGAGGCCCTAAATAATAGGGAGGCTATTTTTGGTGAAATCTATGCCCATGATTTTAACACCCTTGAAGGAAGCCTGTTTTACCGTATGGCGATGACCAACCCTTACAAACTCATCTTACCGGACGCAGAAAACCAACCAGACGAAACCGTAAAACTATACCATATTTTTAAAGATCCTACGGAACAGCAAAATTTAGCGGAGGAACGGCCAGAAATTGTGGCAAGGCTAAAACAAATGATACAGGAAGACTGGAAAGAAAAATAGTTATAACGTGAATTGTAAAAAGATTATTTCGGCCATATGTCTTTTGCTCTTGGCCATGGGGTGTAAAAACAAAACAACCTCTGACGCTGCTGCGATAAAAACTCCCAACGTGCTGTTTATTGCCGTGGACGATTTAAATACAATGTTAGGCAGTTATGGCGGTCCTGCCATAACCCCAAATCTTGATAAATTGGCAGCCATGGGGGTACAGTTTAATGACGCCCATTGCCAAGCGCCTCTTTGTGGTCCGTCCAGAGCCTCACTTATGACTGGGTTAAGACCTTCAACTACAGGTATTTATGGCATGATTCCCGACGAAAAGATAGGCTCCAACCACCCTACGGACAAAAAAAATGTAGTGCTATTACCTGAGTATTTTAAAAAGAATGGCTACCATACCATGGGTATTGGCAAATTGTTTCATCATCATGCGCCCGATGGTCTTTTTGATGAATCCGGTGGCCGGGTAAAAGGGTTTGGTCCCTTGCCAAAAGAGCGCTTTGTGTGGGACGGTTTTGGTACATCGGATAGAAAAAACTATGGAAAGACAAGCACAGACTGGGGCGCTTTTCCCGAGGCAGATTCGCTGATGCCAGACCATCAATCCGTGAATTGGGCCATAGAACGGTTGAACAGAACCTATGATCAACCCTTCTTTATGGGCGTTGGCTTTTTGAGGGTGCATGTTCCCCTCTATGTGCCCCAAAAATGGTTTGATTTATATCCATTGGACAGCATCAAAACAATGCCTTATTTAAAAGACGATTTAAAGGATGTTCCCCCAGTTGCACATAAAATAAATGATTTACCCATGATGCCTTCAACGGAATGGGCAATTTCAAGCGGGGAATGGCCTAAGATTATTCAGGCTTATTTGGCCTGTATCAGTTTTGTGGATTATGAAATAGGGAGGTTATTGGACCAACTGAACAATAGTGATTATGCAGATAATACCGTCATTGTACTATGGTCCGATCACGGGTATCGCCTTGGTGAAAAAGGAACTTTTGCCAAACATGCACTTTGGAATACGGCTACCAAAGTTCCCTTGGTATTTGCCGGGCCAAAGCTCCCTAATGGGCGTATAGTAGAGGAGCCTGTAGAACTGTTGTCCATATACCCTACTTTATTAGAGATATGTGGTTTGCCTACTAACGATAGTAATGAAGGGAGCAGTCTGGTTCCGTTGATACAGGGTAAAAAGCTTGAACATGCTTCCGTGGCCATAACTACATTTGGGATGAACAACCATACGGTAAAAACCAAAAGGTATAGATATATCAGGTATGAAGATGGCGGTGAGGAATTGTATGACCATAAGACGGACCCAAATGAGTTCCATAACCTGGCTGCTGATAACTCTTATAAAGAGGTACTGCTTTCGTTAAGTGAAAACCTTCCCAGTACTAACGCCAAATGGGATGTTGATTCCCAATACACCTTCCAACCCTATTTCGTAGAGCAAAAATCACGGACAACCAAAGCTGATGTACCGGTAACAGAGCCAGTGGGGAACTGATTACTGATTTTGTGTTATGTTGACTTGTTTATGGCCGTTGCACAAGGCTATTGCCTACAAATACCGTAGCTAAGATTTCATTACCTCATCTTACACAACTTGGTTCGCAAGTTCTCGGATAAACCTATTGCAATGGGTTTATGGGTTCCGATGTGATGTATGACACAAATGACAGTGATGACCAGATGGTTTAAGCCCAAGATATGCTGTTTAGGCAGCCCTTTTTCCTTAAATGGCTTGGCATTATTGCCAATTCAGTAAAATGCTAATACCAGGTCCTGTGATTGCCTAATTCACATGAGGGGTGTCCCATTGGAATATGCCCAATAATTCTCAACTGAAATGGTGTACATAGGGGTATCGGAATTTGGAAAAATAGGAACTTCAAAATCTCGGGCATTATAATTTACGAAATTACCGTATTAAATGTTAAAATTTTAGGATATGAAAAACTTTATGAATGCCCTGTAATCAACGGAAATCTCGCTTTTTTGATTAAAACAGGACAGTACAGCACAGGATGGCATCTTTAGGGCTTCCCTATACTTTTCCTCTACAAGAACTAAAATAACGACCTTATGAAAAAAACAATTCGAACTTCAAAAAAAATGGGCCTGAGCAAATTCCTGCTGGTATGGCTTATGGCCATGGGCAGTTTGGTAGCCTCTGCCCAACAAACGGTATCAGGAACGGTTTCTGATGCTGATGGGCCTTTGCCGGGCGCTTCTGTTGTGGTCAAAGGCACCACGAGGGGGGTGTCAACAGATTTTGATGGTAATTTCAGTATTGAAGCGGCACCTGAAGATGTTTTGTTGGTTACCTATATCGGGTATACCCAACAGGAAATCACCGTAGGTAGCCAAACCCAGATCAATGTCATTTTAGAAGCCGGTAATAAACTGGACGAGGTGGTGGTCATAGGTTATGGTACCCAGAGGAAATCGGATTTAACGGGCTCTGTAGCATCTGTAAGTTCAGAAGAGATTACCCAGATTCCAACATCTAGGGTGGACCAGGTGCTACAAGGTAGGGCCGCTGGTGTCCAGGTTACACAATCCAGTGGTGCCCCAGGTGCGGGAACCGCAATTAGGGTAAGGGGTGGTAACTCCATCACGGGTAGCAATGAACCGCTTTTTGTCATTGATGGTATTGTAGTAGGCACCAATTTCAATTTAAACAACATTAACCCCAACGATATTCAATCCTTGGAAATATTAAAAGATGCCTCCTCCATTGCCATCTATGGTTCAAGGGGAGCTAATGGGGTTGTTTTGGTCACTACCAAAAGTGGACGTGGTAGACCGGGTAAACCTCAAGTGAGCGTAAATACGTTTACCAGTATGCAAATGCTACCAGAACTCCCTGATATTTTAACCCGGGAAGAACAAATTGCCTTTACTAATGAACATAATACCTTTAGAGGGGTGGCAATTCCTTTCCCAGATGACCCATCTACCTATCCGGACAATGATTGGGTGGGTTTAACTACCGGAGCAGCGCCAATTCACAATGTGGATATATCCATTGCGGGCTCCGCCGAAAATGTGAACTATTACAATTCTTTTAATTATTTTAACCAAGAGGGTATCGTAAAGAGCACAGGAATAGAAAAATTCATTTTTCGTTCTAATTTAGATATCGACCTTAATGATAACTTAAAGGCAGGTTTCCGTATCAATTACTCTAGAATTAAAAACAATAATGGGCTTACCAGTTTTGCGGGCAATTTTTTTGGTACGCTAAGAACACAGCCTGCATTCAATGATGATGGTACCTTTAACGGCTTTAATGACGTGGTCGGTGCGCCATTTAACAATCCTCTGGCGAATTTTGAGCTGAACACCAACGAGACCTTTACCAACAATCTATTGGCTACCGCGTATTTGGAATACCGTCCCGCCCCAGGTTGGACGATTCGGTCTACCTTTAGCCCAGAATTTAATAATACCAAGCGCAATAGGTTTAATTCCAGTCAGTTGCCCGGAAATCTTGCTGTTGGTATCACTGATGGCGGAAATGCAAGCGTAAGGACCGTTGCCGGTGTCAACATCAACAATGAAAACACCATACAGTACCAAACGGACATTGATGAAAATCATGGCTTAACAGTGCTTGCGGGTGCTTCCTTCCAGAAGATTACCAATGAAATCACGGAGGCAGAGGCTTTTGGAATTACCAGTGACGCAACAGGATTTAACAATCTAGGCAATTCAGACCCCATTAGGTCCGTTGTAAGTAGTGATTTTAATGCCTTCCAGATTGCTTCCTTTTTCGGAAGGATCAACTATGACTACAAAAATAAGTACCTGTTAACCTTAGTGGGAAGAAGTGATGGTAGTTCTGTTTTTGCTCCTGGAAACAAGTATGAATTCTATCCATCGGTAGCAGGAGCATGGAAAATCAGCGAAGAGGATTTTATGCAAGACCAGAGTGTTTTCTCTGATTTAAAGTTAAGGGCCAGTTGGGGGCGCTCCGGTAACCAAGCTATAGGACCTTACAGGACATTAGGACTGTTAACAGAGGCAAATACAACACTTAACGGCGCAGAAGTGCCAGGCCTAACTTTAGGTAGACCTGCAAACCCAAACCTACAATGGGAAACCACCTCCTCTTTGGATATAGCCATAGAGGCATCCTTGTTTGGGGGTAGAATCTTTACGGAGTTCAACTATTACCAAAAAGAGACCAACGATCTTTTATTGGACGTGACCATACCTAGACAAACTGGTTTTACGAGTCAGTTGCAAAATGTTGGTTCACTTGCGAATAGAGGGTGGGAACTATTGATCAATTCTACCAATATCTCTAACAGCGACTTTACCTGGAATTCTACGTTGACCTTGGCACGGAATAAAAATGAAATTTTGGATTTAGGGGGCCAACCATTTATAGACCTTGTGGTGGATCCTATTATAGGTTCCGGTAATACACGATTGATCGTTGGTGAGTCAGTTCCGGTCTTCACCGGATTAAATTACTTGGGTACCTGGAAAAGCCAAGAAGAAATTGATGCATCGGGCAGAACGGACCCACAGGTAGTTGGTGGACCTCGTTTCCAAGATTTAAATGGTGATGGTATTGCGTCAACAGAGGACAACGTGGTGCTTGGAAGTCCTTTTCCCGATTTGATTTTTGGTCTCGAAAACTCATTTTCATACAAGAATTTTGATTTTACTTTCTTTTTTCAAGGTACCACAGGTAATGAGGTATTTAATCTAAGAATGCGAAACCACTATTTTAATCGTGCCGAAACCGTGAAGTTTGGAGACTTAAGAGATAGGTGGACACCCGATAACCCAAATTCCAACGTGCCTAGGGCAGGTTCAGACTCCGTTACAAATACACCAATTAATTCAGAGTATGTGGAAGATGGTTCGCATATTAGACTCAAAACGGTACGATTGGCCTATAACTTTCCGGCCAACGATATATTTAAGGGAGTAAAAAACGCTACGGTATATGTATCCGGTGCTAACTTGTTGTTGTTTTCCAAGACTAGGTTAATTGAGCCTGAGGCCAATAACTTTAACGAAGGGAATAACCAATTTGGTAATATTGCACTAGGATTCTTGGACGGGCAATATCCCAACCCTAGAATTATCACCCTTGGGCTAAACGTAACTTTTTAAAAAAATAGATATGAAAACAACGAAAATATTCTTATTCACCCTAGTACTTTTCGCGTTTCTTGGTTGTGAAGATTTCTTGGAAGAGGACCCAAGGGCACTAATTGCTCCGGAGACCTTTTTTGCATCTGACAATGATGCGCGACAAGCAATCCAGGGTACTTACGCCATTTTAAAGAACAATTCCATCTATGGTCAGGTAGGCCTTGATCATTTTTATGATAATGGTGCCGATATTATAGAACCCAATCGTCCTGCCAACTTTGTGGAGCCTATTGGTAATTATTCCTTAAATGAGGCCATAGCGGATGTTTCAGTTCAAAAAATGAGTGTTTCCGATACGTGGAAGGACCTCTATAGGGTTATATTTAACTCCAATTTTATTATTGACCGGGTAACGGATAATGAAGATATCACGGAAAATGTTAGGACGGAAGTTATTGCGGAATCAAGATTTTTAAGGGCGTTAAGTTACTGGCACATAACCAATCTATGGGGGGATGCACCATATTATACAGAGGCATTAACCCTTGATGAGGTGCGTGTTCTGGGAAGAACGCCAGAGGCTACAATCATCGCAGGGGTTTTGGAGGATTTGCAGTTTGCACAGTCCATTTTGCCATCGGAATATCCAGATGACCAAAGGGGTAGGGCTTCTAGATGGGCCGCGGCAATTATTGAGGCCAAAATCTATATGAAACAACAAAACTGGCAAGCAGGGTTAAACAAGTGCTTGGAAATCATTAATGAATCTCCCCATGTATTATTACCTACCTATGCGGAGGTTTTTGATCCAGCTAATGAATACAATGCCGAAATCATTTGGTCCTTGGACTTTGCACGGGATATTGAGGGCATTTTTGACCCAGCTTTTCCCGGTAGGTCCTTTGCTGGAAACAACAGCTGGAGACCTAGTATGTTCAATCCACGTTTAAGGGATGAACCTGCCAATTCAGACGAAAGAGGTGCTCTAGGTGATGCTTTAAGGGCACGGGGCGAGGCTTTTAATGGTACAGGACTGCAAGTCGCCGCAAAAGATTTTGCAGAGAAATTTCCATTAAACGATTTAAGAAGACCCCTTAACATTGTAGATAACTACTTAGGGTTCGAACTCAATTTTCCTTACATGGCAAAATTCTGGAATTTAGACCTAGCCACGTCACCACGTTTTAACCATGAGGACAATAGAATGGTCTTCCGTATGGGGGATGTCTACCTAATGGCAGCTGAGTGTGAGAATGAATTGAACGGCCCCAATGGCGCTTTCCAGTACTTAAACCCAATACGTCAACGCGCTTATGCCACACAGGCAGAATGGGATTTGACAGGCCTGGACCAACAAGGTTTCCGAGAAGCTATTTATGACGAACGTAAATGGGAATTGGCCGCCGAGGCACACCGCAGATATGATTTGATCAGATGGGGTATTTTATTGGATGTGGTACAGAACTTGGAATATCGTTTCTGGGAACCGAATATCAATATCAGGCCATGGCACGTAAAACTGCCCATTCCGTTGCAGGAGCTGGAGCAAAATCCAAATTTGTTGGAGTCCGATCCAACCAATAATGGGTATAGATAAGTAAGGACGACGGTTCCACTTTACGTTAGGAAAAATGGAACATCGGTTTTTAGTTTAGTTTGAATGGGGTGAACTTAGGTTTGCCCCATTTTTTTATGGGCATGGTACACTTCTATGAGGCAGGTAAAAATAGGTGTAGCCACTAGATACCACAGGATACCTTTTAATTCCGCTCCTTTTATCTTGAGCCTATGAAGGATTTTAATATACCGACAGTCCTATCAACCATGATATTCCTTTTGATGTGTTCCATGGGTTTGTCCCAGATAAAACACGGCCTGAGGGACATACAGGGCCGCCATGTTATTCCCCGGGGTTTTGTCGTCAACACGAATGACCATAAAGGAGAGGTCTTTTTTGATGCAGATGATTACCTGAGAATGGTACGCTTGGGAGCCAATGCCCAGGTCATTAGATTGGAGCTTGGTAAGCTAAGCAATTTCCCCGGCGGACAATTGGAAGCGGGGTATCTTAAAAAGCTGGATACTTTGGTTGCCCTCGGCAAAAATGCTGGTATGAAAACCGTTTTTAAGATGACGGTTTATGGGGTAGATAGTTTTGTTTGGGAAGATTTTTGGCAAAACCAACAAAATGAACACCAGACCTATATAGAGGCTTGGCAAGTTATCTGGAAACGCTACGCAGCAGAACCTACGGTCCTCGGTTACGACATTGTGAACGAACCCCGGAAATTGACCATGGACATTTCCTATGACAATCTTACCGCAGATTACCTTATTCCGCTGTATCAAAAAATTATAGATGCCTGTCATAACATCAACCCTAGTAAAAAAGTATTGGTACAGTCCATTTTTATGAATAAGGGCGAGGGTATTGACAACAATCAATATGCTGAGGTCAAGACACCGATACATCGAGAAAACCTTGTATTTGCTCCACATATTTATCAGGATAAAATTGACTTTATCAAGCCGGTCATGGACCGTTTTGATAAAGAGTCCGATTTGTTGAATGCCCCAATTTTAATAGGGGAATGGGGTTTTCCCACCTTTGCGGTTACAGATACCACGATATCGGGGAAACTTGGTCAATTGGCGTATCGCGAGCTTTATATACGTACCGCGGAAGTGTTTGACCAAATGGGCGTAGGTACCATTAAAGCATGGTTTTTGGGTAATCGTAGCATGCAGAATTTCTTGCCCGGTGGCCCTTCAACTTGGGCTATTTTTAGTGATAAACAAGCGGCGGGCACGGTAGAGCGAAAATACATTACCGATATAATCGCAAGGCCATATCCGCAAACCATTGCCGGAGATATTCAATCCTTTTTGTTCAACCATGCTACGAGAACGTTGGATGTCACAATTAAACCAGATAATGGCAAGGGTACCTCAACTCTTTTTATCGGAGCCAATAGGCATTATCCAGATGGATTTTCAATAGTGATTGATGACGATGTGGTTCTTTTTCAAAATCCCATTAAAAATGCGGGGCTTGAGGTTTACAAATGCCCGAAAGACTTTGACCCGCAAAATCTGGTATGGAACCCCGTAACACAAAAACTCATGGTTTTAAGGTGGCCAAAAGATAAAGAAGAAGTGAAAATTAAAATAGTTCCCGGGATTCGGGATTTTGAAGAACCTACCGATGAAAAATAAAACAATGAAACATAGATTTCTCCTTTTTTGCCTCACTGCCATTATACTAGGTGGATGCAAAACAAAAACAACCGAAGCAATTGATGATCAGGATGAGGAAATACAGGCAAAAGTTGCGGATTTGGTGTCTAAAATGACCCTTGAGGAAAAAATTGCAGAAATGACCCAGGACGCTCCGGCCAATGAGCGTTTGGGCATTCCGTATATGAAGTATGCAGAAGCATTACATGGGATGTGGCTAGTATTGGATTACTATGGCAATACAACGGTTTACCCACAGGCTATCGCCGCTGGTTCTACTTGGGAGCCTGAGCTAATTAAAAAAATGGCTTCCCAAACAGCACTAGAAGCACGTGCCTTAGGAGTTACACACTGTTATTCCCCTAATTTGGATGTGATTTCCGGAGACCCAAGATATGGCAGGGTTGAAGAGTCTTACGGCGAAGACCCTTATCTTGTGTCTAGAATGGGGGTTGCATTTATCGAGGGTTTACAAGGCACTGGTGATGAGCAATATGATGAGAATCATGTTATGGCCACGGCCAAGCATTTTATTGGCTATCCAGAAAACCGCCGCGGTATCAACGGTGGTTTTAGTGATATGTCCGAGCGTCGTTTACGAGAAGTTTATCTGCCACCTTTTGAAGCGGCAATAAAGGAAGCAAAAGTAGGTTCCGTTATGCCCGGCCATCAAGATTACAATGGTGTGCCTAACCATATGAATACGTGGTTGCTAAAGGATATTTTACGAGATGAACTAGGTTTCGACGGTTTTATAGTTTCCGATAATAATGATGTTGCACGTTTGGAAACAATGCACTTTATTTCCGAATCAAGAACTGAGTCTGCTATATTAGGACTTAAAGCTGGTGTTGATATGGACCTGGTCATTGGCAAGAGTGTTGATTTATCATCATATCATTCAAGCGTATTATTGGATACGCTGACAAAAAACCCTGAATTGGTAAAGTATATTGATAAAGCAACATCACGTATTCTAACCGCAAAATATAAATTAGGTTTATTTGATACAGAACCAAAAGAGATTGACCCCAAGACTGTTGATGTTGGTAAAAAAGAACATCAAGATTTCGCCTATGAAATTGCCCAGAAGGCCATCATCCTATTAAAAAATGAAAACAAGCTACTGCCTTTGGATAAGTCCAAGATTTCTTCCTTGGCGGTTATTGGCCCCAATGCAACCGAAGAAAGGCCTGAGAAAGGCACCTACTCTCTATTGGGCGGTTACTCTGGACTGCCCCCTTATTATGTATCTGCATTGGAGGGGATTCAAAACAAAGTCGGCGATGACATCAAAATCAACTATGCCAAAGGCTGTGATTTGTTGAGCAATTCCAAAGAGGGTTTTTCAGAAGCTATTGCAGCAGCCAAAAAATCCGATGCCGTCGTTTTAGTAGTTGGAGGCTCGCGAAAAACCGGCGGTGAAGGCGTAGACCGTTCCAATTTGGATTTGTACGGCGTGCAGAACGAGTTGGTAGAAGCCATTCATAAAACTGGTAAACCTGTTATTGTGGTATTGATCAACGGTAGACCATTGACCATCAACTATATTGCGGAAAACATCCCTTCCATATTGGAAACTTGGTATTTGGGAATGCACTCCGGTGATGCCATTGCCGATGCGCTATTTGGCGATGTGAATCCTGGTGGAAAGTTAACGGTTTCCTTTCCGCGTTCCGTAGGCCAACTACCAGTGACCTATTTGGAACGCCCCGATTTTATTGGCTCTGGAAAAGGGTTGTACAAAGACAGTGACAAATCGCCACTTTTCCCTTTTGGATATGGATTGAGCTATACCACCTTCTCTTTCAGTGCACCAAGATTAGCGCAAAGTGATATTGCTGTTGACGGCAAAACCACCGTTTCCATAGATGTGACCAACTCAGGCCAAGTTACTGGCGATGAGGTGGTACAGCTCTACGTACGCGATGATTTTGCTTCTGTTGGTAGGTATATGAAATTGCTCAAAGGCTTTGAACGGATTACGCTAGAACCTGGCGAAACCAAGATGGTCTCATTTGATTTGGGTTTTGATGAACTTTCTATTTTGAACACCGACCTTAAAAAAGTAGTGGAACCCGGTACGTTTACCATATCTGTGGGTTCTTCCTCAAGGGCTGAGGATTTAAAAACCACTACCCTTTTGGTAAAAGGTTAAAAGTCTAGCGTAACGGTTTCACTAGGTTTAAACCCTATTCTGTGGGCCATTACTTGAATTTGGCCTTCTTTCGGCAAGCTAAAGGGACCATCATAGACTTTCCAACTTTCAGGTTCGTTACCCTCATTAATAATTTTATAGCCAATAGACGCACCCGCTGTAGAACAGTTGACACTTACTTTGTTTCCTTGGATACTGATGTTCGGTGTTACTGTTATTGGCTGTGATTTGGCACCTTTCCACAATTGGTTGAGCAGCTCCTCTTCCGGTAAGTTGGGTTGGTCACCAATTTCAGCTATCCAACGGTCCATTTCGGTTTGAAGTTCCTGGAGCTTCGCGGCATATGTTGGATCATTGGCCAAATTATGAAGTTCGTGGGGGTCGTTTACACAATCAAATAATTCTTCGGGGTCTTTGGTTTTCCTAAACCATTGTAATTGTATGCTATCCAGCTCTCCAGCATCCCGCAATCGAAGCAATTCTTGCATGGTGGGTATTTTCTCTCGGTAATCAATGGGTAAATAATAACCTTGTTCCGGACGGTAATTTCTAATGTACTTAAACCGTTTGTCACGCACGGCACGTATGGCATCGGTATAGCCATCAAAACGGTCTGCGGCCGCATGAACGTATTTCCGCTCTTCCTTAGACTTAAATTCCCCCAAAAATGCTTGTCCTTGCAGATAGTCTGGCGGGTTTGTTCCCGTTAGGGAAATTAGTGTCGGCGCAAAATCAACAAAACTGACCAACTGATTATCCACGGTGCCCGCCTTCCATTTATTGGGAAAACGTACGATCATTGGGGTGTTCAATCCTGAATCATAAATTAACCGCTTCTGCCTGGGCAGCGGCCCGCCGTGATCTCCGTAAAAGAAAATAATGGTGTTTTCCAAAAGCCCGTCCTCTTCCAATTGATTTAGAACGGCACCTAACTGCCTGTCCATTTCTGCAATATTGTTGTATAGTTTCCACATATCGCGACGAACTTTTAGAGTGTCAGGCAAATATGGGGGAATATCAAATTTGGTGTCTTTTGGCAGGTGAATAGGTGTTTCTTGCTCCACCATTCTGTTTTTGGCATGAGAGCCACCAAAGTTTTCCCACTTATAATCCCGATTGCCCGAATGGTAGTGTCTGGTTTCAATTTCCCTAAAGCCATAGGGTTCAAATAACCCAGATTCGTGGGTCTCGGTAAAGTTCACCACAGAGAAGAACGGTTGGTCTTTTTCTCGATTTCTCCAATGGGCATAGGGGCTACTCTCATCCCAGGCGGTCATGGGAGCCTTAAACTGATAATCGGTTTTATAGTTGTTGGTGCAATAATACCCTTCGCTTCGTAAAAGTTCGCTAATCATTTTCACCTCAGGTGGGGGTACGGCACCATATTTAGGCAAGCCCGTAACCTCCGTATACGAAGTTGTACGCATATGGTTGGCGCCGATGCTCGATGGGTACATACCAGTGGCAATCGCTGCCCTACTTGGCGCGCAAACCCCGGAGGTGGAGAATAAGTTGGGGTAAACAACACCCTCTTGAGCCAATTTAGACAGATTGGGTGTGGCTATGGTAGAATCGCCAAACATGGGCAAATAGGCACCCATGTCTTCTGTGACCAACCAAAGGATGTTTGGTTTTTCAGGTAGCTCTAAAACCGCTTCCGTCTTTGCTGTTTGTTCTTTTTGATTCTCTTTGCAGCTAAAACATAACAGTAATACAAAGAGCAACTTAAAATAATTTTGAAAATTGGAGTTGGTGGGTGGCATGGTCTATTTTGTTGTAAATTACTAACTGATACAATAATAGCAGGATTAGACCTAAGGACTACCCTGTACTATGCTGAAGTGATATGAAAGAAAATACCTGTAATCGCTATGCTAAAAATAGACATACCCTAGTTGGTTTTGTTTGGTTCGTGTTCTTTTTTGGTATGTATTCTTCAGTTGCCCAAGTACGGTTGCCCAGTTTTTTTTCTGAAGATATGGTTTTGCAGCAGCAGGATTCCGTTCCCATTTGGGGATGGGACATGCCAAACACAAAACTGAATATCAGCACTAGCTGGGGAGAAAAGGTGCACACAGAAACCAATGAAACAGGTAAATGGAAAGTGCTACTTCCTACGCCAAAGGCTTCATTTACTGTTCACGATATAGTAATCAAGGGAAGCACTTCCATTGCCTTAAAGAATGTTTTAATTGGTGAAGTATGGTTTTGTTCGGGGCAGTCGAATATGGAAATGCCCATGAAGGGATTGGGAAATTCTCCAGTGGAAAATGCGTCCGCCTTCTTGAAGCAAGCAACAAATCCCCACATACGATTGTTCAATACAGAACGTGCGGGCAGTCTGAAACCCAATAATAATGTAATGGGCAGATGGGCTGAAGCAGACAGTACATCGGTTTCCAATTTTAGTGCCATTGGGTATCTATTTGGTAAAAAGTTGTTTCAAAAACTGAATGTGCCCATAGGCATCATTGAAGCCGCTTGGGGCGGTACTAGAATTGAGGCGTGGTTGCCAAAGAAGGTAGCTGAGCAAGATGACAACATCAGTTTACCCGATGCCCTTCCTGAAGAGGCTAACAAACGAAAGTTGCCCACTTTGATTTATAATGGAATGGTACATCCTTTTCAAGATTTGACCATTCGCGGCGTTTTATGGTATCAGGGCGAAACAAATAGAACCAATCCAGAACCCTACAAAAGGTACTTGCACTATTTAGTGAAAGCTTGGCGTTCGCAATGGCAGAATCATGAACTTCCTTTTTATATGGTACAAATAGCCCCGTATGCTTATGAAAAATATCGGAATACAGAAGCTATTAAAGCAGCCTTGATTCGAGAGGCACAACTATTGGCATCCCAAGAGATTCCTCATACAGGTTTGGTCGTCACTTCGGATGTAGGACACTGTTCCGATATTCATCCTCCAAAAAAGGAACCCATTGCAGAACGTTTAAGTTTTTGGGCGTTGCACCACCAATATGGGTATAAAGACGTTACGTATGCCAGTCCTGTTTTGGGTTCTCAAAAAACACATGGCGAAAAAATGGAACTTTATTTCAAATTTCCATTAAATGGAACCGATGCACAGGTGACTAGCTTCGGTAAGTCTTTGATGGGATTTGAAATAGCAGGTGCCGATAAAGTATTTTATCAGGCGAAAGCCCAAGTTTCAAAAGAGGGTTTTGTGACCGTATCCAGTACAAAAGTTGTAAAACCTATTGCGGTACGCTATGGTTTCGTAGATTGTTTTCAAGGAAATCTATATGGTATTTCAAAATTGCCTGTTTCGCCGTTCAGAACGGATTCTTGGTAAAGACCAAGCGGTTGCTCAGGACAGAACAGGATGGATTTGCTACGTTCGAAAACTAAGTTTGATTTACTGGCAAAAGGTGAATTGCCTTAACTTGAGCACAATATCCAAACTTGATAAACAACTCCATTTTGAAGAAATCAATAGTAGCATCATTTGTCTTTTTCAGTTTTTTTCTGAACATGGTTCAGGCACAAAAGACGATGCAAGACTCCCAAAAACCCAACATCATATTCATTTTGACCGATGACCAACGCTTTGATGCCATAGGGTATGCAGGCAACAAGTTGATAACAACTCCGGAGATGGACAAATTGGCCAAAGAAGGCACCTATTTTAAAAATGCCATGGTGACCACCCCGATTTGTGCGGCAAGTAGGGCCAGTATATTGACCGGATTATATGAGCGCACCCATAATTTCAATTTCCAGACAGGGAATGTCCGTGAGGAATATATGACCAACTCGTACCCAAGAATATTAAAAGAAAATGGCTATAAAACCGCCTTTTATGGCAAGTACGGTGTTCGGTACAATGATTTGGACAAGCAGTTTGATGAATACGAATCCTATGACCGCAATAACAGGTTTAAGGATAAACGTGGATATTATTATAAGACCCTAGGGAAAGATACCGTACACCTTACCAGATATACAGGCCAAAAGGCATTGGATTTCATAGCAAAGGCCGATGGTGACCAACCTTTTTGTCTCTCCCTAAGTTTCAGTGCCCCACACGCACATGACCCTGCCGAGGACCAATACTTTTGGCAGCAAGAGTCCGATGCTCTGCTTCAAAACGTTAGCATGCCCGGACCTGAGCTCGGTGAGGACAAATACTTTGAGGCACAGCCAAAAATGGTACGGGATGGTTTTAATCGCCTTCGCTGGACATGGCGTTATGACACGCCAGAAAAGTATCAGCATAGTGTAAAAGGCTACTACAGGATGCTTTCAGGAATAGACCGGGAAATTGCAAAAATCAGGTCCACGCTGGAAGAAAAAGGATTGGCAGATAATACCGTCATCATCCTTATGGGGGATAACGGTTACTTTTTGGGTGAACGCCAGTTGGCCGGTAAATGGCTGATGTATGATAACTCGGTTCGTGTGCCACTTCTTGTTTTTGATCCCCGTCAGAAAAAACAAAAAGACAGCGATGCACTGGCGCTTAATATTGATGTTCCTGCTACCATCCTTGATTTGGCGGGCATCAAAGCTCCTGAATCGTGGCAAGGTAAAAGTTTAATGCCTGTTGCCAGCAATGAAACAAAAGACTTTAAACGTGATACCGTGCTTATTGAGCATATATGGGATTTTGAAAACATTCCGCCCAGTGAAGGTGTACGCACTAAGGATTGGAAGTATTTCAGGTATGTTAATGACAAGACCATAGAGGAGCTTTACGATTTAAAGAAAGATCCCGAAGAAATTAACAATCTTGCCAATGACCCAGCGTACGCGCAGAAACTGGGTAAATTCAGAAAAACTACGGATAGACTGATTATCCAAAATAGCGATGCCTACCGAGCGGCTCCGACGGACCTAACCGTAGAATTGATTCGTTCGCCCGAAACTGAAGTTGAAATCTATGACTTACAACCGGAGTTTGGGTGGACAGTACCCTTGACTTCAAAATTCCAATCAGGGTATCAAATACTGGTCTCCTCAAGTCAATCAAAAATAGAAACCAATAATGGCGATGTTTGGGACAGCAAACGGGTGGGGTCCAACCAATCTACAGATGTGGAGTATGGCGGAACTCCCCTAGAGGGCAATACAACCTATTATTGGAAAGTGCGCATTTGGGATGAAGAAAATCGATTGGTAGACTATTCCCAACCACAAAAATTTACCACGGGCATTAGTGATAGTTATATTATATCCACCGAAAATAAATTCATAACTACCACGGTAAAACCAAAGGTATTTGAAAAACGTGGTGATTTTTATTTTATAGACTTTGAAAAAGCTGCTTTTGCGACAATGGATTTCTTCTACGAAGCCAAAACACCCCACACCTTAACCATCAGGGTGGGTGAAATGTTGGATGACAGGGGCAATGTCAATAGAACGCCACCAGCAAAAAGTAATATCCGGTATCAAGAGCTACAGGTTGATGTAAAACCGGGGCAGACCAAGTATCAAATCCAGGTACAGAAGAATGAACGCAATACCAGGCCCAACCAAGCCGTACCACTTCCAGATGGTTTTCCTCCATTGGTTCCTTTTAGATATGCCGAAGTAGAAGGGGCGCAAGAACCAATTTCAGCTGAAGATTTTGAACAACTGGCCTTCCATACCTTTTGGGACGAAGAGGCTAGTAGTTTTGAAAGTAATAACGACATCCTGAACCAAGTTTGGGAGTTATGCAAATATTCCATTAAAGCAACAACCTTTAATGGCTTATATGTAGATGGGGACAGAGAACGTATTCCGTATGAGGCGGATGCCTACCTCAATCAGTTGAGCCACTACACAACGGATAGGGAATTTGCCATGGCAAGACGTACCATTGAGTACTTTATGAAGAATCCCACTTGGCCAACCGAATGGCAGCAGCATGTGGCGTTATTAATTTATGCCGATTATATGTACACGGGCAATACCGAATTGATAGAACGCTATTACGAGCCGTTAAAACATAAAACACTTTTTGAATTATCCAATGAAGATGGATTAATAACCTCAACCAAGGTAGATGCAGAATTTATGCGTAAACTAGGTTTTCCTGACGGGTATAAAAAGCCGTTGACCGATATCGTGGATTGGCCTCCAAAGAATTTTGCTGGAAGCAAAACAAAGGGAGAACGTGATGGTTTTGTGTTTAAGCCCTATAGCACGGTCATCAATGCTTTCTTCTATGAAAACATGAAAATCATGGCCGAGTTTGCCAAAGTTTTGGGAAAGACAGATGAGGTTTTAGATTTTGAGCTAAGGGCCGCCAAAGCCAAAAAAGCGGTGAACGAACAAATGTTCGATAAAGAACGCGGCGTTTATATCGATGGCATTGGCACTGACCACGCTTCCTTACATGCCAATATGATGCCTTTGGCGTTTGGTCTGGTTCCTGAGGAGCACTATGAATCGGTTGTCAATTATGTAAAATCTAGAGGAATGGCTTGTAGTGTCTATGGCGCACAATTCTTAATGGATGGACTGTACAATGCAGGTGAAGCAGATTATGCACTGGAACTACTGACAAGTCAAGCCAAAAGAAGTTGGTACAACATGATTCGTGTAGGCTCCACCATTAGTTTAGAGGCTTGGGATTATGAGTATAAAGTGAATTTGGATTGGAACCATGCCTGGGGAGCAGCACCGGCAAATGTTATTCCTAGAGGGCTGTGGGGAATAAAGCCCAAAACACCTGGATTTGGTATTGCTACCATTAAACCGCAAATGAGCAGTTTAAGAAATAGCAGCATTGAAGTGCCAACCGTAAGGGGTACTATTAAAGGTGCGTATACCTATAATGGACCACGTTTACAGACCTACGAAATTGAAATTCCAGGGAATATGGTGGCCGAGTTCTCATTGAATGATTTAAATGGAAAAGACTTTATCCATAACGGCAAAAAAGTGCCATCCGCTTTTGAATATATTAGGTTAGACCCGGGAAAACATACCATTCAATTAAAAATCAATTCTTTCTAGTTCAGGAGAGGACACAAAAAACATAGGGCAATGAACAGAATGAATACAGCTATCATGGGATTGTGCGTCATTGTTCTTGCCCTATCTGCACTGTCATGTCAAAAGCAAGTAGCTCCCACCATTGACGGAGAACTAAAGAAGTGGCATCGTATCACCTTAAATTTTGAAGGCCCGTTGACCAATGAACTCGACTCCATCAATCCGTTTTTGGAATACAGATTGGATGTGACCTTTGTCAATGGAAATAAAAAATATGTAGTACCGGGGTTTTACGCCGCTGATGGCAATGCTGCAGAAACCAGTGCCTCTTCTGGAAACATTTGGCAAGTTAGATTTACTCCTGATACCATTGGTGATTGGGCTTATTCCGTATCCTTTAAAAAAGGGAAGAACGTTGCGGTTTCCCATAAATTTGATGATGCGGAATCCGCAGGCTTTATGGACGGGTACAAAGGCACTTTTCAAATAGGCGATACTGATAAAACGGGTATCGATAACCGAGCTAAAGGACGCCTAAACTATATAGGGGAATCCTATTTACAATTTGAGGAAACCAAAAACTATTTTATTAAACTGGGCGTAGACGCTCCCGAGAATTTATTGGGATATGCAGATTTTGATGCGGCAACCAACGCTTTGGACCTGCGTAAAGAATGGCAACCCCATGCCCAAGATTTTACCAAAGATGCACAACCTTTTGTTTGGAAAGGGCATAAAGGAAAAAATTTACTGGGAGCCATTAACTATCTAGCCTCAGAAGAATTGAACGTATTCTCGTTTCTGACCTTTAATATAGATGGGGATGATAGGAATATTTTTCCTTACCTCTTAAAAAGACCGGTTAAAGAATATGAGTCCTATGCCAGTGACAAAGAGAACATTGAGGCTTGGGAAAACTTTTTCCATAAGACGCGATTGGATGTGTCTAAATTGGACCAATGGGAACGAATTTTTGAGTATGCCGAGACCAAAGGCATGTTCCTGCATTTGAAAACCAACGAAACGGAAACGGACCACTTAATGGATAAAGGGGTCTTTGGAACCGAGGGTAAATTATACTACCGGGAATTGATAGCCCGCTTTGGTCACCATTTATCCATGAACTGGAATTTAGGGGAAGAAAATAACCAACCCAAGGAAGAGGTGCTTAAAGTTGCGCGTTATGTATCAAAATTGGACCCTTATCATCATCATTTAGTGATGCACACCTTTCCCAATAAAGATGACCGTTACGAAGATTTTATTGGTGACCAGTCTCCACTTACGGGAGCATCGTTGCAATTGAGCGCCCCTGATTTTGTGGATGTGAATCCTAGGGTATTAAAATGGCGAGAAAAATCGAATGCTACCGGTAAAAAATGGGCGCTTTCCGTGGATGAACCCGGTAAGGCCAATATTGCCCTCTTGCCAGATGATGAGGATGCCGAACATAATGAGGCCCGGGGCAACGCACTTTGGGGTTCCCTAATGGCCGGGGCTTTTGGGGTAGAATGGTACTTTGGCTATGCCAGTCCCAACTCTGATTTAACCTGTGAGGATTTTAGAAGTAGGGATTTATTTTGGGACCAAAACAGGCATGCGCTTCACTTTTTTAAACAAATCCCGTTTTGGGAAATGACACCCGCGAACGAACTTTTGGGAGAAAATAAAGGGTTTTGCTTTGCTAAGGAGAACAACGTATATGTGGTGTATCTTCCAATGGAAACTGAAACTACTTCCTTGGATATAGGAAGTTCCGGAGCATCGTACTCCATTCAATGGTATGACCCCAGAAATGGCGGTGACCTTTTAAAGGGTTCCTTATATAAAGTAAAGGCAGATGGTATGGTGAATTTGGGTACCCCACCTAACGAATCCAACAAAGACTGGATTGTGCTGGTTCAATCCATAAAATCATAGTCATGCAATACACAAAATCAATTCTAGTTGCATTCCTATACTTGTTGTTTTTAGGCTGTAATGCAGAACATGGAGCGCGACCTTTTATTTGGGTAAAAGCTGAAGAACGCCCAAAGATTTTGGATAAAATAGAAGAAAAGGCATGGGCCAAAACCACCTATGATGAAATAAAGCAAAATGTGGATGCCCAAGTTCAATTATACGAAGATTCAAAAAACACTTTTCTAAGAGGAATACCCTTGGACTGGGCTAAGGAAATTGAAGGCAAATTGCCCCCATTTACCTACACGACCACGGGTGAAAAGGGCAAACATGAAAATTTGGATAATGCCACTGACGAAGAGATGGCAAACCTTTATAAATTATCAGACTACTTACAATCCGCCAAAGAGGCAGGGTTTCTGTATTATATAACCAAGGATGAAGCCTATGCCCAATACGCCACTGATATCCTGTATACGGCCGTAATGGGTATTGTGCAATTGGAGCCCTCGGATTGGAGGCCTCGTGGCGGTTGGCTTTGTCCTGATGATATTTTAAGGGAAGCTAGGCTTATTGGTGAAAAGTATCCAATTGTATATGATTTTATTGCCCCTTTTATCGCTGAGGGCGGAAAACCTTATGACACCGCACGTAAGTCTGATGTTGATTTTCCCATGGAAAAGGCACAAGAGGTTTTTAGAACCTATGCACAATTGGTTGTGGATAATGGTATGATCAATTCCAATCACCCCGTTCTTGAATCCAATTGTCTGGTCTATAATGCACTGGCCTTGGAAGATGTGGATGAGCGAAACATGTATTTGGAGTATTATTTGACAAAGAATACCCCTAATCAAGATGCATTGGCCAAGGTGGCGAAATATTATAAAAATGAGGGTGATATTTGGCCAGAATCCTCTCAATACACCAATGATGTGGCCGAACGTTCCACTAAGCTCATGTTCTTATTGACCAAGTATGACCCGGCTTTACAGCTGGGGAGGACCTATCCCAATATTCCATGGGCCATCCAACGGTTGGATTATTTGGTAAATCCCAACGGAGAACTTACCCTCTGGGGAGATGGGCATAGAAAGTATCACACACCCTACCGTGCCTACGAATTGGCCTATAGACTTGGAAAGATGGACAGCATACCCAAATTGGAACAGCAGTTCAGCACCTTATTGGGGAGTGCCATGGCAAAGGGAGAATATCAAAGAAACGGCTTGGAAGCATTGATGTGGTTCCATGATGATTTTGAGGAAAGGGAAACTTTTCTTGATTTGCCCAGAACGGATGAACAGCCGCACGCTGGTATTTTTCTGCAACGTAATTTAAGTACCACAAAAAGGGCGGAAGACGGACTCATGGGCGTTGTTGGCGGTGCCTCTATGGTTCACGGGCATGCGTCAGGAATGAACATTGAGCTATACGGGGAAGGTATGGTTCTGGGTGTGGACAATGGCAGGGGTAAATATGCCAAGGACATCCATGAAAATTATTCCAGAATTTTTGCTGCGCACAATACAGTAATCGTTAACGGAGCCTCACAAGGTGAAGGTGAATGGGTAAACTTGGGTATGGATACCGTTGCCTTAAAGGTCATGGAGCCCATGCCCAAACAGGCTGCATTATCAGAAAATCATTCGTTTTCCACAACAACCTTTTATGATGGTGGCGGTACCAAGGCCGAAGCGGAACAAGAACGTACACTGGCATTGGTGAGAACATCACCTACTACAGGCTATTATTTGGATATTTTTCGTTCTAAATCCAAACTGCCAAACGAATTCCACGACTACCTATACCATAATTTGGGGGATTCGGTTAATTTTTTAAATGGAGACCTGGATTTACACCCAGAACCTAATCGATTTATGGCCAATGCCAATGCGGAGTGGGTTAGAAATAGAAAATACCGTAATCCCGGTTGGCATTTTTTTAAGGAGGTTGAAACTTCAAAAACCTATTCCAAGGATGTTGAAATTCTTTTTAAGGCAGAACGGTTCGCAAATAAAAATCGGTACATGAAGGTTTTTATGCCAGGTTTTGACGGCAGGAGCTATACCAAGGTTATGGCCCCTAAAACCTTTGAGGCGCCCGAGCCTTATGATACGCTGCCAACTCCGACACTGGTCGTACGCCAAAAAGGCGAAGCAAAGACAAAACCCTTTGTGGCCATTTATGAACCCTACGCAGTATCACCAAATAATGGCTCGGTACTATCAGTAGAAAAGTTGGAACAAAATAGCATGTTTCAAGGAGTAAAAGTGACAAGTAAGATTGGTAATGAAATTTTGGTACAGTATCTATTGATACCTTTTGAAAATGGCACACTTTCGTTAAAAGAACACGATATTGAATTTCAAGGCCATTTCGCCATTATCACTTTTCAAGGAAATACAAAGCTCAGGGACATTTACATTGGTGGAGGAAGTAATCTGAACATAGGCTCTTATCAATTTGAATTTAAAAATGGAAAAAGTGGCAGCGGTTATTTAGATTTTAGCACAGATGCCCCTCTGATAAAGGGAGATTTTCAATTACATAGGACAGATTAGGTGAAATGGATATTTAATTGATGTTGAAAAGCACTGGGTATTTAATCGGTGCTCCATGCAACATTTGTTTTACCTTTTAGATCATTTCCTATTTTAAACTGTTTATTCTAAAGTTATCTTTGTTAAAAAGTTGTACTTATGAAGTATGGTATGCCTATCATTTTTTTAGCATTGTTCCTTTTATCCTGCAGTTCTGATGAGGTTCAGGTCAGTGTAGTTCCAAGAGATGAAATTTCAGAGGAACCTACTGATGATACCAACGCTGGCAGTAATGATAACCAGGGTTCAAATAACGGTTCGGCGAGTGACGTTGACAATGGGGTAATGCGAGGTCTGTCCCCGACCGAAATTGTTGCCGACATGAAAACGGGTTGGAACTTGGGGAACAGTTTGGATGTAGAAGGTCCAGACGAAACACTCTGGGGAAATCCTGCTACCACCCAAGCAATGATTGATGAAGTTGCCAACCGAGGTTTTAAAACGTTGCGCGTTCCCGTAACCTGGCGTTTTCACCAAGGTCCTGCACCAGATTATATCGTTGAAAGCGAATGGTTGGACCGGGTTGAGGAAGTGGTTAACTACGGAAGGGCCAACAATATGTATATCATTTTGAACGTGCACCATGATGACCCATGGATAATCCCAACCACCTCCCAAGCAGATGCTGTAAAGGATAGGCTTTCAAAATTATGGACGCAAATTGCCAATAGATTTAAAAACTATAGCGATTATGTCATTTTTGAAACATTGAACGAATCCCGCCATGAAAACACCCCTCAAGAGTGGACAGGTGGTACTGCCGAAGGCAGGGATGTAGTGAATCAATACCATCAAGTAAGCTTGGATGCCATACGGGCCACGGGAGGGAATAACAGTACACGAAAAATAATGATATCAACCTATGCCGCTAGCACCTTGCCAGTTGCCATGGATGCTTTGGTCATTCCTAACAATGATGAGAACACCATGGTCTCACTTCATTCGTATTTTCCATTTCCATTTACCCTTGGAGGAACGGATACGACCTGGGGTTCAGATGATGATAAGGCGCAATTGGAAGCAGAAATGGACCGAATCAAAACTGAATTTACTGATAATGGGATTGCAGTTGTATTGGGAGAATGGAGTTCTGGCAACCAAAACAACATAGAAGACAGGTTGGAGCATGCCGCCTTTTATGCGGAAAAAGCTGCCGAGCGTGGTTTTGCTAGTGTATGGTGGGATAATGGTAATAGTGGTGTTTCCAATGATGGCCTCGCCATTTTTGACCGGCGCAGTTTAAGTTGGCCATTTGGTTCAATCGCGGATATTATTATTGATGCCAACGAATGATATCTAGAACGTAACATTACAAATTAAGGTAAGCTTACCCATTTGTTGACCTCCCTGGTGATGGTGGAACGTGAACGACCGAGCTTTTTTGCTATAAAGGATTTGGTCTTTTTCTCTTCCAAAAGTGTCTGGATAATGACACGCTCCTCAAGTGACAACCGTTTGTGCTTTTTTGTCTTCATACAACAAATCTAAAAATTGGATTTGTTGCGTTAAGTTATTGAACTCGCAGAGTTTTTTTCATATTGCTGGTAACGGTTTTGTGTATGGTTAGTTGCGTGTTTATGCAACTAATTTAGTAAACAAAAACGAACGCGAGAAAATTCCGAAGGAATTTTCCAAATAAGCACTTGCCAAAGCAATTAATTATACACGGTGTTAGCCATAGTTTTTTAAAATTCAGTTCTAGAATTTCCACCTTTCATAAAATCAAACTTCTCATAATATTCTTCACTATTTAAAATTCTTTTTAAGTCATTTTTAGAATTTCTGTTTCTTATTAGAATTTCAAAATCATATTTTTTTCCAGATTTTTCTGTTAATTTCAAATAGTTTTTGTTTCCAAATACAGAGTGAGTTGTCCAACTTCCGTAATCCATATATTTAAGATATACATTTTCGAGTTCATTCAGCGGAATACTGTTATTCAAACCATTTATGTCAAATTCAATTTTTTCTGTTGAAATTTTAATATTTCCGATTTTTTTCGGTTTGATAAAAGATTGACCAAACAGAAAATAAATTCCTGATGTGTAAATTGCAAGTGCTAAATATTTAAAATAAACGTTTAGATTTTCTTTGTCATAAAGAAAGATATAGAATGTCGAAATCAAATATAGAATTCCGAATACAATCATAAAGATTTTATTGAATTCTTTAGTTTTTACTATTTCAGTTTTATATTCTGTCGTCATTTCTTAAATTATGGCTAACGGTCACGGCTATGGCAAGTAGGGCAGATGATAAGCACTTATCTTTCCGCCAAACCCGTAGCCAAAGCTTTTGCATTTTGTTTTTATTTTATCTATTCTAAAAGCCAAATCAAAAGATTTGGCGGACTTCGCAAACACGCCCAAGCTAATCGTTTCAGCACTTACCGCCCTATTTGCTATAGCCATTGTTATCTTTAGTGCTTTTTACGCAACCTTGAATTCCGAGTCATTCATTTGTACACTGAACTTTATATTCGCCTTTAGTGCGTTAAACACTTTTAAAATAGTTTCAATCGTTACGTTTTTTGCGCTTCGCTCCAGTTTAGAAATCTGTGACTTTTGAACTCCAATCAATTCACCAAGTTGTTCTTGGGTCAATTTCCGTTCTTTTCGCACGGACTTAATCATTTCGCCCAAGACCTCCATTCGCAAATCGAATTCATACTTGTCCCTATCCGCTGTTCCAATTTTCCCGATGTCCTTGTCCTTCATTTGGTCAAGGGTCATCATTTTCATCTTTTTCTTTTTTGTTGCCATAACCTTTGTTTTTATTGCTCGAAATATTCCGTTCGAATCTGTTTTGCTTTCTCGATTTCAGCTTTTGGAACCTTGTCCGTTTTTTTAACCATTCCGTGCGTTAAAATCACAAGCGTTTCGGTTTTGCCCGTCCTATCCCAGAATGCGAAAAGTCGGTATTGAAGTCCTGCGTATTTTGTCCTGAATTCCCAAATGTCGTCCGTCAGTTTCTTGAACAATTTTGGGTCAAGTCCAAGTTTTGCCTTGTCCAGATTATAGTAAATCTTTGCTTTTGCTTTCTTGTCGACCTTTGACATAAAGTCAATAGCCTGCTCAAGAAAAACGACTTCAAACCTTTTTTCCATTCTGTTTATGTGCCCATTTATAAGACAAATATAAATAAAAAAGTTGAATTATATAGAAACTTTTATATTTTGGTCAGCATTAAAGATAACGGTTAGTATAACCGTCAGTTACGGGTTAATATGCGTTAATTTTCGGTTTAGCACAGACTTTAGCAATTCCGAGTGGATTCGGACGTAGTCGAATCCGCCGTAATTGCGGTTATACATTGTTGTAACACGTTATTTTTTCAGTTTTATATTTTTCAATTCCACCTTAAATGCTAATTCACCACCAATTTCAATGAATTCTCCTTTTTGGTCATAAAATTCCACGAAAGCAGTTTTGCTGTCAATAATCTCCATAACAGTTCCGATAGTTCCAGTTTCTATTCCGATTTTAAGTTTTGCTTTCGGGCTAACTTTTTTATAGAGCCATTTTTTCTCTATTCGTTTCCGTTCAACCTGATTTTTCGGGATTCCGAAAATCAATCCTTTAATCCAATCATAAATCATATTCAGTCCGACCCAGATTCCACCAAGAATCCATTTCACAAAGATTTCCGCTATTATTTCTCCCATTTATAGTCCATTTTTCGGTCGGTCGGTAATGTGTTACAACGGTTCGGCTAAGCGTAGTGCGGAGACAAGGAAACCTTTCGTTTCCGTCTGCGCACTACGCTAAAGCTTATTGTTTAGTTTTATTTTTTCTTTTCCAAAGCTAAATCCATAAGATTTAGCGACTTCATAAATATACACAGACCTTTCGATTAAACCCTAAAGTCCGCATTACGTTTAGGCATTGTTACCAACTGTTTTTCTTCGTCTGAGTAAGTCCTTTTACTCCGAGCGAGTGAAAAGTCCATTAACACAACAGTTGCGTTTGAGTAAGAAATCCATCTGCGCTTTTACTCCGTAAGAGTTAAAAGTCTAGAGTTTTTATTTTACCACTCCTCTTCTGATTTATCTTTTACTACAACTGCAAGATGAGTATTGGAAATGATATTTTTCTGAACAGAATAAACATTGCCGATAAATTCTTTGTAAACCTTTGCGTACCATTTTTTACTTGTCATACTTGGTTTGCTACCTTCAGGATATGGCAATTCATCTATCGCTGTTCCAAAATAGGGATGATTATAACTTTCAATTATTAGTCTAATTTTGTTGTCCTTGAAGTACACTTCATATTCGTAAGAAACATTTTGGCCAACTAAGTTCGAACCAGAGAAAACTTTTGTTTCGTTAGGAAATTCTCCAGCTACTTTAATTACGCCTTTTTCCTTGTTTTCTTCTTTAAATAAATACTCCTTTTGTTTCTGGTTTTTAACTCCCGTCGTAAGAAAGTTGTGCACCCTATCGTAGAGCACGTCTTTGGTTGTATTGTCGACATTTATGACTGTGTCAATACTTATTAAATTGTTCTGTGAAAAGGTAAAAGTGCTAGTAAATAAAATTAGCAGAAAAATATTCTTCATTGTCGTTGGTTTGATTTTTGACTTAATTTTCAAAAAAATAGTTGGTAACGGTTTAGCTATGAACAGTACGGAGGCAAACTAGCGTTTGCTTTCCGCCATGCCCGTAGCGAAATCTTTTGGTTTTGTTTCTTTTTTTGTGTCAAAGCGAAATCCCAAAGATTTCGCGACATTATAAATATACGCAGACCTTAGCGTTTAAAAACTAAGCCCGTATTGTTTATAGGTTTTGTTGTAAACAGTATTATTTTTCCGCTTTTACAAATTCCAAAATATTATCAATCCTAGGACTTGTTGCGTGAACTTTATAGCCTTTCGAGTCCGTACTTATTATTTCTACGTTTATGGCTTGTCCGATCATATGACTGGCATCTTCGGGATAATTTAGGATTTTAGTATAAGTCATTACATATTCACAATCAGATTTCCATTCAATCGATGAATAAGCCTCTACTTTAGTTATAGGGTTTATTTCAATTTGTGTTGAGTCCGTCCTTATTATCAATTCCGGTCTGTTTTCTAAGACATAATTAAAGTTTCCTGTTTTATAATCCAGACACTTTTTTTCCTGTGCTTTGCAGTTAAAGCAAGTAATAATTAAGATTAAATAAATACAGTTTTTCATATTGTTTACAACGGTTGGGCTAAGCGTAGTGCGGAGGCAAGGAAACTTTTCGTTTCCGTCTGCGCACGAAGCTGAAGCTTTTGGTTTTGCTTTTTTTTGTCCAAAGCTAAATCCCAAAGATTTAGCTACATTATAAATATACACAGACCTTTCGGTTTCGCCCTAAAATCCGCATTACGTTTAGGCTTTGTTACCACACGTTTTTTCCGTCCGAGTATGCAGTTTCCGCTTGCTTTTTTTTGTATTCTGCCCGAGTTGGAAGTCCATCCCCAACAGTTCCGTTTGAGTGAATTCTGCTTTCGCAAACTAGCTATAAATTCCAACTGCGCAACGATTAAGTTCGAGTGAAGTCCATCTGCACAAACTAGCTAAAAAGTCCATCAAGATAACAGTTGCGTTTGAGTCAAGTCCATTTGCGTTCAGATTACGTATTCTATTCGCTACTTTTTATTTTTATAAAAAAGAGGCATTAATGCTGCCAATATAATTGCCGTTACTATAGCCGCAATCCAATTTAGTTCGCCATGAACAAAGTAATCATAAAGAAGAAATCCAGTTGCGAATCCGGATGCCATTTTGAGATTTTTTAAGTTGATAAAGTCTTTCATTATGTTGGTTATTTATTTTTTTGCAAACGTGTGGTAACGGCCCCTGTATAAAGCGGGCGGGGCGTTTTGGCTCTTGTCCGCTTCTTGTCGGCCGGTTGTGTTGTTTATAAATATACTTGAATTTCGGGATTTAGCCGCCACGCGTTGAGCTTTTAAAACGCCCCGTTCGCTTTATACCGTGTTCATGCCGGTTGGGCTCTTCATATGGTGTTTCCCCTTTCCCTGGCTTTGTGTATTTGGGGCGTTTTACTCAGGGGCCGTTCAGGCCGATTGAATATCGTGGGAGCGTGAAATCCTTTTGGTTGTGTTTCGTGTTTTGACGGAATGCACCGCACCATTGTAAAGGGGGACTGTTCTCTCGGGTGTCCGATTTCATGGCGGAGCGATATGTCCTCTGGCAATCGGCCTGAACGGTTCGTGTATGATTAGTTGCGGACTTTTCCAACGGAAAATGTCCGCCTGTGAATAAAGATAATTGATTGCAAAGGATTCCGTTTAAGGAATCCGACCGCAATTAATTATACACTTTGTTACCATACGTTTTTTTTATTCAGTTCGATAGGAATTTGAATTTAGGTCGTACCATTGTTTTGAAAGCAAAACTCCATTTTTATCAAATTCCATTGTCATTAATGGTGCTTCATTGTTGTAATACGAAATGCTCTTAATTTGGCCATTTTCAAACCATTCAGTCCAAATACCATTTTTCAATCCATTTTCCTTGAGGCCCAAAACTTTGGGTTTGCCATTTTTGAAAAATTCAGATATTTTTTCTTCTCCTGGAATTGGTTGAATTTGAGTTTCTGTTCGTTTGAAATTTAGTGTCTTCTTGAAAATTACTAAATCCCCAAATTCTTCGATAGTCATTCTATTTTCACTCAATTCAAGTATTTTATAATTCCGTGTTCCCAAATTTAGGGTTGAGTCCGTAATCGAATAGTTTGTCTTGAATTGTCCGTAAGATTCTTTGATATCTAAAACCCCATCTTTTTGAAAGAGATAAAAACTTATTTCTGTAACAGTTGAGTCCGCTATCCCATTTGTATTTAGCAAAAGTTCAGGGTCCTTTTTAGGCTTTTCATGCTCCCAAGTTCCTAGAATTTGATTTTCAAGCAACTTTTGTCCGCTCATAATGATTGGAACAATAAACAGAAGCGAAAATAGGGTATGAGTAATTAAATTTTTCAAAATGTATGGTAACGGCTCCGGCTATGAGTAGTTGCGTGGGTTAGTACTTAACTTTGCAAGTACGCACCGAACTGAAAATCCGCGAGGATTTTCAGAAGTAGGCGAGAACAAGCAATTACTTATAGCCATTGTTGTACACAGTATTTATTTACTTAATTCTATTTGAAATTTTGTCGCATTAAATGCTGCTTGCAAACCTCTTAAATTTGTTTCAGATTTATTTTGTTCAAATAATTCAGCCAAGTATTCAGCTTGTTTGGTCACATTATCATTCTCCTTTTTAAATATTTGATATTTTAAAAGAATCAAATTCGCCATGATTTTATCTGAAATAGTTATATCACCTTGGTTTAGGTATTCCTTTATTGTACTTCCTATCTCGGAATCGTTTTCAGATAGTTCATCGAATAAGTAAGCATTAGCCAAGTCAGATTTATTCATAGTTGAGTAATCGTTTTGGTCAGACATATCTTTTCGGTAAGTCATTTTGTTTCCATTTAGAAAATACCATCTGGTGTAAGAATCATTTTCCATTTTGATTTCTTTTTCAAAAGCTTTTTTCTTTACAGTCCAATTTGTGAAAGCAATCAAAAGTTCAGTTCCGTCATCTTTCTTTAATATGGTAAATCGAATCAAGTAATTTCTTTTCCCTGGTTTTTCAATTTCGATGTCTAATTTATTTTCTACAGAAACATATTTTTTCAATGCTTTTAGAACTGATGAAACATCTTCAGGACTTGCTTCAGGAAATAAGTTTTCTCTTAAAAACAAATCAATGTATAAGTAATGAGTTAAATAAAAATCATCCATTTTCAGATAATTCGCCTCTGTCAAATGTTCGGTTTTGATATTGATTTTGTCTGATTGAGAATATCCAAAATTTGTGAATATTGCTAAAAGTAAAAGTGTGATTATTTTTCTGTTCATTCTGTTGGGTTATATTGTGTACAACGCCCGAGCTAAAGGTAGTGCGGTGTTGGGCAAGCGGTTCCCATGGCGCAAGGTCCCTTGGCAAAAGCCTTGTTTTTTGTCTTATTTTTTCTCGGACAAAAGCACAACGCTTTTGCCACCAACTAAAAATACGCAAACCTTTGGAAAGAACACCCTTGCCCGCATTACATTTAGGTTTTGTTAGCGGTGGTAAGCACGCCCTGCCCATTGCCCAACGGACGTGCCACAGATTTGTCTCCCGTGGTTTTTGCCGCATTTTCCACCCGGCGACAGGCCATTGCGGACGGGCCCAGGATAAACGCCCTTAAACCTGCCAAGATAGGGAGTGACGGCCCAAAGGTCGACCTGCGAACGGATTGCGCACCGATTCCGTACAGGCGGCAAAAGGGAAGGCCCCGAAAGCTGCCCTACCGTCCAGGCCCGAACCAAGCGAACCTGACCGGCCTAACAAACAAGTACCGTGGATTTTTTGCTTTTCTGATAAACGTGCCCCTTGCGCACCGCTTGTCCAACTAACACGTAAAAAAGCAAAAAAGGGAAGGCCGCGAAGAAGCTCTGTTTTATTTGGTGCTTATCACCGTTAACGGTTTAGCTATGAACAGTACGGGAGTAAACTAGCGTTTGCTTTCCGCCACGCACATAGCAAAATCTTTTTGTTTTGTTTTTTCTTTTCCTTGTTTAAAGCAAAATCCCAAAGATTTTGCGGACATCATAAAAATACACAAACCTTTCGTTTAAGCCCGAAGCCCGTATTGTTTATAGGTTTTGTTGTAGCACGTATTACCTTAAGATTTTGAATAGTCCGAAGTGCGTCGCAATCCAATAAACCTTGTCTTCAATTGCAATATCTAAAATTGCATTACCACGCTCTCTGAAATAAAAAGGAATAATATTATCGTTCGTAACTATATTCAAACCATTGTTAGTTGCAAGCCACAAAAGACCGAAATTATCAATTTCGATATCTCTAACCAAATTATCAGATAATTCAGAGTTTTCCTTATTCATATGAGTCCATTTGTCATTACTCAATATTGACAATCCTCCCGTTTTGTTTCCACCGTAACCAATTATTAAATCGCCGTTAACATCAAATTTTAATGACCGAACATAATTTTGTAATTCCGAGTTTTCATCATTTAACGACTCCCAATCGTTGTCTTTAAAAATTAAAAGCCCGTTGTTATGACCAATATAGATTAATTCGGAATTTTTAACAGCGATTGCTCTGATAGTCAACTTTTTTGGCAGATAAATCTTTTTCCAATTTTCACCATCAAATGAAGTTAATCCGCTTGTGCCTCCAAAATATAGAATTCCATTTTCGTCTTCTGTAATAGCTATTACAGAGTTGTCAGATAATTTTGTTTCATAACTCGAAAAGCTTTTCCAAGTTTGGCCATCAAATTTGACTAAACCATTTGGTTTTGAATACGAAACCCAAACGTTATTGTTCGAGTCAACAAAGATTGGTGAAATGAAACTACCTTTAACTTCTGAATTGCTTTTGTCGTACGTAGTCCAATTTGTTCCGTCAAATTTAATTAAGCCAGATTCGCCAGTCCCAATCCATTTATTACCGTCATCGTCAACAGCAATCCCCCAAATTTTATCATCGGTTAATTCCGAATTCTCTTTAGTAAAATGAGTCATTTCTTGACCGAGACTTATTTTAAAAAATAAAAGTATTAATATTATGGAAAATGTTTCTCTCATATGTGCTACAACGACTCGGCTAAGCGTAGTGCGGAGGCAAGGAAACCTTTCGTTTCCGTCTACGCACGAAGCTAAAGCTTATTGTTTTGCTTTTTCTTTTTTGTTTCAAAGCTAAATCCATAAGATTTAGCGACTTCATAAATATACACAGACCTTTCGATTTTGCCCAAAAGTCCGCATTACGTTTAGGCTTTGTTGGCATTAGTATTTTTTTCGCGCATTGCTCCGTATTTTGTCCATTAACTCTTTAGTTAGCAAATCTTTATGCTTTTTGGAGTCCGCTACAAATTGAAATTTATGTCTTTTGTCTTGATAATCAAATGAGATGAAATTATTTCCTCCATAACTTCTATTGGCATCGCCATCTGAATGAAAATTTATTCCTCGACCCTTAAAGTCGTAGACATTAAATTCAATATTTGTCATATCAGCAACTTGAAACTTTTTTGAGTGATTTATTGTGATTTCATTTTCATCAAATGTTATAAATCCACGTATTATTCTATTTTCGCCGTTGTATGCAAATAGACCATATAACCAACCAATTCCTACAGAGATAAAAAGTCCAATCATCACATAATTGAACAATTCGGTATCCCCAATGTTTATGTCATAGCTTTCAAATATTTTAATGACAATTAGAAGAATTCCAATTCCAGCGATACCAGTCCAATAAAATTTTTGAGAAAGTCCTACGTCATATTTTGACTTTTTTTGGTCGAGGACTAATTCGTATGATGGTGCATTCAAGGCCTTAACGCAACAAACGTTGCTAATTGATTATGGTTCAATTTAATTTTTTCTTTCCAAAGAGCCTAGTTTTTTTGAAGGCTTTTCGGAAAGAAAAAATTATGTGGTGTTTTGGGCAATGACCTCCAATGGTGTTCTGTACCCCAACACCTTTCTTGGCCTGTTGTTCAGTTTTTGTTCAATGGTTTTGAGCTGTTTTTCGTTCATGTTCCCAAAGTCGGTCTTCTTGGGCAGGAAACGTCTGATGAGCCCATTGGTGTTTTCGTTGGTGCCACGTTCCCAAGACGCGTAGGGATTGGCAAAATAGATGTCCATTTTGGTTGATTCCGACAGCCATTTGTGGTCGGCCATTTCGGTACCGTTGTCGTAGGTCATTGTCTTTTTCAGTTGACTGTCAAAACGGTTCAGTTCTTTGGCAAAGGCTCTGGTCACGGATTTGGTCTTTCTGTTTTCAAGGCCGATGATAAGGGTATATCTGGACTTTCGCTCCACGATGGTTCCAATGGCGGATTTTTGGCCCTTGCCTATGACCAGGTCACCTTCCCAATGTCCGATTTCCTGTCTGTTTTCAATATGTTCGGGTCTTTGTGATATATTTATTTGGTCTTTGATCTTGGAACCTTTCTTACGCCTGGGTCTGGGTTTTCTACGCCTGGATTTTTGGTAGGGCAGCAGCTTTATGAGCTTTTTGTTAAGGCTGGCCTGTGGATGGGAATAGATGTGGGAGTAAATGGCCTCGTGGGATATGGTCATCACTGGGTCGTTGGGATAATCGATTTTGATTCTGCCTGAAATTTGCTCTGGTGACCAGTTTTTCAAAAGTGATTTATAGACATAGAACCGCAGTAGGGAATGTGTCCCTATTTTATCTAAATTACGCTTGTTCAGGTAGTCGTCCTTGGCCAGCCAATGGGCAAGAGAAGCATCAT
>NZ_LDJX01000008.1 GCF_001306415.1 Croceitalea dokdonensis DOKDO 023
TCTTCATACAACAAATCTAAAAATTGGATTTGTTGCGTTAAGTTATTGAACTCGCAGATAGTTTTTGCATATTAATGCCAACGGACTTGTGTATGAAACGTAGCGTGCAAAAAGGCACTAACTTTTCGGATTAACACAGAGCCGAATTTTTATGTTTTGTTTTTAATTTTTTTATTCTAAAAGCCAAATTTAAAAATTTGGTGGTCTTCGAAAATAAACACAAACCTCTCGGAAAGCCTTTATTAGCTATGTTTTATACACCGTGTTGTAAGCAGTTTTTTATTCACACATTGCATTTAAATAAAAACTCAAACTTTGTCCACCTGTTGTCCAAGTGTCCATAGCTTTTTCTCGGAAATAAGCTGTATTCAATGGTGAAGCAGCAGTTGAAATCGAAAAGTACTTACTTTTTTCATCCTTTTTGACACTCTCTAACCATTGAATTGTTACCGCAACGTCTTCGATATCTTCTTTCAGATAGATTTCATAAGGTTCTAAATCCACTTCAAACCAACCTAAAAAATTATCTTTTACCTCAAACACAATGTTTTTTTCTATTAGCAATTCAGTCGGAAGTCCATCTTCTATTTTGTAAAAGTTTACTCTAAATTTCAAGGAGGTAAAATCATTTGAAGTTATTTTAAAATTTAGGTCTTTAATATGGCAATTCCGTCTTATTTTGAGTTTCATACCTCTTTCCTTGCTCAATCTGTCGTCAACATCTTCTTCATAATAGCTATAAAAATTCATATGAGTTAATCCAAGACCTTTAGAAGTCCGTCCGATTTTTTTGGATTTTAGTTTGATTTTCTTTGAGCTTACAACAACCTCGTCCAATTCCGTGTTTTCTGGTTGAAGTAAAATGATATTGTTTTTATCGTTCAATTCTGAAATCAAATACCTTTCAGTTCTATAACCGATAAAGGAAAAAACTACTGTATCATTTTGTTTTACTTTCTCGTTTAAGGAAAGATAAAATAAGCCGTTTTTATTCGAAACTGTTCCAACTGTTTTATTAGCAATTCCTATGTTTACATAGGTAAGAGGTTCATTATCTTCGAAATGCCGAACCTCGCCTTTAATTTCTTTATTTTGGGAATAACACACTGCGTTTACCGATAAAACACAAATGATTAATATCTTTAATTTCATTAATTGATTTAAGGGTGCATTCAAGGCCTTAACGCAACAAACGTTGCTAATTGATTATGGTTCAATTTAATTTTTTCTTTCCAAAGAGCCTAGTTTTTTTGAAGGCTTTTCGGAAAGAAAAAATTATGTGGTGTTTTGGGCAATGACCTCCAATGGTGTTCTGTACCCCAACACCTTTCTTGGCCTGTTGTTCAGTTTTTGTTCAATGGTTTTGAGCTGTTTTTCGTTCATGTTCCCAAAGTCGGTCTTCTTGGGCAGGAAACGTCTGATGAGCCCATTGGTGTTTTCGTTGGTGCCACGTTCCCAAGACGCGTAGGGATTGGCAAAATAGATGTCCATTTTGGTTGATTCCGACAGCCATTTGTGGTCGGCCATTTCGGTACCGTTGTCGTAGGTCATTGTCTTTTTCAGTTGACTGTCAAAACGGTTCAGTTCTTTGGCAAAGGCTCTGGTCACGGATTTGGTCTTTCTGTTTTCAAGGCCGATGATAAGGGTATATCTGGACTTTCGCTCCACGATGGTTCCAATGGCGGATTTTTGGCCCTTGCCTATGACCAGGTCACCTTCCCAATGTCCGATTTCCTGTCTGTTTTCAATATGTTCGGGTCTTTGTGATATATTTATTTGGTCTTTGATCTTGGAACCTTTCTTACGCCTGGGTCTGGGTTTTCTACGCCTGGATTTTTGGTAGGGCAGCAGCTTTATGAGCTTTTTGTTAAGGCTGGCCTGTGGATGGGAATAGATGTGGGAGTAAATGGCCTCGTGGGATATGGTCATCACTGGGTCGTTGGGATAATCGATTTTGATTCTGCCTGAAATTTGCTCTGGTGACCAGTTTTTCAAAAGTGATTTATAGACATAGAACCGCAGTAGGGAATGTGTCCCTATTTTATCTAAATTACGCTTGTTCAGGTAGTCGTCCTTGGCCAGCCAATGGGCAAGAGAAGCATCATATTTATCGTTAGGGTCGGACACCCATTTGTTGACCTCCCTGGTGATGGTGGAACGTGAACGACTGAGCTTTTTTGCTATAAAGGATTTGGTCTTTTTCTCTTCCAAAAGTGTCTGGATAATGACACGCTCCTCAAGTGACAACCGTTTGTGCTTTTTTGTCTTCATACAACAAATCTAAAAATTGGATTTGTTGCGTTAAGTTATTGAACTCGCAAAGGTTTCTTTAAATTGCTTACAACGGTCTCGTATAACCGTCAGTTACGGGTTAATATGCGTTATTTTTCGGTTTGGCATAGGCTTTAGCAATTCCGAGTGGATTCGGACGTAGTCGAATCCGCCGTAATTGCGGTTATACATTGTTATGTAACGTTTTTTTTACGCGCTCTTTTCCTTTTCTCTCTTTTTTTCAGTCGTCTGTTTCTTTGGTACGTCCAAATTATTGCCTGAATTCGACCAAGGCTTATTGGAATAATTCCACTCGTTCCATTTTTCAATTCTTTTGGAAGTTCCCAAATACTGTATTCGCTATCGAAATCCGCTGAACTATATCCGTTTTCCAGCAGATTGAATTTCAGCTTATTTTTCCTAAATCCAGATGATTTAAATTTTGAAATAATTTTTTGAAGTAAGTCAAAAACTTCTTTGTCACTTTCCCCAATCGTTTCAGCGTTATATTCCGCATAGTAATCGGGTTCCGCTTTCCAGAAAATCATACAGGCAGTTCCGCTATCACATTTCGGACTTTCAATTATCCAATTCAGCACATCAATTCCGTCATCCCAATTAAAATTTTCAGCGAGATAATATTGGTCAGACGAGTTCAGCTTTTTAAAAATTCCAAAGTTAGGTTTAAAGTCATAATCTTCATTCTCGAATGAGTATTCGATGAAGTTTTCTTTTATTAACCTTTCTTTTGATGGTGTAACTATCATTTTTCAAAATGTTACATAACGGTTCGGCTAAGCGTAGTGCGGAGGCAGGGAAACTTTTCGTTTCCGTCTACGCACTAAGCTAAAGCTTTTGGTTTTGCTTTTTCTTTTTTTGTTCAAAGCTAAATCCCAAAGATTTAGCGACTTCATAAATATACACAGACCATTCGATTTAGCTCTAAAGTCCGCATTACGTTTAGGCATTGTTACCACATGTTTTTTATCGTTCTGTATAGTACTTTTTGTATCGCTCAATACTAATTAAGTCCGTCGAGTCCAATTTAATTTCGACAAGTTTTACTTCCAGTAAATCATTTTTGTCGGCTAGAACATATAGTAAAACGTTATCATTTTTCTCTTTGATAATCACAGGTGTTGCACTTGCAAACAATAAAAAATCAAAATTGTCAATTTCCACAGTTTGCCAACCTCTAGTATACCAATTTCTATATGGGTGATCATTTCGCCTGTCATAAGTTAATTCAGGGTCAAAATAAGTTGTGTCAATTCCTTTTTTGGATTCCATTCGGAAAGCTTTGTTTGAGAAGTCAAAATTAAAATCCTTATCGTTTTTTAGTGAATCTGGAACTTTTTTATAAATCCTTTGTTGTTCGCTGAAAAAAGTAAATGTCAAACTGTCCTTATTGATATTTACTTTCGGAATTGAAAAGTCCATCGAGTCCTTTGGCCACAATTTTAGGGATTTGCCGAAGAGGAAGTATTTCTGTTCAATAAGTCCACCATTTGCGTTGTGATTAAAGGATTGAAATTTTAGGTTTTTAATTCGTAGAACATCACGGCCGGGAAAATTATAGTCCCTGGACGAACTCGCGTCATAGTGATTTATCCAGATTCCCTCAATTCTTTTGTTTATGTAGAAAAAATAAACGATGCCGCATATTGTTAGAAACCCGAATATGATTAAGATTTTTTTCTTCAAAATATGTGGTAACGGTCAGGGCTATGGTAAGTAGGGCAGTAAGGAAACCTTTTTGTTTCCGTCCGCGCTCGTAGCCAAAGCTTTTTGTTTTGTAATTATTTTCATTTTTCAATTGCCAAATCCAAAAGATTTGGCGGACCTAGCAAACACGCCAAAGCTCTTATGTATAGAACTTAACGCCCTATTTGCTATAGGTATTGTTGGCAACTGGCTTTTCCCTAGTTACTAGTTTTTCTCCGTAATGTAAACTTTCGAAAAAACTTTTTTGTCGTTCAAAAATATACCCATTTGCAATAAATTCCATTGCGTGTTGTTTCGTGTCCAACTTTAATTCCATTTGGTCAATTGAATATTCGCTAAGCCTGAATCTAAAATATCTTGCATAAAGTTTTGAAACACCGAGTTTTAATAAAATCCACATTGGGGATAAGAAAAATGGCTGGATATTTTCTTGTCCCCTAATTAATTCGATTCCATTTAATTCAGTTTTCGGAATAGGAATAGCGAATAGTCGGTTGGAAAGATTTACACGCAGCAAAAGTCCGTCCGAGTATTTCTCAAAGTTGCATTTTGAGTCAACTTTTAAAGTATCAGTTTGGTTGCTTTTGTTGGTAAACGATTTTAAAAAGTACGAAGCACTACCAATTGCTTTTGGTTTTTTCGCGTCTATTTCTATCGGCTTACCTATCAAGGGTTTTATTGTATTCTCTTTGATGTTTTTCTCAGTTAAAATCATTTGTTGTCATTCAAACGGTACTTAAAAAGTTAGAAAAATACCGATAAATTAATACAACACCAGCAACAAAAAATATGATTATTCCTGCTGATTTTTGAATACTAAAAGATTTTAGAATATAGTCATCTTTTTTTATTGATTTCCAATTAAGATATTCGCGATACCCCAATAATAAAGATATGGTTAGGCAAATAATACCACCTAACATTTCTAATTCTTTTGTATTCATTTTTTTAGCTTGTTGCCAACGGTCTCGGCTAAACGGCGTAGCCAGCTTTTGCTGGCTATGAACGTTTTAGCCTTTGTTGGCAGCAGTTTTTTTTCTTTTTACCTTCTTCCATTTAGTCTCCAATATTATCTTTTTTAGATACCTTATCAATGGTGCTGCATTATCATGCATCATTCCAACCTTATAGTAGGAAAGTTTACTATTATGAAAGATTTTTAACCTTAATGGGTAACAATCTGAACAATAATTTTCGAGTTCACATACTGACATTGATGTTATTTGAGACTTAATTATTAGCCTTTTTAGCTCATCTAATTGGTTAAAACTAAGCTCACCAGAATAATATCGCTTCTTATTATTTTTATAGGATAAATCTTCCGCCATTTTCATCATTCCATTCCTATCTATTTGAATTTCATAGGGCAAATGAGACCTTCTATAAAAAATAGAGTCCAATTCAAAGTTACCAAATGGAATATAGTACTCGTTCCAAAGGTTAATGTCATTTAGACCAAATAATTTTTTCATATCTTTGGATATTGGTCTAATTCTCATCATTTGTTTATTAACGGTCAATACTTTAAAATTAAAAGCCCTTTTTGTTGAATTATTCTTTTTTGCTTTTTCATCATAATGGTATTCATGATTTTGGATTTTGAAAATTTTATCTTCATAAAAATGAACTCCTTTAAAGTGATTATTTTTATCCCCAATCACAGTTTCACCTTTAATATTTCTATCTGAGTCATGCTCGATTAACTTTATAAATTTTCCACTATCAGTTTTCCAATAACCAAAAAAGTCTTTATAGCACTGTGTTTTTCCTTCTAATGAAAAACACAACAAAATTAACATCAAGATTTTTATCTTTTTGGAGTCAGGGTTCATTTTTTGTTTTTTTAATTGCTGCCAACAATTGTATAAACGTAGTTTATTACGTTTATATCTATTTTACCCCAATCTACAATAATTTTTAGAGTTCATGGAAAGCAGTATAATAAACGTATATTATGCGTTTGTAAACGGATAATGTAGGGCATTTCTCAATGGTTGTTTAAGCCCAATATCTTCCTGGGGGTACCATTAAAAATCCCCAAGTTTACCTTGGGGATGTCTATTACAATGTCATAAACTTGCTCTTCCAAGAATCTTCATAAGGTTTGCCCCAATGTTGCATGGCGTCCCGGTTAAACATGGTTCCCTTGGTATCGTCCACCTCAAAAGGCTGGTTGATTCTAGAAGAAACATTGGCATAATGCACCATGGCCATGGAAATATTGGCGTCTTCAATAGGAGCGTTTAGGTTGGCTTTTCCCCTAATGGCATCAAAAAAGTTCATCACATGGATGGTAGACATATCCCCACCGCCACCTAGGGCCAGACCACCTTCCTTTCCATCACTAAGAACTTCCTCTACCAATTGCCCTTTTCTGTCAAACAGTTTATAATGCCCTCTGTTTACAAAAACGCTGCCCTCCGTTCCGTAAATAATGACTCCCCGTCCACTACCGTAGGTATTATAGCCGTTTCTGCTTTTTCCGTCCCATTCTATCTGTTTGTTTCCCTCAAAAGTAAAACGTGCCAGCATGGTATCGTACATTTCCCAGCCATCATCCACAAAATGCCGCTTATCGGCGGAGACCTCAACCAATTGCGGGTAGTTAACCTCCAGTGCCCAACGGGCAACGTCCAGTTCATGGGTGGCGTTGTTGCCCATTTCTGCAGTCCCGTAGTTCCATCCGTACCAGTGCCAGTTATAATTCCATGTTTCTGAGGTATAGTTGCGGTGTACGGCTGGGCCTTGCCACAAGTTCCAATCCAGGCCTTCTGGAACGGGTGCCTCTTTTTGTAGGGGCACTGCGCCACGTCTGTTACTATAAAAAGCCACTGCTTTATAGGCATCGCCAATGGCACCTTCATGAATCTTTTTTATCACCTGTTGTGTGTGACCAGAGGAGCGTTGTTGATTACCCATTTGTACCACCCTGTCATATTTTTTGGTGGCCGAGACCAAAAGCTCGTTCTCCTCCATGGTACAGCTACTGGGTTTTTCCACATAGACATGCTTGCCAGCTTTTAGGGCCATGATAGACCCAGGGGTATGCCAATGATCGGGCGTGGCGTTGATGAGTACATCTACCTTATCGTCCTCCAAGACTTTAAAAATATCATGCTCCAATTGGGGCTTATACGTGATATGTTCCTTGAATTTTTCTGCAGCCTTGGTCATTTGGCTTTGCATGGGATCACACAGATAGGCCAAACGAACATTACTTTTCTTATGGGCTATTGGCGCATAAAAAGCCCCCAATCTCCTGCCCAAGCCGGCTATGGCCACGTGCAAACGGTCATTGGCACCCATGATGTTCCTGTAGCTTTCCGCACTCATGCCCATGCTAGAGGCACTTGCCAGTCCAAGGGCTCCCAAGGTAGATTTCTTCACAAAGCTTCTTCTGCTATTTTGCTTACTCATAGGTCTTTATTTTAATGTTTTTGAACGAAACCAGGTCTCCGTGGTCCTGTAGAAGAATATTACCCTTTTCTAAAAGGCCAAAATTGGGCCAGTCCTTGTATTTACTTTCCTCTACCAAGGTTAAGAACTCCTGGCTGCCCCGCTGGTATTCCAATACTTTAACACCGTTGAGCCAATGCTCCACTTGGTTGTCTTTGGATACAATGTGAGCGGTGTTCCATTCCCCTATGGCGTTCATATGTTTGTTGGGGTCAGCCTTAATCAAATCATATAGTGAGGCTACCGTTCTGCTTCCTTCATGGCTGCCCTTTTTTGCATCTGGGTGGCGTTCATCATCCAAAATTTGGTACTCCAATCCTATAGAAGAGCCTTCGCCTTTATTCAGTTCGGTATCCACATAATATTTAATGCCGCTGTTGGCACCTTCGGTGATTTTAAAATCCACCTTAAGTTCAAAATTACCGTACATCTCTTTGGTCACAATATCACCTCCGGCAGTGGATTCTCCCCCTCCTGAAGCCAGCACGCTCAATTCCCCATTGTTTATTTCCCATCCTTCTTTAGGGAATTCCTCTAATTTGGCGCCACGCCATCCCTCCGTGGTCTTCCCATCCCAAAGTAAGTTCCAACCGGTTCTTTTTTCTTCGAACGTTAATTGGTTTTTGGTGGTAACGGCCGGTAAGGGGGAGGCTTTGGAATACTGCCCCAAATTCTCCGTAATAAATTCAATGTTTCTCCACTTGATGTCCACCCCGGGTTTTCCTTTTTTGCCTATGCTGTGCACTTGCAATCCTATGAACCCTTCTTGGGTCATCCCATCCACTAAATGTGATGCCGGTACGCCATTAATCCATGTTTTAAGGGTATCACCTATGGCTTCGATTCTAAAATGGTTCCAATCGTTGGGCTTGTAGGCTTTTTGTGCGGCTTCATTACCTTCTAATGGATGCAACCACTTTCTTCGTTTTTCATCATAGATGCCACCGCTCCAGGCGCGTTTGGACGGGTCTATCTCTACCTGGTATCCATGGACCATTCCTTCTCGGTACCAGTCATGGCTATTGCTGCGAATCTGTACTCCAGAGTTGGACACGGAATCCGTCTTAAAATCCAATTCCAGAATAAAATCGGTATACTGCCCATCGGTAACCAAAAACGTGTTAGGTGTATTGGCAACCGTGGTTCCAATAATCTCTCCATTTTCAACACGGTACGTAGCATCACCGCCCAGGGTATGCCAACCGTTTAGGGTCTCTCCATCAAAAATTTGGGTAAGGTGGTCTTTGTTCTCTTGCATACAACTGGTCAAAAAGACAACAACAAGTAGCACACCTAGATTTTTAAAATAGGCTATTACGTCAAGTTTTTTCATCATTTATTGGTTTATAAAACTGTGGTCTAAAGTTACCTATTCTTATTGGCAAACTGTCCTGTAGTCTCATGCCGAACATAGCTTGTTCCTTCCTTAAAATGTACCGAACACCACAGGATAGCATTCGTAGGGCAAAATACTAGCTTGCTCTGAGACAATCATCGCATATAAATTTCACAAATTGATGAATAATCAGCAAATGGCAAAGGGTTACAATTGGCTTTGTACAATAGCCTTGCTTTGTTGCACCCTTCAACTATGTGCCCAACATACATTTCCACAGGTCATTGAAGATGATCTTGTGGGTTTTGCCTCCATTTTTGATGGCGAGACCCTAAACGGTTGGGAGGGCGACCCAACGTATTGGCGGGTAGAAAATGGAAGCATTTTAGGTGAGGTGACTCCAGAAAATATTTTAGAGCGAAATTCTTTTTTAATCTGGCGAGGGGGGAAACCGGGTGATTTTGAACTCAAATTGGAATATAAGGTATCTAAAAGCGGTAATTCCGGCATCAATTATAGAAGTGTTGAAGTCACGGAAGTACCATACGCCCTTAAAGGATACCAATGCGATATTGATGGCGGTGGTAGGTGGAGTGGCCAAAATTACGAGGAACGCGGACGTAAATTCTTGGCCCTTCGCGGACAGTTTTCACAACTTATGGACGCATCAAAACCTCTAGCCTATGGTACCGTTGGCGATAAGGAAGAACTGCTACAGTTTATACATGATGAAGAATGGAACCAATGCCATCTCATTGTACGGGGCAACACTATGGTGCATATCATAAACGGCCGGGTGATGAGCGTGGTGATTGATAAGGACCAAAAAAATTTTAAAGCCCAGGGGTTAATTGGGGTGCAGGTGCACACTGGACCGCCAATGACCATTGCCTACCGAAATATAAGACTTAAAGAATACGAGCCATGAATATGAAATTTGCATTAGCCTTGATTTTTGTATTGCAATGCATTCAAATACAGAGTCAAGAATCGGCATTGTCATTACCCATTTTGGACGGGCAAAATTATTTTGAGGAAAAGGACGGGCTGGTTGCCGTGGAAGCGGAGTTTTATTACAAGCAAAGTAAAACGGACAAGCGCCAATGGTACCGGTACCATAAGCACGAATCCCCCTTGCTTGGAAATCTAACCAATTATAGTGAGGGTGCGGGCACCAATGGTTATATCCAGCTTTTGCCAGATACGAGACGGACCCATGGGGACCAGCTGATCAAGGGAACCAATTTTTCCAACACCCCCGGCAAAACGGCGGTTGTACATTACCGCGTAAAAATAAACAGGCCGGGGCGTTACTATGTTTGGGCCAGGGTGCATAGCACGGGCAGTGAAGACAACGGGGTACATGTGGGACTGAACGGGGCTTGGCCAGAACAAGGGCAACGCATGCAATGGTGCGACGGTAAGAACCAATGGACCTGGGCCAGCAAACAGCGCACCAAAGAAGTGCATTGCGGAGTACCGCACCAAATATACTTGGACATCCCCAAGGCCGGCTATCATGATATTCAGTTCAGCATGCGCGAGGATGGCTTCGCCATGGATAAGTTCTTGCTCACCTTGAACAAGGATTTTGTTCCCAAGGAGAAAGGTCCAGGGGTAAAGATAAAATGGCCAGAACCTTCCTATTATGAAGTCATCAGTACATCGGTCATAGAGAATAAGACCTTGCCCGTGGCGGATTTTCCCATGGAGGGAACCGGCTACTACAAAGACGCTGGTGGTAGATGGTTTGCCGTAAACCCAAACAAGAACAAAAAAGCAAGCACCAGTACGGAATTTAGGTTTAAAAGTGGACCTTATGATGTGGTTTTTGTGGGTGTTGGCGAACATGATGGGCAGTCTAAATTTACCGTTTTGGTCAACGATAGGGAATTGGGGACATTTAGTCCTGCCTTGTCCCAAAAGTGGTTTCAGGAAGGGATATCCGCCAATACGGTTTGGGAAAAGGTAACGCTAAAGGCAGGCGATACTATTACAGTGGATGCAGAAATTGGTAGCAAGGATGGTAAGGAATGGGCTAGGGCCCGTTGGTCTGGACTGATTTTTGCCCCAGTGGGCAAGGGAAAAATCGTAAGCAACGCGCCCGGGCTTCAGGCATCCGGTACTCAAGAGCCGCCTACCATTAACCCTCCCAAGGGTAGAATCGCCATTGTTGCCGATGGCAATTCTCCTGATCCGGACGATTTGGGTGGCACGGCGGTTTCCATTTCCCTGTTGCGAGCCGCTGGACTGGAAGACAGATTGGTGCATTATTCACACAGTTGCGATCTGGTGCGGGTAGAACGCATTTCTGAAAGAGCCGAAAAAGAACGTCATGCCCTTATGCAAGCTGCTTGTGATGTAACGGCAAGGCGGTGGGGCGGATTTGACGACCTCACTTTTTTTGATGCCAAATGGCAACAAGAAAAAACGGTAGGTGATTTGGCAAATGCGATAAATGCTTCTTCTGCCGATGACCCTTTGTGGATTGTTGAAGCTGGGGAGCCAGATATTATCGGTCTCGCTTTGGATGCTTCCAAAAAAGAAAAACACCAATTTGTAAAGGTGGTGACACATCATCCCGCTAATGATGATGCGGGTGATTTTTACACTTGGCAACAAATTTTGGACTATGGGGTTGAAGAGGTGCGCATTCCGGACCAAAACGTGAACCTAAAAGTAAACCTAGAAAAATGGGATTGGGCCAAGAACCATCCGGACCCCCGCATTCAATGGGTGTGGCTACAGGGAAAAATTGCAGAGGTGGATGATGTGGTAAGGTTTCAAAAAGGAAAATGGGACTGTTCCGATGCGGGTATGGTGCTGTATTGGATCACAGGGGCCACCAACGGCGGACTGCGTTTGGGCACTGTTAATGACGTCAAACACATCTTGCTGACCTACATAGAAAATAATCCATAGCACTTAGAGCTCTGCACTATACGCTAAACATGCTGTTCTAGCTTATGGTTTGGGAATAATCACTATAAATCAAAGAATGAATAATTGCAAATTGAAAACGTTGGGGGTTAGGTTCATTAAGATGGTATGCTTCCTATACATCGGGGCGTTGGGCGCCCAATCCTTACAGCATCCCATTATTTACACTACGGCCGGGGAAAGGCAAGCGTTGCTAAAAACCATAGAAAACAACCAATGGGCCCAAGGCATGGTAGATGAGCTTCACCAACATGTAGACCCCAAACTTAAGTCACATCGTTCGCAACCAACTACAGTATTGGACGCTGTACCGAGTTTTAGCTCAGGTGGTAAAAAGATAGGCGAGCAGGCCGCAGGACCATTGGCGGAAAAACACTATCGTGTGCTGAAGTTGGCATCGGAGGCGGGTATGTTGTTCCATTTGACCCAAGACGAGGACTATGCGCAATTGGCAGCTGATATTTTGCAGGTTTACATTGATGAATTGGCTGCGCGCACTCCAAAAACTACAACCATTACCGGAAACGCCTTTTATGATCCAAGAACTACCTATCCACACATTGCATTGACCTATGATTTTATCCATTCCTTTCTTAAAAAAGAAGGATGTAAGGTCTACAGCACGGCCAGGCGCAATTACGTTCCGTTTGATCATCAAAAAGCACAAAAGGCCTTTACCAATATGCTCGGTAGCGTACTTCAGGAGTATGGCAAACCGGATAAACATGGGCAAAGGGTCTCCAACCATCCCATACTTACGGCGCCTGGAGCACTTTTTATCATACTTTGTATTGAAAATGATACGGAGCGGGAACGTCTTTTCAATGTTTTCTGGGAAGAAGGCACAGCACATCAAAATTCCTTTAAAAATACGATTCTACCGCTATTTTCCAGTCAGGGATTATGGCCAGAATCCCTGAGTTATGGTTTTATGCCCATAGTCAGTATGAACTTGAACATTATCGACCGTATAAAGCCCGAGCTACATGTTACTGAAGAAGCCAAACGTATTTTTAACGGTAGTTTTCTGTATGACTACCTCAGGCACCCGGATAGAAGGTTTGTACGTTATGGCGATTCAAAACGAAACAATGACTTCTCGGCCAATAATTACCGCTATGCCCTACATGTTGCCAAAAGACGCGGCTATGTCGATATCGAGAAAAAGGCAAAATTGGCCCTGAGGCAGGCCTATGATGCCCAGGGTGGGTATCGCCCAAGTACATCGAGCAATGGGCCGTACGACCAATACCAGCATTTGCAATTGTTTTGGGGTATAGACATTCCTAAAGAACTTGATAGTCAAATCGATTTCAACAAGAAAACTGTGATTATAGATCATGCTGGAGTGGCGCTGCAAAGGAATGCTGTGGACAAGAACAATGAATTATATGGCCTCTGTGGCATCATCGGTGGTGCCCATTACGTACATTCCCATGTCACTGGTATTTCCATGGAACTCTATGGTGCGGGTTACGTAATGGCGCCCAATGCAGGCCTACCACCAACCGTCCCGGAAAGACAGATACCCCTACACGAACATTATTTTAGGTTATATGCCGGTAACAATACGGTAGTAGTAAACGGAACCTCGCACGGACTGGACGAAGGTTCGTGGAAACGCAGGGCCAACGTCTGGCAAAACACCGTGTTGAATATTGCTGCGGAGCCCAAACATTTGCAAGACGGTATTGCGGAGGAGTTCAGTTTTGCGACGCAGTTTTTAGACGATACCGTCAACAATGCCACTCAAGAACGCACGCTAAGCACCATTAGGACCAGTGAGACCACAGGCTATTATTTGGATGTTTTTCGTTCCAAATCCAATGGCGATAATAACTTTCATGATTACCTCTATCACAACTTGGGGGATGCCACGTATATTTTGGATGGGAAAGAGCGGGAATTTCCCTTGAAACCAACGGACCGTTATCAAAATGATATTGGGGATACCGTTAAATCTCCAGGTTGGCGTTATTTTGAGGATACCATGACTACCGAGATGACGACGGAAGGCGTCAAGGTGCGTTTTGATATCGCATATGACGACCGATACATGCACCTTTTCGTTCCTGAGGGTATTTCAAGGGCCTATACCAAAGCCCTGGCGCCCCCAACGAGGGAGGCCAAAAATGGGTATGTGGATAAAAAAACACAAGTTTTGGCCATACGCCAAAATGGTGAGGCTTGGGAAAATCCGTTTTTCGTGGTTCTGGAACCTTCACTAGAGAAATCATCAAGTGTTCAAAAAGTGGTGCCGTTGACCGATGGGGATACCACTGTTGGTGCTATCGTTCATTCACAGATTGTTGGTGCTGAAATCACGGATTATATCATTTCACAACCGAACGTAAATTCCAACTACCTAAATGAATCGTTAGGTCTTGCCTTTACCGGCCGATTCGGTATCGTTCGCATTACCAAGAAAAAAGAAGGTGTGCAAATGACCCTCTATATTGGTGAGGGCGAGCGTTTGATTTGGGGCGATAAAAAATTGGAGGCCGATGCGGCAGGAAAGGGTATACGTCATTTCAATTATAAAAAATAGTATGGAGCGAAACCTTGGGATACCATTATTGGTATTGTTTCTGATGCTAGGCTGTAAGAAGTCCGTCGAACCAAAAAATGTACTGTTGATTTTGGTCGATGATTATGGATACAACGACATGAGTTTTAGAAACAACAGTTTCTATGAAACTCCGAATATTGACCAATTGGCAAGCGAAAGCACTGTTTTTAAAGAAGGTTATGCCAACTCTAGGGTCTGTAGCCCTTCCAGGGCCAGTATCATGACGGGGAAATTCACCGCACGGCATGGTATTACGGATTGGATAGGCGCGCCGGTGGGGGAGGAATGGCGTAAGAAAAAAAGGTTCAACCAGCTGCTGCCACCCGAATATTCACGTCAGTTGCCCTCAGAGGATATCACCCTGGCAGAAGCTTTAAAGAAACAAGGGTACACCACTTTTTTTGCGGGCAAATGGCACTTGGGTGGCAAGGGCTCTTGGCCAGAGGACTATGGATTTGACCATAATGTAGGTGGTTGGGACTCGGGTAGTCCAAAAGGGGGATTTTTTGCCCCTTATAACAATCCAATTCTAAAGAACGGACAGCCTGGTGAACATTTAAGTATGCGCTTGGCAAAAGAAACCGTAGCCTTTATGAAAGACAATACAAAGCAGCCCTTTTTTGCCTTTTTGTCCTTTTATGCCGTTCATGCACCCATACAGACCACCCAACAAAAATGGAACAAATACCGGGATAAGGCCGTGGCCAAGGGGTTGGCAGAAACGGGATACGGAATGGAAGCAGTGCTGCCCATACGCCAGGTTCAAGACAATCCCATTTACGCAGGACTGGTGGAAAGTATGGACGATGCCGTGGGTCATGTTTTAGATGCCCTAAAGGAAATGGGCTTGGAGGAAAACACCATGGTGGTATTTACTTCGGATAATGGAGGCGTGGCTTCGGGGGATAACTATGCCACATCCAACCTTCCGCTTCGCGGCGGTAAGGGCTACCAATTTGAAGGGGGCATCAAAGAGCCTTACCTCGTTAAAATACCTTGGCTTGTGAATCAGCCGGCGGAGACCGATGTTCCGGTGACGGCAGCTGACCTTTATCCTACCATCCTTGATGCCGTTGAAGCGGAATTAATCCCTACACAACACAAAGACGGAATGAGCCTTTTACCGCTTATGACCGGATTGCCCACCAAAGAACGAAGTCTAGTCTGGCATTACCCACACTATGGAAACCAAGGTGGGCAACCATCGTCCATTATTAGAAAAGGGAAATGGAAATTGATTCATTACTATGAAGATGGTCGGGACGAATTGTATGATTTGGAAATCGATATTTCCGAAAAAAATAATGTTGCCAGCAAGCACCAAGAATTAACCAGTGCCCTGTTAGCTGAGCTTATGGATTTCTTGAATGGAGTGGATGCTAAATATCCCGAAAAAGACCCGCTTTACGATGCTGAAAAGGAACGGGTTTATTTAGAGCGAATGGCTACAGAAAAGCGGCAAGCTTTGGAGCAACAACGTTTGGAAATACTACAACCCAACTTCCAACCCAATGCGGATTGGTGGGGGAGTCAAACCACAAAAGATTGATGATGTACAAATCGGTATCCTTAAAATATTGGCTAGGCTTCCTTATGTTGGGAATTGGCCTCCTATCATGCGATAAAGCAAATAATACCTTGCCAAAAATGCTTATTGAAGATTTTAAAAATCCACCTAAGGCCTATAAACCCATGCCCTTCTGGCACATCAATGGGGAATTGACCACCAATGGCATACGCCAGCAAATGAAAGATGCCAAGGAATTGGGAGGTTTTAGCGGCATTAGCGTTTTACCCCTTGCGCCCAAAAAAAATGGACGGCCCGGTACAACACCTAAATTCCTTTCTCCTGAATATTTGCAGCGTTTTCAGGATGTTCTGGACACAGCCGAGGAATTGGACATGGAGGTGATTTTATATGACGATAATGATTTTCCCAGTGGTATGGCGGGTGGTCAATTGGGTGAGCTATATCCCGAGCATACCATGAAACGCCTGGACAACGTAGAATCAACCGTCCAAGGTCCGGCTGTTTTAAAAGAAAAATTGCCTGATGGCGAATTACTTGCTGCGGTGGCCATGAATCCAAAAACCTTGGAACGTCTTGACCTTAGTGAGTACATTAAATACAATACCATCAATTGGCAGGTTCCTGGGGACGAATGGAAGGTCATGTATTTTGTTTTGGTAAAGGATAGTTATCACAAAGCATATCCTGTAGTCGATTATTTGGATACCATTGCGGTGCGTAAACTGATGGAATTGACTTACGAGGTACACCAAGAAAATTTTGGTTCCTACTTTGGGAATACCATAAAAAAAGTCTTTTTTGATGATGTGGGTTTTTGGAAACACCCACGAACCTGGACCGGTCGTTTCAATCAAAAATTCAAAGAACTCAACGGTTATGACCCCGAACCCTATTACCCTGCACTTTGGTACGATATAGGACCAGAAACGGAATCGGTACGCCATGCTTTTTTTAAAACCCGAGCCGAATTATTGGCAGAAGGTTTCCCAAAATTGGTCGGCGAATGGGCCAAAGCAAACGGTTTAAAGGATACGGGACATCCTCCAGGAAATTATGATCCAACACCAATAGATATGAATGCCGATATCTTTAAATTTTATCGGCATATGGCCATGCCCTTAACGGATGCCATTATCGGTTATCAGTTTGGTCAAAATGGGCACAAACTCATCAGCTCCGCGGCCGATTATTATGATAGACCCGTGGTTTCTACTGAAATCTATGGGGCGTACAAAGAAAAATCCTTTGACTCTTTGATGTTATATCGCTCCGCAATGGACCTGTTCTCACGAGGAGTTAATTTTGTGGTGCCCCATGGACTCTGGTACAATCCAGAGCAGGTATACATTTCGCCTTTGGTTTCACCATACAGTGAAAAACTCGCCCCTGCATTACCTGAGTATTCAAATTTTGTAGGTCGTGCCTGTACGTTGCTACAAGGTGGCAAACGGGTTTCGGAAATAGGGGTTTTTTATCCGTTTGAAGAATTGGCGGGCTGGTACCGATTTGAAGACCCAGCTAACCCGCGGCAGGGGTTCTTTATCTCTCCCGAGACCAATTACATGGAAATTAGCGGTATGTTGACCAACGACATCAGACAGGATTTCACTTTTATCCATCCGGAATTTTTTCTGGATGATAAGTATGTGGTTGATGCAGGAACACTTCAACTGAAAAATAAAGAAAACGAACAAACCTATAAAGCCCTTATCCTAACCGGTTGCAACGTGATATCGGTAAAGACACTGGAAAAGCTAAAAGTCTATTATGACCAAGGCGGCTTGGTGATTTCAACCGGACAACTGCCCTATAAATCCTCTGAAATGGGAGCGGACGAGCAGGTAAAAACCTTGATAAAGCAAATTTTTGGGGTGGATGCCAATGCCCCTTTGGACGGCAACCCGCATATACACCAGAACAACACCAGCGGAAAGGCCATTCATTTGGCAGATGCCAATGAAGCTGAGCTATCCAAGGCCTTGGCCATGGGCCCCACTCCAGATGTGGCCTTTTCTCCCAATCCCGCTCTAAGTTCGGATTTTGGCAAGTTCAACTACATCCACAAAATAAAGGAAGGTAGGCATATCTACTTTTTCTCCAATTCCAGTGATGAAGCCATCCAGACCGAAGTGACCCTCAAAGGTGATTTTAAGCTCTTTGAAGCGAATCCCCATACAGGGAATATCACACCAATTAAAAACTCAAAAAAGGTAAGTATAGAAAATCAATCCTATACAAAAGCCAGTCTGAACTTGCCTCCGGTGGGTGCTGTTTTTTGGATATCAAATGAAGACCTGAAATGAATATAATGAAGCGAACACTTTTATTGACTACCCTGTTTATAAGCCTTTTTAGCTGCAAACAAGATGAAAAGAAAGAAACAAAAAAAGCGAACACAAAACCGAACATCGTTTACATATTGACCGACCAATGGCGCGGTGATGCTTTGGGCTACGCGGGCGATCCCAATGTAAAAACACCAAATCTGGACCAGTTTGCCAAAGAGTCCGTCAACTTTACCAATGCCATATCCGTAGCACCCGTCTGTACACCGCACAGAGCGGCATTGTTGACCGGTAAATTCCCGACTACTACGGGCATGTTCGTCAATGACCTTTATCTACCCAAAGAAGAAGTGACCATGGCCGAAATTTTTAAGGGTGCAGGCTACAAAACAGGGTTTTGGGGAAAATGGCACTTAGATGGTCACGGCCGTTCTACCTACATCCCGGGAGAACGAAGACAAGGTTTTGAATATTGGAAGGGCTTGGAATGTTCTCATGCCTATAATAAAATGCCTTACTATGATAATAATGATACCATTTTAAGGTATTGGCCAGAATATTCGCCATTTGCCATCACGAAGGATGCCAACCAATATATGGCGGATAACGCCAATAGCGAACAGCCTTTTTTCATGCTGGTTTCCATAGCTACTCCGCACTACCCGCATAACAGTGCTCCCAAAAAATATAAGGAAATGTATCCGCAGGATAGCTTGGTGCTTCCTCCCAACGTTCCAAAGTCACTGGAGCCAAGGGTTCGGAAAGAGCTACAGGGCTATTACGCTCATGCAACCGCGACCGATGAGGCTATTGGGGATATGCTCAATCAACTGAAAGAGTTGGATTTACTAGAAAATACCATCGTGGTCTTTTCTGCCGACCACGGGGAGATGATGGGAGCCCACGGGGTAAGACCTTTTGTAAAACAGCTGGCATGGGATGAAGCGCTTCGGGTACCATTTTTAATTCGATATCCTCAAATTGATGCCAACGCGGGAACGGTAGTAAATGCCCCATTGACCACACCCGATATCCTGCCCTCGCTCTTAGGTTTGACCGATATTCAGATTCCCAAAGACGTAGAAGGTGAAAATTTGGCCAATCTCATTAAAAATCCCAATCCAGATGTAGATAGAGCTGCACTGGCGATGGGCGTCGCTCCTTTTGGGGCCAATGTAAAAGACCCAGCCTACAGGGCCATAAAAACCAAGCAATACACCTACGTGAAAACCCCAGAAGGTGCCAGTCATTTATTCGATAATCTGGATGACCCGTTTCAAATGCAAAATTTGGTACATAAAAAGGAGTATGCTGAAGTCCAGCAAAAGTTGGATGATGAATTGGTCAATCAACTCAATGAAATAGGGGACGAATTTGGCGATAGGGATTACTACCTTAAAAAATGGAATTACATTTTTGATGAAAAAAGGAAAGCCATTGATTGGTGGAGTTTTGATGAGGGAAAGGGTGTGGTACAGTCGCCTAAACCTGGCCAATAGTTTTTAAGCTCCAACCTAAGGCACGAAGAATTAATGAAAATAGTTAAAAACACATACAAACCCTTTATAAGTATTCTTATGCTACTCTTGATGAGCAGCACAATCTTGTGGAGTCAAGAGGTGAAAAGGGCTGTGTCTGCGGATTTAGAAGTAGGTTTCCATAACCCACCCAATGAAGCCAAAGCCCGTACGTGGTGGCATTGGATTAGCGGCCATGTTTCTAAAGAAGGTATTACGGCCGATTTGGAAGCTATGAAAAAAGTGGGTATTCAAGAAGCACAATTATTCAATGTACACCTGGGCTTTCCGCAAGGGCCTGTGAAGTATCTTAGTGAAGAGTGGTTGGACTTATTTCATTTTTCGGCACAAGAAGCAAAGCGTTTGGGCTTAGAATTGGCCTTTCACAATGGTCCGGGCTGGTCGTCTTCGGGAGGGCCTTGGGTAACAGAAGAGCATGCCATGCAAACGGTGGTCTTTAGCGAACTTGAGGTTGCCGGTGGAAAAACAATAGCACAAGTATTACCCCGACCAGAAACTAAATTCCACTACTATAAAGACATAGCCGTTTTAGCCTTTCCAAAACCAAAGCAAGTTCGAAAAATAGATGGTTTGGATTATAAAAACCTTTCGGAACGCATCCGGAATCATTTATTGCCCGATACTAAAAGTATTCCTAAAGATGCCATAATTCCCAGAAAGTCTATTATTGATATCACTTCTAAATTGTCCGAAGACGGAATTTTGGAATGGAACGTTCCTGAGGGCGAATGGATTATTCTACGATTAGGGCACACCCCTATGGGTACAACCAACCGCCCGGCGCCGCCTGAGGCCAAGGGTTTGGAAGTGGATAAGATGAGTACCAAAGCCCTTGATGCGTATTGGGCAGCGGGGGTGCAACCCATACTCGATAAATTAGGAGATTTGGTAGGTACTACCGTAAACAACTGCCTAATTGATAGCTACGAGGTAGAAACTACCAATTGGACTTCAGGATTCGATACACAATTTGAAGATTTAAGAGAATATGATTTAACCCCGTATTTGCCAACATTAGCAGGTTATTACGTAGAAAGTGGTGAAGTTTCTGAACGATTTCTTTGGGATTTCAGAAGGACCATAGGCGATTTAATTGCCAAAAACTACTACGCGCATTTTGCAAAATTATGTCATGAAAACGGATTGAAATTCTCTGTTGAACCCTACTGGGGGCCATTTGACAATATGCAGGTAGGCGCCACTGGAGATATTGTCATGTGCGAGTTTTGGAGCGGTGGCTACCCGTTTTTCGATTCGCCCAAATTTGTATCCTCTATTGCCCATTTAAACGGTAGTGCTATAGTTGGAGCGGAGTCCTTTACTGGAATAGGCGGTTGGGACAAACACCCAGCAGATTTAAAAACCATTGGGGATAGGGCCTGGACAGAAGGCATCACCCGATTCATTTTCCATACCTACGTACATCAGCCTTGGGATGTTGCTCCAGGCTTGGCCCTTAGTTACCACGGCTTCGATTTTAACCGACTAAATACTTGGTGGACGCAAAGCAAGGCGTATATGGACTACATAGCGCGTTCGCAACACCTATTGCAACAAGGTAAAAATGTAGCCGATGTGTTGGTGTTTACTGGGGAATCATCTCCAAACACTGGCTTTATAAAACCTGAAATTAGGGAGTTGGGCTTTGATTACGATTTAATTGGTGCCAATAAATTAAAGGATTTGGTCGTAAAGAACGGAACCATCTATTCGTCCGTCGGAAACGCTTATGAACTTTTGGTGTTACCAGAATCCGATTTTATAAAACCAGAGACCTTGGTAAAAGTACAGGAGTTGGTAGATGGTGGTGCAAAAGTAATCGGTCGAAAGCCGCTACAATCGCCCAGCTTAACCAATTATCCTGCTTGCGACGATGAGGTTAAAACCTATGTTGATACCTTATGGGGAAGTGGGTCAGTAAAAGATGTGCGTATTGAAAGTGTATTGCGAAAAAAAACGCCTGACTTTGAGGTGGAAAGTGCTGACTCTTCCGATATCAATTTTATCCATAGAAAAACAGATGAGGCTGATATCTATTTTGTAGCCAATGCTAGAAAAGAAGCCAGGGAAATAACGGCACGTTTTCGAGTAACGGGAAAGCAGCCCGAATTCTGGAATGCCGAAACGGCTACAATCCAGGATGCTGTGGTTTTTAAGGATAATAAAGACGGCACAACCACCGTATCGTTTCACTTAGACGCGGAAGAATCAGTATTTGTTGTTTTTAAAAAGCCTTTAAACGCAAGACATTTATTGGCGGTTACCACAACTCTTGAACAACCCGTAGCAGTACCGCTTCCAGATTTAAAAATTGTAAAGGCTGAATATGGTACATTTTTGCAAGAAGGCCTTGTCGATATTACAGAAAAAGTAGCTGATGCCGTTAAGGACGGAGTGCTCGATTTTAAAATGACCCGTGCGTTTTGCGATTGCGACCCTGCCATGGGCTACAAGAAGGAGTTTAGAATGGCCTATGCCATAGGAACAACGGAAAAGCAATTGTATGCCGAAGAGCGTGAGCATATAAAAATAGATGCTGGGGATAAAAAGTTAAAGGTGTTAAAAGCCGTGTTTGGTAAATTCAAGGCAGAAACGAAAGGAGTTCCCCAAGCCTATAAAACCATAGATGTGACCAACTACATTCTAAGTCAAATAGAGAAAGGAAATTATAAAATACCGGTAACAGATAAATTAATCGACGATAAGGATATTGAAAGTCCAAAAACGGTTTTAAAAATAAGCTACATCACCGAGGGTGAAGAACGTACTTTGACCATTCCAAAAGGGCAAGTTTTAGATTTATCAAGAGATGTTCCAAAGCCAAAACTGGTGTATACAAATGATTCCATTTATTGGGTAACACCCTATCCAGGAAATATCGAATACACCACCGCATCGGGAACGATACAACGTAAACAGCTTATTTCAATACCTAAACCGATGGATTTATCAGGGGGTTGGGAGGTTACCTTCCCCATTAAAAATGAAACATCAAAAATCGTAAAATTCGATTCGCTTACCTCTTGGTCTAGCCATACCGAAAAAGACCTAAAATATTTCTCGGGAACAGCTACCTATAAAAAATTCTTTGAACTAACTGAGGATTTGCTTAAGAAGGACAAGCAGTTAGAACTGGATTTAGGAAGTGTGGCCGTAATAGCCGAAGTTTTGATAAATGGCAAAACAGTAAGAACCCTATGGAAAGCTCCATTTAGAACCGATATTACCACTTACCTGAAACTAGGTTGGAATACCCTTGAAATAAAAGTGACCAACCTTTGGCCAAACCGTTTAATAGGTGACGAACGCTATGATTTGGATTATGAACTTAAAGGAAAACGACCGAAACAGTTGCCTAATTGGTTACGAAATAACACACGGCGAGCCTCTGAACGAACAACTTTTGCATCGTGGAAGCATTGGGATGCAGATAGTCCGTTATTGCCTTCTGGTCTATTGGGTCCCATAGTCCTTAGAACGTATCAAAAAACGAGTTTGTAAATGATAAAGACCAAATATCTTTTAGGAGCCTTTGCCTTATTAACCATGGTTATATCCTGTAAAGGTCAGGGTAACAAAGCTAGAGCGGTTTTGGAGAAAAATGAAAAGGTCGATTTTTTTGCCGATAATGGCTATGGTAACGCTGTTGCCGTGGTGCAACATCCGGCGGGTATTTACCATGACGGCATCACCTACGTTTGTTATCAAGGCCCCCAAGAAGACCCATACGTGGCTTCCTATAATCACGAAACCAAAGAGTGGCAAGGCCCATTTAAAGTAGGTATTAGTGAAATGGGAAAAGACCCTACCCGTAAGAAAAAGATTGACAATCATGGCAAACCCTCCATACTGATTGATGACCAAGGCTATATTCACATTGCCTTTGGAGGTCATGGGGGAATGAGGAAACACGGAGAGAATCTTTTGGGAAACCATCACTACGGTAAAAATCTACATGCAGTCTCTAAAAGACCTTTGGACATTTCCAGCTGGGAGACCCTCAATACCATTTCTCCTTTTGGCACTTACAATCAATGGATAAAAATGGACAATGGGGATATTTATCTGTTTTACCGTCATGGTGCCCATCGCAGCAATTGGGTTTATCAACTGTCAACAGATAACGGCCGTAGCTTTTCTGAACCCATCTCATTTCTTAAGCATAAAAGGCGCAATGATATGGCGGCAGTAGATTCTTGGTATCCTTGGATAACCAAAGGCGACGGCAACGAATTGCATGTGGTATTTGACTATCATTTATGTCTAGATACCAAACCAAGCACCATTGGCCTTGGGCACATAGCCAAGAGATACAATGTGTACTATATGAAGTTCAATACCCAAACAGGGGAGTGGACCAATATCAACAATGATATACTTGAAACACCGGTTACGCGGGAGATTGCAGAAGCTAAAACTTTGGTAGCTGAAACTGATGATAATTGGACTTTTCAGGGAGTACTGGACCTAGACTCCAAGGGCTGGCCCCATATTGGTATGACGGTAGGTAAGGAGATACCCAATTCTAGACGTAGCGCACCCAAGAAAATGCACTATTTCTGGTGGGATGGTATACAATGGATACAAAATAGGAATACCAATATGCCTACTGGCAATGGTTTTATAAAGGTGACCGAAGCTGATGATGTTCAATTTTTTATTGATGAAGTTAATGAAAATGGCCAAGGAGCCATCGCCCGATACGATTCCAGAGTTAATGGAACCACTTTTAAAAAGGAAAAGACCTTCATCAAAAAAAGTAATGCTCGTTTTGCCATTTCAGCAAGTATTGAAAATGCCCATCCTGACGCCCTTTTGATTGTTGCCGAAATATCACCAAAATCAGACTACAGAAGAATGTATTTGTTGGGGGATAATGGCCCTATCCAAAGAAAGACTTCTGAGGCCAAGGTCCTTGCCGCCAAATCGGCTTTTGACCACCTCAAAAATGCCAAGGAATGGAACCTTGTCCTTAGTGACACCGGTACTCGGAATTGGAGAGAAAATTGGACTCTGGATGGCGAATTGGCGACAATCGAGAACACAGAAGCAGGTATGAATTTTTCTGCCGGGCCTGAGGCCAATAATGATGCCCATCACGCGGTTCTTTGGACGAAGGACACTTTTGCTGGCGATATAAGAATAGAATACGACTATGTACGGACGGATGAACAAAATAAATATGTAAACATTCTCTATATACAGGCCTCAGGTACTGCTAAGGGCGAATATGCAACCGATATTGCACAATGGCAGCATTTACGAAAGGTTCCTGCTATGAGAAAATACTTTGAAAATATGAACGCCCTGCACATTAGCTATGCTGCTTTTGGCAATAAAGGCGATGGTCTGTTTTACACGCGTGCCCGAAGATATCCCAAGCCAGAAGTTAAAAGTTTTAAGATAACCCAAGTGGAACCTTCTTATGATTATAAGGGTTTTATTGAAACGGGCAAGAAGTACCATATAACTGCGATGAAATTGGGGGACTATCTCTATTTTGAGGTAAGCGGTGAAGGGGGTAGTGAGTTATTTACTTGGGACCTCTCAAAAATTGACCCTATTCTGGAGGGTAGGATTGGCCTACGGCATATGTATACTCGTTCTGCTCGTTACAGCAATTTTAAGATTTATACGAAATAATTACCGCAAAGATTTAGGCAAAAAATTTTGGTAAAGACCTGGATTATGCTAGAATCAAGATTTTAGTACTATCGCTTCAAATTCACTGAGGTAACCCCCTATATTTTGTTCCACCTCAGACTTGCTCCTTTGAAATTATGGTATTGAGAAGGTCTTAAATTTTTTTCTCAAACCTAGGTATTATAGCAAGTAACGCTATCTATAAAAAGTGATAATAGCAGAATAGAGCAGGATACACAACTTTTATTGATACCGTAAATTGTTGTAATTAATGGCATTACAACTATCCAATGAGAAAAATAACCTTTTTCACCTTTCCTCTTCTCTGTTTGTGGTCCTTTCTTGTTTTGTTTTCATGTAAGGAAAAAGAAGACATTATTAATGTTATAACCTTGTCCGATTCGCCTCAAGTTTCATTTGCTTTACAGGATTTAGAATCAGCTTTAGGTGCTCAATATAAGTTATCGGGTCCAAACTTGGCCGATAAACCAGATATAGTCCTCGCTGTTCAAAAGACGGATGTTTTAAATCCCGAAGGTTTTAAAATTGAAAAGACCAAGACTGAAATTAAGGTCACTGCTTCGGATAATGCTGGATTAATGTACGGTACTTTGGAACTGGCGGAGCAGATAAAACTATACGGGCTTGAGGGTGTAAAACCTTTGGTTCGTAACCCGTATCTAGAAATGCGGGGGCCTAAATTCAATATACCATTGGATGTGCGTACACCAAGTTATAGCGATGTTTGTGATGCGGCGCAGTACAATATGCCACACATGTGGGATTTCAGCTTTTGGAAAGACTATATCGACACTATGGCCCGTTACCGTTACAATTATATTTCACTGTGGAGCTTACATCCGTTTCCGTCCCTAGTGAAAGTGCCAGGATATGAAGATATTGCCCTGGATGACGTACAACGGTCTACAACAAATTGGCAGGAGTATTACAATCTTCTGGGAATAGGTTTTGATGCCCCTGAAATTTTAGATAATGTGGAAGTCTTAAAAAGTATTACCATTGATGAAAAAATCGAGTTTTGGAAAAAAGTAATGGCCTATGGCAAAAGCAGAAATGTGGATTTTCATTTTATCACATGGAATATATTTGACTACGGCACGCAGGGAAAATATGGAATTACAGATGAGATTGACAATGAAATAACTAAAGATTATTTTAGAAAAAGTATCAAGCAATTATTTGTCACCTATCCCGATTTGGCGGGCATAGGGTTGGCCACAGGTGAAAATATGCATGGGGCAAATGCCGAAGAAAAAGAAAATTGGGCTTACGATACCTATGCCTTGGGTATTTTGGAAGCAGCTAAGGAAATGCCCGAAAGACAATTTAAATTTATTCATAGACAACACCAGTCCGGAGCCCAAGAAATTGCTGAAAAATTCAAGGCGGTTGTGGCGGCGGAAAATGTGGAGTTTATGTTCTGTTTTAAGTATGCAAAAGCCCATGTGTACAGTGCAACCCAGCAGCCCTATCATGAACACGCCAATTACCTGCAGCAAATTGAGGGCATGAAGACCTTATGGGGCCTCCGAAATGATGATACCTTCTATTTTAGGTGGGGCGCCCCGGATTTTACCCGGGAATTTATAAATAACCTACCCCATAACGATGTGGCCAAAGGTATTTACTTTGGTTCCGATCAATGGATATGGGGGCGTGATTTTCTGACCAAAAACCCAGAAACCCCCAATCAGTTGGAAGTGCAAAAGCATTGGTACCAATGGATGCTATGGGGCAGATTAAGTTACGACCCAACCCTATCAAATGAACGATTTAGAGACATCTTGGGAAGCCACTTTCCAGAAGTAGATGCCAATTCCTTGTTTTCCGCATGGCAAAATGCCTCTATGGTATATCCGCTAACGACTGGCTTTCATTGGGGAAGTCTTGACTTCCAATGGTATATTGAAGGGTGTAAGAGTCGCCCTAGTCAGGCTGCGAATGAAACTGGGTTTCATGATGTTAACCGGTTTATCTCGCTTGGTGTGCATCCTAAATCAGGAAATCAGTCCATTCCAGACTATGTGAAAATGGTTTCCGATGGAAAATCCACTGCCCTAAGAACACCGCTGCAGGTATCCGATGAACTCATGAATGTCTCCAGCAGTGCTTTGGATGTTTTGAAAAAATTTAAGGAACCAACTAATAAGGAACTGCAGTTTACCTTGAACGATATTAAAACAGTTTCATTTTTAGGGAAGTATTATGCACATAAAATTGAAGGTGCCACTTATTTAGCGTTGTTCAGAGATTCTAATAAAAAGGAGTATCAAGAATTGGCAGTTAAAGCTTTAGAAAAAGCTCTGGATTTTTGGAAACGGTACGTGCACCAAGCCAAGCAACAAAATCATAACCCTTTGTGGACCAACAGAGTTGGTATTGTGGATTGGAAGCAAATTACCGAATGGGTAAAACAGGATATTGAAATTGCAAAAAATGAGCGGTAATATGAAGGTTTTAGAATGTATCGTATTTGGCCTTATTCTTTGTTGGGGTCAATGTGCTTTGAGTCAATCTACAAAGCACCGGTTGGTGATTTTGGCCGATATGGGCAACGAGCCCGATGAGGAACAGCAAATGGCGCATATGCTCATGTGCTCCAATGAATTTGACCTTGAAGGGCTGATCGCCGTAAGCGGAAAGTATTTACATAACAAACATAGATTGGTTGAAAGGCAAAGGCTGTATCCAGATTTGTTTGAAAACCTTATTGATGGTTATGAAAAGGTTTATGAAAACCTGAAAATACATGCAAAGGGTTATCCAGAACCAGCCTATTTACGTACCATTGTGGCGTCAGGGCAACCTGGATATGGCATGGCCGATGTTGGTGAAGGAAAAAGTACGAAGGGTTCGGAGTTACTAATTGAAATTTTTAAAAAGGCGGACCCTCGTTTAATTTACATTGTGGTGAATGCAGGTTCCAACACACTAGCGCAAGCATTAAACGATTTTAAAGGGAGTCATTCCGAGGAGACTTTGAAAAAAGTATTAAAAAAACTCAGGGTCTTTGAAAACGGCGCACAAGATAACGCCGGAGCGTGGATTTGTGCCAATTATCCCAACATTCATTGGACGCGAAGTAACTATCAAACCTATGCTTATGGTGGTCCTGCTTGGGCCTGGGGAAATGACCCTGACGCGGATAAAAAAGGGCCTCACACGTGGAAACCTTACGCATACAATGCCACAGGGCAACATCAATGGGCATTGGAGCATATCAAAAACCATGGGGCATTAGGAGGATTATTTCCCTTGAGAGAAACACCAACGGGTAGATTGGCTTTTATTGAAGGCGGAGGTACCATTCCCTGGTTAGGACTTATGCACCAAGGGTTATCCGATATAAGCCAACCCAGTTGGGGCAGTTGGAGTGGGAGATTTTCAGAAAAACCTATTAAGAATGTGCCCTCCCGACATAAAAGTGTACATGTCGATGAGGAAACGTATGGCGATTATTATTTATTTACCGAAGTTTCAGATGTTTGGACAGACCCGGAAACCAATGAGGTCTACACTTCAATTTACACGCCAGTTTGGAGGTGGCGACAGGCCTATTATAACGATTTTCAATGTAGAATGGATTGGTGCATCGCTTCTTTTGAGAATGCCAATCATCATCCAGTAGCCGCAATAAATGGGGATAACACGGAAAAAATTCATTTTTTACAAGTCAGTTCGGGAGATACGATATCATTGGATGCCTCCGCTTCGGTTGACCCTGATGGTGATGATATAGCCTTTAAATGGTGGATTTACAAAGAGGCAGGAACTTATAAAGGCAACAGTGAAATTATTAAGTATCCTTTGCGGGCCATTACGGAGATTGCAGTTCCAGAGGATGCCACAGGCAAAACCCTTCATATTGTTCTCGAAATTGAAGACCATAATAAAATTGCTTCATTGCACGATTATAGACGCATCGTTCTTACCATTGAATAATGGTATTTAATTTATGGACGCGATAAAAACACTATGAACAAATCATTTTTTTATGTCTTTTCCCTTGCCTTTTTATTCTCTTGTATGGATAATAATGAGAAATCAGAAGTTCGTCCCATAGACGTTAACGTAGCATCAGAAAAGGGCAAATTAGCTGCCCAAAGCCATCAAAATTTTAAAAGAAACAGATTCATTTTAATGTCTGATATTGGCCATGACCCTGACGACGAACAGCAACTTGTCCATTTGTTAATGTACTCCAACAAGTTTGATTTGGAAGGGTTAATTGCGGTTACAGGGCGTTATTTTAGGCCCAACCCCAAGGATACCGTAAAAGTCTTGATGCCGGAGTTGTTTCATTATTACATTGACGGTTACGAAAAAGTGTACCCAAACCTTCAATTACATGAAAAAGGATGGAAAACACCAAAGTATCTTCACAGTATCGTCGCTTCGGGGCAGTCGGGAAATGGCATGAAGGATGTAGGTGCAGGCAAAACAAGTGACGGGGCAAAGTTACTTGTAGAGGCCGTTTTAAAAGATGATGACAGACCCATTTTTGTCTTGTCCAATGGTGGGATGAATACGCTTGCCCAGGCTTTATTTCACCTCAGGGCAAACCATTCAAAAGAAAAACTAAAAACACTCGTTTCCAAATTAAGGGTTTATGATAATTCGGGACAAGATGAAAGTGGCGCTTGGATTTGTCATGAATTTCCAGATTTATTTTACATTCGGGCCACCCATCAAAATAAAAGTTTTGGCGGGCCTTCCAACGCTAACCTAGGACCCCATATTTGGCAACCTTATGAATATACCCCAAATGGGCAACATCAATGGTTTAGGGAAAATGTGCAAACCAATCACGGTACATTGGGTGCTTTATATCCGGATAGGAAAGTAGATGATACCTTTCATTTTATTGGGGGTGGCGGGACCATACCTTGGTTGGTACTTGTTAATCCTGAATTATCCGATATTTCCGAACCCTCTTGGGGAGGATGGGGCGGACGCTACTCCGTACAGAAAAACGACAACCCACCATCTGGATTTTCAATTGTTGAAACAGATGAACAACCCTTTTTACCTTATAAGGCCTATACTGATGGGGACCCGATTGTAGATACGTGGACAAACCCAGATAACGGAAAAGTTTACGCCGATGAATATACGCCCGTATGGCGATGGCGTAAGGCAATTTGGAACGATTTAAAAGCTAGAATGGATTGGTGTATTCAACCTTATAACAAAGCGAATCACCGCCCTGTTGCGGTACTGAATGGCGATAGTACCCATCAAATCATAAAGGCAAAATTTAATTATAATGAAGAGGTGGTTTTAGATGCAACGGGGTCAACCGATCCAGATGATGATAATTTGGGCTACAAATGGTGGGTGTATCCCGAAGCTGGAAAAAAACCGTACAACAAGCCTATTCATAATGAAAATGATACACAGGTTAAGACATCATTTAAAATCCCATTGGATGCAGCAACCAGGGAATTACATGTGGTTCTGGAAGTGCGTGATGACAACCAGATGGCACCTTTGATCAGTTACAGGCGCATGGTCATTATAGTTACTAATTATTGAAAAACGAAATCAGATGAAAAATGGTAGTATACTTTTAAGTTTAGGTTGTTTGCTTTTTCTAAGTTGTGGTGAAAAAGCCAAAAATGAAAAACTTGAAACCGATGAAAAAATTAAATCGGTGTCAACCATTGAAAACACTAAAAAATCCGATGTTTTTTATCATTATTCCATTTGGTGGGCATTTGTGAACAAAGTCTTTGAAGGTGATATTACTGCTGGGGAACTAAAAACAAAGGGCGACATTGCTTTAGGTTCCTATAATCTGTTGGACGGGGAGTTAATAATGCTGGATGGTAAATTATACCAGGCCAAGGAGAATGGAGAGGTTTTGGAACCCAACGATTCGCTAAAAGTAGTCTACGCCAATGCGGCCTTTTTTGACAAGGATGGAAGCTTCAACATTTATAAGGTAGAAAATTACGAAACGCTAAGGGATACGATCAACAAACAATTGCCTTCAAAAAACTTCTTTTATGCTTTTAAGATAAAGGGAAATTTTAAGTACATGAAATGTGGGGGGCTACACAAGCAAACCCCACCTTTTGAAGAAGGCTTGGATGTTTTGATACCGAACAGACCAATTTTTGAACGGGAAAATTTTTCAGGAACCATGGTCGGTTTTTATTGCCCTGAGTTTATTGGCAACATAAACGTAGCAGGTTTTCACCTTCATTTTGTTTCGGATGATGAAACTTTTGCAGGTCATGTAATGGAATTTGAAGCAGAAAACTTGACTGTCGAATTTGATAAAATAAACCAATACCAGTTTGTGCTTCCAGAAACCAAGGGCTATGAAAATGTAGGATTTGACAAGGAATTTCAGTATAAGAAAAAATAGGTCACCTATTTTCCGGTAAGACGCAGGAAACCTAAAGAATTTCCGAGCGTATCTGGGATAGTTTTAAAAAAAGGACTTGGCTTTATCCCTAAATTTTCCGGGTGCCATACCTATTTTTTGTTTGAACAACCGATTAAAATAAAAATCACTTTCAAAGCCAAGTTCAAAGGCAATTTCCTTTTGGGTTTTGTTGGTAGCCAAGAGGAGTTCCTTTGCCTTTTCAATTTTTAAGCTTAAAAAATATTGTAGTGGTGATACGCCGGTCTGTTTTTTAAAATCCAGTCTAAACTTCGAATAACTGACCCCTAGCTGCTTGGCAATTTCTTTTAGTTCAATGGAGGAATCGATACGGTGGTACATGATGGACTTTGCTCTGTTGACCATGGTGTTCCTATCCGCCACATTCGCCCCCCCGGTCTTTAGATTATACAGTTCGGCCATGAGCTGTAAACAAAGTGCAGAAGCTGTTCGTTGAAAACCAAAGTCCTCCCTTTCAAACAACAAAAAGAGCCGGTCAAAAAGGGTTAAAATTTGGGCTTGGTCTGCGTTGGAAATTATTGGGTCCTCAGGGCTGAAAAACCCATTGGCTATGAACTGGGTTGCCAAGGTACCGGAAAAACCTATCCATCGTTCGGTCCAACCCTTATTTTTTCTGGGTCTATACCGGTGCCAAACCCCAGGAAATAGCAAGAACACATCCCCATCCATAAGTCTAATTTTTCCTGTAGGACTACTTTCAAACTCCCCCTCGCCCTGGGTGATCAATACCAGATGGAATTCATTCAAAACCCGACCGTTTTCCCAAGAAAACATATAAGAATCGGGGTGGTCTGTACTTGGGTAATTGGAGTTTATTGGGATTTTGGTCCGTCCCAAATTATTGATGTAGAACCCCCATGCCTTGTCCCGATCAAAGACCATCAAGTATTTTCTATAGCTATTTTTCATATCATTTTATGCAATAAAAATATCAAATTGTCAATTGGTATCCGTACCATTATTCCTGAAATTGTATGAATTAGGGAAGTAAATGATTTATTTATTGTCAAAAGTTAAAATTAACTCTATTTTAATGATTATTTTGTCAATCAATAAATTTATCGGAATCTTAAAACAGAGTAACAGATTATGCTATTCGTATTCGCTAAACACACTAAATTTCAACTATGGATGTCATGAAAATATTGAGACTTTCCTATCTTATCCTAGTAGTACTCCTTGGTAGTTGTACGTCCGAATCTGACGTTAACGTTACTGATTTAAGATGCGAGTACCGTGAAAACCCCCTGGGCATAGACAACACCCAACCCAGATTGAGTTGGAAATTGGAAGCACCCCATTTTGAAAGAGGGCAACAACAAACGGCCTATCAGCTATTGGTGGCCAGTAGCCCTGCCCTTTTGGACGGGAACACGGGAGATGTCTGGGACTCGGGCAAGGTTTCCTCCAGCCAATCCGTCAATGCGGTGTATGCAGGGATTCCGTTGGAGTCCACCAAAACCTACTACTGGAAGGTGAAGGTATGGGATGCAGCGGGCCATCCTTCGGGTTGGAGCGCACCGGCCATATTCTCTATGGGGCTGCTGCAGCCAGAGGATTGGAAAGGCGAATGGATCTACAAAGAAGGTCAAAACAAAAAAGATCACAACTGGTACAGAAAGAACTTTACTTTGGATACCGATCCAGAATCAGCCTACGTCCATGTGGCCTCCTTTGGGTATCATGAGGTGTACGTGAACGGTAAAAAAGTGAGCGATGCAGTAATGAATCCTGTGCTGTCCTATAAGAAAAAAAGGCTCCCGTACCTTACCTATGACATTAAGGAACACCTCACAAAAGGCGACAATGTCATCGGTATTTGGCATGCGGCTGGTTGGGCACGATGGGGCAGGATGAAAGAATACTATGACCCACCATTTGTGTTTAAGGCCCAAGCACATATTACAGGGGATACCACCAATGTGGTATTGGCAACCGACGCCAGCTGGAAATGTAAAAAAAGCTACAGCGCCTATATTGGCTCATGGGACATTTTGGATTTTGGCGGTGAAATCATAGATGAACGTTTACGTGAAGACGACTGGAACACCGCAGATTACGATGATGGCCATTGGGCCAACGCGGTGGTTTTTGACAATGACAAGGCCAAAGAAGCTGTCTTTACCGATATCAATTTAGGCCCCAAGGGTGCCATCCGGGCCCCCGGTACGGATGCCAACCCGCCCACTACCAAAATCACCGCAACCCTCAGTGCCCAAATGGTGGAGCCCCAGGTGAAGTTCAAGGAAATAAGCCCCATTGGGATAAAAGAGAAGGAAGATGGCAACTATATCATTGATATGGGCGAAAATTACACGGGCTTTTTTGAAATGAATCTGTTACAGGGAAAAGAGGGCGATACCATCACCTTTGAGGTTGCAGACTATAAAGAGGTATTCTCCTCTTGGGAACAACGGAGCCAGTACGTTTTTGACAAAACCGGTGCGGGCCATTTCACCAATCGGTTCAATCTTGCCGGAGGGCGCTATGTTACCGTTTACGGCATTGGTTACAAACCAGATCTAAAAGACATCAAAGGACATGTCATTACCAATGACAGAAAGCAGATCAGCAAATTTGAAAGCTCCAGTGAATTGATGAACAGGATCTATCAGGTAAATCTGAACACCTATATTGCCAATACCATTGATGGCATTTTAGTAGATTGTCCCCATCGCGAACGTCGTGGTTGGGGCGAGGTAACCGTGGCGGCGATGTACGGTGATGCCCTGCCCAATTTTGAGAGCGGGGCCTATATGGCGCAATATGCCCAATTTATGCAAGACTCACAGGCCGATGATGGTAAAATGCGCGCCGTGATCAACGGAGACGATTTTGAGTTTTTAATGTGGATGGCCAACAGCCCCATTACCATTTGGGAAACCTACAGAATGTTGGGGGATGAACGTTTGCTAAACAACCATTATGACAGTATGAAAAAGTGGATGCACTGGCTGTACGAACATTCGGATTATGATAGTGGCGGTACCTTAAAAATTGGTGAGCGGGGCACTTTGGAATTTCCAGGATTGGGAGACTGGTGCACGCCCAGAGGTAATTTTTGGAGCTCAAGCAACTCTCCGGAATCGGCCCATTTCAATAATACGGTCTATGCCTTTATGTTGGAAAATGCCTTGAACATTGCCAAAACCCTGAACAAAACGGAAGATATTGCCCTCTTTTCAAAGCGATTGGAAGTACAGCGCAAGGCAACCCATGCCAATCTATACGACCCTGCCACGGGAAAATATGGCGAAGGGCATCAAGTGAACCAGGCCTTTGCCCTGATTTCAGGGGTTACCCCGGAATCCGAAAGGCAAAAAGTGTACGACAACCTAGTAGATCAGGTGCTCTATAAATTTCCGTACTACGACACCGGCAGCTCGGGCCAGGCCCTCTACACCCGTTATTTTACGGAATACGGCGAACGGATGGATTTGATCTATGAACTCTTACAAGATAAAAGACACCCAAGCTACGGCTACTTTTTGGATCAAGACAAAACCGTATGGCCAGAGCGTTGGTCCGCTATTGGAAGTAGCCAGATACACACCTGTTACACGGGTATTGGGGGCTATTTCATTAAAGGGTTTGGCGGCATAAGGCCCCACCCAGAACATCCCGGCATGCAGAAAATGCTCATTAAGCCCGCGGTTGTGGGAGATTTGACCCATGCCAACACCGAATACCGATCTATGTACGGCAAGGTGATCGTGAACTGGAAAAGGAAGGATGCGGGTGCCCATTTTCATATTGAGGTGCCCATAAACACCACGGCGCAGGTCTATCTGCCGGCAATGGGCAAAGATGGCATCAAAGAAAACGGTGTTTTGGCCGAAAACGCGGAAGGTATCCAATATGTGGGCACCGAGAAAAATGATGCCGTTGGTACTTATGTGATATATGAGGTAACGTCTGGCAGCTACGATTTTCTGGTGGACCAACTACCGGAAACAACATACCCCGATCCTTTGAACAAACCGGCCAATCTATCCAAGATAGGGCGTTTGAGCGCGTCGTCCATGGTCATAGAATCGGAAAAATTACCGGTTTATGAAGCCTTTAGGGCAAACGATGAAGATGCAGACACCCGCTGGTGGGCCGCAGCGAGCAAGGACCAATATCTTGAAGTGGAATGGGTAAAACCGCAAACCTTCAACCAAATTATTGTAGATGAGCACGAGAACAATATCAGGGCGTATCAACTGCAATACTGGGAGAATGGGGCATGGCAAGACCTTGTGGAAGGCACCTCTTGTGGCCCGGATAAAGTCCATGAATTCAATGCCGTTAAAAGCACAAAGTGCAGACTGTATATTGTAGATGCAGAGCGGGCGGCCTCCATTACAGAACTGAAAATTTTACATAACGAATGATAGCCCCGTTGGTATTCAAAAAGAGGCACTGGAAGATAACCTCTACTGGAAAAGGATCCCATTTGTGGTAAGGGCCGAAGCCTTAAAAAGTACTGAATATGCGCAAACTGATTTATTTTTTATGTATGGCCGTTTATGGCTGTGGCACAATGGCATCATTTGGCTTTCAAGCAAGGGACACCATTTACCCCATTTTTCAGTTCCCCCAACATAAGATGCCACAGATGGACGGCGATTTTTCCGAATGGAACCTAGTGCCGGATACCTACGCCATTGGCCTGGATCAAATGAAGGAGAGCGTGAACGGCATTGGGTTTGATCTGGACCCGGCCGATCTGGATATAACCGTAAAGGTAGGATGGGTCAAAGACTTGAATAGGCTGTACTTCTATGTAGAGGTTTTTGATGATTTCTGGGAATTTGAGCGCTTGGACATCAAACAAGATATTTTTGAACTGGTGGTGGATGCAGATATGTCTGGCGGCAATTTCATTAAAAAGTGGAATGCCAATACCAGTAGGATGCCCATGGAGGAACTGCATTTTAGAGGACACGGGGCGCATGCGCAGAACTACCATGTCTTTATGCCCCCGAAAAATAAGGACTGGGCCATGGTTTGGGGAAATACCCCGTGGATCAAAGACTTCCCCTATGCCAATGCGGCCTACGATCACCACTTGGAACAGGGCAGACCCGGGTGGCTCAAAATGGAATTTTGGATCACCCCCTTTGATCACGCCGCCATTGAAGGCATCAATGGATCTGCGGTTTCACAATTAAAGGAAAATGAACTTATTGCACTATCGTGGTGCGTGCTGGATTATGACGATGACGATAAGGTACGAAAGGATTTTATCAATCTGGCGCATGACCTCAACATGATCCACGATGGCGATTATTTAAATGCATTCAGGTTGATGCCCCTATCGGAGGAGTTCACGGAGCTACAAGCAAATTGGTCTTTTGTAGAGGTTGATCGGGACAGGCGTGTGTTTGCCTTTAAAGATGAATCTTTGGGCACCGTTGAAAAGTGGTTGTGGGATTTTGGGGATGGAAGCACTTCCAAGGAACAACACCCTGTACATCAATATACCACCCCGGGCCATTGGACCGTTGTGCTCACGGTTGAAAACAAAGAGGGCAAATCTATAAGGTCCAAAGTGTGGGATGTGGTAACAAAGTAGGCTTTATGACCGGATACTGTTTAAAAAATAGAGTAATGAGAATTAAAAAAGTGACACCTTTTTTTTATGCGATGTTATCCCTTTTGGTAACAACGAACTGTAAAAAAACAGAAGGTGCCAAAAAACCTAATGTGCTGCTCATCTGTGTGGATGACCTCCGTCCAGAGTTAAAGAGTTTTGGGGCAGGGCATATTAGCTCACCAAACATTGACGTTTTTGCGGAAACGGGAATTAGATTCCGGAAACATTTTGTGAATTCCCCAAGTTGTGGTCCATCGCGTTACACCCTATTGACAGGACAGTTTGGCCCCGCAGCAAACAGTGCTCTTTTCCAAAGAGCGGATAAAATGAACGAAGGCACACAAAAAGTGGATAAATCGATGCCAGAGTGGTTTAAATCACACGGCTATACCACGGTTTCCGTGGGGAAAGTGTCTCATCATCCAGGAGGTAGAGGCGGCAAGAATTGGAATGATAGCACAATAATTGAAATGCCAAATGCATGGGACAAACATCTTATGCCGGTAGCGGAATGGGAACATCCACGTGGAACGATGCACGGTTTGGCCAATGGAGAGATTAGGGTAAAGGCCGGTGAAATGGATGTATTCCAGACAGTGGCAGGAGATGATGGTATCTATCCTGACGGGGCAATTACCAATGAAGCTGTCAGGGAACTGAACACACTGGCCCAGAATCCTAAAAACCCGTTTTTTATGGCAGTCGGAATCATTAAACCACATTTGCCATTTGGTGCACCAAAAAAGTATTATGACCGGTATGAAGGCGTTGCGTTTCCAGAGATAAAACATCCCCAAAAACCAAAAGGAAAAACCACATGGCATGGCTCAGGTGAATTTATGAGATACAATCGCTGGGGCAAGAATCCCGATACCGATCCTGATTTCGCCGATGATGTTCGCCGGCACTATGCGGCAAGCGTTAGCTATGCAGATGCCCAAGTGGGAAAAATACTTGCGGAACTGAAAAGAACCGGGGCAGATAAAAACACCATTGTGGTGCTTTGGGGAGATCATGGATGGCATTTAGGAGAACATGCCATTTGGGGAAAACACAGTTTGTTTGAGGAATCATTACATGCACCTTTAATAATTCACCATCCAGAAATGAAAAACAAAGGAGCGAGTACAGATGCCATTGTTGAAACGGTCGACATCTTTCCGACCTTATGCGATTTGGCCGGTATTGAAATCCCAGGGTATGGCCATGGGGTCTCAATAAAAAAAATAGTAGAAGACCCAAATACCTCAGGTCATGATGCCATAGCGTATAACGGCAAGGCTTCAACCATTAGAACCCCGACCCATAGGATGATACTTCATAAAGACGGATTTGTGGAATTATATGATCATACGTCAACAGAAAAGGAAACAAAGAATGTGGCAGGGGAACAGGAAGAATTGGTGAAGAAGTTAACCTATAAACTAAAAACAAGGTTGGATTGATCTTGGAAAGTCACCTATGCCCGTATAAAAATGGATAGCGTTGAATGCTCATGTACGATGGGAGGCCTGGAGCTGTTCAATACTATGAATTACATACACCAATGAAACGAAAGAGTTTTTTTGACATCACACTAAAAAAAAATAAGACAATGATAAAAGTTGGATTGTTCGGTATTGGACTGGATACCTATTGGCCCCAGTTTAAAGGCCTGAAAGAACGCTTGGAGGGCTACCAAGACCATATTGCCAAAAAGATGGAATCCTTCAACGCCCAAGTGGTAAATGTGGGTTTGGTAGATTCGCCAGAAAAGGCCATCGTTACCGGCCAACAACTAAAAAAGGAAGATATAGACATGCTGTTCTTGTATGTGTCCACCTACGCACTTTCGTCCACCGTGCTGCCGGTAATACAAAAGCTAAAATGCCCTGTGGTCATTTTGAACATACAGCCCGTGGCGGCAATAGATTACGAAAAATTCAATGCCCTTGGGGATCGGGGCAAAATGACGGGAGAATGGCTAGCCCATTGCCAAGCCTGCTCCGTGCCGGAACTGGCCAATGTGTTCAACCGCGCGGGAATAGGATATGACTTCGTCACCGGCTATTTGGATGAGGAAAGCGTTTGGACAGAACTACGGGATTGGATAGATGCCGCGCGCGTAAAACGGGTCATGAACAACAATCGTTTAGGGGTCTTGGGCCACTATTATGGGGGCATGCTGGATGTGTATTCCGATTTGACCAAGCAGGCCGCCGCTTTTGGAACGCACATAGAAATTGTTGAAATGTGCGAGCTCAAGAAATATCGTGATGCCGTTACGGACAACGAAGTGGAAACCAAATTGGAAGAGTTCAACAACACTTTTGAGGTGGCGGACACCTGCGAAAAGGAAGAGTTGGTACGGGCCGCAAAGACCTCCATAGCTTTGGACACACTGGTGCAAAATCATAAATTGGGTTCCTTGGCCTATTATTACGAAGGCGAATCGGGCAACGCCTACGAAAACATGGTTACCTCCGTCATTGCGGGAAATACCCTGTTAACCGGTAAAAATGTTCCCGTGGCGGGAGAATATGAAGTTAAAAATGCACAGGCCATGAAAATCATGGATGCCTTTGGCGTCGGCGGTTCCTTCTCTGAGTTTTATGCGATGGATTTCAATGATGATATTGTAATGCTCGGCCATGATGGTCCCGCACATTTTGCCATTGCCGAGGGAAAGGTTCAATTGGTTCCCTTGCCCGTATATCACGGTAAGCCCGGCAAAGGACTCTCCATACAAATGAGCGTAAAGCATGGCCCGGTTACCTTACTCTCCGTGGTAGAGGGCAAAGACGATGTGTTTTTGTTGGTGGCGGAAGGTGCATCTGTTGAAGGACCAGTTTTGCATATTGGCAATACCAACAGTAGGTATCGTTTTTCCATTGGGGCCAGGGCATTTATGAACCAATGGTCCAAACAGGGGCCCTCCCACCATTGCGCCATTGGCGTGGGGCATATTGCCAATAAAATTGAAAAACTGGGAAAATTGTTGAACTTGAGGGTCGTGCAAATATGTTAGGTTTTTTCTGTGGACACAACACTGGTTAATCAGTTAAGAATTAAGTTAGGATAAAATGAAACGAATACTACCACTACTCATAATTATACTTTCTTACGCAGCGTGCACCAGCAAGCAAGAGGTTGGCGTTCCGAACATCGTCGTCATAAATGTTGATGATTTGGGATGGAAGGATGTGGGGTTTATGGGCAGCGAATACTATGAAACGCCCAACTTGGATTATCTTGCCAGTCAGGGCATGGTCTTTACCAATGGGTATGCGAGCGCATCCAACTGTGCTCCAAGTAGGGCAAGTTTAATGACGGGACAGTGGACACCGCGCCACGGCATATACACCGTATCGCCCTCCACCAGGGGAAGATCGGAGGATAGAAAACTGATTCCCACGAAAAACACCCACACCCTACCAACTCAATTTAAGATACTGCCAGAGGTACTACAGGAAAACGGCTATACGACCTGCCAAGCCGGGAAATGGCATTTGAGCGACAATCCATTGGAATACGGTTTTGATTTGAACATAGCAGGGGGTCACAACGGACTTCCCAAAAGCTACTATCCTCCCTATAAAAATGTGAGTATAGAAAAAGGGAAGGCCGAATACCTTACGGATTTAATTGTTGAAAAAGCCCTGATTTTTATTGACACCGTTCAAAAACCCTTTTATCTAAACTATGCCCCTTATGCGGTACATGTGCCCATCATGCCCGTAGATAGTATTGTTCCCAAATACGCAAAAAAGTCGCCCTGGGAAGGTCAGGGAAATGCGGAATATGCCTCTATGGTAGATAATCTGGATAGGAACATAGGATTGCTCATTGACAAATTGAAAAAAAGAGACCTACTGGGCAATACGCTCATTGTATTTACCTCTGATAATGGAGGTCTGTATGGCATCACCAAACAAAAGCCTTTACGGGCAGGTAAGGGCAGTTATTATGAAGGTGGTATTCGTGAGCCTTTTTTCTTTGTGTACAAAAAGAGGATTCAGGCCCAAACAACAAGTGATGTTCCCATAACGAACATGGATATTTTTCCCACTGTTTTGGCCTACGCAGGTATTGAAAATGTTGTTTTGGAATTGGATGGTCAAAATCTGTCTTCCGTTTTAGAGGGAAAGACCAAAACCTTGGAACGTTCGCTATTTTGGCATTTTCCCATTTATTTGCAGGCTTATAATGTAGATGATAATCAAAACAGGGACCCCTTGTTCAGAACCCGTCCGGGTTCAGTGATAAGAAAAGGGGATTGGAAACTACATTATTATTTTGAGGACGATGGGATGGAGTTGTATGACCTATCCAAAGACATTGGCGAAACCGATAATCTCATAACCACACATCCCGAGAAGGCAAATGAGTTGCTGGGACTCCTTAAAACATGGTGGAAAGAGACAAATGCCCCGATCCCCTCGGAACGAAATCCTGACTACAAGGACAGGAGCAGTTATAATTAGAATTAATTATGCATTTTGAATACAACTATAAACAGTGTCAGTCCGAGTGTTTGATTTTTCAATCTTTTCATTGTAAAATCAAAAGTATCGAGAACCTTTTAGATTATAATGTCCTCTCGATACTCCAGAGGCTTTAGGTTATATTCCGGAAAAGGTCCAAAAACGTATTCGAAGTGACGTAAAGAGAATGTCCTCAAATTTAAATCCGCAATGGGTTAAATAGAATTTAGTATAGCAGATATGCAAGCAATTTTAGGGGTTTTATTTCATTCGTTGGGCGGTATTGCTGCAGGTAGTTTTTACATGCCTTATAATAAGGTAAAGGGATGGGCATGGGAAAGTTATTGGATGTTGGGTGGCCTAGTATCATGGTTTATTGTGCCTCCATTTGCCGCTTGGTTGACCATACCCAATTTTATGGAAATTATTGGAACTGCTTCCAGTTCCGTATTGTTTTTTACTTTTTTGATGGGCTTGCTTTGGGGTGTTGGCGGACTCTCCTACGGTTTGGGTATACGCTATTTGGGCATGTCTCTGGGCAATTCGGTAGTCCTTGGATTCTGCGCCGCTTTTGGGGCATTGGTGCCTCCTATATATTACAATCTAGTTCCGACAGAGGGAAAGGTGACCTTTACCGAAATGTTGTCATCTACGGGTGGCCAAGTCGTGCTTTTGGGTGTAGCGCTTTGTATCCTAGGTATCGCTATTTGCGGCAAGGCCGGAATGCTAAAAGAAAAGCAACTTTCCGATGCAGAAAAAAAGAAAAGCGTGGCAGAGTTCAATCTTGTAAAGGGACTACTAGTGGCCATTCTTTCAGGTATTTTAAGTGCCTTTTTCAATTTCGGAATTGAATCGGGCAAGCCTTTGGCCGAGGCTGCGGTAGCATCGGGCCATGATGCCCTGTTTGCGAACAATGTCACTTTTGTGGTCATTCTTTGGGGCGGACTCACCACCAATCTGTTTTGGACGACTATGCTGAGCGTCAAAAATAAGTCCTACAACGATTTTAAAAACAAGCATACCCCTATCACCAAGAATATCCTATTTGCCTCTTTCGCTGGACTTATCTGGTTCTTACAATTTTTCTTTTACGGTATGGGCGAAAGCAAATTGGGCAACGGTGCCAGTTCATGGATTTTGCACATGTCCACCATTATTTTAACGGCCAACCTTTGGGGCATTTACAGAAAAGAATGGAAGGGAGTTGCAAGAAAAACCAAGATGACCATTATTGCTGGAATCGTGGTGATATTATTATCTGTTGTCTTGGTGGGGATTGGTAATTCGATTTAGACAAAGCCTTCGCTTTACTCATTTTCAAACTCCCGCTTAAAATCGGCCAACATTTCTTTAAGAATCACTTTAGGGTCACCATCCGATAGGCTTTCAAAAGAAACATAACCTTGAAATCCTTGTTTTTTTATCAGGGCCGCCATCTTGGCCATATCCGTCGGTGTTTTCTCCTGATTAGGATATACATGCTCTTTGATAAACCAATACTTGGCATAAGGGGCCAATTTTTCCGCTTCGGCATAGGGGTCGGCTGTAGTGCGAAGGCATGCAGTGTCCAGAATAAGTCCGAACCATTCTGAATCCACGCGCTTTATGATATCGATTACTTCATCTGCCGTAAACAGAAATTCATTATGGTTTTGTAAAGCGGCAATGACACCAACTTCTGCACCATACTGGGCACATAACTTATATTCTTCTACCAGCCACTCTTTTACTTGGTCTTTGGTATGGCCTTCGGGAATATTCCTGCCCGTGAACATTCGTAAGATAGAGGAACCTATCTTAGAAGAAATAACCAACCAATCTTTGATCATTTGTCGGTCTTTTTCTCTTGCTGCCACGTCTGCGGTGACGAAATTATTCCGTACTCCGGTCCATGAGATGTTCAATCCCAATTCTAACGCACGTTTTTTTAACGCAAAAATTTCAGCCGTATCGGGTAGGTTTGGATAGGATGAAAAATAGTAGGAAGTTAAATCCACCGCATGAAGCCCGATATCCGCAGCAAACTCCATCATATCGAACAGATCCATTTCCCCGCTTTTAAATTCATCATTGAACGAGTAGGCATTAACGCTGTATTGCACACGTTGCTCCGTGGAAACAGGTCTTGCCCTTTTACTGGCTGAAGCCGCAAACAGGTTGGGAGCCGCAGCAAGTGCGGGCACTAGTGTTAATTTACGAAGGGCGTCTCTTCTGCTATTTTTCATGGTCTTGGTTTTTAGTTGTTCAAAAGGTGAATTACCCTATTCCAAATCTCTTCACTGACCTGCATCCCGTTTTTTTCGTTTTCAATTTTATTGGAAAGGGATTTTTCACCGGGATAGTAGGTTTTTCCGCCCGGTTGGGTAGGTGTAATATCTTTGGTATATGAAATGATTTCTCCCAACAGTTTTTCCTGTAGGTCGCCATCTTGAAACGTTGCTGAATCCATACACAGAAAAATCTGTGAGACCCCATATTCGTGTGCTTCCAAGCCTAATCTATACGTAGACCTTCCTGCGGAAAGCAATGTGGCGAGCATATCCAATACCATGGCTATTGCCGAACCCTTCCAATAGCCAATGGGGAGTCCACTTTTGGTGGTTAAAATATCCTTCGGATTTTTGGTAAGATTTCCATCTGCATCAAACCCACCATCATTGGGCAATGCATCGCCCCTTAACTTATATTCATTGATTTTGCCAAAGGAAAATTGGGTCATGGCCATGTCCAAAACAATGTGTCCTTTTTTTCTGGGGATGGCAATGACTAAGGGGTTATTGCCAAGTCGCGCCTCCTTCCCGCCCCAAGCGGGCATATTGGGTTCGGTGTTGGTAAAAAGGATGCCCATGCAATTTTGTTCTGCGAGCATCCAACCATAGTATCCCGCGCGCATCCAATGATTGGTGTTGCGAAGTGCCACTAAACCCATACCGTTCTCTTTGGCCATTGCGATAGCGCGATTCGTACATTGTATTGCATTTAGCACTCCGGAACCTAAACCGCCATCCCAGCGTTCTAGGCTACCAAAGCCTTCCAACTTTTCAGCCTCAGTATCTTTTTTAACCAGACCAAGTTGCAACTGTTCAATAAAAAAAGGGACTCGATTAATGCCGTGGGAATTTACCCCGTGAAGCGTATTTTCGGTATGTACTTCTGCCAATAGTTTCGCTTTTTCCTCAGAAAATCCGTAGTTATTAAAGAGTGATAAAAGCACGGCACGCATTTCTTTGGAACGGATGGTTCTCGTCATTTTTGTCTATTTAAAATATGGCTCAGCTTAAACCGGGTAGCATTTTCAGAGTAAAGAAGCGATTCAAGGATTACGGAATTTAATCATTTTCCGCTTTTTCATAGGTAGTATTTGCCCATCTAATTTGTGCCCGACCACCTTTGACCCGGTAAGCCCCATATCTAATGCCAGATTGGGTTCCACGCTCTGGTTCTGGAATGTTCCAATTGAAAACCTCGCCGCCAATCACAGCATTGGCATAGTGTATTTTTTTAGTGGCATCATTGGGGTCCTGGGCAAAACCAACTTCCAATTCAATTTCGGTGGGTACATTTTTCCCTATGTTCGTCAAAAAGACAATCTCCCTACCATCCGCACCAGAACCGCCCCTAAAATTGATTTGTTCCCTAAAAATATCAAACGATTGTTGCACTTGATTTCCATTTCCATCATCACCATAAACCGGTTTTGCCAAATACAGGCAAATTGCAGGGTCGTTAGGGCCACCGCCTCCGGTATGTTTTCCTTTTGCCTGCATGATATAGGTGCCATCACTACCATCATTATTGGTTTTACCAACTTCCAATATTCTTACCGTTCCCGTAAATTTTGCAAAACTTCCAATCCCTGTGGTCTGGGACCTTGACAGGGAACGTTCTATTCTGGGTTGTAGCGTATTTGGGTCGTCTATGTGGTTGGACTCGTGCGTGATGTTGTAAATGCCCCAAACCGTGCCATCAATCGTTATTTCCTTATAGTCCGCGTAACAACTGCGGTCGTCAATGGCACCCACATTTACCGGATTTGGAATATCGGTCGCCCTATCGGGATTTGTTCCCGCTTCGGTACATCTGGTAATGGGTCCCGTTTCCTCATCCACTAGTTCTGATACTTCCAGAACAGGCTTGTCAACAACTTCTGGCATTTCAAGAATTTCCGCTCCTGAATCGCAAGAAAAAAAAGCCGTGGTTAGCATAAAGAAGATAACAAAAGTGCGTTTGTGCATCATCGTGATTTTTACTGTTTTCAACGCTAGTATTCTTTATCCAAATAAAAGTTAAAAGAAAAAGGAATGCATCCTGTGCTTACTTGCCTTTTCAATTACACGGGCCATCATATCTGTTTTAAACCTACTTTTTAAGGATCACATACCAAACCTTATAGTACAGGATACAGGAGCCCTTTCAAAGCTATATTTTAGTCCGTTCGGGACGATATGCGATGAACAAGCTAGTTTTAAGTTTTTTTTTGGTAGTGATAGTGGGGTTTGTTTCCTGCGGGGAGGAAAGCAAACCCACAAACGACCTCGCCCAGGAATTTATGGAACCACCGCAAACTTCTAAGCCAAAAACATGGTTCCATGCCATGAGCGGAAATATGACCAAAGAAGGGCTTACCAAAGATTTGGAGGCCATGGCAGAGGTGGGTATTGGTGGCTTTTTACTGTTTAACGTTACCCAGGGCATCCCAAACGGCCCCATAAAATATAACTCGCCGGAACATCATGAAATGATTGCCCACGCCGCCAAAGAGGCAGAGCGGCTTGGGTTGAGCTTTGGAGTGCATAATTGTGATGGCTGGTCTTCCAGTGGAGGGCCATGGGTCACGCCAGAAGAATCCATGAAAATGGTGGTTTGGAGTGAAACGGTTGCTGATGGGGGCAACATAAGCATCAACCTAAAAGAACCTACAAAACGTGAAGGATTTTATAAGGATATTGCCGTACTGGCATACCCGGCCTTGGATTCGGAAATAGACGACAGCAATAATATGCCTGTAATTACGGCATCGGATGCGGAGTTGGATACCGCGCTGATAACTGACGGAAAAGTGGACGGCGAATCTACATTGACTGCCAAAAAGGACCAATCCCCTTGGATACAGTTTACCTACCAAAGACCCAAAACCATACGTGCTGCCAAAATTATTTTTAAGGACCGCCATAGCACGGCCATGCTGCAAACCAGTGCGGACGGAAAAAACTTTACCGATGTGCGGAATCTTTTCAAGGTAAGGACGGGAAAAGGGGAGTGGGGCATCAACGATCATTTTGAAGGAGTTACTTCAAGCTATTTTCGATTAAAATTCAATAGGTCGACTACACTAAAGGAGGTGCAGCTTACGGCAAATTATTTTGTAAACAATCCTTTGGGAAGAACTTCAATCGCAAGAACGGAGGACAAGGATTTGGCGCTTATTGGTGTGCCAGATGGTAATATGGTTATAGACCCTCTAGAAATAAAAAACCTTACGGGCCAAATGGATGCCAATGGTCTCTTGCAAACAGAACTGCCCCCGGGGAGGTGGACCATTATGCGTTTTGGGTACACCTCCACTGGTGCATTTAACAATCCCGCTTCCGACGAGGGTCGTGGCTTGGAAGTGGATAAGTTGAGTAGACCGGCTTTTAAAAAACATTATGATGCTTTTCTGGGCCAAGTAGTTGAAAACACCAAAGCATTAGCCCCTAACGCCCTGCAGTATGCCGAGATTGATAGTTACGAAATGGGAGGGCAGAATTGGACTGTTGGCATGGATAGTATTTTTAAAAGTGAAAAAGGCTATGATGTAATCACAAGGTTGCCTGTTATCGCTGGCCGTTTTGTGGAAAGTGCCGCGGCTTCAGATGCTGTTCTTTATGATTACCGGGATGTCATTACCAATTTAATGACCAAAAACTATTTTCAATACTTTACGGAACTTTGCAATGCCGACGGAATCCAAAGTTATATTGAACCCTATGGGTTTGGGCCTTTGAACGATTTGGATATTGGCGGCGTCACGGACATTCCCATGGGGGAATTTTGGATGAACCGGCCCATCACCCAGACCGAATCGGCCGTTTCTGGGGCTCATATCTACGGTAAGCCCATTATTTCCGCGGAATCGTTCACCTCTACACCACAGATAAATTGGAAAGGGCATCCGGCCATGGCAAAAACATCTGGTGACTTGGGATGGACCTACGGCATCAACGAGTTTATGTTCCACAGATTTGCGCACCAGGCCAATCCACATGTGGCCCCGGGAATGACCATGAACCGTTGGGGCTTTCATTTTGACAGAACACAGACTTGGTGGGAGAATGCAGGCGCCGCTTGGTTCAAGTACATTGCTCGAGGATCGCATATGCTACGGCAAGGGGTTCCGGTATCGGATGTGTTAATCTACGTTGGAGAAGGAACCCCCAATTCCGCCTACTACCGAGACGATGTTTCCCCGGCCATACCAAAAAGCATCAATTTTGACAACGTAAATACCGATGTGCTTTTAAATAGGATTGCCATTAAGGAAAAGGAATTGGTACTACCCGAGGGTACGTCTTACAAATTATTGTTACTCCAAAATAGCAAAACAATTTCCTTAAGAACCGCAAAGCGTATCTTGGAAATTGCAAAAGGTGGAGTGCCCGTATTTGGGGAAACGCCCCAAAAATTAGCTGGGTATGCAGCCACCGCGGAAGAACGGAAAGCCTTTGGTGCACTGATTGCAGAACTAAAACCATTGGTAAAAAAGGTAAGCGATTGGGAAACCGTGATGGAAAACCTTGGGATTAAACCGGATATGGAACTCCTGAACGACGCTCCTTTGGATTACGCACACCGAAAAACCGCAACTGAGGATATCTACTTCTTCTTTAACCCAGATACGGTAGAAACCAAAACATTCCATGCCCAGTTCAGAGTGGGCAATAAAATTCCGGAACTATGGAATCCCATGGACGGTAGCATCACCAAACAAGGGGTGTTTACAACAGAAAATGGCAGAACTGGCACGCATATCCAATTAGATGCAGGAGCATCTATTTTTGTGGTCTTTCGGGAGGATGCCAACACCATTATGAGCGCAACACAGCACCAACAGCATCTCAGCCTAAGGCTATCCGAAGAGCATTTACTTAATGCAACGGTGGTAGAAAACGGCAGTTACTCCGTTCCGCTGACATCTGGGGATAATTGGGACTTTGCGGTGACGGATATTCCAGCATCCCAAGATATTTCCACCAATTGGGAGGTAACCTTCAACCAAGAACAAGGATATGGTGGTACTCTACCATTTGATTCCTTGGTGGATTGGAGCAACCATCCTTTGGATTCCATTAAGTATTACAGTGGTACGGCCAGCTACAAAAAACAGTTTCACCTATCCGAAGCACATACCGATGACCAAACCAAGGTTATTCTAGACCTAGGGACGGTTCATATCGTTGCCGAAGTAATCGTCAATGGGGAAAAAGTTGGGGTCTCTTGGATGCCGCCTTTTAGGGTAGACATCACAGATTACGTAAAAAGTGGCGAGAACCAGATAGAAATTTTAATTACCAACCAATGGAGCAACCGATTGATTGGTGATGAACGCTATCCGCCCAATGATGGCGGTTACCAATTAGGCCCCCATAGGGCAACTGATTTGACCATGCCGGCCTGGTATACCAATAATGAACCGCGGCCAAAAGGAAAAAGAACGACATTTACTACGGCCCCCTTTTACAAAAAGGACGACCCATTAATGCCCTCCGGGCTTCTGGGACCAATAACACTTAAGTTTTCTAAAACCATAGCATATAAACAATGACAAAATCAGGATATAGGGCACCATCAATTTTGGTAAAGGTAAGCTTAGTATTATTGCTTGTTGTACTCTTGGCATGTAAGGAGAATGCCCCCAAACAAACCTTGGCGTTCACCAAGGTAACCACGGATTATAAGGTGAACCCAACGGCCTTGGAAAATGAAAAGCCACAATTTTCTTGGGTAATGCAAGCGGAGGGGTTCAATCGTTCGCAAACGGCATACCATGTAATGGTGGCTACCTCAAAAGAACTATTGGACAAAGAAGCTCCAGATATGTGGAATTCCAAAAAGGTGGACAGTGGGCAGTCCACATTTGTAGCCTATAATGGAACTGCTTTACAACCATTACAGACCTATTTTTGGAAAGTAAAGATTTGGGACGAAGAAGGAAAACCCACGGATTGGTCCCCGGTACAGCGATTTGCCATGGGCCTCATGCACGAAAAGAATTGGGAAAGCGCCAAATGGATTACCTTGAATGAAGACACCCGGAGCTCTCCCCACCGTTTTAGGGAATATAAAACGGGTAAAATGGTAAAACCTGTTTTGGTAGACGGCTTTGCCGCCGCATATTTCAGGAAGGAAACCAAGATAGACAAAGAGGTGGTAAGTGCCCAAGCCTATATTTGTGGCCTAGGGTATTATGAGCTGTATCTGAACGGTAAAAAGGTGGGAGACCATGTATTGGATCCCGCCCCCTCCAACTATGACAAACAGGCCTATTACGTCAACTACGATATTACTGACCAGATTAAATCAGGGGACAATGCCTTTGGCATTATAATGGGGAACGGGTTCTACGGACAGAATATCTCCTGGAAAAACGATCCAGAATCCGAAAGAGACTTGGCCTACGGTGCCCCAACGGTAAAATTTATGGTGAAAATGACCTATGCCGATGGCTCACAAGAGGATTTTTTTACAGATGAAACCTGGAAAGAGGCAACAGGCCCCATCGTCTTTAACAATATCTACGGCGGTGACACCTATGATGCCCGGTACGAGATCAATGGCTGGAACACCGTGGGCTACAATGACCAAAGCTGGGGCAGTCCCAAAGTGGCCACGCCCAAGCTCAATAAAATAAGTGCCCAACAAATACCGCCCATCAAAAAATTACGGGAACTGGAGCCCCAAAAGGTCTTTAAAGGAGCGGATGGCGAATGGATCGTGGATTTTGGACAGAACATAGCCGGTTGGGTAAAATTGCAGGTCCAGGAAAAAGAGGGGCAGCTTATCGAAATTACCAATACAGAGGCCCTATTGACGGACGGTAGTGATATTTTTCAAGGTTCCACTGGCGGTGGCGCCAATGGCATGCCCCAAATCTATAAGTACATTGCCAAAAGTTCCGAACCGGAATCTTGGGAGCCTAAATTTAGCTATCACGGGTTTAGGTATGCCAAGATAAAAGGTATTTCCAAAAAACCGGATGCCAATATGATCAAAGCGGTACTTGTGGCCACGGAAATAGACAACACAGGTAATTTTTCTTCCTCTGAAGATATCCTGAACCAAATGCACAGCATTAGTAAATGGACCATAGAAGACAACCTTCACGGAATCCCGGAAGATTGCCCCCATCGCGAAAAATGTGGTTGGCTGGGCGATGCCCATGCTTTTGCGGAGTACGCTTTGTACAATTACGATATGTACGATTTCTACAAAAAATACATGGAGGATATCCGTACCCAAATGCGCCCCACCAAAGGGCATAACGACCCCGATATTAACTTTCAGGTGCCCACTATGATCGCGCCCGGTAAGCGCACTTCCACCTACGCCAAAATAGACTGGGGCGTGGCCACTATGTACCTGCCCTGGTATAATTACCTGTATTACGGTGATGACGCCATTGTAAAGGAGTATTATGACGAAATGAAGAATCTGACGGATTTTTATCTGAATTTTAAAGGTGAGAACGGCATCATGCAAGATGGAATGGGCGATTGGTGCCCTCCACTGTGGGACAGAAGGAAAAACCCAAGTGCCATGGAGACGGACCCCATCATATCGGCAAATGCCTATTTCTATGATGTTTTGGGCATCATGGAAAAGTTTGCCCAAATGAATGGTGATTCGGACTACGCAGTCCTTATGAAAGCCGAAAAAGAGGCCCTAAAAAAAGCGTTCAATTCAGCGTATTTAAAACCTATCGAGGGAACAGAACACAAATGGTACCTAAGCCAGACGGCTACCGTACAGGCTTTACAATTTGGGATGGTGCCAGAAGATGACATAGAAAAGGTGGTCAATGGTTTGGTGCATGATATTGTTGCCGTCAAAGGAGGGCATCACTCCACCGGTATCCATGGCAACAGGTATATCTATACCGTTTTGGCGGAGAACGGAAAGGCAGATTTGGCTCAGCAGATTTTAACCACCCCAGATTTTCCCAGTCAGGCCTATCAAATCAAATCAGGTTTTACCACATGGCCAGAAAGGCAGTTTATCTGGGAAGAAATGGAAGGGCCCACCAACTCGCTTAACCATCCCATGCATAGTGGTTTTGCAGCTTATTTTTATGAAACCCTCGGTGGGATTAAATCCAGCGAAACCCATGTAGGCTACAAATCCTTTTACGTGGTACCCATTTTTCCGGCCACTATTGATGAGGTAAAAGTAGACGTCCCAACGCCTTATGGTACCATTAGGAATTATTGGAACAAAAAGGACGAAACTGCTACCATGGAGCTACGGGTTCCATTCAATACCATAGCCATCCTGCCCTTTAAGGGGATCGACAAGGAGAATGTGAGCATCAACGGAGAGGCCATAAACACCTTTGTTTCGGGAAGCGAGGAGGAGGTTGCCCTTGGTTCTGGCAAGTACGTAATCAAGTTTAAATTGTAGAAAGAGTATGAAATTTAGGTCAATTTTATCCTGTTTGGTTGTGTTGATGTTGTTGTTTGCATGTAGTTCTGATGGCACGGCCGATGGGACTCAGGATGAAACCACGGAAGAAATGGAGGAAGGGGCTTCCGAAGACCCAACGGAAGAAGTCCCAAACGTGGATACCATTTCCTATGTGGAAAAAAATGGTATTGTGAGTGTTGAATTTGAAACGGTGGAAGGAGAAATTGATTGGGAACGTGGTTCCTCTCTTGAGGGGTTTGAAGGTGAGGGTTATTTGGTATGGAACAACCCTGATAGTTTTCAGATGCCCGGTAACGGAATTTTAACGTATACATTACAGATAACCACCCCAGGTACATATCGTTTTATCTGGAGGTCCAGAATTACGGAAGGGGAAACACAGTCTGAAGCCAACGACTCTTGGTTACGATTTGATGATGCAGATGACTTTTTTGGGGAAAAGGATGGGAGTTTTGTCTATCCAAGGGATAGGGGAAAAACCCCCACTCCGGAGGGCAGTAGCCGGGATGGATGGTTAAAGGTCTACATGAATCGTCTTGGAGAGTGGTTTTGGCGTTCCAATACTAGTGATAACGACCCTCACGACATTTTTGTCAGGTTTAATGAACCGGGGGTGTACACCATGGAAGTATCAGGGCGTTCCCAATTTCACGGTCTGGACAGATTTTTGCTTTTTGTGGAGGGAACGACTTTTGAAGAGGCAGAGGCTGCCGAACGCAGTGAAATTGTAAGACCATGATAGAAAGGATGCTTATGGTAAAATGGATTCAGCGGTTTAACACAGTGATGATTTTGGTTCCCCTAATGGCCATGAGTCAAAACCCCATTGTACCCAATAAAGGGCTCAACGATCCACACGTCCATATTTTTAAGGATACCGCCTACGTATATGCTTCCCATGACAAGTCCATAGCCAACACGCGTTTTATTATGGAAGACTGGTGGGTGTGGTCTTCGCCGGATTTGGTGAATTGGAACTACAGAAACACACTTAGTCCAGAAGAAACCTATATTGGAAAACCCTTTGAAGGTTGCTGGGCAACCGATGTGGCCTACCGGGATGGGAGGTATTACTGGTACTTTTCAGAAAAGAACCAACAGACCGGGGTCATGGTGGCGGATTCCCCGGTTGGACCATGGTCAGACCCATTGGGGAAGCCACTGCTTACAGAAGACCTTACGCCAACGGACGAGTATGATATGGCCCTATTTGAAGAAGATGGGGAGCACTACATCATTTTTGGGGTTTGGGAATATTATATTGCAAAGCTGAACTATGATATGATCAGTCTGGCGGAGGAGCCTAAAAAAATTGAAATCAACAACCCTCGTGGTCCCTACAACAAAGATGGTGAAAACAAGGAAAAACCAACGGACGACAAACCTTTTGTGCACAAGTACAATGGAAAATACTACTTGTCCTGGGGTTGTTTTTATGCCATGTCAGATCAACTCTATGGCCCCTATGAATACAAAGGTACCGTAATCACCAAGGATAGTTTTGCAGAAGGGTATGATGCGCCCACTTGGCCCAATGGTTTTCTACAAGGACGGCACGGTTCTTTTTTTGAGTGGCACAACCAGTGGTATTATGCCTATTGTGATATCAGCCAGACCGGTAATCGCTGGTTTCGTGACACCTTTATTAGCTATGTCCATTACAAGGAAAACGGTGAAATGGCCACCATACGGGTCGATGGAACCGGGGTAGCCAACTATGTTGCCAATGAAATCATAGAAGCAGAAGCGTATTTTAGGACGGCAGGTTTTGTAAAGCAACAACAGGGTAATGGCTTTATGGTGCGTAGCAATGCCCAAAAAGCGTACCTTAATTTTCCCAATGTCAAGAATTTGGACGACAAAAAAGGAATCTCGCTGCTTGCCAAATCAACAGAACCATCGGCCTACAACATAGAAATCAGAAGAAATGGGTTGGACGGCCCCTTATTGGCCAAGACTACCATTCATTTAACCAATGATGGATTTCAGTCTTTTGAGGTATCCCTGACTGGATTAGGAGAAACCGAAAACCTCTACCTCTTGTTCAGTAAAAAAGCTGGCACGAGCCTTGAGATAGATTCGTTACAATTTTATAATTAAAAAAATAGACCACTACAAACAGGTATGAAAAACAGGGTAATATTATTTTTTTTAGGCTTTGGATTACTATTGAATGCGCAGCGGGGGAAAATGCCCTACCAAGACGCCAACCTTTCCATTGAAGAGCGGATAAATGATTTACTGCCCAGAATGTCCTTAGAGGAAAAAGTGGCGCAAATGCGAATTTTTCATGCCAATATTGGGGTGGAATCCGATGAAAAAGGCAGGTTAAAATTGTCTGATAGGGTCATTGAAAAATTAAAGCTCGGCATTGCAGGTATCAAAAATCCCGGAGAACACATTTCGCCCGCGGCAGCGGCAAAATTGAACAATGAGCTGCAGCAGTATATCATGAAGAGCAATAGGTGGGGCATACCTGCTTTATTCGTGACGGAGTCTTACAATGGTGTAGACGCTGCTGGCTGCACCAAATTCGGTCGCCCCATTAATTCGGCAGCCACGTTTAATCCTGAACTGGTGAACCGTATTTGGGACGTGGTTGGGCGTGAGGCACGTCTGCGCGGGATGCACATGTGCCATTCCCCAGAGGCAGATTTGGTCAGGGATCCCAGATTTGGGCGCATGTCCGAAGCTTTTGGTGAAGACACGTATTTAACCACACAAATGGTGTTGAATGCCATTAAAGGCGTTCAAGGGGATTATAAAGGTTTAGGTGAGGGAACTCACATTGGTGCCGTGGCCAAGCATTTTGCTGGTTATGGACAAGTGCTGGGAGGGAGAAATTTTGCCGCTGTGGAGATTTCCCCAAGGACCCTTATCGATGAAATATATCCACCTTTTGAGGCCGCTGTAAAAGAAGCGAGAACCTTGGGTATTATGGCATCCCATGGTGATATCAATGGGGTGGCCAGCCACGGAAATCCGGAATTGCTGACGGGGGTTTTACGCGATCAATGGGGATTTGATGGTTATGTGGTCTCGGACTCCAATGATATTGCCCGGTTATATTATTTTATGAAAGTAGCGGAAAGTCCTGAAGCGGCCGCTTTAATGGGGCTTGTTGCCGGTATCGACATTGATTTATATGCCGAGGATTCTTATGCCTATCTGCCAGAAATGGTCAAAAAAGACCCCTCTATAGAAAAGATGATAGACCGTTCCGTAAGACGGGTGCTGCGTACTAAAATGAGATTGGGTCTTTTTGATAATCCACTGGTGGACGTAAAAAAGGCAGAAAAGGAAGTACGGTCGCAAACCTCACTGGCCCTTGCCCAAGAGGCCGATTTGGAATCCATCATTCTATTAAAAAACGAAGCCAATACCCTTCCGCTAGCAAAAAACAAAAAGAAAATAGCGCTTATAGGGCCGCTATTAAATCAAGAAACCCAAGAAGCGTTTCAGGCTATTGCTGGAGAAGATATCACTTTTGTGGCCGATAAAGGTTTTGAGCTTACCGATGGTAAAAAGGGTGTTCCCAACGTTTTGCCTACGGATGAAAAAGCATTGGACAGATTAACAGGTCTCGCCAATGATGCCGATGTAGCCATACTATTTTTGGGTGGAGATGAATTTACCGCCAAGGAAGCCTATTTCAATAATGCCTTAGGCGATAGGGCAACCATAGAACCCGTAGGACCGCAAGACGAGTTGGTCCGTCGTGTTAAGGCATTGGGCAAACCTGTCATTATCGTTTTAAAACACCGCAGAACCTTGGCCATTAATGTAATGGCCAAAGAGGCCGATGCTATTTTAGATGGATGGGATTTAAGCGAAATGGGGGATACTGCTTTAGCTAAAGTGATTTTTGGTGAGGTTTCACCCTCTGGAAAACTACCTGTGACCGTGCCACGTTCCATTGGGCAATTGCCCTTTCATTACAGTATGAAGGAAATCAACAATAAAAAAGGATATCTTTTTTTGGAAGATGGGCCTTTGTACCCCTTTGGATATGGTTTGAGCTATGGTAATTTTACCTATGATGACATACAACTTTCAGGCGCAACGATGACTCCAACCTCTGAAATTACGGTGAGTACCAAGGTAACCAACACGGGCAGCATGGCGGCCAAAGAGGTGGTTCAACTGTACATTAAAGATGAAATAGGTTCCGTAACCCGCCCAGATAAAGAGCTTAAGGGTTTTGAGAAAATCCTGCTCAATCCCGGGGAGTCCAAAACGGTTTCTTTTAAGATAACCCCTAAAATGTTGGAGTTTACGGGTTTGTCCATGAAGAAAGTGTTGGAGGAAGGGGATTATACCGTTATGGTAGGTACCTCTTCAAAAGAAGGAGTCACCGCAAGATTTAGATTGGAAAAATAGATACGCAAACAACTAAAAAGGATATAAATGAAACGAACACCAAAAACAATGTACAAAAGTGTCTTTCTGTTTTTGCTATGCTTAGGCGTAAAGGCACAAATGACTTTAGATAAAGAAAAAATTGAGCATGCCATGGTTAGCGCCATGGAATGGCAAGAGGCGCATCCTATTTTTGCCCTCGCACCTACAGACTGGACCAACGGCGCCTACTACGTTGGCGTGACCAAAGCCCACGAAGCGACTAAAAACCCCATATTTTTGGCAGCCCTTAAAACTCAGGGCTATCGAAATGAATGGAAACCGCTTTACAGAACCTATCACGCCGACGATGTTGCAATTTCTTATTCGTATTTATATGCGAATGCTACCAGAAAGAACTTGGTGGATTTAGGGCCCACCAAAGCGTTTTTGGATACCCACCTTTATGAACCCAATAAATGGAAAGATGGAACAGACCCCAATAAGGAGAAAAAAATTCTTTGGTGGTGGTGTGATGCCTTGTTTATGGCGCCTCCTGTAATTACAGTATATGCCAAACAAACTGGTGAAGAAAAATATCTGGACGCAATGCACAAATACTACATGGAAACGTACAACCTACTCTATGACAAAAAGGAACAGCTTTTTGCAAGGGATACTAGGTACCAATGGGGCGTTAATGCAAAAGATTTAAAAGAACCGAACGGAAAGAAAATATTTTGGGCCCGCGGTAACGGCTGGGTATTGGGCGGACTTGCCCTAGTATTGACGGATTTGCCCCAAGACTACGAGCATCGTGATTTCTATGTCAACCTTTACAAAGAAATGGCTGCGAAAATCAAAGACCTACAACAGGAAGACGGCCTTTGGAGAACGAGTCTGCTTTCACCTGAATCATGGAATCATGGTGAGGTGAGCGCGAGCGGATTCTACACTTTTGCTTTGGCCTGGGGTGTGAACAACGGACTTTTGGATAAGGCGGAATATGCGCCAGCCGTAAAAAAAGCATGGAACGCCTTAGTGGCCTGCCAACACCAAAACGGTATGGTTGGCTGGGTACAAGATATTGGTGCCGATCCGCAACCTGCCACTGCGGATAGTTGGCAGAACTATGGAACCGGAGCATTTTTATTAGCTGGTAGCGAGTTGTTAAAAATGGACTAGTGCCCAGAAAAACCACCCTTTACTTTCTTGTCTTGCCGCTTTATTTGGTCTTTCTAGTGCAAGGCAATGCCCAACTGACCAATTTGGACTTTGAAAAGTTGGCAAAGGTGAAAACCGCCCTTGAGCATGGGGATGTTCATTATTTGCCGGCCTACAAAAGACTCATTAGAGAAGCGGATAAAGCTTTGGATGAAGGGCCTTTTTCGGTACTTCAAAAAAAAATGGTAGCGGCAAGTGGTGACAAGCAAGACTATTTGAGTTTGGCGCCTTATTGGTGGCCAGACCCAGAAAAAGAGAATGGCTTGCCCTGGATTCGTAAGGATGGCATTGTAAATCCCATGACCAAGGGTGATAACGTGGACGATCCCATCAAGGATAAAATGATCAACAACGTAAAAGTGCTCTCTTTGGCCTATTTCTTTTCCGGTAAGAAGATGTATGCCAAGAAGGTCCAGAAACTGCTCCAAGTGTGGTTTGTGGATTTGGATACCCGTATGAACCCTAACCTCAACTATGCCCAAGGGATACCGGGTAAAAATGATGGAAGGGGCTTTGGCATTATTGAGTTTTCCGGAATTTCCCACGTTATTACCGCTTTAGAGATCTTGGGGATGCAAAATCAGTTGGATTTAATGGTGGAAAAAGGGGTTAGAAAATGGTTGAAAGACTATTTGGTATGGCTACAGACCAGTGAATTTGGTGTTTTTGAAAAAACCAGAAATAACAACCATGGCTCGTTGTATGATGTGCAAGTTGTATCACTTCTACTATATCTTGGGAAAGAAAAAGAAGCCCAATTGGTTTTGAACACCGTTTTTGAGCAACGTATAAAGCATCAAATAGAGCCAGATGGGAGTCAGCCCCATGAACTAAAGCGTACCAAAGGGCTTACATACAGTATATTAAACCTATCCGCCTTGACAAAATTGGCTTTTTATGGAAGGAAATTAGGGGTGGAACTTTGGGAGCAAAGCTCAGAGGAAGGTGATTTACAAAAGGCCTATGATTTTTTATATCCCTATTTGGATGAAACAATATCTTGGCCTTACGAGCAACTGGGTGATATGGGGAGCGCTAGGGAGCGATTAAGAAGAATGTATGTGACATCTGGCAGTTTATTAAATGTTCCCTTGTATTGCAAGCTGGCTTCCGGACTGGAACGGACGGATGATGTACGGCAACTCCTATATCCTTGTTTCCTTTAAAATCAATTAACTTTAAGTCCACCTAAGAAGTAGAAACTAGCGCATGAAAAAATCAAACGATAAAGCACCAATAAGGGACCGTACCAATTCCCGTAGAAGTTTTTTAAAAACAACCGCCCTTGCCGCAGGTTTAATTACCATAGTTCCAAGGCATGTTTTAGGTAAAGGGTTTATTGCCCCCAGTGATAAAATAAATTTGGGGTACATAGGGCTAGGCAAACAAGGGGGTATTTTGGCCAATAAGTTTATGACCAATACCCAAGCACAGATTGTGGCAGGGGCAGAGGTCTGGACATCAAAAAGAAGGTGGTTCAAACAATTGGTAGAGGGCTATTATGCAGAAAAAAGGGGAGTTGCCGGGTATAACGGAATTAGGACCTATTTGCACTACCAGGAACTTCTGGAGCAGGATGGGTTGGATGCGGTTGTTATTGCCACCCCAGATCATTGGCATGCCCAACAGGCCATTGATGCCATGAAATCTGGAAAAGATGTATTTTGTGAGAAGCCTATGACCAATACCATAAAGGACGGTAGGGACATGGTAGATGCGCTTACCAAGTACGATCGCGTGTTGCAGGTGGGCAGTATGCAGCGCTCTTGGGCCAAATTTATCAAGGCAAATGAAATTGTAAAGTCTGGCAAGCTGGGTGAAATCAAAAAAGTACTCGTTAATGTCGGCGATCCCTATCGCACCTACGACCTTCCATTTCAAGAAACCCCAAAAGGGGTAGATTGGAACCTGTGGTGCGGCCCCGCCCCGCTCATCACTTATCACGATACCATTGCCCCGGAAGTGGTAAAAAATTATCCCGCATGGCGCGATTTTAAAGAAATTGGCGGAGGTAGATTGGCGGATTGGGGCACCCATATGTTTGATATCGCCCAGTGGTGCTTGGGCATGGACCGTACCGGCCCTGTCTCTTTTATACCTCCCAAAGACCCAAAGGCAACCAGGGGTCTGCGCATGTTTTATGAAAACGGAATTGAACTGGTGCATGAGGATTTTGGTCGTGGCTGGGCGGTTCGATTTATCGGTACCGATGGTAGTCTTGATGTAAGCCGAAGCTTTCTTGAAACCACACCGAGTTCAATTTTAATGCCTAATGGGGGAGATACCAAAGAACTATTTAAGGACCAAGGGAACCACTATCAAAATTGGTTGGACGCCATCAAAACCAGACAGCAGCCCATTTGTGACGTTGAAATTGGCCATCGTTCGGCCAGTCTTTGTCATATTGCAAATATCGCCTATGAACTTAATCGGCCCCTGCAATGGAACCCCAACAAAGAAAAATTTAAGGGGGACAAGCAAGCCAATCGGATGCGAAAACGAAAGAAGCGTAAATTTTAATAAAACAGCATCACCCTACCTACCAACGTATGCCAAAAATCATGATGAGATTTATATTTTTTTTAGCCCTTTCTCTTGCCATTGCTTGCTCCTCCAAGGCCACTGAAGACAATCTTATTGAAATGGAGCCCCGTGGGCCAGAAGGAACTGTGGATGAAGATGGGAATGGTTCTAGCGCACAAAACAGCGATCCCCTTTTTACCAATTCCATTGTTTCTACGGAAATAGATTTTATTAGGTCTGGTGATTCGGATAGTTTTTTATCCATTACCTATGAAGGCCAAGCAGAGAAAGAAATGCCCGATAGCAGAAACGATCAGCTTTTTGATACCGCCGCCTTTGTTTTTAAAGCTAACTTTTCAGCGGGTGTTACGGTTGAAATCTGGGCACACAGTAGTTTTGGCAATGAGAACGTAGCCAAGGAAAATGCGGATAAAATCGTAAATAGGTTAGGTAAACTGCCCCCGTTTATGCTAAATAAATTGTCTCATGTAGTTTTGCATAAAGGGGATGCAGGGGCCTTTGCAGAGTCAGAGTCCAATTTTTTTGTGGTCTACTCCGAGAATATTGATGTCCGTATTTCCAATAAGGATCTTGAGGAGACCGTTTTCCATGAAAGTGTCCATGCCACCTTGGATGCAGTGCATTTACAGCGTGCCGAGTGGAGAGACGCCCAACAAAGGGATGGAACCTTTATTACCCAATATGCCATGGAAAATGCGGATAAGGAAGATATGGCAGAGACCGCGTTGTTTGTGTATACCATGGTAAAACATCCGGGCAGATTAGCCCCAGATACGGAGGCTTGGGTCAGGACCAATATTCCGAACAGATATAATTTCCTAAAAACAATCTTTGAATAGCTTATGGCATCATTTCATTATGCATTTAAAATCAAGGACATTCCCTCTACCCGAAAATTTTATGTGGATATTCTAGGGTGTGAAGAAGGACGGTCCACGGAAAATTGGATCGATTTCAACTTTTTTGATAATCAACTATCTGCCCACGTGAGTACGGATTTTCCCAAATTGGATTATTGTGGCAAGGTTGATGGGATTAGCGTTCCAATTCCACATTTTGGCTGTCTTTTAGAGAAATCAGTCTTTGCAGAGGTTCAAGAACGATTGGAAAATGCAGGTATTGAATTTGTGATTAAGCCACAAACTAGATACAAGGGCAAAACAGGGGAACAAATGACCATGTTTGTTTTTGATTACAGCGGTAATCCGCTGGAATTTAAGTCTTTTTCAAATACGGATGAGGTCTTCAAGTAATGTTGTTCTGGGTTAATGCAAATACCATCCATCTAAAACCAATGTTCTTATGAAAAGGCTCGCTTTTAAAATGAAATTGAATCCAGGCCAAATAAAAGCCTACACGGAACGCCACAACCAGCTTTGGCCAGAGTTGAAGAAACTTCTAAAAGATGCCGGGGTCAGTGAATATTCCATTTTCTTTGACCAAGAGACCAATACCCTCTTTGCTTTTCAAAAAGTTTCTGGCGATGGGGGTTCCCAAGATTTGTCAGATCATCCAATTGTTCAAAAATGGTGGGCCTTTATGGCGGATATTATGGAAACCCATCCAGACAATTCCCCAGTTTCCAAACCGCTAAGCGAAGTTTTTTTTATGGAATGATGAATTTGGAATGCCTTACTTTTCCGAATCATCCGTTACCTCAAAGGATTTTATTTCCCGCACAGGAATACCTTCTGCCGTGATGCCCTCAACCATAATGGAATACAGACCGGATACATCACCGGTGTAAAATTTAAGGTTGGTAAACCCTTTTTTATCGACAATTGCATTAGGTTCCCAAAATAAGGTACTCCGGTAGTCCTCTTTTTGGTGCGAGGCCGTCTGAACTTCATAATCTGGACTATAAAATTCCCTCGTTTTGTAAAACCCCTGCACGATAAAATTAGCAATGTTGGGGAAATACCGGTTTTGGTCGGATGATATGCCCAAAGCCGATTTTGTGTAAATGGCAATGACCCCATTCCCGGCATTGCCAAAAAGCCCGGAGCCAAAGCCTGCTGCATTTCCATCTTTAAGAATATCGATGACGGCAATTTCGTTAGGGTTGATTTGGGCAAGGTCGCCACGTTCCACTTGGAAGCCATCCAATAAATACATGGGCGGTCCGCCACCACGTATGCTCAATCCATCCCGCGCTGCCCGCGCCCCTGGAATATTCAACAATAAATCTGCGGGCTGCAAGGCTCCTTTGCCAAAAATGGAATCAGTGTAAATACGTTGGTTGGGCAGCTGATAGCGGGTTAGGCCCTTTAACCTTTTTTCAACCTCTGCCCGTTTTGTCCGTTTTCTAGCTTCTACGGTTACCCCTTCAAGTGTAATGGTGCCAGCATTGAGCTCCATATCTAGCTGTCTTTTTTTGGCGGCCTGCTCCACATATTTTTTTGGTTGGTCTGGTACAATGGCTTCCTGATTTTTGTGGGCGATGTCACTTACTTCAATTGCCGGGGAACCGTCTTCAACGAATATTTTAAATTGATTTTCTGCCTCGCGCTCAGAAACCGTCATAGGCTCGCTCTGTATCATGCCTTTTATGGTGTCTTGAAATATGTAGGGGCCAAAAGTGAAGTTTCCCTTATTATCGGTTGCCTTCTTTTCACGAAAAAGGTTTTTTCCCAAAATATTGAAACTAACAAACGCCGGTCGCAATTGATATTGGTTTTTAAAGGCTGTGGTGCGCCCCTTGATTACAATTCCTTTTTCTGGTTCAAAACGTTGCGTTTGGGATTTGGTGCTATCCGAAAGTTCTTTCCAGACAAAGCGCCGCCACCCATGGGTGAGCATTAGGGCATCCAACAGGTATTTTCTTTTGGTATTTCTTTTTGCAAAAAAGAAGTGGGCATCGGGAACGGTGCCGCCCAAATCTGAATTGAGCAACAACCAACTTTTTATGGATTCTTTTTGGGATGACCGCAGTCTGGTTTGGTTGACCACGGCTACGGAAAAGCTGGCGAAGTTTTCTATTTTTCCAACAGATGCCATATCCAAGGTGAGGTCTACCCGTTCCCTTTTTTTGTAAGATGGTAGAACACTTCGGATGTCCAATAGGTTGTCATTATTAGGATTATCTATAAAACTTAAGCGTTCGCATACCGGTTCGCCCGTGGCGGTAAACAAGGTAAAGTGGGCCACTCCATCTTCCAAAGTGGTGGTATTGATTTTTACACTAAAGTTGTTGTCATTGGAGGATTCCATATGGTTTAGGAAGATACGTCCCCTGATATGACCAATGAGCAGCGTATTTTGTAATCCGCTAGTTAGATTACTTTCCACCCTGATTGTGATATGTTCTTTGGTATTTCGAACATGAAGAACGTACCCTTTTGACATGGGACTCGGCAACGGGTACTTTTTTGGGGTTTTTCCATCCAAAATGGCAAAATAGCGCTTCCCGGATTCAGGTTCATAGGTGAACTTGCCCAGTCCAAATTCATAGGTTTCAAATTGTTGGCTAACCGCACCGGCTTGGTCCACAATCCTACCGGAAAAAGCGAGGCCTTTGCCGGTCTTATCCGTAATTTTTACACCCATGGTATTTTGGAGTCCACTGACCAAATTCCCTCCCTCCGGGAAAAATCTGATATTTATGTTCGTGGTATCCACCCGTACGGCCTGTTTGGGAGTCTGATCGCGTTCATTTTTTAGGTTCCAAATGGTAATTGTTTTTGAAAAAGCCAAGGGTTCTGGTTCATTCAACATATAAGCAGTGTAGGCACGTAGCGTATAGCCGCCCTCTGATATGGTTTGGGGAATATCCAGATTTCCGTGCGCTCCCAAACCGTCAACAAATAATTTCTGTTTCGCAATAAGACTATCTCTTTCATTGAGCAATTCCAAATACACCACTTTGCTTTTATCGCTAATGCTATGGCTTACTCCATCTAACATATAAATCTTGTACCAAATGGTTTCCCCGGTCACATAGGTATCCTTATCCGAATGTATATAGGTCTTTTCTGGGCCTTTATGGGTGATGTAATGCTTTAATCTTTCCGCAATGGGGGGGTTATCCGCATCATTTTGCTGCGCCACGGCAGTGGTGAAAATTGATAGGGCCAACCCTATTACTAAAGCAATTACACGCTTCATGAACCCATTGGTTTTTTACTTCATTTCAAAAGTATACTTAAATTCAACCATCAATAATTGTACCTAAGGCGTTGCATTTGCCAATTATCACAAAACAGTACGGTACAGGATATGAATCTACGCATTACTTTTTATCATTGAGGCAATTGAATTAAGAACGAACAATTACCGCATGCGAAGAAGAAGTTTTACCCAACTTTCCGTTTTGGCCAGTATGGGCCTTTTAGTCCCCATGCACGCCTGCAAGGAGAATAAAAACCCAACGGATACTGCCGAACCGGAAACTTCATCTTTTGAAGCATTATCCGCTGAATTATTGGCAGAATGGTGTGATGCTATGCTGGCTACCCAAATAGATAAACCTGAAGATCCAACATTGCACGGTGCCTTGTTTTGTGATGCCTGCAACAGGATACATGGTAGATGTATGGATGCGGTGTATCCGTTTTTGTACATGGCAGATACCACCGGCGAGCAAAAATATGTAGATGCCGCAATCAACGTAATGGAGTGGTCTAAAAACGTATCAAAACCGGATGGTAGTTGGACGGTGGTTCCCAATCCTAAGACGTGGGCGGGCATCACGGTTTTTGGAGCCATTGCCTTAGGGGAGGCCTTACATCACCATGGCCATATTTTACCCGAAGAAATTAAAGTGGAGTGGACGGAGCGCTTAAAAAAGGCCGCTGAGTTTGTACATAAAAATTTTAATATCGATTACAGCCATACCAACTATCCCATCACCGCCGTATACGGATTGCATCTTTGGGGGGAACTATTTGATAATGAGGCCTACAAAGCACACGCTAGGCAATTGGCAGATGAATTTCCCAGTCGACTTACGCAGCCCAACCATATTATTTTTGGAGAGAACAAACCAGCTACTGAACCCAGCGAAAAGGGCCTGCTTCCTGTTGATTTAGGATACAATGTGGAAGAGACCCTCAACGGCATAGCCCTGTATGCAGTGGCGGTGAAAGATGATGAACTTTTGGCACTGGTGGAAAAATCGATGGAAAGCCATTTAGAGTTTATGTTGCCCGATGGCGCTTGGGACAATAGTTGGGGTACACGACAGAACAAGTGGAGTTATTGGGGCAGCAGGACCACAGATGGTTGCCAACCCGCTTTTTCGCTGATGGCAGATAGAAATGAGGCCTTTGGAACGGCAGCGTATTTAAGTACGGAACTATTGCAACGTTGTACGGTCGACGGGCTTTTGGCAGGTGGCCTGCACTATGAAAAACACGGTGTTCTGCCATGTTTACATCATACGTTTGCCCACGCCAAATCGCTTGCCTTTGTATTGGACAATAGTGAGCAACTTCCAGAAATCACCAAATCGAAACCAGTACCCCGTAGTTTGGAATATGGCATCAAGCATTTTGAGGACCTTGCGGTTTGGTTGGTGTCCACTGGTCCATGGCGGGGCACGGTTTCGGCCAATGATGTGGTCTTTAAAAAACCCTTGTCACAGGCCGCTACAGGAGGTTCCCTTGCCGTGCTTTGGCACGAAAAAGTAGGGCCTTTGTTTACGGCGAGTATGGCAGAATACCTTTTGGTGGAACCCTACAACCAACAACCGCAACCCAATGGTGAAGACTTTGCATTGACCCCCAGAATGGAAGTATTTAAAAAAGACCAATGGTATACCAATTTGTATGACCTAAAAGCCGACGTTTTGGCAAGTGATGCCCCAGGAAAGTCAGTTGTCAGCGTAAAAACACAGCTCACCAATAAAGAACAAAAAAAACTAGCTGATGCCCAATTCTATCTTACCTATAGCTTTGAAAAGGAGACCATGAAAATCAGCACCATGAGTACCAGTTGGAATGAGGAAATGGCCCTTGTCTCGTTGGTGCTTCCCTTAATATCCCCAAACCATGAAAAAGTGACCCAAGTTTCGGAGGAACAAATAGAGATAGAAAAAGAAGGGGGCACTGTCGTTGTTTCAGCCAACGCTCCAATGAGCATAAAAAAGACCAAAAGAAATAGGATATTCAATATGGTGCCCGGTATGGAAGCCATACCCATTACCATTGACTTTACCGGAGCCATCGAGAAGGTGGTCTGTACCATTTCCGTGCGCTAAGCTTGGGCTTGCCTGAAAGAGCAGGACGGTTCTGCAGTTTTATAGTTGTAAACTTGAAAATGAACAATCGGTTTAAGAAATCCATAGGAAATGAATTCGATGCGAAGCGATGGATACCACTGATTCCACTGCTATTTTTGGCGGTTATCGCAGTTTCCCAAAACGCGAATACCGAACAAAAACCCAATATACTTTTTATAGCCGTTGATGACCTTAGACCGGAATTGAATGTGTACGGGGCCAACCACATTCAATCTCCCAATTTGGATAAATTGGGGGCAGAAAGCATGGTATTTGAGCGGGCGTATTGCAATATTCCAGTCTGTGGTGCCTCAAGGGCGAGTATTATGACAGGGCTTCGGCCTACTTGGAATCGCTTTATAGACTATAAAACCCGCAAAGATGAGGAAGCCTCTTCGGTTCCTTCGCTCCCCTATACTTTTAAAAAATCGGGCTACAAAACGGTATCTATCGGTAAAGTTTACCATAATAGGAATGACGACAAAAAGGCATGGGATTACATTTGGCATCCGGGCTTTGAAAATAGGGGCTATGTCCTACCTAAAAACATCAAGTACAATCAAAAAGGGGACAACGGGCCGGCCTATGAAATGGCAGACGTATTGGATACGGCTTATGCCGATGGCAAAATTGCCAACAAGGCCATCGCCGATATCAATGAGCTGAGCAAAAGCAATCAACCCTTCTTTTTGGCAGTAGGCTTTATGAAACCCCATTTGCCCTTTACAGCACCTAAAAAGTACTGGGATTTATACGATAGCAACGACATCCAATTGCCCAAAAATTTTAGCCAACCTGAATCCACACCTTCAAAAGCGTTTCATAGTTATGGCGAACTAAGACAATATCAAGATATCCCCAAAAGGAAAGAGGGCGATGTGGATGAAGAACAGGCAAAAACCCTCATTCATGGCTATTATGCCGCTGTGAGTTATGTGGATGCGCAGATTGGTCGTGTATTACAAGAACTTGATAGGCTCGGTCTTTCCGAAAATACCATCGTCGTTCTTTGGGGCGACCATGGCTGGAACTTGGGCAACCATAAAATTTGGTGCAAGCACAGCACGTTTGAATCCTCGCTCAGGACACCACTATTCTTAAAAGTTCCGGGTAAAACCGAGGGTCAGCATAGTAAGGACATTGCCGAGTTTATCGATATCTATCCCACTTTATGTGACTTGACCAAGATTGAAAAACCAAAACATTTAGATGGGATTAGTCTGAAGCCAATACTGGAAGGAAAGCGTTCCGATAAGGATTATGCCGTGTCCAAATTTAAAGATGCCGTCGCCTTGATAAAGGGCGATTTGTTCTACACGGAATGGCTTAATGAAAAGGGAGAAATCCAAGAACGAATGCTGTTTGACCATAGTACTGACCCGTGGGAATTGGAGAACCTTGCGGAACAGGCTTCCCATAAGGCTACGGTAAAACAACTTTCAAAAGAGTTAAGGGAAAAATGGGGTGATGAATTTTACAAGGAGGTCGAATAGCACATGACTAGCGAGATTGAACATATAAAGAGTCTTTTCTGTATTTCGTGTCGATGCGCGGTGTTGATTTCATTATTCATATTCATATCAAGTTGTCAGCATCAGAAGAAAAATCAAGAGACTGCCGAGAAAACCGAGGCTATTGATGTCCCTAAAGAACTACCCAATATTGTTTTCTATTTGGCCGATGACCAAGATGTGTATGATTACGGTTGTTATGGCAACGATAAGGTACACACCCCAGCAGTCGATAAATTGGCACAGGAGGGGATGCTCTTTGAAAATGCGTTTACGGGCCAAGCCATTTGCGCCCCTAGCCGTTCGCAATTGTTCACGGGTAAATATCCGCTTAGAAACGGGTGCTTTGTCAACCATACTTCTACTTACGATGCTATTGAAAGTGTGACCAGTTATTTGGGGGCGTTGGGTTTTGATGTGGTGCTTGCAGGAAAAAGTCACGTAAAACCATCCAGTGTTTATCAATGGGACAAAGAATGGAAACCCGTTGAAAAAGAAGGAAGTCCGCGCGATTATATTCCTATGGATAGTATAGCTTCCTACATGGCAAACGCTAAGAAGCCCTTTTGTATGTTCATTGCATCAATGTTTCCCCACGGGAAATATTTTGATGTACCACCGAAGAATGCTGAAGACCTCCAATTTTATCCTTTCGATGAAGCCAAAAAAACAGATGAAGCCTACAGAAAAAAGAGGTCTGGCTACTACCGAAGCATAGCGGAAGACAATACGCAATTGGAGTTTGTGCTGGAGCAAGTAGATGAACACCTGAGCGACGATACCTTATTTATTTATAGTGCCGACCATGGCGTTTCTGGAAAGTTTACCGTCTATGACCGTGGCCTAAAGGTTCCCTTTATTGCTAGGTGGCCTGGTGTCATCAAATCTGGAACGCGTTCAAAAGCCTTGGTTCATTATACGGATGTATTGCCCACGCTTATGGAGATTGCTGGTGCAACATCCAAAACTGATTTTGACGGAAAAAGTTTTCTGCCAATTTTAAAGGGAAGTCAAGAAGAAATCCATGAGTGCGTGTACGGGGTGCAGACCAATCAAGGGATTTTGTCCGCTGCGATTTTTCCTGCTCGAATGATTCGCGACAAAAAGTACAAATACATCAGAAACTTTAATTCGGTCGAAGTGATGGAGCAGAACTTCACGGATAATCCATATGTGAATGCCTTTATTGAGATTGGGGCCAAAAAATTTAAGGATAGTCCGTTTGAAGAACTCTATGATATTCAGAACGACCCATTTGAAACCAATAATTTGGCGAAGAATCCCAAGTTTCAAACAGAAAAACAAAGACTCTCCCAAGATTTACTAAAATGGATGGAAACCCAAGACGATATCCTTTCAGAACACTCGGGGATGCCATTGATAAAGACAAAACGATTTGATTTGGACAAGGACCGGGAAACTTTGAGAGTTCCCGATAGTCTACAAAACGTACTAAAGAAAGAGGATTACACCGTTTTTAAAAGTTAAAATACAATCAGAATAAACAGGAAAATTAATCACAATTAATACAAATAAGAAAATCAAAGCATGAGTAAAACATATAAAATAGCAGTGGTCAATGGAGATGGCATCGGTAACGAAATAGTGCCAGCAGGGGTTTCCATTATTAAGGAGGTTGCCAAAAAGTACAATTTTGAGGTAGAGACCGAAGACTTTTCTTGGGGTGCCGGACATTACGTAAAGCACGGCGAGTTCATGCCGGAAAACGGTATCGAGACCCTTAAAAAATTTGACGCTATCTATTTTGGTGCCGTCGGTCTTCCTGAGGTAGACGATACCCTTCCAGCCAGAGACTATACATTTAAAGTCCGTACGGAGTTGCATCAGTATGTCAACTATCGCCCGGTAAAATTATTCTCAGGAGTGCAAAGTCCGCTACGTGATAAAACCAAAGCCGATATCGATTTTATCATCCTAAGGGAAAATAACGAAGGAGAATTTGTACAAAACGGTAAAATCTTCTATCCCGATACGCCCAACGGCTGTGCTGTAGATACCAGTATGGTTACACGTTTAGGCGTGGAGCGCATTGCACATTATGCCTTTAAATTGGCACGTACCCGAGGTAAAAAAGTGACCAACGTTACCAAATCCAACACCTTAATTTATAGCCTTGGCTTTTGGGACAAGGTGATGCAAGAGGTGGCGGACCAATACCCAGATGTGGAATACAGTAAAATGTATGTAGATAATGCTTCGGCCAGTTTTGTGTTGAAACCTGAGGTTTTTGATGTGATTGTGACCACAAATATGATTGGGGATATCCTTTCTGATTTGGGAGGTGCCATCATGGGCAGTTTGGGCCTTGGCGGAAGCGGAAACATCAATCCAGAAAAAGACTTTCCGTCCATGTTTGAGCCCATTCATGGTTCAGCTCCTGACATTGCAGGACAGAACATTGCCAACCCTATCGGCCAAATTTGGTCGGCAGCTATTATGTTGGAGCATTTGGGAGAAAAAGCCGCTGCGGATAATATCGTTGAAGCCATAGAACATGCCACGACAGGGGGCGATTTGACCAAGGATTTAAAAGGCAACGCGTCTACATCTGAAATTGCAGAACGCATCAGTTCCTTCATCAATAGTTAGTTTTTATGGAAGGCTTTGGGGACAAAAAAATCATTGATTTAACACTGACCTTGACCAATGAGATGAACGGGGTGTCCATCACCGAGGCCCGGAATTTGGCCAAAGATGGATGGAACGCCAGTACGCTGGAATTGTATTCCCATGTTGGCACCCATATGGATGCCCCTTTGCATTTTGAGGTCAACTCCCAAAGTATTGATGAAATTCCGGTTGCGCGGTTTATTTCCAAAGCTTGGGTGGTGGATTTGTCCCATATTGGTCCTAGCGGATTAATCACCGTGGCCGATATGGCACCCATCGCAGCTACCATTCAGAAGGGTGAAAGTGTCATTTTGCAGACCGGGTGGAGCAAGAAAGTAGGGACCAAAGGTTATCGTGACGAATTGCCCAGAATCAGCAAAGAGTTGGCTTTATGGTTGGGCGAAAAAGGGGTAGGCCTCTTGGGCGTGGAACCTCCATCCGTAGCTGATGTGAATAATATTGATGAAGTGACCGAAATCCACACTATCCTCATGAAAAATGATATTTTGATTGTGGAGGGCCTTACCAATTTGGACCAATTAAGCAAGTCACAAGTAACCTTAATAGCTACACCGTTAAAGATTTTACGGGGTGATGGTGCACCGGCCAGGGTATTGGCTTTGGAATAGAACTATGAACGATGAAATTTTACAGTCGATAGCTGAAGGGGCCCTATTAAAAGGCCATCAAAGCGAGGTGCGTGACTATTTGGAAAAGTATCCGCATAGCATCGTCATTTTGGATGATGACCCCACTGGCACCCAAACGGTGCAAAACATTCCTGTGGTTACCAACTGGTCCGAGCAAACGCTGGAAAAGGAATTGATGCAAAGTCCAGTTTTCTTTGTGCTGACCAATTCCAGAGCACTGCAAAAGAAGGAAGCCGAAGATTTGGCAGAAACCTTGGGCCGTCGATTGAAACTATTGGCCGATAAGCACGATAAAAAGCTAATTGTTATCAGTCGGAGCGATTCCACACTGCGGGGCCATTATCCTGGCGAAGTGGAAACTTTGGCAAAAGCCTTGGGAATGAAAGAAGCCAAACATGTTTTTATCCCGGCTTTTTTTGAAGGTGGCAGGTACACCTATAAAGATGTGCACTATGTTCGGGAAGGCGATGAATTTATTCCAGCGGCCGATACTCCTTTTGCAAAGGACAATTCTTTTGGATATACCCATTCCAACCTGCGTGATTATGTATTGGAAAAATATGCGGATGGATTGCATCCTGATGGTATTAGTACGGTTCCAATTGAAGCGTTGCGAACAAATGGAACAATTGACGAATTCAAAAGCCACTGCACAGTGGTGAATGCCACATCACATGCCGATTTGGAAGCTTTTGCACTGGCAGCACTGAATTCGGGAGAAAATTTAGTATACCGCACCGCTGCTTCCTTTGTCAATGCCATTAGTGGACAAAGACCTGCACCGCTATTGGAAAAGGAGGCTTTTCAGAGCTTGCATCAAACTGGTGCTTTAGTCGTAATCGGTTCTTATGTACCCAAGACCACCGCACAATTGAAGATTTTAAAAGATAAGTATTCCGCTGAATACATGGAATTGGATGTCGACTCCATTTTTGAGGATGACAATCTGCAACAGACCCTCCTGAAAAAGGCAGCGGTAATTGATGGATTACTACGCAATGGAAGCAATGTGGTACTCTACACCAGCCGAAAGGTGAAAGAAGGTCGCAGCACTCAAGAAAGTCTACAAATCGTCAATCTAGTATCCGGGGCGTTGACCACTCTTGTGGGGATGGTCACCGTACAACCTAAGTTTATTTTGGCCAAAGGAGGCATAACCTCCAGTGATGTAGCAGTGAAGTCTTTAAAAATACAAAGGGCCACTGTTCTGGGGCAACTTGTTAAAGGCGTACCGGTTTGGCAGGCAGATAAAGAAGCTAAGTTTCCTGCTATTCCTTACATCGTTTTTCCCGGAAATGTGGGCGCAACAGCAGATTTGTACAACGCATTAAAAAAACTGGAATGAGCTCAGAGAATTATTTTCCAAAACGATATTTTATGGTGGCCGGTACTTTTTTGCTGGCGCTATTACTCTACATAGACCGCATCTGTATTTCGGTGGCCAAAGAGCCCATTTCGTCTAGTTTGGACCTCAGTGATAAGCAAATGGGTTGGGTCTTGGCCGCGTTTTCATTGGGCTATGCATTCTTCCAGACACCATCCGGGCTGATGGCCGACAGATATGGGCCACGTAAAATATTGGCAGGCATCGTCACCATTTGGTCTGCGTTCACTGCACTTACGGCAGTCGCTTGGAATTTTAGTTCCCTCTTGGTGGTTCGTTTTCTTTTTGGATCTGGTGAAGCGGGGGCATTCCCGGGAATGTCCAGGGCCATTTACAATTGGTTTCCGTTAAAGGAAAGGGGTGTGGTCACTGGTATCAACTTTTCAGGTTCACGATTGGGAGCTGCGTTTGCACTTCCGCTTGTGGCCTGGATGATAGAGGATTTAGGTTGGAGGGCTACCTTCCTTATATTAGGTGGCATTGGGGTGGTCTGGGCCGCTGGATGGTATCTCTTGTTCAGGGATAGACCAGAGGACCATAAAAGCATCTCTGAGGCGGAGAAGGCATTTATTCTTTCCAACAGACAGGACAAAAAAGTATCCTTGGCAAAAGAGAAAATCAGTTTTCGCCAGCTTTCAAAATCGAAGAACATGTGGCTCGCCATGGGGCAGTACTTCTGTAGTAACTTTACCTTCTTTTTTGCATTGACCTGGTTGTTTCCCCATATCAAAAAAGAATACGGTCTAGAAACGGTAGAGGCGGGATTGTACACTGCGGTTCCTTTGATATTTGGGGCATTCGGAAATTGGTTCGCCGGCTGGTTGATTGACCGTATTTTCAAAAAAGGGGACTGGGACAGGTCTCGAAGGTTACCTGCCGCTCTAGGTTTTGCACTGGCAGCCATCGGTCTGGTGGGCAGTATTTTTATGGACAGTGCCATGGGTGCCATTCTATTATTGAGCATCGCCATTTTCGGGGCCGATATGACCTTGCCGCCCTCGTGGGCCTTTTGTGTGGATATTGGAAAGAAAAATGCAGGTGCCATTTCCGGTACCATGAATATGGCGGGAAATATAGGTGCCTTTATCACAGCACTTTTATTTCCGTATCTTTTGGATTGGACTGGGGCCACAACACTCTTTTTTATTGTCGGAGCCATTTTGAATATTATTGCGATTTTCTTGTGGTCCAAAATGCGGCCCCAATATCACTTTACTGAATATTAAATGAAAAAACTAAGAGCAGTTGCTGTAGGCATAGGGTACTTTAGCAGGTTTCAGTATGAAGCTTGGTCAAGGTTGGATGAGGTAGAATTAACTGCCATTTGCGGCAGGGATTTAGAGCGGACAAAAGCCTTCGCAGCGAACTACGGTGTGTCAAATGCCTACATCGATGTTAATGAAATGCTAGAGCAAGAAAAGCCTGATTTCATTGACATTATCACCCCACCAGAAACCCATTTGGAGTTCTGCAGATTGGCGGCCCAGAAGGGGGTGCATAGTATTTGCCAAAAGCCACTGGCGCCAACCCTTGGGGAAGCAGAAAAAATTGCAGCATTGACTAGCAAACATGGCGTACGCATCATGGTGCATGAAAATTTCCGATTTCAACCCTGGCATCGGGAAATCAAAAAATTACTGAACCAAAATATAATCGGCGATCAATTGCTTGCACTACAATGGCGTATGCGTATGGGTGACGGTTGGCAAGAAGATGCCTATATGAACCGTCAACCCTATTTCAGGGTGATGAAGCAACTTTTGATGTACGAAACAGGAGTACATCTTATTGACGTGCTGCGTTATTTTGGAGGGGAAATCCATCAGGTATTTGCCAAATTGAAACGCTTTAACAAGAATATTAAAGGGGAAGACACGGCTATTGTATTATGCGATTTTTCAAATGGTGGTACTGCAGTTATAGATGCGGGTCGTTATCATGAAAGTACCTGTGCAAATCCAAGATTGACCTTTGGCGAGGTCAGAATTGAAGGCAATAAAGGGGTTATTCACCTTCTTGAGGATGGTACAATTACCATTAAACTTCTAGGTCAGTCAGAAACCGTGCATCCGTATACTTTTGAGGACAAGAATTTTGCCGGGGATTGTGTGTATGCCACCCAAAAACACTTTATAGCACAATTGATTTCCGGTGAGCCATTTGAAACCGATGTAACAGATTACCTCAATAATATCGTGATAATGGAAAAGGCTTATGAGTCTAATAGGGTAGGGCAACCCATCCGGATTTAGTTTCAATCAAATTGATTACTGAAAGATATTTTATTCTACTCGGTACTTATACATCTGCAAACTAGAAGGATTATCCATTTGAATTTCTTCCGAAAGTTTGGTCAAAAGTCCTGTTTCCCTATCGCGTTTGAATAATACGATGTTATCACTAAACTGATTGGCCACCAATAAATACTGGCCAGAAGGGTCCAAACAAAAATTTCTGGGGTGTTTGCCATAGGTGGGTTCATGGCCCACTAAAGTTAATTTACCGCTGTTTTGATCAATGGAAAAGATGCCAATAGAGTCTTCTTTGGGACCGCGATTGGAGGTGTATAGAAACTTTCCATCAGGAGAAATATGAATATCAGCCGCTCGATAGATTTCTTGATTTGTTGCATAAGAGGGATAGTCTTCCAGGAACACCAAATCACCATCTGAATATTGGTAGGCCGTAACTTTTCCGCTCAACTCGGAAATCCCATATCCAAATGTTCCATTGGGATGAAAGGTAAAGTGCCTAGGACCGCTACCTGGTTTTACGGAAATTTCTTTTGATGGCCGTAATCGTAAAGGACCTGCATCTGTATCAATTACCTTAAATGCACGTATTTTATCGGCCCCTAAATCCTGTCCGAATAAAAACTGACCATCAGGCGAAAAATTGGTGGAATGTAAATGGGCGGCATCCTGTCTTCCTTTTACAACACTACTATCCTTAAATTCTAACAGTTGGTGATGGGGTCCCAAACTTCCATCTGAATTGATGTTGAATACCGAGATTCCGGCATCCGTGTAATTGGAATTTACCAAATATCTACCACTGGGGTGTAGAGAAAGATGTGCTGGATTTCTACCTCCCGAATCCTGCATGTTCAGTAGCTTTAATTTTCCCGATAGAGAGTCCACCGAAATAGCCGCTACCTTGCCATGGGTGGGCAACTGACTTTCTAGGACGGAATAGAGAAAATGGCCATGGTTTCCTATTTTTAAATAGGACGGGTTTATGGTGTTTTTTTCTTCGTGGAGCAATGTTGTTTCCCCTGTGTCCGTATTAATTGCATACACATGAATTCCAGCATCGGGTTTGCCATCAGTAAAACTACCTACGAACAACAGCGTGTGCCCTGATTTGGAAACGCATCCAAAAATGATACTGGTACATAAGAGGTAGAAAATATTTTTTAGTTTCATTACGGATACATATTTGTGCAAACATCTGCGGTTATAGCCATAGCAGGGGATAACGTATGGGCATATTTCTTACGACTTCGGGGCTGTCAAAATCCGCACTTAAGCGCTGCCATAACTCAAGATAAGAGGTGCGTTTCAATGCTTTTCCGGAAAATAGCAAAGCGGGGTGTCTTACGGGCCACTCTTCCCAGAAAAGGACATCTTGCCCATATGGCCATTGCTCTTTGTTTTTTATATAGGGATATAGAAAGGTCATTCCTTTTTCCATACTTCTTCCGTTTATAGTATACTTAAATATAGTGCTGTCAGTTTTGGATAAGACCTGGGCTATGCCAGACATGATATCCAAGTTAAAAAGCGAGTATCCATATGGTTTTGTACGCTTTAACTCCAAAGGAAAGCTGCCATTTTCATCCATTTGGCAGGGCAGTAGCACTTCTTTGAACTTACCTTCCACATAGGTCATCATTTCTCGGTTGCCAGTAAATTCCGAGAAAACTGCGGCCTGTAAAAACCAGCAGGCGCCATGGTTGTTGTCTTTGGCCTGTTCCGAAATGCCATACGGATGTGTGTCCATCCAATGAAGATAATCTGCAAACCAACTGCGTAAATCCCCAATATCTTCTTCTGTAAGCGCTCCGGAATTCTGAATGGCCAAAATGGCTTTGACCACATCCAATAGTTGGATGGTATCTATGATGCCAATGCCCCGGCCAGTGACCTTACCTTTTATGGCTTGGGCATAGGTTAAGTGGGGGTTCATTTTAGTAGACGGGTCAATAAACCAAGCCTTTAGATGCGGCACTAATTGATTGGCATAGGCAGTATTTCCTGTTACAAGGTAGGCCGATGCCAATGCACCACAAATTTGGCTCAGTCTTATCATGGCATACCTATGGGCCGTAAAATTATCGGGATTTGTAACCCCATCTTTACGAATGTAAGGCCCATTAGGATTTTCCGGATCTGGCCACCAATAATCACCTTCCGAATAAAAATCATGGATGCCACCAGCACTTCTTTCGCTTATAGCAGCGGTAACGGTTATCGGTTGGGCATTAGCATATTTTTCGGCCAATGCCAATACGCGCTCTTTTTCTTGGTCAAATAAGGGGTCGTTAAAAGGGGATGGGGTAGGGGCGCACCCTATGAGCAAAAGCCCAAAATAAAATAAATATCTTTTTTTTATAGGGGGTCGATTCAATTTTGTTTGTCCTTTTCTCATATTAAAGGTAACCCAAGTATTCAATGTTATCTAGATTTTTTTCGGTGGCCTTTTCGTAAAGTTCATAGACCAATCCGTCTTTTAAGCCCACCCGTGGCACTAAAATTTGGTCGCTGCCCATTTCTTTGAGCACCCGTAAATAAATCTCTGATGCTGGGATGATGACATCGGCACGGTCCGGATTCATTTTAAGAATGGACATGCGTTCTTCTAGTGTAAATTCTTTGACATAGGCGCGTAACGCTTTGAGTTCGGCATACGATATTGCAGAACCGTGGGTCTTGTTGGCCAATTTGAACAAACGATTGATGTTGCCGCCGGTGCCAATGCCCACAATGTTTTTTTGTCTATGGAAAGGGGTGCTTTGCAACCAAGCGCCCATGGTCTTAAAAGTGGCTGCCCGTTCTTTCGACGATAAGGTACGTACCGAACCTATTTTGAACGACTTGCTTTTGACCAAGGCGTTTCCATGGAGCAGGTTAATTTCCGTACTACCACCACCAACATCAATGTGTACATATTTTTTTTCCGATAAGGTGGGTCTTATCGCTTTGTTCAAGATACGTGCTTCTTTTTTTCCGTTGATGATATGGATGTTTAAGCCAACTTCTTCTTTGATTTGTTTTTGAATCAGTTCACCGTTGGAAGCCTCTCGCATCGCTGAGGTTGCCACCGCATAATAGTCTTGCACCTCGTAAAGGTCAATGAGATGCTTAAACGCACTCATAAGGGTGATCAACCGTTCTTGGGTGCCAGGCGTAATTTCTCCATGCGTAAATACATCCTTACCCAATCGCAACGGAAATCGTAGCAGTTGAAGGTTCTTAAAACTGACAAGGTCATTGTCTTCATAGACCTTGATGACCTGAAGCCGAATAGCATTTGAACCAATATCTACCGAGGCTAGTTTCATGGCTTTTTACTACAAATTATGGGTTGTATCCATCATTTTAAATGTAGGGGTGTTTTTATAGGAAATCATCATGTACCATCCTGCCCAATGCATTGGGCAAAGGAACTTTGTTAAGGTATACGCCCATAGGTACTCAATGTAACCACGCTTTTCATTAAAAAATGGTATAAAAATTCCCTAAATCAGCACGATGGCAACGATTTAGGGAATTTTATTTGTTCAACGGAAAGCTTCAAATAGCTTAGATGCCCAATGCTTGACCACCTCCAATTTGAATTGTTTCAGCCGTTATAAAAGATGCGTCTTTACTTGCTAAAAAGGCAATAACACCTGCTACATCTTCTGGTTGACCCAACCTACCCAACATGATATTATTGGCCCAAGAAGCAAATACTTCTGGCTTGGTGGTTTTTATTTGTTTGTGGAAATCGGTATCAATTGTACCAGGCGATACTGCATTTGCTCTAATACCGTACTCGGCCAAATCTTTGGCCAAAGCTCTGGTTATGGCATGCACTCCTGCTTTAGAGGTACCGTAAATACCAGCCCCCGGTCCGCCAGCCGTCCATCCAGCATTGGAGGTATAGTTTATGATTGATGGATGTTCCCCTTTTTTTAAATAAGGTATAGCTGCTCTAGAGGCAAAAAAGACCGAATCTAAATTTAATGCCATGACAAACCTGTAAAAATCAGTGGTCATTTCCTCAAATCGTGAACGACCGCCAAGTCCGCCCGCATTATTGACCAAAACATCAATTTTACCATATTTTTCTCCTATGGCCACAATGTTTGATGTTACCGCTTCTTCCTTGGTTACATCAAAACCTCGGTATTCAGCCGTTATACCTTGAGCGGTCAGTTCTTTGACCCTTTCGGCGCCCTCCTCATCATTAATACCGTTTAAAACAACAGTGTAACCTTCTGTACCTAATCTTTTAGCTACCTCGAAACCAATGCCACCTGTGGCACCCGTAACGACAGCTATTTTTCCTTTATTGCTCATATTCAATCGTATAAAATTTAATTTTAAAGTCTTTTACTGTTCTTTCAGCGGTTCAATTTTAGGGCACAACAGCCATACCGCTATTAAAGCCATGATAGCTAATGCACCACCAATTAAAAACGCTGAAGTATAATTTCCCCCGGTGGTCAACATTGGTACTAGAATGGTTAAACCAAAAGCAGCCAGTTTTGCCGCAGTTCCTGCGAAACCCGACAGTGTTCCCACTACCTTTCCACTGAACATATCACTGGGAAGGGTCTGAACATTGCCAATTGCGGTTTGAAACCCGAAGAGTAATACAGCCATGATGATTACTGCATTAAATGCAGAACCGGGTGCTTTTAGTAAAAAGAAGCAAGGTATCATAATGACGCACCCTAAAGTAATCACCATTTTTCTAGTTTTATTGACCGACCATCCTGAACTTAATCTATTTTGGGCCAGAATACCACCAAACCAGGCTCCTAACATGGCGCCAACATAAGGCACCCAAGCTGAAAAGGCAATTTCTTTGACATCCAGACCGAAAACCTCATTGAGGTATAGGGGAATCCAAACTATGAATAACCACCATATAGGGTCTATTGCGGCAGAAGCCAAAATCACACCCCAACTTTCTTTATGTTTAAGTAATTTACCTGTTGAAGGGTTGTATCCGTCATCAAAATTACCGTCTTCATCAAGATCTTGATTTTGTTGCCCTGATAAGATGTAATTTTTTTCATCTTCAGATAACCAAGGATGTTTTTCTGGTGATGATTTTACAATGTAAAGCCATGGCAACAACCATAAAAAACCGATGAGCCCTACGCAGATAAAAATATATTGCCACGATAAGTAGACCGAGAGCAAACCGATAATAGGATACGCTACGATTCCACCCACAGCGGCACCAGAATTAAATATTCCTTGGGCAAAAGCTCTTTCTTTTGTAGGAAACCATTCTGCATTGGCTTTGGCTGCGCCTGGCCAATTACCTGCTTCTGCAATTCCGAGAATGGACCTAAAAATCGAAAAACTAAGTAGCCCTTGCGCCATGGCATGAATCATGGTGGCAAATGACCAAACACCTATGGATAGTGCAAAACCTATACGCGTGCCGACCCAGTCGAATATTTTCCCGAATATCGTTTGGCCAGCAGCATAGGAAAGGATAAAGACTGCCGATATGGTGCCATAAATGGCCTTGGTACCATCAGCATCCATATCGGGGAATAACTCTTTTGCAATATCGGGCCACAGTGCACCAAAAGCCTGCCGGTCAATATAATTTATCACAGCGGCCAAGGCAACAAGCCCTACTACCCACCATCGTAAACCCTTAGTTTTCATATTTTTAGTTGGTCTTTAATTTCTAGTTCTTATTTTACTCTAAATGACAGTACCTTAAATGTTGTAACAGTATTGGTACAAGGTTTTAAAATGTATTTTCATTTTAGCCCTTGCCATTTTAGGGTTCCGTTCTTTAATGGCGTTGAAAATTTCTTGATGTTCTTGAATCCCCTTTTGTGCTAGATTTTTGTCACAAACATGGTATTTTTCAAAATTGGTGATGATTTCAGGAGTAATGATCAACATAAAGGTATTCATGGTGCTGTTACCACTGGCCTTGGCAATGGCCAAATGAAAAAGCAAATCTTCTTGTACCGCATCTTCGCCATTTAAAACTTTTTCTTTGTAGGCATCTAAAGCTTTTTGGAGCATTACCAAATCTTCTTCGATACGCCGTAAAGAGGCTAGTTTTACGGCTTTTAATTCCAATAGTATTCGGGTTTCCACCAAAGACTTAAAATCAGGATCTTCAAGTTTAAGGATATCTTCTATCATGCCGTTCATGGCAATTTGTCCAATATCGGCAACGAAGGTTCCGCTTTGGGGCTTCGATTTCAAAAGGCCATAAAATTCCAATTTTTGAATCGCCTCTCTTATACTGCCTCTGCTCACACCAAACTTCTCTGATAACATACGTTCAGAGGGTAGTTTATCTCCAGGTTCAAGATTCTTGTAATTCATTAAATCCCTGATTTTAGAGATGATTTCATTTTGAGTTTCTTGGTTCTCTGATTTTGTAAGTAATTCTAACCTCATAAAATGACTAACTTTCTGCGAATTGGTTACCAATTATATCTTGTTGCTTCCTATTTTAAAAAAATAATACTAAGCCCCTTTTCAGCCTAATGATGAAAACAAGTCTTGTGTGCGTTGAATTTTCTATTTATCGCTAAAATACGACGGCCCCTCGCCAGTTAAGAAATCTTCCCGTACTGGACTAAACGTATCGATCAATTCCCCTTCTTCCAAGCAAACCGCACTGTGCATTAAATTAGGTCCAATATATACGCCATCTCCTGCTTCAACGATTTTCTTTACGCCATCAATCTCAAATTCAAACTTACCTGATACACAATACGTTGCTTGGGTATGAAAATGCTGATGTGGCGCTCCTAAGGCTCCCTTTTCAAATTTCACTCGTACCATCATGATTTGATTGTCATAACCCAAGAATTTTCTTGAAACTCCGCCGCCTAAATTTTCCCACTCCAATTCTTTTGCGATGATATACTTTTCACTAAATCTGTTCATAATATGATTTCTTTCTATTTAATTTGATTGTAATGATATGGGCCAACCCAAGTGTATTCCTTTCCGTTGATTTTTAGTTGATGTCTTGCTTCTTTTGAGGCATTGGTATTGGCAATTATGAATAATCGATTACCTCCTGATTTACCGGAAATAGTGATTGCCGTATAGTCTTCCGCATCTAAAACCACTTTCAAGCTGGCAATGTTGCTAGAAGCGTTAACAGCAGATTCTGAAACGGGACTATAACTACCGTGTGCTTCCATAGTTGCAACAAAGGTGGTATTTTGGGCATTTTTTCTTCGTAGCATGAAACCGGCGTCTCTTCGTAGATTGAATTCAGGATCATTTGCCCCAATCCGTACCAAGTGTATTTCATCAGATGGGTTTGTTGCCGCTGTGATGGTATAAAACCTACGATTGTTTAGCCAGCTGAATTGCGTGTTTCCTTCATTGGCCTTACCCTCTGCCTCAAGCCACAAATGTTGATACCCGTTTTTTTCACCTAAAGTTTTTAGTGTTTTTGGTGTGGTGAACTCGAAATTTGTTGTGATGAGCTGTCCGAAGTAATAAAAAGGTAAGTCATATTGATTTTCCTTCTCCGAAATAATTTTCAGAATATCCAAAACAAGAGGCTTTTCAAAATCGGCATCTTTAATAAGGGCCATGGTTCTGTGCATTTCTGTTCCGGGATACGCATTTTTCTCTTTAGCACTGATGATTTGTAGGGAATCATTCTGGTTATCAAAAAAATACAGCTCAGAATGATGCTGGCTTCCAATTTCATACTTCCCCAAAAAGTGTGAAGTTTCGTTCTGAACCAATGTATTGTGGGCCACGGTTTGTTTGGCCCAAGTCTTGTTTTCTTTTAGGTAATTGCCCCCGCCTTTTTGCTCAATATTGACAAAACGGGCCAAGCCATAATCTTGTAGGACTTCGCCTAATTCATCATAAAGGGAAAATGAAAGTTTGTCATAGTGCCCATGACTTGAACCTTGGGAGGTATATTTAAAAACAAGTTCGAGTTCGTCATTTCGCAAAATCCCGACACCCCCTTGTTGCCCATTGGCACCATCGGACAAATTAATTGATTTTTTGTCAAAAGGTTGTTCTTTGCCATCTCTAAGGTCTATGGCAACGGCTACCCCAGAATCATCTAAAAGCACACGGCCCTGTTCTTTTGCTATGGACAATAATCCCTTGTCCTGACTACCATAATGGTAGGAAATATTTACTGCGGTAACCAATGCATTGTTATATAAAGACATGCCTTTTTGACCATCATTAAGGGGATAGAAATTGCCATTTGCATCAGTTAGATTCAATAAGGCATTGATGGATTTTAAAAGGACACCATCTTTATATTCAAAAATCTTAGTTTCAGGCCTTACATTATTAAGGGCCGTGGCAAAGACCAAAAATGGATACATGGCGTATCGCTGATAATAAGGCCCCTCATTGTAATAACCATCAGGCGAAAAAGGTGCTTCTATATTTGCTAAAAAACCTGCTCTTCCATCTTTATTTAAAAACCCACCATCATCATCCTTTGCGGTTTTATCCAGATTAACTCCTTTAATGCCGTACATGGCCCGATCGATCAACGCTTGATCATCCATGACCAAACCTATCATGCCGACAGCGGCATTGCCCCAAGTACTGTGGTTGTGGACGCGCTGATAAAATTGCGGACTTTCAACGGATATATGATCCGCAAAAGGTCTAAATAAATTCTTTTCTAATTTTTTGCGTTCTTTTTTGGTCAAATAATCATAAATGCAATCGTAAGCCTGACTAACATATACCAACCAATTGGCATCATTTAAACACTGCCAAAATAATTTGCCTCTAGCGTAAGATTTTGTTTTAGGATGCAGCGGTAATGTCTTGTAAAGTTCTTCATACTGCATTAGCATGTCTTTTACGTACTTAGCGTATTTTTCATCATCAAGAATTTGATATAATACGCCCGCCTTTTGAAGCACAATCCAATTTTTTTTGTGCCGTACGTGCGTATACCCACCTGAGTAATCTTTAGGAATTGGGGTGTCTATGCCTAGGGCGATTTCAGCGTCAACTTCTTCTTTCAATGTCTTTAAGGAGCTATCAAATAAGGGAATGTTACCTAATTCTGCCCTGATTTTTTCAACACCGGTCTTGGTGAGAATCAACTTGGGATGTTCTTGGCCAGTCGCTAAAGAAGGCAATGAAAAAATACTACAAACTATGGTAAAGCGCGTGAAAAGATAGTGTAGTAACATCAGTTAAAATTGGTTAACCAGTTTGGTTTACCAAAAATACGCTTATTTATGGTATGGGCAAATTATTTACCAACTCTTTATCATAAATGGCTACCAGGAGCGTAAACTTTTCAATCGATAACCCGTTGTGCCTTTTGAATGCTTTTTAGATGTAAAACCGTCAGTTCGAGTTTTTTCTGGAAGAAAAAGTATCGAGATCAAGGTTGCAATGCTAAAATTCTGATTCTCGATAATATTTCCCGATACTTGGTATCAAAAAATCATTCGAATTGACGAATTTTCATCAAAATGCATAATAGGTAGCTTTGTTTAATGTTTAGGTAGATTAAAATTCATGGGAAGTAAGAAATGCTTCGCAATGGCCATATAAGAAGCTTTTTAAGCGCAACGATTTTAGGGCGCAAAAACTATTGGTTAAAGAAATCATTGTCTTTACCCAATACTTTTAACTCAATCTTTATGCGGCTATCGCGGTAAATACGGATTTATGACCAGCGGAATTTGTCCATCAATACATCAACTTAAGGGGCAGATTTTCTTGGACCACAATATTGCCGGAATTTATGATTTCGTTATTGGAATGCGAATTGTTCTTAGCCCCCCATAAACGGGCCACCAGGTTCACCTTATTGTTTAAAAATTTGTTGTTGGCAATGTTTACATTAATGATGCCGTAGGTATGGATTAAAGTTCCATTGTTCTCTTTTGCACCGCAATTTTTAAAAATATTGTTGTTCACCACGAGATTTCCGCCTACGGTGGATTCGTCATATCCGCCACGGTAGTAATTGATGGTGTTTTTTTCGATATTCTCAAATTGGCAATTGGCAATAAATACATTTTCAGCATTGTAATCGCCTTTATCATCATTTTCGGCTGCTAAAACCAATCCGTTGCTACAGTTTAAAATCTTAGTATTCGTAAACTTGATATACTCTGAAAATGAATATTTATAGCCGAGTAAAACATGATCAAAATCTGAAATTTCACCGCCAACAACCTGTAAATTGTACAGACTGGACATATCTCTTTGCAGACTGGCAAAGGCATATTGAGATTCAGTTCCTTTTAGATGTATGTCTTTTAAAGTAAGTTGCCCTTTAGGGTTCATTTCAAAAGCTGGTGTTTTAGCAGCACCTTTATACGCAATGGTGGTATTCTTTGGACCATCTGATTGTATGATTAATTTTTTATTAATCTTTAACGATGAATTGAGTTCATAGTTTTCGGCAGTCAAGTTGATAATATCTCCTTCATTAGCTTGCTGCACGGCAGTGATTAGCTCGGCTACTGAACCAACATGATGTGTTTTAGTCTCGGTAGTTTTTGGCTTTTTGTGATACCAATCTGGACCGTATTCAGAAACATCCATCAAGTTTGGTTTCCCGGTGTTCACGCTACAAATAGCGCCAACTGAGTTATTTTCTTTTCTCGAATTACCAAATACGTCATGTTTAATTTGGTCAAATTCAAAACCAGCATACGGTTCAATACTCGATAAATTAGTAGCTGGCACATATATATACTCTTCTAACTTTGAAATTGAAAAGTCGCTAGATATGAAACCCTCAAGTGGCTTAAATGCAACATCTTGGTTATTGATCACATTGCTTTTAAAATGGATTCCGTCTAAAGAATCATGTGCAACAACGGGCTGTTTGTCTCTATTCTCACTGTAAATAAGATTATTGGCAACTATAGTTCTAATAGGTCTTTCAGACCTGATTTCTGAGGCAGGAAGTACATCTCTTTGATCTGTATTAGACCCCACACCAAATTGTAAGGGTTCGATGCAATTTATCCAAGAATTATGAGCCACGACCACATCAGTTACTTGAATATATCTGTTGAGCGGCGATTTATGAATACCGTTCATTACCGCCAAGGGACTGCGGAATACTTTTCCTTTAAGGTTGTAGAAATAGTTGTTGGTAACCCAATGGCCAGTACCAATTAATCGGATACCGCCAATTTGCTCCGAATTTTCATCCCCAATGAAATAATTTCCATCGATGGTGCAATAATTGCCATGACGCGTTACCAATGAACCTTCACTTTTGTAAAACACATTGTTACGAAATTCATTGAAATTGGTTTTACTTGAAATGATTTCTACCTCTCCGTTACAACGATCAAAAAAATTGTTTTCAACTAGGGTATAACTTGGTGCCATAGACGTATAGCTATTGCCAATCTGAATGGTTTCAGCACTGGGGCCGCCCTTGGGTGGTCGTGGCCCAAAATAATTGTTCGTGATTTTATGATAGTTCTTGATACTCCTATTCCCTTCTAAATCCACCCGAACCGTAGGGCCTCGGTTAGACTTCCCGGCGATATAACAATGGTCTAGTTCATTATATCGCCCTTTTAATTGCACCCACACATCGGTCTCATTTCGTTGCGCCTTGTTATAGTCGACAATCACACAGTTTGTTACTTTAGAATGGTTGGCAACGGTATCTTTGTCCATGGCGAATTCGATGACCGCTCGGGAAGGAGACGAACCATTGCTAAATTTAAGCCCATCTACCACCAAATAGTCACCACCTAATTTTAAATCAGATTTCCCACTAAGGATAACCTCTCCCGCTGTCTCCGCCTTTAATGAGATTGGTTGTTCTTCAGTACCGTATCCTACAAAACGGATTTCAACATCATTCCATTCACCATTGGCCATTACAATGTCATCGCCTGGTTTTGCCCTTTGAATCGCTTCATTCAATCCAGCGATGTCTTTCACATAAACCTTCTCATTTTCAGCATTCTTATTACAAGATAAAACTGTGAAAATCACATATATAATCAGCAAGTTTTTTTTCATTTCAGAATTATTTGCAACGTTTGGTAGGCAAGAAGCCAATAATGAGCTTGGATTCATTTTTGTTGATTTTACTGCCTGTCACTTTTAATGGTGGCCTACGTCCCTAAAACTATTACCTATCCAAGAAAAAAAGTGCCATAGCCCTAGGGCAAAGACCATAACATGGAACAAAACAACATCTCAATACACTATCATTTTTCAATCTTTAAATAGGTGCCTTTAAAGTTTTGGTTGAGCACCATTACCGTAAGGTCTACGGCTGTGGCATCAGGAATTATTTCTATGGATGCGCGCCCGTTGGCCATACCAATGATTTCACTACCTGTGGGCGTTCCTTGGTTTTTGAGCGTTGCACCGCCTTCCAGGCATTGAAAATAGACCTTGTCTTCATAATCCAAGCACCGCATCCCATCTTTGTCTACGGCGGTTGCGGTCAACAAATAATGACCGTTCTTCAATGGAGCGTACGATAGTTCCAATGCTTTTGCCGCACCATTTTTTTGAAAACGATAGTGCACCTCTAGGGTATCATGAACCATTCCCTCGTTGGTCATTCCCGCTGCGATCAATTCATTTTTTCCTTCTTTAAAATCAATGTCCCAAGTGAGTCCCGATGCTGGAAATTTTGAAATATCCTTTTTCTTTTTTCCCAAATCAATCCGGTTGTGCGTCAGTTGTACTTCATCACAATTGCTAAATACGCTTAGGTTTCGCTTTTTGCCCTCGGGGCCTTGGCGTTCTGTCCAAGTACTGGATTCTATATACACAAAAGGGTCTTTGGCCCAATAACTTTTGAATACGTAAAAGGCATCTTTAGGCTTACCATTGCGGTCTACCAAGCCTTTTTGATTCATGTATGGAATATCATTTTCGGGTCGCAGTGGGGTTCCAAAATCTTTAAAAGCCCATTGGGCATTGCCCACAAAGGTGGAATCTTGTTCGGTAATGCGTAAATGCCAATCAAAGAGATCCACGATATAGTTTTCGCTCCAATCCCCAATTTGGGCGATGTTGGCCACTTTGGTTTGTACTATGGCCTCTTCCCATCCGTCTGAATTAATTACGCCTTCACCGGTTATCGGATTCTCGGTATGACGACCAACATGGCTAGAACCACCATATTCAGTATGTAAAAAATGGTCGTATTGTGGCTTGTAAGTATCAATCGCCTTCTGATAACTTTTATAGCTGCCAGAATACCAGCCAGACCATATGGAAGGTGAAAATACGTCCACGATATCTGCGCCCTCATAGTATTTGCGGATAGCTGTTTTTCTTGTAGGGTCCATTTCATGGGCAATGTCGTTCAGTTCCATCAAAAACGCATTCATTCTATCGGTATCATCGCCATTTTCAAAATCGGGCAGCCAGTACATTTCATTTCCCAGAGACCAAATAATGATACTAGGGTGGTTGTAGTTTTGGTCTATGATTTCACGCAGCATGTTTTTGGTGTTGGTTTGCCAGACTTCTTCCCCCAAACCGCCACGACACCAGGGCAGTTCATCCCATACAAGAAGTCCTAATTTATCACAGGCTTTATAGATTTCCGGGTCTTGGGGATAGTGCGCCAAACGAACAAAATTTGCCCCCATTTCCTTAATTTGCTCCATGTCTTTTCGGTGCTGTGCATTACTCATAGCAGCGCCAACTCCTGCATGTTCTTCATGGCGGTGGGTTCCTCGTAAGAGCACCCTTTTTCCATTGAGGTAAAAAGGACCGTTCTTTTTAAACTCGAACCACCGCAAGCCTACTTTTTCACTTGTTTCATCGAGCAGTTGGTCGTTTTTAAATAAGGTAACGACCACTTCATAAAGGTTGGGCTCGTCAATATCCCAAAGCATGGGGTTTTCAATGTTTTTCAGCTCTATCTTGGCTTTTTTCCCTGCCACTGTTTGCTCCGCAGATAGCACCACGTTGCCCTCAGGGTTTTTAAGTTCTGCTTTAAGTTTTAGGGTAGCTGTATTATCATATTCGGTAAGAGGAATCTCTAGGTGTACATCGGCCGTTTCATACGATACCTTTGGAGTAGTTACTTTAACAGCACCGATAGCTATTTTAGGCTTGGTAACGAGCCAGACATCTCTGGTAATTCCCCCATAAATAAAGAAATCACTTTTTTGGGAGGGGATAACGTCACGGTTGTACCCATTGTCTACCCGTACTAAAATGATGTTTTCTCCTTTGTTCAAATGGGGCGTCATATCTATTTCAAAACCAATATATCCGCCAATATGGCCACCAGCTTGGTGTCCGTTCACGTATACATCTGTAGTAATATTGGCTCCTTCAAAGTAAAGGCTGTAGCGAGTATTTGCATCAATCCCATTAAATGATAGTGTTTTTTTGTACCAACTGCCACTTCTTCTATACCCTGCTTCATTATCCGTTGGGTCTTCACTGTTCCAAGTATGGGGCAAATCTATGCTTACCCAAGAATCTGAATTTTGTATGAGCTCAATACCTTCTGCGTTGTCTTCCAGATAGTGCCATCCTTCATTAATATTGGTTTTGCTTCTAAGCGCGGTAATAGTTTCCTTATTTTGACATCCCACAATAGAAAAAAGTAGGCTTAGAAATATAATTGATGCGCTCATTGGATGTAATTATTTATAAGGATAAAAATACCTTTAGGTGAATCTGGTGCCATCCTGCACTACCTGCGGTAGAACAAGAACGAACCTTGAAAAATGTTTTAAATTCTTTGCTGTCTTAACAAAGCCTCTAGAAAATAATAATCACCATAAATTATGGGTTCATCCATTTCGTCTTTCTTGGGCCAATTACCTGTACTGTGTTTTAGGATAAAAGGCGCATTGACATTTTTACCCAAAATATATTCTTCCGATTTTAGGGTGTTCAGCACGCGATCGGCATAGGATTTATACCTAGGGGAATCTGTATACGAATGCAGTTCATAACAGGCCGATGCTATGATGGTCGCTGCGGAAACATCACGAACCGCATTGGGAATTTCAGGATCATTAAAATCCCAGTAGGGGATAGCGTCTTCCCTAAGATTAGTATGGTTGACGTAAAAATCAAAATTAGATTTTGCTTGGTTCAAGTAATTGACGTCTTTGGTATATCGATAGGCCATAGTGTACCCATAAATACCCCAAGCCTGCCCTCTGGCCCATGCTGAATTGGCATCAAAGCCTTGATGGGTAACCTTGTCTTTGGCTTGGCCTGTAATGGTATCATAAACCACAACATGGTAGCTGCTATGGTCTTCACGAAAATGGTTTTTAAGGGTGGTATTGGCATGTGCTACCGCGATGTTGTGGTAGGTGCTGTCTCCTGAGATTTTGGTAGCTTCAAAGAGCAGTTCTAAATTCATCATATTGTCAATAATGACGGGAAACTCCCAGATATCCTTATTAAAATCCCAGGATCGTAAACTGCCCACATTTTGGTTAAAGCGGGTACTAAGGGTTTTGGCACTTTCAAGGATGATGTCGTTATACGATTCGTTCGGTTGTACTTTGCTGCCTTGTCCGAAACTGCAGTAAATCTTAAAACCCATATCATGGGTGCCGTCATTTAGCTTTTCTTTTTCTACGAGAGCCGTCCATTTCAATGCATGTTCTTTGAATGCCTCATCACCCGTAAGCTGATAAAGCAACCATAGATTGCCAGGGTAAAATCCACTGGTCCAATCTTTGGAAGGTACTTTGTTTACCGATTTTTTGTCAAGGGAATAACTTCTTGGAAAGCTGAGGGAGTCAACAGGATGTTCTAAAAGTTTTGAATACCGCTGTTGAAGAAGGGAATCCATTGCCTTAGCTTCACGTGCTGCGGTTTCATTTTTTTCTGTTTTACACGCCACAAAAAAGCATAGCAGTGTTAGAGCCCATAAAGTGGGATATGTATTTTTCATGATAGAATGGCCTTGTGAAAAAAAAGAGCGACCAATCTACTGCCTTGGTAAATGGCCGCTCTGGGAGAATTTAAACTAACTTTTAGTACCCGGGATTTTGGGTTAAATTGGGATTTCTCGCTAATTCATCTGCCGGCATCGGCAACAAATAATCTTGATTTGGGTCAAAATTGACTTTTTCACCTTCAAATCCACTGGCACCAAAAACTTCATTACCCATTCTTCTTCTTGCAATATCGTACCATCTTTTAAATTCAAAAGCAAGTTCTAACCTTCGCTCTTCCATGACCAGGTCGCGGAACTCATCTTGAGATAGACCACTCACATCTGCAGGTACGGCGGCACCATTACCACTTCTGGCGCGTGCACGGATTCTGTTCACGTATTGAAAAGCTTCAGCGTTGCCCCCACTAATTTCATTCAAAGCCTCAGCAGCAATAAGCAGCACCTCAGCATAACGCATCATGGAATAATTGTGTTGGGAAGCTCTACCATTATTATTGGCAGTTGTACCCGTCCCTCTTGTATATTTGGCAATATGCGGGCGATTTACGGCTCTACTGTTGAAATCCCTAAATACGGTAAAAGGTTCAACATTACCATTAAAAACCCCTGTTGCGTCAAAACTGACCGCTTTTCTATAATCGTCATCATCCCAATTTTCAAATACGGATAATGCGGGTACGGCCACAGACCAACCACCACCAATACCGTATTGTTCATCTGATCGAATTCCTGTTAGCGCAGGGGCATAATCCTGACCATCGTCTCCATTCCTAAACGCTTCAAAATCCAAAGAGAATAGCGGTTCTTGGGAAGCATCAATCGTTGCAGCGTTGAATAGGTTTTGAAAATCCGGTTCTAATGCCAATTCATAAATTCCTTCATTGTCTATTACTTCTTTGGCTTTATCGTATGCCAGTTGGTAATCACCTCTTGTTAAGTGAACCAATGCTAGATATCCTTTAGCGGTGGCTTTGCTAGGCAAGGACCTAGCGGGTTGTGTATTTGGCAACCAAGTCTCGGCAAACGCTAGATCGGCAATGATATTGGCATAAACTTCTTCCGCAGGTGTCCTACTAATGGAACCCGCCGCAACGATATCCGTCACAGGCGCATCCAAATAGGGAAGGTCACCAAACAGCCTTACCAAATGGAAGTAGGTAAACGCCCTGGCAAAATAGGCTTGAGCAATCACTGCATTCTTTGCGTCTTGATCGGCATCAACCAGTTCTGCACCAGCAATGGCTTGGTTGGCGGCACCAATTATTTGGTACACTCGGGTCCAAAAACCATCGATCATGCCATTATCCGCAAGAACGTTAAATTCATTATGTTCAATCCGCCTAAGCGAAGTAGTGGGATCTCCGATATCGACCATATCACCTCGTAACATAATGGTCAGTGAAAATTTTCTGCCCCAAAAATCTTCGTGGGTCATATGCCCATAGGCACCGTTTACCGCAGTCTGTATATCTGCGATAGAGTTAAAAAAACTCTCGGGCGCCAAAACTCCCTGCGGGTTCTCCTCTAGATCAGAACATCCAATTACGGATATTCCAATCAATAAAAGCACTAGTTTAATTGTTTTCATTTTTCTTTTCATTTTTTTATTAGAATCGTAAATTTAAGCTAAAGGTATAAGATTTGACGTTTGGATAGTTGCCAAAATCAAAACCGTTGGTGGTATTTGCAGACGAACTATTGCCGCCACCAGATCCAAAGAAACTTACCTCGGGATCTAGGCCAGAGTAGTCAGAGAAGGTTAATAAATTTTGACCGCTCAGTGAAAATCTCACCGTATCCATACCAATTTTTTCGGAGACATTTGAAGGTAAGGTGTACCCTAAGGCAATATTTTTAAGTCTTAAGTAACTACCATCTTCTACAAAACGTGAGCTGATTTGCTTACCCCTAAGTGCTGCTCTTGGTATATTGGTATCCGTGTTGCTGGGTGTCCAAGAGTTTAGTATTTCCCTTGTTGCATTGGAATCTCCATTAAATAATTGAACATTGGTAAGGTTCATCACATCCCCTCCATAAACTCCTTGAAAGAAGATGTTTAAATCAAAATTTTTGTAGGTAAAATTATTGGTAATACCTATGGTGAAATCTGGGGTAGGATCTCCTATGATTTTTTGGTCGGCTGTGGTAATCACACCATCCGTAACACCATTTTCATCTGCGACATCGGTAAACAATTGGTCGCCTGCCTCAGCACCTTCAAAAACCGCAGTACCTTCCGGCAGATCCCCACCTTGATACACACCTCTATACTCAAAACCCCAGAATACACCAGCGGTTTCACCTTCTCTTAAAATATGTGTACGATCTATATTAAAATAACCTGGTGAAGCATCTAGAAAGACGTCTAAACCGCCAATAAGCGCTTCTACCGTGTTTCTGTTTCTAGACCAGTTGAAATCTGTGGTCCAACTAAAGTTATCATTGGTCACATTTACGGTATTCAATGAAATTTCAAGACCTTTATTATTTATTTCACCTACGTTTCTGATACTTGCAGCGGTTAAAAAACCTAGGAATTCTGGCTGGCCTTGATCCGCCAAGAGCAGGTCTTTGGTGTCAATATTATAATAATCTACGGATAGTGCAACTCGATTGCTGAACAGACCCAAATCTAGTCCAATATTGGTTTGAAAAGAAGATTCCCATTTTAAGTTAGGATTGGCTGCTTGATCTGGCACCACAGCACCAACTTGTTGCCCATTGATTATAGACAGTACGTTATCAAATCTTGCCAACGATTGAAAGGCACTAATGGCTTGGTTACCGGTTACCCCATAACTTGCCCTGAGCTTAAGGTTGGAAATCTTTTGATTGTCTTTTAAAAAGTCTTCGTTAGAAATTTTCCAGCCAATGGCTCCTGAAGGAAAAATGGCATATTTATTATTTGCTGCGAAGTTAGAGGCACCATCTCGCCTTACGGTGGCCGTAAATAAATACTTGTCATCATAATCATAATTTAGACGACCGAATTGAGATTGTAATTCCCTTTCAGAGAATGAAGAGGTTGGGGTTAATTGCACGGCCCCAGCTGCCAAATTAAAGAAGGAAAATGAATCAGAGGTAAAATTCTCTGCACCGGCCGAAAAGCCTTCAGTCCTATTTTTTTGATAGCTATAACCAGCTAAAAGCGTTAAATTTCCTTTTCCCAGTTCTTTGTTATAGGTCAGGTAATTTTCACTGATTAGATTGGTATTTTGACTACTAGCAACTATGGCCCGACCTCCGGTATTGCCCCCTGCGGTAGTAATCAAGGTTGAAGGCCTAAACAGTCCATCAAAAATATTGGTTGTGCTAAAACCGAATGTGGTTTTAAAAGACAGCCCTTCCATTAATTCATAATCAGCATAAAGGTTTGCCCTATAATTATCTGTTTTTGTTTCGTTCACAGATTCCGTAGCTACGGCAAACGGATTGTCAATATCATCACCTACGCTATTAATGGTATTAAGCCCGTTGGCATCCAATACGCCCAAGTCTGGCGAAAATCTAAACGCTGAAGATACCACATCATCACCACCACCATTGGCTGTCTGGCCGGTAGATTGTGTTGGCACGCCATTTTGATTACCTCTACTCCCAAATAAATTGGCTCCTAATTTTAGCTTATCTGTTACCTGAGCATCAATGTTGGCGAGAAACGTTACCCTTTCAAAATCTGAATTAATGACCACACCCTCTTGCTTAAAGTAATTTGCAGATGCATAAAAATTAATGTTTTCAGCACCTCCTGAAAAGGAGAATTGGTGATTCGTTGTATACCCATTTCTATAGATTAAATCTTGCCAATCCGTATTGGCAGGACCCTGCTCGTAAGATGGGTTGATCGCTTGTTGAAAAGACGCAAATTCATCCGCATTTAATAAATCGAGTTGGTTTGAGGTACTTTGTGCAGCGTAATTTGTGTTGAATTCAACGGTTAGTCTGCCGCTTCGTCCCTTTTTGGTCGTTACCAAAACCACACCATTAGCACCTTGCGACCCGTAGATAGCGGTAGCTGAGGCATCTTTTAAGACTTCTATGGACTCAATATCATTGGGTTGGGGAAAAACAGCGCCAACAAAACCGTCAACTACAATTAAAGGATTACTACTGGCGTTGATTGAAGTATTACCCCTAATTTGGATGTTGATGGGAGCACCGGGCTCACCACCATTGTTGGATTGAACCACAACACCTGCCGCCCTACCTTGTAAGGCCTGTGCTGCATCTAACACCGGAAATGCATTCAATTCCTCAGATTTAACGGAAGAAACCGCACCCGTGATATCACTCTTTTTTCGGGAACCATATCCCACGACTACCACCTCATCTAGTTGGGAAGCATCTTCTACCAAGGTTACATCAACAACTGTTTGGCCGGTTAGTGTAATGGTTTGGGCTGCATAACCAATGTATGAAAAGCGAAGGGTTTCACCACTGGCCACATTAATAGTGTACTTGCCATCAAAATCGGTCTGTGTACCAGTTGTTGTATTTAAAATGATAACGTTGGCCCCTGGAATGGGAATTTTGTTTTCATCAGTAACGGTACCTGTTACTGTAACGTCTTGCCCAAAGGTATAAGACGCCATCAGGAGAAGAAAACCTAAGAGCGGTTTTAGTATCCTTTTTGTGATGCTACTTTCATACATAAGTCTAGTCTATTTAGTTAAAATTATTGGTCAACCTACTTTTTTGGTTAAACAAAAAGCGTGTTACCTGTCTTCTCCCAAAACTATGTTAAAAGCAGTTTATAAAAGTCCAGAAATAGGGGTAAAATAATACGGATTCCCTAATTACGGGGGTTTGTGGTTGTTTTTTTAATTTAAATCGAAAAGGTTTTCTGAGAATTTCTGAATATAGGCAGAGGGGCCAAGACCATATTTTTTTTGAAAACACTTACTAAAGTACTTGGGATTTTTAAATCCGACTTCATAACTCACTTCGGAGATGTTCAAGTTACCTTGTTCCAATAATTGGGCCGCCCTTTTCATGCGTACCTCTTGTATAAATTCATTTGGTGTGAAGTTGGTCCATGCCTTGATTTTTGTAAACAGCAAGGTTCTGCTCACCCCAAGCTCAGAACAAAACGCAATGATATCAAAATTGGAGTTGGAAATATTGTCCTCAACAATGTTTAGCGCCTTTTTTAATAATTTTTCGTCCATTGAAGAGGTCACAATCTCGCTAGGGGCTAAACGTTCCTCCTTGGAAAACTTTATCTGTAACCGTTTAGAGGAATCAATAAGATTTTTAACCCTTAGCTTAAATTCCTTTATGTTGAATGGTTTGCTGATATAATCGTCCGCTCCATTTTCAAGGCCTTCAAATTTATAAATGAGCGCAGTTCTAGAGGTAAGTAAAATAACGGGAATATGACTGGTTTTGATATTGGCCTTTAGTTTGGCACAAAGTTCAGTGCCCACCATTTCTGGCATAATAACATCTGAAATAACCAAGCAGGGTAGATGTTTTAATGCTTTCAGCAAGGCTTCCCTACCGTTCCCCGCTTCCAGCACTTTATACTTTTCTTTTAGTAGCTCTTTGATAAATTTACGAAGGGGTACATTGTCCTCAACCAATAGGACAGTGTCTTTTTCTTTGTCCGCCAAGACTTCTTCTGGCCCCAAGAAAGTATCGTCTAACGGTGTTTCCATTTGTTCCACATACAGCCCAAGATCATCACTAAACTTGTAGTTTTCGTTAATATCCTTATCGGTGATATGATCGCTGCCCAATTTTAGGCTTACCCTAAATGTGGTGCCCTGCACCTTACCATCGTCAATATGGATGGTTCCCTTGTGCAAATCAATTATGCTTTTGGCAATCGATAGGCCAATACCAGTTCCGGTTCCTTGGACCGTAGCTGGTTTTTGGTATTCCGGTATTTCAAAGAAACGATCAAATACTTTATTTCGATACGCCTCAGGAATCCCAGGTCCAGAATCGGTAACATCGATTATGATATTACTAGGGTCCTTTTTAATTGAAATAACAATTCTTCCTCCTGAGGGGGTGTATTTAAATGCATTTGAAATGAGGTTGTAAAAAACCTGTTCTAATTTGGGACGATCGTAGTACACCAATATTTTTTCCTCCTCAGTTTTAAATTCATAGTCATACCCATTGCACTTGGCATATTCGGAAAAGGATAAGTATATCTCTTGGAGAAACTTTATAATGTTGCCTTCGGCCGCTTCAAGCGTATATTTTTGATGCTCTAATTTTCTAAAATCCATTAATCTGTTGATCAATTGCAATAGCCGGTTGGCACTGCTCTCAATAACCAAAAGCTTTTTGTAGACCACACTGCTGCCTTTATAGTCCGTCAACAGCTGTTCAAGCGGTCCGGTAATCAAGGTAAGTGGCGTTCTAAACTCATGGGATATGTTCGTAAAAAACTTTAGTTTGGCATCATTGATTTCTTGGTTTCTTTGGTTTTCTAAATGTTCTAGTTGTAGTTTGTGTTTTAGCTTGGTTTTAGAGCGTATACTAACAATTAACCAGTATGCAATGCCAAGAATGGCCAGCAAGTAGCATATTTTTGCCCAAATGGTAAGCCATGGTGCCGGGCGAACATTGATTTCCAACGAGGCAGATTCTTTGTTCCAGACCCCATCATTATTGGCTCCTTTCACTTCAAAAATATAATTTCCCGGTCGCTGAATGGTGTAATTTACGCTAGGCCTATTGGTATGGGTCCAATTGTCTTCAAGCCCCAGCATTCTATATTTATACTGATTACTGTTGGGGTTGATGTAGTTTGGGATGGCGAAACTAATGGAAAAATTAGTGTTTTCATGATTCAAGTCTATAGCCTTGGTGAAAGGCATACTTTGTGCTAATATCCCACTTTCTCCACCTACCTTTACCGATGTGCTCTTTATTTTAAAATCAGTTAAAATAACTTGGGGTACGTGGTCATTTCTTGAAATGTTTTCCGCATCAAAAGAAGAGACGCCATGTGGGCCTCCAAAAAAGAATGTTGATGCTCCTTGTTTAAGTGCGGCACCACTACTAAATTCATTGCCAACCAAGCCATCTTTTTTGGAATAGGTCATGAAGGAATTATTGACAACATCATACTTAACCAAGCCTTCGTTGCAGCTCATCCATAAGGTGTTGTTCGCTCCTTCCAAAATAGCATAAACCGAAGTTACTTGGTTGGAGGTGGCTATGGTTACCGGTTCAAATTCATTACCGTTAAAACGAAATAGTCCCTTTCCACGTATACCCACCCAAATGACGCCCTTACTATCTTGAAATATGGTAAGTATGTCTTCACCCGAGCCTATGTGGCCGTTATAAAAGAATCGTTTTAAACGGTTGTTACTGTAGCTTCCGTCATAAAATGGCAATAGATTAAGACCACTCTGGGTACCTATCCAAATATTGGAGCCTTTATCTACCATAAGGCTTCTTACCCTATCATTGGTAAGGCTTTGTTCAGAGTTTGATTTGTTAATAAAACGAACATAGGATTGGTCTTTTTTATTGTAACGCCAGAGTCCTTTGCCAAAGGTGCCAATCCAAATATCATTGTCTAGCCCTTTTTTCATGGTATTTATTCCTGTACCCTCAAAAGCTTCGTTCAAAGGTTCTGGAAAAACCCCTTTCTCAAACTTATTTTTTACAATATTATAGGTTTCTATTCCTCTATTAAAGGTGCCTATCCATAGTACGTTTTCATCAAGTAATAGTGATTTGATATTATCACTTTCTATAATTTTTGAATTTACGGTGTTGATAAAACGACTGGCCTTGGTATTGCTGTTGTAAATGGTCATGCCCCCGCCCTCGGTACCAAAATAAAGGTGTCCATTACCATCGTCAACAATTGAACTAACTACTTTATGCGACAATAAACCTTTGGCACTAGATTCATTAAAATTGATAAAATTATTGTTGGAGTCATCCCATATATCAACACCTCCGTAGTAGGAGCCTATCCAGATAGAGCCCTTAATATCCTTAAAAATGGATTTAATATAGTTATGGCTAATTCCGTTTTGGTCTTTTGAATCATAGAGCAGTTGTTCTGGTGCTTTATTGTTTTTTAACACCACTATCCCGTTAGAAGTGCCAGACCATATTTGCCCATTGTCATCTGCGACAATAGCCCTAACATCTTCATTCTGGTTTAAGATTTTAGTGTCAAGAAACCGCTCGGAGATTAAGTCAAATTTTAAAATGCCCATGTTTTTTGTGCCCACGCAAATCGTGTTTTCATCACAGAGCGACATGGTTTGTACAAATGCTTCGGTTTCTCCGAAAGGCGCATGGCTTGCTTGAAAAACATAGTTGTTGCCACCCTTGTCCATGACCTTACAAAATCCTTTGGAAGTGCCTAGCCATAGCGTGCCATTGTTTGCCTTAAGAATACTGAGCACGTAGTTTGAGGGAAGTCTGTTGTCCGCACTGTCTCCTTTATCAAAATAGTTGTCAAAACGTTTTGCTTCTTTATCGTAGATGCTCAAGCCGTTTGAAGTGCCTATCCATATGTTACCATCCGAGGCTTCTTCAATGGCCCAAATACTGTTGTCACACAAGGAATTTTTGTCGTTGTAATGATAAAACCGTTGAAACGTATCCTTGCGTGGGTCGTATTTGTTAAGGCCGTTGTACGTGCCAATCCAAATATAGCCTTCACTATCTTCTTTAATTGAAAGGATATCACTATTGCTAATGGAGGTACTGTCAGTAGGAATATTTCTAAATATTCTAAAACCACTGCCATCATAAAGGTTTAGACCATCACGGGTACCTAGCCACATTCTCCCTAGATTATCCTGCTCCATGGCAATAACGGAACTTTGTGAAAGTCCGTCAGAGGTGCCCAAGTGTTTAAACTTAAACGGGTTTTCCTGATTCTGGGAGAAACAGGCAATGGTACTTAGAAGAAAAATATATAGAATTACATTCCTCATGGAAACTATGGTATGCGACCAAACGGATTTTCTTAATTCATACTCGGATTTAAAAAATGGTATTGGAGATATCCATTAAAAACCAATACGAAACGAAGGCCAATTTAAAACAAAACAACAATAGTACCTTAACAAGATACAACAGGATACCTTTAGTAGTGGTCATTACTACTTTTATTATCTTTAAATGAACGGGATTGCTCCTATTCTGTACTTTTTTTAAACCTATTTATTCTCCCCGTTCCAATTTAAAAAATTAATATTATAAAGTTAAACGAGATTACTACAAAATGACCAATAAAACAATAGTACTTACAGGCGCCGGAGGGGTGTTATGCAGCACCCTGGCAATGGCATTGGCAAAGGAGGGCCATAGAATTGCCGTGCTGGACCTTAATAAAGAGGCTGCCGATAAAGTTGCCGAAGAAATAACGCATGATGGGGGCACTGCACTAGGTGTTGCCGCCAATGTACTTCAGAAAGATTCGCTCGAAAAAGCAAAACAAACGGTGCATGCCAAATTTGGTGCTTGTGACATTTTAATCAATGGGGCAGGGGGAAACCATCCCTTGGGCACCACCTCCAATCCATTTTTTGAAATGGATGATTTAAAAAACACGGCGGAGGGTTTCAAAACTTTTTTTGATTTGGATGCCGATGGCATACAGTTCACCTTCAACCTCAATTTTATTGGAACCCTTTTACCAACACAGGTATTTGCCGCTGATATGGTAGGAAAAGATGGATGCAGTATATTGAACATATCTTCTATGAACGCCTTTACCCCGCTAACTAAAATTCCCGCATACAGTGGGGCCAAAGCTGCGGTATCAAATTTCACCCAATGGCTGGCAGTACATTTTTCAAAAGTTGGGATACGGGTCAATGCATTAGCCCCAGGTTTTTTCTTGACCGACCAAAACAGGGCCTTGCTAACGGAAAGTGACGGTTCACTGACCCCAAGGGGAAATACGATTATTGGGCAGACCCCTATGGGCAGGTTTGGGGAACCTGAAGATTTAATAGGAACCACACTTTGGCTTTGTGGCAATGGTGCTTCATTTGTTACAGGCGTAGTGGTGCCAGTTGATGGTGGTTTTAGCGCATTTAGCGGGGTTTAAACGAAAGCACACATTAAAATGAATATAGGATTAGAACAAACTTGGCGGTGGTACGGACCAAACGACCCGGTATCCCTTGCTGATATTAAACAAGCCGGGGCTACTGGAATTGTAAGTGCCCTGCACCATATACCCAATGGCCAGGTTTGGCCAGTTGAGGAAATTCAAAAACGAAAAAAAGATATAGAAAACGCCGGGCTTTCATGGTCGGTAGTGGAAAGTGTCCCAATTCACGAAGCCATCAAAACACAGGCTGAAGGTTACATGCGCTATGTAGAAAATTACAAGCAAACGCTGCTCAACTTGGGGGAATGTGGTATCGATATCGTTTGCTACAATTTTATGCCCGTACTGGATTGGACCAGGACCAATCTAAACTATGAGGTGGAGGACGGTTCAACGGCCCTACGTTTTGAAGCTGCTGCTTTTGCGGCTTTTGAGCTATTCCTGTTGAAAAGACCGGGAGCTGAAGAAAGTTACACTGAAGAAGAGAAGCAAAGGGCAGTTTCCTATTTTGAAGGCCTTTCCGAGGAGCAAAAAACGCAGTTGAGCAACAACATTATCGCGGGCTTACCTGGAGCCGAAGAGGGTTATACGCTGGAAGCCTTCAATGAAGTTCTCGCCACTTATAACCATATTGGCCCAAAAGAATTAAAGCAACATCTTTTTGAGTTTTTGAGCCACATTATACCGGCGGCTGAAGAGGCTGGGGTGCTAATGTGTATCCATCCTGATGATCCGCCTTATCCGATTTTAGGCTTGCCGAGGGTAGTCAGCACGGAACAGGATATTGTAGACCTTTACCAAGCGGTGGACAGTCCAAATAACGGACTTACCTTTTGTACGGGATCTTTTGGCGTACGCGCGGACAATGATTTGGCAGGAATGATAGAACGTTTAGGCCACCGCATCCATTTTATCCATTTACGAAGTACCAAACGCGATGAGCACGGTAATTTTCATGAGGCCAATCATTTAGAGGGTGATGTGGATATGTACGCGGTGATGAAAGCTTTGGTCAATGAACAGGAAAAAAGAAAAGCTGCTGGACGTAAAGACACAAAAATGCCCATGCGTCCAGACCATGGTCATAAAATGCTAGATGATTTAAAGAAAAAAACTAATCCCGGCTATTCGGGTATTGGCCGTCTTAGGGGGCTTGCCGAACTCAGGGGATTGGAACTTGGAATACGAAAATCAATATATAACTAAACCTAAAAACAACGATAATGTCAGTATCCTACGAAACCCGTTATGCTTCAAGTCCTGAAGCGGTTAAAAAATACGACACTACTGAACTGCGAGATGAATTCTTGATTGATAACCTCATGGAAAAAGGAAAAATCAATCTGACTTACACGCATTATGACCGTTACATCGCAGGTTCGGCAGTGCCTGATCAACCTTTAAGGCTGGAAACCATTGACCCACTTAAAGCGGAGTATTTCTTGGAGCGCCGGGAATTAGGAATTATCAACGTGGGCGATTCTGGCAGTGTTGAGGTCGATGGTGAAACTTACCACTTGGCTCATAAAGATGCCTTGTACATTGGTCAAGGGGCTAAAGAAGTGGTTTTTAAAAGCGATGATGCATCCAAGCCCGCTAAGTATTACTTGAATTCTGCACCGGCCCACACTTCCTATCCTACGAAAAAAGTCAGTCTTGCCGAGGCCAATAAATTGGAATTAGGCTCCTTGGAAACGGCCAACCACCGCACGGTAAGTCAAATGATCATTGGTGGTGTGGTCACTACCTGTCAACTTCAAATGGGAATGACCGAGCTCAAAACAGGTAGTGTTTGGAATACCATGCCTGCGCACGTGCATGACAGGCGTATGGAAGTGTATTTTTATTTGGATGTACCGGAGGGGCAATCCGTTTGTCATTTTATGGGGCAGCCCCAAGAAACACGACATATTTGGATGCAAAACCATGAAGCAGTGATTTCCCCACCTTGGTCCATTCACTGTGGTTCAGGCACTTCTAACTACACCTTTATATGGGGTATGGCCGGTGAAAATTTAGATTATGGCGATATGGATGTCGCTAAAATAACCGATTTAAGATAATCCAATGAGCGTAGAATTATTCAATCTTTCTGGTAAAATCGCATTGGTAACCGGTAGCACCCACGGCTTGGGAATGGCCATGGCAAAAGCAATGGGAAAGGCCGGGGCGACTATCGTGGTCAATGGCAATTCTTCCCAACAAAAAATCGATGATGCCGTGGCCCATTACAAAAATGAAGGTATCAATGCCGTTGGTTACAAATTTAATGTAGCCGATGAAGCACAAGTCATTGATGCCATAAGCACCATACAAAGTGAAGTTGGCCCTATTGATATCTTGGTGAATAATGCGGGAATCATTAAGCGAACCCCTTTGGAAGAAATGGAAGTGGCGGATTTTAAGCAGGTCATCGATATCGACTTGGTGAGTCCGTTCATTATGTCCAAACATGTGGTGAAAGGAATGATGGCCAGAAAAAAAGGAAAAATCATTAATATCTGTTCCATGATGAGCGAATTGGGCAGAAATACCGTTGGGGCTTATGCTGCTGCAAAGGGCGGACTAAAAATGCTCACCCAGAACATGTCCACGGAATGGGCCAAACACAACATACAGATCAATGGTATTGGTCCAGGGTATTTTGCCACTTCACAAACGGCTCCTATACGTGTTGATGGGCATCCGTTCAATGAATTCATTATAAATAGAACACCTGCTGCCAAATGGGGAGACCCGGACGATTTAGGCGGTGCAGCTATTTTTTTAGCTTCAAAAGCCAGTGATTTTGTTAACGGTCATGTACTTTATGTTGATGGCGGAATCTTGGCTACCATTGGTAAACCTTCAAATGAAAATTAAAACACGCGATATGAAATCTTTTTTGACACTTCCTGTTTTGTTTTTGGCACTTTTTGCCATTTCCTGCCAAGAGAAAGCGGCTAGACAACAAATAGTGGTGGAAAATACGATGGATGCCCACCGTGCTTTTGAAACGGTTTCCGTAAACCTTACCACCATTAAAAATGATGGTGTTTCCGGTGCTATTATTGTAAAGGATGCAAAAACAGGAGAAGTGATGACCTCCCAAGAGGTGGATACCGATGGTGATGGCACTGTGGATGTATTATTGTTTCAGCCTAAAATAGCTGCGAATGCCACCAAAACCTATGAGGTCCATTTTGGTGCTGCTGAAACAGGAACTAAAGGCGACCCTTCCTGTTATTCGCGATTTGTACCGGAACGTACGGATGATTACGCTTGGGAAAACAATCGCGTTGCCTTTAGGACATACGGTCCCACGGCCCAAAAAATGGTGGAAGACAGCGTTAAAGGCGGTACCTTGTCAAGCGGCATGGATGCTTGGTTAAAAAGGGTAGATTACCCCATTATCAATAAATGGTACAAAAAAGAATTGGAAACCGATGGCAGTTACCATAAAGATGATGGTGAAGGTTTGGATAATTTTCACGTAGGTATCAGTCGAGGCGTCGGCGGAATTGCTAAAAAAGTGGATTCTATCTATCATATCTCCAAAAATTTTACCAGTTGGAAAACCCTGTCCACAGGACCCATCCGCACCAGTTTTATCCTCACCTATGCCGATTGGGACGCTGCCGGAAACATGATTTCCGAAGAGAAAAAGATTTCGTTGGACTATGGCCAAAATCTGTCCCGTTTTGAAATTACGCTAAAGGGAACGGATACCATTTCTGCCGGATTGACACTTCATGAAAAAGATGGTGACATAGGCGTAAATCAAGACAGTGGCTGGGTAAGCTATTGGGAGCTTCATGGGGATTCGGAATTGGGTACCGGGATTGTGGTCCCCAATGGCAACATGCTGGGTTATGAACATTATCTGACGGAACGTAAGGATGAGAGCAACCTCTATGCCCACATCAAGACCAACGACGGAAAAGCCGTGTATTATGCTGGTTTTGGTTGGAAAAAAAGTGGGCAATTTAGTACCAAAGCCCAATGGGAAGCCTATTTGGATAGATTTGCCCAGCAATTACAAAACCCACTACAGGTAACTATAAAGTAAAGAGTTATGAGATTCAAGTACTTTTCCATCCTGCTAATTTTGGTGTTCTGCTGCAACTCCTGCGCCGAGGCCGATAATTTTAAGACATTGCGCCTAGGTCACGGATTGGATGTCAGCCATTCGGTACACAAGGCCATGGTAAAGATGGGCGAGGACCTTGAGGCCTTGTCCGATGGAAAGCTAAAACTTGAAATTTACCCCAGTCAGCAATTGGGCACTGAGCGGCAATGTTTGGAATTACTGCAAATAGGTAGTTTGGATATGACCAAGGTGTCCGTAGGTGTTTTGGAAAACTTCGCTCCAAAAATGAAAGTATTGGGCTTGCCCTTTTTGTTTCGTGGTCGTGAACATGCTTTTAAGGTGTTGGATGGCCCCATTGGGCAACAATTGTTAAATGATGGTGAACAATATTGGTTAAAAGGCCTGGGGTACTATGATGCGGGTAGCCGGAGTTTTTACACTAAGGATAAGCCAGTAAATACCCCGGAGGATTTAAAGGGACAAAAAATTCGGGTGATGGAAAGCGTAACTGCAATGGATATGGTGCGCGGACTTGGAGGTTCGCCCACGCCCATTTCATGGGGCGAACTCTATACGGCATTACAACAAGGGGTAGTCGATGGGGCTGAGAACAATCCCCCCAGTTTTTACCTTTCCCGACATTATGAAGTGTGTAAATATTATTCATTAAATGAGCATACCATGCTCCCAGATGTTTTGCTAGCCAGCACTCAGACCTGGGAAAAGCTCACTCAAGAAGAACAAAGATGGTTAAAAGCGGCAGTTGAAAAATCCGTAGTATACCAACGGGAGCTGTGGCTAGAAGCTGAGAATGAAGCTTTGGAAGCGGTAAAAAAAGCAGGGGTCGAAATCATTAGACCAGACAAAAGCCTTTTTGCCGATAAGATTAAGGACAGTTTTGATAAATACAAAGAGGATGAGGTCATGTATCAACTCATTAAAGACATCCAGGCAACCGAATAATACCAAAAAAACCAAACCATGCAACTACGAAAAACTATAGATAAGGTATTGGCCAATTTTTTGGTCATCATCATGGCCGTTATGGTCATCAATGTACTCTGGCAAGTCGCCAGTAGGTTCATTATAGGTACACCAAGTTCTTTTACCGATGAACTTGCCCGGTACTTAATGATATGGATTGGTATTTTAGGTGCCGCCTATGTTTCAGGAAGAAATATGCATGTGGCGATTGATGTGCTTCCAAGAAGGTTCAATCCTCCCACCCAAAAGCGTCTGATGCTGGTGGTTCGTTTGCTGATTATTCTGTTTTGCTTGGTTGCTATGGTCATTGGCGGCTCTAGATTGGTGTATATCACCTATGTGCTCGGTCAAAATTCGCCTGCCTTGCAAGTGCCCTTGGCCGTCGTCTATGCCGTTATACCTATCAGTGGTGTATTGATTATGTATTACAAACTGTCCGATATCCTAAAAAAACAATAGACCATGGAATACATTCCAATTCTCGTACTTGTACTCAGTTTTATTTGTCTATTGGCCATAGGAACGCCTGTTGCGTGGAGTATTGCCATATCCTCTTTATTGACCTTAATGGTCAGCATCCCTATATTGCCGGCGGCAACCACCGTTTCCCAACGTATTGGAACGGGTCTAGATAGTTTTGCCCTCTTGGCGATACCCTTATTTATTCTGTCGGGGGAATTGATGAATAAAGGCGGTATCGCACACCGGCTCATTGCTTTTGCCAAGACTTTGGTGGGCGCACTCCCAGGTGGATTGGCATTGATAAATATCATTTCAGCCATGCTTATGGGGGCCATTGCAGGTTCGGCCATGGCCGCAGCATCTGCCATGGGAAGTATTTTGGGTCCCGAAATGGAAAAGGAAGGTTATTCCAGGGAATTTGGTGCGGCGGTGAATATTACGGCAGCGACCACAGGCTTGGTAATACCACCCAGTAATGTGTTGATTGTGTACTCATTGGCCAGCGGTGGTGCCTCTATTGCTGCGCTGTTTTTAGCGGGTTACATTCCTGGGATTTTGACTGGATTGTTCCTGATGATAGTCGCATCGGTCTGGGCGAAGAAGAAAGGCTATAAAGTGGGGAAACGCAGCAGTTTAAAAGAGGTGTTCAAAACATTCATTGATGCCCTACCTAGTTTATTCATGCTGGTTGTCGTAATCGGCGGTATCGTTACAGGAATCTTTACAGCCACCGAAGCATCGGCCATTGCCGTATTGTATAGTTTTTTATTGGGGCTGTTTTATAAAGAAATCAGCCTACCTAAAATGCCGCGGATTTTATTGGATTCGTCAGCAACCACCGCCATTGTAATGTTGTTGATTGGAGCTTCCATGAGCATGTCTTGGGCATTGAGTTACGAAAACATACCGCAAGAAATTAGTACGGCGCTACTGGCATTGAGTGATAACCCTGTAGTCATTTTGTTGATCATCAATTTACTATTGCTTTTTGTTGGGATTTTTATGGATATGACTCCTGCAGTGCTCATTTTTACCCCCATCTTTTTACCCGTAGTTACGGCCTTAGGTCTTGATCCGGTTCACTTTGGAATCATCATGGTATTAAACCTTTGTATTGGACTCTGTACGCCGCCTGTAGGCTCAGTTTTGTTCGTTGGGGTGGGTATCGCAAAAACCTCCATCGAAAAGGTAGTAAAGCCTTTGCTTCCACTGTTTATCGCAATGATTATCGCTTTGTTTTTAGTGACCTATTTTCCAGAGTTGAGTTTGTGGTTGCCTAGGCAGTTTGGGCTGTAAGAATAGGTTGATTATCGACCAGCCAGTTTTTCCATGGCCTTCATGATAGTAAATCCCTCTTTTGCGGAACAGGGATTTTCAGCATTTCCTAAAAAATAGGAAACCACGGCTTGGATCATAGGTTGTTGAATGTGTTTGGGGTTTTCAAATTTAAAAACGGTTTCCCCCTTTTCATTGTCGAGAATGACCTTATCTCCATAGAAAGAAAAACGGATGCTTCCTTCCGTACCATAAATTACACACTCCTCTTTTTTATAATTGTCCGCGGCTGTAAAATTCCAAACGCCCCTAAACTGCACTCCATTTTTAAATTGTATGATCCCGTTGACGGTATCTTCTACCTTGTTTTTTTGGCCGGTCGCATACCCGTCAACTTTGTCAAAAGCTCCAAAATAATGGTACATTAGGTCAATTTGATGCGGAGCCAAATCGTAAAAATAACCCCCTCCTGAAACAGATGGATTCAACCGCCAGTTTTCTTCGGAATTGGCAACGATATCAGAATTTCTAGGTTGTAGGATTTGGATGTCTGCAAAAAGTACCGTACCAATAGCGTTCTCATCAAGTAATGCTTTTACCTTTTCAAAGGCAGGTAGTTTTCTGCGGTAGTGGGCAACAGATAACTTGATATCACTATTGTTTACGGCGGCAACGATTTCCTTAGCTTCCTGCGAGCTAAGCGCCATTGGTTTTTCCAAATAAACATCTTTCCCCGCTGCAAGTGCGGCTTTGGCATAGGCTAAATGTGTGGATGGGGGAGTGGCCACATAAATCGCATTGATTTCATCATTCTTTAAGAGGTCTTCGGCCTTATCGGTCCAAATTGGTACACCATGGCGTTTTGCAAAATCCTTGGCTTTTTCTCCATTACGGCGCATGACACCAATGAGTTCGGAGCCTTCCACTTTTTGGAAAGCGGGGCCACTTTTCACTTCGGTAACATCGCCACAACCAATAATCCCCCATTTTACGGTTTCCATAATTTGATTTTTTTTTTACAATCCGAAGTATGCTTTTGCATTGTGGTAGCAGATATCACCCACAATCTTGCCCAGCCATTTTTCATCGGCCGGGAGTTCTCCGTTTTCTACATCTTTACCAATGAGATTACACAAAATTCTTCTGAAATACTCATGCCTGGGAAAGGATAGAAAACTTCTGGAATCGGTCAGCATCCCCACAAAACAACTCAACAAGCCCATATTAGATAGCGTGTTCAATTGTTTTTCCATACCATCTTTTTGGTCCAAAAACCACCAAGCAGAACCGTATTGGACTTTGCCACGAACCGTACCATCATTAAAATTACCGGCCATGGTTGCAAACACTTCGTTTTGGGAAGGATTTATATTGTATAGAATGGTTTTCGCCAATTGGTCGGTGCCATCCAAATCGTTCAAAAATCCGCTCAGCGCTCTAGCCTGCGAAAAATCGCCAATGGAATCAAATCCGGTATCTGGGCCGAGTTCGTTCAATAAGCGTGTGTTGTTATTTCGAATAGGGCCCAAATGAAATTGTTGTACCCAACCCCGCTGATGGTACATTCTGCATAAGAGGAGTAAGGTGGTGGATTTAAAGACTTGTACTTCTTTGGTGGAGAGTGCTTTTCTTGAAACGATTTTCTCGAAAATACGGTCACAATTGACTTCAGCTGTGTCAAAATAATAGAGTTGCTCCAAGCCGTGGTCCGCAAGCCTGCATCCCGTCTCATGAAAATAATCTACGCGCCGTTCCAATGCCGAAATAAGGTCATCATAGGTATTGATTTCAGAGTTGGTGACCTTTGCCAATAATCTTAAGAATTCTAGATAATCATCGCCATTTTCTACCGCATAGACCTTATCAGGTCTAAAGGTCGGATAGGTCCTCGGTTTTATCTTATTGTCCGCTATATGCTTATGGTGCTGCAAGGAATCGGTTGGGTCGTCAGTTGTGCAGAGGTATTCTACTTTTTTCTGCTGTAGCAAACCCTGAGTGTGATACTCCGAGGTTTGCAGTTTCTCGGACGCAGCTTCATAGATAACCTCGGCATTATCAGGTGTGAGCAACGCATCGATATCAAAATAGCGTTTCAACTCTAAATGCGTCCAATGGTACAGCGGATTTCTAACCGTATACGGGACGGTTTCTGCCCATTTTAAAAATTTCTCTTTGTCAGAAGCATTACCGGTAATGTATTTTTCTTGGATACCGAAAGCGCGCATGGCCCGCCATTTATAGTGATCCCCTTCCAACCATGCCTGGCTGATATTTTCAAAAACACGGTTTTGGGCGATTTCGTTCGGGGGTAGGTGATTGTGGTAGTCTATAATGGGTAAATCTGCTGCAAAGCCATGATAGAGTTTTTTAGCAAATTCGTTTTGTAATAAGAAATCGTCGGTAATAAAGCTCATATATCTTACGAACGTATTTTTTTGATGAGGTCTAGGGTCTCGCTAACTTTGGTTTTAAGACCTTCATAATCTTTATTGGCCAAGACCTCCTTGCTTATCAATTTTGAGCCCATTCCTACACAGGTCACACCAGCATCAAACCAGCCTCTGAGGTTGGATTCTTCGGTGCTTACACCACCAGTGGGCATTATGTTGGTCCAAGGTTGTGGTCCTTTGATAGCCTTCACAAACCCTGGTCCATAGGTAGAACCTGGGAACAGTTTTATAATCTCGCAGCCCAGTTCTTCGGCCCTATTGATTTCGGTAAGCGAACCACAGCCCGGTGACCATAGTACCTTTCTGCGGTTACAGGCAATGGCGATATCTTCGCGTAGAGATGGGGTAACGATGAAATTGGCGCCCATCTGCAAAAACATGGATGCCGCCCCGGCATCCGTGATGGAACCAACGCCCATAATCATTCCCGGTAGTTCTTTGATGGCAAACTTGTTGAGTTCGGAGAATACCTCAAAGGCAAAATCGCCCCGTGCGGTGAATTCCATTAAACGTGCCCCACCATCGTAGCAGGCCCGAAGTACTTTTTTGCCCAGTTCGATATCGGGATGATAAAACAAAGGTACCATTCCGGTTTCCTTCATTACCGTTGCTACTTCAATTCTTGAATATTGTGCCATATGCCCATCCTAAATCCTTCCCAAAGGGAAGGAGTTCTATTTTTCTATATTAAAACTAAATCTTTTCATAATACTCTTTTTGTGTTGTAGGGGAGGCCTACCTTGCCACCCTACCGGAGGCGTCACCGCCCATCAACTTTTCCACTTCTGCAACGGTAACCAAGTTGGCATCGCCCTTTATGGTGTGTTTTAAACAGGAAGCGGCCACGGCAAAATCCAATGCATTTTGGTCATCTTCGGGGTATTTTAAGAGGCCGTAAATCAATCCGCCCATAAAAGAATCGCCTCCACCAACGCGGTCCACAATATGCGTGATTTGGTATTGCCGGGTCTCATACATTTTTTTGCCGTCCCATAACACTCCCGCCCAGGTATTGTGCGATGCGGATATGGAGCCTCTCAGTGTGGTGATCACTTTTTTGGCCTTCGGAAAACGCTCCATCATTTGTTTACAGACCGATAAAAAGGCCTCTGCCTTTACGTTGGCACCGTCCTTGTGCACATCCAATCCGGCGGGGTGTATGCCAAAGTGTTTCTCGGCATCTTCTTCATTGCCCAAAACGATATCACAATAGGCGGTAAGGCCAGACATGATTTCCTCACGTTTGGCATCGTCGCAGTATTTCCAGAGTTTTGCCCTATAATTAAGATCGGTGGAAATGGTGATTCCCTTTTCAGAGGCAGCCTTCACCGCTTCAAGACAAACATCTGCGGCACCTTGGGATATGGCAGGGGTAATCCCCGTCCAGTGAAACCATTCCACCCCTTCAAAAACATGGTCCCAATCAATCATTCCAGACTTGATTTCCGCGATGGCCGAATGTGCTCGGTCATACACGACTTTGGAGCCTCTTGATACGGCCCCAGTTTCCAAAAAGTATATTCCGAGACGGTCACCACCAAAAACAATTTTATCCGTGCCAACGCCCCGTTTTCGCATTTCCATTAAAGCACACTGGCCAATATCGTTGTTGGGCAGTCGTGTTACAAAATCTACGGGTACCCCATAATTTGCCAAAGAAACGGCAACGTTGGATTCCCCACCGCCGTACACGACATCAAAACTGTTGGCCTGCGAAAACCGTAAAAAACCTGGAGGTGCTAAGCGGAGCATAATCTCACCAAAAGTGACTACTTTTTTCATTTCTTGAATTGTTTATTGTTTAAAGATGGGTTAGGATTATTTTTGTATGCGAAAATTACTCACTTTTTCCATTCAAAAAGTACAGTTTAGGTACGCCAATTGTCCCATCTTTATAAAAATTTCTCCTTTAATTCTTGTATCTGTTGGTCGTTAATTGGTTTTAAATCACCCAATGAAGCTCCCATCACCAAGGATTTAGCACTAAACTCGGCAACTTCAAGTCGGTCAAACGTCTGTAGCAGCTCATCCCCGGTAATTAAAACGGAATCGTTTTTTATGATCAGCGCGGGTTTGGCTTCCTCAAGTAGTTTTGTATGATTTCCGTTGATAAAATGGTCTCCAAATGGGTAGGCCATCAAATCTTGTAAAAATATCCAGCTTTCCGGTATGGTGCGCACATCCAAATGTGTATCGGTAATGGCAAAAGCCATGAGATAAGGAGATTGCGTCATAATAATAGAGTTTACCTCCGGGTTCCGTTGATAAATCTCATGATGTATGGCGGTGGCCCTACTAGGGTATTTTCCCTTTTCACGTTCACCGTCCCTTATTTGTACAATGTCCTCTAGCTGTATCTCCCATCTGGAAAAATCCCTAGGGGTAATCAAAAAATCATTTTTATCCCACCGGACGGATACTGTTCCGTAGCTGCTGGTCATTAATCCCTGTTGGCATGCCCTTTTTACTATGGTACATATTTCTGCCCGTTTGGCCCGTTCTTTGGAAGGATACATGGCCTTTTGGGATGCTTCTGGCAGTGCTACCACTTGATCGTAAAAGGCCTGAATGTCCTCATCGGATAAATAGTTTGGTGTACCCACCATTTGCCCATATAATAATGCACTTGCACAAAATTCTAAGGTCTCAAACCGTTGGTAGGCATCGTCCATATCCGTGCCACCCAATACGATACCGTGGTTTTCCATGATCACTGCCTTAAAACCCTTTGCAAATTCTGCGGCAATGACATCACCCAACTTGTCGCTTCCGGGCAACTTGTATTTAGCATAGCCAATGGGGCCACAGATATTCTTGGCCTGTGGAATAACGTTCGTATTGGGTATCTGATGTACGATACTGAAAGAGACCAATGCGGGAGGATGTGCATGAATCACTGATTTGATGTCTGGTCTGGTGTCATAAATGGCCTTGTGGAAAGGAAATTCTGAAGAAGGCTTATGTCTTCCTAAAATTGCTCCATTTTCTGCAATACAAACAATATCTGATGTCCTTAAGGTACCCTTGTCTATAGCGGATGGCGTTATCCAAATATTGCCGTCCTCATCTTTTATTGAAATGTTACCACCAGAGGTGGTTGTCATCCCGCGTTTATAGATACGGTCAATAATCTTTATAATTTGTTCTTTTGGATGTAGTAGTTCGTGGATTTTCATGGGGAATTCTATTGGTGTTTACGCTGTAGCCGTTTACTAAATACTAAAAAGAGTACCCCACATAACAGCCATGCCGGTAGGGTTACGAAAGATAGAAAAACATCAAACTGAAGGGAAATAAAGTAAAAAAAGCCAAAGCTTACCGCCCAGGCCAAAAAGACGGCATTATTGAATTTTATGTTTGCTTTTTCCGCATAATTTTTGACGATTCCCGCTTTTTTGTGAAAGAAATGCTCAAAAACGATTACCGCACCAAATGGGGCCAAAATAAATCCATATAAGGCTACAAAGCCCAATAATTTCATGGCAAAGGCAGGAAATAGGCCTGCAATGGTCGCAATGGTCCCCGCAATGATGGTGACCCAAAAGGTGGATACTTTTGGAATTATGGCCTGAAATGCAAGTCCAGCCCTGTAAATAGTTGGGTTTGCAGTTGTCCAGCCCGCCAACACTACCGCAATAATACCAAAAATACCGATGGCATTATTGGCCAAGGGGCCAGGGGCAACCGGTGGTGCCTCCCCGTTGGATAAAAATGCTTGTGCCTCTGGGGATTTTAAATATACCGCATACAATAGTGCTGCGGCAATCCAAGCCATATAATGGCCTACGTACATTCCGGCAGCGGTTGTCCAGCCAGATGTGGCGCTCTTGGCGAACCTAAACACAGACAGATCAGACATACCAATATGCATGGCTGCGTTGGCAAACCATGACCAAATCACCACATGCCAAAACGTAAATTTTATTTGACCCGGAAAGGGTTCCGATCCTTCTCCCCAAATGTTCCAGAAATCTGAAAAACTGCTGACGCCAAGTTGCCCCAAGGCTACCACACCACAGGCCACAAAAGCGAGCACGATGATGGGAGACATCCAGTTTGCGGCCTTGGAAACCGTGTCGTACCCTTTGGAGGCAATCAATGAAATGACCGCTCCTATGATAATAACGATAATGATCCAGGTTGGGCCATTAGGTAGGGTATCGGTAAGCTTGGGCATTTCCATATTAAAGGGAATACCCACAGCCGTGGCGGAAACGGTAATCATGGCCCCAGCTAAAAAGCAGAATAAGATACCGTTGGCCAGGTTGTATCCGGTGACCAAATTTTTACCGCATATTTTTTCTAGCTGATAATAAAGCGTTAGCCTATTGTCCACCGCAATTTTTGCGGTTAAAAAACGCCAGCTTAAAACGGCTAACAGATTTCCCAACAACAAGCCTATGATGAGGTCAAAAGCACTGACCCCGGCCGTGAGGAAAAGTGGCCCGATCATAAATTCCGTGCCTGCGGCATGTTCACCAGCGTACATTCCCAAAAAGCTTTTCCAACTTCTAAGCTTGGATTGGGGCACGGGCTCCCTCTCAAACTCCCCACCTACAATTTCCTCTATTTCCTCTTCAATGTTGTGTTGGCCCATTTTGGTTGGTTTTAGTTTTGTATTAAATGTTTTGGTAAATCCTCCACCCGTTCACAGCAGAGCTGGTCCATTACTTGTTTGAACTGTGTTTTTAGCATGGTAATGGTATGGTCACCACCTTTTTTGCCCAAAGCGCCACAACCATAAAGAAAAGAACGGCCCATAAAGGTGAACTTGGCTCCGGAAGCCATGGTTCGGGCAATATCTGGACCAGAACGTAACCCACTGTCCATCATGACCTCAATTTGGTCGCCATATTTGGCGGCTATTTCGGTAAGGGAATTTATGGTGGATTCTGCCGCATCCAATTGGCGACCGCCATGGTTGGAGACGATAATACCGTCAAAACCCAATCGGATGGCATCTTCGGTGTCTTGTGCAGATGCTATGCCTTTTAAAACAAGTTTCCCCTTCCATTTATCTCGAATGGGTTTAATGCGTTCTTCGTTCAAGCGGCCAGAAAAGGTCTTATCCATAAACTGTCCCAGTTGTTTTAGGTTTAAGCCTTCTGGGGTATAAGGTTTAAGCGTCTCAAAGGTGGGTTGTCCATAGCGTAAAGTCTTTGCGGCCCACGTTGGCTTGCCAAGTATTTGAATAATGTTGGCAACCGACATTTTAGGTGGCAAGGCCAATCCGTTTCTGATATCCCTTGGGCGATAGCCAAATGTAGGGACATCGCACAGCAACACCAAAACAGGGCATTCAGCCGCCGCCGCACGGTTAATAATATCATTTCTTAGTTCGGCTTCCGCCGGATTGTACAATTGAAACCATGCGTTGCCCTCGGTAAGTTCGCTGGCACGCTCAATATCCATGGTGGTCACCGTACTCAAAATAAACGGAATGTTATGCTTAAAGGCAGCTTTTGCCAAAATCTCAGGTGAGTTGGGCCACATTAAACCTTGCAAACCTACCGGTGCTATTCCAAAGGGCGCATCAAATTCCATTCCCAAAACGCTTGTTTTGGTAGAACTTATCCCTTGGTTACGCAGATATCTGGGCTGTAGCTGCACTTTCCTGATTTCCTCGGTATTTCTTGAAATGCTTACATCTTCATTACATCCTCCATCCAAATATTCAAAGGCGAACTTGGGGATTCGCTTTTTGGCTCTGTTCCTTAAATCTTCCATGGAAGGATACTTTGGGTTGAATGCTGCGGCCATATAGGGTTATTTTAGTATGAATGGAACGTGTTTTTTTAACGAGTAGTTTTTACGAAGGAACTTGGAATTTAGTTTGCTATCGGAGATGGCTATGGCAGCTCCCAGGGCAGACCCCAAAGAGGAGTCCGTTGTCCGTAGCTCCATATTTCTCAAATAATGGGATACCAGTTTAATGTATACATCATTGTCGCTAAAGCCACCGTCAATATATAGTTTTTCTATCGTATCCCCAGCAGTGGCTATCTTAATGTGCTCCACCTGTAACAATACCAATTCTATCATCAGCTGGTGGTAGGCATGCTCAAATTTATCGTAGGAATAACGGGTTGTTTTAGGCATGTTGTCAACCGTGATGCTTTCCCAACGAAAGCAATGTTCAAAATCTTTGATAATGGCAAAAAAGATATCGAAATTAAACTTCACCTTTTTGTGGTAATCCTCGGGAACCTTAAAATGCTGGGTCAACTTTTTAACTTGAATCCCGTATTCATTCCCTAAAAAAATGCGGCTTGCCTTCACGGGTTTGCCGTTTATTCTCATGTAATTAATGCAATCTTTTTGGATGTCGTCATCCGTAAGCGCTTTCTCAGAAAACGGGTTAAGTGCGATGCTCCAAGTACCAGTGGAAACAAGGATGAATTTCTGTTTGATGCTTCTGACGTAGGGTAACAAGGCTGCCGAACTGTCGTGGATGCCAACTCCCAGTTTAATCCGTTTCCCGTTATAGTTCATATTCACGCTGGTTTCCGTGGAAACTATGGGCGGCAGTATTTTATGAAGTTGTTCTTGGTACACCCAATTGTGGTAATCCTTTTTACCGTAGTCCCAAAGGGCAGTGTGGCAGCCAATACTGGTATATTCACTTAACGGGATTCCTGTAAATATGTAGCTTAAATATTGGGGTAGGTGCAGGGAGTATTTTATTTTTTTGAACACCTCAGGTTTGTAGTGTTTAAGCCAATAGAGTTGCAGGCCAGAGTTGAGCATGCCGTCATCAGATGATCCGGTGGTTTTGGCAAATTCTTCCTTTGGGCCGTATTTTTCGTAAAATCCTTTGATGAGGTTTTGGTCCAAGGGCTTGGTGTAATTGTACAATGGGGTGAGTACATTTCCATAGTCGTCCAAATGAACAAAACTGGCGCCATAGGTGGAAAAATTAATGGCTTTAATAGTATGTTTTTTTGTCTTTAGAATCCTGTTAAAGACGGTTTTCATCCAATTGGTTAAGGCACGCAGGTCTTCCGTTGGATGCCCGTCCTCATCCGCAATCAAATCAAACTTGGTGTATTCCCTATAAATCTCTTGATAGTCCTCGTCAAAAAGAAAGAATTTCTTGTTGGTTTTGCCAATATCGAATACCGCCGTTGCCTTGTCTCCCATTGCTTTTATTTAAAGACCGGATGCAACGGAGTGTTCCCCTCGTTCTTTGATCAATTGCTTTCGGATGCTCAGGCTGCGATAGGCCTCAATAGGCCTAATGGCCCCGCCTTGGTTTAATCTTGCCTTTTCCAATAAGGGACGTACATCCGTACGGTAGGCTTGTTGTAAAATTTCTTGGCATTTTACCACGTCTTGGGCCTCTTGCGCCACTGCCAATTGGGTTTGATCCACAAGCAGTGCTTTGGCATAAGCTTCCTGAATGGCTTCTAACGACTGAATCAAATCTTCCAGCGGATCCTTGATATTGTGGCTTGCGTCTATCATCCAAGCGGGATATGGGTTTTGTGGATTATTCTCCATACCATACACCAGTGCATTGAAAATCAAAAACAGTGCATAGGGTTTAACACTGCCAACCGTAAGGTCGTCATCACCGTATTTGCTGTCATTAAAGTGAAATCCACCCAATTTTCCCTTCATCATCAGTGTAGAGACAATTTGCTCAATATTGGTGTTGGGCAAATGGTGGCCTAAGTCCACCAAAGTATACGCTTTGTCTCCACAAGCATTGGCCAACATAAATGAGGTGCCCCAATCCTGTATCACCGTACTGTAAAAATTAGGTTCGTACGGTTTGTATTCGATGAAAAGTTTCCAGTCTTCCGGAAGGGCTTTATAAATTGTTTTAAGGCTTTCCTCGGTATGTTGCAAGGCATGCTGAAAGTTGGTTTGTCCTGGAAAATTGGAACCATCTGCCAACCAGACCGTAAGACTTTTAGAACCTAGTTTATCACCAATTTTTATCACTTCAATATTATGGGCAACGGCCTGGTCACGGGACGTCTTATTGGTATTGGATAGGGAGCCGTGTTTATAGCTTGCCCTAGAGTCTTTTTGATCTTGAAACGTGTTGGAATTTACAGCATCAAAAATAATGTCGTGCGATGCTGCCAATTCCTTGATTGTGTTATAATCCTGCGGAACGTCCCACGGAATGTGCAAAGAAACTGCTCCGGCCGTTTGGGTGAGTTTATGTAACATACCCACATCATCAATTTTTTGTTCCAGATTACTGGGTTCTCCCTTAAAACCAAAGCGTCCAAACCTTGTGCCCCCCGCACCGAGCGCCCAACTGGGTATGGCCACTTGAAAGTCCTCTAGTTTTTCAAGCACTTTATCGATATCTTTTCCTTCCGATGAAAGTATTTCGGCTAGGCTATCAAATCTACTTTTGTGTTTGGAATGGGAAGCTTTATTGGCTGCGGCTATCAGGTTGTCGGTCAGTTTCATAAAATGTGTATTTACTCCTTATCGGAGAATCGGATTAGAACATGTTAGGGCAAGTAATTATGGTTAATAACAGCTTATACACTTCATACCGTCAGGAATAAGGGTTGCTGTTTTTTACAGTATTCTTGCTTCTTTCAAATTTGTTGTAAATGCCAAAATTAAAAATAAGCTTCTGTAGGCTTGAAACTACAGAAGCTTAAGAAAATTAACTAAACAACTATCGTACAAATGCGTTGGCCATACCGCCGTCTACATTGATAATATTCCCTGTGGTCTTATCCAGTAGGCCAACACATGCAAACACGCCATTGGCAATATCCTCTGGATAAATTATTTCGTTCAATAGGTTTCTTTTGGCGTAATGGGCCGGTAACTCATCCACCGTGATTCCGTAGGCTTTGGCCCTACCTTCGGCCCAATCTCCTTCCCAAATTTTACTGCCAACAATGACGCCATCTGGGTTCACCACATTGACCCTGATCTTATCCTTGCCCAATTCTGCGGCAAGCAGGCGAGACATATGTTGTTGGGCCGCTTTGGAGGTGCCATATCCAACATTGTTGGGCCCGGAGACCAATCCATTTTTACTGGCAATACTGATAAAATCACCTCCCAATCCTTGGTTGCGCATAATGGCAACCGCTTGTTTGGCGAGTTCAAACTGGCCTTTGACCAAAACGTTTTGCAGTAGGTCCCAATCTTTTTCCGTGGTTTCCTCAATAGGTTTTGAGATTGCAAGCCCCGCACTGTGCACCACAATATCCACCCCTCCAAATTCAAGGCAGGCCTTTTCATAGGCTTTGGCAATGGAGTCGCTATTGGTGACGTCACATACCGCATAACTGGCAACGTCCCTTGCATAGGACGCATTTGCTTCCACCAAACGATCTTCGGCAATATCGGTCAAGACCACATTAGCTCCCTGTTCTGCCAGTTTATCGGCAATGGCCTTACCAATGCCCCCACCAGCTCCGGTCACTAGGGCAACCTTCCTTGACAATGGCTTTTCCTTGGGCATCCGTTGTAATTTGGCCTCTTCCAGAAGCCAGTATTCAATATCAAAAGCTTCTTGGCGCGGCAGCGAGGTATATTCTGTTATCGCCTCCGCACCGCGCATCACATTAATGGCATTAATATAAAATTCACTCGCTACCCTAGTGGTCTGTTTGTTCTTTGCAAAGCTAAACATGCCCACACCTGGATAGATGATGATGACCGGGTTGGGATCCCGCATTGCCGGACTATTGTCTCGCTTACAGGTTTCGTAATAGTCTTTATACTCTTGTCGGTATTGTTCAAAAGCTGGTTTGAGTTTTTCTAAAACCTTGCCGGCATCGGACAGGTCCTCAGAGGTATCCAATGTGAGCACCAGCGGCTGTATTTTGGTGCGGAGAAAGTGGTCTGGGCAAGAAGTGCCCATTGGTGCCAAACGTTCCAAATCGTGACTATTGATGTACTGCATGACCACATCACTATCCGTAAAGTGGCCTATCATCCTGTTTTCGGAGGAGCATAGCCCCCGTAACAACGGCATCAATTGTGCGGCCTTTTGGGAACGCTGTTCCTTAGGTAAACTTTTCACCTTCTGTCCGCCAAAAACGGTACCATTTTCCTTAATTTTTTTATCGATGTAGGCTGAGGCCATTTCAATCACTTCCAGACTGTTCAGATAACAATCGTACGAGGTATCTCCCCAGGTAAAAAGTCCATGGCTACCTAAAACAATACCTCTAATACCAGGATTCTCATCAAGGCACTTCTCTAATTGTAGGCCTAGGTCAAAACCAGGTCGTTGCCATGGTACCCAGCCCATGGTGTCTCCCCAAATTTCCTTGGTCACTTTTTCGCTGTCCTTGGCGGCAGCCACTGCGATCAAAGCATCGGGGTGCAAATGGTCTATATGCTTAAACGGTAACAGTCCGTGCAAGGGCGTATCAATTGACGGTGCCTTACTTTCTAGGTCATAAATACAGTGGTTAAAAAGCCCAACCATACGATCTTCATCGTCAAGTCCTCCATAAACGTTTTTAAGGTTACGCAAACGGTCCGTGTATAAACCAGCAATACCTTTTTTGGTCAAGGTGCCTATGTCCCCACCGGAGCCTTTTATCCACATTACTTCGACATCCTCATTGGTCAAAGGGTCTTTTTCTATGGTCTTGCAACTGGTATTGCCACCTCCGTAGTTGGTTATTCTTAAGTCTGCACCAAGGATATTGGAACGGTACAGGAACAATGCTACTTGATCGTCACCTAATTCCAGCGCTTTTGCTTCATCCCAGAGATAATCAACGTAATTATAGGTTTTAACCGTCATGATTTTTATATTTAATAACTTGTTAACGAAAATAGAATGACAAAAAAAACAAAGCATCCTGTACTATACTGTTAAGCAATTAACTGGGAAAAGGTAGTATTTTTGTATTCTTGTTCTAGTAATTAGCTCTAAATTAAAAACATAACTGATAACACTCCAAAAACATCCTTCATTTGAACGCATTAGACAACATTCAAATAGACAATAGTTCCAGAATTCCAAAGTATAAACAGGTCATGGATTCCATCTTAAGGAACATTAACAATGGTAGTTTATTATTGGGTGAAAAAATACCCTCCATCAATGAGTTGAGCGAGGAACATCTGCTTTCTAGGGATACGGTGGAAAAAGCGTATAGCCTTCTTAAAAAACAACATATTATAGAGTCCGTTAAGGGAAAAGGGTATTATATCGCCAAAACCGATCTGTCCATAAAGGCCAATGTCCTGTTTCTCATCAACAAGCTAAGTACCTATAAAATGAGGATTTTCAATGCCTTTGTCAATAAATTAGGTGCCAATGCCAAGGTAGATTTGGATATTTATCATTGTGAGCCGTTGGTCTTTAGCAAGATTTTGGAAGAGAAAAAAAATATGTACGACCATTATGTAATCATGCCCCATTTTAAAAATGAGCATATGCAGCATATGGGCTGTACGGATGATATTCTTAAGGCAATACTCTCCATACCCAATGGCAAACTCATTGTGCTGGACAGAAATCTAAAAAGTTTGTCGAGGGAAGCAGGCCGTATTTACCAAGATTTTACCGAGGATATTTATAACGCGCTCACCCAGGGTATCCAAAAATTGAGCAAATACGATAAAATTGTATTGGTTTACCCCAATAAAGCGGTCTATCCTTATCCCAAGGGAATCGTTACTGGCTTTAAACGATTTTGCATACAACACAACTGGGATTATGAAGTGTTGGATGAGATTTACGACAGCATGGAACTCCAACCAAAAGATCTGTACATTATTATAGAGGAAAATGATTTGGTGAATTTGGTAAAACAGGTACGGGATAAAAAGTATACGTTGGGGGAGGATATAGGTATAATCTCTTACAATGACACCCCCCTAAAAGAACTCCTGGGCATCACGGTAATGACCACTGATTTTAAAAAAATGGGAGAACAGGCAGCTAGTATGATATTGGATAATCGGCGTTCAGAAATTAAGAATGAATTTAATTTTATTGATCGGCATTCCGTTTGATTCCATAGCTCAATTCCACTTTTTATAAGTTTTACTTTTGTTGCCGTAGTTTTTCATCGTCGGCGTTGGAGCTATAAGAAAGTCTAGATGTTTTTTGCTTAAAAAACAACTTTCCCTTCAGTCTCTTAATATCCTAATTTTTCTTTTGTAAATGGCAGAAAAGCAAACGTTTTATAAAAGCTAAAAATAAAGCCAATTCTAGGGGTTCAGAGCTATTAATTTGTAAAGATGAGTGGGCTTTTTAGGGAGTTTGGATTTTACCTTTGTTAATTTTCACCCATATACTACAGGATGCCCCCGGTTTTTCAAGTTTTTATACTTGTTAAGAATTTGCTAATAAAGCTGCGGTTTATTTGATGTTATCTCAAAAATATTCAGCTGTATTGCTTTTCTGAAAACTATTGAATTGTTAACAAAACTAAACTTGAAATGAAAAAAAAGTGTAACAAACGTTTGCGTACGGCTTTGTTCTCCTTGCTAACCGTTGTGGCCCTTGTATGTGGAGGGTTATCATCGGTTAATGCACAGGTCCAAGCTGTATCTGGAACGGTGACGGATGTTAACGGGGAACCCATACCTGGGGTCAACGTAGTACAAAAAGGAACTTCCAACGGGACATCAACAGATTTCGATGGGAATTATTCCATCAGACTGATTCCCGGCTCCAGGGTCATGGTGTTTTCCTACATTGGTTTTAATACCAAGGAAGTAACCGTTAATGCGGCCAACATCAATGTAGCCTTGGAAGAGGATACCCAAAACCTTGATGAGGTGGTGGTCATTGGATATGCCACCGTGGCAAGGGAAAAAGTCCTTGGAGCGCTATCTAGCGTTAAACAAGAAAAAATTGCACAGGTAACCCCAACCAATGCCTTTGAAGGGGTACAAGGTAGGTTAGCCGGTGTACAAATAGCCACAAACGGTGGTCCCGGGGCAGGATTTGACATTCGGGTACGGGGTACTTCTACCTTTAGTGCGGGTGGTACAGGACCTTTGTACGTAGTAGATGGGCAGCAATTAGATAATATTGATAATATTGACCCCAATGATATTGCGTCTTTAGAAGTACTAAAAGATGGTGCAACAACGGCCATTTACGGTACCAGGGGTGCTAATGGAGTTGTTTTGATCACTACCAAATCAGGGAAGTCTGGTGAGGTAAGTGTGGATGTCAACGTGGTCACGGGTATTAACTCCCTAAACGGCGCTATCCCGGTGGCCAATACAAGACAGCGCTTGTTTTATGAAGATGTTAGGAGAACGGAGGCCCAAAGGCAAAACCCAACGGGAAACGACCGTGATTCCCTAAACCTATTGTTAAGAAACTCCTTTGATCTTCAAGACTTGGTGACAAGGGCCGGTTTTAGAAACCAGGTCAATGTTGCGGTAAGCGCAGGGAGCGATAAGGTAAGAGCGTACTGGAATACTGGTTTTTTAAACGAAGACGGTATTGTGGTCAATAGTAATTTTAGAAGAATCAATACGCGTTTTAAGTTAGATTTTACCCCCACCAAAAAGTTGGCCATAAGTTCAAGCTTTAATGCCTCTTTTGAAGAATTTAGTGGTTTGAGCGAAAATCAGGTGTTTCAACAACTGGTGGAACGGATTGCGTACTTTCCCATCTTTGAGCCCAATGGGGATTTGACACCGGAAATTGCTGGCCGTCAGAACCCTGTGGCAGAGGCTAGGTTAAGGGAATTAAAGTTAAGGACCTGGCGTGGACAGAGCTTTAATTCCATACAGTACAGACTTACCAAAAACTTCTCCATTAAATCTACCTTGGGTATTAACTTTAGGTTGCGGAGAAACAATGATTTTCAGCCGTTGTTGGTATTAAACCCAAGAAATACAAATCCACTTGCGAGCTTTAGGGATCGTATAGATTATGATTTACAGCAAGAAAATTTCGTGAACTACAATAAGGATTTTGGAAAACATAGCGTCTCTTCTTTTGCCGGTATGCAGATTTTAAAAAGGTATCAAGAGGAATTTGGACTTAGCAATATTCCTTTTGTTTCTGAGGATATCAGGACATTTAATAACGCAGACCCAGAAGGCTTGGCCATCAATAACGGACAGACCTTTAATACCCGTAGCAATCTTTTTTCCTTATTTGCGGGCTTTAAATATGATTTTGACAATAGGTACTTAGTAGGCGCAACCATTAGAAGGGATGGGTCCTCACGCTTTGGTGAAGATAATGAGTTTGGTTATTTCCCTTCTGCAGAAATAGGTTGGCGCGTTAGTAACGAATCTTTTTTAAAGGGAAATGCTACTTTAAACAATCTTTTGTTCCGTGCCAGTTATGGGGAGACCGGTAACGATAGGATAGGGGATTTTGAATTTAACTCTGCCTTTAATCCAGGTGCCATTTATGATGGCATTAGCGGTGTGTCGCCAACTAGGCTCGGTAACTCCCTCTTAAGTTGGGAAAGTACCAACGCAACCAACGTTGGTTTTGATTTAGGTATGTTCAGAAACCGATTAACAGTGAATTTTGATGTCTGGAGAAAGGATACCGAAGCATTATTGGCAAACGTCCCCATTCCTGAGGAATCCGGTTTTGTTGGCATAAGGCAAAATGTTGGTGGTGTTCGTAACCAGGGTATAGACCTAACCGTAGGCGGTAATATCATCCAAAGTAAGGATTTTAGTTGGAGCAGTAGCTTTAACGTGAGTTTCCTAGAAAATGAGGTAACGCGTTTGGCTGGTGGTACGCCATTCTTCTCTGGCAACTACATCATAGAGGAGGGAGAATCCATAGGAAATATTTTCGGTTTTAAAAACCTAGGTGTTTTTCAATACGATGAATCCAATGCCTTTACCGATGATGGTATACAGTTAACGCCCAATTTTGATGCAGATGGTACATTTACGAACTACACGTTAAATGGACAGGAATTTACGGGTGATGTTAACCAAATCCGTAATGACGGCCGTGTAGCCGAGGGTGGAGATATTATTTGGGAGGATATTGATGGGGATTTTGTCATTACCAACGATGACCGACAAGTAATCGGTAACGGACTCCCTACAACCTTTGGTGGTGTTTCCAACGATTTTAAATACAAGGATATCAGTTTAAGTTTCTTGTTCAACTTTACGCTGGGCAATGACATTTACAGAAGATGGGATGAACTTAGGAACGATTTAAATTCTGCCAATGAGACCCCTGGACCGGACCGGATAGAAGGTGCTTGGCTAAATCCCGGTGATGTCACTGTTTTTCCAAGACTTAACAGGGTACCACAAAATAGGGATAGGCCCAATAGCTTTTTTGTTACCGATGGTAGTTTTGTAAGGTTGAGCTTTGTAAGGCTAGGATATGATTTGCCAAAATCTGCATTGGATAGATTGGGCTTTATCAAGAAATGTTCTGTTTTTGTCTCCGGTAATAACTTACTTACTTGGACCAATTATGAAGGGTATAATCCTGAACTTGGTACCAGAGGTAATCCTTTGCAACCAGGATTGGACAACTTAAGGTTTCCAAACGATCGTGAAGTAATCTTTGGTATGAATTTGAAATTCTAAAATGACAACAATGAAACGAAAAACTATAACATATTATATCTCAAGAATTTTACCCGGTATATTGCTGTTTGCAATGGTATTTTCTTGCGAGGATTTGGTAGATGAATCACAAATCAGTGAAATAGATCCACAGAACTTCTTTAGAAATAATTCTGATGCCTTAGCTGCGGTTATCGGAATTTATGATGGTATGCAGCCTACTTTTAGGTTAAAGCATTATTTGTGGGGAGAATTTAGGGGCGATAGTTACATTAACGGTAACGATGGTGCCGGTGCCAACAATATAGAGTTGACCACCAATGACGTCACCTCCGGCAACGCTCCGGCATTGGATTGGGGAGAATTTTACAACATGATCAATAGGGCCAATGAGGTTATCGCCAATGTGCCTAATATAGATGGTTTTGACCCTGGTTTACTGGCAGAGGCACAGGCTTTACGGGCCTATGCCTACTTTCAGGGTGTACGGGTTTGGGGTTCCTTACCCTTGTTTACGGAGCCAACCAGAGGTTTTAGCCAAGACTTGTTTAAGACCAGAACAGATGCCCAAACCATATTGAATGAGGTTATTATTCCCGATATGTTGGCGGCAGAGGCCAATATGCCCATAAATCAATTGACCAATAATTTTCGGTTTTCTTTGACCAGTATTTGGGCACTACAGGCAGATGTTTATGGATTTCTTGGTGAGGATGAATTGGCGAGGGAAGCCTTGTTAAAAATCGTGAACAGCAACAGATTTAGATTGGCTAACTCCCCAGAGGAATGGCAAAACCAATTTTTGAACGATAGCAATGATCCTTTTAGCACCGAGTTTGAAGGTAACGGACCTTTAAAAATACAGCAAGGACCAGAGTTGATACTCTCCATCCGTTATAGTTTAGAGGAGGCCGGAACAGCGAACAGGGCCGGTATTTTTGCTTTGTTCTTTGCAGGAATTCCTTCCTTTAACTTATCACCGGCCTTGGAGAATAAATGGACAGAACGTTTTCCAATAGATTCATTGGGTTGGGTAACCAAATACCCAGATGTGGATCCTGTGTTAACTGCACCGGAAACCGTGGTCAATGAAGATGGTGATGAAGTAACCGTGATTAATCCTGTATACGGTGATTGGCGGTATTACCTCTGTAGGGAAAACTTTACGAATTTAGAGTCTAAAGGATCTGGAAATGCACGTTTGTCCAAATATAACAAGCAAAACTACAACCCTGGTCTTGATGATAGCGACATTGTGCTTTACCGTTATGCAGATGTGCTGCTTTATTTGGCAGAGCTGGAAAACCGGTTGGGAGATTCAACAAGGGCGCTAGAAATTGTCAATGATTTTAGGGAGGCTAGACAGTTGCCGGCGGTAACCGTAGCGGAGTTTGGTGCCACTGAGGATGAGCGGGAAATCTTTATCCTGGATGAACGTCAATTAGAACTCATTGGAGAAGGAAAGCGATGGTGGGACCTTAGGAGAACCAATAGGGCATTGGAAGTGTTAAATCCAATTTTGGATACACTCACCGGAGGAGTACCATTGACGCAAGAGCGCCTATTGTTCCCAATTTTTGATGAGCATTTGATAGAGAATGATCTGTTAGAGCAAACACCTGGGTACTAATCTTATTTTCTAAACTAAAAAGACATACAATGAAAAAAATAAATTATTTACGGACCATGGTGCTTTCCGGGGTGGTGTTGTTCCTGTCCGGATGTAACCTAGAGTTACAGGAGCGCTTTGTTTTTGAACCTGATGTAGATCTTACCGATCCGTTTGACAACCTAACTGCATGGGGATTCTTTAATTCCCCACAAGCATTGGCCTTGAATGAGGAAGGGGAATTTATCGGTGACAACTACAACTATATGGCAGCTGCGGTGGAAGCCGCCGGTATGATAGATGTATACAATACGCCTAACAGCGGTAGAACCTTTTTGATGTTGAACAACAATGCCTTTTTGGGCAATAACGATGTGATTGATTTAATCACAGGTTCTGAGGAAGTTTTGGAAGGGGAGACCCCAGAACAGGTCATGGCGAGGGCAGACACAGATGTGTTGCGTTTAATTTTGCAGTATCATATCATAGATACTTACATTACACAGAATGATCCGTTGACGGAATTTGGTGTCAATTATGAATTCCAGACGTTGATTCCTGGTGAGGCAGGTAAAATTGTCCTTAGAAGGGATGATCGCTTGCGTATTGATATTAATCGTAATCCTGCACCGCTACCTAGTACTGCTACCGGTGGAGGTAATAATGAGCGGGTGCGTAATTATAATTACGTTTTTAGTAACGGGATTGGGCACAGCCTTAACGATCCGGTTAGAAACCAGCCTTATCCTGCACCTAATAATTAAGAATTATTTGAGTTGAGTTAGTTTTTTGAGTTAGTTTGAACATCCCCCGCACCAGGTTAGCTTCCTGTGCGGGGGATTTTATGTTTGCCAAACAGCAATTAGTTAAAATTAGGTAGGAGAATAAAAACTATTGAGTTGCTTCGGCCCCTTAAAATCTTTCTTTCTTTAGATGAACATGTAGCTTGCTAATTTCAAAACCTTGGGTCATTTTCTGTGGGTTCCCTAATTCTTCTAGAAGCTTTTACCCTAAGCCTTTATATGATTTTTCTTGGTGCCATAGGAGGGAGGTTTACACTGTTTTGTGAACTTAATTCTTTACAATAAATTTTTGGGAATCAACCAACCAAATCCTTAAACATATGGATTAAGGCTTAAATCATTAGCTAAAAAATTATGTGTTTGGGATGGATTCCAAAATACGGAAGATTTTTTGCAAGGCATCCATCTTAAGTCTGACCATCTTAATGCCATTCTTTTGAACATAATGGGAGCGAACAAAGTTAGAATTCATTTGTTCGTTAGTTGCTCCAAATTCAGTCAAAACCAAACACTTATTTACCATGATAAGGAATAAACCTTGGGATTTAAAAACGAGGTTTAGGTTGCTTAGATAAGAGGTTTAAGGTTACTCCTGCATGGTATGGTACACGTTCTGTACATCATCGTCCTCCTCAATTTTTTCAAGCAGTTTTTCCACATCGGCCATTTCTTCTTCGCTCAAGGCTTTGGTGACTTGGGGAATCCGTTCAAACCCGGAGGACAAAATCTCAATTTCCCTACTTTCTAATTCCTTTTGTATGGCACCAAAACTCTCAAAAGGGGCGTAAATGAGAATCCCATCCTCATCCACAAACACCTCTTCCGCACCAAAATCGATCATTTCAAGTTCTAACTCTTCTGGGTCAATACCATCGGCATTAATTCTAAAATTACAGGTATGGTCAAACATAAACTCTACGGAGCCAGAAGTCCCTAGACTACCATTGCATTTATTAAAGTAGCTTCTAATATTGGCCACCGTTCTGGTATTATTGTCCGTTGCGGTTTCAATCAAAATGGCGATGCCGTGGGGAGCATAACCCTCAAACAAGACTTCCTTATAGTCTCCCTGACTTTTGTCCGAAGCACGCTTTATGGCACGTTCAATATTGTCTTTGGGCATATTTACGGCCTTGGCATTCTGGATAACAGCCCGTAAGCGGGAATTCCCGTCTGGATCGGGCCCTCCCTCTTTCACTGCCATTACAATGTCCTTTCCAATTCTAGTAAAGGCCTTGGACATGGCGGCCCAACGTTTCATTTTACGTGCTTTGCGGAACTCAAATGCTCTTCCCATGGTAATCGTTTTAAAATCTAGTGGACAAATGTAACAAAAGCCCGAAAAATATATTGGCGCAAACTACCTGCCCGCCGTGATGGTATCTATGGATTTTGCCAGTACGAAGTCCTTTTCCGTAATTCCTCCCACATCATGCGTGTTTAGCCTAATGGTCAGGTTATTGTATACATTTTCCCAGTTCGGATGGTGCCCTTGATGCTCGCACTCAAAAGCGATTTGGGTCATTATGGAGAATGTCTCTTTAAAATTTTTGAACTTAAGGGATTTGGTTAGAAAGCCATCCGTGAACTTCCAATCATCTAGGGTTTGTAGTCCTATCGTAATCTGTTCGTTGGTCATTTTATGTTCCATATTTCTATATTTAGTCGACCATTAAATGATGGTCTATGATTTCTTGATAACCCACCCTAAGGTTTTTTGGTAAGTTATTGTGTTTTGGCAAGGCAGCCAAGTAACGGTCTTCATTAGTGGTATATACTTTCTTTAACAGGGGATGGTAATTGCCCAAACGTTTGATGATTTCCTTGATGAAATCCTCATGGTGAATAAGATCGGCACTACCCAAATGATAGATACCACTTTTATCTTGATTGATCAGGTAATGAATTTGCTGGGTGAGCCGGTCGTCATTGGTAACATTGATGATAAGGTTGGGAAAAACCTCAATGGGTTCATTGGCAATTAGGGCAGCTTTGATGTCCTTTATCCTTGGAGAAGTGTTCCCAAATACCATGGGCAGTCTTAAAATACCTGTTTTTTTGTGGGGCAGCCGCATCATCATGTTTTCAATGCGAATTTTTAGTCTACCGTAGATACTTTCAGAGAGCGTTTTATCGGTTTCATAGCTAGGAAATTTACTATAAGCATCAAAAACATTTGCCGATGAGAGAAAATAGATGCGACAGCTATTTTGGGATACATATTCCATGAGGTGCAGATGGGCCTGTACTTGGGCTTGAAAAGCCCCTCGTAGGGTTGAAATAATAAAGTCTGGCTTTATTTCTTGTAGCACATCAAAAATATCATCCTCTTCAAGGTCATATTTTCTAAATTGTCCGTTTTCACTAAAACTGGTATTGCTATGGTAGGTGCCATAGGTGTCAAAATAGTTGCAAAGCTCTTTATACAGCGCATTGCCAATAAACCCGCTACCGCCCAATATGAGGATTTTTTTCTTGGTCAGCATTAAAAAATGGATAGTTCGCTTAGGGTGGTAAATCTTTCTAGGGCGTACATTCCGCGGGTGGAATTTCCCTTAGGGTTTAGCCCAGGAGACCAGCTTACAATACAGAATTGCTGCGGCAATAGTGCCACAATACCGCCCCCTACACCGCTTTTTCCCGGTAATCCCACTTCAAAGGCAAACTCGCCCGCCTCGTCATAAAAACCACAAGTAAGCATAATGGCGTTGATACGCTTTATTTTATTCACCTCAAGATGTTGGATATTTTGGGTACATCTGCCGTGGTTCATAAAGGGAAAAAAAGCTGTTGCCACTTGGGAACAGGACATTTCTAAAGCGCATAGGTGAAAATAAAGGTCAAGAACTGTTTCTACCGGATTGTTGAGGTTGCCGTTGGATTTCATCAAATACGCAGCGGCATAATTTTTAAAACCAGTTGCCTTTTCCGATGCAGCAACGGAAAAATTAAAATCTATGGAATCATCGTTGGTTAAACTTCTGACAAATTGTAAAACCTCCTTTTTGGCGTCCTTAAATTCTGAAACCAAAATATCACAGACCACAATGGCCCCGGCATTGATAAGTGGGTTTCTGGGTATGCCTTGCTCCAATTCCAAAAGGGAGAGATGGTTAAAGGGATCACCTGATGGTTCTACGCCCACCCTAGACCACAACTTGTTGCCAATACGCTTAAATGCCAAAGCCAATCCAAACACTTTGGAGATGCTTTGGATAGAAAAGCGTTCTTCCCAGTCCCCATAAGCTACTCGGCTACCTTTGGCATCAAGAAGGCAAAGACCAAATTTATCATTACTGATCTTGGCCAGTTCTGGAATATACCGAGCTACCTTACCGGTGTCGGCATTGGCTAAGGTTTCCTTATAAACTTGGTCAAGGATTTTGTTGAAATCAGTCATTTAGCCCTTATAAAAAGGAAGTTTAACCAGTGTTGCAGGAACTGTTTTTTTTCTGATCTGCACCTGTATGGTATGGCCAACTTTAGCTTCTGGAATACTCACATAGCCAAGACCAATGCCTTTGCCCACAGATGGTGCCATGGTCCCTGAGGTTACCGTTCCTATTTCCGCTCCTTCCGGATTGAGCAAGGTGTATCCTTTTCTGGGAATCGCCTTTTCATTCATTTCAAAGGCAACCAATTTTCTCTGTACCCCTTCCTCTTTTTGTTTGGCAAGGGCCTGGGCATTCACAAAGTCCTTGGTGAATTTGGTGACCCACCCCAGACCTGCTTCCAGCGGTGACGTGGTATCATCTATATCATTTCCATACAGGCAATACCCCATTTCTAAACGTAGCGTATCCCGTGCGGCAAGACCAATGGGTTGAATGCCAAAATCAGCACCGGCCTCCAACACCTTGTCCCAAATCTGCTGTACCTCGCTGTTTTTACAATAGATTTCAAACCCTCCAGAACCAGTGTATCCTGTTGCGGATATGATTACGTGCTCAATACCGGCAAAATCACCTACTATAAAATTATAGAAGGGGATGGCAGCTAGGTCATGATTGGACAATGATTGCATGGCTTCAACTGCCTTTGGGCCTTGTATGGCGAGCAAAGAATAATCATTGGACAAATCTCGCATGGAGGCGCCAATCCCTTGATTATACTTAGAAATATGCTCCCAGTCTTTTTCAATATTGGAGGCGTTGACCACTAATAAATAGGTTTCCTCCTTAATTCTATAGACAATTAAGTCATCCACTATACCATTGGATTCGTTGGGCAGGCAGCTGTATTGGGCTTTGCCTATGGTTAGTTTGGAAGCATCATTGGAGCTTACTTTTTGAATAAGCTCCAAGGCCTTTGGCCCTTCAATCAAAAACTCACCCATATGGGACACATCAAAAACACCGACAGCTTTTCTTACGGTTTCATGTTCAATATTGACGCCTGCATAGGAAACTGGCATGTTAAAGCCTGCAAAGGGAACCATCTTCGCTCCAAGTGTCTCATGGGTCTGGGTAAGCGCGGTATTTTTCATAAAGCGGGTTTAGTGGTGTAAAAATATTGAAATATAAACGCTAAGTAATCCTAACTAAAGTTTTTTACAAAAATTTATGGCTTCGGTTCCATGGAACAGAGTATTTTTAGCTACAGTACAGCCCTAGGTGCCAGTAACTTGATGCCACGTTTTAGGGTGTATGCCTTTCATTGTAAAATACAGTATAGAGACGCTCCCAACTGTATGGATATCTTCAAAAGAATACGTTGGAAAATAATCTAGTCAGGTCTGCCCTTTGGGTGGTTTGGTTGCCCTATTTTGATAAGAGTCAGGATGATGCTGTAGCTTGTTCTATCAACCCAAGGTATTTTAGCTCAATAAGAACTGAGCGAATTGGTTATAGCTATTAATTGGGATCGATTTTTTTGGTTTTTTGATCAATTCCAAAATCTTTTCGGGTATGGGCAATTGGATACCAAGGGTGTTTTCTACCGTTTCCAAAAATTTAATGGGGTGGGCGGTTTCTAGAAAAATGCCATATCCGTTATGGTCTTTTAAGTATTCCCGTAAGCCCAAATATCCAACGGCACCATGCGGATCCGCTATATATCCGCTGTTTTTATAAAGGTGACGTATTGCCTCTTTGGTTTCGCTATCACTAAAGGAGTAGGAAGAAAACCCTTTCAACAGCTTATCCGCATTATTGTCAAAAAGGTTAAGGATACGAATAAAGTTACTTGGGTCTCCAACATCCATGGCATTGGAAATGGTGGGTTTTGAAGGTTTTGGCCTATAATTTTTGGTTTCGGTAAATAAAGGAATGGTATCGTTGCTATTGGTTGCTGCAATAAAGTGCTTTACCGGCATGCCCAATTTCTGTGCCACCATTCCAGCACATATATTTCCAAAATTTCCGGAAGGAACGGAGAAGACCAAATCTTGATGGTTGTGTTTAACTTGTTTGTAGGCAAAAAGGTAATAGAACAATTGGGGCAACCATCTTGCCACGTTGATGCTGTTGGCAGAGGTGAGTTTTTTTGATTTGGTAATGGTGGTGTCTAAAAAAGCCTTTTTTACCATCCGTTGGCAGTCATCAAAACTACCATCCACTTCTAGTGCCGTGATATTCTGTCCAAGGGTGGTCAGTTGTTTTTCCTGTATAGGGCTCACTTTGCCACTGGGATATAGGATAACCACTTCAACACCATCAACCCCTAAAAACCCATTGGCAACTGCTCCTCCGGTATCACCAGAGGTTGCCACCAAGACCGTAACTTTTTTGGTGCTTTCCTGAGAAAAATACCCCAGACAATTTGCCATAAAGCGTGCTCCTACATCCTTAAAGGCCATGGTGGGGCCATGAAAGAGTTCTAGGGTAGCTATAGTTGGTTCTAGCGCTACCACGGGAAAGTCAAAATCCAGGACTTTTGATATAATATTGTTCAGTACGCTGGATGGGATGGCATCGCCCACAAACGGCTGTATTGCCTTAAAGGCAATTTCGTAGTTGGACAACCCCTCAATTTCAGCAAAAAAGTTCCTGGGTAAGGGAGTTATCCGTTCAGGGAAGTATAACCCCTTATCAGGAGCGATTCCATGGATTACCGCCTCTTTAAAAGAAACTTTTGGGGCATTTTGGTTAAGGCTGTAATAGTTCATCATACTTAAATTAAATGTACCCCTTGGGAGGCAATGGGAGAAATATGCATATCGAATTCCAGACCGATTGTATCATAATTATCATACATTTTTTCTGCCACACGTTCTGCAGTTTCTTTTCCTTTGGATAGGGCAAAAATAGAGGGTCCAGATCCTGAGATTCCTACGCCCAATGCCCCTGTTTTAAGAGCCACCTGTTTCACGATATCGTAACCGGGGATTAAAATAGAACGTATGGGTTCAATAATATGGTCTTCCAAGGACCTGCCTATAAGTTCATAATCATTGGTATATAGGCCGGCAATAAGTCCTCCAAGATTGCCCCATTGCTTAATTCCGCTTTGTAGGGTGATGGAGGTTTTTAGAATTTTTCTGGAGTCGGCTGTTTTAATTTCTATTTGTGGATGGAGGATGGTGGCGTACAGTAAACTTGGTGTTGGGATTTTAATGATATCCAAAGGTTCATAGCTCCTAACCAGGGTAAAGCCTCCTAAAATGGCCGGTGCTACATTATCTGCATGGGCCACCCCACTGGCTAGTTTTTCACCCTGCATGGCAAAACGCACCAACGCTGTCTGCGAAAAGGGATGATCCAGTAATTGGTTAATGCCCGCCACGGCACCTGCCGCGCTGGCAGCGCTGCTGCCTATACCGCTTCCGGGTTTTATTTTTTTATGGATGGCAATGTCAAATCCACCATGATAGCTGTCGCCCAGTTGTTGCAATAGTGCTTTTGCTGCCACACCCGCAACATTATGGTCCGTATCCAATGGGAGGTCTTGGCCTTCAATTTTACTGATTGTAATGCCAGGTTCCCTTGTCTTTTTAATCGTCATTTCATCTCCTACCTTGGCCAAAGCAAGCCCGAGCACATCAAAACCACAAGAAACGTTTGCAATTGTTGCAGGGCAGAAAACTTTAAGTTCTTCCATAGACTAGAAGTTAGCGATTCTGATAATATCGGCAAAGATACCAGAAGCGGTAACATCTGCACCCGCACCTGCTCCTTTTATGATTAACGGTTGTACGGGATACCTTTGGGTGAAGAACAAAATTATATTGTCACTGCCCTCCAAGTGGTAGAAGTCATGCCCTTTGGGTATGTGTTGTAGCCCCACACTCGCCTTGCCATCATTAAATTCTGCCACATATTTAAGTTTACAGTTGTTTTCTGAGGCTTCCTTGTATAGTTTTTGAAACTGGGCTTCCTCCGCAACCAAGGTCTCAAAAAAATCTTTGTTGTTCTTTGTCGAAAGGCTTTTTTGCGATAGGAAAGACTTATTGGCAATGTCCGATAGTTCCATCCTGTACCCACTTTCCCTAATGAGGATAAGTATCTTGCGCATCACGTCTATTCCGCTTAAATCAATTTTTGGGTCGGGTTCGGTATAGCCTTCCTCTTGTGCTTTTTTGACCACGGCGGCAAAGGTGGTATTTTGGTCAAAGTTGTTAAAAACATAATTTAGGCTACCAGATAGCACTGCTTGTATTTTAGTCACCTTATCGCCAGAAATAATAAGGTGTTTTAAGGTGTCCAGAATAGGAAGTCCGGCGCCTACATTGGTTTCAAATAAGAAGGGTGCATGATACTCCTTGGCGAGGTCTTTTAGTTTTTTGTAGCTGTCATAATCGGAGGAGCATGCAATTTTATTACAGGTCACCACAGAAACACTTTTGGACAGGTAGCGTCCATAACTTTGCGCGACGGTTTGATTGGCAGTTATGTCCACAAAAATGCTGTTTCTTAGATTAAGTTGGTTTACCCCAAAAATAAACTTTTCCAAATCTGCTGCTTGTCCTTCCTGCAGGGCCTTGTCCCAATGGTCTAACAAAATTCCATTTTCTTGGAAGAGCATCTTGCGGGAATTAGAGATTCCTATGACCCTTACATTGATTTTAAGCTCCTTTCGCAGGTATTCTTTTTGATGCCTTAATTGGGATAAAAACTTGGCGCCTACATTACCAACACCCATCACAAATAGGTTCAATTGCTTGATGTTTTCTTCAAAGAAAGTCTCATGTAAGGTGTTTAAGGCTTTTTTAACGTCCAAGGCATTAATGACGGCAGAGATGTTGCGTTCTGAGGCCCCTTGTGCAATCGCCCTAATATTGACGTTATTTTTCCCCAAAGTGCTGAACATTTTGCCACTAAGCCCCTGGTGGTTCTTCATGGAGTCCCCAATCAATGCTATAATCGCTAGGCCGTCTTCTACTTTTACCGGTTGGATGGCGTTAGTTGAAATCTCATAGGCAAAGGCTTTGTTCAGTGAAGAAGCCGCAACTTTGGCATCTTTAGCCGCAATGCCAATACAAATGGAGTGTTCCGAGGAAGCCTGGGTAATTAAAACAACATTGATATTTTCTTGCGAAAGGGTTTCAAAAAGCCTTTTGGAAATGCCAGAGATTCCAACCATTCCCGCTCCTTCCAAAGAAACAAGGGAAATGGCATCAATATGGGAGATGCCGCGGACAGTCCTTGCTTCCGGTGCTAGACTTTTGGTGATCAATGTCCCTGCCTTTTCTGGTTGAAACGTATTCTTTATGGAAATGGGGATTTCTTTTTTTAGTACTGGTTGCACCGTAGGAGGATAAAGGACCTTTGCACCAAAATGGGAAAGTTCCATGGCCTCTTCATAGGAGATGTGTTCCATGGCCTTTGCCTGTTTTACCAGTTTGGGATTAGCAGTGAACATACCACTTACATCCGTCCAAATTTCAAGGGCCTCAGCATCCGTTGCTGCAGCCAGTATAGCGGCAGTATAATCAGACCCGCCCCTGCCAAGGGTGGTTGCCCCACCAGAACGGGAAGAGGATACAAAACCGGGAACAACGGTTAGGGCATGGGTGTCATTTTTAAAAAAATTGGCGCATTGGGTATTGGTAAGCTCAAAATCCACCACGGCATTTCCAAAATTATCATTGGTAATGATCAATTCCCTGCCAGATTTCAAAGCTGCTTCCAGGCCCTCTTGCTTAAAATATTCGCTAATAATAAAGGAAGAAAGTAGTTCTCCATAACTAACCACCTTGTCCGATAACTTGGCGGTATGCTCACCAATTAAATAAGCACCTTCCATTAGGGTTTCCAATTCATTGAGCTTGCTCTTGATTTCACTCAAAATCTTACTCTGATGTTGCACGGAAAATAGTTCCTGGGCGGTTTTTAAATGCCTGTCTTCTATTTGGTTAAGGTAATCTTCGTAGCTAATATCCTGTTTGGAAGCCAAGTCCAGTGCGGTAAGCAACAAGTCCGTAACCCCTCCCAACGCAGAGACCACGATTATGGTTTTTCCCTTAGGTTGGTTGGCCGTAATATCTTTGACAAGTTTAATGTTGTCGGAGTTGGCCACCGATGTGCCACCGAACTTTAATATTTTCATGATGTGTATTGGATTAGGCTTTTGTTTTGACCAAATATTCTTGCGGGTATTCACTATAGGATTAACCCCAAAGGGTAGTTCCTGATGTTGGTTTAGAACGGTATGGTTTTAGGTCAAACATGGAATTTTCTGTTGTGCAAATCATTAGATGTACGCCACTTAAAGTTTCAAATGTAGTACTTTTGAGCCTTGAATGAAATATTCCTTAAATTTTTGCGTCTTTTCCATTTTTATCCAATAAATCTTAACGAATGAAAATTTTTTCTGCCCAGCAAATCTATGATGCTGATAATTTTACAATCACCAAACAAGACATCAGTAGTGATATTTTAATGGAAAGGTCTGCGCTCCGCATTTTTGAATGGATGCACCAAAGGCTTCAAGGAGCCCAGGTGAAAATCCATCTATTTTGTGGTATAGGTAACAATGGCGGTGATGGAATTGCCTTGGCCCGTTACCTGCAGGAAAATGGCTATGACATAAAAGTTTATGTGGTGAACTATAGCGAAAAAAGATCAAAGGATTTTCTGATTAACCTAGACCGTTTAAAAGATCGAAAACTATGGCCAGAGTTTTTGGATGGAAATCACGATGCACCCAAGGTGCAACGGGAAGATATTGTAGTGGACGCCATTTTTGGAATAGGATTAAATAGACCACCTGCGCCATGGGTTGGTGAATTAATTGGGCACCTTAATGTCTCTGGGGCATTTACCCTTGCCGTGGACATCCCTTCTGGGATGTTTATGGAACGTATCCCGGAAAACCCTGAACATGTCATACGGGCCAATTACGTTTTAAGCTTTCAGGCACCCAAAATCCCGTTTTTTTTGCCTCAGACAGGTATTTACGTTAACCAATGGGAGTTATTGGACATAGGATTGGATGCAGAATACCTCCTTACTACCCAAACAGCCTTTGAATTTATTGGAAAGCCAGAGGTATTGCCAATGTACATTCCAAGGCTCAAGTTTACGCATAAAGGCACGTATGGGCATGTGTTGGCCATTGGTGGGAGCAAAGGTAAGATTGGGGCCATAAGACTGGCCTCGGAGGCTGCCCTTACCACTGGTGCAGGCAGGGTAACCGCACAGATTCCTAAGTGTGGTTATCTGCCCTTGCAAACTTCCGTTCCGGAAGTCATGGTGGAAGCGGATGACCAGGAGGATTTTCTGACCAATTTTTTTGTTAGCGACTCACATTCCGTTGTTTGTTTGGGAATGGGAATGGGGCAAGAAGACAAAACCGTTTCGGCGTTTAACCGTTTTATAAAACAGTATACAGGACCTTTGGTCATTGATGCGGATGGGCTAAATATTCTGGCAAAGCATCCAGAACTTAAAGGACACTTGCCCAAAGATGCTATTTTAACCCCACACCCAAAAGAGTTGAAAAGGCTGTTAGGGGACTGGAAAGACGATTTTGAAAAACTGGAACTGGTCAAGGCCTTTAGCATTAAATATAAATGTATTGTAATCCTAAAAGGAGCGCATACCATTGTGGTTCAAGGCGGAAAAGGATTTATCAATTCCACTGGAAATCCTGGTATGGCCACCGCAGGTACTGGGGATGTTTTAGCAGGGATGGTAGCGTCCTTTTTGGCACAAGGCTACGGACCTTTACAGGCAAGTATCTTTGCGGTATACTTGCATGGATTGGCAGGTGATTTGGCCATTGCAGAGAATGGATATGAAGCAATGACAGCCAGCAAGCTGATTGATTTCATCGGGAAATCTTTTCTAGAACTTTTTAAAAGGCCGGAACCTGCTCCAGAAGAACAGCAACAACAGCCTTGATAATGGACTAATTGGACTTTTTGCGTTTTAAACGTTTCTTCATCCAAACCAAAGCATTCTCATACGCTATAAAGAATTCCATATGCTTTTTATAGAACATTTTTTCTATCTTAAAATTATGCATATCGATTTCCTTTTTTGACACGATGGCGAACGCCTTTAAGTTGTCAAGGCCACGAATGTAGGTGTAGATGATGGGGTCTACGGCATAGGAGTTTTTGCGCAGGCTGATGTATCCAAAATTATTTCCTTTAAAATGTATTTCTGATATCCCGATGATTTGATAAGCCCTTTCCAAGGTTATGGTAGCCCCTTCGTTAAAAATGGATACCATGTAGTTGTCAAATACCTGTACAATACCAATGTCCAAGTGATACTCTTTTACCACAACGGCCTTTTTGGTCGTTTCAACTTTCATTCCCCAATCGTTTATAGTGTTAGGGCGAAAATACCGGTATCTCTTGCCTACCTAAAAATTTTTAGATTAACCGCCAAAATATCGGGGATACCGTAGGTATTTGGATTCAATTGTTAAAAAATGTGGGTAAATGGTAAAAAGAAAGGGGCCATTGGCCCCTTTTAATTATTTGTTGGGAAGCATTACGCTTCCGATGAATCCTTTGCCTTTTCAATCTTTATGGTCAGTTCTTCTGCTTTGTCATCCAAATCCATAAAAATACTATCTCCTTCATTAAGGTTGGAATTAACTATTTCCTCTGCAAGTGCATCCTCAATATACTTTTGGATGGCTCGCTTTAGCGGTCTTGCACCATATTGTTTGTCAAACCCTTTTTCGGCAATATAATCCTTTGCCTTTTCCGATAAGTGGAGCACGTACCCAATATCCTTGATGCGACCAAATAGTTTGGCCAGTTCAATATCAATAATTTGGTGAATATGCTCCCGCTCAAGTGCATTAAACACGACCACATCGTCTATCCTATTTAAAAATTCTGGAGCAAAGGCCTTTTTAAGGGCATTTTCAATAACACTTTTTTGATGCGAATCCGCTTGTGATTTTTTCGCTGCGGTTCCAAATCCCACTCCTTGGCCAAAATCTTTTAATTGTCTTGCCCCAATATTGGAGGTCATGATAATAATGGTGTTTCGGAAGTCGATTTTTCTGCCAAGGCTATCCGTCAAGAACCCGTCATCGAGCACCTGCAAAAGCATATTAAAAACATCTGGATGGGCCTTTTCTACCTCGTCAAGCAAAACAACAGAGTATGGTTTTCTCCTTACTTTTTCCGTCAACTGGCCTCCTTCTTCATACCCCACATATCCTGGAGGTGCCCCAACGAGCCTAGATATGGCAAATTTTTCCATATACTCACTCATATCAATCCGGATGAGTGCATCTTCAGAATCAAAAAGTTCTTTGGCCAACACCTTGGCAAGTTGGGTCTTGCCCACCCCTGTTTGCCCAAGGAAAATAAAGGATCCAATAGGTTTGTTGGGGTCTTTTAGACCGGCCCGGTTTCGTTGTATGGCCTTTGCCACCTTGGCAACGGCCTCATCCTGGCCAATGACATTATCCTTAATTAGGCTGGGCAATTCGGCCAATTTATTACTTTCTGTTTGTGCTATTCTGTTAACGGGTATCCCACTCATCATGGAAACCACGTCCGCCACATTATCCTCTGAGACGGTTTCCCGGTTAAGCTTGCTATCTTCTTCCCATTCCTCTTGGGCAGTGGCAAGGTCCTTTTCCAAGCGTTTTTCATCGTCCCGCAATTTAGCGGCCTCCTCATATTTTTGTTTTTTGACCACACTGTTTTTAAGCTCCCTAACATCTTCCAGCTTTTGTTCCAATTCCAATATCTGCTTGGGAACATCCATGTTTACGATATGTACCCTGGAACCGGCTTCATCCAAGGCGTCAATGGCCTTGTCTGGTAAAAACCTATCCGTCATGTAACGGTTGGTCAATTTTACACAGGCCAAGATGGCTTCATCTGTATACTGCACGTTGTGGTGGTCTTCATATTTGCCTTTGATGTTCATCAAAATCTCAATGGTCTCATCCACGGTAGTGGGTTCTACCATGACCTTTTGGAAACGCCTTTCCAAAGCACCATCCTTCTCTATATATTGTCTGTACTCATCCAAGGTAGTGGCACCAATACACTGTATTTCGCCCCTGGCCAATGCAGGCTTGAACATGTTGGAGGCATCAAGGCTTCCGGTTGCCCCACCAGCCCCAACTATGGTATGGATTTCATCAATGAACAGAATAATGTCATCGTTCTTTTCCAGTTCGTTCATTACGGCCTTCATCCTTTCTTCAAATTGTCCCCTGTACTTGGTACCGGCGACCAAAGAGGCCAAATCCAAGGTAACCACTCTTTTACCATATAGGATACGGGATACTTTTTTATTGATGATGCGCAACGCCAACCCTTCTGCTATGGCACTCTTTCCTACTCCGGGTTCCCCTATAAGCAATGGGTTGTTCTTTTTTCTTCTACTTAAAATTTGGGAGACACGCTCAATTTCCTTTTCACGCCCAACAACGGGGTCTAGTTTGTTTTCTTCGGCCATTTGGGTCAAATCACGCCCAAAATTGTCCAGCACCGGGGTTTTGGATTTTTTGTTTCCTTTAGGTTGGGACGTACTGCCAAAACTACCTTCCTTGGATCCGCCTGTTTCTTCCGGATCATTTGGAAAGGATTCTGCCGTTGGAGTGTCCAAATAGTCGTCATCACTGGTAATCATGGACTTAAACTGGTCTTTAACGTTGTCGTAATCCACCTGTAACTTATGTAGTAGCTTTGTGGTTGGATCGTTCTCGTTCCTGAGGATACAAAGCAGAAGGTGCGCAGTGTTGATGGAAGAGCTCTGAAAAAGCTTGGCTTCCAAAAACGTGGTTTTTAATGCCCGTTCTGCCTGTCTTGTCAGGTGAAGGTTTTTTTTATCTTTCTGGATACTTGTGGTATTGGGGTTGGAGGGACTAAGAATTTCCACCTTTCTTCTAAGGTGATCTAAGTCTACATCCAATGCATCCAAAATATTGATGGCCTTCCCTTTGCCATCACGCAAAAGTCCGAGCATTAAATGTTCCGTTCCTATAAAGTCGTGACCTAGGCGCAGTGCTTCTTCCTTACTGTAAGCAATCACATCTTTTACCCTAGGTGAAAAATTATCATCCATAAATTCTCTTTTCAGCACTTAAAATTAATAAAACTATTGCTTGCATGGGCAAATACTGTACCTATTCTCGTTAAAGAAGTTTGAAAACACGAAAAAAAACCATTTTTGACAGCTTTTGGGCGCTTTGTCGAGGGGTTTTTTATCAAGATTTTGTGTTGATAATTTTTTTAATAAACCAGGAAGCAGGGCAGGGGTAGCATGGTATTTATTGTATATTGCAATGATGTTTTACAAACAAAAAATAGTAAGATTTTAGCATGGCTGAAGGAGAAAAATTGATACCGATCAACATCGAAGATGAGATGAAATCTGCCTACATTGACTATTCAATGTCGGTCATTGTGTCACGTGCCCTGCCAGACGTCAGGGATGGATTAAAACCAGTTCATAGAAGGGTGCTTTATGGTATGTATGAGCTTGGCGTGCGTTCCAGTAGCGCGCACAAAAAATCTGCTCGTATCGTGGGTGAGGTTTTGGGTAAATACCATCCTCACGGTGATACCTCTGTTTATGACAGTATGGTACGGATGGCGCAAGAATGGAGTTTAAGGTACATGCTTGTAGATGGTCAGGGAAACTTTGGCTCCGTAGACGGTGATAGCCCGGCCGCAATGAGATATACGGAGGCCCGTATGCGAAAAATTGCCGATGAAATGTTGGCAGATATTGACAAGGATACGGTGGACCACCAGTTGAATTTTGACGATTCTTTAAAAGAGCCTACCGTTCTTCCGGCTAGGGTGCCAAATTTGTTGGTCAACGGTGCGTCCGGTATTGCCGTAGGTATGGCTACCAATATGCCACCACACAACCTATCCGAAGTCATAGATGGCACGGTTGCCTACATTGATAACCCAGATATTGAAATTGATGAGCTTATCCAACACATTAAAGCCCCAGATTTCCCTACTGGCGGTATTATTTACGGATATGATGGCGTAAAAGAGGCCTTCCATACCGGACGGGGCAGGGTGGTGATGCGTGCAAAAGCTACCTTTGAGGAAGTGCAGGGAAGGGAATGTATCATCGTCACCGAAATTCCTTACCAGGTCAATAAAGCCGATATGATCAAAAAAACGGCCGATTTGGTGAATGAAAAGAAAATAGACGGTATTGCTTCCATTCGCGATGAGTCCGATAGAAAAGGAATGAGAATTGTCTACATCCTAAAACGGGATGCCATTCCTAACATCGTTTTGAACATGTTGTTCAAGTACACGGCCCTACAATCTTCCTTTAGTGTCAACAATATTGCCTTAGTGAAGGGCAGGCCACAAATGTTGAACCTAAAAGAAATCATCCATCATTTTGTGGAACACAGGCACGAGGTGGTGGTTAGGCGAACCAAGTTTGAACTTAAAAAAGCAGAGGATAGGGCACACATCTTAGAAGGTCTGATCATAGCATCGGATAATATTGATGAGGTCATCGCCATTATTAGGGGATCATCCAACGTGGATGAAGCCAGAGAGAGTTTGATGGAACGCTTTAAGCTTACCGAGATACAGGCCAAGGCCATCGTAGAGATGAGGTTGCGACAATTAACCGGTCTTGAACAAGATAAATTGCGGGAGGAGTATGATGCCTTGTTGGTTACCATTGAGGATTTAAAGGATATCCTAGAAAAGAAAGAACGCCGGATGCAAATCATTAAAGATGAGCTTGCAGAAATTAAGGCTAAATATGGTGATGAAAGACGCTCGCAAATCAACTTTGCCGGTGGGGACCTGAGCATTGAGGATATGATACCGGATGAGCAAGTGGTCATTACCATTTCCCATGCCGGTTATATCAAAAGAACCCCGTTGACAGAGTACAAAACACAGAACAGGGGCGGAGTGGGGCAGAAAGCCTCCTCTACCAGAAATGAGGATTTCTTGGAACATTTATTTGTGGGCACCAACCACCAATATATGCTGTTCTTTACGCAAAAGGGAAAATGTTTCTGGATGCGTGTCTACGAAATCCCGGAGGGAAGCAAAACGTCCAAAGGAAGGGCCATTCAAAACTTGATCAATATTGAAAATGATGACAAGGTAAAGGCCTTTATCTGTACACAGGATTTAAAGGATGAGGATTATGTCAACAGCCATTATGTTATTATGGCCACAAAAAAGGGCACTGTGAAGAAAACCTCTTTGGAGCAGTATTCCAGGCCTAGACAAAATGGCATTAACGCCATAACGATACGTGATAACGATGAATTGCTTGAGGCAAAGTTGACTACCGGAACCAGCCAGATTTTTTTAGGCCTTAAGTCAGGTAAGGCCATAAGGTTTGAGGAAAGCAAGACCAGGCCAATGGGCAGAAATGCTTCCGGTGTTAGGGGCATCACCCTAGCAGATGATAATGATGAGGTCATCGGGATGGTATCGGTACATAATTTTGAGGATAACATACTTGTGGTCTCGGAAAATGGCTACGGTAAAAGATCCAATATTGATGATTATCGCGTAACTAATAGAGGAGGAAAAGGGGTTAAGACCATTTCCATTACGGATAAGACAGGCGGACTCGTCTCCATTAAAAACGTAACGGATTCAGATGATTTAATGATCATCAATAAATCCGGTATTGCCATTAGGATGGGGGTAGAGGATTTGCGGGTAATGGGCAGGGCTACCCAAGGGGTGAAACTCATCAACATCAAAGGCAAGGACTCCATCGCCGCTGTGGCCAAGGTCATGAAGGATGAAGACGCAGTAGATGAGGTAAATATTATGGATATTGAGGTAAAGGGCGAAGATGGCACGGCTCTTGATAATCCTGACTCCGAAGAGACAAAAGAATAAATAAACACTTAATATTAATTTTACACAAACGATGAAAACTAAATTTTTAATGCTCTTTGCCCTTGCGTTAACCTGGGTGGGAACAGCTCAAAAAAATGAGATTAAAGCCGCGGAAAAGGCTATGAAAGCCGGAAACGCCGCTGAGGCAAAATCTACCATAGAGGCTGCAATGTCATTGATTGATAATGCGGACAACAAATATCAGGCACATGCCTATTCCATTCTGGGTAATGCCAATCTACAGCTCAAGGATTTTGATGGGGCCGTAAAGAATTTCAATAAAGTCGTAGAAATTGAAGAAGCTTCCGGCAAGGCCAAGTATACTGCGGATGCACAACAAAAACTGACTCAAATGACCGGGGATTTGATTAATGCCGCTGTTGAGGATAACAATGAGAAACGCTATAAAGAGGGCGCGGAAAAGTTGTATATGGCGTACCAACTTAGCCCAAAAGATACCGTTTATCTGTATTATGCCGCCAGTAGTGCTGTTAACGGAGGGCCAGAGAATTACGATCAGGCCATAGAATTCTATGAGGAACTCAAAGACCTTAATTACGACGGTAGCGGTGTAAAATATACTGCGGTTAACGTGGCCACTGGAGAAACAGAGACCATGGACAAAACCCAGCGAGATCTGTATGTTAAGGCAGGGACCCATAAAGACCCTAAGGAAGAAAAAACACCTTCGGCTAGAGGGGAAATTGTAAAAAATATTGCTCTTATCTACCAAGAACAAGGTAAGAATGATATGGCATTGGCCGCATACGATGATGCCATAGCAAGTAACCCAGATGATGTGAATTTGGTTTTGAACAAAGCCAATTTATATTATTCTATGGGAGACAAGGAAAAGTTTAAGGAACTTATGGCGGCTGCCTCAGACATGGCACCGGACAATCCTGATTTAATGTACAATATTGGCGTGATAAGTATGGAGCAGGGGAATTTGGAGGAAGCAAGAAATGCTTTTTTAAGGACCTTGGAGATAGACCCCTCTTACGTTAATGCGCAGCTGAACCTGTCCACAACCTATGTGAACGAAGGCAACTCCCTTATTGATGAGATGAATACCTTAGGCACATCTAGAGCAGATACCCAGCGTTATGATGAGTTAAAACAGAAAAAGGACGACCTGTTTAATGAAGGCGCCAAGATTTTAGAAGAAGCCATGAAAACCAATCCTGATAATCCAGGACTGCTGTCCCAACTAAAAAACATCTATGGTGCTTTGGGAGACAATGAAAATTTCATGAGAATCAAAAAACTAATGGGAGAGTGAACTTTCTCTTTAAAAACAAAAAAGCCTTGAGGTCATCTTGAGGCTTTTTTTATATCACTTTTTTAATCACCCGGAGTTGATGGGTATACTGTTTTTGCTTCACATTAAAAATACCGGTATGATCTATCCGGTCTATGCGTACGGTCCCAAAGGAATGGATAATGTAGTTGTCCCTTAACATGATGCCTACATGGTCTATGAGACCTTCTTTATTGTCAAAAAACGCAAGGTCTCCAGCTTCACTTTCTTCAATAAAACTTAAGGGTTCTCCTTGCAACGCTTGTTTGCCTGTTTCCCTGTACAATTGATATCCATTGATTTTATAGACCATTTGGGCAAGTCCGGAGGCATCAATGCCAAAAGGGGTTTTCCCTCCGCTCAACCCTGGTGCGTTTAGGTATTGTACCGCGGTGTCCACCAAACGGGGTTTGTTTGGTCTAGTTTCCAATATTTCCCCTTCAAACCTATGGCCTAGCTGTTTTGCCAAATCCACGCGGGAGCCTAAAAGAATGGGAATCAACATATCATCGGCATTACAGATATTGGCTATAAAATCCGTAGTGTAAATTGGTTCTTTATTTTGGATGGATTTATACATTTCTTCCTCAATACCATAAAGCTGATTGTTTTGCACCCAACCTTCACATTTGTCAAAGCCAATTTGGATACGGCTCCAGTATTTGCGGGTTTCCTTGATTTTATAAGTATCCCCATACAGAAGTTGTGTAATCATGTTACCCGAATCTTCCCCGCTCTCGCGCACCGGGACAACACTTAAATGGCAGATTCCGTATTGCATTGTTAGACCAGATTGTTAGCTACGTTGTAACACCAATGCAGAGGCTCCACCACCACCGTTACAAATAGCGGCAGCGCCAATTTTAGCGTTATTTTGCTGTAGTACGGAAATTAAGGTCACTAAAATGCGAGCTCCTGAGCAACCCAATGGATGTCCCAAAGAAACGGCGCCACCGTTCACATTTACCGTATCATCCTTAAGGTTTAGTAACTTCATATTGGCCAGTCCAACTACGGCAAAGGCTTCATTGAACTCAAAATAGTCCACATCCTTTAAGGTTAAGCCCGCCTTATCCAATGCTTTTGGCAACGCTTTTGCTGGCGCAGTGGTGAACCACTTAGGCTCCTGTGCGGCGTCCGCGTAACCTTTAATGGTAGCTAATGGCGTGAGGCCAAGTTCCATGGCTTTTTCCCTACTCATGAGTACCAGTGCTGCTGCACCATCATTAATTGTGGACGCATTTGCCGCTGTTACCGTACCATCTTTGGTAAACGCTGCCCTTAGTCCTGGTATTTTCTCCAGTTTTACATTTTTGAACTCTTCATCCTCCGTGATAACTAGTGGCTCGCCGCGTCTTTGGGGCACGGAAACAGGTATGACCTCGTTGTGGAATTTTCCTTCCTTCCAAGCCGCTGCGGACCTTTTATAGGACTGGATGGCGTAGTTGTCTTGATCCTCTCTTGAAAAGTTATGTTCCTTGGCACAGAGGTCTGCACAGACGCCCATGGCATTCTGGTCGTAAACATCTACCAAACCATCCTTTTGCATACCATCTACAAGGGAGCTAGGGCCAAATTTGGTTCCCGTCCTTAAATGGACATAGTGGGGAATCAAACTCATGTTTTCCATACCTCCGGCAATGATGATATTGGCGTCTCCCAAAGCAATGCTCTGTGCAGCCTGCATGACGGTTTTCATACCTGAGGCACATACTTTGTTCACCGTAGTACAGGGAACACTGTCTGGTATACCCGCAAAAATTGCAGCTTGTCTGGCAGGAGCCTGCCCTGTACCAGCTTGTACCACTTGTCCCATTAAAACCTCATCGACCTTACTTGGGTCTAGGTTTATGTTTTCCATTGCCCCTTTAATGGCAATGGCACCTATTTTGGGTGCCGGTATGGTAGATAATGCACCCATAAAACTTCCAATTGGTGTTCTAACGGCAGAGACAATGACTACTTCTTTCATAAGACAGCTTATATCGGGCGAAAATACAAATTTCTGAAGCATTAGGTAGAATTGTTCATTGTGCCTATCCCCATCCATCCAGATTTTTCTATTTTTGGATGTAAGGAGGCTCATATGGGAAAAGCATTGGATAATTTTTATAAGAAGCAATCACTGATCTACAAGTATATCCTTTACGTTTTTTCCATTGCCTTGATTGTTTTCTTTTTTCCAAAGGGTGGCCAGTTTAAGTATGATTTTCAGAAAGGGAAACCTTGGCAATATGAGAATTTATACGCTCCTTTTGACTTTTCCATTAAAAAAACCAACGAAGAGATTGTTCTAGAGAAGCAAGCTATAAAGGACAACCAAACCACTTATTATCAATTTGATGTTGACATTCCAAAGAAGGTAAAAAATAGCGTGAGCTCAAGCACTTCAGCAATTCTGGCAAATACCAACTATACCAATAGAATCAAGGAGCAAACTTTGGCCCGAATTAATGAAAGCATTGATGAAGTTTATGAATTTGGAATCTTAACAGAACCGGTTTTTGGAGAACGTACCATGTTGGTGAAAAATAATCAAGCTATTTTTTTGGATAGACCCAATCGGTTAAGTCTTTTGGAGGCCAAACAAAGGATAGATAGCAGTCTAAAATTTATCCCAGATCAGAATATCAGATATAAAATTGGCTTGGAGTTAAAGCGGGCATTGGAACCCAATGTAACCTTAGATGAAAAGCTTACCCAAAATGCGCTCCAAGAGGAACTTAATAAAATATCATTGACTTTGGGAGAGGTGCTAGAGGGGAAATTAATCGTTGCCAAGGGGGCAGTGGTAGAAAATGACACGTACAAGGTCTTGAGCTCCTTAAAATCTGAATACGAATCTGAGCTTTGGAAAGGTAAGAGCTACTACTTTATTGTCGTTGGTTATACTATTTTGGTAGCCTTGGTCTTGATGATGTTATTTCTTTTTTTAAGGAAATACAGAACAGAAATTTATGAGCACAACACTAAGGTCACCTTTATTTTTGCCAACATCTTGCTGATGGTCTTTATTACCACCCTAGTGGTCAAAAACTACGAAGATTACCTTTATGTGGTGCCTTTGTGTATACTTCCGCTAATTCTCAAAAACTTTTTTGATGCAAGGCTAGGGCTATTTGTACACGTGCTTACCATTTTAATCTTGGGTTTTGTGGTGCCCAACAGTTTTGAATACATTTTTTTACAGACCATTGCCGGTATTGTGACCATCCTAACGGTTTCGGAATTATATAAGCGCGCCAACCTTTTTATTTCGGTAGGACAGATTACCGTTATCTATATTGTAGGATACTTTGCGTTCCATGTAATTCATGAAGGAAGCTTGGAAGGTGTTGAACCCACAAATTTGGGCATTTTTTTACTAAATGGAATGATCACCCTTTTCGCCCAGCCTTTAATTTATATGTACGAGCGTATTTTTGGTCTGGTATCCGATGTTTCCCTCTTGGAACTCTCTGATACTAATTCCAAATTACTTAAGGAATTGTCCAATAAGGCGCCGGGGACGTTTCACCACTCCTTACAAGTTGCAAATCTGGCGGAGGCAGCTGCCAATGAAATTGGCGCCAACTCCATGTTGGTGCGGGTGGGTGCCCTATACCATGATATTGGTAAAATGGCCAACCCTGCCTATTTCACCGAAAACCAAACCACCAATGTAAATCCGCATGATGATATTCCCCCAAGGGAAAGTGCCAAAATTATTATCGATCATGTGATTGAAGGGATTGAGCTGGCACAAAAAAATAATATACCGGACAGGGTTATTGATTTTTTAAGAACGCACCATGGCACAAGTAAGGTCTTTTATTTTTACCGAAAACAGCAAGAGTTGGAACCAGAGGTAGATGAAGAGGATTTTTCATATCCCGGACCCATTCCCTTTTCCAAGGAAACTGCTATTTTAATGATGTCGGATGCGGTGGAGGCCGCTTCTAAAAGTCTTAAATCACCTACCTATGCCATCATAGATGAATTTGTTGAAAAAATTGTCAAAGGGCAAATGCAGGGTGGACAGTTTTTGAACGCCAACATCACCTTTAAGGAAATAGAGGCTGTTAAAAAGGTGCTAAAACAAAAGCTTACCAATATTTATCATTTGAGGGTTGAGTATCCTGAATAGTTGGCTGGAGGGCTAAAAAATTGCTGACAATACAGGCGTTAATATTTTGTTAGGACAGATGCCTAACCAAATAGTTATGGGTATCTTTTCTACGATTGCAGGTAAAACTATCGAAATAAAACAAAACACTATGAATAAGTTCCGTCTTCCCACCGCCCTTATCCTCTTGTACTTCCTTTCTTTATCCTCCTACGGTCAAGTTAACGGACCTAATGCCAACGATATAATCGACCAGGTTAGAAATGATAGCCATGCTATTTATCAAGAAAATGTGATGGATTCTTTGATAACTTGGCGAGAGCAGCTGATGTTCCATTTTGACAATCCCGTCCTGGAGGAAGGTACCCCCTTGTTTTTTAAAGCGTATACCTTGACAGGCCCTAACAAGATCCGTGCTACGTTGAGCAAGGTATTGAAGGTTGAATTGCTCGATGAAGAAAACGCCATCATCAAAACGCAGTACCATAAAATTGTATCAGGTATGGCAGAGGGGAGTATCATCATGCCTAAGAAGTTAAAAGACGGACAGTATACCTTAAGGGCATATACCCGATGGATGCAGAACTATGGTGAAGATGCCTTTTTTCAACAACGTTTTTTGGTAAGCTCGCAAAACATAAAACCCGAAGAAGACAGGCAAACTGAAGATATCTTGATTTCATTTTATCCTGAAGGTGGGACCTTGGTCCATGGCCTCAAGAATCGGTTGGTAGTCAAAGCAACAAGCTCCGCAAATAGACCAGTGGAAATTGAAGGTGTTATCGTTGATGGGTCCGGTGATGAGGTGGCGGTATTGACGGTCCACGGCAAAGGACTGGCCTCAACGTTCTTATCACCTGTTAATAATGAGCCCTATTACTTAATAACAAAGAGCGGGAAAAAATACCTATTGCCCGAAATCGCTAAGGAAGGCGCGGTACTAAACATCAACAATCTCGATGAAAATAAAATAAAGGTTAGGGTTAGCATGACTGATGACACCAAGGCCAAAAAGGTCCTGATTAGGGGAATTAAGGGTGGTATCGTATATTTTGATAAACCTATGCCGATTAAACAAGCATCGGGTATGTTGGATATTTCAAAAGTGGGGCTGCCTTTGGGTGCGATGACTTTTTTGTTACTTGATGAAAAAGAGCAGGTACTGGCTTTTAGGCCGATTGAAATTACTGCCGCAAACCAATTAAATATCAGCGTGGATGCTTTAGATGAAGACCTGTCCAATAGCGAACTTGTGCTAAAATTAAGAGTGACCGACGATAATGGAAACCCGGTAAGGACAAACGTAAGCCTAAGTGCCGTAAACTTACCAACTGATTTTTCCGATAAAGAATCCAACTCCTTTGAACCTTTAATGAACGACAATATGGTTTGGGGCGATATCCAAAGGCAAGATCGATTTTTAAGAGACTTGCAGGCAATGACCATGACCAACAGTACGGAAGGACTGATGAACCCGGAGTTATCGCGAATAGATTACCCGTTTCAAAAGGGACTTAACCTTTATGGTTATGCGTATGATTTAAACAACAAGTTGTTGAAGAACAGCAAAATTCAAATGGTGAATACCTCAGAATCCACTATTCTCGCCCGAGAATTAACAACCGATAAGGAGGGCAGGATACGTATAGAGAATCTAGATGTAACTGGCGAGAATGACATTGTATTTAGAACCTATGGTGGCGACGCAGCAGCTAGACTGGTCAAAATAGTACCATTTGAAAATTCCGTGAATGGCATGGGCAGCACAAAAACGGTGTTTGATGCTACTAAAAAAAATAAAGCAGACAAAAAGGTTCAGTCTCCGTCTTGGTTACCAATAGACAATACAGATGTGATAACCTTGTCAGAAGTAGAAATAAAACAAAATAAACTTAAGAGACAAGATAGGACACCTTCACTTTATGGTATTGAGCCTACAAAAAGTGTTCTCCAAGATTTTGAACGGCCAAAAACAATTCCAGAATTATTTCTTGGAATTGCCGGAGTTCAAGTTATTGGCCTTGGAGGTTTGCGACCGTCAATCCGGTTAACCAGAGAAACAGGTTCAGGCCCAATACTTTGGGTGGTAAACGGAACGCCGCTGAGCCAGCCTGCGACTTTGGTGGATATTATGGATTTGATTCCTGCAAATGATGTAGATCGGATAGAAATTTTACAAGACTCGGAAGCATCAATGTACGGGTCAAGAGCAGCCGGTGGTGTTGTTTTATTGTATACCAGAAATGCTTCATCACTGGATAATATCAAGAGAAAGGATGGGCAGTTGAAGTTTCAAGGATATGAAGAGGTCTCAGACTTTAAAAGTTTTGCCCAGCAACTTGCCAAAAAGCCCAAGAAATTTCAAGATAAGAGGACTACCCTGTATTGGAACCCCAACATTCAAACAGATGAAAACGGCGAGGCCATGATTCGTTTTACCACGCCTCTAAGTGTGAAGCAGTTAGAGATTAAGACCACTGCAATAACGGAGAAGGGAGCCGTAGGAAGTGCACGAATTAGCCTGTAAATACCTTTTATTGTTTTTGCAGATGCCCATGGCTAAAAAACAGGTGATCAACCAACACAAAGTTTTTACAAAAAACCTAAAAAAATAGTTGTTATCTAAGTTTTGAAACGGTATTTTTGCATCCGCGTTTTGCGAATGTTCATAGAATAAAATGAATTAAAGGAGAGGTGCCGGAGTGGTAACGGAGCAGATTGCTAATCTGTCGACGCGTAAGTGTCGCATGGGTTCGAGTCCCATTCTCTCCGCAATTTCTTTTAATCCAAGATAACCATCGGGGTGTAGCGTAGCCCGGTTATCGCGCCGCGTTTGGGACGCGGAGGTCGCAGGTTCGAATCCTGCCACCCCGACTTAACTATTTTCATATAGTTGCATGACGTTGCAAATCACCTGATTTGCAACGTTTTATGTTTTTAGGGGTATCAAATGAAACCACATATTATCACCTGAAAACACCTCACTGGTGTGGGATTCGGGAATTGGACACCACAATATTTCTTGTACATTGAAGTAGCTTTTGAAGGTATTTGACCTCGTATTTTTTACTATTCATTTACTAATTTAAAGCTATGTAACATGTTAGGAAATAGCAGATTATCAGTCGTCTTCATTACAAGAAAACTCGAAAGGGAAACCGAAAAATTAATGATCTATGCTCGTATCACCGTAGACGGTAAAAGTGCGGAATTTTGTTTGAATCGGGAATTGTAAGCCTCCTTGTGCGACAATAGGAGCAAAAGCGGCAAGGGATTTTCCAAGTATGTCATCTCCTTAAACAAGTATTTAGATTAAGTTTTTATAGGATTATTCGAGGTACATCGCCAACTTTTACAAGAGGAAGTCGTTAATACTTCTGCCGGAATTTGGGACAGTATTACACTATTCTTTTGTTCTAGGAACATCATATTTAGGTATAGTTTATACTATTTAACACGCAGACATAATTTAGGTACGGCACACTATCATAATTTTGGTAAAGTATCTACCCTTACTTTGTTACAATATTTTTAAAAAATTACCCTGACTTTGTTACCAAAAAATAAAATATTTACCCTTACTTTGTTACAAATAGGTTGGAAATATGAATTTCAAAAGGCAAGTACTTAAGAATCTTGAGCGTTGGAAGGCCAGTAGGAATAGGAAGCCACTCATTTTAAGAGGTGCAAGACAGGTCGGAAAAACGACTTTGGTAAAGGAATTTTCCAAAAGCTACAAGAATCATATTTTCCTGAATTTGGAAAAATCTGCGGATGTGGCGGTTTTTGAAACCTACGATAATGTCGAAACACTGGTAGAAGCTTTATTTCTATCCAACAATATTAGCCCAAAAGAGCAGGGGAGTACCTTACTCTTTATTGACGAAATACAAGAATATCCCAAAGCTATCCAATCGCTACGGTACTTTTTTGAAGAAGTTTCCGATTTAAATGTCATAGCCGCAGGTTCATTGTTGGAATTTTCTATGAAAGATGTGGAAAGTTTTCCTGTAGGTCGTATCGAATATTTATATCTCTATCCTTTGAATTTCCAAGAGTATTTGGAAGCCATTCAACATACCGCCGCTATAGAACAATTGAATAGTATTCCCATAAAACCAGTTGCACATAAAACCTTGTTGGACTTGTTTCACAGATATGCCATTATAGGAGGTATGCCGGAAATCGTAAAAACGGATATTGAATATAGCAATTTGGCAGAGCTGCCTAAGGTATACGAAAGTATTTGGGGCACTTATAAAAACGATGTAGAAAAGTACGCTTCAGGGACAAGTGAAAGAAGGGTAATTAAGCATATTATGGATACTGCTCATCTCTATATAGATCAGCGAATCAAATTCCAAAATTTTGGAACTTCCAATTATAAATCAAGAGAAGTAGGCGAGGCCATGCGCAATCTCGATGCAGCCAAAATAATACAACTTATTTATCCCACTACGGATATAGAACCCCCTATCAAACCGGATATTAAAAAATCACCAAGGTTACAATTTTTAGATACGGGTTTGGTAAACTATACTTTGGAAATACAAGCACGGATGTTAGGAATGGAAGATTTGAGCAATGCTTTTAAAGGAGCAATAATACCACACTTGATAACCCAAGAGGTCATATCGTTAAATACAATAACCAATACCAAGCCTAATTTTTGGATTCGCGAAAAGAAGCAGTCTTCATCAGAGGTAGATTTGGTGTATCCCTTTAGGGATAAAATCATTCCGATCGAAATTAAGTCCGGTGCCACGGGAACTTTAAAATCTTTGCATCAGTTTATGAATAGAACGGACCATCCGTATGCCATCAGAATTTATGCAGGGGAATTTAAAATCGAGAATTTAATTACAATTGAAGGAACACCTTTTTTATTAATGAATTTACCCTATTATTTGGGAACGCAACTTCCTAAATATATAGAGTATTTTGTGAGCAATTATAATCTTTAACAATAATACTTCCCGGTCAAAATTATTTCATTTGAATTCATAAGGTGGTATTTGATTTCATTTGGAAATAATTACCTAAACTTATCTTGTAAGTAAAACAAAATAACTACGTTCTTAACCTGCTATATTCATCAAGTGTCCATAAAGGGATGTGATTTAGAGAAGTACAATCAAAATACCGAAAATCAATTATTTATAATGATATGTAGCATGCTGCCACCACCAAAAAAACCCTATAGTCCATTGTTCGAGGATTTAACATCAATTTTTCGTAATCGTAAATCCTTTACAGCTTTTGATTGAAACTGGTAATTTGATAACACCAAGCAAAGGTTTTAGTTAAACGCTATTATCAATATGGAAACGGTTTCCATGATTTTTTACATTTTTTTTAAAAAAAATGTGACCTTATCATTTTTATCGTGTCCTACAGTAAATTTTAATTTTTTTTTAACAATACCACAACTTATCACGTTTTCACAACAATTCAATGTTCAAAAGTTGCCATTATGGTACCTTGTGAACAAAACCATTCATATAGTTATAGGAATAATCTCATTTTACCACCATGAAAAACCCCCAACGCCATTACCCAAGACTATGTAGTATTCTATTAATTGCGGTAAGTTTTCTGCTTCATAGCCAACTCTTTGCCCAATTAAGTGACGTTCATTATTTACCACCGCTAAAACAGGGCGGTAATACCCAGGCCATACGCCAGCAAGCGTTTTACCTTTCCACCCCTGAGACCACTGCTTTCAACGTTAATGTGTTCCAAGGAACGGGCGCCTCTCCCGTGGCTACCTTATCTATTTCAAACACAAGTCCTGGAAAATATGATGTGCCGGATGGGGATAACAATATTTCCTTGGTAGACAATAACAATACTGGAATTGTCTTAAGTGCCAGTGGACTTCGTTTTGTTGCGCCCGGCGGACAAAAATTCTACGTCAACTATCGTGGCCGTTCAGGGTCGCAAGCAACCTCGCTAACATCAAAAGGAATCGCTGCGGCAGGCACTTCCTTTAAATGGGGAGGAATACCCAATAGGGCAAATACTTCTAGTGTTACCAGCACACTGGGCATTATGGCCACTGAGGACAATACAGTGATCAATATTTTTGGTTATGACCCGGATTGTGAATTTCGTCTCCAAGGCAACAGGGGAGGTATTACGGCAGATAATATTCAAATTACCCTTAATGCCGGACAGACCTATGTCTTGGAAGCGGCCAAAAATGAAACACCTGCCAACATAGATGGATGGTTGGGTGCTTCTATCCAATCGGACAAAAAAATCGTTATTAGCAATGGGGGGTTAAATGTTGGGGTACGTACAACCTCAGCTGCCAGGGATGCGGCTATTGATCAACCCGTCCCAGAAAATGTTTTAGGCAGGGAGTACGTGTTCATCAGGGGAAACGGCCAAACAAACAATGAGACTGAGTTCCCCATCATTATCGCGACCCAAAATAATACGGAAATTTTTGTCAATGGGGCTTCCACTCCTATTGCCACTTTAAACAATGGGGACTATTTTGAGGTTCCCGGAAGCAATTATTCTTCCAATACCGCTGGGGCTAATATGTTCGTAAGAACATCAAAAGAGGCCTATGCGTATCAATGTCTCACCGGGGCCTCTGGAATACAGACCTTGGGACTCAATTTTATAGCTCCGGTAAATTGTTTGCTACCGAGCGCTCTAAGTAATATTCCCAACATCCAAGATGTTGATGGACTGAATTTTAACGGAGGGGTGACCATTGTGGCCTCAACAACTACACCTGACGCCAACATTACCCTAACGGATGGTACCGGAAACGTTGCCTTACCGGCTTCAATTCCAGTTGCCGGAACCTCGGATTGGAAAACATTTTTCATTGCCGGCCTAACCGGAGAGGTATCCGTGAATTCCACTGGTCCAATTGCCGTAGGTTTTTTGGGAGCTAGTGGAAACGCGGGATTGGGAGGCTATTTTTCAGGTTTTGATACGGTTCCTGTGGTAGAGCTGGATGTAACTGGTGGTGGTTGCCTACCGGCGGATGTTTTTGAGTCTACGGGAGGTTTTGATGCCTACCAATGGTTTTTTAATGGCCAAGAGTTGGTTGGTGAGACCAACAGTTCATACACCCCCACCGCCCCTGGTGACTTTTTCGTAAGGGTAACCAAAGGAACATGTACGTATGATTCCGCTATTTTATCGGCCTATAACTGTAGTCCGGAATTAGTGTTGACCAAGGTGGACGATGTAGACCCGGTTACCGAGGGTAACACCGTTACCTTTACTATAAGCGCAGAATACTTAGGTTTTAATCCTATATCCAATCTTGTGGTTCAAGATATTCTGCCCCCAGAATTTACCATTTCCAACACCGTTACGAGTGCAGGTACATGGTCTTCACCAAATTGGACTATTGGTGATATGTTTCCAGGAGAGGTATTTACTTTGGAGATTGAGGCAACCGCCAATGACGTTGGTGCCGATGTGACGGTGACCAATTCCATAAGTGCAAGCTTTACCGAAGAGGGTACCCAAACCAACGATATCCCTGATGATTTGTTGGAGGAAACAACCATTTTAAATGACAATGACGGTGACGGTATCCCCGATAATTCCGACCCCGATGATGATAATGATGGCATTAGTGATGCCCAAGAGGTAACGGACGGTACGGACCCCAATGATGATTGTAGCTCGGTAGGGGGCACGCCACTGGGTAATTCTGATTGCGACAACGATGGGCTTACGACAGATGAGGAGACCACTGGCGTGGACGACCCAAGCACGCCGGCAGACCCCAATGGGGAGACAACGGACCCCAACAATGCGGATACGGACGGAGACGGTATTTCTGATGGCCAAGAGGCTTTGGATGGCACCGACCCCAACGATTCCTGTAATTCGGTTGGTGGAACCCCGCTGGGAACGGCCGACTGTGATAATGATGGCCTGACCAATGATGAGGAGACCACTGGCGTGGACGACCCAAGTACCCCGGCAGACCCCAATGGGGAGACAACGGACCCCAACGTAGCGGATACTGACGGAGATGGTATATCGGATGGACAAGAAGCTTTGGACGGAACCGACCCCAATGATTCCTGTGATTCGGTTGGCGGCACGCCGCTTGGCACGGACGACTGTGATGGCGATGGGAATCCTAATGCGGATGATCCCAATCCAACGGTAGCCACCGCGGTAGATGACAACACCACGGCGGACGTAGGTGTGCCCAAGACACTGAACATTCTCTTTAACGACGATTTCCTTGTGGGAAGCACAGTGACCATCACCGGTGGCACCGCTGCCGGGACGGTAAGCTTTGATGCGGTCACGGGAGAGCTTACCTACACTGCCATAGCGGCGGAGGACAACTCAACGGTCACGGTAACCTATGAGGTCTGTAACGGAACGGTATGTGATACGGCCACGGTTTTCATTACCATACCGGCATGTACGGACACGGACGGTGACAATGTCTGTGACGTGGACGATTCCGCACCAAATGACCCATGCGAACCCATGACGGACCCCAATTGGATTCCCGTTGGCACAAGTGATTGTGATGGTGATGGCCTTACCTATAATGAGGAATCCACGGGGGTGGACGACCCAAGCACCCCGGCAGACCCCAATGGGGAGACAACGGACCCCAACAATGCGGATACGGACGGGGACGGTATTTCTGACGGACAAGAGGCCTTGGATGGTACGGACCCCAATGATGATTGTAGCTCAATAGGGGGCACGCCACTGCCTGCAGGGGATTGCGATGGAGACGGCGTCCCAAATGCCTCTGATCGTTGTCAAGGTTTTGATGATAGTTCCGATAACGACTCAGATGGTGTTCCAGATGGATGTGATCAAGACGATGATAATGATGGTATTTTAGATGTTGATGAATGTCCGGTTGAAGCTTCTGACATCTTCAATTATAGCATAGCCAATGGAGACGCCTTTTCCAACTCATTTATTACCGGCTCAGGTACGCTAGTTTTGGATGCCTTTACCTTGGATAATTCTTTTAGTCTTACCATTAATGGAGTAAATATTGGTGGGGAGTTGGAATTTCAGGAAAACACCAACAATGTGATACGTTTTCTTGATGGATTTGAATACGGACAAAATGGAGTGCCAGAAATTTGGCAATTAACAGGGAATAGCCTTGCTCCAATTGTTAGATTGACCATAGATGCAAGCGGGGTTGTAAGGTTATTTGGGGCAAGATCTTCTGGTGGTCCTTTAGAACCTTTGGAAACCACCTTTCCGTTGGAGAATGTTGTCTGGAATGCAACAGCACCCAATGAATTGGTACTGGACCAGTTGGTCTTTGGACCTACTTCCATAACGGGAAATGTAAGCTTTGTGACCCTATGTGACACGGATGGCGACAGTATACCAAATCAATTTGATAATGATGCTGATAATGACGGTTGTCCAGATGCCCTTGAAGGCAATGGGCCATTCAATTTAGCTAGCATAGAACCAAACGGTCAACTTTCCGGAGCGGTAGACGCGGCAACTGGTATTCCAAATAGTGCTGGGAACGGCCAGAGTAATACTAGTGCAGCAGATGGAGCCGTTACGGGTGGCTCTTGTGACGATGATAACGATGGCCTGACCAACGATGAGGAGTCCACTGGCGTGGACGACCCAAGCACCCCGGCAGACCCCAATGGGGAGACAACGGACCCCAACAATGCGGATACGGACGGGGACGGTATTTCTGATGGCCAAGAGGCCTTGGACGGTACGGACCCCAACGATTCCTGTAGTTCGGTTGGCGGAACACCGCTGGGAACGGCCGACTGTGATAACGACGGGCTGACCAACGATGAGGAGACCACCGGCGTGGACGACCCAAGCACCCCGGCAGACCCCAATGGGGAGACAACGGACCCCAACGTAGCGGATACTGACGGAGATGGTATATCGGATGGACAAGAAGCTTTGGACGGAACCGACCCCAACGATTCCTGTGATTCGGTTGGCGGAACACCGCTGGGAACAGACGACTGTGATGGCGATGGGAATCCTAATGCGGATGACCCCAATCCAACGGTAGCCACCGCGGTAGATGACAACACCACGGCGGACGTAGGTGTGCCCAAGACACTGAACATTCTCTTTAACGACGATTTCCTTGTGGGAAGCCCAGTGACCATCACCGGTGGCACCGCTGCCGGGACGGTAAGCTTTGATGCGGTAACGGGAGAGCTTACCTACACTGCCATAGCGGCGGAGGACAACTCAACGGTCACGGTAACCTATGAGGTCTGTAACGGAACGGTATGTGATACGGCCACGGTTTTCATTACCATACCGGCATGCACGGACACGGACGGTGACAATGTCTGTGACGTGGACGATTCCGCACCCAATGACCCATGCGAACCCATGACGGACCCCAATTGGATTCCCGTTGGCACCAGTGATTGTGATGGTGATGGCCTGACCTATAATGAAGAATCGACGGGGGTGGACGACCCAAGCACCCCGGCAGACCCCAATGGGGAGACGACCGACCCCAACAATGCGGATACGGACGGAGATGGTATTTCTGACGGCCAAGAGGCCTTGGACGGCACGGACCCCAATGATGATTGTAGCTCAATAGGGGGCACGCCACTGGGCAATTCTGATTGCGATAACGATGGGCTTACGACAGATGAGGAGACAACGGGTGTTGACGACCCAAGCACCCCGGCAGACCCCAATGGGGAGACAACGGACCCCAACAATGCGGATACGGACGGAGATGGTATTTCTGATGGCCAAGAGGCTTTGGACGGTACGGACCCGAACGATTCCTGTGATTCGGTGGGCGGAACACCGCTGGGAACGGCCGACTGTGATAACGACGGCCTGACCAACGATGAGGAGGCCACTGGCGTGGACG
>NZ_LDJX01000009.1 GCF_001306415.1 Croceitalea dokdonensis DOKDO 023
CCCAGTATTACCTGTTATGGTTAGTACTACTTCATAAGAACCAGGTTCAACAAATACAAATTGAGGATTCTCTAAATTGGAGGTGTTACCATCACCAAAATCCCATAAATAACTTACTGCGTTCAATGAAGCATCACCGGTGAAATCTACGGTTAAAGGCGCTACACCACCTGATACATCAGTACTTGCGCTTGCTATTGGCGCATTGGCAACCGAGCTTACATTAATCATCAAGGTAGCAACATCCAACTGCCCGAGTCCATCGGTAACCGTTAGGCTCGCCTCGTAGGTGCCTGGAGAAGTATACGTATGTGTTGCGTCAGCATCACTGGATATGGGACTATTATCTCCAAAATTCCACTCATACAGTACAATTCCATTGTCATCGGTTGAGTTGCTTCCTGTAAACTGAACAAACAAGGCTGCAGCTCCATTTGTTGGTGTAGCTTCTGCCACTGCCACTGGCGGTTGATCAGCCCCGGTAACAGTTACATTGACTGTGGCGGTTGCCGTTAAACCACTCTCATCTTCCACAACGTAGTCAAAAGAATCCGAACCTATAAAGTCAAAATTAGGGGTATAGGTTACGCCGTTAGTACCAATATCCAATATGGCCTCCCCATTTAATGGGTTTCCAACCGAAACAATGTTCAATTCCTCTCCATTAGGTTCAGAATCATTGGCCAATAAATCAACCAATTGAATCGCAACATTCTGTTGGGTCGTTGCGGTATCATCCGTGGCAACCGGTGGCTCATTAATGGTAATGGTCAAAGACGTTGATGCCGTTAAACCGTTTGAATCAGTCCCAACAATATCAAAGGTATAATCACCTTGGGTTTCTATGGTGGGGATTCCAGATATGGTTCCTGCAATTGCATCGAATTGTGCCCAAGCTGGCAATGCTCCTCCTTGATACGAAACCGTATACTCAAGTGTATTACCCGCATAACCTCTATCGAAGACACTCAAAACCTCGCTGGAGAAACTTTCTCCAATTGCTACAAAAAGGTTATCAAGAGGTGTTGCGGTAGGAACCGCTTCTGGTCGAATATTAATGAAATAGAATGTATTGTCATTCCAGTCACAGTTGGCAGAACCAGCACCACAACCACCTCCAATGAAATCTTGTAGAACTATATATTCGTTAGGTAACACATTACCCTTATAATCAATTACTTTGTAAACCCTTAGCCCTAATAAGTCCGGTCTGTTTCCGTTGATATTATTGCCCCCAGAATTCAAATAGTTTACGACTGCAATTCTAAAAGGTTCTGAAATAGTGGTTGCCGTATCGAAATTAATATTGCTTCCGGCCCTTGGCAAAAGAGTTTGAAACCAAGTAGGATCATGACTAAAGTCCATTCCAGCTACGGTTCCCGTACCATTTACCTCAACTAGTCTGGCCCCGTTAGACCCTGGACCGTGTAATGCTGAAATTTGCATCCCAATAACCGGTTGATTTGGATCTGCCTGTACAAAAGCATCTGCCAAAATCATATCGCCCTCATACCCTGCGTTGATATTATCCTCATCAGGAAAATTAGAACTAGGCCTGAAGGTGATGTTATTAGGTGGGTCAATTGTTCCCTCATCGTTCACGATACTCAACATACTGGACTGAAAACCAAAAGCATCAAAAACCTCTTGTGCCGTTATCTCACTGTTACCTTGACTTTGAGGTGAATAAGCCCCATGCAGTACTGCCGTGTTTTCAACAGCATTATCCGCATTGGAAACTATTTCTATACTTTCCGTGAAGGTCCGCGTACCTCCTGTTGCGGTTTGGAAGGTAAGCACTACATCAACAAACGAACCTGCCGCAATTGTTAGCGGTAAGGTAGTAGTAGTTCCCAAATCGTCAACCAATTCGAATGTATACGCATTGGTATTTGAAATGTTTATTTCTGACACCGACAAATCTGTCGTTCCAGGATTGTTCAAACGCATCACATTCACGTCATGGACGTCTTCTGAAGGTAAATTGGTTCCTATGCGATGGAAGGTAAAATAATCTTCTGCTGGAAATCCTCGGTCAGTACCTGGGATTTTGGTCATGTTCTCTATGGCCAATAAGGCTCCTGTTGCGGCTTCAATAGTGAAATTAAATGTCTCACTGCTAGAATTTCCGTTTCCATCCTCTGCGGATACTTCCAAAATATGAACACCCAAATCCGTAACTATTATTGGGTTGGTATAGTCAACTAAAGCAGCACCATCCAAAACAAATTGCAAGGAGGTTATACCGCTTCCGTTTTGGTCGGCCGCTGCAAGTTCTATGGCAACTGGTCCCCTAAACGTATTTGGTGCACTCTCATTACCATCAAAACTCGCAGTGATTACAGGTGAAACCAAATTTTGATCAAATGGGGCCAACCGAATATAATTGGGTTTGGCATTCTCACCACCCTCTCCGAGAGACAATCGCAATTTTCCGTCAGTTACGACAACCAACTCTGTATTTTCAAAGCTAACAGGACCATTGACGGTATTCTCTTGGTCATAATCAATAACAGTAACACCATTAACGTCCAATACGTGGTGACTATCCGAAAAGTCAGGGTCACCAACACTAATATTTGCATAATAGGTTCCATTGGGTACTTCAATCAACCAATCTCGTGTTGGATTGGAGGCCGGTGTTCTATGTCCTATGATGTTAAAGGTGGTCAGAAGCGCATCTCCTCCCCTATTTCGGGCACTTGCAGAAGCGTCTGCAGGGGTTTCCGTACCTGGTAATACCCAACCAAATGTAATCTCTCCCTGGCTCGTTGTTTGAAGCCCATATGCGGCACCAATGTCATCTACATATCCGTCAGGAGAAACTGCAATATCATCTGGGTCTTGGAAATTAAATTGATAGATATAAACAACTTCGTTGGTAATTGTCAAATTTACTGTGACAATAGCATCCGCGTAATTTGGAGCGGAAGCTGTTATTGTGGCCGTATAATTACCAATACCCAAACCTTGTGCATCAATACCAACTGCCAGTGGTGCGCCTAATTCCACACTTGGCAACGTCAGCCAATCCTCTGAAGCAACCAAAGTGACCTCTTGGGATGTGATACCACCTGTACCGGTCAAGACAATATTTTGGGTTGAAACATTTTCTTGATTGATGGCTACCGTAAAGTCCAGTTGCTCTGGATTGACGCTCAATGTCAATATACCATCCTCAAAAGGTGTAACGCCGGTAAGAACAAACATATAGTCTTGATAATCACCGTTAGTGGCATCCTCAAAAGTCACCAAATAACTATTTTCAATAACATTTCCATCCCTGTCTTTGTTGGGATATATTCTTGTTCTATGGGCAACTCCACCAGTGTTGATGGCGTCTTGGGTATAATTAATTCTATTAAAGGCATTTGAGTCCGTGTACAGACCAAAAACCGCTCCCTGAGGGTCAAAGGAATTTGTACCAGAAATAAGTGGCGGGAATAGGGTTTGAGCGTTGTCAATCCCATTGGCCAGCACCCCTATCTCATTGAGCGTAATATCGCCCGCATTATTCACAAACCATCCAAAGGGTAGCTCCTCGGCAGGTGAATATCTGCCGACCGGGCTAATTTCAACCGGTTGATTGCCAGCCTTCACCCAAAATTCTACTTCTACCTCATCACCTATTGGTTGGGGGTCAGTACCTATGGCCAAATTGGTCCATCCAACATCAATACCAATACCTAAGGCATCAACCACATCTTGTAATGGCGGCTCTTGCCCTCCTTCAAATCCTGCCTTTTTCAAAGCATGAAGACCTACGGTAAATATTGGGTTTTCTACATCATCACTAGAAACTTCAAGAACGGCTTCTTGATAACCTAAATCCGCACTGTTCAAATCAGGAGCGTAGGTAACAGTATACTCTAAACTTTCCCCAGGATTAATAGTTTGTGCCCCACCAGGGCTTACCGAATTGAATTGGCTCGCGAAAGCTCCGGATATGGTAGCATCTGTTATATTCAGAACTTCGTTACCCAAGTTTTCTATGGCCACAGTTTGCACATCCGTGTTCTCACCTTCGTTGTTGACCGTTATCTCAAAAATCAATTCTTCGGGATTAGCAGCAATCTCGGGGCCTGTAGTTGCAGGAACTGCTGCTCTTAACAAGGTCAATCTAGGGGTTCCCCCTCCTACACGATCGTATTCTGAGATATACATATTTCCTGTTAAGGGATCCTCAACTACGTCCAATGGATCATCAAAACCACTTAATCCAGGAATACTATTATAAGCATCTTGAATATCACCGTCCAATTTAGGGTCCAGACCTAAAAGATCATCCTGTCCACTGAATCGTGTGACGAACAACAAGCCTTGAAGTTTTCCGTCAAAAGCATCACTTTTATACTCGATAACTCCATTTGGTGACTTATTGAATGCAAAATCATATGCTGGGGAACGGTAATTTGGATCTGGGCCGAGATTATCGGGATATTTGGCTACATCGGTATCCGTGCCCACTTGGCCCGGTATTCCACTGTAAGGGACACCCCCATGGTTCAATACAAATTCACCACGATATGGATTTGGATGACCATGATATGAACCTCCCTGGGATTTGAATAACCAGTCCTTTTGGGTTTCACCGCCGTTTAAGGCAGGAATATCACCTCCAATATCGGCCAGCGTCCTTCCATCTATTCTTCTGGCAATCTCACCTGTTGCACTTAAGTAATCCGAAGTGGCAGGCGAATTAGGGGAAGTACTGTTGTTGCCTGCGGTACCGTTGGTGGGAATGTATAACCAACCATTGGAATGCCAGGTAAGGTCATAAGCGTTTCTTACCCCAGTGGCAAAAATAGTAACAGGTGCGTTGGTGGCATATGGATTATAGGTGCCATCTCCCATTGTTAAACTAGCGGTTGATGCACTATTGATTACATCAATGTTATCCGTAGTAAAAACACTTAATGGAGTAATACCGGTTAACTTATCAAGCTCAACTTTTAAAATCGCAGCAGCCAGCAAGCGTTCCGGCCTAAAGCCCCAAGCACCGTCTGGTTCACCACCTGCCGAATTACTTCCTTGCGTAATGTACATATCACCCTGTGGGTCAAATGCAAGGCTATTGGTTAAGTGGTCCTTGGTAGACCTTGGTAAATGAATCACCAAATCTTCCACAGTACTCAAATCAGGCCCACTTAGTTTGGTCAAAACGCCATCCCATTCAGGGCCATTGGTAACGGAGGCCGCACTATGGGTGATATAAGCGACCAAGTTATCGGCGGTTGAATTAGGGTCAAAATCAAAACCAATGATTAAACGATCGTTGTTTGTTCTAGGTCCGGTAACTGGATGTGGCGCTCCATTTAATTCAGGAGAAAGAATCTCTAGATTGCTTAAAGTACCATCCGCGGCCATATCCCATCGGTAAATTTGTCCGTCCGACTGAAAATCACCTATGGTGCTCGCATAAAGTTTGCCATCTGGACCGATAGTCAGGCTTGAAAATCTTTGATTTTCAGTTCCTGGACCCAGTAAGGCATCTCCAAACACTTGAATGAATTCAACCCCTGTCAAATCCCTTGCCGGCACAGAGGTATCATCCAACTCCCCAGTAGTGAAGGTGGATTCAAACGGAATAAAGTTCAGTCGGTCATTGATATCGCCAATTAGATTTGCTTCTATATTTCCTGATAACCGGAAGATATAGGTGGTAAATTCTTTTAAATCGGCAATTGGAGTTAAGGTAATGGCATCGCCTCCTCCCGTATCGTTTGCATTGGAGGGTACGAGTATTTCACCATTTGCGGTAACCTCAAAAAGACTGATGTTCCCTGCAATCGTGTTCTCATCCAACTCATAACCTGCGGGAACCACGAGCTCCACATTGATCTGTAGCTCTTCCAATGCCACATCTACCGCATTATTGGCCGGAGTTACATTGGTAAAGAAAGGTTGGTTATTTACTGAGCCTAGGGTAACCTCCAAAGCGTTTATTTTCGTATTAAAACCACCGTTTGCATCAATGGTCAACCTACCATCAGAAACGGTTACCGTGGCAGTACCAGAGGTAAACCGTGTAGCTGATCCTTCTGGACCAGTGGGTACATATGAATCAATAATATTGGTTCCTTCCACATTAATGGTATGGCTTGGTGTATTATTTTCGCCATCAATTTCTGGATCACCTACCCCAACGGATACATTGTATGTACCGTTAGGCACCTCAAGCTCCCAAATTCCCTCTGTGTTGACACCATTGGTACCACTGCCATTATTGACATCGCCATACTGCATATGAACAAGGGTATTTTGCAGAATGTCGATTCCGGCAACACCTCTGTTTCTTGCATTTTGAGAAAGGTCTAAGGACGTTTGCCCGTCAACGGTCAACCAACCATAGTTCAGTCCATTTTCCCTAAGACCATATCCCAAACCAGAATCAACTTCGTATCCAACTGGTGGAACATCACCTGGTAATGAAAAATTAATGTTTACGGGATTAAAAGCGACCATATTGTCGGATTGTATGGCAAAATCCTCAAAGGTGTATTCAACCAAAGTACCTACGTCTTCACGTCTTTTGGTTGCAAAGATTCCTGCAAAGCTTAAATCCAAGTAATTACTATTGCCATTGATATATGCTGCGGGCAAATCCAAAGAGCCCAGTTCAACCTCGGTGCCTCCATCCAGGGCATAAAATCCTGTCAGCAAATCATTATCCAAATCCACAAACAACCTTAGACTTACCACACTATTATTCAATCCGTTGACTACTTGTTTAATGTTATCTGTATTGTTTGCCGATACAGCATTTACTTCTGAACGAATTTCTACCTCCCCATTTTGGACTGCAACTAACTTTACGAAGTTATCCTCATCCAAACCAAACCAGATACCAGCTTGTTCGGAATTATTATCACCATCTGTGTACGGATTCACTATGGTAGTTGAAATACTAAAATTGCCATAAGATGAAGCGTCAATTCCTACACCCAAGGTGTTTATTTGAGAATTAGTTTCAGTACTTGTACCGGGTTCTACAAAAGCAATTCCTTTATTGGCTGTAACAATCAAATTTCCATTTGAAAACGCCAATTGATCCGGTTCAAAACCAGGAACATCCGGATTGGAAATTGTACCATCTTCGGGAATTCTTTGGGAAGGATTATCTACCATTGTGAAACCCGTATTGGCCAAACCTCCCTCTGTACCATCAAATGTCAAATTAAATGGAAGGGCAACTTCTATTTCATTACATTCCAACGTACTAATTGGAAAGCAGCCAGCGATGGGATCTACCGCCGCAGGTCTTATATTTCTGGCGACTACAACGATGTCTTGATAATCAAAGCCCGAAATATGTTCTTCCGTAGCGATAATGTAAGCATCGTCTTCACCTGGAAGGTCGTATACACGTATATGATGGGGTATAGCATCTGCAAAAGTGTTCAATACATCTTGGCTAAAGAGTTGTCTATTGTTAAAGAAAGGCCACTCACTATAAAAACCAAACTCTTGAATACCTGGATCAAACTCCAAAACGCCGTTTGTAGGCGCATTTAAGGTTTGACCATTGGAAGCAGGAGAGTTATCAACCGTGAAAAGTTCTGTCAAGGTATTGTTATCTCCTGCGGGGTACCATCCAAAGGCAACTATTGGATTATTAGCGGTAGGTCCATAAACACTTAAAACCTCCAAAGTAATCGGTGCCTCTATTGCCCTTACAAAAGTCTGTGCATCAATCTCATCCCCTATCAAGTCATTATAGGTAGAACCATTTGGCAAGTCAATTAGGTTAGTCGTGGCATCGGTATCTCCCACATTTACCACACCAGAACCTAAGTGAGTGTCCAAAATCCATTGTAGTGAGGGTTCATTGGAACCTCCAAGGCCTTCTTTACCCAATCCATTTAAGTCAATTATAATGGTATCAGCATTTGTACCTGAGATTTCCAATTGGGCGAACTTTGGCCCAACACTACTGGGATCAAAACTAACTACAAATGAATCTGAGTTTTGGGGTGCGATTACACTAGGTAGACCGATCACTTCAAAATCCCCGCTATCCGGACCTGTTATCTGAATCTGTATGTTCTCAAGGTCTGCATTTCCTAAATTTGAGATGACAATAGACTCTTGATAGGTTTCACTTCCACTGGCCACGGCATCACCAACAATATTATCAGTACTTGCCACAATAACTGGTGATGGCGCAGCAGCATTTCTTGGTTTTAAAAGAACGATTTGGTCCCTACCAAAATCTGATACGTAGATGTTTCCGTTGGTGGTATCCTCTATTAAATCCAATGGATCTGCAAATCCTCCAAACCCAGGGATTCCCTCCTTAAAAGTACCAATATCACCATTAGGTCCATCAGGGACCAAAGCGATGATATCACTACTGCCACTGTATCTTACCACTAAAAGGGCTCCCTGAAGGTTACCATTCTCGGCATCACTCTTATATTCTATCACACCATTGGGTGATTTATTAAATTCAAAATCATAGGCCGCCCCTCTATAATTGATATCGGGAACCACTCCATTGTAGGCTGAATTTGATACGTCTGCATCCCCCCTATTCATGACAAACTCACCCCTAAACGGATTTGGATGTCCGTAATATCCAATGCTGGAATTGGGATCCACCCTGAATAGCCAATCCCTTTGGGTATTATTTCCATTGGATGCAGGAACTATAGGATAATTGCCGCTAACATCATCATGGTCGTAAACCGTACCATCTGGCCTTGGCATATCATCAATCGATGCTGGTGTGTTACTACCGCCGGCAGTACCATTGGTTGGGACGTATAGCTGACCATTGGAATGCCAAGCCAAATCGTATGCATTTCGTATACCCGTAGCATAAAGTGTCAAAGGCGCATCTACATAATATGGATTATATAGATTATCCAGCAATGGAGAATTAACATCCACATTCTTTATGGCATCTATATTTTGGGTCGTTCTCACATTCAGCGGTAATGTGGCCGGTAATTTTGAAAGGTCTAATTTTAAAGTAGCAGCTGAAAGCATACGCTCTGGTCTGTTGCCCCAAGACCCATCGGGTGCTCCTCCCGCACTATTACTACCTTGGTTGAAATAGAGCGCATTAGGTTCTCCGGGTCTAAATGCAATACTATTGGTTAAATGATCTCGTATAGAACGGGGTAAATCAGTTACCAAAACCTCTTCTGTTTGAAGATTTGCACCTGATATTCTTGAGATCTTTCCATCCCATTCGGGAGCACCGGACAACCCGCCCGACTGATGGGAAACATATGCGACCAAATTGTTGGCCGTGGCTGATGGATCAAATACCAATCCGATAGCAGCTCTGGAAGCATAGGCACTTTTCCAAGCACTCAAGACTTCTTCGTTTACCAAGGTACCATCTGCGGCAATATCATATCGATTGATATCACCATCAATTTTAAGCGCATACAATTTGTTGTCCGGTCCAATGGTTAAGGTGGTATACTTACCCGCAGAACCAACGACCCCGTCATTATCAAATGCTACATTGTCCAGGTCAGTATTTCCACCCGTGTTCCCAGATCCGGTACTAAAGGTCGATTCAAAAACTTCGAAAGGTTCTCCACTAAGGTCGGTGACCCCATCGATTCTAAAAATATATGTTGTATTGGATTCCAACGGTAAATTCGGATTCAGGTTAATGGCATCGCCACCCCCGGTTCCATTTACAGTTGAGGCAATAGGATTTTGTTCGCCTACCTTGAACAATTGAACTGTTGAGGTGTTAATGGTGGAATTGTCCACCCCAAACACCAAAACACCATCATTATTTGGCGCCCCATTGGGCAAGAAAAGATCATTTGCCGAAATATTGGTGTTTACCGAGATTCCTGTGGAACCATCATTAGGTATTACCCCAACCACCCGTGGGGATTGAGGTTGCCCATCTGTTGCAACGATTGTCGCATAGTTAATCTTGGTATTCGTACCACCACTGGCATCGAGAGTCAATCTACCATCATTTACCACCACAGTGGCAGCGCCCGTTGTAAATTGGGTTGGAGCACCACCAGTCCCGGAAGGGATAAAACCATCAACTAGGTTTACTCCTTCCGCATTTATCGTATGCTCGGAATCAATACTGGTAGCATCACCTACGCCAACGGTAACAAGGTATGTGCCATTAGGAATCGTAATTTCCCAAACACCTTCAGTTGCATTGCCAAGTGTACCTCCAGTATCACCATATTGCATGTGCATTAAGGTTTTCTGAAGAATATCCACGTTTACATCCCTATTTCTACCATTACTTGTCAAATCAAGAGGTGTAGTTCCATCCGTTTCTAACCATCCATAGCTAAAACCGTTGTTGCGATTTCCAAAAGCATCACCTGAATCTTGCAAATAATCTGCTGGTGGTACAGTTGCCGGGTCAGAAAAGTTGATGTTTGCGGCAAAATCGTTGGACTCTGGGGTAACCGTAAGGTTAATGGTGATTTCCGCATTATCATAGCCTAAATCTGGAATGTCTTGTGCAAATACAATTTCGCTATAATCTCCTGGTGGTAACTCAGAAGCGTCAATATTAAAGGTCACCTGCCCTGTGGTACTGCTGGTAGGGGTCAACACCCAAGACTGCGCAGACTCCAAGGAATAATCAATCAGAAGATTGGCATTTTCAGGAGTAGCAGTAAGTATTGCTGTCTGACCGGGAACGTTTCCATTTTCTTCAACAGTAAAATTGAGTTCAGGGACATCAAAAGTCAAAGTGGGTTGCACAGTCTCCTCGGTGATTGCGAAATCATCAAAACTAGCCGTAAACTGGGTTCCATTTCTATGTGTGGCATAGATTCCGGCAAAAGTTACATTGTCTTGCCCGCCTAAAGGGTCAATATCCCTTCCTGCAAAATAATCAGCAGGAATTGGCAAACTACCTAGAAGTGTTCTTGTACCCGTACCAATGGTATAAAATGCTTCTGCCTGCAATGTTAACGGATCAATCCGCAACTCCAAGACAACGTCGTTTCCAGAAGCTCCAAGTGCTTCTTGTACTTGACCTCCTTGCACTGGATCACCATCTGTTGAGAAACCATTTACCTCGGTTCGTAGTTCTATATTGTTATTGTTGACGTTTAGTTTTACAAAATTATCCTCATCATAACCAAACCAAATACCTCCTTGCGCAGAACCACCGCCGGTAACAATATTGAGTAATGTTGTTTGTATGGTAATGGGTTGGGTTACGTTTTCCAATCCAACACCTAGGGTATTAACTTGATTGTTGTTATTTGCGCTCTCCGGAGGATTTCTGAATGCAATACCTGCTTGGGAAAGGATTTGTAGTTGACCATTGGTTAATGTTAACAAAGAGGGTTCATAACCGTTGACATCAGCGTTTGAAATTGGTAAGTCACCTGCCCTTCTGGCTTCGGAGTGTTCCAATGCAACTGTGAAACCGGTTCCTAGACCTCCAGATTCAAGCAGGGTTCCATCTACTTCTGACGAAAAATCAAAATTGACCGGAAGACTAACCACAATAGCTTCACAATCAAGTATACTTAAAGGGTTACAGGGGACGATTTCGTTGACATCAGTTACATCAATCGTTATTTCGGCTGTTTCAGACAACTCACCGTCACTTACCGATACGGTAAGAGTATATTGGGAGGCAGTCTCAAAATCAAGTAACTGTAACGTACTCAATTCGCCAGTAGTGTCACCAATGACGAATACCCCATCTTCGTTACCATTGGTAATCACGTATGTAAGCGCTTCATCATCAGTAGCCAGAACGGTACCGACCAAAGTTCCGATTGCTACATCCTCAGAAACGTTAAATGTCTGAGCGGCCACAACCGGTGGCGAATTTTGCGGTGCCGCTTCTGTTACCGTCACCGTCCAAACTTGCTGGGTAGTACCGTCCTCAGCCGTTACCGTATAATCAAAAGGCGAACTAAAGTCCTGTGGTGTTCCCGATAGCGGAGATACCGTAGCTCCCGCCGAAAGCACTATTGTGGGCGATAGTGTGGTAAGCTCCGTTCCGTTTTCCACCTCTATCGAAACCGTATGTGCAGCAGTGTCTATCGTCGCCGCACCCGTCTCATCCGTTAACGTAAAGGACACAATATCGGTCTCCACATTCAGCGCAGGTGCTGGTAATACCTCAATAGCCATTATGATGGCGTTGTTTACGACACTCGTAAAATCGATGTTTAGCTCTCCATCCGTTACCGCAACAGCAATCGTTTCTATATAGGGCGTCTTCTCGCCTGCGACTGCAAAAAGATCCAAATCGTCAATGACCAAAACATCTTCCATGGTTACGTCAAAAATCCTTGCGCCAGTAGCCGTCTGGAGGTTCTCCACCATATGAAGTGCTACCTGATAGTTGCCATTAGCAATAGGAAACGCATAACCAAAGTCAGACTGATTATCCGCAAAACGCCTAGGATGGTATAAATCACCATTACCACCTACCACTCCGTAATCAGAGATGCCGATATCCGAGGTGCCCACGAGGTAAGAGGTGTCCTCCGCTGTGAAAAGGTCGCCATTGAGCGAGTAGTCCGCACCGCCAACGTTGATACGGTAAGGGGCGGTAATCTCCACCAGTTGTGCCTCCGTAACTGTTAGGTCTGCGTTCAATACTGCAGGTTCAAAGCCCTTTGCTGTGGCGATGATACTATTGCTACGGGTATCTCCATCACCGAGCGACGAAGTATCCATGAAAAAATCAACTGGGCCCAGCGCTGCCGGTGGTAACGTTACCCAATCGTTGGTGCCCGTCTCATCCGTATTATCGTCTATCGTCAGTGAAATATTAGTTGCGCCAGGGCCAGAAAGGTCGCTTGTGAACGTTCCGGTAGCTCCCTCTGCCAGAGTATCACTAATGGTTGCTGGATTAAATACCAATGTTCCGTTTACAGGTAAAGCAGTACTCTCTACCACCTCTATATGGGTAATCTTGGAATTGAAACCTCCAAGGCCTGTCATGGTCAACAGTCCGTCTGTTACTTCCACCACCATAGTCTCCACCACGGTCTGACCAGGAGTTGGAACAAAGGCGGGTATGATGGTATAGCCCTCTAAGGTGGCACTATGCCTACTATCCACACTGGTACTTTTATCACCCAAACCTAGAGTGATTTCATAAACTCCATTGGGAACCTCTAGCTCCCAGATAACTTCATTACCTCGGGGCTGACCCACCCAACTACCGATGTTATCGCCTTGAAAATGTACCAAAGTACCTTCCAATTTTTCTTGTAGGGTCGCTGCTGAATAATTTTCTGCTATCCTATTTCTGCCCGCTCCGGCAAATGCACCGGCACCATTAGTTGGATCGTCATTTGAAATATCAATCGGAGTGCTGCCATCAGATGCTAACTTCCATCCGTAGTTGTAGTTGTTTGTGCCTACGGTAAGAACGGAATTGCCAAATTCCTTTCCATAATCCGCTACATAACCCGTTGGGGGTGTTGTTGCAGAAGGATTGTTCTGGAAATTGATGTTGGCCACAAAGGGAAAGGTCTCCACCACATCGGTAACCGTAATGGCAATATCCTGCTGGGCGGTCAACGACCCTGAATCGGTCACGGTAACCTGTATATTATAGGTGTTGTCGGAATTATCATCGCCAGGCGTTTCAAAGTCGGGGGCGGACAGAAAGCTTACCTCGCCAGTGGATGTGTCGATATCAAAGAGCGCTGCATCGTTTCCGCCACTCAATGTAAAAGTGAGGGCCAAACTAGCTGGGTCATCTTCAACATCAGTGGCATCTACATCAATAGCCAATGTCTGGTTCTCCTGGGCATCGACAGAGGCAAGACTGTTGATCACAGGTGTCTCATTGGCCTTACCATCATTGATAACACCGGGAGTTCCCAAATCACCTATTCCAAAGGCTGCTATTGCCGTAGACCAATTAGCACCGTCGTTATTATCATCAGTTGGATTGTTCAAGGCCATGGACGCTCCGGTCGGATTTGGAAAATTTATACCTCCATCATATTCTACCCTGTCTATTTCGTTACCGTCTGCATCAAAAAGAATAATTTCATCGGCCCCGTTTGCAAGTGCATAACCACTGTACGCATAGTCAACTAGTTTACCGCCATTGCTGTTGACCTCGGCATTGTTGCCAAGGACCAAATAGCCTCCAGTAGGTATTACCAAAGGGGAACCGTTAGCTATGACGTGGGAATTGGTGCCGTTATCTTGAAGCGTCCAACCCTCAATATTCACATCGGTGGAACCTGCGTTGTACAGTTCTAACCACTCCCCCTCAGTATCATCAACAGCATCAGGATTTTGCATGATTTCGTTGATAACAATTTGCGGGAGGGCTGGTGCCGCTGCTGTGACCGTTACTGTCCAATCCTGTTCGTCACCGTTCTCCGCAGTTACCGTGTACACAACGGAATTGGTAAAATCTTGTGCAGTTCCAGAACTCGGAACTATCGTAGCATTACCTGAGATTGTAATCGTAGGGGTCAGCGCTGTTAAGACAGTGCCATTGGTAACCTCAGCAACTATTTCATGGGCCGTGGCATCAATGGTAGCCGTGCCAGTCTCATCATCCAAATTAAAAGTTAGAATATCATTTTCTGATGATCGGGGATCGGTTGCCTGAGCTATAGTGGCATAGTTGATTTTTGTACGAAATGCATCTTCATTATCGGCATCAATTGTCAATTTACCATCCAAAACCTCAACGATGACCGTATTGGATTGAAAACGTCCAGAATCTCCTGCCGGCAAATTGGGATCAACCACAAATAGTGGAATAGCAGTTTCTCCTTCAACATTGATAAAGTGCTTAGGAGAATCATCCGGATTGTTATCTGTTGCAGGGTCACCCACACTAACGGTAACTTCGTACCAACCATTCGGGAGTTCAATTTCCCAGACCCCTTCGTTGCTTCTTCCTCCAGACCAAGAAGAAATGTCGTTCCCTTGAACGTGTACCAATGTATTGAGCAAGAGATCTACCCCGGCTTCTCCACGATTTCGTCCAGTACCATTACTTGGAACACTAAGGTTCACAGGAAGCCCATCGGACAATTTTATCCATCCATAGGTAAGGCCTCCTTCATTAACCCCGTAAGGAAGACCAAAGTCTTTAACATATCCCGTTGGGGGGGTTGTATTGGCATCTTGAAAATTGATTTGATACGGGAATGTGGCGACAAACGGCGCTTCAACGGTTATTTCTTGGGTCGTTGTATCGGTCAGTCCACCATCGTCTGTCACTGTCAAGGAGATGGTGTATGTGCCGCCGGTAGTGTATTGATGGGAGGTCGTTTGGCCAGTTGCCGTGTTGCCATCACCAAAATTCCAAGAATAGGAAGCAATAGTGCCATCATCTTGGGAATCGGAGGCATCTAAATCCACCGTCAAATCAGAAATAGATGATGTAAAACTTGCGTTAGGCTCGCTATTCACTAATTCTGTCACTACCTGAGAATAGTCCGTACTAAGCCGGATAGGACCGATATTGCCCGTATTACCGATACTTGTGGAACCGATAAAAATACGTGCTAATTTTGGTGTACCCGTTATACTTTGTGAGGTAGTTGCCTCAATCCAATTGTTATCGCCCTCGCTTAGGGTAGGACTTAGTGTATATTCATAAGTTACGGATCCTGAACCATCCCAAACACCTTTGACCACAAATTGTAGCAATTGGTCAGCATATACATCTTGCTCACCGGCATTGGAGCTTGGACCGCCCAGTCCAAGTCTCGCCTTAATGCTTCCGCCATAGTTTCCTATGATTTGTCTCACCCATGCCTCACCTTCTGCATTTCCGTCCACACGGACAGCAACCCTAACACGATTGGTGTTTGAGCTGCCCAATTCGGAAAATTTAAAGTAAGTGCCGTAATAAAAAGGCACTCCGGCAGACAATTCCACAGGATTATTGATAAGGGTTAGATAATCGACAGTGGTATCAACATTCTCAATCCTTACCGAATTTATAGATCCGGGAGTCAGTGCCGTGGCGACCACGGGAACATCTGGTTTTAAGCCCTCGGGAGCCCATGCCCCGCTTGAAACAACACTTAAATCGCCGATTGGATAGTCAAAATTTTCTACAAAGGAAAAACCACTAGGTGCAGAGACGTTTACCGTTCGGGCAACCTGGGTTGCTGGATTCCCAGCAATATCTGAAACATCATAGGTTACAGTGTACGTAGCAATGGTGTTGGTATCGACCACATCACCCCCTACCACAATATTTGCCGTGATGTCACCGTCTAGGTCATCTTCAGCGGTGGCCCCGGGATCGTTATAGGAATCGCCTTGGATCAATTCCAATGGATTGTCTCCCAATAAAGTAATTATAGGTGAAGTAATATCCCCTTCTACCTCATCGGTCACCGTAATGGCTATGTCCTGAAGGGCGGTCAGTAACCCAGAATCGGTCACTGTTACCTGTACATTATAGGTATTGTCTGTATTGTCATCACCCGGCGTTTCAAAATCGGGAGCGGACAAAAAGGTCAGAACACCTGTTCCCGCATCTAATGAAAAAAGTGTGTCATCCACGCCACCACTAAGGGCAAAGGACAGTCCCGAACCTTCTGAATCATTGTCATCATTGGCCTCCACATCGATTACCGCAGTTTGGTTCTCGGGAACGCTCACCGTAGCCGCGCTGGTAATCGAAGGGGCTAGGTTTACGGGCGCTGGCAACACCTCAATGGCCATCACTATGGCATTGTCAACAACACTTTCAAAATCGATGTTCAACTCGCCATCGGTTACCGTAACATCAATCGTCTCTATATATGGGGTCTTTTCACCAGCTACAGCGAACAGGTCGAGGTCATCTATCACCAGTGAACCTTCTATATTGACATCAAAAACCCTAAGTCCGGTACCTAGGAGAAAATTCTCCACCATGTGGACCGCAACCTGGTAGTCACCATTGGCTATAGGAAAGGCATATCCAAAGTCTGCGCCACTGTCAGCAAACCTCCTGGGAATATATAGGTCACCGTTGCCGCCGACAACCGGATAAAAATTGGTACTTGTACTCGAGGAACCAACTAAGTATGAGGTATCCTCAGCTATGAAAAGGTCCCCGTTCAATGTATAGTCCCCACCCGCAACATTGATGCGGTAGGGGGCCGTAACTGTTGCAGGAGGCGTTGGCACATCTTCCATTACGGAAAAACTATCATAGGAAATATTCAAAGAGCCAGCTGTCGCCCTTCTAGTGCTGGTCATAATCCCCGCGAAACTCAAAGAATCGGTTGTAACGTTATTGTCATGGTCTGTGCCTTGTAAGAACGTTGAAGGAATCGCTAATGCGTTGGTTCCATTGACTACCTGTACCTCGGGAGCACCGTCTAAGGAATAAAAACCGGTAACGGTATTGGTGTTTGGGTCTACGGAAATTCTAAGGGAGATATTATTAATACCAGTTATGGAAACATTATCCACATTTATCTCGGCTATCGTTAACGTTTGTCCATTGCCACCTAGACCATTGGCTGATTGTTCCACAGCCAACTGCACTCGCTTGTCCCCATTTCTATTAACAAGAACCAGTTTGGCAAAATTGTTTTCGTTCAATCCAAACCAAATCCCGGCCTGTTGTGAACCATTAACCGGGGTGGTGGTAGAAAAATCTGGTGTCGCAAATGTAGCTTCTATATCAATCACGTTGGAAGATGCAATAAAACCAACACCTAGGGCATTCATTTGTGAATTGGTCTCTGTACTATTTGGCGAACCTGTAGTTTGTCTAAAATTGATACCCTTTGTTGCCTCTACATTCAATAGCCCACCTGAAATACTAAGATTGTCGGCTATTAAGCCTGGCACATCATCGTCGTTTATTGCCTCGTCAGCTGCCAAAGGCGAGGTCGGCGGGTCGACCATCGTAAATCCCGTTGCAAGAATGCCCCCTTCGGTTCCGTCAAAAGTCAGGTTTACGGGTAAAGTGACATCAACCTGATTACAAGGTAATGTGCTAATTGGCGTACAATCTTGACCAAAGGTGACAAAAGATGTCAAAACCAAAACTGAGATGTAGATGAACTGCTTCATGTTTAATAAAGAATTAGGTGATGTTGGAAATTTTCTTTTTTGCGCAGGGACATAACCGTCAAACCATATAGTATGGGAAGGCGAAAGTGAAAGTCTATTTTTCGTTGAAAGCTGTAAACGGGATGTTGGTAGAAGGTAATTTTTTCGCATAAGTAAACTTCTGGTTATGTTAAACAACCAAGCATATCGTATGCGTTACATGTAAAGAATGGGGTGCTAGTATCACCAACCGTTCACAGGGGGGGGGTATGTTCAAATGAAGTGATGGGTAAATGTAACTTAGCAGCAGTTGATACTAGGCTAGAAATTTCTGATTTTCGATAAAATACCTATTTAATCGTTTACCGTGAATTTTTGTCCAACTACTCGGATAAACACCTTAAACAGCAAATGGTATGCTTCTAATGCAATCCCATTTTCAAATAATTTTTCTGTTTGTAACTTATTTAATCCCCTATTCATCGCTTTAATAATTTCCATATTTTTGGATATCCCCCTTTTTTAATGCCTTACCGAAAAAAAAATGAGACGAAACCAATCCTTCTTATCCCTTGTGCTATTAGCCTGCAGTTTAACTGGCTCCTCTTTTAGTCAGGAAATTACTTCCTTGGTCCTTATCGATGCTAAACGTGATATTGAATTAAACCCACTAAATGAGAAAAACACGGTTGATTTAGAAGAATTAAACTCTGATGAGATAAGCATATCTGCCAAGATATTGGGGAAAATAGGGAGTGTTGCTTTTTTTGTAAATAACGATCTGATACAAGTTGAAAATAATCCTCCTTATGCCCTTGTTGGAAATAAAGGTGATGACTTCTACTCTTGGAAACCTAATTTAGAAACCTATAACATAACCGTTCAAATTTTTAGCGGAAGAAGTGGGAAAGGATTACTTCTGGATACCCATTCCATAGAAATAGTCTTTACCAAGAGCCTAACACAGCCCAAAATCAACTCTTTAATACTTGTGGATGCCGAAAGTGATCAGGACATTGCTCCCATTGCTGAAGGTGCAATTTTTAATCTTAACCGTCTGAATACTTCAAAACTGAATATCAGGGCCGAAGTGTCGCCAAATACAGAAAGTGTGCAATTTGGATATCAAGATAATCCCATTTATCATTTAGAAAATCTCCCTGTTTATGCCATCGGGGGAAATTCAGGAGATGATTATCGAGACTGGCCATTTGAACTTGGAGAAAATTTGGTTTCCGCACAGGCTTTTTCCGAAAATAAAGCAGGTGGGGAGCCAGGAGCTAAATTCGAGGTAAACTTTTCAATTATCGACGAACCAGAAACACCAAATTTACCGGTAGTACTTAGACTAAACAGTGGAGGACAAAAAGTAACCATTGATGGGATTACGTTTGAAGAAGATGATTACCATCAAGGGGATGGAAAATCCTACTCAAATCCAAACATTGAGGAAATTAATGGGACAGACTTAGATGAAGTCTATAAAAGCGAGCGAAGCACCACATCAAATCTCGGCTCTTTTGGGTACGAAATACCCGTGACAAACGGGACTTATCTGGTGAGGCTTCATTTCTCAGAGATTTACTGGGGGGCCACTTCCGGTGGGTCTGGTGGTAACGGTAAACGTATTTTTGATGTTACCTTGGAAGATAGAGCGGTTCTCCAAAACTTTGATATGAATGCTGAGACCTTGCCAATGACCGCAATAGTGAAAGAGTTCGAAACTTCCGTGGTTGACAATGAACTCAATATTTTTTTCCAGGCAACCGTAAACCAACCAAAAATAGCAGCCATTGAAATTTTTGGAAATGGAAACATACTGCAAGAAAAAAGCTGTGGCTTGACGAACCTGGCCAATTCTGAATTTTCGAAAGTTGAATCCCATAGTGTTAAAATTGATGGTAAACTATACGTTTTGGCGGGTTTTCTCAGTGGATTAAAAGTAACGCCCGCCACAGAAATATATGACCCACAAACAAATCGTTGGTCTTCCGGAGCACCTATGCCCTTGGCGGTGACCCATATGGGCGCGGTAGGGGTTGGAGATGAGATTTGGATTATTTCCGGTTTTGCGGGTAATCACCCGGGTGTGGCCACGGACAGGGTTCAAATTTATAACACCAAAGATGATTTTTGGTATGAAGGACCGCCTATTCCAGAGCCTAGGGGTTCTGGAGCAGCAGTTTTCAACGAAGGTAAAATCCATTTTTTTGGGGGTTTGTTGCCCAACCGTTTCACAGACGTTGGAGACCATTATGTATTGGATGTCAATGACCTTGAAGCTGGTTGGCAAAATGCGGCTCCATTGCCCAACCCAAGAAATCATTTAAGCGCAGCATCTGTCAATGGTTTAATCTATGCAATCGGCGGCCAATATGGTCACGACAGAGGGGTTTCTGACCAGAACCTTTTACATGAATATGACCCAATATCCGATACTTGGACCAGAAAAGCGGACTTACCCACCGCGCGATCTCACTTTGAACCTGGCACTATGGTCCACAATGAAAAAATAATCATTGTAGGTGGCCGAAAGGGTAATACTTTTTTTAGTGAAGTTACAGAATACGATCCTGCCAAGGATAGTTGGACAGAAAAATGTGAACTTCCCACAAAATTACTTGCACCGGCAGCGAAAGTATTTGGTGATAAATTGATAGTTGCCAATGGTGGGGAAAACGGAACATGTTGCCCAAAAAACACAACCATTGCAATGACCATAGAGCCAGAAACAAAGGGAATGCCAGACCTAAATATCCTGGTTTATCATGAAACCAACGGTTTTCGTCACGGCTCCATTGAAGCCGGCATAGCGATGATAGAAGGTTTCGCGGATGAATTTAATTGGAACATAACCGTTTCTGACCAGAGCTCCCATTTTAATCCGGAGTTCCTGAATACCATCAATACAGTAATTTGGTTAAACACATCAGGAAACAACCTCTTAACTACATCCGAACAAATTGCTTTTGAAAATTATATCCAACGCGGTGGTGGATTTATAGGTATACATGCTGCTACGGACACCTATAGAGATGGTTCTTGGCCATGGTACAACGATTTGGTAGGTGGGATTGTCCAGACCGCACCAAACCATACGCCTAATAATACAAATAACACCTTACAAATAGTCAATAACCATGTAACCGTTAATCATCTTGGTACAACTTGGGAAAAACTAGATGAATATTATTATTGGGATTTAAACGGAGGATATTTATCCCCTGATAATATTGTACTGATTAAAACAGAAGCTACTGGAGCCAACTCCTACGATAGGTCAAGACCCATAACCTGGTACAAACTTTTTGATGGCGGAAAGTCTTTTTATACTGCACTGGGTCATAATGCATCGGATTATGAAACCGATGAAAATTTTAAAAAAATGATTCTTGAAGCAATTTTCTGGACCGGAAATCATGATTTTTCTAATTTGGATGAAACTCCCCTCCAGTCCTCACTTCTTGCAGAGAGTATAAAAGTTTATCCTATCCCGGCCAATGATAACGTTTTTATCTATTCAGAATATTTCAACCCAGATAATCCGGCAAGTTATAAATTGTATACTATGGAAGGAAAACTAGTCCAACACGGTCAACTGATTGGGGAGAATACTAAAGTCAATTTAGCAGGAATGTTGGATGGTTATTTGCTTTTGTTAATATCTAATAAGGATGTCACCCTCACAAAATTGATTATCGTGAGGTAAGCTTGCATAAACCTGTAATGCATCAACCGTTGAGTAAAACTTGATGATATCTTCTGCGAGGATGCTGGGTACTTCTTGTTTAGACCTAGTAAACAGCCTTTAAAAATATTTAAATCGACTGATTATTTACAGTAGGGGCTTGAAAAAAGCGAGTAGAATCACCCAAAACTATGCTCCGTTACCTTTCCTTTAACACCCTTAAAATGGCTGGTAATCTTATTAAAATCGGCCTGCAGGTTATCTGTGGTAAAAAAAGGTTCCGCTACGGTAACTTGTTTTTTTGAAAAATCAAAGGCAACCATTACAATGGGTACTTCTGCCTTTTTGGCAATGTAATAAAAGCCTGTTTTTAGTTCAGTTACTTTTTTTCTTGTCCCTTCTGGGGCCAGGCATAACCTAAATTTTTCGCGCTCTTTAAAAATTTGGACGACATTGTCCACAACATTGGAGTTTTTTTTTCTGTCTACAGGGGCTCCTCCTGTCATTCTAAAAAACCATCCAAATGGGGGTTTAAAAAGACTTTTCTTACCAACATAATTAATCTGTTTCTTGGATATGGCACGCACCAACAAGCCAATAAAAAAATCCATCCAATGGGTATGTGGCACTACGATGACCACATATTTGTCCTGATCTGGGAATGTGCCTTGTAGGTTCCAACCCAAAATGTTGAAATATATGAATCTGGCCAGGTAATGGAACATGTCGTAAGGTTTTCCAACTCCAATTAGAGAAGGTTTAGATTAAATTTTAAGGTATATTTCCTTGAGCTCTTCCACTTTAACACGTTCTTTCCATTTGGGGCCAAGGGCATTTTCCCATAAGGGATCCATGGCAAGGGCTATGTGGACCATTTCATCCAGTTGATCATCGGAAAGTTGAACACATATTCCGGTTGGTAGGACAATTAGATGCTTTTTCAACATCTGCTTGAACAGGGTAACCCCATCGGGATAAAAAGCATTTAAATGTTGGAACACAAGACAATTGCCCAATCCGTGTTTGATACCCAACACATGGGATAGTCCGTAACTCATGGCGTGTGCCACGCCTACCTGGGAATAGGCAATGCTCATACCCCCATGCCAAGAGGCCATCATTAATTTTTCCTCCGCATCCTTTTTTGGCAAATCTCCCAAAAATACGTCTTGACATAAATCGAACGCTTTTTCACCGTAGCTCTGGCTAAATGCATTTAAATACGTACCCTGGAGTGATTCCACACAGTGGATAAAACAATCCATGCCCGTATAAAACCATTGTTGTTTTGGAACGCTTCCCAAAAAATCAGGATCTAGTACCACTTGGTCAAAGGTGGTATAATCCGAGTTGATGCCAAGCTTCTTTTGGGGACCGGAAAGCACTGCGGTCCTTGACACTTCTGCACCGGTTCCACTAATGGTAGGAACACCTACATGGTATAAACTTGGCCTACCTACCAAATCCCAGCCTTGAAAATTTTCTGCCCTTCCTTGGTTGCCCAGCATCACGGCAACGGCCTTTGCAAGGTCCAATAAGGAACCACCGCCTATGCCTACGACCCCTGAGGGTTGCTCATCAAAATCTTGTCGTATTTTATGGACCAAGGCATCTACTTGTTCCGTTTTGGGTTCCTCATTGGCGGAAACAAAAATAATTTGGTCGTTGAACAGCCATGGAATTCTAGTGACCAAGGTTTTATCTTGAAAAAAGTCGTCCACCAAAAAAATAAAAGGTGCATCGGAGTTTTTTCTTTTGGGCAAAAGAATATCAGCCAATTGGTCAAAACTACCGCGACCGTAGACAACGCGGGGTACCATGGGAAAATTTCTAAATTCTGTTTTATTTTTCAGTACTCTTTTTTTAGCATTAGACAACTCCTTCATACTCATTTTAAATACATCAACAGTTCCTTTATACCCCTTAACTCCAAATACGCTGTGGATTCCATGGCTTTTTTATGCACCATTTCATGGGCCCAGGTGGTATGAAAAGGGACATGCACCGCTTTAGCGCCTATATTGATTAAAGGTATAACATCTGACTTAAGGGAATTCCCTACCATCAAAAATTCATCCAACTTAATCTGTAGGTTATTTAACAAACCCCTATAATTTCCTTCTTTCTTGTCACTCAACACCTCTACATGGTTAAAAAACCGTTTTAGCCCAGATTTCTCAAGTTTGCGTTCCTGATCTAACAAATCTCCCTTGGTCAAAACAATGAGTCTATACTTGGGCATCAATGCCGTAAGCACTTCTTCGACCCCTGGCAACACTTCTACCGGATGGGCAATCATTTGTTTGCCCATATCCAAAATTTTCATCAGGGTTGAACTAGGGACATTTCCGTTGGATAAGTCCAAAGCGGATTCTATCATGGATAACATAAAGCCTTTGATACCATAACCATAAAGCTCCAGATTTTCTATCTCTGTTTTAAACAACTCCTGATCGATCTTATTCTTGGTTTCATAGCCCTCTAAAAGTGCTGCAAACTTTTCCTCGGTTTCCCTGAAGTAGGTTTCGTTGACCCACAGGGTATCATCGGCATCAAAACCTACGACTTTAATATGGCTAAAATCTACTTCCATGCTTTCTTGGCCCGCTCTAAATCTTCCGGGGTATCAATTTCTATACCTGTCACATGGGTTTCCACCATTTTAATCTTTTTTCCATATTCCAAAAACCTGATCGCCTCTATCTTTTCCGTCGCTTCCAACGGTCTCATTAGCAACTGTTTAAAATCTGCCAGTGCCCTTTTTCTAAAGGCATAGATTCCTTTGTGTTTGTAATAGGTTGCCCCCGCATTCTTATCCCTTGGAAATGGGATGGGCGAGCGGGAAAAGTAAAGTGCAAAATTACGGTGGTCCACGATGACCTTAACCGTATTGGGATTATTAATTTCTTCCCAGTCGGTAATGGGTGTCATTAAGGAGGCTAAATCTATTTCACCGGCCTCATCCTCATAAAAAACTTTAATAATGCGTTCCAGACTTACATGGTCTATAAAAGGCTCATCGCCCTGCACGTTAATGGCTATGTCAACATCCAGGTCTTCAACGGCTTCTGCAATGCGATCGCTACCGCTTTCATGTTGATTTTTGCTCATCATGGCATTTCCGTTGTTCTCACGAATTAAATCATAGATAACAGGGCTATCCGTAACAACCACAACATCATCAAAAAGACCCGTCTTCATCACGGCTTCATAAGTTCTGAGAATCACTGGTTTACCATTTAAATCCTGCATCAATTTTGCAGGAAAACGGGAAGCTTGGTACCGGGCTGGAATCATGGATATTATTTTCACGGGAACCTGGTTTTATAGTTGGTTTATTTGGTTCTTGGTCTTAAGCGTCTATAAATTCTGAAAATGACCACCAAAATAATAATCACCAATATGATGGCTATTGGAGGCACAAGTATGGATGCCGTTGAAACAGCTACGGCCGTTCCCGTCTCTACGGTAGAGACAATAGGGTTTGCCAAACCACCTGTGGTGGCACTGGAGGTTAGCCTACCCGCCGCGTTTGCCCCTTTTATGGCGGTTGCCGTGCCTCCACCGGCAATTATGGCCAACGCCCACGTAATCACCGGGTCTAAATCTGCAACGGTGGACACCATTACCGCTGTTCCCGCGATGGCCGCCAAGGGTAGGGCAATACTGTCCAATGCATTATCCACCCATGGAATAAAATAAGCGAAAATTTCTACCAAGGTAGCGACACCAAGGGTCAAAAGTGCCGCAATACTGCCTATCCAAGTCCAACTATCATTTAGCTCCCAAACATTCAAATAGGCCGCAAGACTCAATGCAAATAACGGCAAAAACACCCTAAAACCAGCAGAGGCTGCAAGCCCTATTCCAAGAAAAATACTGATGATCGTTTCGGCTGTCATTATAAAATCCTTTTGTTTAAAAATACGGGATTACTATTCAAGAAAAAAATCATCTTTGAACCCAATTAAATACAGCTTGTCTTTTGCCCTGGTCACAGCGGTATACAGCCATCTTAGGTAATCTTTATTGATACCGTCCCGCAAATAAGGTTGCTCCACAAAAACCGTTTGCCACTGCCCCCCTTGCGACTTATGGCAAGTTATGGCATAAGAAAACTTTACTTGCAGGGCGTTAAAGTAGGCATTGTTCTTTACTCCCATAAATTGTTTGTACTTGGACTTTTCATGCGCATAGTCTTTGGAAACTTCTTGATACAGTCTGTTTCCGTCTTCATACGGCAAAGAGGGGGTTTCTGCTTTAATGGTATCCAACAACAACACCGTTTCAAAAGGTTTTTGGTTGGGGTAGTCCACCATTTGCACTTTTACCTCTGCAAACCTAAAACCGTAGAGTTCCTTGATGGCAAAAAGTTCCAGTACTTCAATAATGTCACCGTTGGCTATAAATCCTGCTTCTGAGGTAGGTTTAAGCCAAAAATAATTGTTTTTGACTACCATCATAAAATCGCCCACTGCTATTTCATGGTCCAAAAACAGAATTCGCTGCCGGATGTTTTCATTATAAAGGTTGGCCCTTTTATTGGAACGCACTATAATGGCAGTTTCTTCTTTGCCATACTGGCTATAGGCTTCATCAATAGCGGCTTGGATTTCATTTCCATCGATAAGCCTTACGATATCCTTAAAATCCTGTAACCGAAACTTGAAATCCTCAAAATAGTTTTGTTCCAATTGCTCTCGCAGATTAGTGGCATTGTACAAAATCCCGGAAGTGGCTGCTTGGCGCATTACTTCATCCAACGCTATAACGGTCACCTCCTTATTATAGGTTAAGGACAGTTTATCTTCTTCAAGGGCAGGGCTTACATCCAATTTTACTGGAGGTAATTGGGCCGTGTCCCCTATGAGCACCAATTTACAGCCATGTCCGGAATACACATAAAATATTAAATCATCCAACAATGAGCCATTCTCAAACAATTTGGAATCCGAGGGGCTATCGGGAATCATAGAAGCCTCATCGACAATAAACAAGGTGTTCCTGTGCTTGTTTGGGGCCAAAACAAAGGTTACCCCTCCACTACCTTGTTTTTTGGGAAAATAAATTTTCTTGTGAATGGTAAAGGCGGTAGTTCCTGCATAATTGGACATCACCTTTGCGGCCCTGCCCGTAGGGGCTAGTAATACAGCTTTCATTTTAACGTTCCACAACTGCTTCACCAACGCACCAATGATGGTGGTTTTACCCGTACCCGCGTATCCTTTTAATAGGAATAAACGCTCTTTGGACGTGGAAAGGGAGAACGCAGCAAACTCTTGCAATGTTCTGTCCTGGAGCAACGTAGGTTCATGTGGGAACTTCGCTACCAGAAGACGGTAAAAATCATGGCTGTTCAACTGGGACATAGACCCCCAAATATAGCTATCATTTTTAGGACAAAAACTTTCGTGATTAAAAAAAAATTGTAGATTTGTCTTAACCACTAAAACTAATTTAACGCTGTAGAAAATGAAGACCGTTATACAAATTGTACTTTGGATTGCCTGTATTTTTTTAGCTTATCTTATTTACCAATCTGTAAATGCCCCCATAGAGTTCAATAAGGTTAGAAAGGAACGTTTTTCCGAAGTAATTGCCAAATTAAAGGATATTAGGGATTCACAAGAAGCTTATAAATCCGTTAACGGAAGGTATGCCGGGAGTTTTAACTCGCTCATCAAGTTTGTGGACACCGGGAACTATACCATTACCCAACAACGGGATTCCTCTTTTATGAGATTTGATAAGGTTTACCAAATAGAACTGCAAAAGGACACCATAATCATTGATACCTTAGGTTTTGTGAAGGTGAAGGATTCCCTGTTTAAAAACGATGACCGCTACAAGAGCATGATGGAAGTGCCTTATGCACAAAATGGGGAAACCTTTGAGTTAAAGGCGGATATTATAGAGAAAAGTGGGTATAGGGCACCGGTATTTGAAGCCAAGGTAAAGAAAAGTGTTGTTCTCTATGACCAACCTAAAGACCTTTTGGCCCGTGAGAATGCGCATGTTAGTGTAGAAGAAGTTAACGGGGACGTTATTAAAGTAGGTTCTTTGACCGATGTTAGCACCAATGGTAATTGGCCACCGATATATGACCGAAAAAACGATTAATATTGCCGCACTAGCAAAAGAAAAACAGATTAGACTGTCCATTCAATGTAGTTTGAATGGACTTTCTTTTTTTATCATCGATACCATTCTAAACAAGGTATTGCTTACTGATGGCGAACAATTTAAAACGTCCAAAACACCTTACCTGGTCTTAAAATCGCTACAAGCACTTTTAGCGAAGCACGGAATTGACACGTTAAAGGGTATTGAAACTACGGTCATTCATGACAATGATATGTTCTGCCATGTGCCAAATGCCTTATTTAATGAGGATGAATTACCCAATTACCTAAAATTCAACGGTAAACTGTTGGCCAACGATGAGGTAGTTTTTGATAGCGTATCCAATGCAGAACTGTCTACAGTTTACGTGCCCTTTACTAACATTAACAACTTTATTTTTGACCTTTTTGGAGTGTTCCAGTTTAAACATTTAAGCACTGAATTATTGGAGACATTGGCAAAACATCAGAAAGGTCATGGCACAGTCTGTTATGCCCATTTTTCCGAACGCAATTTTGAAATCGCGGTGTACCAACAAAAAAAACTGCAATTGTACAACCAGTTTCAGTATACCACCAAGGAAGATGTCCTGTATTACCTCCTTTTTGTATACGAACAACTGCAATTGGACGTAGAAGAAGTAAAACTAAAACTCTTTGGCCTTGTAGAAGAGGACGATGTCATATTTGACATCTGTTACACCTATTTTAGGAAAGTTCAGGTCTTTGAGCCCAAAAACCTTTTATTTAGTTCAAAACCTAACGGTACAGGTAGCATTGACCTAACATTGCTCAGTTAACCCTATGCGGATTATATCAGGAAAAAATCGCGGTAAGCGAATCATTGCGCCAAAAAAATTACCGGTCCGGCCCACAACGGATATGGCCAAGGAAGGCCTTTTCAACATCCTTAACAACAGGTACCGCTTTGAAGATGTAAAGGTATTGGACATGTTCGCTGGCACGGGGAATATTAGTTATGAATTTGGGTCTAGGGGGACAAAGGACATCACAGCGGTAGACGCTAGTGCCCCTTGTGCCTCATTTATCATTAAGACTTCAAAAGCCTTGGATTTGGACATTAACGTTAAGCGGATGGATTGCTTTAAATACTTGGAGAGAACAAGGGAGCGTTTCGATATCATTTTTGCAGACCCTCCTTATCATCTTGATGTTTCCGTTTTCTCAAAAATTCCAGAACTGGTTTTTGAACACAACCGCCTCCAAAAAGATGGATTATTGATTATTGAGCATGCAGACCGTATGAACTTAGAGCATTTAAAACACTTCCACGTTCAACGTAAATATGGCAGTAGTATTTTCAGCTTTTTTCAGGAGCTAGATTAAACCCATATTTTAACGCTTTCGCCACACTTTTTTATCGGGTAGCACGTTATTTTACCAAACAAATATCTTATGAAACCCCTAAAATACTTACTACTTACTTGCCTCATCGCTACGTTCATATCCTGTGATAACGATGAGGACACTACTGCCGCTGTTAATCCAGAGTCCATTGTTGGGACATGGTCCTTAAGTGCGCTTGAAGCGGATGTGAACCTAACGTCTAGCTTTGCCAATTTGCCAATAAGCAGTAATACTAGGAGCGTTGGTGAAAATTTTGACTATACGGTTGTTTTTACTGAAAACACCTATACCGCTGAAGGCAGTTACGATATTGTGACAACAGGAACGGTAAACGGACTGCCCATAGACACGGATAGACAGACCATCACCGACGCTTCGGAAACAGGAACCTACAGCCTATCCAACGGTAGCATTGAATTTGGTGGGGAATTATTTGATTTGGCATCCTCTGAGCTGGAATTAGGTGAATTTACCGGTGACCAAGCACTCAATATCGTTTTTGACAGCAACGGAAATTTGGTCATGACCCAAACCTTGGAGACTACCGTTGAGGAGGAGGGAATCACCGTAGCCACCACTATTGACGCCGAAATAGTGTTGACGCGCAACTAAAGACCCAAAACAGGGAAAAACCTCCTAACAGATTTTCTGCCGTGCAATGGCATTATTTCATGGTTTCTAACCCTTGAACTTGTTAAACTACCGCAATTTATTTAAAAATAAGCAATAAGAACAAAGCCGAACCAAAGTTCGGCTTTGTGTTTTATAGCAGACCATAAGCCGGATTCTGTTCCATTCACCTAAGTGAACCGTCTTATCATTTATCTGGACCATTGGTTGCCCAATGGCTCTAGCCGCCTACCCTCCAACTTGGACGTGCCGCCCTATCCTGAATCATCAGGGCATTGGTTTACATGACGTTTCACCACATAGAGTTTACCTGATTTCACTACAGCCTAACTGTACTTGCTTTCTGTTGCACTTGTCCGCCCATACCTAAAAAAGTATGGTGACGGGAGTTACCCGCTATGCCGCACTATGGTGTCCGGACTTTCCTCTATATCCTAAACTTAAACTCAGCTTCCAATGCGTCTGAAAACCAGAATCAAAAAAATGCTAAAACAAGTTCAAAACATAGCGATAAGAACATCTGCTAAACAAAGGTACTCCAATTGTTAATAACTACTCCCATGGATTGAGGCATGAGTCCACGAACGACAAACGCTCTTTTTTATCTTTGTACCATAAACTGGAATTGATTGGAACCCTTCGTTGTATCGGCAAGAAAGTATCGCCCACAGACCTTTAAGGATGTTGTGGGGCAAAAATCCATTACGGACACCCTAGAAAACGCGATTAGCCAAAACCATCTGGCACAAGCCTTGCTATTTTGTGGGCCCAGAGGGGTTGGTAAAACCACATGTGCAAGGATATTGGCCAAGGAAATCAATCAAGATGGACAACAAAACCAAGATGAGGACTTTGCCTTCAATATTTTTGAACTTGATGCAGCATCCAATAACTCGGTGGACGATATCAGAAACCTTACAGACCAAGTGCGCATTCCACCGCAGGTTGGGAAATTTAAAGTATACATTATTGATGAGGTCCACATGCTTTCCCAAGCAGCCTTTAATGCATTTTTAAAAACCTTGGAAGAACCTCCAAAACATGCCATTTTTATCCTGGCCACCACGGAGAAGCACAAAATTATCCCTACCATTCTCTCCAGGTGTCAAATATTTGATTTTAAAAGAATTACTGTAACGGATGCTGCCGAATATTTAAAATATATCGCCCAGGAACAAGGCATAGAGGCAGAAGATGACGCTTTGCATATCATTGCCCAAAAAGCAGACGGCGCCATGCGGGATGCCCTGTCCATTTTTGACCGGGTGGTCAGCTTTGCGGGTAAGTCATTGACCAGGCAAGCGGTTACAGAAAACTTAAATGTGCTTGATTATGAGGTATATTTTAAGACCACGGATTATATCCTGGAACATGATATCCCACAATTGCTGGTATTACTCAACAGCACCTTAGCACTTGGGTTTGATGGCCATCATTTTATTGCAGGACTAGCTTCCCATTTTAGGGATTTAACCGTTTGTCAATACCCACAAACCATTTCGCTATTAGAGCTTGGGGAACAAACAAAACAACAATACCTAGACCAGGCCAAGAAAGTAGATCGGGCCTTTTTGGTAAAGGCCCTGGAATTGGCCAACGATTGTGATTTAAAATACAAGACAAGTAAAAACCAACGATTGCTTGTAGAACTTACATTGATGAAACTCGCCTCCTTGGGTTTTGAAACATCGGAAAAAAAAAAGCCTGATTTCTTAATACCTGCTACCCACTTTAAGGGGCAACCCTTCCAAAGTACAACAACATACGCCATAACGGATGAAACGACCTTGAACGTTGCGCCAGAGGAACCCAAGCCACTGGAAATACCTAAAACATCTGGTGCTAACATTCAACTCCCCGCTAAACCCGTAAAAAAAATAGAACTCAAAAATAGACCTGAACGTGTTTCTGGATTATCCTTATCTAGCTTAAGGGCAAAAAAAGAGCACGAACAGGCTAAAAAGCCGCTTGAAAACCCAAAAGAACTACCAAAGACTCCTTTTAAGGAAAACGAAATGAGGCGCTTATGGACAGATTTTGTGCAAATCTTGGAGGATAAAGGAAAAAAAATATTGGCTGCAAACCTACAGGCAGATGTTCCCAAACTTAAAGAAGACTTTGTTATTGCCATAGAACTGCCCAACACTACCATGAAAAAGGAGGTAGAACGGGAACAGAGCCTAATGCTCAACTATTTAAAAGAGCAATTAAACAACCATTCCATTACGCTCCAGATTACGGTAAACGAAGAGGCAGCAAAAAAGTTTGCTTTTACTCCAGAGGAAAAATACCAAAAGTTAAAGGATAAAAATCCGGCCATAGAACTTTTGAGAAAAGAATTTGACTTAGATTTTTAAACATGATGTTAGGACTTAAACTACCTACGGATCCAAGATGGGTAAATATTGTTGAAAAAAATATTGATGAAATTTTAACAGATCATGCGTATTGCGAGCAAAAGGCGGCAAGCACAGCCATTTCATTGATTGTTTCCTTTCCTGAATATACGGAACTGATAAAGGAAATGATCGCACTTTCCAGAGAGGAAATGGGACATTTTAAAATGGTACACGATCTAATTTTAGAGCGAGGTGGTACCTTAGGAAGGGACAGAAAGGACGAATACGTTATTGCACTGCTCAAATTTTTTCCAAAGGGAGGTAGCCGCACTACCCAGTTAGTACATCGCTTGTTGTATGCAGCATTGATAGAGGCTAGAAGTTGTGAGCGTTTTAGGTTGCTCTCAGAGCAACTGGAAGATAAAAAACTGGCAACCTTTTATCGCAAGTTGATGATCAGCGAAGCAGGGCATTATACCATGTTCCTGAAATTTGCTCGACAGTACGGGAACCGCTCGGAAGTTGACCAAAAATGGCAAAACCTTTTAACCTATGAAGCTAAAATCATGAAAGATTTGGGCCAAAAGGAAACCATTCATGGCTAAAGGAAGTTTTTAAACTGGCCTCCACTTAAATTTAGCCCTCTAATTTCTCTTTGTAATAATCGTAGAGTGCAAACTGGGAACGCAACTTGGGAAGGTTGTCCAATTTGTAAGCGTTGTCATGCTTGTCCGAAAAGACACGCCCCTTTACATTGTCCCGCCAAGAAATGGAAAAACCATCCAACACCTCCTGTTTGATGCCTTCGTCATAAATAGGACAACCTACTTCTACACGGTAATCAATATTACGTGTCATCCAATCTGCTGAGGAAATGTACACTTTAGGGTTGTCATTGTTACCAAAAATGAAAACACGTGGATGTTCAAGAAACTTATCCACCACACTAATGGCCTCAATATTCTCGCTCATGCCCGGAACTCCGGGCACCAAGCAACAAATGCCCCTGATAATCATTTGTATCTTCACCCCTGCCCTACTTGCCTCATAAAGCTTGTCCACCATCTTGTAAGAGGTAAAACTGTTCATCTTTATTTTGATATAGGCGGGAAGGCCATTTTTGGCATTGGCTATCTCCGTATCAATTAGTTTGGTGAAAACGGTTTTTGTATAGTGTGGAGAAACGATAAGGTGCTTATACTTGGTTATCTGATAGGGCACCTCAAAAAAGTCGAATACCCGGTTTACATCCTTTAAAATCTCTGCATGGGCAGTGAACAGGGTATAATCCGTATAGATTTTGGCCGTAGACTCATTAAAGTTACCCGTACTTATAAAACCGTATCTTTTTAAGCCTTGGTCCTCTTCCCGTTCCACAAAGCAGACCTTGGTATGTACTTTAAGTCCGGGTATCCCAAAGATGAGCTTAATCCCTTCTTCTTGAAATTGGTTAGCGTATTTGATATTGGCCTGTTCATCAAACCTTGCCTGCAGCTCTATTTGGACAGTAACCTCTTTTCCGTTCTTTGCCGCATTGATCAAAGCCGCAGCTACCTGGGAGTTATTGGCCAACCTGTAAACGGTCAGTTTTATTTTTCTGACTTTGGGGTCCAAGGCCGCCTCCTTTAAAAAATTAATGACATAGGAAAACGTTTGGTAGGGGGTATAAATCATATAGTCCCGCTGGGCAATCTGCTCCAAGATACTACCGTTAAGATTAAAATCCTTTACGGGCAGGGCTGTGATCTTATCATATTGCAAATCATCGCGTCCCAAACTGGGAAACCCCATATAGTCCCTGCGGTTATGGTACCTACCCCCGGGTATGACACTGTCCGTTTCCTCAATCCCCATCTTATCCTTCAAAAACCGAAGGGTATCCATTTTAATGCTCTTATCATATACAAACCTAACCGGATCACTATGTTTACGATTGTCAACACTGGACGATATCTTTTCTATAAAACTCTTGCTCAGGTCATTATCCATATCCAGCTCCGCGTCCCTGGTTATTTTAATCATATGGGAAGAAATCTCTGCATATTCAAACATGCTGAAAATCCGGTCCATACAAAAACGGATAACATCATCAACCATCATAATATAGTTCTTACCATCTTCCGGTGGCAACACCACAAAACGTTTTAGTTTTTTAGGAATTTCAATCAGGGCATATTGTATTCCCTTTTCAGTGATGCCAAATTTATCCTCACCCTTTAAAACCATCCGTACGGCCAAATAGGCAGCGGTGTCCTTTAGTTTGGGAAACTTGGCTAGATTGTTAAGGATAATGGTGATTAACTGTGGGTTAACCTGTTTGTAAAAATAGTCCGATACAAATTCGGTTTGAGACTCGCTTACCTCGGTCTCATTGATCAAAAAGATGTTCTCCTTCTCTAGTTCTTCTTCAATTTCGGTTAAAATTTTACCACTCTTGGCCTGCAGTTGAATGACATTTTTTGTGATTTCCTCCAATAAATCCTTCGCAACTTCACCCCCCAAGACGCTCTTACCAGACCTCCCTGCGTCCACGATACGCTTTACCGTGGCGTATCTCACCTTAAAGAATTCATCCAAGTTATTGCTAAAGATTCCAAGGAAACGTAAGCGCTCAATTAACGGAACCCTTTTATCCGCGCTTTCTTGCAACACCCTATCATTAAAGTGCAACCAGCTAATTTCCCTATTGATATATTCGTTTTTTGGCTTTGACATAAACTACTTTAATTCTTTTGGAAAAATCGTTTTTAGTGTGGTTCCCTTGTTGATGGTTGACCAGTCATCGGTTTTAAACACTATCCTAACCAACCCGGCTGTGGGCACATTGGAAATATAAGTATCTCCAAGCGTATTCACAAGTGATGTAAAGGCATGGTTATGCCCAAATAAAAGCACATGGTCCAGGCCATTATGCAAAGACCTGATAAAGCCAAGTACATCCTCTCCAGAAAAATCATAGAGGGTATTGGAAACTTGAAACTTTTTAAAATCGTACCCAACCCCTCCAAGAACAATCATTGCCGTATGCAGTGCCCTGTTAGCGGGACTGGACCATGCAAAATCTATGGTACCGCCAAGCTGATTCAATGCTTTGGCCACTAAAATGGCATCAGAAATACCGCGTTCCTTCAATGGTCTGTTCTTATCAGAAACCTGATATTCCCAAGACGATTTTGCATGCCTTATAAATGTAATGGTCTTTGTCATCGATTACGGCTGTAAACGTTCAATTTTCCAATTATAGTCGGGCATTAAAGAATAGCGAATCCGATCATGCAATCGGTTGGGGCGTCCTTGCCAAAACTCCAGTGAAATTGGGCGCACCAAATAGCCGCCCCAATTTGCGGGACGTTGCACCGGGCCATTCCCATATTTTTTTTCTAAGGCGTGCAGACGTTCCGTTAAAACATCACGCGATGCAACCACCTTACTTTGTTGAGATACAATGGCGCCTAACTGACTCCCAACAGGCCTGGACTCAAAATAGCCATCAGAAAGGTTTGGCGCTATTTTTTCCGCTTTCCCTTTTATAATTACCTGTCTTTCCATATTGGGCCAAAAAAAGGAGAGGCACACCTCTGGGTGTTGCGCAATGGCCTTACCCTTTTCACTTTCATAATTGGTATAAAAGACAAAGCCTTCATGGGTATATTTTTTCATAAGGACTACCCTACTCTTTGGAAACCCGTCCAGACCAATGGTAGATACGGTCATGGCATTGGCCTCATCAATTCCACCAGCGCCCTCCACCTCATAGAACCATTTTTGAAATTGCTGCATGGGATTTTCATCAATCACAGATTCCAACAGTTGGCTCTTGTCATAAGACTTTCTGTAGTCACTTAAATCTTTTTGCATAGCATTTCTAGTATATAAACAAAGTTCTGCAAAAGAAAGAAGATATAGAAATACCTTGGGTATAATTAAAGCTCAAAAACTTTACCGTCTTCTGCGAGTGAAACCTCATCAAAAATGGTTTCTGCTTCTTGTTTAAAAAGTGCCAAAGATTTGTAACGGGTAGAATAGTGGCCTAGAATCAAGTGTGATGCATTGGCCATTTTCGCTATCGTGGCAGCCTGTTTGGCAGTACTGTGCTTGGTTTTCTGGCAAAGGCCTTCCTCAGAATCCAAAAAAGTGGATTCGTGATAAAGCACGTCAACATCTTTTATCAAGGGCACCATATCCTCTTTGAAAGCGGTATCACTGCAAAACGCATAGCTTTTAGGTTTGGGTGGGTCAAACGTAAGAAGGGTGTTATCTACTACTTCCCCGCTACTGCTTTGGGCGTCTTTCCCTTTTTTTATATTTCGCAACTGGCTTTTATCTATGCCATATGCATTTACCGCTTGGATATCCAAGTTTCTAAGTGCTTTTTTCTCACGGAACAAAAACCCATTGGTGTAAATCCTATGGGATAACGGAATGGTCTCCACGGTAACCTTGTCATCTTCATATACCATCTCTGATGAAGTTGACGTAAGTTCATGAAAGTACAGGTTATAGTTGGTCCATGAATCGCCTAGCTTTAACAATAAGGTTATGGCTTCCTTTATTCCCTTTGGCCCATAAATATGCAAATCCTGTTTTCTTCCCAATAATCTAAACGTGGAGACCAGTCCCGGGAGACCAAAAAAATGATCACCGTGAAGATGCGAGATAAAAATATGATGAATCCTGGAAAACTTAATTTTATGTTTTCTTAATTGCAATTGCGTCCCCTCACCACAATCTATTAAAAACATATGGTTTTTAATCTCCAACACCTGGGAGGTTGGATTGGACAGTGATCTTGGCGTTGCGGCGTAACAACCGAGTATGGTTAACTTCATAAGCCTAAATCCCGCTCTATTTCTTCCATTTCAATAATGTCCTTGGCTTCTTGGATGGTGGGTACTACACAAATTTCCTCCGGCACCTCATCATAGGTCACTTTATCCGTTACCAATACAAAAGACTTATTTGCGGACCTATGGGTGTTTGATATCTCAAGAAATTCAAGCATATCGTTAGCAGTAAGACTATCAAAAGAAAATAAATTAACGATAATATGGTCTGCTTTTATCCGCTCATAAGATTGATTGAAATTGGCAATGAACGCTCTAAGGTCATTGTCTTCTTGAAAAATAGTAGTGGTACTCCCTTCTTTATCAAAAATCATGGCTACTTTATTTTGGAGGCCAGCAGATAGATAACAGCCATACGGATGGCAACACCATTCTCTACTTGGTTTAAAATCACGGACTGATCGGAATCTGCAACATCCGAGGTAATCTCCACTCCACGGTTAATAGGTCCTGGATGCATAATAATGATGTCCTTATTGATGCTATCCAATAGTTTTTTATTAATTCCAAACTGTTGTGTGTATTCCCTGGTAGAGGGAAAGTAACTGATGTCCATACGCTCATTTTGCACCCGAAGCATATTGGCCACATGGCACCATTCCAGCGCCTTTACCAGATTGGTCTCCACGCCTACCCCCAAGCTTTCTATATATTTTGGAATCAAGGTTTTAGGGCCGCACACTTTAACGTTCGCTCCTTGTAATCTTAAGGCAAAGATGTTGGACAAGGCTACCCTGGAGTGTAAAATATCTCCCACAATTACCACGTTTTTACCTTTTACATCCCCCAATTTTTCACGAATGGAGTAGGAATCCAATAAGGCTTGGGTTGGATGTTCATGTGCACCGTCTCCCGCATTGATAATGGAGGCATTCACGTGCTTGGAAAGAAAAATGCCAGCCCCGGGATTGGGATGCCTCATCACCACCATATCCACCTTCATGGAAAGGATATTGTTTACCGTATCTATTAAGGTCTCACCCTTCTTTACTGAGGACTGGCCAGCCGAAAAGTTGACCACATCTGCAGAAAGTCTTTTTTCTGCCAATTCAAAAGATAGGCGGGTACGGGTGCTGTTTTCAAAAAAAATATTGGCAATGGTAATATCACGTAAAGTGGGTACCTTCTTGATGGAACGGTTAATGACTTCTTTAAAATGGTCCGCCGTTTCAAAGATGAGGTCAATATCCTGCTTGTTTATGTACTTGATACCTAATAAATGATTGACGCTCAGTTGGCTCATATGCTATTCACTAATTAAATATACGGTATCCTCCCCATCATTTTCTTTCCACATCACTTTTACCCTTTCCCCATTGATGGCATCCACTTGCCTACCCCTATAATTTGGCTGGATAGGAAGATGTCTGCTAAACCTTCTGTCAATTAGGGTGAGTAGCTCTATCTCATCCGGTCTTCCAAAAGATTGTATGGCGGTAAGCGCTGCCCGTATGCTTCTTCCTGTGTACAGTACATCATCAATAAAGACAACCTTCTTGTCCTCCACCAGAAAATCTATCTTAGTTTTGTTTGCCTCTAGGGTTTTATCTCCCCGTCTAAAATCGTCCCGATAGAAGGTAATGTCCAGCAAACCCAATTTTACCTGTTTCACCCCGTAATCCTTCTGCAATATTTCCGTCAGCCGTTCGGCCAAAAAAGTACCCCTGGGTTGAATACCAATTAAAACCGTTTTGGAAAAGTCTAGGTGCCGCTCCAACAATTGGCAAGCCAAGCGATGTAAGATAATGTGAATTTCCTTGGAAGATAGTAGTACGCGTTGACCCATAGAACCGTTTGCCGTATTCAGTGTACAAAAATACGCAAATAGATATAAAAGAAAAGCCCTTGGGGATTCCAAGGGCTCTCATATTCACTATGGTCAACAAACTACTTTTTCTTGGCGTCTGCTTCCATTTTATCCTTCAATGCTTGTAACTGGGAATTTGCATCTCCCAAAGTTGGGGCCGCCTCATCCGCAGAGGCCGCCATTTTCTTTTTGGCGGTGCGTACGTTGCGCTCTTCTTGCTCCCTAAAAATAGCCGTATGACTGGCCACTACGCGCTTAAAGTCCTTGTTGAACTCAATGACCTTGAATTCTACCTCTTCACCTTTGGTGATTTTCTTACCATCCTCTTTTTCCATGTGTCTTGATGGAATAAAGCCAGTGATATCCTCATTGAACATTACGGTAGCACCTTTGTCCACGATATCGGAAACAGCTGCTTTGTGTATGGTACCTTCAGCAAACTCAGTTTCGTATTTATCCCAAGGATTCTCCGTGGTCTGCTTGTGTCCAAGGCTTAATTTTCTACCATCAACATCCAACTCCAGGACCTCAACTTCCAAGGTGTCGCTCACATTTACAAACTCAGATGGATGCTTGATTTTCTTGGTCCAAGAAAGATCGGAAATATAGATAAGGCCATCAATGCCCTCTTCCATTTCAACAAAAACACCAAAGTTGGTAAAGTTCCTTACGATACCTTTATGTCTGGAACCAACAGGATACTTAGATGTAATATCTGTCCATGGGTCTGGCGTTAACTGCTTAATACCAAGGGACATTTTTCTGTCTTCCCTATCCAAGGTCAGGACAACGGCTTCAACCTCGTCACCCACTTTTACAAAATCTTGGGCAGAACGCAGATGCGTAGACCACGACATCTCGGAAACGTGGATTAGGCCTTCCACACCTTCAGCCACTTCTATAAACGCTCCATAATCTGCAATTACGACTACTTTACCTTTTACCTTGTCCCCTATTTTAATTTCATCGCCAAGGGCATCCCATGGGTGCTTTTCTAGTTGCTTAAGACCTAGCTGTATTCTGGATTTGTTATCATCAAAATCAAGAATTACAACGTTCATTTTTTGGTCTAGTTCCACAACCTCGTTCGGGTGGTTGATTCTGCTCCAGCTCAAATCCGTAATGTGGATAAGACCGTCTACACCACCAAGGTCTATAAACACTCCATAAGAGGTAATGTTCTTTACAACACCTTCCAGTACCTGACCTTTTTCCAATTGGCCAATGATCTCCTTTTTCTGCTCCTCAATATCCGCCTCAATAAGGGCTTTATGGGAAACCACAACGTTTTTGAACTCGTGGTTGATTTTGACTACTTTAAATTCCATGGTTTTACCCACGTACTGGTCATAATCACGTATGGGCTTCACATCAATTTGTGAACCGGGCAAGAAAGCCTCAATACCAAATACGTCTACGATCATCCCACCTTTGGTTCTGCATTTTACAAAACCGGTTACAATTTCCTCCTTGTCATGGGCCGCATTTACGCGATCCCAAGCCATGATGGTCCTTGCTTTCCTGTGCGAGAGTACCAATTGACCGGTTTTATCTTCCCTAATATCAATAAGCACCTCTACTTTATCACCAACTTTTAAATCTGGATTGTATCTAAATTCGTTCAAAGAAATTACGCCCTCTGACTTTGCATTGATGTCAATAATGGCCTCACGGTCCGTCATGTGCACAACGTGACCTTCTACCACCTCTGCATCGGCAGTGTCTACAAAGTTTTCTTCCACCAAGGATTCAAACTCCTTCAATTTGGTATCGTCCACACGTTCAATACCCTCTTCGTACTTATCCCAATCAAAATTTTCCAAAAATTCCTTTGGATCTTGTTTAGGGGTTTCTTTTTTGGTTTCTACTACCTCTTGAAGTGTTTCGGTAGCTTCTGTTGTTGCTGTAACGGTTTCTGCCGCCTCAGCTGGTTTTTGTTCTTCAGCCATCTGCTGATTAAAATTTGTATTTCACGGGATGCACAAGAGCCAAACGATTACCGTAAAAGTTGTTATTGTTTTCTTTTGTTCCTTTTTTTCTCTTGCCTTCGTTAAAAAAGGAGTGCAAAAATACAATTAAATATCTGTTTTACAAAGTATTGTTGTTTTTGCTGTCAGGACCCAAAAACAGTGCTACCATTACTTGATGTTATGTGACTTATTTACTTATCTTGTGTCCTAATTTTAACAAATAACTAATAATAAATAAGGAGTATGAGTGTAAAAGCTAAATATCAGGCGGTGCTTGACCTTGGGCAACAGTTGGGAATCAAAAACGGAGACGTTACCGAGGATGGTGGGGTTCTTAAAATAAAAGGTGAGGCCAATACGCCTTACGTTAAAAATGTACTTTGGGATAAAATAAAGGAAATTGGTGGAGAGAGCGCTGCAGACATCAAGGCTAATATTTCCGTTTCTGATGATTCCGTCTACCACAGACATACTGTAAAAAGCGGGGAGTCTCTAAGCAAGATTGCCAAGCACTACTATGGTGACCCTATGAAATATACCAAAATCTTTGATGCCAACACTAATATCTTGAAGAATCCAGATGTGATTCATCCGGACCAAGAGTTGGTAATTCCCAACCTCTAAAACATAGGCTAAAGAAATCAAAATTAAAATCCGCAATAAACTGCGGATTTTTTTTGATTAAAGCTTCTCTATAATCCGTATGGCCAAATTATAAATCCGCTCAAACTGCTCTTTTAAACCCATGTCACTGTTGTCAAACAAAATGGCGTCATCGGCTCTACGTAATGGGGACTCTTCTCTATTTGAGTCTATGTAATCCCTCTTTTGAACATTTTCCAATACTTCTCCATAAGTGATGTTATCTCCACGCTCTAACAGCTCCCTGTACCTTCTGGTGGCCCTGGCATCCGCTGAGGCGGTCATAAATAGTTTCAGCTCCGCATGGGGGAAGACCACTGTTCCTATATCACGTCCGTCCATTACAATGCCTTTGGCCTTGCCCATTTCTTGTTGTATGGCCACCAATTTTTCCCTCACTGCCTTTACTGTGGCAACTTGGCTCACAAATCTGGAAACTTGCATGGTACGGATTTCCGTTTCTACATTTTTCCCGTTCAGCAACATATCTGAGCGACCTGTTTGTTCATTAGGCAGAAAACCAAGCTGAATGTCTTTCAACTTTAAGCATAGCTCAGATGCCTTAAATCCATCTTCTGAAATCAACCCATGATGCAGTGCATACAAAGTGACAGCCCGGTACATAGCACCCGTATCCACATAAATATAACCTAGGGCAGCTGCCAACTGTTTTGCAATAGTACTTTTACCAGTAGAAGAAAAGCCATCAATGGCAATGGTAATCTTGTGCATAGTCCAAAGGTAGCTAAATTTGCTTAGCGGTAGTCGCTGGCTTTTCATCAATACGCTTTACGCTAGGACAATTTCCATAACCTTTTCGCCCAGCAACACAACGTCCAAAATTAAGCTTCAAGGCTACAATTTTTTAGCGTTTTTTACTTTTTGTTTTGTGATGGCCAAATCAATAACCTCGCTCATATCGCTGACATAATGGAATACAAGGCCTTTTAGATAATCTGCCTTGATTTCCTGAATGTCCTTAAGATTCTCTTTACAAAGGATGATTTCCTTGATTTTGGCACGTTTTGCCGCAAGAATTTTTTCCTTGACACCGCCAACTGGAAGCACTTTGCCACGTAAGGTGATTTCCCCTGTCATAGCCACGCTCTTTTTTACCTTTCTTTGGGTAAAGAGGGATACCAGCGAGGTCAGCATGGTTATCCCTGCACTGGGGCCATCTTTAGGCGTTGCCCCCTCTGGTACATGGATATGTACATTGTACTTCTCAAAAACCTCTGGGTTAATGTTGAACAAATCTGCATTGGATTTTATGTACTCCATGGCAATGGTTGCGGACTCTTTCATCACCTTGCCCAAATTCCCCGTGATATTTAGGCTTCCCTTGCCTTTTGATAATATGGATTCTATAAATAGGATATCACCGCCAACACTGGTCCAGGCCAATCCCGTGACCACCCCCGCAACATCATTGTTCTCATATTTGTCACGTTCCATTCTTGCAGGTCCAAGGACTTTTTCCACATGGTCATTGGTCACCTTAATGTCATACGACTCCTCCATTGCAATATTCTTCGCAGCATAACGTACCATTTTGGCAATCTGCTTTTCCAGTCCACGTACACCGGATTCCCGTGTGTAACCCTCTACTATTTTCTCCAATTGGAGTTTTCCAATTTTAAGATCCTTAGCGGTAAGGCCATGCTCTGTTAATTGCTTGGGCAAAAGGTGTTTTTTGGCAATTTCAACCTTTTCCTCTATGGTATAGCCAGTTACGTTAATAATTTCCATACGGTCCCGAAGCGCAGGTTGTATGGCTCCAAGATTATTGGCCGTGGCTATGAACATGACCTTCGAAAGGTCATAGCCCATTTCCAGGAAATTATCATAGAACTCACTATTTTGTTCTGGATCCAAAACCTCTAGCATGGCAGAAGAGGGATCACCCTGATGGCTATTGGAGAGTTTGTCTATTTCATCCAGAATAAAAACAGGGTTAGATGTCCCAGCCTTTTTCAGGCTTTGGATAATTCGCCCAGGCATGGCGCCAATGTAGGTTTTTCTATGCCCCCTTATTTCGGCCTCATCTCGCAACCCTCCCAATGAAATCCTTACATATTCGCGCCCCAAGGCCTCTGCAACAGATTTGCCCAATGAGGTTTTACCAACCCCTGGAGGTCCGTACAGACACAAAATGGGGGACTTCATATCATTGCGCAATTTTAGAACTGCCAAATATTCAATAATTCGTCTTTTTACCTCCTCTAAACCATAATGGTCACGGTCCAAAATGCGCTGTGCCCTTTTTAAATCAAACTTATCCTTGGAAAACAACTCCCATGGCAATTCCAAAAATAGGTCCAGATAATTACGCTGAATGGAGTATTCTGCCACCTGCGGGTTCATGCGCTGCATTTTGGCCAATTCTTTTTCAAAATGTTCCCTTACTTTTTTGGACCATTTTTTCTTTTTGGCCTTCACCCGCATTTCATCCACTTCTTCTTCATAGGACAGGCCGCCCAGCTCCTCTTGTATGGTCTTCATTTGCTGGTGAAGAAAATACTCCCGTTGCTGCTGGTCCATATCTGAACGAACCTTGGATTGGATATCATTTTTTAGCTCCAACTTTTGGAGTTCTAAATTCATGTATTTTAAAGTGGCCAAGGCACGTTCCTGCAAATCTGGAACTTCCAATAAATGTTGTTTTTCTGTCATCCCCAAGTTTAGGTTGGATGATACGAAATTGATTAAAAACGAATTGCTTTGGATATTTTTAATGGCGAAGGTGGCCTCCGTGGGAATATTTGGATTGTCTTTTATGATTTTATAGGCCAACTCTTTGATGCTGTCTATGATGGCCAAAAATTCTTCATCATCCTTATCAGGTCGTTTTTCCTCTGCCTCCCTTATGGTAGCCGTCATATAGGGTTCCTCTGTGAGTACCTCTGCAACTTCAAATCTTTTTTTCCCTTGGATAATAACGGTGGTATTCCCATCTGGCATCTGCAATACCCTAAGAATTCTCGCCACGGTTCCCGTGGTATGGATGTCTTTAACACGGGGATTCTCTATCTCTTCATCCTTTTGGGAGACTACGCCAATGGTCTTATTGCCATTGTTGGCATCCTTTATAAGGTTAATGGATTTATCCCTCCCAGCGGTAATAGGTATGACCACCCCTGGAAATAAAACCGTATTTCTTAAGGGCAAAATCGGGATGGTCTCCGGTAAGCTTTCCTTGTTCATCTCTTCCTCATCCTCCGGTGTTAGCAATGGAATCAATTCCGCATCTTCATCAATTCCCTGTAAGGACATATTGTCAATATTTCCAAATTTTAAACTTCCCATATTTTTATTATTCGGTCATTCTGTCATTTACGGACACACATCCGTAAGAATCAATTTTCACTTTAGCACCCAGTAAAACCGTCTAAACAAGCTAAAACAGCTACACTCTTACCCTGGTTGCGTTCCCATAGTGCAATAGCTGTGCCACGCCATGGATTAAATAAAAGAAGAAAAGTGTAACAAATTGTAATTTGGGTCATCTATTCCCTAAACCAAACAACTTTTTGAGCCAAAAAAGTGAACATACAGAATCCCTAGTGGAGGCATGCTTACAAGGAAAACCAAGTGCACAATTGGCATTGTACAATCAATATTACAAGGCCATGTACAATACTGCATTAAGAATTGTAAAGCATACCGCAGAGGCCGAGGATATTATGCAAGAATCATTTTTAAATGCATTTACAAAACTGCACACCTTCAAAGGAGAGGTTTCCTTTGGGGCATGGTTAAAAAAAATAGTCATCAACAACAGCATTTACCACTATAGAAAACAGCAGAAAAACAGTGCAGTTGCCATTGAAGATGTTGTATACAAGGTCAAGGACAATGACGGAATTGGGCTAGAAGACCATGGTTTTACAGAACTGAAGGCTCAAAAAGTGATGGATACCATGAATAGTTTAAAAGACAATTACAGAATTTCTTTGACCTTACATTTAATAGAAGGGTATGATTATGAGGAAATTGGACAAATTATGGATATAAGTTATGCCAACTGTAGAACGATGATCTCTAGGGCAAAGACGAGTCTAAGAAAAAAATTAATCAACGTATTGTGATGAAGCAAAAGGATACCATAACAACACTTTTTGAGAGGCTTAAGGGCGAATTTGACCTGGGGCATCCAGCCGATGGCCATCAACAACGCTTCTTAGAAAAGCTGAACAAGTCCGCAGGTACAGTGGCTTTGGGTAAAAAAAACAAAAGCTGGTGGAAACCGCTTACCGTAGCGGCAAGTATAGTAGTAATGGCCGTTTTGGGCTTTACATTTATAGCTATACCTACCAACCGCGAGCAACGTATGGTAGATATATCACCTGAAGCTTCAAAAACACAGTTTTATTTTGCGGGCCTTATTGAGGAACAAGTACAATTGTTGAAGAATGAAAAGTCTCCAGAAACTGAAAAATTGGTGCTCGATGCGCTCAACCAATTAGGACAATTAAAAAAGGATTATGAAAAGTTAGAAAAAGATTTGATTGGCGGTGGAGACAGTAAACTTATTCTAAATGCCATGATCATCAATTACCAAACAAGAATTGATCTTTTACAGGAGGTGTTGCAAACCATAGACAGAATAAAAAATTATAAAAAGAAAAACAATGAGAATGATATTATCTAAAAGCATTACCCTATGCCTCACTTTAATGACCATGGTGGCTTCTGCCATGCCCAATGAAGGAGAATTTAAAGGAAAACATACCAAAGAGAAAACAATTAAGAAGGAATTTAACAGCTCCGCGACAGGACTGTTGAAAGTAAAAAACAGTTATGGTAATTTGAACATCACCTCTTGGAACCAAGATAAAATATCCATAGAAGTACATATTAAAGCAAACGGAAACAATGAAGACAAGGTAATTGATCGCCTATCCGAAATTGATGTAGATTTTGAGAATAGCGCCACTATGGTCTCGGCCATAACCAGATTTGGGCAACGCAACAGAAGTTGGAACTGGGGATGGGGCAAAAACAACAATGTAAACGTCCAAGTAAACTATACCATTAAACTACCTATAAAAGGCAGTGTAGATTTAAGTAATGATTATGGCAGTATTTTTTTGGACCGAATAGACGGACACGCCAAAATAAGTTGTGACTATGGAAAAATGGATATTGGAGAGCTTCGCGGACGTAACAATGAACTGCGTTTTGACTATACTTCGCGCTCTACATTTGACTATATTGAAAGTGCCAGCATCATAGCAGACTATTCCAGTTTCACCATAGAAAAATCAGGAGACCTAAAAGTAACTGCAGATTATAGCAATGGAACAGTTAAGGAAATGGCAGACCTCAGCTTTACATCGGATTACGGGTCCATGACCATTGAAAGTGTCCAAAACGTATCTGGCAATGGGGACTATTTTGGTCTAAAATTGGGAAAGGTTTATGGCGATATAAGCCTTACGGCGGATTATGGTTCCATAAAAATTGCTGAGCTTACGGAACAGGCGGGTGATGTAAGCATAAGATCAGATTACACGGGCATCCGGATTGGTTACCAAAGCAACCACAATTTTGATTTCGAAATTACAACGGAATATGCCGGGGTAAAAGGAAAAGAAGAGTTTACAGTTAATATCAGTAAAGAAAAGTCAGGAGATAAGTACTACAAAGGATTCTACGGGAAAGAGGGTTCTGGAAACAGCATTACCATTACAAGCGAGTACGGCGGAATTACATTTGAACGCGTTGAATAGTAATGCATGTCCGCCTGAAACGCAAAACTACACCCATGCTTTCTATTGCAAATTAATAATAAACTTTAATCTAAAAAAAATGAACATTATGAGAACAAAACTAACGATTACGATAGCCCTCTTATTTTTGGTAGCTACCAATGCACAATGGGGCAAGCGTATTAAAGGAAATGGCAAAACGGTTACCATAGAACGTACCGTGGGGGAATATGATGCTATAGCTGTCTCCGGATGGTTTGATGTTGAATTGGTTTCTGGACCAGAGGGCGACATTAGCATCAAAGGGGAAGAAAACTTGCTGGAATATATTAAAACCGAAGTAAAAGATGGCAAATTGACCATTAAAACCTCCAAGGGTGTAAATTTGAAGCCCTCCAATTGGAATTCAGGAATTTACGTGACCGTACCCATTGAATCTGTGCGTATGGTTTCCCTCTCTGGCTCTGGTGATGTGACCACCAATACCGTTATTAAAGCAAACAATTTTGAAACCAGTATTTCTGGCTCTGGGGATATATCCCTAGCCATTGAGGCCACTAATGTAGCGGCGTCCCTATCTGGCTCAGGTGACATTAATCTTTCAGGCACAGCAGTTAATTTTGACGTATCTGTCTCTGGTTCTGGCGACATCAATGCCTATGCATTGGAAGCGGAAAATGTAAACGCCCAGGTTTCTGGCTCCGCCGATATTAAGGTAACGGCCAAAGACATGCTTAAGGCGCGGGTTTCCGGTTCTGGGGATATCACCTATAAAGGCTCCCCAAGAAAAGTAGATTCCAAAACCGCAGGATCTGGGGATATAGAGGCCTATTAAAAATGATGCCTATTCCAATAAAAAACAGCTCCTAGTTGGAGCTGTTTTTTATTATTCCAAAATCAAGGATGCTGTGTGCACCTTACCATCCATCGTTTCTATATGCACACTATATAAACCAGAACTAAGATGTTGGGCGTCCACGGTGTGCAGCGTGCCATGGGATTTACCAATGTCTTCCTGATATACTTTACTGCCCACAGCATTAAATATATTCAAGCTAAATTTTTGATTGGAAAGTGGTTCTAAATAAATTTCAAATATACCGTTACTTGGGTTTGGCAATATGGTTATGGCGTCGCTAGGCAATGGAATGCCATTTTCCATAAGTTTAGCTTGCAGGCCAATACCTTGAACGTTGATATCCAGTTCTTGCTCACATCCTTCGGCATCTACATACCTATAGGTACCCTTCTTCTCCGGAGTTACGGTTCCTAAAAAGTAGCCATCTACGGAGTTCCCTGCCAATGCTGTTCCATTAGGACCACTAATGGAGTAATTGGTGGGTGGCCAAATGGCAAGCCACATCACATCTCCCGTTTCCACGGTAACTGGTTCCTTGCCCAAAAACCACTCTCCGTTTATACTGTAAGAGGGTAGGGAACCACAGGCATCCCCCTGAACGGTAATCTGTAGGGTACGGGTACAAGTATTACCAATACTAAAAGTGTATAAACCAGATTGTTTGGGAGTTACAAATCCCAGCGTGTAACCATTTTGGGAGTTTCCAGGAACCAGACCATTTGGACCCGTAACGGAAAACGCATCAGGAACTGGAAACATACTCATCCAAATCTCATCCCCTGCATTAACGGTAATCCCTTCTGCCCCAAAACTCCATATCCCATTGACGGAGTAGGTATGGAAATTTGAACATTCCCCGCTAGGCTCCACGTTAATTTCCAATGTTTGTACGCAACCGTCACCCGTTCTATAGGTGTACAATCCGGCTTCATCCAAGGAAATTTCCCCAAGGGTATAGCCTATTTCGGAGTTTCCCTGAACCAATGTACCATCTGGGGCAATAACCTCATAAAATGAAGGGAGCGGAAACATGCTCATCCACATCACGTCTCCTTCGTTGACCGTAATTTCATCGGCACCTGACTCCCAATTTCCGTTAATGGAATAGTCATGAACAAATGCACAATTTACTTTTTCTTTGACCTGAACGGACTCTGCTACACTTGGAACCCCATTGGCATCCATAGCAAACAACATATAATACCCTGGCGGCATAATTTCCGCTTTTGGAATATTTAATTGATATTCACCATCCACTACAGTAAAAGGTACAGGAATACGGCGTTGCTCGTTGTTGGTGCTATGCGTGGCGGAGGACATCCGCACAAAGGAAAAGGCCTCCACATTATTGGAAGCGTTTACGGTAAAACGCTCTTCATAAAAGGCTACCTCAGGTGCAAGCAATTCTGGGCGTTGGGCTAAACTGCCATTAGCATCAAATAAGTAAGGAGGACTGTATATCTCAGCATTTAAGTGATTATCGCAACTTCCACATAGTCCACCACCACCAACAAAAACCCTGGCATCGTTCATTAAAATGGCAACGCTATGATAGGTTCTGGGGACCTGCATGCCTGCCACCGTCCTCCATTGGTTGGTTTCAGGATCAAATAATTCCGCATTTAACCTTGCGCCAACATCTGTAAATACCCTAGCCCTATCCAAACCTCCAGTGACCAAGACCGTTCCGTCCGGTAGCACGGTGCTATTGTGCATGGTGCGGGAAAATGTTAAATTATTGGCTGTTTTGGTCACCTTTAAATCGGTTTCACTGGTAATGTCAATGACATAGGAACTCGCTTTTGCTGCATCGCCAGAGGCATAGGATCGTGCTCCCCCAACTGTCAACAATTTTCCCGTATCAAACATGACCGATGTCCCTTTCATGGAATAATCATCATCACCCCTTTTTCCAGCACTGGTCCATGATCCGTTACCCGTAGTGTCCAACCAATGCATCTCCTCACTGGGCCCGGCATGAAATACCTTCCCGTTGGGGGCTGTCCAAAGCCAAGCATGATTGTCCAATCTGTATACCCCTCGGTTTTCCAGCCTGGCATCGTTCTGGTTCCATAAAATATCGCTTCTTATCCCTGGGAGAATGGTCCAACCATTTTCTGGGGTCCAATACTCCGCTACCTTTTCCCCGTTTGGTCCAAGACCGCCGCTCCATGAACCCCCAAAAGTTAGGGCTGCGCCGTTGGCCAAAGTGACGTTAGCTTGGTAACCGCGACCAATGTTCATATTGGCCTCTGGAAGCCAAGTATCGTTTCGGTAATCATAAATAGTGGTTTTAGGATTGGAAGATCCACCACTGACCAGTAGCCTGCCATCTGGTAAATTGTTAATTCCAGGACAGAACATATCATGTGTGGTGTTGGTCTGCTGCAATCCAAGGGGAGTCCCCTGGGCACCCATAAAGGGATTGAACAGTTCGTAATACGTAAAACCATCCGCCCCACCAAAATTATCCCTAAACTTAGATGACCATACGATTAAATTACCATCCGGAAGATTGGCTACGGAAACCGGTACAAGGTTAAAAGGTATGGGATCACTCCAAGACCCTATTTCATTAGCGGATTGGGAATTTGAACTAAAATGGCTAAAAAAGACGGCCGTTAATGTAAAAATAAAAGGGTGAATTTTCATCGTATTCTCTAGTGTTAGCTTCCACAAAGAAAACACCTCAGCAGTTTTAACCGCTTAATGTCGATGAAGTGAACACAATAACCGACCAAGCTATCAAACGTAATATAAAGATGAATGGGATACAAGCAATGATATACAAGCCATGAAAGGAACAACTTACATTTGGGTAGGCTGCTTTGGCACACGTGTCAATAAATACGCCCCAACCAAAAAGAATAGTCCCAAAAAAATGGTGCTGCTGCGCATACTTCCGGTGAGCTGCGCAATAAGTCCATACATTAGCGTACCAATGACGATACCTATTTTTTCGGATACATCATAAAAGCTAAAAAAAGATGTGGTGTCCGTAGTGTCCGGTAAAAATTTGGAGTAAGTAGAGCGGGATAATGCCTGTATGCCCCCCATGACCAATCCAACCAAACCGGCAGCGATATAAAAATCGGTCGGTGTGATGACAAAGTATGCATAAATACATAACAACACCCAAAAGACGTTTACAACAATCAATGTTTTAATGTTCCCAAAGCGTTCTGACGCCTTGGCGGTCACCGTGGCCCCTAATATGGCAACCACTTGTATGACCAAAATACTGACGATGAGGCCGGTGGTCCGCTCATTATCCGTTCCCCAATCTATTTCTTCCTCACCAAAATAAGTGGCAATCAACATAATGGTCTGTACAGCCATACTGTAGACAAAAAAAGCACCCAAATACCGTTTGAGCTGAATTTGGTTCCCGAGTTCTTTCCACACCCCCTGCAATTCTTTAAAACCGTTAAGTACAACGTTTTTTCGTTCTCCTTTACGCTTGTTGCCTTGGGGTAAATGTGCAAAGGTGTATTGGCTAAAAACCACCCACCAAATGCCAACGGTAACAAAGGAATACTTCATGGCTTTAATTTCTGCGGCCTCTCCCCCGGCGTCAGTTATTCCAAATACCTCTGGTTTCATGACCATGGCCAAATTAAAAACCAATAAGATTACACTCCCAATATAGCCTAAAGAAAATCCTTTTGCACTTACAGCATCTTGCTGTTCTGGGTACGCTATATCTGGCAAATAGGAGTTATTGATGGCGAAGCTTACCCAAAAACCTACCAGTCCAAAAAAATAACACGCCAGACCCAAGTAAATATGTTCCAGTGAAAACCAATAAAGTCCAATGCATGAGACTGCCCCTAGATAGCAGAAAAATTTTAAAAAAATCTTTTTATTGCCCAAATAATCGGCCACACCAGAAACCAAAGGGGTAACAACGGCAATACATACAAATGCGGCCGAGGTGGTATAACTGATCAAAGGTGCCCTGGCTATTTCGCCTCCAAAAACAGACACTTTTTCAATACCCGCCACCCTAAACAAAGCCCCATAAAAAATTGGGAACACGGCAGATGAAATTACCAGGCTGTACACAGAATTTGCCCAATCATAAAAGGCCCAGGCGTTTAATAATTTCTTGCTTCCCTTAAGGGCGATTGTCTTTACCATGTCCTAAAAATAGAAAAGCTGCCTTGATAAGCGCAGCTTTTCCCAATTTTAATGCTTGTATCGCTATTTAAAACTTGTTACCCCAAATTTGGCGGCTTCCTCTTTGGCCAAAGGCGCCCATTTGGTCAAGTTACTTATTCTAGTATCATTGGATGGGTGTGTGCTCATAAACTCTGGTGGTGCCTGACCTCCACTTTTGGCTTTCATACGTCTCCACAAATTGGCCGCCTCATCCGGATTGTATCCGGCAATAGCCATAATTTGTAATCCTATGCGGTCAGCTTCGGTTTCATGACTCCTACTAAAAGGCAGCATAACCCCTAATTGAGAACCAACGCCATAGGCCTGATTGAACATATTTCGGGTCCTGTCGTCTTGTATTGCTATATTTCCCGCAACGGCACCCAATTGCTGCAAGGTCCCAGCACTCATCCGTTGTGCACCATGGTCTGCCAACGCATGGGCCACCTCATGCCCCATGACCACGGCAACGCCAGTCTCATCTTGGCAAATAGGTAATATGCCTGTGTAAAAGACAATTTTACCACCCGGCATGCACCAAGCGTTCACAGTTTCATCATTAACCAATTTATACTCCCATTGGTAGTCCTTTAGATAGCCTGGAAAGCCGTTTGCATTTAACCAGGTTTCAGCCGCGGTTGCAATACGTTGCCCAACATTGGTTATCATACGTGCCTCATCTGTATCCGTAACTACATTGTTTTCATTCAAAAACTGATTGTACTGGGCAAAGGCGGTAGGGAACAATTGGGAATTCCCATAAAAGTTCAACATTTTTTTTCCAGTAAAGGGATTTGTCTTACAAGCGGCAATCGATAAAAAAAAGGCCACCGTTAAAATTATTCTTCTCATTTTTTTTAGTGTTTAGTACTTCAAAATACGAAAAATATTATTCTCCAAAAATATGTATCTCCGTAAAGTCCTTGCTCACTGTGATACTGTTCTTACCATCAAACTGCACATGATCTAAATCAACAAATTCATTATTGAATTCTATCTTGTTGATTTTAAACGGAAGACCATGAAATTGCATTTTGATGTTTTCATAGGGAGTTGTATAAGATCCATCCTTAAACTGTTGCATAATGAGCTCGGTATCCTTACCTCTTAAGCGAAACCTGCGCAGGCTAAACCTTCCTTTTTTATAGTCATACCCTTCTTGTTGGTCTTCGTAGACCACGGAAGTTTCCACACCTTCCTTAAAGTATACATCAATTTTGAGTTCTTCAATCTTTTTCTCCCCAACATACTGTTGGACGGGGTACTTAGGAATCATGGCACCCTCTTTTACAAATAGCGGAATTTTATCAATATCTGCGGACACCCATTTTTCTATGCCACCATCTACAACTTCCTCCGTCCAATAGTTATACCATTTTCCCCTGGGAATATACATACGCCTACCCTTAGCATTTGGCTCTTGAACCGGACACACCAAAATCTGTTCCCCAAATAAAAACTCATCTGTCCTAAAATGGGTCTGTGAATCTTCTTGGTCATAATATACCAAAGATTGTAACATGGGTAACCCGTCCTTGACATACCTGTAGAACATGGTATACAAATAGGGCAATAGCTGATATCTTAGTTCTATGTACTTTCTAACGATATTTGTGACTTCATCACCAAATGACCAAGGCTCCTGGTCACCGTGGTCACCACTGGAATGTACCCTACAGAACGGATGAAAAATCCCTAATTGAATCCAACGGGCAAACAATTCTCCATTGGGCTGTTCTGCAAACCCTCCAATATCCGACCCTACAAAAGAGTAGCCACTCATGCACATACGCTGCATTTGTACATTTGCAATCCAAAGATGCTCCCAAGTCGCTACGTTGTCACCTGTCCAAGTAGAGGCATACCGCTGGGTTCCGGAGTAGGCGGCCCTAGTTAGCACAAATGGACGTTTTGGAAAACTGAATTTTTTAATCCCATCATAGGTGGCGCGTACCATTTGCATCCCATAAATATTATGGGCCTTTCTATGACTGCATGGATTGCCGTCATAATCATGCCTTACGTCCAAGTTGGCCGTTTTGGTGGGTACTTCCATAATGGCAGGTTCGTTCATATCGTTCCAAACACCGTGCACCCCCATTTCTGCAATCATTTCTTTGTAGAGCCCGCCCCACCATTCCCGTACCTCAGGATTGGTAAAATCCGGAAACTTACATTCTCCTGGCCAAACCTTGCCCTTAAAATGGGGGCCATCTGCCCTTCTACAGAAATATCCCTTCTCCATGGCTTCCTGGTATACCCAATAATCCCTATCAATTTTAATTCCAGGGTCTATCATGGTTACGGTTTTAAACCCGTCCTCATAAAGCTCATCAATCATTTTCTTGGGGTCTGGAAAACGCCTATTGTTCCAAGTAAAACAACGAAAACCTTCCATGTAGTCTATATCCAAGTAAATGGCGTCACATGGAATTTTGAGTTCCCTAAAGGTATTGGCGATCTTCTTCACCTTTTTTTCGGGATAGTAGCTCCATTTGGATTGATGAAAGCCCAATGCCCATAAGGGGGGAAGTTCTGGAACACCGGTAAGATTGGTGTATGCTTCGACCACCTGCGATATTTTTGGGCCGTAAAAGAAATAATAGTTCATTTCGCCCCCATCTGCCCAAAAACTCGTCACATTTCTTTTTTCATGGGCAAAATCAAAATACGTGCTAAAGGAATTATCAAAAAAGATACCATAGGCCATATCATTCTGTAGGCCGATATAAAAAGGAATTGACTTATACAGTGGTTCCTGGTCTTTACCGTAGGCATAAGAATCCGTAGCCCAATTGTTCACCCTTTTTCCCTTTAAGTTGGAGTGGGAAGATTTGTCCCCCATACCGTAGTAGCTCTCGCCAGATTGGGTAACCTTACTCATTTTTACGATATTACCACCGTAATCAAAATTCTCCTCCCAATGAAAACCGGATTCGTCCTCAATAATCACCATATCCTCTAGAGTGGTGATATATGTTTTTAAATTCACTTTGCTGATATGCACCCTTACCTTAGAGGTCTGCACAACATATTTGGACTTCTCATCCAACACTTCCAGTTCATTGTAACCCGTATTGACGTCCTCACTAATGGCATATGAAAAATCTGGTTCAAAAGCATGTTCCGTAGCGTACCTAAACCTTATGGCGCTATCCCTTAAAACGGTAATCTGAAGAATTACCCCATTTTGGGTGGTAAAATATATCTTGTCATTATCCTGCTTAAATTCTATGATTTGGTTAGGATACTGGTTACCGTATTTTGATAGTTCTGTATTGGTGATCATAGCTGAAAATTTTGGTCAAACAAAAAAAGCATATTAAACCGAGACTAAAAAGCTTGGTACTGCATCAAAAGGAACTATAACGTTTTAGGCCCAATTTTATTTATAAATAAGTACGGAAAGTGGTGGAATGGTGAGCTCAATGGACCGTTCCCTCCCGTTCCATGGCTTATCTGAAGGTTTTACCGTTTTTTTACCAATACCACTACCGGCATATTTTTTGTCATCACTGTTAAAAATACACCTTAACTGTTTTGATGTTGGGACACCAATGCGATACTTTTCCCGAGGTACTGGGGTAAAATTGCCGATAACGATAAGGTCATCCTTAGGGTCATTTCCTTTTCTAATGTAGGTCATCACGGAATTTTCATGGTCGTTGTAGGAAATCCACTCAAAACCTTCTGGACTAAATTGCTTTTGGTAGAGCGCCGGCTCTCCCTTATATATGGCATTTAAATCTTGGATGGTCTTCTGTATACCAGAGTGGAAATCATAGTTGGTTAAATGCCAATCCAGACTTTGTTCAAAGTTCCACTCTGACGTCTGCCCAAATTCCCCTCCCATAAAAACAAGGTTTGCTCCGGGATGTGTGAACATATAACCAAATAGAACCCGCAAATTGGCAAAGCGCTGCCATTCATCACCCGGCATTCGGTATACCAGGGATTTTTTGCCATAGACTACTTCATCATGCGAAAAAGGCAGCATAAAGTTTTCAGTAAAGGCGTAGGTCATGCTAAAGGTAAGGTCGTTTTGATGGTGCTTACGGTAGATAGGTTCTTTTTTAAAGTATTCCAAGGTGTCATGCATCCATCCCATCATCCACTTCATCCCAAATCCGAGTCCTCCAAAATGTACGGGCTTAGAAACCCCTGTAAAGGCGGTAGATTCTTCGGCTATGGTTTGTACGCCACTAAAACTGGCATACACCTCTTGGTTCATCTCCCTAATAAAGGACATGGCTTCCAAATTCTCATTATTTCCGTACATGTTGGGCTCCCATTCGCCATCTTCCCTGGAATAATCCAAATAAAGCATGGAAGCAACAGCATCTACCCGCAGACCATCTACGTGAAATTGGTCTAACCAAAAAATGGCATTACTGATGAGAAATGCCCTGACCTCGTTCCTACCGTAATTAAAAATTAGGCTTTTCCAGTCTGGGTGATACCCCTTGCGCCTGTCCGGATGCTCATATAGATGGGAGCCATCAAAATAACCAAGGCCATGGGCATCTTCTGGAAAGTGGGAAGGAACCCAATCCAAAATAATACCTATACCCGCCTGATGGAATTTATCTACCAATAGCTTAAAATCCTCTGGTTTTCCAAATCTTGAAGTTGGGGCAAAATACCCCGTAAGTTGGTACCCCCAAGAAGGATCGTAGGGAAATTCCATTATTGGCATTAATTCAATATGCGTAAAACCCATTTTTTTGACATAGGCCACTAAATCCTCCGCAAGTTCCGCGTAGGATAAAAATTCATTGGCCGCATTCCTTTTCCATGATCCAAGATGCACCTCATAAACGGAATAAGGTTGGTCCAAGGCGTTATGTTTCTCACGTGTTTCCATCCAATCCCTGTCCTTCCAATCATAGGCGGCCTCCCAAACCACAGAAGCGGTTTTAGGTGGATGTTCGCAATAGCGCGCAAATGGATCCGCCTTCTCCGTGACTATATCGTTGTTGTTGGAAACAATTTTGTACTTATAAATTTCACCTTGCCCCACAGCAGGTATAAAACCTTCCCAGATTCCAGAACTGTCCCACCGTACGTTAAGTTTGTGGGCAATATCATCCCACCCATTAAAATTACCGACCACTGCAACAGATTTGGCCGTAGGTGCCCATACCGCAAAATAGGTGCCTGCTACACCATTGACCTCCGTTGGGTGGGATCCCAACTTATCGTACAAACGAAAATGCTTTCCAGATTTGAATAGATTGATATCAAACTCTGAAAAAAAACTGTGCGGAATTACTGAAGACATAGCTTTAAAATTATGTAAGGTGCAATATTACCATTCTTTGCACAAGTTATAGAAAATGTGATGTTTCTTTTAAAAAAATCTCCGAAACAAAATAAATGGAACGCTTTTTGGTTGATGTATGAACATACAACGATAAATCACTAAATCTGTATACTATGAAAACCATAAAATTAATTTCTAGCTTATTTTCAATTGTACTACTGTTCTCTTGCACAGGTCCCCAAGGCCCTCCTGGATTTGATGGATTGGATGGAAGAGATGGATTAAATGGCCTTGATGGCGTTAACATACTTGGCCAAGTGGTAGAGGTGGAAGGAACCTTTAGCGATGCCAACGATTATTCCATCTTCTTTGAATTCCCTGAGAGTATAGAAGTGTTTGAATCAGACCTGGTATTGGTTTACCTCCTTTTTGAGTCGGTTGATGATCCTGAAGGTGGTGCACCAATAGACGTATGGCGTTTATTGCCGCAGACCCGAATTTTAGATCAGGGCTTGTTGCAGTACAACTATGACCACACCTTTTTAGACGTCAATATTTTTTTGGAATCCGATTTTGATCTCAGTACACTGCCAGCAGGGGATACGGACAACCAAGTATTTAGAATTGCAGTGGTACCCGCAGATTTTGGTACCAATGGAACTATTGACGTTAACAATTTAGATGAGGTGATGGGAGCCCTAAAACTAGATTTCAATAGTGTAGAAAAAATAGGTTTGGATTAACATATTGGTTCATACTTCCAATGGCGGTTGTTGAATCAAATCTTATAAGTACGTTAAAAACCCATTTCTCACCGAAATGGGTTTTTATTTTACACTAATTTTGAAAGGAATCTAAAAACTTACAGACCATACGGCTATGAAAAAGTACGGATTATTATTGACCCTTGTGACCTTGGTAGCTTGCCAGGGCACCTCTCAAAAGAACAATACCGCCCAGGCCAGCAATACGGAGGATAACGTGTTCTCAGTGACCAAGACAGATGAAGAATGGCGGAAGGAACTAACCGAAATGGAATACTATGTACTAAGAAAGGCAGCAACAGAAAACGCCTTTAGCAGTGACTTACTCAACAATAAGGAAAAGGGGACCTACGTCTGCGCGGGTTGTGCAACCCCACTGTTTAGAAGTGAGAACAAATTTAAATCTGGCACAGGTTGGCCATCCTTTGACCAAGAAATTGAAGGTAACGTTGCCTATGATGTAGATTATAAGATAGGTTATGCCAGAACGGAAGAGCACTGCGCTACTTGTGGCGGGCATTTGGGACATGTTTTTAATGATGGGCCTAGCGAAACCACGGGAAAAAGACACTGCATCAATGGGGTTGCCCTGGATTTTGTTCCAGATGAACAATAAATAAAATAGAAAGTTGGCGATAATACGTGTTGGGCAAGATAGGCCAACAAGGTATCACCGCGATACTTCAAAAACCAAACACAGAGCTAGAAAATGAGTACCTACGGAGTTGAAAAAAGCGAAGAAACCTGGAAAAAAGAGCTTTCCGCAGAAGAATACTATGTTTTGCGCCAAAAAGGCACGGAAAGGCCCCATACGGGAAAATTCAACCTTCATTTTGAGAAGGGTGATTACCATTGTAAAGCCTGCAACGCCAAACTATTTGAAAGTGAGCATAAATTTGAAAGTGGCTGTGGTTGGCCTTCCTTTGATGAGGCGGTGCCCGGTGCCATTGAGTATATCAAGGACACTAGCCATGGTATGATACGGACAGAAACCGTCTGTGCCAATTGTGGAAGCCATTTAGGCCATGTTTTCAATGATGGACCACGGGAAACCACCGGGCAACGCTACTGCATCAACTCTGTAAGCATCGATTTTGATGCCAAGACCAGTGGATAGTATTAAAGCCGCGTCGTACTTTTTTAAGTAAAAACAGCGTCACAAGTGTAGGTTAAATTGTGATATGTCTGGTAACAAGTTCTACCCCTAGGTTCTATTTGTTTATTGCTGATAGAATTTCGTATTTTTGCACCTCGTTTTACGCAACTAAAATCTAGATAAATGAGCAAGTTTGATATTATTGTTTTAGGTAGTGGCCCAGGCGGATATGTAACCGCAATCAGAGCATCACAATTGGGCTTTAAAACTGCTATTGTGGAAAAGGAAAGTCTAGGTGGCGTTTGTTTAAACTGGGGTTGTATCCCTACAAAAGCCCTATTAAAATCCGCACAGGTATTTGAATATTTAAAACATGCTGAGGATTACGGACTTAGTGCCAAAAAAGTAGAACATGATTTTGATGCGGTGGTAAAAAGAAGCCGTGGTGTGGCAGACGGTATGAGTAAGGGAGTACAGTTCTTAATGAAAAAGAACAAAATTGAGGTACTCAATGGTTACGGTAGGCTTTTACCAGGCAAAAAAGTGATGGTAAAAGGGGAACACGGACAAGCAGAATACAGTGCGGACCATATTATTATTGCCACTGGTGCCCGCAGCAGGGAATTGCCCAGTTTACCCCAAGACGGTAAAAAGGTTATAGGTTACCGCGATGCCATGACCTTAAAAAAACAACCCAAGAAAATGATTGTTGTGGGCAGTGGGGCCATTGGTATTGAGTTTGCATATTTCTACAATAGTATGGGTACGGAAGTTACCGTGGTGGAGTATTTGCCCAACATTGTTCCGGTAGAGGATGAGGAGGTGTCCAAACAGTTGGAACGTACCTTTAAAAAGAACGGCATAAAAATTAAAACCTCGGCTGAAGTTACCAAGGTAGACACTTCTGGTGATGGTGTAAAAGCTACCGTTAAAACCAGTAAAGGGGAGGAAGTACTGGAGGCAGATATTGTGCTCTCTGCCGTAGGAATTAAAACCAATATTGAAAACATAGGATTGGAAGATGTTGGCATTGCGGTGGACAGGGATAAGATTTTGGTCAATGATTACTACCAAACCAATATTCCGGGCTATTACGCCATTGGGGACGTAACCCCTGGCCAAGCCTTGGCGCACGTTGCCTCTGCGGAAGGAATTCTATGTGTGGAGAAGCTGGCAGGTATGCACGTAGAACCTTTGGATTATGGCAATATTCCCGGGTGTACGTATTGCCATCCAGAGATAGCATCTGTGGGACTTACCGAAAAACAAGCCCGGGAAAAAGGGCTTGATATTAAAGTTGGGAAATTTCCATTTTCGGCAAGCGGGAAGGCAAAAGCTTCTGGCACCTCCGACGGATTTGTAAAGGTGATTTTTGATGCTAAGTATGGAGAATGGTTGGGCTGCCATATGATCGGTGCCGGCGTAACCGATATGATTGCCGAAGCAGTGGTGGCCAGAAAACTGGAAACCACTGGCCATGAAGTCTTAAAGGCCGTTCACCCACACCCAACCATGAGTGAAGCTGTGATGGAGGCCGTTGCGGCCGCCTATGATGAGGTGATTCATTTATAATCCGTGTACCCTTTGGCGACCATAGGCATTTAACAGCCTACAAGGGGTATTGCAGTTGCCGCCAAAAGTGTATTGCGGTGTAAAATGTAGACAGAAAACGAAAACAGAATGCCCTATGTTAAAGCTATTTAAGAGTGTAGCCATTCTAGAAGGTATTTCCTATTTACTCCTTTTTGGACTCACCATGCCTTTAAAATATTGGGCGGATATGGGTGGGCCCAACAAAATTGTGGGGTATGCACACGGGATTCTATTTATCGCATATGTCGTGGTTGCTTTTCTGTTTTGGTACGATAGGAAGTGGAGCATTAAAAGGCTGTTTATTTTGATGGCAGCCTCCCTACTGCCTTTTGCCACTTTTTATGTGGACAAGAAATATTTGTCAGGATTACAGTAGGAAGCTTTGTATGGCCAAATCATAACTTTGCATTCCAAAACCCAGAATAACCCCTTTGGCCACGGGCGCAATATAGCTCACCTGCCTAAATTCTTCGCGTTGGTGGGTATTGGAGATATGTACCTCAACCACAGGAGTTGCAATGGCCTTTACGGCATCTCCTAAACCTACAGAGGTGTGGGTGTACGCCGCGGCATTTAGGATAACACCATCAAACGTGAAACCTACTTCATGCAACTTATCAATCAGTTCGCCCTCTATGTTGGACTGGAAATAAGTTAGGTCCACTTGCGGAAATCTTGGTTTAAGAAGATTAAAATAATCCTCAAAAGATTCACTACCATATATCTGTGGCTCTCTCTTGCCCAAGAGATTTAAATTGGGACCGTTGATGATGATGATTTTCATAGGTTAAAAATAACGAATATTCAGAAGCATAAAAAAAGCGACATGTTCTGTCGCTTTAATTTACGTAATATCTTGCCTCAATTTACCAAGCGTATCCTAAAGACACTCCTAGCCCTACGGCGGTAGAATTGATGGAAACCGCCAAACTGTCAGAATCCCCCGTTACAAAGGACAGACCTGCGAATACATCCAATAAAAAATGCTCACCAAAAATCCATTGGTGCCCTGCCTGACCACCTACAGATAGAAAACCTGCAGAATTATCAAAATCATCGGAAAGGGACACATAACCAGCAGTAGGTCCCGCGTGCCAGCCGTTTAACGCATCTTTACTAGAAAAGTAAAAACGATATTCAGCTCCTATTCCAAATCCGTTGGCATCTCCAATATTATAGAATAGTCCTGAAACTGTTGCGGACTGGCTTTCATTGACCTCGAACTCATAACCCGCGTTCGCAATGCCAAAGGCTAATCCTATAGGGTTTGCTTTTATGGCATGTTCCTGAGCATGTCCGGTCATAAAACTACCTAATCCTAATACTGCTACAATAAATAATTTTTTCATAAAGGAAATTTTGGTTGAATTAAATATAAAAATAAAGTATATAACTTTTAAAACTAAGAGTCAAAATAAGAACAATATCCCTACCAACGCAGTTGAAAACGTGGATTCCCTGCCAAAACTGGCATAGGAAACATTCAGTTCCGTCACCCCATTGATATCCACACCCACCACAGGTCTAAAATAAAGTCCGCCCTCATTTCCTTCGTTAATGCCTACGGCATACCCCAAATCCCCGCCAAGCTTAAAACCACTGGTGGGGTACACCCTTAAGGCTGCGGCAATGGGTATGTACTGAAAGTTATCAAACTCCGTTTCTATGGTGACCCCCGCGTTGGAGATGGTTTCCTTCTCTCCAAAAGCGTTAAAAAAACCCGTACTAAAACCCAAATCTATTTCCCTGGACACGCCCCAAAGTTGCTGCACCTCCAGGCCTAGATTTAAACTATAGGCTTCGGACAAATCCCCTAAAACAATACCTCCTGTAAGGCCCGCCCTAAAATTAGTTCGGTCTACCTGGGCATTCAGGGTAATAACGGAAAGGAACAAAAAAATTGAGCTTAGGGTAAAAAGCTTCATAATATTGACTGGTTTTGATTGGTAACATAAAAACGCAGTCTGGAACATTTTATTTCCATATGGTGATAAAAACCAATCAGTCAGACACCACATCAAATTAACTCCATGTAGTATCTTTAGGCCTATGACTTGGCAAAATGCGTTACTGGATTATAAAAACTACCTTAAAATTGAGCGTGGACTTGCAGATAATTCCATACAGAACTACAACTACGATTTGGTAAAGCTTGTCCATTTTCTTGAGGCCAATGATAGTAAGTCCACTCCTACCAATATTACAAAAGAAGTGGTTCAACGTTTTGTGTACGAATTGCCCAACCTAGTGAATGCACGGTCCCAAGCCCGCATTATTTCTGGACTAAAAGGTTTTTTTAATTATTTGGTCTTTGAAGATTACCGGGAGGACAACCCTATGGATCTTATTGAATCCCCAAAAATTGGACGTAAGCTCCCAGACACCTTAAGCAAGGAAGAAATTGATGCCCTCATTGCGGCGATAGACCTTTCCAAGCCAGAAGGGGAAAGAAACCGCGCGATGATTGAAACCCTATACAGTTGTGGGTTGCGGGTTTCGGAATTGATTCATTTAAAAATTTCCGACCTCTATTTTGATGAAGGTTTTATCAAAGTCACCGGGAAGGGAAACAAACAGCGGTTGGTTCCCATATCAGAAATCAATAAAAAATATATTAACCTGTACAAGAGTTTGGTACGGGTCCATGTAAACATAATGAAGGGCCATGAGGATTTTTTATTTTTGAACAGAAGGGGCAAACAACTTTCCCGCGCCATGATTTTTACCATTGTAAAGAATTTGGCAACGACTATCGGCTTAAAAAAAACGATTAGCCCCCATACCTTTAGACACTCCTTTGCCACCCATTTATTGGAAAATGGGGCAGACCTCAGGGCAATTCAACAAATGCTGGGACATGAAAGCATTACCACAACAGAGGTTTATGTGCATGTTGGGCGCAAACATTTGGCAGAGGTATTGCAAAAATTCCACCCAAGAGAGGCTTTCTAGGCCGCACCCCAAACTATCCCAAATGTAAAAGCTATGACAGGATATTGCTTATGTTTGGCTGCCACAAACCTTAAATTACATACATGAATTGAATCCTAGGAAGTAAGAACGGTCTAATTGAAATATATTTGCCACTTTAATTTTACGTAAATGAAGCTAACGGACCGTCAGTGGTGGAAAGAGGGTATAGTATACCAAATCTATCCTAGAAGTTTTCAAGATACATCGGGCAATGGTGTGGGGGATTTAAATGGAATTACAAAGCGCTTGGATTACATTAAAAGCCTTGGGGTTGATATTGTCTGGCTCTGTCCGGTATACCAATCTCCAAATGACGACAATGGTTATGACATTAGCGACTATAGACGTATCATGGATGAGTTTGGCACCATGGAGGACTTTCATGCCTTATTGCAAGGAATGAAATCAAGGGGAATAAAGCTGGTAATGGATTTGGTGGCCAACCATACCAGTGACGAACATCACTGGTTTAAAGAGTCTAGAAAATCCAGGGATAATCCGTACCGCGATTATTACCATTGGTGGCCAGCGGAAAAGGGAACACCGCCCAAACGCTGGAGCTATTTTGATGTTGATGCAAACGCTTGGAAATACGATAAGACCACAGACGCCTATTATTTACACTATTTTTCCGTAAAACAACCCGATTTAAAATGGGAAAATCCCAAGGTGAGGAAAGAAATATATGACATTCTCCGTTTTTGGTTTGATAAAGGGGTGGATGGCTTTAGAATGGATGTCATTCCATTTATTTCAAAAGACACTACATATCCAGAACTGCCCCAGGAATTTGGTGGCAATTTTATTCCCTTTTATTCCAATGGGCCCCGTCTGCATGAATTTTTGAACGAGATGAATACGGAAGTACTTAGCAAGTATGACGTGATGTCCGTTGGTGAGGCCCCAGGGGTTAGCATAACACAGGCCTTGGACTTTGTGGATGAAGACCGAAAGGAATTGAATATGTTTTTTCATTTTGACCTTATGTCCCTGGACAGGGATGGAGATGAGGTTTTTTGGATGCGAAAAGACCCTTGGAAACTAACAGAATTCAAAGAGGTACATACCAAATGGGATGCCGTCTTTGCGGAAAAAGGTTGGGGAAGCATGTACCTAAGCAATCATGATTTTCCAAGGTCTGTGAGTCGTTGGGGCAATGACTCCAAAGCACATTGGCACCATTCTGCCACTTTATTACATACCTTTTTATTGACCATGAGAGGAACACCTTATTTCTATTTTGGGGATGAGATTGGAATGACCAACGCCTATTTTGAACATGTAGAGGACTACAGGGACATCAACACCCTTAATAGATTTGAGTTGCTAAAAGACAGCGGAATTTCATTGGAAGATTTTATTGCCAATGAAAAAAAGACAGCTAGGGACAATGCAAGAACGCCCATGCAATGGGATAGTACAGAACATGCTGGATTCTCCAATGCAACGCCTTGGATTAAAGTAACGGAAAATCATAAGCGCGGAATTAACGTAGCGGAGCAAGAGAAAAATGCCAATTCCATTTTAAACTACTTTAGAAAGGCGGTACAACTTAGAAAAAGCCATCTGGGACTAGTTTATGGCTCTTACCATCTATTGTTAAAAAATCACGAACAAATCTACGCCTACACAAGAGTGTATGGTGATGAACGGTATTTAATTTTGCTTAATTTTTCGACGGAGCCGGTTATTGCTACAATTAATGAAATCTCCTATACCATTGCGGAGTTACTGTTGTCCAATAGCAATGCCAAAAAGCAGGTGGGCGATTCAAATTTTAAGCTTGGACCTTATGAGGCATCGGTCTATCAGCTAAAATAAAATTAGGGAAGTATTGCCTTTTGATACTACTAAATTCTTTCGTTGTCCATGTTTTTATCGTTACCTTGTTATCCCGTTAAACGGTATTCAAAAACCTAAAAACCAAAACCATGAAGGTAAAGTCAATACTATATTTAATCGTATTTATTTTTGTTGGTACCCTCACCGCCCAAAAAACAAAAAAAGCCGTGCTATCTGCTTTGGATGCCCAAACGGAACCCTATGGCGACATTGCCATGAACATATGGGATTGGGCAGAAATGGGCTATTTAGAAGAAAAGAGTAGTGCTTTATTGCAGAACACCTTAACGAACGAAGGTTTTGAAGTCACCCCGGGAATTGCTGGAATACCCACGGCGTTTATGGCAGAATTTAGTTCTGGCGGACCGGTTATTGCCATTTTAGGTGAGTTTGATGCCCTACCTGGGCTTTCCCAACAAGCCATACCAGAAAAGAAATCTGCTGGGAACGAAGCAGGGCACGCCTGCGGCCATCATCTATTTGGCACTGCCTCGGCCGCCGCTGCCGTGGCACTTAAAAATTGGTTGATGGAAACCGGTACCAAAGGAACGGTCCGTTTTTACGGCTGCCCAGCGGAAGAAGGCGGCGGAGCAAAAGTCTATATGGCCAGAGAAGGCGTTTTTAATGATGTTGATGTGGCTTTGCACTGGCACCCAAGTTCACAAAATGCGGCAAGTGCAGCGGCTGCCTTGGCCAATATTTCCGCAAAATTTAGGTTTTACGGCATCTCTGCACACGCCGCAGGTGCACCACAAATGGGGCGTTCTGCCCTTGATGGTGTGGAGGCAATGAACATGATGGTGAATATGATGAGGGAACATGTCCCGCAGGAAGCAAGAATTCATTACGTAATTACCGATGGCGGTAAAGCTCCCAATGTAGTGCCGGATTTTGCAGAGGTCTATTACTATGCACGCCACAATAGTAGGGAAGTGGTGCGCAACATTTTTGATAGAATAGTAAAGGCAGGTGAAGGAGCCGCACTCGGGACCGGAACCAAAATGGAATACGAGTTGGTCAACGGTGTCCATGAGCTCCTGCCCAATATCACCTTGCAGCAACTGGTTCATCAAAACCTTAGTGCTATCGGTGGCATCACCTACACCGCAGAAGAAACCGAGTTTGCCCAGAAAATAGCAGAAAGCCTTGGGCAGGAATCTTTAAATGCAAAGGTGGCTAAAGAAGTACAACCCTTTAAGGAAACCGCTAAGGCTTATGGTTCCACAGATGTTGGGGATGTTAGCTTTGTGGTGCCAACAGTAGGTTTTGGCGCGGCAACCTGGGTGCCCGGAACGCCGGCCCATAGTTGGCAGGCCGTTGCAGCGGGAGGAACTTCTATTGGAAAAAAAGGAATGATGGTGGCCGCCAAAACCTTAACAGCCACAGCAATGGACCTATTTAATAATCCGGACATCATTAATAAAGCCAAAATAGAATTTGAAGAACGCAGGGGCAAAGATTTTGCATATGAACCCTTACTTGGAGACAGACCACCAGCCCTAGATTATCGCAAATAAAGAGGGATTGCGGCTTGTCCCTAAAGGAGGGCAGCATTTTCATAGTTTGAGGCATTACCAGGCTGGGCTACCATACCTTTTCTAAGGTATTTGCGCAACAGCATTGGGTGTGGCAGGCAATTTCTAATTTCGATACCTTGTGATAAGCATATCCAGAAATACCACTTGTATTTCAAGATTAATGTAGCCTTTGGATTCCATTCCGCCAGTAAGCTCATCAACAAAGTTGCCGGGGGTACTAAAGGCTGGGGAATCGACCATTGACCGTCACCGGTATATTTAAAATCCATCGAATCCGTAGAAAGTATTCTTTTCAGCACGGATGCTGATGTGGATGTGATAAATGCTACTTCTTAGATTTTAACACTTAAAGCTAAGGTTGATGGTTAAGCTCCTAGGTCAGGGCAACAATAGCGTATATCCGGTAAATGGTGTATACCTAGTCATTAGCTTATCAAATTCTATGGTTTAGAAGAATTTTTATTTTAACTTTTTATCTTACATTCCTGTAACACTTTTGCATTTTTGTAGACTTACCTGATAAATCGCCTACCAACCTATTAGTGAACAAAGAACTAGAACATCAATTTGTGACGGAACTGGAGAGCAATCAGAATATTGTTCATAAAGTCTGTAGCCTGTATACCAATAATAGGGATGCGCACAACGATTTGTTCCAGGAAATTACGATTCAGTTGTGGAAGGCATATCCAAAATTTCGTGGAGAGGCAAAATTTAGCACTTGGATGTATCGGGTTGCGCTCAACACGGCCATTACCTTGTATCGAAAGTCTAAAAGAAGGATAAAGACACAGGATTATGAATCGGTTGTTTTTAAAATAAAGGCACAAGAGTATGATGATACGGAGGAGCGACAGTTACAATTAATGTACGATGCCGTAAAACAACTGGGAGATATAGACAAGGCCCTAGTGTTTCTGTATCTAGAAGATAAAAATTACACAGAAATTGCCGATACGTTGGGTATTTCTGAGGTAAATGCCCGGGTAAAGATGAACCGGATAAAGAACAAGTTAAGAACCATCTTAAATCCGTAAGCAATTATGATGGACGAATTGGAACTATTGAAAAGGGATTGGCAGCAGCAAGAGGCCAGCTTGCCCAAACTGAGCTATGACGAAATCTATAAAATGATCCGTAAAAAATCATCATCCATCGTAAAATGGATATTCTTGATCAGTATTATGGAATTTGGATTTTGGTTAATGATAACCGTTTTTGCCAGTAGCGATGAATTTCAACCATTGGAAAATTCCATTTGGGTAAATATCCTAAACGGTAGCTTGGAAATCATTCCGTTTGTGGTTATCGCTTATTTTAGTTATCGATTCTATCAAAACTACAAGCGCATCTCCGCAACGGATTCTGCAAGAAAATTGATGAAGAACATCTTAGACACCAGAAAGACCGTTATGCGGTATGTTTGGTTCAACATTGGGCTTTTTGCCATAATTATGTTAATCGTGCTTTTAGAGGTGTTGATACTCGATCCGCCACAAGAATTCACACAGAAAATAGCCACGGCAGATTCTGCAATTATGGCATGGTTTTTATTGGCTATCACCTTTATCTTTGTGATAGCTATCTTGGGGGGCTTGCTATGGCTCTTTTATCGCTTACTTTACGGCATCTTGTTAAAAAGCCTGAACACCAACTATAAAGAACTGAAAAAATTGGAAGTTTAATCCTTCTTTTTCTCCTTGTGGCTGTACCGTCGCTTTTGATGGTCTGCTTCATAGGCCGCCAGTTCTGATTCTGGTATTACATGAAGAAAAGAGGGGTGCTGTTCAATGGCATACTCAATTTTTTCCGTAATCTGTTCTATGGATTCATTCTCGTAATCTATCTCTAATGGCTCCTTAATTTGCATGGATTGTAGAATCCCCTTCTTTTTTATATAGAGGCCCTTTTTATCAAAAGACCTTCTAAAACCATCTATGACCACCGGAACCACAACGGGCTTATATTTTTTGATGATATGCGCCGTTCCCTTTCGTATCGGTTTCCAAGGTTTGGTGGTACCCTGCGGAAAGGTAATTACCCAACCATCATTTAAAGCTATCCCAATGTTGGAAATATCACTAAATTTTACCTGCCTGTTCACATCTTCCCCATCGGCCCGCCAGGTTCTTTCTATACTAATAGATCCGGCGTAAGCCAGAATTTTGGTAAGCATACTTTTTTTCATGGTTTCCTTGGCGGCGACATAATAGAAATTGAGCTTGGGGTTCCAGAGGTACCCCACATTTTTAATAGAATCGTCACGGCCCTTTAGACTAGCGTTAAACACATGGAACATGGCCACCACATCTGCAAAATAGGTTTGGTGGTTACTCACAAAAAGGACGTTTTTTTCAGGAAGACCGCGGATAACTTCTGAACCCTCTATCTGCAATTTATTGAACTGCTTGTACCTGGAATGCGTCATGATCCCAAGAATACGAATCAGCCACTTTTTTAAATACAGATTATGCCCAAAAGGATTCTTCTTAAAAATACCCATACCTTGGTTTAAGTGGCTAATTTACGAAATGAAGCTGTTTAAAAAAGCTTAGAACAGCTTTTGTAGCAGGTCTTTGATTTCGTTCAACATCATTGCCGTGGCGCCCCAAACGGTATAACCGTTTAGTTTAAAGGCCGGTACCAGTATATTCTGGGCGTATGAGGTGCTCAAACGTTGTTCAATAACGTTGTTTGGATTCATAAAATCCCTTAGATCTACCTCCACCAATGATTCTACCTCCTCTTCTTGAATTTTAAAGGGCTTGGGATTGGGGTACAACCCTAAAAAAGGGTATACCATAAAATTGCTTGGGGGTATATACACCTGTGTTAACGGCCTTACGACTGTAATGGCTTCTGCCCATGCCCCTACCTCCTCCTCTGTTTCCCTTAAGGCAGTTTCCTTTAGATCCTTATCGGACTTTTCCACTTTGCCTCCGGGAAAACCAATTTGATTGGAGTGTACGCCCTTATAGGTTTTTCTTAAAATCAGTAATAATTGGGTAGCCCCTGTTGTAGAAGGATAGAACAAGGCCATTACGGCAGCCTTTTTGGGGCTATTACCCAGTAACGGATTTTCTTTACGCATTATTTTGCGTAACTCCGGTTCCATTTTAAAATGGGATTTAGCTCCGGGCAATTCCAGATTTTCTACTTTTACAATCTGATTGGAAAAGGTTTTAAAATTCATGATTGGCAGAACAACGGCTTTAACAGCAAGTATACTACTAATTTTAATGACCTCCTGTGGTGATGCACCAAAAAAAAAGGCTGTTGTCACTGCCACAGACGATAAGGAAAGCACAATTGCAGATAGTACGTTAACTCTGGAAACAGACACACTGGAGACAAAAGAAGAGCCTTTTGTTCTTACTGAGGAAAACGCCATTGACTTCTTTTTTGATTATGCCAAAAAGGTGAAAGAAGACCGCGTAAAACTAACCACAAGCATGGGCAGCTTTACCATTAAGTTATATGACAACGTTCCTTACCATAAAGCAAACTTCATCTACCTGGCCAAAAAAGGATATTTTACCAATACCATGTTCCATAGGGTGGTGCCCAATTTTATCATTCAAGGTGGAAACTCCGATACAAGGGAAACAGGAAAAAAACGGGCAGAAATTGGCAGGTATCTTCTGCCGCCAGATACGCGCAAAGGGCATAAGCACCATAGGGGTACCATTTCCATGCCAAGCAGTGAACGGGACAATCCACACAAACTTGCCTCTCCCTACGAATTTTTTATCGTTGTCACCGATCCAGGTTCTTACCATCTGGATGGCAGTTATACGCCTTTTGGGCGGGTAATTGAGGGAATGGATGTAGTGGATAAAATAAACCAGGTAGAAGTGGACCAAGGAGACTGGCCCATGAGCAATATTTACATTTTAAAGGCAGAGGCTTTATTACCTTAAAATGTGATAACTCACAGATAAACTATCAGCTAACCAGCCAATCTTTTACTTAGCATTGTTATAAATATTGGGTAGACCAATTTTAAACCGTACCGCCAACAAGCGCAACAAAATAACCACTACAATAGCCAAAGCATAACCATACTGGGGCGGCATGGGCAATAAATGAAATAAAAAATAACTGAAACCACCTAAAATACAAGCCGTGGCATAAATTTCCTTTCTAAAGATCACAGGTATCTCATTACATAAAATATCGCGGATAACACCTCCAAAACAGGCAGTGATAGTCCCAAGGGTAACGCACATTACTGGTAAAAGACCGGCCTCTACCCCTTTCTCCACGCCAACTAAGGTGTAAAGTCCAATACCAATTGTGTCAAAAAGAAACAATGATTTCCTTAAGTACTTTAATTGATTGGAAAAGAGGATGGCAAAAATAACGGTAAGAATTACTACCATTAAATAAGTAGCATCCTGCATCCAGACCACAGGTGTATTTCCTATTAAAAAATCCCTAAGCGTACCGCCCCCAATGGCAGTAACAAAGGCAACAATAAACACCCCAAATAAATCCAGTCGCTTTTCCATGGCCACCAAAACCCCGGAAATGGCAAAGGCAATGGTACCCAAGATATCAATGGCAAGATAAAACATGGATTACAATTTTTGGGTATAGTAGTTATAATCCTTAATAACGGTATCTACAAAATCCACCGGACTCATGGTAGTAGAAATATCGGTCAGTTGTTTTATTTTGGTATCCAAGGATAAGATGACCTTATGGTGCCCATATTTTCTGGCATCATCATACAGTTGTTTTATGGTCTGGATTTCGCGGTCGCTAAAAACCGTCACTTGCGAAAAGGTAGGCTGGTAGTCATCGGCAATATCACGCAACAAGGTATCTGCCAAGGTAATTTTTTGTTTTTCACTGATTACCGTAGTCCCCGCTGCAATGTCCCCTATGCGTTGCCCATTACCGCGAATCAAAATCGTGAGGACCGCACCGCCACCAGTGGTAAGCACAACATCAATAATCCGTAACATCCAACGTACAAAATAATTGGCAAAACTGGGTTTGCTACCGTCAATTTTGACTACACGGAGCTTCATCAGGCTTTTGCCTATGGTTTTGCCATCTGTCAACGTTTCAACACCTACATAATACAAGAAGGCAGGCAAACTGGCAATCAAATAAATGGCCCAAGCATCTGCAAAATCCAACTCTAGGGAAACTAGCAACAAGATTACCAAAATGGTATAGGCAAAAATGACAAAACTGTCTATAAGGTAAGCCAACAAGCGATCTCCCAAATGCGCGGTATTTTGGCTAATACTTATATTTTGAGCCGTTTCTATTTGAAAATCATTCATATTTTAGTTTCTTTACCCTAAACACACAAAGTTAATGCGAGAGGCCGCTTTTGTAAAGCAAAATAAGGACAAATGGAGCACTTTTGAAAAAGCCTTAAAAAGTGGCAGGAACTTTGACCCAGATGCCCTTTCCGACCTTTATATTGAAATTACGGACCATCTTAGCTATGCCAACACGTTTTATCAGGGCAGCAATACCGCGCGTTATTTAAACGCATTGGCCTCACAGGCCCATCAAAAAATCTATAAAACAAAACGGGAATCCAAGAACCGTATTGTAAGCTTTTGGAAAACGGAATTTCCTACAATGTTCTACCAGCATAGGCGTGAACTGTTGATTGCCTTCCTGGTATTTGTTTTTTTTGCCTTGGTAGGAGCGTTCTCCTCTGCGAATGAAGGGGATTTTGTCCGTTCCATCCTAGGGGATGGCTATGTTAACATGACCCTTGATAATATTGAGAACAACAATCCCATGGCCGTATACAAGCAACAAGGGGAATTTAATATGTTTTTAGGGATTACCATCAACAATATTAAGGTGGCTGTGTTTGCATTTGCCTTTGGTATTTTTTTGGGTATAGGCACCTTGTATATCATGCTCAGAAACGGCATCATGTTGGGGAGCTTTCAATACTTTTTTTATGAAAAAGGGCTTCTTTGGGAATCTGCCAGAACCATCTGGATACATGGTACCATTGAAATTGCCGTTATTATCATCGCCGGTTGTGCTGGTTTGGTTTTGGCCAATGGGATACTGTTTCCTGGAACCTATACCCGCTTAGAATCTTTTAAAAGGGGTGTCAAGAACGGACTTAAAATTATGGTGAGTACTGTTCCCTTCTTTATTTTAGCCGGCTTTTTGGAAGGTTTTGTCACTAGACACACGGAAATGCCAGATTGGCTCGCCATTATCATCATCACAAACTCCCTTGCCCTTGTCCTATTTTATTACATCATCTATCCCTATCAATTAAACAAAAAGAAACAATATGCAACCCACCAACTTCATTGAATTTAAAAAACAACGGGAATTGGGAGAGATACTCTCGGACACCTTTGGTTTTCTTCGCTTGGAATTTAAACCTTTTTTTACGACACTTCTAAAGATTGTGGGGCCCTATTTGCTGATTTTATTGGTAGCGACCGGGTTTTACCTGTTCTCTTTTGGGGACTTGTTCAACATTGCCTTGGTTACCTCAGAAAACTCCTTGTTCTCACCCATCATCCTTATCATTTCCGGAGCCGTTCTTTTTATTAGTTCCATTATGGTTTATGCCGTGTCCTATGGTGGTGTACTTTTTTACATCAAAGAATACATAGATCATACTGGGACGGTAGAGTTCCAAAAGGTCAAAAAACAGGTCTACGCCAATTTTTGGTCTTTTATAGGGCTAGGGTTCTTGGTTGGTATCTCCTTGCTTGTAGGGTTTATGATGTGCCTTGTACCCGGGATTTACCTTGCTGTACCTTTAGGTATTTCATTCGCCATTATGGTGTTCCAAAATTTAAGTGCTACAGACTCCTATTCAGAAAGCTTTAGATTGGTAAAAGACAATTGGTGGAACACTTTTGCCGTATTTATAGTATTGTACATTGTGGTTTATGTTGCCTCATTGGCCTTTAGTTTGCCTACCGTGATTTACAGTTGGATCAGTATGGGCATTTTCTCCGGCGAATTTGATGCGGAAAGCATAAACGCCTTTACGGATCCGGTATACCTGCTTCTAAACCTGATTACGCGCATCGTACAGTTTTTAATGAACATCGTTCTTTTGGTGGCCTCAGCATTAATTTATTTTAACCTGAACGAAAAGAAAAACTTTACAGGTACTTTTGAACGTATAGACAACTTGGGGAAAACCACGGAAGAGTAAATGCCAAAAAAGCCCCTACTTTGTGTTGCCTTGCTATTTTGCCTAACTTCTTTAGGACAAAAGGATTCCCTTGCGGTAAAATATGATGATTCCCCTTTGGAAAAAGTAGACATAGAAAAAGAGGACATACAAGCCTTTTTGGATGATGAACGCTTTGATTATGAAATAGAAAAAGTAGACAACAGCTGGTGGGAAGACATTAAAAATTGGTTTTATAACCTGGTAAGACGGTTTTTTGAATGGATTTTTGGGGTGGATAGGGCCCCAGGCTATCTGGCCGTTTTTTTAAAGCTACTACCCTACCTTTTGCTCGGACTTTTACTCTATCTAATCATTAGATTCTTTATAAACGTTAACAGCAGAGCATTGCTAGATGCCAAGAAAAATGAAAACCTAGTATCCCTTTCCGAAGAGGAGCGCATTATAAAAACCGAAGATATTCATGGTTTGATACAGCAAGCGGTGGCAGATAAAAACTACCGCTTGGCCATACGGTACTATTACCTGTTGATTCTAAGACAACTTAGTGAGGGAGAGCATATTGACTGGAAACCACAAAAGACCAATGATGACTACCTTAACGAACTGGCCAATGAGCAATTAAAAACTGGATTTTCTAAGGTTACCTTGCTCTATGATTACATTTGGTATGGTGAATTTACCATTGAAAACATAGCTTATGAAAAAGCCGTAAACGTATTCACAACCCTGCAAAACCAAATAGGCCATGGTTAAAAAAGGAGGGGTTTATATCATTATCGCAATCATCACCGTAGGGTTGATATTGGCCGTGCAATACAGCAAACCCAAAGAGGTAAATTGGTTTCCTTCCTACGTGGCGCAACACAAAATACCCTTGGGCACCTATGTGGCCAATGAACTGCTCACCTCTTATTTTGGTGACAAGGTAAAGCAGGTACAGCAACCCCCATTTGAGTTTTTAACAAACAATACCGATGCAAAAGGCACCTACCTGCTTGTCAATGATAAGATTAATTTTGGGGATGCGGAAATGAAGGCTCTATTAAGTTGGGTTTCTAAAGGAAATACCTTGTTTGTCGCTTCAGGTGGTTTTGAACCCCAGTTATTGGATACCCTTAACCTAGACCAAATAAGCCTCTATAGCGGTGATGCCTTAGATCCGCTCTACTACCATCAGTTGGTGAATCCGGTCATAAAATCTTCCCCTGCGGTGTATGATAAGGATTATTACACGCTTTATTTTAATGAGTTGGACACTTTAAACACATCCATAGTCGGGGAGGTCCACGCCAAGTCTGATGACCTTACGGCCGCTGACAGAAAGGTAACCGTTGTTCGCCAAAAATTCGGTAGTGGCGAAATCTTGTTATCCCAATTTCCAGAGGCATTCACCAATTATTTTATACTAAAGGGAGACAATAGGGATTATACCTCAGGATTGTTCAGCTACTTAAAGACGGACAACACCTTGTACGTGGACAATCATCATAAATCCGGTAAGTCCTTCTTTACCTCCCCAATGTATATTTTTCTCAACACAAAAGAGTTTAAATGGGCCTATTATATGGTATTGATCGGCGCGGTGGTCTACATTATCTTTGAAGGAAAACGAAAGCAACGTGCCATCCCCGTGGTTACCCCGCTTAAAAACCAGACCTTGGCGTTTACCAAGACCATTGCAGACATGTATTATGAAACCGGGCAGCAAAAAGAAATTGCCAAACACAAGGTTGCCCAGTTTCTAGATTACATAAGAACCCGTTTTTACCTAAATACTGAGGAGTTGGACCAGGCATTTTTTCATAGCCTAGCCTCTAGAAGTAACCACACGACTGAAGAAATTAAAGGGCTGTTTCAATTTTTACAACAAATTGGTTCCCAGCAGCAGCTAAGCGATAGTCAATTACAGGTATTGAACAAAAAAATAGAAGAATTTAAAGCAAAAGTAGATGGAAAATAATGATTTAAACTTTGATAACCGAATACCCCTGGAAGAGCTTAAAAACACGGTTGATGCTATTGGAAAAGAACTGTCCAAAGTTATCGTTGGCCAGCAGAATTTTATAGATTTATTGATTGCATCGCTGTTTGTAAACGGTCATGTTTTGATAGAAGGGGTGCCGGGAATCGCAAAAACCATTACGGCCAAACTATTTGCCAAAACCTTAAAAACAGATTTTAGCCGCATACAGTTTACCCCAGATTTAATGCCCAGTGATATTTTGGGCACCTCCATATTCAACGTAAAAACTTCTGAGTTCGAGTTTAAAAAAGGCCCTATTTTTTCCAATGTCATTTTAATAGATGAAATTAACAGGGCGCCGGCAAAAACACAGGCCGCCCTTTTTGAAACTATGGAAGAACGCCAAGCGACCGTAGACGGCACCACTTATAAAATGGCGGAACCCTTTATGGTGTTGGCCACACAGAACCCCATTGAACAAGAAGGAACATATGCTCTTCCAGAGGCCCAACTAGACCGTTTTTTGTTTAAGATCAAGGTGGATTATCCATCCGTAGAAGAGGAAGTAAAGATTATTCAGACCCATCACGAGCGTAAATCGGGGAATCCATCTGATAGCATTAAACCGGTTTTATTGCCTAAAAAATTAAAGGAATTTAAAAACATTATCCATGATGTTATTGTAGAGGAGAAAATCTTTAAATATATCGCTGAAATCATTTCAAAGACCAGAAACCATCCGCATCTCTATCTTGGGGCATCGCCACGGGCCTCTATTGCCGCCATGCAATGTGCAAAGGCATTTGCTGCTATTAAAGGACGTGATTTTGTGACTCCAGAAGACGTAAAAAAAGCGTTGGTTCCCATTCTTAACCATAGGGTCATTCTAACCCCAGAACGCGAAATGGAAGGTATAACCACGGAAAGCGTGATAAAAATGATCGCTGAGTCCGTAGAAATACCAAGGTAAATGCAACAGTTTTTCAGGTCATTTTATGTACATAATACCTTTTTTAGGTTTCTGGCGGTAATAGCCGCTTGTTTTGTGCTATCCTATTGGTTGACCTGGTTGTACCCCATTGCATGGCTGGCGTTTTATATTTTAATGGCGATGTTTCTCCTAGATTGTTATTTACTGTACGCCAATGTCAATAAAATCAAAGCAAAACGAAAATTACCCCAAAAGCTTTCCAATAGCGATTACAATCAAATTTCTATTGAGGTAAGTTCTGGTTATCCCTTTAAAACCAGCGTTGCCATTATAGATGAGCTTCCCGTTCAATTTCAAAAGCGGGATTTTCTCTTCACGAAAAAATTGTCCAAAAACCAAACTGCAGTGCACACCTACTCCCTAAGACCAGTGGAACGGGGCGAATATGTCTTTGGTTTTCTTAATGTTTTTGCCTCATCACCTTTACAACTCGTAAAAAAACGGTTTCGGTTTTTTAAGGATGAGATGGTACCTGTATACCCTTCCATTATACAGATGCAACAGTATGATTTTTTGGCCATCAGCAATCAACTAACCCAAATAGGCCTTAAGAAAATTAGACGAATTGGCCATACCCAGGAATTTGAACAAATTAAAGAGTATGTTGAGGGTGATGATATTAGGACCATTAACTGGAAGGCCACAGCAAAACGGAATGCCCTCATGGTGAACCAGTTCCAAGATGAAAAATCACAGCCTATTTATTCCATCATTGACACCGGCCGTGTTATGAAAATGCCCTTTGACGGGCTTAAACTGTTAGATTATGCCATTAATTCTACCTTAGCTTTTTCTAATGTTGCGCTAAAACGAAACGATAAAACGGGAATGGTGACTTTTTCCAAAAAAATTGGGACCTATCTTCCTGCAATCCAAAAAATCACCCATCTGAACACCATTTTGGAAAAACTCTACAGCATCAACACGGCATTTACGGACTCTGATTTTGGCTTGTTGTATGCGCATGTTAAGCGCAAAATCAACCATCGGAGCCTTTTGTTGCTGTATACCAATTTTGAACATATTTCTGCCTTACAACGGCAGCTGCCCTATCTCATCGCCTTGGCAAAAAAACATGTCCTTGTAGTCATCTTTTTTGAAAATACAGAGTTGGAAGCATTGGTGCACGGAGATGCTGAGGATGTACAGGCCATCTATCACAAAACCATAGCGGAAAAATTTTCCATGGAAAAAAGGACCATGCAAAAAATATTGCAACAGTATGGGATACAGACCATATTGACCAAACCTGAATCCTTAACCGTCAACACCATCAATAAATATTTGGAAATTAAAGCTAGGGGGCTGTTGTAAACCATATAGTGGTTTAAACCTTTCTCGATTGAAGCAAAACTTTAAGGAATCAAGCGCAGAAGAAGACTATTGTGGGTTGCATAGCACGGCTACGAGCAAGAAAAGGACAAAAAATGGGGGTAATGCTGCCATTTTTTAGCCAATTTAAAAAAGCTCAACCGATTTCAATAATTGGATACCACAGAACAAACTTAAAAAGTACTTTTCTCGGCTATTTCACCAACGTATACCCCTGTGGAAAAGCTAATTCTGATAAGGTGGGCAATCGTTGTAACTCCTTAAAATAGTAGTCTAGTTCCGTTACGGTCTTATTTAGTTCTAAAGATTGGGCGGTCTCTTTGCTGAGTTGTCTTTTTTTATTTCTCTTGTGATCGGTAAAAATGTCTATGGTCACCCCCACACTGGCCCCACCCAATATAGTGGCCAACAGATCATCGTTATCCCAGCCATTTTCCCGCTGGCTGGCATCTACGGCTTCTTTTCCAAGTCCGATTAGGGTACTACCGCCTATAGCTCCTGCAAAGGTCCACCAACGGTTGCCCTTGGATATTTGTTTGGCAATACCAGCTCCAGCCAGTCCGTAGAGATTACCGCCGATAAAATGGAGTGCTTTATCTCTTTCAATTTGCCCAGAAACCGTGGATAAGGTACCAAGTAGTGCTACAGTGCAGAATATTTTTTTCATAGGATTCACAAAAATAAACAACCTAAGTTCAGACCCAAACCGGTTTGTACAATAATTACCGTGCTCCTATCCTAAGTTCCTATAATTGTTTGCCGTTACAGGCCGGACTGCTTATCCCATAAAAAATGTTTTTAAATACTTTTCACTAATAATAACTATCTAGAAAAACTACAAAATCCATTATCTTAGAAAAAATTTGTCCATGCAATCCCGCCTATTCCCAGTGAACCTTCTTATGCTCCTTTGCTCCTTAGTATGTATTATGGGCTGTGCAGATACCTCATCCCCAAATAACAAGCATCACCGATCTTGGGAGGTCTACCTAGGTGGGCCAGGGAGAAACCACTATAGTACGCTTTCTGAAATTACCCCGGAAAATCTGCACAGGCTGCGGATGGTATGGAGCTACTCGGCACCGGATATTGGCCAGATGCAGATGAACCCGATTGTAGTGGATACAATCCTATACGGGGTTACCTCGGCTCTAAGGGTAGTCGCGTTACACGCCGCCACGGGAAAGGAACTTTGGACCTTTGGTGACACCCTCAATGCTTGGCATTCCACCAGTCGCGGTGTGGCATATTGGGAAAAGGGCAGAGACCGCAGGATTTTCTACACAATGGGCTCGGAACTATTTGCCTTGGATGCCCAGACCGGTAAGCCCATTCTTACTTTTGGTATGGATGGAAAAATAGACATGCGTGCCGGCCTGCCACCAAATGCCCGAGAAAAATTTTTGGTTTCCAACACACCGGGGACCATCTACAAAGACCTTATTATCATGCCAACACGGGTTTCCGAAAATCTAGGGGCGGCACCCGGCGACATCATGGCGTTCAGCGTCTTAACGGGCAAACCTGTTTGGACGTTTAAAACCATTCCCGAAGAAGAACAAAAAGGAAGTCAAACTTGGGGGGATACACAAGTACGCCAAAAGGGTTTAATCGGGGCTGCTAACAGCTGGGCCGGCATGGCCTTGGATGAGACTACGGAAACACTGTTTGTTCCAACAGGTTCAGCCGCGCCAGATTTTGACGGCAGCCAAAGGCCTGGGTCTAATTTATACGCAAATTGCCTTTTGGCCTTGGATGCCAACAAAGGCACCCTTAAATGGCATTTTCAATTCACCCATCACGATCTCTGGGATCGTGATCCCCCTGCCCCACCAAATTTATTGAACGTTACCCGCAATGGAGCGCAAATAGCAGCGGTGGCCCAGGTAACCAAACAAGGCTATGTTTTTGTTTTTGACCGAAATACTGGAGAATCCTTGTTTGAAATCAAGGAAACACCAGTACCAAATTCCACGCTGGAAGGCCAACGTGCCTGGCCAACCCAACCTATACCCACCAAGCCAAAACCATTTGCCAGGTTGGCAAAGGATATCACGGTGGCAGCAATTAGTCCGTACGCTGAAAACCCAGAGGACATTGCCGCCATCATAGAAACAAGTAACAAAAATGAATACGCTCCCCCAGGACTTGACCCAGTGCTCTTACTTCCAGGTTATGACGGTGGGGCGGAATGGGGCGGTGCGGCGGCTGACCCAGATGATGGTATATTGTATGTCAATTCCAACGAAATGCCCTGGATATTGCAGATGATGCAAAATACGGACTTACCGGAAGCTAAAAGCCTTGGAGAAAAGCTTTATCAGGTGAACTGTACCTCCTGCCATCAAAGTAACCTAAAAGGGATGCCCCAAAGTGGATTTCCGGCCATAAATGCGCTTCCAGGATATTTGACCAAAGCGGAAACCATGTCCATAATCACCAACGGAAAGGGAATGATGCCCGGCTTTCCTGAGTTGACGGCTAAAGAGACAGATGCACTACTTCAATTTTTATACAGGGAGGAAGCAACGGTACATTCCATTGGTGCAGAAGCTAATTCTGATAGCACGCAAAGACCTAAATACAAACACACAGGTTATCACAAATTTCTGGATTCCAAAGCTCTTCCCGCGATTTCCCCGCCATGGGGAACCTTACATGCCATTGACCTAAATACGGGGGATTACCGTTGGTCCGTTACCTTAGGGGATACCCCAAGCCTCAGGGCCAAAGGACATCCACCAACCGGCTGTGAAAATTATGGCGGTCCGGTAGTGACCCAGAACGGTTTACTTTTTATTGCTGGCACCAAGGATGGGTATTTCAGGATTTTTAACAAACATACCGGTGAGCTGCTTTGGGACTATCAACTTCCGGCTGCGTCTTTTGCTACTCCTGCCATGTACCAAGTTAATGGAAAACAATATATCGCACTGGCCTGCGGAGGTGAAAAGCTGGGAACAAAACCGGGAAACCAAATCGTGGCGTTTGCCTTGGAATAATGTTATGGCCGATATTATTTTTGCACTAGGTTACCATAGGCACAATTATCGTACCCTAAAACAAGCTTCATAAGTCCTTTAACTTTGCCTAATTTTACGCCGTGCAGTTATCCAAAACCATTAGTAGCAGCAAAAATCCCTTGGTAAAGCAAATTCTCTTGCTTAAAGAAAAATCCAGGGAACGCAAAAAAACGGGATTATTCGTCATAGAAGGCCTACGTGAATTGACATTGGCCCAAAAAGGGTCTTATGACATTGTTTCTCTATTACTTTGTGAAGAATTGTTCACAGGTGACCCCAGTTTGCATATAGATGCCAAATCCATTACCCTGGTCACCAAGGCCGTTTACCAGAAAGTTGCCCATCGTGATAGCACGGAGGGTATCCTTGCAATAGCCAAAACTAAGGAACACCATCTTAATGAAATTAGATTTGCAACCAAAACCCCTTTAATCCTTGTCGCGGAAGCACCGGAAAAACCAGGGAATATTGGGGCATTACTGCGAACCGCAGATGCTGCTAACCTGGACGCCGTGCTCATTGCCAATCCAAAAACGGACCTGTACAATCCCAACATCATAAGATCAAGTGTGGGCTGTGTTTTCACCACTCAAATAGGCATGGGAAGCACGGCGGACATCATTGGTTTTTTAAAAGCAAAAAAAATAGCGATATACTGTGCGGCACTTACCGCATCAAAAAACTATCTTAAATTGGATTACACAAAAGCTACGGCTCTTGTTGTTGGTACGGAATCTACGGGGCTTTCCTCCATTTGGTTAAACAATGCCCACCATAACCTTATCATTCCTATGGAAGGTGAAATAGATTCCATGAACGTATCCGTATCCGCTGCAATACTTATATTTGAGGCCAAACGCCAAAGGTATTTATAACGCTATGGAAAGTACGCCATTGTTCTGGACGGTCATTGGTATCCTTACCGCCCAATTTCTGCTAGACACCTTATTGGATTATCTGAATTTTAAACGGTTTAACACTCATGTTCCGCCGGAAGTAAGGGATGTATATGATGCCGACAACCATCAAAAATCCTTGGCCTACAAAAAAGCAAATCACACTTTTGGCATCTACAATGAAAGCTGTTCCTTTCTGTTGACCCTACTTTTTCTTTGTTTTGGGGGATTTGATTGGCTAGACGGATGGCTAAGAACCTTTTTGGAGAACCCCATTGGCTTGGCATTGGCTTTCTTTGGTATTTTGATGCTGGGAAGCAGCGTTCTCTCATTGCCCTTTAGCTACTACCGTACTTTTGTGATCGAAGAGAAATTTGGCTTTAATAAAACCACTCTAAAAACCTTTGTTCTTGACCTGTTGAAAGGTTGGCTGCTTACTGCCGTTTTAGGCGGTGGTATTTTAGCGCTTGTCATTTGGTTGGTACAACAGTTGGGGCCCAACTTTTGGTGGTATGCCTGGGCCCTTTTTTCTGTACTCATGATTTGTATCAATTTCTGCTACACCAAACTCATCGTGCCCTTGTTCAACACACTTAGTCCGTTAGAGGAAGGCAAACTAAAAAAAGCCATTGAAACCTATGCAGAACGGGTAGGTTTTGAACTTAAACACATTTTCGTGATAGATGGTTCCAAGAGGTCTACCAAGGCCAATGCTTATTTCTCCGGTTTTGGTAAGCAAAAACAAGTGACACTTTACGACACCCTAATCCACGATTTGGAAGAACAGGAAATTGTGGCCGTATTGGCCCATGAAGTTGGCCATTACAAGCGGAGGCATATCATTTTTAACATGGTAACCTCCATGGTATTGACCGGGGGCACCCTGTTCCTGTTCTCCGTTTTTGTAAACCATCCAGAGCTTTCGCATGCCATCGGGGTTTCCAAACCAAGCCTCCATGCATCCTTGGTAGGCTTTGCTTTATTGTATTGCCCCATATCTACCCTCACGGGGTTGGTGATGAACTATGTTTCAAGACAATTTGAGTTTCAAGCAGATGACTATGCCAAGCAAACCTTTGCCGCGGCACCTTTGATCAGTTCCTTAAAAAAACTGTCCCAACATAGCCTAAGCAACCTTAGCCCCCATCCAGCCTATGTTTTTTTCCACTACTCCCATCCTCCTTTGGTTGACCGAATAAGAAATCTTATGGTCTGATTTTTGTTGCCCAGCTGTAAAGATTAGTTTATTTTTAATATTGCTATGACGGAAACGGCCATTGAAGAAGAGAACAAACAAATTGCCAAGCAATACAAGGAATTGCTGCGTATTAGCTATCAGACCCTTACCGATGAGGACAAGAAGCTCATACGCACCGCATTTGATGTTGCCGTGGATGCCCATAAGGAACAACGAAGAAAATCTGGCGAGGCCTACATCTTCCATCCTATTGCAGTAGCAAAAATTGTGGCCTCGGAGATAGGGCTGGATGCCGTATCCATAGCCTCTGCCCTACTGCACGATGTGGTAGAAGATACCCCCTATACCCTTTCTGATATTGAACGGATGTTCGGTGAAACCGTGGCAAGAATCGTTGACGGCCTCACCAAGATCGCGCACCTCAAAAAGGACAAAAACATTAGTCAGCAAGCGGAAAACTTCCGTAAAATGTTATTGACCTTAAATGATGATGTACGGGTGATCATCATCAAAATTGCAGATAGGTACCATAACATGCTCACTATGGATGCCATGCCAGAGCACAAACAAGTCAAAATTGCCTCGGAAACCTTGTACATCTATGCACCCTTGGCGCATCGCATTGGCCTGTACAACATTAAGACGCAGCTAGAAGACCTGAGTTTAAAATATACGGAACCGGAAGTTTACAATGATATCAGAAGTAAAATTGCGGACACGGAAGAAGAACAAAAAGAATACATAGACGCCTTCACCAAGGTGATTCGTGAATCTTTGGATGAGGAGGGTTTAAACTATTCCATCAAAGGCCGTATGAAATCCATTTTCTCCATCAGAAGGAAGATGGTGAAACAAAACGTTGCCTTTGATGAAATCTATGACAAGTTTGCCATCCGGATCATTTATAAGGCAGATAGGAAGAATGAAAAATTTCTCGCCTGGAAAATCTATTCCATCGTAACAGACCATTTTACACCCAACCCAGTTAGGCTCAGGGATTGGATCACCTCGCCTAAATCTACCGGATACGAGGCGCTGCACATTACCGTCATGGGGCCAGAGGGCAAATGGGTAGAAGTACAGATTCGTAGTGAACGGATGCACGAAATTGCAGAAAAAGGCTATGCTGCACATTTTAAGTACAAGCACGGAGATCAAAAGGAACAAGGAATTGAAATTTGGCTCAACCGTTTACAGGAAGCTTTGGAGAACGCAACGGTGAATGCGGTGGATTTTGTGGAAGAGTTTAAACTGAACCTTTACGCCAAAGAAATTTTTGTGTTTACCCCCCAGGGTGAACTCAAATCCCTGCCCAAAGGGGCCACTCCGCTGGATTTTGCCTTTCACATACACACAGAGATCGGGATGAAAACCAGGGGCGCCAAAGTCAATGGCAAACTGGTGCCGCTGAACACCACCTTGCACAGTGGAGACCAGGTAGAAATCATGACCTCGGAAAGTGCCAAACCCAACCAGAATTGGTTAGACTATGCCAATACGGCAAGGGCACGCGCAAAAATAAAATCGTCCTTACGTGAAGAAAAAAGGGAAGTTGCAGATGAGGGCAAAGAGATTTTAAGGCGCAAGTTAAAATCGCAGAAAATAAACCTAAACGAAGATGTGGTCAATAAAATGGTCACTTACTTTAAACTAAAGACCAGTTTAGATCTGTTTTTTAGGGTAGGCAACGGGATTATTGACAACCAGAAGATAAAAGACTTTGCTGCCAACTATAACAATGCGTTTTTAAATTTCTTTAAAAATAAAATACGCCGCACGCCAACCCTGGAGGATATCAATAAAGATGAAATCACCACCAATTTTGACATGCTAGTCTTTGGCAGTGAGGAAGAAAAACTAAATTATAAACTGTCCCAATGCTGCAACCCTATTCCCGGGGACCCCGTATTTGGTTTTGTGAGCGTCAACGAAGGTATCAAGGTACACAACAAAAATTGTCCCAATGCCCTTTCCCTGCAGTCCAACTACGCCTACCGCATCATGTCTGCCAGGTGGATAGACTCCAGCCAAGAAGAGTTTTCCACAGAGATACAGCTAACGGGTATTGATAATCTGGGTTTGATCAACGAGATTACCGGAGTCATTTCTGACCATATGCATGTGAACATGCGCAACCTTAACTTTAGCACGGATGGCGGAACTTTTAAGGGAAAAATCACCGTTGTGGTGAAAAATAATAATATCCTTAAAAAATTGATGGAACATTTAAGGCAAATTGGGGGGATAGAGAAGGTCGCCAGAATTTAATTTTTAGTGTACCTTTGTCCGATAGGGAGAGTACTATGAGCAACCTAAAAAATCAAGAAATTGTAAAAAATGTTTTTACGACATTTTTAGAGGAAAACGGCCACCGCAAGACACCAGAGCGCTATGCCATCTTGCAAGAAATCTACGAGAGTGACGATCACTTTGATGTAGAATCGCTCTACATTAAAATGAAGACCAAAAACTATAGGGTAAGCCGGGCCACCTTGTACAATACCATAGAATTGCTCTTGGATTGTAAATTGGTGCGCAAGCATCAATTTGGCAAAAACCAGGCGCAGTATGAGAAATCTTATTTTGACCGCCAGCATGACCATGTGATCCTTACCGATACCGGTGAAGTGGTTGAATTCTGTGACCCCCGCATACAATCCATAAAAAAGACCATTGAAGAGGTTTTTGACATCAAGATCAACAACCATTCCCTTTACTTCTACGGAACCAGAAACCTGCCTACCGAACGGCATGACAAAGAACAAAACCTAACCGAATAACCACAATTTTCATGGTAGATTTATTGCTCGGACTCCAATGGGGAGACGAAGGAAAAGGAAAAATTGTTGACGTACTTACCAAAAACTATGATATCATCGCCCGTTTTCAAGGCGGACCAAACGCCGGACACACCTTGGAGTTCGATGGCATCAAACACGTACTGCACACCATTCCCTCCGGTATTTTTCATAAAAATGCTTTAAACATCGTGGGCAATGGGGTGGTGATTGACCCGGTCATATTTAAAAAGGAATTGGACAACCTCAAAAAATTTGATCTAGACCTAGCCTCAAAACTTTATATTTCCAGAAAGGCACATTTAATCTTACCAACGCATCGTTTGTTGGATGCAGCCTCCGAGGCCTCCAAAGGAAAGGCTAAAATTGGTTCTACCTTAAAGGGTATTGGCCCAACTTATATGGATAAAACAGGTAGAAACGGAATGCGGGTGGGCGATTTGGAGTTTGACAATTGGAAGGAAAAATATAGAAGCCTGGCAGACAAACATGAAGCCATGATCGGCTTTTATAACGTAGACATCCAATACCACCTAAAAGAACTCGAAGTAGAATTCTTGGAAGGGGTTGAAGCCTTAAAAAAACTTCCCTTTATTGATAGTGAGGAATACATCTTTAAAGCGATGTCAGCAGGAAAAAAAATCTTGGCAGAAGGGGCTCAAGGGTCCTTATTGGATATTGACTTTGGCACTTATCCCTTTGTGACATCCTCCAATACCACGGCGGCAGGTGCTTGCACCGGTTTGGGTGTTGCCCCTAACCAAATAGGTAGGGTGCTCGGAATTTTTAAAGCATATACCACCCGGGTGGGCAGCGGACCCTTTCCCACGGAATTGTTTGATGGGGATGGCGAGACTATGGGCCGGGTTGGCAATGAATTTGGTGCCACCACGGGTAGGCCAAGGCGTTGTGGTTGGTTAGACCTGGTTGCGCTCAAATACGCAGTACAGATAAATGGGGTCACAGAGTTGATGATGATGAAGGGTGATGTGCTTAGTGGTTTTAAAACCCTTAAAGTCTGTACAGGTTATATGTACAAAGGACAGACCGTTACCCATTTGCCCTACAATATAGAAGCAGAGAACGTACGCCCTATTTACCAAGAAATGAAGGGCTGGGACAAAGATTTGACCAAAATGACCTCCGAAAAGGAATTCCCACAGGCGCTGAATGACTACATTAACTTTTTGGAAAATGAACTGAACGTGCCCATTAAAATTGTTTCCGTTGGGCCAGATAGGACACAGACCATTCATAGGTAGGCATCTTAAGTATTAAAGGTTTATTAACCCTTTGCGCAGCAGCGTGGGATTCTTTTACCTTTGATTAAAATAGTTTGATTTGAATCGTATTACGATTATTTTCCTTTTGGTGTCGTGTTTTGTGCTAAAGGCACAAAAAGCAGATAGCACCCAATCCAGACAAATCAATATTGTCTATGGTGCCAATTTTACCAAAAACGAGGAAAAATTCCCAGGTGCGTCCATTTTTAGTAAAGATGATGAGCGCCAAGTGCAGTTTGAACACCAAGGCGCAGACCTTTGGTGTGACATTGCCGTGTTCTATTCTGCCGAAAACAAACTAAAAGCCATTGGCAACGTACGCTTGCAACAGGGAGACACCATTGAAATGAACAGTGGTAAGCTAGACTATGACGGTAATACCAAAATGGCCCGTGCGTGGGAGAACGTAGACCTGACCGATAGCCAAATGGTACTTACTACCGATACGCTCTATTTTAATCGTGAAAAACAGGAATCCTTCTATAATAGTGGAGGCAAAGTGGTAGATTCTGCCAATACCCTTACCAGTAAAATAGGCACGTACTTTATGGAGCTCAAAAAAGTGCAGTTTAGGGATAGCGTACATATAGACAATCCGGAGTACATCATTGATTCCGAACAATTGGATTATTACCGGGTTTCCAAAAATGCCTACATGTACGGGCCATCCACCATTGTTGGGGAAACCTATAAAATCTACTGTGAACGTGGTTTTTATGATACCAAAATAGAGCAGGGCTATGGGGTAAAGAACACACGGATAGATTATAACAATCGTATCATTGAGGGAGATAGCGTATATTTTGACAAGGCAACTTCCTTTGCTTCCGCCACCAATAATATCGTGGTCACGGATACGGTGAACAAAGGCATTATCCGCGCGCATTATGCAGAGATTTTTAAAGAACGGGACTCCGTCTTTGCCACCAAGCGCGCTGTGGCGGTTAATTTGGTTCAACAAGACTCCCTTTACATACATGGAGATACCTTAATGGTTACCGGAAAACCGGAACAACGTATTTTAAGGGCATTTAGAAATGCTAAGTTTTTTAAAAAGGATTTGAGCGGTAAATGTGATTCCATTCATTCTTCCCAGCAAACCGGGGTCACCCAATTAATTACCAATCCAATTTTATGGAACGTGGATAATCAAATGACCGGGGATAGCATTCATCTCATATCCAACTTGGAAACGGAAAAATTGGATTCTCTTAAGGTTTTGGAAAATGCCTTCATCATCTCCTTGGATTCTATCGGAAAAGTTGGCTACAACCAGGCCAAAGGAGTTAACCTCTATGGAAAGTTTATTGAAAACGAGTTAAAAATCATCGATTTGGTGCGTAATACCGAAGTCATCTATTACATGTACAACGATGATGGGCAGCTTATTGGTATCGATAAGACCATTTGTAGTAAAATCCGACTGGAAATGGCCGATAATGACATTGAGGACATCACTTTTTTCGTTAACCCAGATGGCACTATTTTTCCTGACAAGGATTTGCCCATAGAGGGAAGGAAGCTAAAGGGATTTATCTGGCGCGGGGACGAACGCATCTACTCCAAAGAAGAAATTTTTGATGAAGATGACAATAACATCCAATTAGTAAAAATAAGGGGAATTGACAATCCCGTGGATATTGACCAAGAAGAAAGCGAACGCAGTGGAACACCCTTGCCCGAAAAACCAACTGCCAACAAAAAACCGGTAACCACCAAGCCCAAAAAACCAACGGTACCAAAGCCTAAGTAAACCTTTAGCTTTGTACGGTATAGTGATATGAAAAAAGATTTTTTCAAATATCAGGCACAAACCACGCCCCATCCCCTGGCATTAGAAATATCCCATGCATCAGGGAGTTACATTTATGATAGCAAGGGTAATGCCCATTTAGATTTTGTCGCTGGGGTATCTGCTTGTAGTTTGGGCCATTGCCACCCCAAAGTGACGGAAGCCATCAAACAACAGACAGAAAAGTACATGCATGTTATGGTTTACGGAGAATATGTACAGCAACCTGCCGTAACATACACCAAATTATTGGCCTCCCTCCTTCCCAAAAATCTGGAAACCACCTATTTGGTCAACTCTGGAACGGAGGCAATGGAAGGTGCCTTAAAGCTTGCAAGAAGGGCAACCGGCCGTTCAGGGATTGTAGCGGCAAAAAGCGCTTATCACGGCAACACCATGGGCAGTTTAAGTTTAATGGACTATGAGGAGCGTAAAGGTGTTTTTCGCCCCCTGATTCCCGATATCTCCTTTATTACATTTAACAGCCTTGCAGATATTGAAAAAATCACGGCCAAAACCGCAGCAGTAGTATTGGAAACCATTCAGGGCGGCGCTGGGTTTATTGTACCAAATTACTGCTTTCTACAACAAATAAAGCGGCGTTGTGAGGCCGTTGGCGCGCTATTGGTTTTGGATGAGATACAACCTGGGTTTGGGCGCACCGGAAAACTATTTGCTTTTGAGCATTACAACGTTTCTCCAGATATTTTAGTCATTGGAAAGGGCATGGCGTCAGGGCTTCCGGTAGGGGCATTTGTAGCATCCCAGCACCTTATGGATACCTTAAGCGAGAAACCAAAATTAGGGCATATTACTACCTTTGGTGGAAATCCCGTAATTGCAGCGGCATGCTTGGCAACCCTCAAAGAACTTACCGGTAGCGGCCTTATTGCGCAAACATTGGACAAGGAAAAACACTTCAGAAAGCTCTTGGTCCACCCGTTAATCCAAGAAATACGCGGCAAAGGATTGATGCTGGCACTTATATTTAAAGAAGCTAAAACGGCCAATTACCTTGTACTTGAAGCTGCAAAACATCAGTTGATCTTGTTTTGGCTGCTCTTTGAGCCTAGAGCCGTCAGGATATCTCCCCCACTTACCATAACCCAAGAACAGATAACAAAGGGGTGTGAACAGATTCTTAACATACTAGAGCACTACCAAGCCACCAATGTTAACTAAATTGTTGATAATAACCTGTGCTAAAACCCTGTGCTCCGCAAAGAATACCCCTATTTTTAGACTAATCGAAAGGGCGAGCTATTTATGGGTTTGGAACCAAACGAAAATAAAGACCATTACATTACCAAGTTTGAGTCGATGCTCAAAACAGACGATGTCTACTTTTTTGACGCAGAGGACTTTGAGGGCATTATACATTACTATTTAAACATAGGTAAAGTGGCCTTAGGGAAAAAAGCCATTAAAATTGGACTACAGCAACACCCAAACGCCATTGAACTGAAACTGTTACAGGTAGAAGTGTTGGTCTTTGAGGACCAATTTGAAGCAGCGGAACGCCTCCTGAACAAGCTGGAAACCCTTGATCCCAACAACGAAGAAATTTTTATACAAAGGGCCAATATCCTATCCAAAAAGGATGACCACCAAGGTGCGGTCAACATGTTGTACCAAGCGTTGCAAGTGGCTGATGATTGTTTGGATATTTATTCCCTTTTGGGAATGGAATATTTGTTCATGGATGATTTTGAAAAAGCAAAATTAAATTTCACCAAATGTTTGCTACATGACGAAACAGATTATTCCGCGCTTTATAACGTTATCTATTGCTATGAATTTTTGGAAGACTTTGACGGTGCCATCGTATTTCTAAACGACTATCTAGAGCGCAATCCGTATTGTGAGGTGGCTTGGCACCAATTGGGTAAAATGTACCTCAACAAAGAACTTCTTAAAGAAGCACTTACGGCGTTTGACTTTGCCATTATTTCTGAGGACACCTTTTTAGGAGCCTATTTTGAAAAAGGCAGGGTGCTGGAAAAATTGGGCAATTACAATGAGGCCATTGAGAGTTACCAAACCACCTTAACCCTGGATGACCCTACGTCCCACGCCTATTTAAGGATTGGCAAATGCCATGAAAAGTTGGGCAATGATGATTTGGCAAAGTACTATTACTACCATACCGTACATGAAGATCCCTTACTGGATAAAGGGTGGTTGGCCATAACGGAGTTTTACACCAAGAAAAAGAAATACCAGAAGGCAAAAAAGTACATTAATAAGGCCATAAACATTGATAGTGAAAATGCCTTATACTGGAAGAAAAGTGCCATTATTTACCTGGCCCTGAACGATTTGAACGAAGCGGATTTTGCCTTTAAGCAGGCGGTAGAACTGGGAAATTATGAGTTAGACACCTGGCTGGAATGGGCCTGGGTGCTCCAAGCGCTAAAGGACCTTGATTCTGCGGAAAAAGTATTACAACAGGGCATGGAATTTTATCCGGAAAGTCCAGAAATTCATTACCACTTGTCTGGTCTCTATTTAAAAACACAACGTCCCAGCTTGGCCAAGGAAAATTTACTCACCGCTTTGCAATTAAATCCGCAAAAAGCAGTTTTCTTTAAGGAGAAATTTCCCGAATTTACGCATGTAAAGTGGATATCGGAAATGGTATCCAAAAATAGGAAAGCGTCCAACTAAAATCAAATTACACTAATTATGACCCGCAAAGGAGTTGATTATGCAATCATTACCCTAAAAGGAATGGCTATGGGCGCCGCGGATGTGGTGCCGGGAGTTTCTGGCGGAACAATTGCCTTTATTTCCGGTATTTATGAAGAACTTATTTCTTCCATCAACACCATAAACCTAGGGTTATGGAAGACATTACGGAAAGCTGGGTTTAAACCGTTCTGGAAACAACTCAACGGAAATTTCTTAGTGGCCCTCTTTGCCGGAATTTTCATTAGCGTACTCTCGTTGGCCAAATTTTTAAGTTGGTTGCTGGAAAATGAACCTATTTTATTGTGGTCTTTTTTCTTTGGCTTGGTACTGGCCAGTATTTTTCTAGTGGGGAAGGAAATTAAGAAATGGAACTTGGTCAGTATCGCTGTTCTTATCTTAGGAGCAGGTATTGCCTACTTCATCACCACATTGCCTCCTAGCGAAAACGTGGATAGTTTGCCGTATTTGTTCCTCTCTGGCGCGTTGGCCGTTTGTGCCATGATTTTACCAGGAATTTCCGGGGCCTTTATTCTGGTGTTGTTAGGTTCTTATAAAACCATTTTGGACGGGGTGCATGAACGTGACATCCAACTAGTGGCCGTTGTGGCCTTTGGGGCAGTTTTTGGACTTTTGAGTTTTGCCAGACTTTTAAAATGGATGTTCAAGAATTATAAGAATACCACCTTGGCTTTACTCACAGGCTTTATTTTGGGATCCCTCAATAAAATTTGGCCTTGGAAAAAAGTGTTGGAAAGTAAAATATTTGGGGACAAGACCATTACTATAGACGCCCAAAATATACTTCCGCACCAATTTGAGGGCAACCCACAACTTCTACCTGCAATCTTACTAGCCATACTGGGATTTTCGCTTATTTTTATGCTTGAACGTATAGCGTCAAAAAATAAGAGAAACTATTAATTTAGAACATAGCTTTACGTTTAAAACCAAACACCAAGGGTAATGGTATTCCGACAACTTAAAATAGGGATGTACATTGGCCCTTAAAACTATAATAGCCAGTAACTTCCATGCCACAAGAAAGAACGATTACTGACAAGTTATTCCTAGTCATTAAAGGCCTTTTTATGGGTGCTGCCAATAAGGTGCCAGGGGTTTCCGGTGGTATTGTTGCCTTTGTAGGCGGTTTTTATGAGGAGTTCATTTATTCGTTACAAAAAGTAAACCTTAAGGCTTTTAAACTATTGTTCAACGGCAGGTTCAAGAGCTTTTATCAGTACATCAATGGATCATTCCTTGTACTATTGATTTCCGGAATGCTCATTAGTTATTTTAGCATCTCACGATTGTTGGATTATTTTTTGGATCGCAAGGAGCTTTTTGTGTGGGCCGGATTTTTTGGTATGGTCATCGGATCCATTTATTATATTCTAAAGGATTATCGGCAATGGGGGAAAAAAACAATTCTAGCCTGTTTCATAGGTCTCATCGTTGGCCTTTCCATTAGCTTTTTAAACCCGGCCACGGAAAATGATCATCTTGTTTTCATCTTTTTTTGTGGCATCATCAGTGTTTCCGGGATGACACTACCGGGACTGTCCGGTTCGTTTATCCTTATTTTATTGGGGAATTATGTGCTACTACTCGTAGATTCCGTAAACAGCCTGTACGATACCATTACCGAGGTAATCCAAGGCGATTTTAGTTTTATGGAAAATAAGGAAAGACTCCATATCCTAACCGTTTTGGCGGTTTTTACAGCAGGTTCTGCCACTGGTTTGGTTACCTTGTCCCATGTACTTGGCTATGTGCTGAAACATTACAAGGCAATCACACAGGCCGTAATCATTGGATTTATTACCGGGTCACTTGGCGTGGTATGGCCATGGAAAAAAACCATATTTAAAACGGATGGCATGGGCAACTTGTTAAAAGATTCCAACGGGGATTTAATCATCAGTAATTATCAAAGATATTGGCCAGATATTACCACCATGGAAACTTGGGGCGCTATTTTCTTTATTATTTTTGGCATCTTCGTATTATTGAGTTTAGATTGGTATGGAAAAATCAGGAAAGAAGGAAAATAAGTTTGGTCTTTTGGGAAAGGATATTTCATATTCATTTTCAAGAGGTTACTTCACGGACAAGTTCAAAACACTTGGTTTAACGGACCATTCCTATGAAAATTTTGATTTGGCAGACATTAATATGTTTCCCCGTATCATCAAAGAGGTACAACCAAAGGGTCTTAACGTTACCATTCCCTATAAAGAGCAAGTAATTCCATTTTTGGACGAACTGGATGTGGAAGCAAGGACGATTGGAGCCGTAAACACCATAAAATGTACTTCCAACGGACTTAAAGGATACAATACGGACGCCTATGGCTTTAAAATGGCGTTGGGTCCCAAACTAAAACCGCACCATAAAAAAGCCCTAATTTTAGGAACTGGTGGTGCGTCCAAGGCAATTGCCTATGTGTTGGATGGATTGGGCATAGACTTTTGTTACATTTCAAGAAAACCCAAGAAAGGGCAATTGTCCTATACCGAGTTAAATAAAGAAATCCTATCATCTTACACAATTATCATTAATTGCAGTCCTGTTGGCACTTTTCCCAATGTGGACGATAAGCCTGCCTTACCTTATCAATTTTTAACCGAAAAGCACCTGCTTTTCGACTTAATTTATAACCCTGAAAAAACAGCCTTTTTAGCAGAGGGTGAACAGCGCGGGACCACCATCCAAAATGGGCTATTAATGTTGCAACAACAGGCCGAAAAAGCATGGGAAATCTGGCATGGGGCTTAGCCTACAACCAAAATCCATTTCCATTTATAATTAGCGGGATGGCACGTAGGCCCAAAATATCCCATTATCTTTGCCTTAAGTGGCTATAGTTAGTAACTTACCACATATACCAATATTCTTAACGCTAAAACTTGCGTCATGAACGAAAAAGAGCTTCCACTGCAACCTGCAGACGACCAAAATATTCAAAGTGAATCCACCGATAAGCTACAGGAAAAACCTGCTGCAACAGAAACCAAGGCGGAACCAAGCGGAGAATTAGAGCAAGCTTCGGAAACTATTGAACCCAAGGCTACGCATCAAGAGGATGCTGCTGACGATTTGGAAGAAGTGAACCATAATACAACGGAATCTGCCACCAACAAGCTCACCAAACAAAACAACGAGCAGGAAGATGCTGTCTCGGAAATTGATGAGGAAAACGCAGAGGATGCCGAAGATGAAGCCAATAAGAAGCGACATGAAATTCCGATGCTGGACTACCACTCCATGTCCATGGAAAATCTTGTGGGTGAATTGCAGCGATTGGTGAAGAATGAAAAGGTACAGGCCATCAATAAACATGTAAGTGATATCAAACATGAATTTGATTTAAAGTACCAAGAGTTTTTAGAACATAAAAAGGAGGAATTCATTGCCAATGGGGGCAATGAAATTGACTTTAGATATAACTCGGTCACCAAAAGACAGTTCAATGAAGTCTATGGGGAATACCGTGAAAAAAAGAACCAGTATTATAAAAATCTAGAGAAAAACCTTAAAGAAAATTTAGAAAACCGGTTGGGGATTATTGAAGAGCTCAAAGGTTTGGTAAACGTGGATGAGGATATGAACACCACGTACAAACATTTTAAGGAACTCCAAGAAAGATGGCGCACAGCGGGTCCGGTTCCAAGAGCCAATTACAATGATGTTTGGCGCACCTATCACCACCATGTGGAGATTTTTTATGATTTCCTGCACCTGAATAGGGAGTTACGGGATTTGGATTTTAAACATAATCTTGAAGAAAAAATAAAACTGGTAGAACGGGCAGAAGCTTTGGAAAATGAGCCTGACCTTAACAAAGCATTCCGGGAGCTGCAAACCCTTCATAAAATTTGGAAAGAGGATATTGGTCCAGTGGCCAAAGAAGAACGGGAAGGGATATGGGAACGCTTCAGCAAGGCTACCAAGGCCATGCACGGCAGAAGACAGGCCCACTTTGAGCAATTGGAAGCATTGTTTGAAGAAAACCTAAAACAAAAGAATGAAATAATTTGCAAGATAAAAGCCATTGCAGAAAACATATCAACCAACCACAGAGGCATCCAAGGCCAGATAAAAGATATTGAATCGCTTCGCGAGGCATTTTTTAAAGCAGGCAAAGTACCCCAGAAAGTAAACGAAGCTACCTGGTCGGCATTTAAAAATGCTGTTCGTGATTTTAACCGTGGCAAAAACGCATTCTATAAAAATCTAAAAAAAGAACAGCACGACAATCTCGAAAAAAAACGTGCCTTATTGAATTTAGCACTTTCCCTCAAGGACAGCGAAGACCATGATATGGCCACCCCAGAAATGAAGCGCATCCAAAACGAATGGAAAAAAATTGGTCACGTCCCCAGAAAATACTCGGATAAAATTTGGAAAGAGTTTAAAGCTGCATGTAACCATTATTTTGACCGTATCCACTCCGAAAGAAATGCCTCCCAGAAAGAGGAGTTAGAAAATTTTGAGAAAAAAAGTGCTTGCTTGGCCAGACTTAGGGAGTTTCAACTCAGTGGGGAGAAGGACAAAGATTTAGGGGAAATCAAAAAATTCATTGCAGAATGGAAATCCTTAGGTCATATCCCGTTTAATAAAAAGCACATTAACGCAAAGTTCAATAAAATCATTGACGCACTCTTCAAAAAATTGGACGTTAACAAACAGGAGTCAGAACTGTTAAAGTACGGGGACAAGATTAAACAACTGGCCAATTCTGATAATGAGCGGGCCATTGGCAATGAACGCACCTTTATCAAAAGAAAAATTAATGAAAGTAAGGATGAGATAAGACAGTTGGAGACCAACCTGCAGTTTTTTTCCAACGCTTCTGAAGATAGCCCAGTAGTGCAGGATGTGGTGAAAAAAATTGACCGTCAAAAAGAAGCTTTGGAGACTTGGAAAACCAAGTTAAAAAACCTTAACATCATGGAAAATAAAATACAACGTGAAGCGGAGGCAGCGGAAAATGCATCGGAAAACACCTCAGAAGAGGAATAGCCCTTTAAAGCCTTTGTGCCCACCTTTGCAATGAATTATATATCGCGTTAAGGCGATAAAAAATCTTGAACACCTTTCTCATATTCCAACATAATCTGGGCCACCAGTACTTTTGCCGGCTTTATGTCGTGGATGAGCGAGGCAACTTGTCCAATTTCCAATTCGCCTTCGTTCAAATCGCCTTCAAACATGCCCTTTTTAGCCCTTGCCCTTCCTAAAAGCGTCTTTAATTCTGCTACGGAAGCTCCCTTTCCATAAGCTGCTTGGATATCCTGGTAAAATTTATTCTTGAGCAATCTTACCGGAGCAAGCTCCTTTAATGTCAATTCGGTATCGCCTTCCTTGGCATTCACCACTTCTTTTTTAAAAGCAGGATGCGAAGAGGCTTCTTCACTTGCCACAAATCTACTTCCTATCTGTACCCCATCCGCACCAAGGACCATGGCCGCCAACATTTGTCTTCCCGTAGCAATACCACCAGCGGCAATTAACGGAATATGTACCTTTTCCCGGACCGCCGGAATTAAGACCATGGTGGTGGTCTCATCACGGCCGTTATGGCCACCAGCCTCAAAACCCTCTGCAACTACCGCGTCTACACCTGCATCTTGCGCCTTTACCGCAAATTTGACACTGCTTACCACGTGGACCACTATGGTGCCAGCATCCTTTAAAAATCCCGTCCATGTTTTGGGATTTCCGGCGGAGGTAAAAACAATAGGAACTTTTTGGGACACAATAATCTCCATTAATTGGTCTATATCTGGATAGAGCATGGGAACGTTTACTCCAAAAGGTTTGGCCGTGGCCTTTTTACACTTTTGGATATGATCTAACAATACATCAGGGTACATACTCCCGGCCCCTATTAGACCCAGCCCCCCGGCATTGGAGACCGCAGAGGCCAATCGCCAACCACTGGCCCATATCATTCCTGCCTGCACCAATGGGTGTTCAATCCCAAATAAGGCTTTTACCCTGTTGTCCATATCTTAACTATTACTGCGAAATTACCCCAGAACCTATCAACTCATCCCCAATATACCAAGCGGCAAATTGCCCGGCAGTTATAGCGGACTGCGGCTGCTCAAAATCAATATAAAGCCCATTTTTAAATTGATACAGGGTGGCTTGCTGTAAAGGCTGCCTATACCGTATACGGACGCTAACCTTTAAAGTGCCACCTTCCATTAACTTTAAATCTTCCCGCACCCAATGGGTTTCATCTTTGGCAACAAACAAGGTGCTACGTAGTAAACCGGGATGGGTTTTGCCCTGTCCTACGTAAATCACATTCTCTTCCACATCCGTATCAATTACAAACAAAGGTTGGGGGGTACCCCCTACATCCAAACCTTTACGTTGGCCAGTAGTAAAAAAATGTGCGCCTTGGTGTTCCCCTACCGCTTTTCCATGGGTAAGCTGATATTTTGGCTTTTGGACATTTTTTTCCAAGGTTTCGTAAATCCCCTTTCCTGCTATGGCATCTGTTTTGCTTTTATAAATACTTGCGGTTTCCGCTATTTCAACAATAAGCCCCTTTTTGGGTTTCAGTTTCTGCTGTAAAAAATCGGGTAAACGCACCTTACCTATAAAACAAAGCCCTTGACTATCTTTTTTTTCCGCGGTAATTAGGTCATTGTCCGCTGCTATTTTTCTGACATCGGGTTTTTCCAAATGCCCTATGGGAAACAAGGTCTTGCTTAATTGATATTGGGAAAGTTGACATAGAAAATAAGACTGGTCCTTGTTGCCATCTGCTCCTGCTAATAACCGATAAACAGGCTGGTCAGGATTCTCGGCCAACATTCCTTTCTGGCAATAATGGCCCGTTGCCACAAAATCGGCCCCTAAATCCAAGGCAATTTTTAGAAAGACATCAAATTTTATTTCCCTGTTGCAAAGCACATCCGGGTTTGGGGTACGCCCACGTTCGTATTCATTAAACATATAATCTACGATACGCTCCTTGTATTCCTTGCTTAAGTCTACCGTTTGAAAAGGAATACCCAGCTTTTCTGCAACCAATAGGGCATCATTACTATCTTCTAACCAAGGACACTCATCAGAAATGGTCACAGAATCATCATGCCAATTCTTCATGAACAGGCCTATGACCTCATAACCTTGCTCTTTAAGCAAATAGGCAGCAACACTGGAATCCACCCCACCGGAAAGACCTACAACTACTTTATTCTTCATTAGCATTTCAATCTAGTACAAAAGTACAATTTTGGCGTGGTCGCCAACCGTTACAAACCTTAACAAAACTAAAAATTCCATAAATATGTTAACCAAGGCAAAAAATGGAAAGCCACCCCCAAACTCCGCCATCTTTCCTGATAATCAACGAAATAAAACAACATTTCTTTATTTATTTTGATTAGCTTTTTGCAATAATTGTTAAACATTTATTAATTTATGTTTAACCAACGCAACCAAACTATAAACAATCTATCTTTTTAGTGTTTATTATATTTCTGATTATCAGTTATTTAAACAAAATGCCTTTCAACTAACTGATTTTCAACTAAAAATAAGTTCAACTATCACGATTTTTTGTTAAACAATTAATTAAATCCTAATTATGAAATTATTATCTAGATTCTTTACGCTTGCGGCCCTAGTGGCATTGGCAACATTTACGTCATGTTCCGATGATGATGACGACAACAACAATCCAGAACAGGAGTCCAATACCATTGTTGATTTGGCGGTAGCCACGCAAGAACTGGGAACTTTAGTGGATGCCTTAACGGCGGCAAATTTAGCCGGAACCTTACAAGGCGCAGGGCCATTTACCGTTTTTGCCCCTACTGATGATGCCTTCGCCGCTTTTCTGGAAGCTAATAATTTCTCCTCTTTGGACGATGTGCCAAATGATGTATTGACAGCCGTGCTATTGAACCATGTGATTGCAGGTAACAACACAGCTGCCACCTTGCCCGAAGGTTATATTTCCAGTTTATCAACTGCTGGGGCAGATGGTAGGGCTTTAAGTATGTTCATTGACAAAACAAATGGAGTACGAATCAACGGTGTAGCAACAGTTACAGCTGCGGACAATATGGCGGATAATGGCGTGGTACATATTGTGGACGCTGTAATTGGTCTGCCTACCGTGGTGACACACGCCCTTGCTAATCCTAACTTGACCGAATTGGTGGGTGCCTTGACCGCCGACGGGAACACCACATTTACGAATTTGCTGTCGGACGCCAGCGCAACGTATACGGTGTTTGCGCCGGTAAACGCCGCTTTTACCGCTTTTGATAATCCGGATGGCAATGACATCAATACCATTTTATCTTATCATGTAATTGCAGGAGATGCGGCCTTCTCAGATGAATTGGCGAGCGGATATGTTAGTGCTTTCGCCACCAATATGGACGGAGACAACCTAAGCCAGTATATTAACGTAAGTGATAATGGCGTTTCCATCAATGGTATGTCTAACGTAGCTGCTGCGGATATTGTTGCCGTGAATGGAGCCATCCATGCCGTGGATGCCGTTATTGATTTACCTAAGGTAACCACTTTTGCAGTTGCAGACCCAACTTTTGCCCCTTTGGTCACAGCGTTAACCTCTGGAACTCCAGATACCGATTTTGTAACGGTATTGAATGGGGCCGGGCCTTTTACCGTTTTTGCCCCCACTGCAGATGCTTTCCAGGCCTTATTGGATAGCAACGATGATTGGAACGAGGTCACTGACATCGATGCCACACTTTTAACAAGCGTTCTAAACCATCATGTGGTTAGTGGTAATGTGCGTTCTGGAGATTTGACAGATGGCATTAACCCTCCCACTTTGGAAGGTGACAACATCATAATCAATCTTCCTGGAACAGGTGACAACATTGCAGATGTAACTGATGGTTCTGGAGCTACGGACATAGGTATCATAGCAGTGGACGTACAGGCAAACAACGGGGTTATCCATGTTTTGAACAAGGTAATGATTCCCGATACCACCAATTAAGACTTTTAAGGGACTGTGGTTTAGAACGGCCACAGTTCCTCTTATAACTATGTAACTACAGATTGCCAAAAGCAATCCACACCCTTAAAACTATATAAAATGAAAGTACTATTACACATTAAAAAGTATCTATTGCTGTTAGGTGTCTTGGCGTTCGCATTCTCTTGTGACAAAGACGAGGAAGGCACCAACACAACCTCAAGAGAAGACGCAACAAGTAACATTGTAGAAATTGCCCAAGGCGAAAACAACCTTACCTCCTTGGTTGCCGCCTTGTTAAAAGCAGGAGAAAATGAAAACATTGATTTGGTCGGGACTTTAAATGGCGAAGGGCCTTTTACCGTTTTTGCCCCAACCAACGAAGCTTTTGCTGCCTTACTTGCAGAATTGGATGGCTTTGATTCCCTAGAAGACTTTGACACCGCAGAGGAACAAGAACTTCTTGCTGAAATTTTATCCTACCATGTAGTGGCAGGCGTTGCCGCCCTTTCTGGTGATTTAACGGAAGGCCAAGAAATAGAGACCGTTCAAGGTGAAAAGGTAACTGTTTCCTTGGAAGGCGGGGTATTCATTAATGATTCCGAAGTTTCACAGGCAGACATTATGGCTATCAATGGAATAGTGCATGTCATCAATAAGGTTTTGGTACCCCAATCGGTGCTGCAGGCCATGAATATGCAGGATTTGGTAGACCTTGTAGTGGCCACCGATACGTTATCCGCTTTAGAGGCGGCCGTTATCAAAGCTGACTTGGTAGAAACCCTCAAAGGAGAAGGCCCATTTACTGTTTTTGCGCCTACGGACGATGCTTTCGCAGGGCTACTTATGGCATTAGGGGGCGATTACAACTCTTTGGATGATTTTGATACAGAAGATGAAATCAACCTTTTGAGGGAAATTTTATTGTACCATGTCATACCTGCCAAGGTGTTGGCAGCAGATTTGGCAGAAGGTGAGGTAGCTACGGCATTGGAAGGAGCTTCATTATCCATTATTCCAGAGGGAGAAACTTTTGTGATTGGTGATGCCTCTGACGTCAACGCCAATATTACCGGAACGGATATTATGGCCAGTAACGGGGTAGCACACACCATTGATAAGGTATTGTTAACCCCTGCAGCTGTCGACTTAGTAGCCAATATCCAGATGAGAAACATTGTGGAAATTGCTGTGGAAACTGATGATTTAAGTTTGTTGGTTGATGCACTCACGGCCGCAAACGCAGGTCTTG